>NZ_FOKK01000001.1 GCF_900112005.1 Algoriphagus aquimarinus | reverse complement strand
AGATCCATTGGAGAATGCATTGGCAGAACGGATAAATGGAATAATAAAAGAAGAATACCTGGACTGCTATCAAATAGAAACTATCCAGGAGGCTACTTTGCTCTTAGAAGAAGTTGTCAAGCTCTACAATCAGGAAAGACCACACATGAGCATTGGGAACCTGACACCGGAAGAAATCCATCAAACCAATCAAAAAACAGAAAGGCTATGGAGAAACTATTACCCTAAAAAACGTACTCTTGTAAATCCATTACAGGACTAAATGAAACTGTAAATCTATACCAGTATTTAAACTCTAACCTGTAAACTTTTTTTAGGACGAGTCATGAAGGTTCAAAGCCTTCTCCCCCTTTTGAGCCTGTCCCGATGTTTCGGGAGAGTTGGGGGGTAGTTTTCGCCTTATCGTGAACAGCGTAAAAAGCATTGTTTACCAAATTCAGAATCACTCTTCCAAGGTCCTTCCCGATGATATTTATCTTGGGAACTAAGGGATCTAGTTCCAGTTTAAAGTCTGAGTTGAAGCTTTTGTCTTTGGCTCGAAGACCATGGTAGGAAAGTCGTAGGAATTCATCTGCAAGTGCATTGATATCTGTCAAAGTTTTTTCACCTGAACTTGATCGGCTATGCTCCAGCATTCCTTTGACGATGGAGTCAGCTCGCTTACCATGATGATTGATTTTGATCAGATTTTCTTTGATATCAGCAGAGAGGGCTTTCACTTCTTCCATATCACCTTTTTCTATTTCCTCCATCAACTCGTCAAACATTTCACTGCTGACTTCGGAAAAGTTATTCACAAAATTCAATGGGTTCTGAATCTCGTGGGCGATGCCTGCTGTTAGTTCACCCAGGGAAGCCATCTTTTCAGATTGTATGAGTTGGGCTTGTGTAGCCTGAAGGTCCTTCAATGTACGCTCCAGCCTTAGCTTTTCTTCGACAAGTTTTTTGCCTTGTTCTTCTTTTTGCTGCAAGTCAAGAAAACGGGTGTAGGTCAAGTCAAATACTTGTGCAAAGCTCTTGAAGATTTCTTCCTCCGCACAAGGCACTGCGGTGATGATGACCAAATAACCAGTTTTAAAATAGGCTGCATGCAACTTTTGCCAAGTTGGTCGTTCGATGCCTTTTTCGTCCATCTCATCAAAGAGCTGCTTCGCGATCGGCAAACTTACCAGCCAATTGTAATGCTCAGAGAGCGCATCACCTTCCAAAACAACAGACCGTAAAGCTTCACCTTTTTGCCATCCCTCATATAAGGAAGCATGTGCAAAATCACCTACGTTTGGTAGGAAAAAACCTCGAGTGAAACCGGTATCCATACTTAGCCACCACTCGTCTTCTTTGCGATTTTCTTCACATAAGACAAAACCACAGGTCCAGAGATTGGATACTAATCCATTCATCTCGTTGAATAAGACAGTTGCCACATCTCCAAGCTCATCGGATTGCTGCATTCCCATAGTTCTGGATCTTACCCGCTCAAGGGCTGTTTCAATTTGAGATTCTTTAGCCCTAGCTTCTGCTTTTTGAAGATCGAGAAAGCGCGTATAGGTTTGGTTGAAAACCTTGGTAAACCTTTGGAAAATAGCATGTGCTTCTGGCACCCGTTCGTAGGTAATAAACAATAGAAATCCTTGGTCGAATTTGGCCAAGTGATTGACCTGGAAGGTAGGAAGCGAAATACCGGCCGCATCAAATTGGGCAAAAACGGATTTCAACTCTGGCAATTCCCCCAAATAACGATAATGCTTCACCAAGTCTTCTCCACCCTGCTCGTAAACAAATAATACTTCACCTTTAATGATTGCCTCATACCACGGCTGTAAACTGATATGTTCTGTCAGTGGAAGTCTAAATGAGGGTTGTACTTCATTTTCACTGCTCATCCAGCACAAAGAGGATTTTTTGTCATCCGAGAGAATGTTGTATCCGCAGCTCCAAGCTGGAATTCCCAATTTTCTCACTTCATTAAAAAGCACATGGGCGGCATCAGGCAATTCATTACTATGCTGCATTCCCATGGTTCTACTTCGTATTTTTTCTAATGCTGCTTCAATCTGCGCTTCTCTAGCTTGTGTTTCTGCTTTTTGAAGATCGAGGAAGCGGGTATAGGACTGCTCGAAGACTTTTCCGAAGCGTTTAAGAATATCATTTTCTTCTCCAGAGAACTTTTTTCCCGACTGATTGATGATGAAAATACTGGTATGCAATGACACAGAACAGGATCTGGTATAGCCTCCAGGACTTGAGAGGATTTCATTTTTTTCATTGGCCTTTAGATTAGACCATGGTTCTTTTGTAAACAAAAAAGTAAAGAATTCCTTTTTCTCTTCTTGGGTAAACTCTTCAGTAAAAAAGGCTGGCCCGCCCTTTAGCCCCTTGACCAAATTCGTGTAAAAAGGCTTATCAAAATAAGGGATATGAACCTCATCTGAAGTATTGGCCGTTCCACCGGATCCCCAGCAATGAAGTTCTTCTTCAATTTCACTGTTAATGGCAATAAATGATCCTCCAAAAATTCCAATTTCCAACTTAATTAATTCCTGATGTACGGTATGGATTACATCTTGCAATTCCGAGGTGGCATGCATAGCCAGAGATCTGGATCTAACTCTTTCCAGAGCCAATTCGATTTCTGCTTCCCTTGTCTGGGCTTCTGCTTTTTCAAGATCTAGAAAACGGGTAAAGGTCTGTTCAAAAACGTTAGCGAAACGTTGGAAAATAGCATAAGCATCCGGCACTGGCTCATAAGTGATATAGAGGATGTAGCCATGCTTGAAGAAAGCAACATGATCGATTTGGTAAGTAGGTAATGAGATACCGGATTCTTCCAAGGCTTTCAGCGAATCGCCGGCTATTGGGATGGTTTTCAGGTAATCATAGTGCGCCTTACATTCTTCTCTTGCAAACTCCTTCACATAGAATTTTTCTCCCCGCTGTCCCCTTTCATAAAAATCTAAAAAAAATTTCTCTCTGGGAGTTTTGTAGAATGGCAAACTCCCATTGGCACTGCTAAACCATTCGTAGTCCCCGGCTTCATCTTCTGCATAGATATGAAAAGCACATCCCCAAGTTTGGATGCCCAGGCTTCGCACTTGCTCATCTAATAGAATAGAAGCTTCTGCCAATTTCGAACTTTTATGCATCGCCATGGTTCTTGCACGAACCCGCTCCAAGGCTAACTCAACCTCTGCTTCTCTTGCTTGTGCTTCTGCTTTTTGAAGATCCCGGAATCGCTGATAAGTCAATGAAAAGACCTGATGGAAACGCTTAAATAAGGACAGACTTTGTTCATCCAAAGCGTTATACAACGTGAGTCCTAGGCCTCCTTCACCAATCGATAGGAAACAGTAACCCAACTCATCTACCCCTTCTAAAAGTGGATCAGCGAGGTGGTTTTCCTCCTTGCGGTGCATGCGGAATCCTGTTAATTCCTCCCCTGTCAATGCCCCTAAAAAATGACTATCCCGAGTGGCAAGCATCTGATTGACCATTTGCTGCTCCACCGGATTTTTGAGGTATTCGGTTCGCTCGATGACGTCCTGATCATAGCCTGGAAAATATTGGTAGCAGCGATAAACCTCTTCTTTGGATTCGATGATGGCCGTCTGCACATTTCGAATTTGTTTGACACCTAAGACCTCAAGTTGATAAGCAATAACCCGGCACACCTTAAGCATGTCATCTGGGGTTTTCATTCCCATTGCCACTGTTCTGACTCTTTCCAATGAAGCCTCAATCTCCAGCTCCTGATTTTTTCCTTTTAGCTCAGCGGTCCGTTGTTCTACTGCCTCTTGAAGCCGTTTGTTTTCAGCTTTTAGCGCATCTGCTGCAAAGGCTTCTCCTTCAGTCGCCTTCATATCAGGATAGGACCCGTGCTGATGCAAAGCGATCCAGCCAGTATTTGTTTGTGACAGAAGGGAGGACATGCGAAAAGGGCCATAATACGTCCATTCTCCTTCTATTTTCACATAGAGATCTGTAAATTCATTGACCATCAAGTAGTCACCATAGGGAAGTACCTCGATCTCTCGATTACGAACCTCCGCCTGATCAACCATCTGATCATGGATAGCATAACTGTAGTCCAAAATCTCCTTTTTGGAATGCCAGATCTCTTCCTTGGTCCCACCAATATTGTAGTAATTCTCCGCTATAAAAGTAGACCAGACATCAAAGTCACCTTTCATATAAGTTATCCAAAAGGTATCGAGCCATTGAGCTAGCTCTGCTTTTAATGCTTTGGTAATTATCATGCGAATCTGTCTTTGATCGGTAAAAAAATGATCATTTCTGTGCCTTCTCCTTCAGTGCTTTTCACCCTCAAATCTCCACCATGAGCCTTGATGATATCGTAACTCAAAGACAAACCAAGACCGGTGCCACTACCTGTAGGCTTGGTAGTAAAGAATGGTTGGAAAATCTTGTCTTTGATAGCTTTTGGGATTCCTCCGCCATTATCCTCTACCGATATTTCTACTCCTCCGGTATTCCCTGCAAGGTCTACTAATCTTGATCGTACGATTACTTTTGGTTTGTAATCTCCCAGATCGCCGTCTTTGCTTTTGAGGTCTTTAGATTTACTATCCACAGCATAGAAGGCATTATTTATCAGGTTCAGAATGACTCTACCGATATCCTGACGTACCACATCCACCTTAGGAAGGCTAGGGGCTAATTCTGTTGAGAAATCAGCATTAAAACTTTTATCTTTTGCACGCAAGCCATGGTAGCTCAATCGCAGAAATTCATCAGCAAGTGCATTGAGATTGGTAGGTTGTACATCACGTGTGTTTACGCGGCTGTGCTCCAGCATTCCTTTTACTATGGAGTCAGCTCGCTTACCATGATGGTTGATCTTCGTCAGATTTTCTTTCAGGTCATTGGAAATCTCTATTGCGAGTTGAGTATTCCCCTGAGCCAATTCCTCCTGCATCTCATCGATCAATTCGACGCTGACTTCCGAGAAGTTATTCACAAAATTCAATGGGTTCTGAATCTCATGGGCAATCCCTGCGGTAAGTTCTCCCAGTGATGCCATCTTTTCAGATTGGATCAGTTGCGATTGAGTAGCTTTTAATTTGGTATAGGCTTTCTCGATTTCTTTGGATTGTGCCACTTCCCGCTCCAAACTTTGGGAGCGCTCCTTCACTCGAATTCTTCTTTTCAATTCGGAGTAAGCCGCAAAAATCACTAGCCCCAGAACTACTAGGTAAAGGGTATATGCCCACCAGGTTTTCCACCATGGAGGAAGAATGGTAACCACAATAGAAGTTCCCTCCTCGTTCCACACGCCATAGGCGTTAGAAGCTATGACTTTGAAGGTATATATGCCAGGTTCCAGATTGGTATAAGAAGCAAAGTTTCGATTATCATAAATCCAGTCTTCATCCAGCCCTTCCATCATGTGAGCGTATTGATTTTTGGTAGGATTGGCATAGTGAAGTGCAGCAAATTCGAAGCTGAGATCATTCTGATCGTATCTGAGTGTGATGGATTTGGTAGAAAGCAGATCTTCATGCAGTGGAGAATCTTCTCTCATATCATACACTGAGCGATTGGAAATCGAAAGATTCGAGATGATAACAGATGGCGGAACTTTATTTGAAGCTATAGTAGCAAAAGTGGTTAGGCCATGATCTCCTCCAAAATAGAAATCACCGGTTGTGGTTTTGCCAGAAGCTAGCGACAGGAATACATCACCACCAATTCCATCCTCTTCATTGTAATTGATAAAGGTTACTTTATTCAGTGATTCATTTCGGATCATTTGGATCAATCCATTTCTAGAAGAGAGCCACATTTCTCCGTTTTCGCCTGGAAGGATAGTTTCCAAAAAGTTGGTAGGCAAGCCATCTTCTTCAGTGTATTTGGTGATTTCTCCGGACTTGGGGTCCAAAATATTTATACCTCCATAAGTAGCCATCCAGACCAGCCCGTTTTCATCTTCAAACACATCATTGACTTGTATACTGCTTAGCGTAGTCGGGTCAAGCGGATCACTGGTGTAGTATTTCACCGCATTTGTTTCAGGATCTATTTGGGTTAGACCGGCGTTTAGGCTCGCTATCCAGATGTATTTTTCTCCTATTTCAATGTCTGAGATATTAGGATCCTGAATGATTATTTCAGCATTTTGTTCATTGATGTTCACCACTTTTGCCTGACTTTCCGATTGGTTTTCCTGCTTGAAAATCGCTACGCCATACAGTGGAAGAAACTCAGGCTCTGGAGCATTCCAACTATTGTAATGGTGGCTATCATCAGAAGAATATCGAAGAGAGTAGGTTCCCGGAGAAAGCTCAAGTTGGGTGATTTGCATTCGATTCTTTGGATCGCCTCCAGCGAAGAAACTGTCTCCAAATAATTCCATTCCTGCGATAGTCTCTCCCGCAGGATTTCTCAGCCACCCAAAATCTGCCATGCTGACAAGATCTCCTTCGCCAACGGTCACTAAAAAATAAGTGGCTTTTTCTGTGATTTTTACTTCTTTGGTGAGTTCTTTATTGTCAGTGACCTTATCTATAATGGCTAAGGATTCATCATTTTGAAGCCAATTTTTCACCTTAGTGATAATCTCCTCAGAATACGTTTTGGCATACTGGCTTACTATTTCCTTATAAGTTTCTGTTTTTGGGTCAAAAACATTTAACCCTCCATTTGTTCCAATCCAGAGTTTGCCAGTCCGGTCTTCCTTAATCACTCGGACTTGATTATTTATAAGGCTCTTCTTATCCTCTGGATCATTCTTGAAACGCTTGATTTCATTGTAATCTTTATCCATTTTTATCAAGCCATCACCCCATGTCCCTACCCATATGGTGCCATCTTTTTGCTCATAAATAGACCGAGCTGAACCTCCGAACATGTCGTTAGCGGAAGAAAAATTGACCTTTTTGATTGATTGATCAGAACTATCAAAAATATTAATGCCATGACCACGAGTTCCAATGAATACTTTGTCAGGGTTATTAGTAGAAGCATAAAGTCCAAAAACACCTCCAGGACTAATTGATTTTGGTTCCTCCGGATGATTGCTGTAATATTTGAAAGGTTTGTTGATCGGATCATACTTGAATAGACCGTTGCTAAGTGACCCAAACCAAATAATCCCGCTGGAATCAATTAGCATATGGGTAAATCGATGAGTCCAGCCACCTGAATTTATTTTTCTATTACCGGGAATGAGAACCTCCTGAAAAGAATCACTATTCCCTTCAAACTTCAGTACCCCTCTGAAATTATTCAAAATCCAAATATTGCCATCCCGGTCCTCTTTGATGGAATTAAGATGACTATACACATCTTCTAGCGCATAATCATACTGGGCTAGCAATTTCAGCTCCTTTGTGGCTAGATCATACTTATTAATCTCCAGTCTGCTGGTAATCCAGAGAATCCCGTCTTTATCAAAAAATAGATCAGAAATGCCGTTTACAGTAGAGTTAAAGTCAACAAATTGGCCAAATTCTATAGGTTTAAACCCTGCTGCCCCTTTGGTAAGATGCATTAATCCGTAGGTAGTAGATCCCGACCAGATTCCGCCTTCCTTATCTTCCATTATCGGTAAGCTGAGTCCACCTCTCTCTTTTTTTGAGTCCTTGACCTCATAAGGTGCCAGAACCCAGGTGTCATTCGCGGAATCATATTGCACGATTTCTTTGGCTAAACTGGCAGCCCAAATCCTTCCTTGGGAATCTATAAGTATGTTGAACACTCTTCCAGATCCAAGAGCCAAATCAAAAATTTCCTCAAAATCATAGTTAATAAAGGTATTTTTTGATCGGTCATACTTGGTAACACCTTTGTCGCTGGATATCCACAAATCATGATTTTTATCCTCCTCAATATCAAAAGTGACATTGTTTTGAAGGGAGTTGGGGCTACCTATGACATTCCGAAAAGTCTTCCAAGTGTAGCCATCATAGCGCTGAATCCCGTTGCCAGTTGCCAACCAAATCAACCCATAACTGTCCTGCATCACATCCATGACCTGAGGCGAAGCGAGCCCATTGGAGATAGAAATTGTTTCTAGCTGAATTTCCTGGGCGTCAATCTGAAACGTCAACAGAACAAAAAGTGAAATAGTAAAAATCTTAATCGTACTGAACTTTGAACTTATTATTGAATCCTTCATCTATATAAAAATTTATTAGCGTGTAAAAGGCGACCTTAATCATTAAGTACTTACCCTGAAGAAGGGATTTGAATGGAAATGAAAAATTCCCTATAACATCTTAAATCGACAGGCGTGGATTTTCTTTCAATTGTAAAGTGAAGCAAAATGAATCTGGTAAAACTTGCATGTCTACTAAAAATATTACTATTCTAATTAATCACTTAATTATCTGAAAATAAGTGATTACGAAGAGAAATCCATCCGTTTCAACGTAATAAATTGTATTTTTTGAATCTTGTGACTAAAAAAATGAATCTTATAAAAGCCTTTTTTGGTGATATTCCATTGAAAATTATGAGTGACTTTGTCTCCTTCAAAACAGGATCAAATAGAATGGTGAACCTAACATGAGCAATGAAAAAACGGTACCGCCGAAAACCGATCCAAGTAGGCACAAACTAAACATATCATGAAAAACCCCTCAAGATTAATTCCAGTGACTGTCATGTTGACACTTTTTAGTGTGGTCATTGGAATTCAGAGCTGCACCGAAAAGCCGAAGGAACAGGAAATACCAGTTTCCGAATTCAATTTGGAAACTGCCAAAGCTGAAATTATAGAAGCCAACAAGAATTTTATGGCTGTGGTAGCCGCAGGTGACGCCGAAGGCTTGGCGAATTTATATACAACAGATGCCAAACTTATGAGCGGTGGAGCTCCATCGGCGGTAGGTAGAGCAAACATCCAGGCAGCCATAGCAGATATGTTTCAGGCTGGCATCACTGGAGTTGACCTAAGACTCGAAAATGTATATGGAACCGAGGACTTGATCGCCGAAGAAGGACAATTGACGCTTTTCGCCGGAGACCAAGCTGTCGGAGAGGAAAAGTACATTGTGCTTTGGAAAAAAGAAGATGGCAAATGGAAACTATTCAGAGATATTTTTAACTCAAATTTACCAGCTGAATAAGATAAAGATCTAAGCCACCAACAAATCCATCAGGTTTACTCTGATGGATTTTTTTACACCTAATTTTCACTTCCTAACATATTCACTAACCTTTAACAGATTTTAAGTACTCCCATTTTAAACTATTAGCATGCCCTTGAGTCAAAAACCCAAATCTCTAGAACTCCTTTATGAATTCCATCAAACACAGTATCGTCTTTTCACTTCTTATCGTCACCATTGTTTTGGCCTGTTCTAATGATACAGATATTGACATGCTACCAGACAGCACCGAGTACGATATTACATCAATATTAACCAAGTTTGAGGGCACTGGTCTTTCCTATGAAGTGCGTGACGGCCGAGTGATCTTCACTACTCAAGATCAGCCAAATTATACCAGCCCCTACTGGCCAAAAGACAATCCTCTCTATAGTGACTATGATGGTACTAATCCTGCCTACAATCAAAATCCTAATAAGATAGCTACACAGAATATCGTGTTTTCGATTCCTCTCAATCCATCCGAAGCAAGCAATCACCAAAACACTCCACTTGGCCCAATAGGAGTTTCTAGAAATGGAGTAGTCTTTTTCAACCAGTATGCTGGTCCAGATCAGCCTTTGACGACTGAGATCGATTCCTTTGATCAATGGTTAGGTCATCCTCAGGGACGTGGGATGTACCATTACCACATTGAGCCTACATATTTGACGCAGCAATTTGGAAATGATGCTTTTTTAGGACTCTTGGCAGATGGATTTCCAGTCTATGGCCCAATGGAAAATGGCGGGTTGATTACCAATGCTGATTTGGATATGTACCACGGGCATCTAGGCGCTACGGCAGATTTTCCTGACGGAATTTACCATTACCACATCACTAGCGAAGATCCTTATCTGAACGGAAACGGCTATTTCGGAACTCCAGGAAGCATCACCCAATAATGATTTCCCTATCCAAAAATTCCAGCATACTTCTGCTCTTACTATCTGTCGCGATCTCCTGCACAGAATCCGAGCACTTATTTATACAAGCTTCCAACTCAGAACTTGAGCTTGAAAACGGTGTGCTGTATTATTTAGATACCCCTTTTACCGGATCTTTGATTACTACTTACCCTGATGGAAAACTAGCTTCGGAGATTCAATACGAGGAAGGAAGAAAAGATGGAGAGGAAAAAAATTGGTATGAAGACAGAACTTTGGCGCTAGAGAGAAGCTATTCGGAAGGCTACAAAACTGGCATTCACAGAGGCTGGTGGCCAGATGGAACACTTCAGTTTGAGTATCATTTCAATCAAACCGGCGAATATGACGGTGCTGTCAAAGAATGGTATGCCAATGGACAAGCCTATAAGGAATTCAACTTTGTGGAAGGCAAGGAGATGGGCAGCCAAAAACTCTGGCAAGAAGACGGACGCATCAAAGCTAATTATGAAGTTCGTGGTAGGGAGAGATTCGGCTTGATCGGTTTGAAAAAATGTCACACGCTAACTGAGAACAGCGATGAAATCATATAGCCTTCCCTTAATCCTTCTTATAAGCATTCTTGCCTTTTCCTGTACGGGAAAAGGTGCAGGTGCTGAGAACCGCGAAGATGAAATCACGGCTTTACCCTATTTCAATTCGGCAGACTTCACGCCATCTTGGGAGAAAGGTTCGCATAGAATACCAGACTTTGCATTTACCAATCAAAATGGTGAAGAAATCACTGAGGAAAGCTACCGAGGAAAAATCTATGTGGCGGATTTCTTCTTTACTATTTGCCCAGGCATCTGCCCGAAGCTAACCGCAAATATGGAATCACTGCAGGAAGCTTATCTATCCGATGAGGAAGTTATGTTCTTGTCGCATTCAGTGATGCCTTGGAACGATTCTGTGCCTGTGCTGAAAGAATACGCAATAGAACATCAGGTAAATGACGCCAAATGGAACCTAGTTACGGGAGATGTGGAAGCAATTTATTCCATCGCTCGAGAAGGATATTTTGCGGATGAGGACTTCACCAAAACCCTTGACACCAGCAACTTCATTCACACAGAAAATTTCGTCTTAGTAGATGGCCAAGGCTTTATCCGCGGAGTCTACAATGGCACCTTGGAAATGGATTTGGAAAGGCTTAAGCGTCACATTGAAATTCTCAAGAAGGAAGTATAACTGACAACTGTCAGAGGTGTATTTATCACTTACGATCGCAGAAACGCAGACACATTATTAAAAAACACTTTGCTAAAAAATATCCTTTTACTCCTCTTGGTATGTATTATCAGTTCCTGTGACGCAAGTCTCCAAGAAACTGCTCCTCTGCCAATCCCCTCCACTTCACAACCCAATATCGTTTTTATCATCGCAGACGATATGGGACTTGACGCCAGTCCTGGCTACAGCGTCGCCGGACAAAAACCGAATATGCCTTCAATTCAAAACATGATCAATACAGGGATTGTGTTCACTAATGTATGGTCAAATCCTACCTGCTCACCTACCCGAGCAACTATCCTTACTGGCAGATATGGATTCAGAACTGGTGTGACTGAAGTAGGAATAGATCTACCTACTACTGAGGTCTCTTTGTTTAAGTATCTCAGCGAGCAAACGGGCGATGCTTACAGCAATGCGCTCATCGGGAAGTGGCACTTGTCCAATTCAGCTACGCATCCCAGTGAAATGGGTGTAGAATATTATGCTGGTTTTCTCCGCGGTGCCGTCCAGTCTTATTACGATTGGGACTTAACGATCAATGGCTCGACCAGTATTTCCACGGAATATGCCACTACAAAGCTCACCGATCTGGCGATAGATTGGATTGCTGAGCAAGAAAAGCCTTGGTTTCTCTGGCTTGCCTACAATGCTCCACATACTCCATTTCATTTACCACCAAGTAACTTGCATTCACAAGGAGCTTTGCCAGATGATCAAGCTAGCATCAATTCAAATCCTCTTCCTTACTATTTGGCCATGCTGGAAGCCATGGACACAGAGATGGGCAGGCTGATCAATTCTATACCTGCAGAACAACGAGAAAACACGGTTTTTATATTCTTGGGAGATAATGGAACACCTCGTCAGGTTGTGCAGACTTACGATAGATTTCATGCTAAGGATGCCATCTACCAAGGTGGAATTAATGTACCTATGGTGATTTCTGGCAAAAATGTAAGTCGAATCCAAGCTACTGAAGATGCACTCATCAATACCACTGATCTTTTTGCGACCATCGCAGCTATAGCAGGGGTGGAAGTCTCAGAGATAAACGACAGTAAAAGCTTCAAATCACTTCTCGAACAAGCAAATCTTCCTTTCCGAAATTATGTCTTTGCAGAGCGGGGAGAGGAAAATACCATTCGGAATCTGACGCATAAATACTTGCTTTTTGAGGATGGAATAGAAGAATCCTATAACCTAAGCGCAGATCCTTTTGAGACGAATGATCTTCTGAAAAACCTACCACTGAGCAACGCTGACCAGCTCATTCTAGACGAACTGAAATCCGAATTAAAAAGCATCAGGAACTAATCTGTCCGATGTGTTAAAGAAGTTTAAAAACATACCACTTGGTATTTTTTTAATACCTTTGTCACATGCACCAGGGTCAAAAGTCAGAATTAACGAAGGAAATCATCCTTAACAAGTCATTTAAGCTGTTTTACGAAAATGGCTTCAAGACCACCAGTGTGGATAAGATAATGGAGGCTACCAAGCTCACCAAGGGCGCATTTTATTATCACTACAAAAGCAAAAAAGAGCTGGGGCTGGCTGTGATCAGTTTGAAGGTGCAAAGAAGAGTGCATGAAGGAATGATAGCACCGCTATACAAGTCTGGAAATGCTGTGGAAATTCTAGAAAGTACTTTCCTAGATCGAATCAAGTCTTTTCCTCTCTACGATAAAAAGCATGGCTGTCCGATGAACAATTTTATTAATGAAATAGCGGATTATGAAGCGGCTTATCAGTTGGCATTGAGGAAGATTATTGACGAGTGGAGAGCTGGCTTGATTGCTTTGATCGAAAGAGGCAAGGCAGAAAATTCCATCAAGGAAAGCGTATCGAGCAAGGCAGTTGCGATTTACCTTATTAGTGCATTTGAAGGAATTCGAGGGATCCGAAAATTATATGATGATGACATCATCCTTGAAGAGTATATCGCCGGGCTTTCCAATTATATAGAGCAAATCAAAAAGTAATTTTTTTTACCTAATAACATACCAGTTAGTATGTTGTTATAAAACATATAATCATGGATACTATGAAAAACGAAAGAAGAGAATTTATCAATAAAACAGCCATGCTGGGCTTAGCTGGCGTAGCAGTTCCAGCATTTGGAAATACAGCTTTTGCGGAAGCTTCACCAAAGAGTCAATTAGCAGAAGTTCCTCCGAAGGTTCTTTTCTTTGACGTAAACGAGACCTTGCTTGACCTGACAACGATGAAAAAAAGTGTAGGAAAAGCGCTTGGAGACAGAGATGAGTTACTGCCTTTATGGTTCACCACCATGCTACAGTATTCCCTAGTTACCACGGTCGGAAGACAGTATACAGATTTCGGCCTAATCGGTGCGGCTGCTCTACAAATGGTGGCTGCAAACAATGGCATAAGCATCAGTGAGGCAGATGCCAAAGAAGCAATCTTAGGACCTATCCGCTCTTTGCCTGCACATCCTGAAGTAAAAGAGGCGCTTACCCAACTGAAAAAAGCGGGTTACAAACTGGTTTCCTTCACCAACTCATCCAATAAAGGTGTAGAAACGCAATTCACCAACGCGGGATTGTTAGACTATTTTGATGAGCGCCTTAGTGTAGAGGATATCGGCAAATTCAAGCCACATAGCGACACTTACGATTGGGCAGCTAGAAAAATGGGTGTAAAACCAAGTGAATGCCTGCTAGTAGCAGCTCATGGCTGGGATATCGCAGGAGCTATTTGGGCAGGATGGAGAGGAGCTTTCGTCAGCAGACCAGGCGCACAATTATATCCTTTGGCACCAAAACCAGAAATCGCCGAATCAGACTTGACCTTAGTTGCTAAGAAACTAATCGCTTTGCGTTAAGTATTTGAAAAAGATACTAGACTACTTTATCACAGGCATTTCTGCAGCTATAATGCTATTCTTTGCCATTCCCAAATTACTGGGAAAGGAGCAAAGCAGAGCGGGATTTAAAGAGTTCGGAGCTGCGCTATCGATTGATGCGGATTTGTTTCGGATTTTCACAGGAATAGCTGAATCGGGCATAGCAGTCTTACTTATCCTGTTTATTATCACCAAAAAAAACTTGCATGGAAGACTGGCCTTTGGCTTTTTATTGGTCACGATGATATCTGCAATAGGCTTGGAATTTTATGCAAGGGCAGAAGTCAAACCAGTTCTCGTGGTCATCGCTGTCGTCCTATCCATCTTTTCCATTTATAGACTAAAAACGATATGAAGTTAAAAGACAAAGTAATCCTAGTGACGGGATCGTCTAAGGGAATAGGTAAAGAAATCGCCATGACCTTAGCCAAAGAAGGCGCGAAAATAGTTGTCAATCACTCAAACAGTGAAGACAAAGCCAGGGAGGTGGTAGAGACAATTAGGAATAATGGTGGAGAAGCGATTGCCATCAAGGCAGATGTAAGCAACAAGGAAGAAGTGATCCAATTATTTGATCAAACGCTAGCACATTTTGGTAAACTAGATGTGCTGGTAAATAATGCGGGAATCATGGAAAACAAGTTGTTGAAAGACAATACGCAGGAAGATTTCAGTAGGCAGTTTGATGTGAATGTGCGTGGGATTTTCAACACTCTCCAAGAGGCAAATAGTAAACTCGCTGACAATGGAAATATCATCAATTTCTCATCCAGTACCGTGAAATTGATGCTTCCAAGCTATGCGCTTTATTCAGCTTCCAAAGCGGCTGTGGAGCAAATGACCCGTGTATTTTCCAAGGAAATAGGCAGAGGAATTTCTGTGAATGCAATCGCCCCTGGACCTACAGAAACCGACTTATTTATTTCTGGGAAATCACAAGAATTTATAGAGCAGCTCAAGAGTATGAATGCCTTTAAGAGACTAGCACAGCCTAGCGACATAGCAAAAGTTGTTTTGTTTCTAGCCACTGATGATTCCAAATGGATTTCCGGTCAGGTCATCGGCGCAAATGGAGCTTTAATCTAATCATCCTCACTCGACTTTTGATGAAGCTCCTAATCCTAAAACAATTAATTATTTCAACATAAATAAACACCCAACCATGGCACAACTATCCATTAATCTAGCTCAAAGTTCAGCAACTGCAGTCGAAGCTCAGGTAGGCAATCACAGCATTTTCGTAGATAGACCTATAGAAAAAGGAGGTGGGGGACTTGGTCTCATGGGAGGTCAACACATGCTTATCGGAATAGGAGGATGCTTCTGCAGCACCTTGTTTGCAGCTGCACAGTCTCGCGGAATTGAGGTAGAAGGTCTGTCTGTAGAAGTCAGCGCAACCTTAGCTGAGGAAGGAGCGCCCAGATTTACAGCGGTTCATCTTGGAGTAACATGTCAAAAACCTGAAAGCCGAGAAGAGATCGAAAAGCTAATTGCAATCGCAGAAAAAGGATGTATTTCCATCAATACTGTGAAAACTGGCCTGGATTTCAGTGCCGAGTTGAGCGTATAAAAGCTTGCTTCAAGAAAAGAATCAACAGACTTGATTTTCATCCTAAAATATATTTTAAGCCAATACTATTAATCACTAAAACATGAAAAAGTTTGTTAAGCACAGCATTGAAAGTGCACCTGAGGAGTCTAAAGAATTATTAAAGTACGGGGAGAAAAAATACGGGATGTTGCCAAACTTATTTAGGTACATGGCCGGAGCTCCTGCAGCTATAGAAGGCTATGTGGGCCTATTCAACACATTTTCAAAAACCTCTTTCACTACTGGAGAGCAGCACCTTATTTTATTGGCAGTAAGCGTGGTGAATGATTGCGCCTATTGCACTGCCGCACATACCCGTGCCTCAAAGGCTAACGGAATGCCTTCTTCTGTTCTGAATGCTGTTAGAAAATTCAAGGAAATCGCAGATCCTCGATTAAACACCTTAGTTGCGACCACGCAAAAGCTCACCAGAACCCGAGGAGAAATCGATGCTAAAGATTTGGAGACTTTTTATAATGCTGGATTCTCACCTGAAAACGTGATGGAAATCATAGTGGGTATTTCTTTGAAAACCATGAGTAATTACATCAATCATGTCACCGAAAATATCATCAATGAGGAACTTGAGCCTTTTGCCGTAGGCAAGGAAATAGAAGATTAATTGATCTTAACAATTCAAGGATTCATCCATACTAAAAAACGTAGTCACCAACTACGCTTTTTTTATTTTTCAAGAATAATAGTGCCATGCCGATCTGTCTTTTTGATGAGCTAGGGAGATTTTTTAAAGAAATATAAGCTCCTGCGAGGGATGCTGAATTCCTTCACGTCTATAGAAGTAGTAAGTAATAATAGACATGAAAAAAGCACAAGTAATTATTCTGATTTCCTTATTGATCTGCTCTGTAGTATGGATCGCTAGTATTTCTAGAATTGATAGAATTGCTACTGAAAACTCAGGCAATGTGGTGGAGGTAGATCCTGCTTTGTTTCTAGAAGGTACTACTGTGACGAAGGTTCCTTGTACTCTTTCTGATGGAACAGCCACCGATTGCTATCAAATCGTGGCAAAAGGTCTTCCGACTGACCATGAAATGGGTCCTTGGTGTCCTGACAATATTTCGGACGACGCAGAAGCAGGTGGTATATGGATGAAGGATGGTGAAGTATATGATGTAGATGGGGCTTTTATAGAAAATATGGCTTCCTTTTACAATGATGATACTTGGCACATGTATGATGCTGACGGGAATATTTATAAGACCGAAACGATTGAAGATTGTGAAAATGCTGCCAACCCAAATGTAGGAGAGGAGTACAAAAACTTCTGTGTGGAATGCCTTCCTTCTTACGTCGCAAATATCACTCAAACCTATTTGATTCCAGTGACTCCAGTGATGCTGGATTCTCCAAAATACTTCGGAATGGGAGGCGGCAGACCACCAGCAGATGGAGCAGGCCCACCTCTTGGTGAACGCCGTGAGGGTCCACCTGCAGGAGATCGTAAAGCTGTTGGCAATAGGCCAACTGGCGGACGTCCTGGTCCTGATTTGTCAGGCCCTTCACAGAGAGGAATAGCGTTTAATGGAATAGTATTCGATGCTCCGGCGCCACAAGATGCCATCTTAGGAGCGTACACCCTTGCTCCATTTGATGATGCAGGCGGACATATCAATTTGCACGCAGGCTATCACTACCACGCTGCAACTGGGGTTTCTACCAAAATCGACCAAGCAGACAAGCATTCAGCGATGATAGGATACGCAATGGATGGACATGGCATCTATGAGCGCTTGGATGCTGCTGGCAATGAACCGTCAGACTTGGATGAATGCCGAGGACACACAGATGAGATTAGAGGTTACCACTATCATGTGGCTGCTCCAGGGACAAATAGCTTCCTGCCTTGTCTAGCTGGTGCATACGCCAAGTAAAAAGCAATTCATTGAGACATTTAATCAACGAGAACATGAAATGGAAACTATTTATAGGGCTTTTCTTAGTCAGCTTTTATGCTACTGCGCATCAGTCCGACATTTCCACAGCGATGCTGATAGAACGATCGGAAGGACAGTGGGTTTTTCAATTCAACACATCTTTGACAGCTCTTCAATATGAGGTGCAAACTATCTACGGACAAAATTCCTACGCCACTCCAGAGGAGTTTCAACGGTTGGTGATCGAGCATATGAAAGCCAATTTTCAGCTGGTCTTCAATCAAGACAATCCAGCAGTTATCAGCAATACCTATGTGAAACTTGGACATGCATTTTCAGTAGTTTTTGAGTTGGAAGGCGTGCCGGCAGAGATCAGCGAAGTATTTGTCAAAAGTGAAAGCTTTAAGGATATCTACAAGAATCAGAGTCTGTTTGGGATCGTGCGAAATGGTGAAACCTCCAATCAATTTATTCTCGATAATGACAATCAGCATGAGGCAAGAGTGCTAGCTGAAGGGGATCAGTTTGTCTCAGCCATTTCTGGTACAGATACCAACTACCTAGTCATAAGTTTAGGCGTTTTACTCCTCGCCTTGGGAGCAGCGCTCTATTACAAATTCAAGCAAAAAAGTAGTTTTTATACTGTTCACAAAGCAGTAATTGAAGCTTCTCATTAAACTAATAGTACATCTAAACCAAAAACAATGAAAAAGTTAGTAATGATTATCAGCATGGTATGTTTATCCACCATTGCATTTGCTCAAGGACAAGGACAAAGACCAGCTCAGGGACAAGGTCAAAGACCAGAGCCACCTACTACTGAGGAAATGATCAAAAAAGCAACAGCAGAACTTAACCTATCTACTGAGCAAGTAGTAGAATGGACAGCGATTCATGAGAAATATGAAGATGCTATGAAGGATAGAAAAACCGCTCAGGAAAGCAGAAAGAAAATGGACGAAGAACTGAATGCTACTTTGACAGAAGATCAGCAAGCGAAATATGCTAAAATGAAGAAAAGCCAAGAACGTCCTCAGAGAAAAGACTAATCGGCCTTAGTAAGAATATACACCCCTAATTACAATGTACCTGACCTTTGCGTCAGGTACTTTTTTTTGCAATAGAAGTGTTTCAAAAATTCAATTGAGCCTGAATTCTCAACAAGCTTCCTGCTTGATGATTATCCTGAAACTGAAAATCTTCATAACGACGATTGGAAAAGGTGTACATCGCAACCAATTCAAAGGCTTTATTCGGCTGCCATTCTAGGCCAAGCTCCTGTTCTTTTACCGTATAGCTTCTCGCATCCAACTCATGCTTTTTGCCTCCATCGTAATACTGTAAGCGAGTAAATGGGATAAATTCACCAATGATATACGAAAAAGTCACGTAACCACCTTGTAGGTTTTGAACCTCAATTTTCTGCGTTTCTGTATTGAACTCTGGACCTTGACCGATCATGTACTCAGCTTGGATTCCAAAAGGCTTGGGATACAACACAAAAGATGCTGCCGCTCGGCGATCAGTGTATTCCTTTCCTTCTTGAGCGTTCAATTCCGGGCTAGTTTCTTGTAATACATACTTTCCAGTATAGGCTTGAATCCCTGGTTCGATCACCTGATTTCCTACTTCTATAGGAAGGGAAAAACGTGTCACCACGTGAAATTTGCCATTTTTATCCGGATGATTGGCTGTTTGTCCATTGTAAATACCCAAGGCAAAGACCCCAAAATTTCCTGAATGCTTCATCCCATCCTTTTTCAATTCTTTCATCAGAGATCTCTTCTGCTTACTTGCCCAATAGAAAAATACGCCCAAATCCCGCTCGTCTTTGAGACCAGAATTTAGTGCATCATCTCGATCTAGCGGGAGTCGCTGGCTGCTCGACTGAAGGTTTTCATAGCCAAAAGGAACCTTACTTTGCCCGACGCGAAGTCGGAATTCATTGTTTCTATCCAATCCCAAATCCACAAATGCATCTTTCACTTTACCTACATTATGTGCTCCAGTAACTGACTTGGAGAAATCAGGCTGGAAGTAGAAAAACACACGTGGATGAATCTGGCCATAGATTTTGAATCGCAATCTTCGCAGCGAAAGGGAATTCTGCTCTCCCCCCCAAGCCTCATCACATTGCTCACATTCAAGATTTGAATTGGTCTGAAATAGTCCATTGTTTCGAACTTGCATATAGCCACCCAAATGGATTTTTTCAAACCATCCCCCTGAAGACTTCACTTCCTTGTTCTTCTCTTCTTGAGCTTGCGCAAAAGAAAGTGTGATAAGAAGTAGAAATGCAGAAATTATAAGATTCTTAAACATGGTAATCGAATGTGAAAAGAGAGCAAAGAGAGGTTGGCAAAAAGGAAAAGCGGCGATGACTAGCGATTAGTCATTGATTTTGTGAAGGACTTCACCAGTGCTGGAGAAAAAGACTTTCCATTCTTCAGTGAAATTCTCAAGTTCTACTTCGTAGGTGACTTGCTTACCTTCTGTGATTTTCTTTGCTTCGTCGATTCTTAGGTCTTTAAACTCAGAGTCGATTGTGGTAGCAACCGACTTAGGAAGTTCACCTTTGGGGATTTCCTCCTCATGCTTCAGCATGTAGCCTGCAGCGTCATACCATATCTCATGATCCGTTCCCCAGCCGATTTCAAAATCTACATTGTAATTTTGTCCATCCAGTTCCCACTCGATGTCAGAAGCTTTTGGAAATTCTCTTTTGAAAGAGTTTGCAACTACAGAAGGTACTTGGTTAGGATTGATATCCTGAGCGAAAGTGCCTGTAGAGATTAAAGTAATTGCTGTGGCGAGGATTGTGAATTGCTTTTTCATTATCGTATAGTTTTAATTTATACCTCAAAGAAAAAGGGGGATTCTGGAAACAATTGGGAATCTGTAGGGAGATGAAAAAAATTCTCTCGAAACGGCGCAATTTTTTAACATTTGAGGTCTTTTCCCAGACCTCAAATGTTTAGATGATACTCCTTGTCAAATACCCAACTTAGCTATCCTGCTTCTCCAGAAGTTGGATTTCCTTTTTAAAAACCACTAAGAACTTAAAAAAAATAAGGGAAAATTTCCCGCAGATTGACGCGGATTTTATTTATAGATAAAAGTGGGAAACAGATATAATCCGCGCAATTTTTCATCGGAAGTCTGCGGGAAACAAAATAGCCATGAATTAAAGACTACAGGTTTTTACTTTGAATTCAGAATGTCATTTATTGAGTTATCCACAACCTAACTTTACCACTTTTCAACCTTTCACCCAAAATTCACTTCAAAACAGTGTGCTCCGTCAAATCTATACGAAACCTCAAAGCCATATAGTTTACAGATTGCCTCCACAATTGCCAGACCTAGTCCTGAACTGCTACTATTCTTGGTTTCCTTATGGAATCGTGTAAAAATTTTCTCTGGATCTAATGATTCAGATTTACCAGTGTTACAAATTATCAAAGTGTTATCCACAAGTGTAATTGTGACATTACCACCTTTTAGGTTATGAAAAATTGAATTACGGATCAGATTACTAACCAGAATAGAAGCTAGACTTTCATCCATTTTTACTTGTATCTCCGATGAGTTATCCACAGTGGTTTTTACTTCCTTGAACTCTGCAAATTCTTCCAGATCCTCCACTGATTGAGCTACGACTTGATTGACTGAAATAGGTGAATTCTCTAAGAATTGCTTGTTCTCGATTTTGGACAGCAGCAGCAGGGATTTGTTCAGTCGAGTCAATCTCTGAATAACCTGAAGAATCTGGGCAACGTGATCTGCACTTTCGGAATTGAGACTTTCCTTTTCCAGCAGTAATTCCAGTTTGGTAGAAATAATCGCAAGTGGAGTTTGAAGCTCGTGTGAAGCATTTTCGGTAAATCTCTTTTGATTGGAATAGGTTTCCCGAGCATGAAAAATCAGTGAGTTTACCGCACTTTCCAGCTCCTTAAACTCTCTGGTATCGCCTTCGACAACAGGAACAGGATCTTCTTTGTCAATCCTGAAAGCTTTCAAATCTGATAGCAACTTATAAAAAGGTTTCCACAGCCGCTTCAGCACTACATTATTGATCAGAACTATGCTCACCACCAAAATGATATACAGCCAAACAATAGAATATAAAAGATCTTCAATGAGATCATCTTCTTCTACCGTGGAGTTGAAAACAGTCAATTGGTAATAATCTTCTCCGTGCTTGAAAGCCGAAGTCAGCATCCGAACTGGCTCCAGATCATCTTCATTTTGCATGTAAAGCAGCGTATCAGTAAAGTAATCTCGCATTCCGAGAGCCTCTTCTTTAGAAATTTGATCAATTGTAAAATTTCCCTCTTCGAAACCTTTTTGCTCAAAAATTTGCTCGTCATCTTCGGTTCTATTAATAATCAGAAGTTTGTAATTGTCCAATCCATCATCGATGCTGTCGTGAATTTCGTCCAGCATATTGAAGTAAAAAATAGCCGACCAAATACTCACAATCAGCAAGATTGAAACGGACAGGTACTTAATGGACTGATTGAGCAGTTTCACAGTTCGGTGAGTTTATAACCCACACCATAAACCGACTGAATTTCGATTTGGGCATTGGACGTTTGAAGCTTTTTCCGAAGGTTTTTTATCTGATAATAGATGAAGTCAAAATTGTCGGCTTGATCGATATGATCGCCCCAGACATGCTCTGCAAGTGCATTTTTAGTGATTAGACGATTTTTATTTAGCAGAAAATAATTCAGGATATCAAACTCCTTTCGATTCAATTCAATCAGTTTGCCATCCACTTTGCACTCCCGCTCATTTAGATCAACGATCGTATTTTTGATTTCAATCAAGTTGCTACCCTGGAGATTTTTCCTGCGAAAAACGGCTTTAATTCGAGCATTTAACTCCGCGATATGAAATGGCTTGGTTAAGTAATCATCAGCTCCCAAATCCAACCCTTCTAGCTTGTCATCCAACGAATCCTTTGCGGAGATGATGATCACATTTTCTCCGCCTTGCTTTTTCTTCATCTTCGCCAAAATATCCATTCCACTACCACCAGGTAGCATAATATCCAGCAAAATGCAGTCATATTCATAGAGCGAAACTTTCTCCAAGGCAGATGCAAAATCAGACGCATGCTCTACCAGAAACAACTCTTTTTCCAGAGAAGTCCTAATAGCTTCGGCCAAGTCAAGTTCGTCTTCGATCAGCAAAATTTTCATTACGTCAAAAATAAGATTCAAATCTGGAAAGAGTTGGGAATTATGGGTAGGAGTAAAAAAAGTTTTGAATGTGAATCTTTTCCTGGATGATTAAAACATCAATACATACTGTGTTAGGCTACACTTTTTCTAAAAGTATTAAGGGCTCTCATTGCAGACATTTTTACAAAATATTTCCAACCTGCGAGGGATAATAACAATTGTGCCGTCTAATCAGAAAACAATAAGTTAATCAAAATTAGATATGTTAAATCAAAAGACAAAGTTCCTACGGATACTGCCTATCCTATTTCTGTTCCTAAGTGTTCTGAGTTCTTGTAGCGATACTGTGGACTCTGATGTTTTACCTGAAGAGATAATTGAAGAAGTAGATGATACGGAATTCGAACCTACGGATTGGACGGTTGAGACACACAGCAATGATGCAGACCCGGATTTTGAAGAAGTATTTGAAGACAATAGCGTAAAGAGATTGGATATTGTGATCTCTTCCACCCGTTGGGCAAGTATGCTAGCTGATATGAAGAGTCTGTACGGAACTTTTGGCACTAGAAATGGCGGCTCATTTTCTGATGAAAACCCAATATTTGTTCCTGCTGAGGTATTTTATGAAGGCAAGGAGTGGTATAGAGTAGGCGTTCGATTTAAGGGAAATTCAAGCTTACAAAATACCTGGCAGTCAGGAAATCTGAAATTGTCATTTAAGCTGGATTTTGATGAATTCGAAGATGATTATCCTCAAATCAAAAATCAGCGCTTCTACGGGTTCAAAAAGCTCAGCCTCAAAAATAATTACAATGACAGGTCTATGCTTCGTGAAAAAGTGGCGGCAGATATTTTCAGAAATGTTGGTCTTGTAAGTTCACATACAGCCATCTACGAAGTATATGTAGATCATGGAGATGGCCCAGTATATTTTGGAGTGTACACGATTGTAGAGGAAGTCGACGATACAGTTATCGATTCGCAGTTTTCGGATAATGATGGCAATCTCTATAAGCCTGATGGCGATGGAGCAAGTTTTTCCAGCGGATCATTTAGCAAAGCTGACTTTGTCAAAGAGACAAATGAGGATGATGCCGACTGGTCGGATATAGAAAGTCTATTTGCCATTCTACACGATGGATCGCGAACGACTGACCCAGCTGCTTGGAGATCAAACTTGGAAAAAGTATTTGACACAGATACCTTCCTAAAATACTTGGCGACGAATACGGTGATCCAAAACTGGGATACCTACGGTAGAATGACTCATAATTACTTCCTCTATAACAATCCGGAGAACAACAAGCTCACCTGGATTCCTTGGGACAATAATGAGTCGCTTCAAGAGGGTAATCAAGGCTCTTTAACGCTTAATTTTTCTAATTTGAGTTCTTCAAGTTGGCCATTGATTGGCTATTTATATGCAGACGCTAACTATAGAGCGATTTACGATTCCTATGTAGAGCAAGTGGTAAACGGAGCATTTGAAGCTACTGCAATGCAAAATTTGTATACCAGTTACGGAGCGTTAGTATCTCCTTATGCAACAAAGGAAATAGCAGGTCACACCTTCCTCAATGGCAGCTCTGATTTTCAATCCGCCATCAATCAGTTAAAAACACATGCTACTTCTCGCGCAGCAGCGGTGAAGGCTTACTTGGATTGAAAATTTAATCTTCTTTCTCAGTAATAAAATATATAAAAGCCATCTAGTTATACTGGGTGGCTTTCTGCTTAACATACTTTGTATGAAGCTTAAATGCTGAATTAATAGGCAAATAATTATGGAAGAGAAATTCAAAACCGTTTCGCTGGACTCAATGATCGACAAAAGCGATAGTAACAAAAGCCTCATTTAGTATTGCTTTAAACCCATTAGGAAGGAAATACATCCAACCATATTTGGGCAGAACTATTTGAGCCAGTAATTTATTTGAGTTTTATGTTAACATATATTTTCCTTACTTTCATTCTGTGGAGAAACTCGCATCACATATTGCAATAGATCCTAATATCCGCTTCGGAAAGCCGTGCATTAAGGGAACTAGAATTGCCATTGTTGATATTCTACAGTGGCTGGCATCTGGTATGAACAATACTGAAATACTAGAAGATTACCCATTGTTAAAGGAAGAGCATATATTGGCTGCATTGGCTTTTGCTGCCAATAGAGAAGCTTTTATCAAAATCGTTGCTGCATAGAATGGATCTGCTATTAGATGCAAATTTGTCTTGGCGGTTAACAAAAACACTCAAATCACACTTTGATTCCTGCTATCATGTAGATAATATAGGGCTCTACGTGCCTGCTACAGATGTAGAGATATGGAATTTTGCGTTCAAAAAAGACATGATTATTGTGACTAATGACGATGATTTTTTAAACCTCGCAACTGCAAAAGGTTTCCCACCTAAAGTAGTTTTGTTAAGAACAGGCAATCAAAGCAATGCCTTCTTGGAACAGCTGCTCATCAAACACAAAGAAGAAATTGAAGGCTTAAATCTCTCGACGGAATATGGTTTCTTAGAGATCGTCTAGTCTATTTTTAGAGGTTTTAACCCTTTACCACTCTATCAGTAAACCTACTAAAAAAGCCACCCTGATCAGGATGGCTTTCCGCTATTACTTCGTCCCAAACTTATAGATACAAGTCTGTTCATATTTTTCTCCCGGTTTCAAGATCGTAGATGGGAAATTCGGCTGATTCGGAGAATCCGGATAATGCTGAGTTTCCAGGCAGAATGCAGATCTCAACTCATAGACTTTCCCGCCTTTTCCCCTGATCGTTCCATCTAGGAAATTACCGCTGTAGAATTGGATAGCTGGCTCGGTAGTCCATACTTCCATCTCAATTCCAGTTTGTGGTGATGAGATCACCGCCGCTTGAGTCAGGTCATTTCCCGATTTGTCCAGTACCCAGTTGTGGTCATATCCGCCTCCGAATTTCAACTGCTCATTTTCTTGGTCGATTCTTTCACCGATTTTAGTAGCAGTAGTAAAGTCAAAAGGAGTTCCTTTCACAATTGGAATCTCACCCGTAGGAATTAAGACTTCATCCACAGGCGTGTATTTGCTGGCATTCAGCTGCAGGGTATGATCCAGCACAGTTCCATTTCCAGCACCATTCAGGTTGAAAAATGAGTGATGCGTCAAATTCACCGGAGTCGCTTTATCAGTTTCTGCTTCATAAGAGACCTTGAATTCATTGTCATCAGTAATCGTATAGATCATTTTCACTTTCAGCTCTCCAGGAAAACCTTCCTCTCCATCTGGAGAAGTGTAGCTAAAGATCAATCCATTTTCTCCTGACTTTTCCACATCCCAAATCACATAATCCATTCCGCCTGGACCGCCGTGAAGCGTTTGTCCATTATTATTCTGAGGCAAGGTATATTCTTCTCCGTCAAGCGTGAATTTTCCATTTGCAATCCGGTTACCATAGCGACCGATGGCAGCACCGAAGTATTTCTCACTACTTGCTAAATATTCATCCAGGGTCTCAAATCCCAATACTACATCTACCAGATTTCCATCTTTATCCGGAACCCAAAGGTTGGTTACTCTTGCACCGAAGTTGGTGACTTTCATTTTCATGCCCGTGGCATTTTTGATCTCGTATGTTTCCACTTTTTTGTTTTGAAAAGTTGTGCCAAAAACCTGCTCTTGCACAGTTTCCTCGGCTTTGATTTCTTCTTTTGGTTTGCTTTCGCAGCTGTATAAGAAAATCCCCAGCGCGGCTGCACCAAAGATTTTATTGAAATGATTATTCATGCGCTCACTTTTTATATAAAGGGGAATGTATGCTTTTCATCTTTGACACATCGAATTTGATGACTTTTCTATCGTAAGTCATTAGTCCATTAGTCTCTACTTCTACATCCGTGGTTTGCGTGTAAACCGCCGCTGAAAGCCCTGCTTCTACCAATTCTCCCAATCTTGTAATCAGACCTTCATAGCGAGCGTAAAGCTCTTCCTGATTCTTAAAACTCTGATAACCCCAGTTATCTTTTTGCTGCCAAACGTGTCCATCCACAGGAAGTCCCAATCCGCCAAATTCACCCAGAACAAGGATGTTATCTTTACCGTAAATCTTCGGATCTGGCATTTTTGCATCTGGATAATTGTGCAAATCGATGATATCACCGGCGATCTTGCTTCCATCCATTTCGAAGTTTCCTCCACTGGCAGAGTTCACTAATCTAGATGAATCATGGATCTTTGTCCAGTCGGCTATTTCTTTGGTTTTGAACTGACCCCAAGCTTCGTTGAAAGGCACCCAGACAACGATGGAAGGGAAATTATAAAAATCATCCATGATTTCTTTCCATTCTTCCCTAAAAATCGCCTCTGACTCTGGAGTTCTGTCTTTGTCAGTTTGGCTACCCAACACGGCAAGCTTCATTTCCCAACCATTCCCCATATCTCCACTTGGCATATCCTGCCATACCAGCATGCCCATTTTGTCGCAGGCATGGTACCAAGTCGCAGGCTCCACTTTCACATGCTTTCTGATCATGTTGAAACCCATGTCCTGCGTTTTTTGAATGTCAAAAACCATAGCTTCATGGCTAGGCGCAGTGTACAAACCATCTGGGAACCATCCCTGATCTAGTGGACCGTATTGGAACAAGAACTCTCCATTCAGCATCATTCGCTGAATACCATTTTCATCTGTAGCCATGCTGATTTCTCTCAAAGCCGCATAGCTTCCCACTGCATCAACTATTTTCTTTCCTTCTACCAATTCTACTTTCAAATCATAAAGCACTGGATTTCCCGGAGCCCAAAGCTGTGCATCACTGATCGCCAACTTCGCTGTTTCCGAAGGCTTTACTGTCTGCTCAGCGAGCATTACTCCGTCTTTCCAAGCCGATACTTTCACTTGTTGACCAGCAGTAGCTCCTACAATCTCTGGAGTGACTATAATCTCCTTGCTTTTAATATCTGATGCATTTCTCAATCCAGAAATATAGGCTGCCGGTACAGTTTCTAGCCATACTGTTTGCCAGATACCAGTCACAGGAGTGTACCAAATGCCATTCGGGTTATTAACCTGCTTGCCGCGAGGCTGAGGTCCCTCATCACTCGGATCCCATACACGTACCTGCAAAGTTTGCGACTTGCCCGATTTCAGATGATTTGTAATATCAAAGTCAAAAGGATCATAACCTCCACGGTGTTTCCCTATACTTTTCCCATTGACAAAGACTTCCGTTTCCCAGTCAGAAGCTCCGAAATGCAATAGCACTTTGTCCTTACTTGATTTTTTTGGAGTGGAAAAAGTCGTGTTGTACCACAATTCATTGTCCTTACCCACGGTTTTCCCCACACCCGAAAGTGCTGATTCCACCGCGAATGGCACAAGAATTTCACCGTCAAAACTTGTAGGAATTACCTGACCCTTTGCCTTGATCGCGTAATCCCACAGTCCATTCAAATTCACCCAAGTTGAACGAGTCATCTGAGGTCTAGGATACTCCTGATGGACATTTTCAGGAGTAACCTGAGCAGCCCATTCGGTCATGATTTTACCTTCTACAGGTTTGTATTGGCTCGTTTGAGCTATCGCAATATGCTGCGCAAAAAGCAGGCAGGCTCCGATTATCAGTGTGTTCTTCATAAGTATAGGTTTATTAGTTATTGCTATGCAAAAGCTGTGGAAAAGCTGTGATTCTCAATCTGGCAGCACCCATGGGCACTAGTGTCACATCCACCACCGGCTGATCGGAAGTCTTTGGCAGGTCTTTCAATTCTCCCACCAGTCCGTATTGATCCAATTGCCATTCTGGAATCTGTCGGGCTTTGGCCACGATTTTAATCGGAACTTCCTCCAGTGAGAATGGAAAATCAGACTTCGGCCAATGTCCTTTCATCACTTCAAATGAAGAGGCTGGATCATTTTCATCCACTACCAAACTATAGTTCCAATCCGTCACCGGGTGAATCTCCCAAGAAGGCCACTTCTTCGTGTCTACTCCTTTTTGCCATTTAGAATCCCAAATGGCTGTTTGGTCACTGTCTTTTTTGAAATACTTCTCTCTAATCTTTAAAGAATAAGTCAAAGGACCTCGGCTTACACTCAGGCTGTTGCTGTTTTTCTCCCAAATTTTAGTCTGGATTTCCATTGGAAGAGTTAATGCAACCTGATCTCCATTTATCCAGGTTCTACTGATCTTCGCATAGCCAATTCCAGAAATATTGTCTTTCACTACTTCACCATTCACGGTGATCGAAGCTCCCTTTGCCCAAGCTGGAATACGTAGGTAAAGTGGGAATTCAACAGCTTTTTCTGTATTCAACGTAAACTTGATTTCCTCATCAAATGGATAATGTGTGGTTTCCTCGATGTTCACTTCAATGCCATCTCCGACTTTCACAGTCACTTTGCTCGCTCCATACATCGCCGCCACTACGCCATTGTCAGGCGTCGCCATCCAGAGGTTTTCTATGAAATACGGCCATCCCTGTGCGTGATTATGTTGACAACATCTAGAGCTAAAAGGATTCATCATCAAGAACGGGCCGCTATTAGCAATTCCTGGTGAGTGGTTTTCAGCATCCAGTACAGCCATGTTCGGTGAGGTGATGTAATGCAGCGATTTAAAATCAGGCATTACTGCAGCTGGATACGTATTGAATGCAACTTCCTCGGCATGATCTGCCCAGAATGGATCGCCAGTGATTCTCAGCAAATGCTCATCTGAGTTCATCTGCTCCACCATTCCGCAAGTTTCTACACCTTGGCGCGGGTCCGCATACCCAGGGCGTGCATTTTCATCTGAGCCAAACATTCCGCCAGGAACCTGACCGAAATGCTCACGGATGATTTTAAAATTTTCATAAGTCGCCTGAAGGTCTTTCTCGTTTTTCGTCAGCAAGTAATACTGAGCTGGCTCACGAAAAGCCTGAGCATGATTCACATTGTGCCAATCTACCTGATCACGATACCAATCCGGGACTTCACCTCCATCGCGCACTTCGTAGTAATTCCTAACCTGGTCAATCGGTAAATCTCTTCCTGCCCAATCTGAGGTGTTTTGATGGATTTTCTCCGCCAACTCTAGCAAAAAATCGTCTCCAGTTCGGTTGTAAAGCCATAAAACACTGTGAAGATTGTCTCCTCCACGCAGTCGCTGCCAGTATCCTTCTAAAAATTCATCATCAGGAACCGTCAACTCATACTTGAAATAGTTGGTCATCAAAGCGATGACACGCTCATCCTGCGAGTATTCGTAATAGGACTGCAAACAATAAAGCATGATCATTTTTGCCCAAAAATCAGGATGATCTCCATCCATAAGTTTTGGGCCAAAGTCTCCATTTTCTCTCTGACTAGTAAGCACAGCTTCCAGCCAGATCATGGATTCATCGATCATGCGCTGATCATTCATGATGTAGCCTATGTTGGCATAGCCTTTCAGCCAGTAAGGCACTTCTTCCCAGCCCCATTCACCTGTACCGTCTTTGGAAAGCCATGCATTATTGTCCTTCTGAAGCCAGGCAGAGATTTCCCCTAGATTTCCGGTTAATCCATTTTTCTGACGAATAAGATATTCTTTGAGAAATCCTTCAGGCTTCACCGAGCCAACAGGAAGTTTGATCAGCGCACTGGGCGCCAAAGGCGCCCGATTGCTGACATAAAATTGATTTGTATATTCTGTAGGGATTCGATCAACTAGTGTGACCGAATTATTGGAATCATTTCCAGTAGTACAAGAAATCAGCCCAGCACATATAACTAGTGCCAGAATTGATTTAAAGCGGTTTTTTAACATTACTAGCAGGTTTTGGGACAATGAACGTCCCTGAAAGGGCAACTCCTTGCTTCAAACTAGGCTTTATCTTAGTAGTGTTTCTAGTGTAGGTCTTTTTCATAATAGGTTTGGGTTAATGTAATTGAAATAAATATTGACTTTAAATCCCAAGGTAATAATGAAAATCTAAAATGAGCCTGATTATCTGAGGCAATTCGCCAATGTCTCCAACCTCAACTCAAATATTCATTTGCTTCTTTTTCAGATCTTTGCATAAATCTATTCCAAAACAGGAGATGGCCCAGAACTAAAACTAGGCTGCTTGCCCTCAATACTCGGCCAGCCATCTGACCATATTATTTTATCCAAAAGCAAAACCCGTCGATTTGTGCCATTGGCAAGTTTGGGCCTTTTCTTGGCCATGCCATGATAAAGAAGCCAATCATTACCAGCCTTATCCGTGATTATTTCAGCATTATGACCCGGGCCAGCATAACCAATGTCGCCTTTGTTTGCTCCAATTACTAAAGTCCCTGAATCGGAATCCATTAAACTATTACCCTCCTGATCTAAGTAAGGCCCTGATAAATGCTCTGATCTACCGACCAAAACTTTATAAGTACTACTTACTCCTTCACAACAGGTACCTGCTGAGCCAAAAAGATAATAATATCCTCCTTTTTCATAGACATAGGCAGCCTCTAGGTGATTTCCAGCAAGTTGGATTTTGTCTCCAATCAGTTTTTTGCCATCAGCTGTCAATTCGTTAAGATACAAGCCATGGAAACTTCCCCAGATCAGATATTTCTTCCCGTCATTTTCCATAAAAAACGGATCAATAGAATTGGCTACGCCTATTTCATCAGAGTCAAATACTTTCCCTTGATCTACAAATGGCCCTTCAGGCTTATCTGCAATTGCCAAACCGATTCCGGGATTAGGATCTCCCCAAGTGGAAAAGGAATAGTACATGTAAAACTGTTCTCCTACCTGAGTAACGTCCGGAGCCCAAATGCCACCCCGATCTTTCCAATCTGGCTTCTTATCCAAAGAATTGCCTAGCAATTCCCAATGAACCAAATCGGTTGATTTCAAAACACTTACTAAATGATAGCCTCCTTCATCACCCCAATTGTCCTCTGTGCCGTAAGCAAAGAATTCATTTCCAACTTTCACTACTGATGGATCTGCCAACACCGGCTCAAAAACAGGATTAGTATAGATTAAAGTGTCTTTTAACTCCAGAGTGAAATCAATATCATTCTTGGCGAATGGGGAAGAAGTACAGGCAAACGTCAGTAAGGAAAATGTAAGTGTTGACAGCATAATTTGTAGGATCTGTTTTCAATTTAGGCCTAATTAGGTAGAATACTCAGTCTTATAATAATCCACATTATTCTTTACCGCTACTACTAGAAAGGCACCAGACTACTGGATATAAAGAGACTATGTCACATAAAATTATGCCTTTTTGGAGTCAGAAAATTCAGATAAAAGGCGGTTTACCACTTCCAGCAATGTGCAATCTTTAGTTAAAGAATAAGCAAACTCCCTATCTTGAAGGCTGAATTCTTACCTCAAACCTAAACCCATGCTTAACCGCCGAAATTTTATCAAGCAATCAGGATTTGCGCTATCAGTCGCAAGTTTTGGTCTTTCCAGTTTCAAATTTTCACAAAAAAAGCCCTACAAAATGGGGCTGCAGCTCTTTACCATTAGAGCCCCAATGGCTGAGGATCCAAAGAAAGCCCTTAAAACTATCGCTGGTTTTGGCTATCAGGATACCGAAACCTACGGATATGATGGAGCTACGCAAAGTTTCTATGGCATGCCAGCAACTGATTTCAAGAAGGTGTTGGAAGACAATTCCCTTCAAAGCACAAGTGGGCATTACGATTTTATCAAGTATTTCAACGGCACTACAGATGAGCTTATTCGCTATACGGATCAGAGCATTGAAGGTGCTCATGCATTGGGACAAAAGTATATCACTTGGCCTTGGCTCGACCCTGAATCTCGCTCCATAGAAAAGTTTAAAATCCTAGCTGATAAGCTGAATTTGATAGGTGAGCGTGTGAATAAAGCTGGACTCGGCTTTGCCTACCACAACCACGATTTTGAATTTATTGATCACAATGGTGAAATGGGATACGATATTATTCTGCACAATACTGATCCGGAATTAGTCAAACTTCAGATAGATCTGTACTGGGTAGCTCACAGCTCTCCTCGCACAGCACATGAGCTTTTCATGGAAGCGCCAGGCCGATTTGTCATGTGGCACATCAAGGATATGGACAAAATCAGCCGAGACTACACCGAGATGGGAAATGGATCCATAGATTACACCAAAATCCTCCCTGATGCAGCTATGTCTGGAATGGAATATTACTACATAGAGCAAGGCGGTAATTTCGCGCAGAACCCCATTCAAAGTGTGAAAGAGAGCGCAGAATATTTTAAGAAAAATCTGATCAATATATTTGCCTAGACTACACTTAACCTTCCCATTCACCTTATTCAGACTCTGAAATGAAACACAAGTTCACCCTCCTACTAGCACTTACTTTTTTCTTCCTGCTATCGCTTCCTACGCTTGCCAGCGTAGATACCGTTGCTACTTTCAGCGCAGCTATGCAAAAGGAGATTAAGGCAGTCGTGATCACACCAAAAGATTACAACGATTCCAAAGAATATCCCGTGGTGTATTTACTTCATGGGTATTCGGGGGATTATAAAGCATGGTTAAATCAAGTTCCACAACTGGAGAATTATGCAGATCAGTATGATCTAATCATCGTGACGCCTGATGGGAATTTTGGAAGCTGGTACTGGGACAGTCCAGAAGTAGAGGGCTCCAAGTATGAGACCTATGTAGGAAAAGAATTGGTGGAGTTCATAGACCAAAAGTACAGCACGATTGATAGCCGGGAAGGAAGAGCCATTACAGGTTTGAGCATGGGTGGACATGGGGCATTATATCTCGCATTCCGTCATCAGGAAACTTATGGTACGGCAGGAAGTCTCAGTGGTGGAGTGGACATTGCACCTTTTCCTGAAAATTGGGAGATGAAAAAATACCTAGGTACCAAAGCTGAAAATCCTGCTCGCTGGGAGGAATACTCTGTGATGTTTCAAAGCAATCGTCTGATCGCAAATAAACTGAAGTTGATCATCAGCTGCGGAACAGAGGATTTCTTTTACAATGTAAATGTGAAACTCCATGAAAAACTAGCTTACAACAACATTCCACACACATTCATGACAGGCCCAGGAGGTCATTCTTGGGATTACTGGAGAGATGCCGTGCAGTACCAGCTGCTATTTTTCCATAATTATTTTGAAGGCAACAAGTAAGTAGACCATTCATAAATTCTAGAAATTAGGCTTGTATGCTTCATAAAACTGAAAAACAAAAGATGCTCTCAGGTGAATTGTACAATTCTCGTGATCCAGAACTTTTGGAACAGTACCATACGGCGAAAGCACTTTTGCTTAGATACAACACGCTGGACTCGCGCGAGCTAATCGAAAGAGATAAAATTTTGGAGGAGTTACTCGCAAAAAAAGGAGAAGGCGTTTGGATTGAAGCTCCATTTTTTTGTGACTATGGGGAAAATATAGAGATAGGCGATAATACCTTTATTAATTCAAATTGCATTTTCCTCGATGATAATCTGATCAAAATAGGAGAAAATGGCTTGATCGCTCCAATGGTTCAAATCTATACAGCAACTCATCCGATCAAAGCATCCGACAGAATCTATCAACAAGGCGATCACACTCGCTATCACACCTTTTCCAAGCCTGTTATCATTGGAGACAATGTTTGGATAGGTGGAAATGTGGTGATTTTCCCAGGAGTAAAAATTGGTGATAACGTCACTATCGGAGCTGGATCCATAGTGACCAAAGACCTTCCAAACGATGTATTAGCTTTTGGAAATCCATGCCAAGTGGTTCAAAACCTATAGGACAACTCCATCAACACCCGTACAAATCCACCAACGGCGCGGAAATGATACCAGCAAATCATAATTTTAGGAATAAAAAAAAACCAAATATTAACATATGAAAAAGAGATACTTATTAGGCATGGGCTTGATGCTGCTCCTAGGCAGTAATGTCCAAGCTCAAGACGAGGTGATTGATAAAATCATCAAAGAGGAAACTGAAAACTCCCAACTTAAGCAAATCGGACATGAATTGATGGATGGAATCGGACCAAGACTGGTTGGTTCTCCTCAAATGCAGAAAGCACACGATTGGGCAGTAGCCAAATACAAAGGTTGGGGTATCGAAGCACGCAACGAGCAATGGGGCGAGTGGAGAGGCTGGGAAAGAGGAATCACGCACATCGATATGGTGGCTCCTTGGACTAGATCTCTAGCTGGAATGCAACTAGCATGGAGTCCCTCTTCACCAAAAGGCGGAGCTCAAGGCGAAGTAGTTGTTATACCAGATTTAGCTGATGAAGCAGCTTTCAAGGCATGGCTTCCATCTGTAAAAGGCAAATACGTAATGATTTCTGCTCCTCAGTTGACTGGTCGTCCAGATTACAATTGGGAAGAATTTGCGACTGAGGAATCATTCGCAAAAATGAAAGAAGATCGTACTGCTTCTGCTAGAGAATGGAACGAAAGACTTCAAAAAACAGGAAAAGGACGTAGAGACTTGCCAACTGCATTGGAAGATGCTGGAGCACTAGGACTTATCACTTCTTACTGGTCTCAAGGATTCGGAGCGAACAAAATTTTCTCTGCTTCTACTAAAAAAGTACCTACTGTAGATCTTTCTCTTGAGGACTACGGCCTACTTTTCAGATTAGCTGAAGGTGGCGAGAAGCCAATGATTAATTTGAACGCACAATCCAAAGAAAATGGAATGGTGCCTACTTTCAACACGATTGCTGAAATCAAAGGAACTGAAAAGCCTGACGAGTATGTGATGCTTTCCGCTCACTTTGACTCATGGGATGGCGGTACAGGAGCAACTGATAACGGTACAGGTACCATCATGATGATGGAAGTAATGCGTGTATTGAAAGAAGTATATCCTAATCCTAAGAGAACAATCATAGTAGGTCACTGGGGTTCTGAAGAGCAAGGTTTGAATGGCTCTAGAGGTTTCGTAGAAGATCATCCTGAAATGATGCCTAAGATCCAAGCTCTATTTAACCAGGATAACGGTACCGGCCGAGTGGCTAACGTATCAGGTCAAGGATTTGTAGATAGCTATGAGTACCTAGGTCGTTGGATGTCCAAAGTTCCAAGAAACATCACTAGAGATATTGAAACTACATTCCCTGGCAATCCAGGTGGCGGTGGATCTGATTATGCTTCCTTCGTGGCAGCTGGCGTTCCAGCGTTCTCTTTGAGCTCTTTGAGCTGGTCTTACTACAACTATACTTGGCACACCAACTTAGATACTTATGACAAAATTGTTTTTGACGATGTTCAAAACAACGTAATCATGGCAGCTATCATGGTATACATGGCAAGTGAAGAAGAAGGAATGGTTTCTAAAGAAGTAAGAGTTCCAATCGGGAGAAACGGTGAGCCAACAGAATGGCCAGCTGTACGCTCTCCTACTAGAAAAGGCGGCGTGGAATAATCCAAACCCTTTAGTAAATACTGAAAGCCACGGGAGATTTTTCCGTGGCTTTCTTTTTAGATTTTTTTAACCGAAACACTCTTATATCAATACGTTACCTATAGTTCGAATCATGCCATCTAGCATCAAAAACCATAAGGACGACTTTAAATATTCCAACTGAGTAATTAGATGAAATAATGGAACTCACAGGAGCGCTACTAAAAAGCCAAGCTGTTAAGGAAGTGTTAGAAGAGCAAATTAAACTAATCAAGCGAAAAGACTCTTAACAAAGAAGGGGACAATCGACTTGGATATGAATCTGGATAGCATACGAAACAGGTATACATGAACAAGTACATCTAATAACAAATACCTATCAACTTTTTAATCATAAAGCGCCTTTGCACCTGATTAGTGCAATAGCAAAAGGTTTTGTAAATTCCTGACTAACCACCTTGTCATGAACAGATTCCTCGCATTCTTACTTTTGGCACTTGTTTCCTTCCAGGCTAATGTAGTTGCCCAACAAAAAATCCTAAAAGAAGCCGTTGAGAGAGCTAAAACTGAAGGGTTTTCAGGTGTAATTCTCGTTGCAGAAAATGGGAAAATTCATTTCGAGGAAGCCATGGGAATGCGTACATACGAGAATCGGATTTTGCTTCATGAAGATGACATCTTCGAATTAGCCTCGCTTTCCAAGCAATTCACAGCCATGATGATCATGATATGTAAGGAGAAAGGTCTGCTGGATTTTGATGATCAGCTTTCCAACTACATAGAAATCCCTTATCCCAATATTACTATCCGCCACCTGCTCACCCATACCAGCGGTTTGCCGGATTATCAAGCTGTCATGGATACTCATTGGGACAAAAGTAAGGTAGCAGGCAACCAAGACATTCTCGAATACTTACGGAAATATGCTCCTGTGAAATCATTTGATCCAGGTGACAAATATGAGTACAGCAATACAGGCTATGTCATGCTGGCATCTTTGGTAGAGAAAGTAACCGGTGAAGACTTTATAGCACTTTCTAAAGCTTGGATTTTTGATCCGCTAAAAATGAAAAATACTGCCATCAGATCTCTGGAGGAAAAAGCAAAGGTTCAGACTTTTGCTGCAGGTCACCAAAAGGATGAAAATGGCAATTATGTCAATGCAAATACATTTCATTCCTCAGATTACACCGTATGGCTTGGCAACAGAAAAGGGCCAGGAAGGGTAAGTAGTAGTGCCCAGGACTTGTTGAAATGGGATCAAGCGCTTTATACAGAGAAGCTCGTCACCAAAGAAACTATGGAGGAGGCATATATTGCCTTTAAGTTAAATGATGGTACCCGCAGCTATTACGGTTTTGGCTGGGAGATCAAACCCCAAAGCCCCTTCGGGAAAATGGTCATGCATACCGGAGGAAATCCAGGCTACTCCACGATTATTGTTCGATTTTTGGAAGAAAGCAAAACCATCATTATCCTAAATAACAACGCTCATCCTGACATGATGAGATTAGTAGAAGCGGCTACGCTTTCATTGGGAAAATGGTAATCAATCAGATTGCATGCAATGCAATTAATCGCCCAAGGCAGCCATTCTGAAGGTGCTAACTACGGGAACTTCATGCTCCTTTGCCATAATCTCCTCAAACTTCTTGATCAAATCCGGATGCTGAGCAGCTATATTATTCTGCTCTAAAATATCTTTTGAAAGATCATACAACTCTATATCGAGGTTGTTTTCTTTCACTATATTTTGTCTCACGGCTTTCCAATTTCCCATTCTCACTGCCTGCTGGCCTCCCGTTTCTGGAAATTCCCAATAGAGATATTCATGCTTTTCCTGCTCCTTGCCTAATAGCTCTGGAAGGAAGCTTTTACCATCCAGTTCTTCAGAAATAGGCATGCCTACTAATTCAGCTAGTGTAGGGAAAATGTCGTAAAAAACTGAAATGTGATCTGAAGTGCTTTGTTTGATTGTGCCCGGCCAGCTCACGAGCATGGGAACTCTAATCCCACCCTCATAGACGAATCCTTTTGTTCTTCCATAACCATTGGTAAAAGGCGCAGAACTCTCGAAGTAATCAAAATCCACTCCTCCGGTATAAGTTGGGCCATTGTCGCTGGTGACGATGATCATAGTATTTTCCTCCAACCCCAACTCTATCAACTTCGCTCGGATCTCTCCAATCTGCTGATCCAACTTCGTGATCATCGCAGCATAAGTAGCATTTGGATATTGATTTGGAAAGTAACCCTTCTTCCCATCATATGGATCTTCTGTACCTAGTTCAGCAATGTATCCTTCTCTATCCGAACCTGGAATCTGCAATGGAACATGTGGAAGAGGAGATGCATAGTAAAGGAAAAATGGCTCATCCTTATTCTCTTGTATAAAACTCAACGCCTTCTCATGCATCAAATCTGGAGCATAATCATTCTGCTCATATTTGGCATAACTAGCTGGGTCATTCGGATCGGAACCAGCATCCAATTTCGTAGTAGGGATGACAAGCTCATTGTTCAGCATCACCTTCTCCTTATTTTCCCACAAGTGTGTTGGATAAAGATTATGTGCCTGACGCTGGCAATTGTACCCGTAGAAATAGTCGAAACCTAGGTTATTTGGAATTCCTTCGGTCAGTGGAGCGCCTAGCCCCCACTTTCCGACGATACCTGTTTTATAGCCAGCCCTTTGGAGCATTTTGCTCATTGTTTCTGTATCTACAGGCAAATTCCGCTGACCTTCTAAGTTGGGATCGGCGGAAGCTTTGGCATAATCCCATACATCTCCACGCTCTTTCATGGCATCATTGCCACGAATGTAAGAATGTCCCATATGCATGCCTGTAAGCAATACAGATCGAGCAGGTGCACAAACTGGAGCTCCAGAATAATGATTAGTAAACACCATCCCAGTTTTAGACAAGGCATCAATATTCGGAGTTTTGATCTTCTTTTGACCTTGATAACCCACTTCTCCAAACCCCAAATCATCAGCTAGGATTAGGATAACATTTGGCTTTGAAGGCTTCTGTTCTACTGCTGTTTCGCAGGAAAAAATGAGCACCAAAAGAAAAAGGGATAAAATATTTCGAGTCATGTCTTACTAGGGTTAAGGCTTAAAACTAAATCTTTTTAACTGCTTTTTTGAGCCGTTCATCCCTATTTCCAGAAATGAGGTAATAAGGAAAACCGCTTTGCTTAGCTAGATTGCTGTATAGATCAAGAAAATAATTACGCATTTCCAACTCAGGATATTCTCGCTGAGGATCGGGAGTCCACGGCAAATCCGTGTCTGTAAGTAAGATCAAATCGTATTTCCTTTTCTTAATTTGACCCAACACCCAAGGATCAGTCTTCCCAAATCTATGCTCCGACCAAATGTGGATAACTCTCAAATCAGTGTCACAAAAAAGATACTTTTTAGCAGTTTTAGCCATTTTATCCTCAAGAGCGACTTGACCTTCGCCAATTTTCAGCATGTCCTCATAGCGGTATTCTCTACCCAAATCCTCTAAGTATGCTCGAGCATATTCTGGCACCCAAGGTTCTCCAAAATAGGAAGCCAGATCTTCTGCTAAAGTGCTTTTCCCTGTGGATTCAGGCCCCAAGATTAAAATTCGTTTAAGACTAGGCATTTTTTCGTGAAGATTTAATCCAAGCAAATAATCCCATAATGGCCAAAATAGTAAAGAAAAGGTATTGAAATGATGTCAAAACTAAGCCCTTGTAGAAATATAGCGGTACAGCAACCAAATCAGTTATAATCCAAAATATCCAGTTTTCCACTTTCTTTTTTGCCATCAACCACATCCCTACAAATGCCGAAGCTGTCGTAAAAGAATCCCAATAAGGCACATCGCTATCCGTGAAATTGACCAATACATACGATAGAATAAAGTATGAAACCGCAAAAATGCCTATTGAAACTGCCCAACCACTAGCTTTAAGCCAGGTGACGGGTAATTCAGCTTTTCCTTCTTTGGGATGAGTCCACACATACCAGCCAAATATAGACATGGCGAAATAATATGCATTGATTCCCATATCGGCGTACAGCTTGTACTGCAGGCAAATCCAAACATAGATCAGTGTGGAAATAATCCCTGTCGGGTACACCCAGATGTGCTCCTTCATAGAATAAAACACCGAGGCAATTCCAAAAAATACTGCAAAAGCTTCCAGCCAAGTCATATTCTGTAAGCCTTCAGCTAACCCGTCTAGCAGGTATTGTAATTCCATGGCTCGAAATAACGAATTTTTGTGCTATTAAGAAGGGTTTAAACACAAAGAAGCCTGCTCAGTTCAGAACTAAGCAGGCTTCAATTTAGTGAGGTAATCTAGTCAGCGGAGCGCCATTTCTTGCTTTTTTACCAAAACTAGCAGGAATCGCTCCAGCCGGTGAGTTGGTCACGTAGACAGCAAAAACTGTGTTGGAAACCCAGGTTCCTTGATTTGGAATGCTTGGAAATGGATATTGAGCCTCGATACCGCCATAGATATAGCCAGCCAAAATCCTCTCTCCGGTAGGCACGTTACTCAGTCTTATCACTCCATTGTCAAAAGCCATTAGGGCGGCTTCAAGACTTCTGTTTCCTATAAAACTAATGCTTGACCCCAGCAGTCTATTTCCAGGAATTGGGTTTGACTGAATAAATTCCTGATAGGTGCCAGAACTGGATTTCTGGAAGGTGCTGATATCTGCGATAAATGGTAAACCGTCATTTCTTCCTTGAGCAGTTACCGTGTCAAAGGCAGCTCGCTGTTCTGGGGTCTGGGAATAATAGTACATGCTTATTCCCCCAAACATGGTGTGATATACGGAAGTATCCTGAGCAGTTTCATTATAAACAGTAATCACAGGACACTCATACTGGCTGAATCTCTGATGAATAGTGGAATCCATTGCCACGCCGGATGGACTAGAAATGTAAATCGGATAATCATAGCCGCCAATAATTCCTGGTCGAAATACTCCTCCCAAAGCTGTGATATTCTCCATACCAGTAGCTGGATCTATACTTTCTAGGATATTTCCATCCCTACGGTGAAAAGGTTGATCTGCACCAGAATTTGGAGTAGCTCCGTATGCGGTAACTTTGAGCGTTTGAGGGTCAAGCCTAAAAACTCTGAATTGATTAGAATATTCCTGCGTGAAATCTGTCCCGCCAAAGGCTCGGTATTGACCGTCAAATTTTTGTCCAAAAACCAAGTAGAAGCTGCCATTCATCATAAACAATTCTCCACCTGTGATAGCCAGTCTATCATCTTTTCCGATCTGCATCATAGACTTAATACTACTGGCAGAAGCGCCCGATTTGATTGCCGCAGATACATCTTCCAGCTTAAATCGAATCACTGTCCCAAATGTCACCATGTTTGAGCCATCGGCTTTCCAACCATAACCACCCACGATATACATATAGTCCGAAGCCTCATCATGATAAGACTGAAGATTGGTAGATTGAAGTGGAGCTGAAAGCTCGTCTCCCAACTGATTCACATCAAAAGACCACTGATCACCCGCAACAGGATCTATGATAAACAAGAAGTTATTGGCGCTATCTTTTACAAAATTATTAGCTGGCGCAGGATTAAAGGTATGTAGTCCCTGTCTTCTTCCTCCGGCAATGAATAGTTCCCCGGCCTGATTCATTGCACTCGCATAAGATTGCAAACTCGGTAAAGCAGCTTTTGCTCCATAGTTTTGCTCCACAAATTCAATGGTAAAAGGTAACGCATTCGCTACTTCATTAGAGTCCAAGGCTGCATTAGATACTAAGACATCTGAATTGGCTTTCTCCTCAGTTTTCTCAGAGGTAGCACAGCTGGAAAAAGCAAGTGTACTAATCCCTACAGCTATAAGTATTACTAGATTTGATCTTTTCATGAGGTGGGAGGGGTAATAGGATTGTCTTGCATATTCTTTACATAATATAAAACCGTCATGGTTCGCTCTGGAGACATATCTCTCGTCACAGGCATATACCTAGGATCAGTGACTTCTCTACTCATGAAAAAAGGAATCGCCCCTGCATCAATCCCAAGTGGACCTGGAGGAGCCTGATACAAGCCGAATGGAGGGTTTAGTGCAAAAGTCTGGAAGGAATTATAGTCGATCAGATTGATCTTCTCTGTCATGCCCGGAAACAACTTCACGTAACCAGCGAATATCTCCTGAATTTCTGGCCAAGTTGGATTTTCATTTATTGGATACGCCGACCAAACCAGACAGGAAATCATGGCGCTTTGGGAAATAGGCTCAGATACCAACTGCTCAGGATCTGTGATATTGATGAAATACAATTGCCCATCTAACTGTGGAGTCCGTGAGCCTGGATCAGAAAGCACATTGATGGTCACTGTAGCAAACCCATTCGCGTCGGTGGGTGAAATAGCAGCTTCAATAGCGCCATCTGCTTGTGGAGTATTTCCTGGATTACTAGGTGGAACTGTTGCTCCAGGAGTATTACCATGCACACTCACCACATCCACTTGGAGCTGTTTCCCCACTAATGGTTCCTGAAGCCTGCTTACATATACACTCGTAGAAGAGGTAGTACCTGGGAAACCAGACATACGGATTGGCCGAACCTCCACTTCTATAGTTGTTTGCAAAATATTCTCTTGGAAAATCATTTGCGGACCTATATCTGTCCTAGAAATCGTTAAGCTCAGTGAACCAGAAAGTACCTGAGTCAACTGTGCATCTGACAAAGGCATCTCAACAATGTGAGAATAGAGATTGTAACAAAATTCGGAATAATCCACATTGCCTAGTGACACCTGAGAATTATCCGCCAACGTAACATTCGCCGTCAAAGTCCCCAAATCCACCGGAGCACCGCCAGCATTTTGCCTACAAATGCCATTCGCCAGATCTAGAATTAGAAGCTTTCGGTTTTGATCGATGACAAAAGGGCAATTGTTAAACATTGGCCAATTCCAAGGATCACTTTTATCCTGAGTTCTACCAGCTAGCAGCCTTGCTCCTGGATTATAGCGAGGTTCTGAGCCAATCACTGGCCCCAAGGATCCGGTGATTCTACCCGTTTGGAAATTTACATCCTCGGGTACATTGCGATAGCCATCGACTACAAATCGCATGGAGATCAGGTAATTTCCATCTTCTAAAGTCGTCTGGCTTTTCAGCAATGCAAGAACTGGCGAAACAGAGTCTGCTGGCCAAGTAGCTTGTGGCACTCGGATGACTGATTGGTAAACTCCACAGGCATTCATATCTCCGCCGAAGCTGTCCATCATATAATCTGAATCCTGCCAGCTGCGCGTCGCCAATACTGCCACCCACCAGAGTTGGTTCAAAACAGCTGGATCCACCAAACCTGTGAGACTTACACCTTCTGAAATAGGGATACTTACCTGCATTCCGTAAATAGTCGGAACGCCTTGCTGATAAACATCTATGTCTGCAATTTTCGCCGAAGATGGTTGGTCTGTAGTAACAAAAGGAAGATTTACCAGTGGATCAGATACTTCGCCACTGGCTCCAATAGTGGAGACTACAGAGCATTCCTGTAGTTGAAATCGATGTAACCCTTTCGGGTTTTGCCAGGGAGAAGGGACGGTGTTATCCACTTCATAATGGGTAGGGTCATTATTGACGGTGGATGGATCTGTAAAAAATCTACCGTAAAAATTGATCCTAGGATAGGATAAGTAACTCATAATATGGGGCTTAAAATGAATATTAAAATTATATCACTCAACTGACCCAAGCTCTCAAAAAGTATGGATCAAATTTTACTCTCTACGAAATACATCTCAACAAGTCCCTTATTCTTCACCTCAATTTTACCACGCGAAGAGCAGGTGAATTTATCTTGGATTAACTCATAGGTATAACCGCTAATGTTGATTTTACTGGCCTCTCCAGCCGTTTCCATTCTGGAAGCAATATTTACTGTGTCGCCCCAGATGTCATAAGCGAACTTCTTCAAACCGACTATTCCGGCTATCACGGGACCTGTGTGAATTCCTATTCGCATACTTATTACTGGCTTTCCTTGGGAGATTTTTGATCTCTGATGAGCCTGAATAAAGTCATTGATCTCAAAAGCTGCCAAGATGATATTTGCTGCATCAAAATCCTTCTGCAGATTCAATCCCCCTGCACACATGTAGCTATCTCCTACAGTCTTGATCTTTTCGACACCGTACTTCTCCACAATCCTGTCAAATTCACAATAGAAGTAGTTTAATTCTGCCACCAGTTCTTCAGCAGAAAGCGTCTCACACAGTCCTGAGAAATTCACAATATCAGTGAACATCACGCTGACATTATTGAAATGTCTGGCTTTGGAAGCTCCATGGTTTTTAAGCTCATAGGCTATCTCAGGAGGCAAAATATTCAATAGCAAATGATCCGCTTTCTCCTTTTCCTCATTGAGTTGCTTTGTTCTCAAATGGATTTTATCCTCCATATTTTGGTAGAGAAGTGCATTCTCTAGAGAAATCGCCATTTGACTTGATAGTATATTGATCAAATTCAAACGCTCAGCAGTGAATGCTCCTTCTATCAGGTTATTTTCCAGGTAGATGATTCCCGTAACTTCATTTTGCTTAATTAGCGGAACGCACAAGATGGATTTCAACTTATCTTGCTGAATATAAACGTCTTTGGCAAAACGAGTATCCTGTGCAGCATTGTCCAGAATAACGTTTTCATTGTTTTTGGCTACGTAATACACCACTTCCTTTGCAATGGAATCAAAGTCTTTTAAGGGAAGATTTTCAAAGAGCTTCGGATCTGGATATTTGGTACATGATTCGGATTGCACGGTGAATCCCTCCTCATTTTTCAGTAATAAGACCATGCGCTGGGCGCCTGCATTCTCGATGATGATTCTCATCAAAATAGTCAAGAGATCCTTCAGTCGGATTTCCCTAGAAATTGCCTCAGAAGATTTCATTACTGACTTTAGATCCAAGTCCTGATTAGAAAACTTCTGGATGGTACTCTTATCATCAGCTCGCTGACCAAACCTGAATTCTTTCTGAGAAAAATTACTAGAACTACGCTTGGATGCCATCAAATCTGCTATCCCTTTTGCTCCAAGCAATTCATATGTATACTCGGCATCACTTAAATGAATCGCCGCAATTTTTTTCTTGTCGCCGTTCAGATGTAGTTCAAACAACTTTCGATTGGCTAAAGCTTGAATTTGGAGATACTCATACGTTTCTGCAGCATCCAATGCTAGATAATAGTGCTTTTGAGCACCATCTACTGAGCCATTTACCTTCGCTAGTTCTCCTACTAATAATTCATATTTATGTTCAAAATTACTCGGACTGTGTCGGGTATATTTTCTGAACTTATCCACAATTTTACTCAAACTACGCTTCCATTTGAGCCTGTCTGTAGCTCGAGCAGAAGGAATAAGGGCTGCCAGAATTAATCCTTTGTAGAAATAATGCTCTGCAGTGTGGAGCATTCCGGGAGAATCTTTCAAATATTGATCTGAGATCAAAGACACTTCAAAAGCCGCTTCATATTCCTCCCAGAGATAGAGCGATTGCATCTTATTGATGTAGTAGAAGTGGGCGAAATGTCTTGAGTTAAACCCAGCTAATAGCTTGATATATTGCTCTTCGTTAAAATTCTGATCTGAGAAAGAAAGACTACTTTCAGTCTGTCCCTTAAGATTTTTAATCGCTTGGTTTACAGCCGCTATTGTAAGCACAGCCTCCTCCAACTGAATTCTATTGAGAAAATCCAAGTAAGCGGCACTTGAATCTAATATTGAATCAAACTGGACGCCACGCATAAAATGACTTTGGATCATAGCGCAACTCGCACAACTCGCATGAAAAAGGTCACCTACTTCTAATCCAGATTCATAGGCATTCTGCCAATAGGTCTCCATTTCCAATGCCGGCTTTCGCCAGGGAATAGCAAAATATCCTGTCACAAAACTTGTTTCAGCCCTTGCACCGTAGTTTTGGTACTTTTCTACCAGTGCCAATGTCAACTGTCCAAGTTTATATCCAGTAGTTCTAAAGCCTAGAATCCCACTGTGGAAAACTGGGCCAAAGCCTAGAAATCCTATAAATCCCCCATCTGCATTCCCATGCTTCAGGCATAGGTTCACCATGATAGCACTGACCAAAACACACAGTTCTGGACGAATCTGAAAAGCCGACTGAGCGGCAGCAGCCATAAGCAAAATCGCAGTTTTAAGCTTTTCATCCTGCATTTCCGGCAGATTGATCAGATCTTCTACATCACGATTGCCCATTAGGCTTTTATATTTCACAAACTCAATTGCTAAACTCGGAGGAGAAAAACTTGATGGGATTTTCACTCCCAATTCTGCGGTAACTTCTCTACAAGCTTTATATGCAGCTTCGAAATTTCGAATATTATTGAAGAACTGGATTTTTCGAATAGTGACTATTGCTCTGTCTATTACATCATCGGTATAGCTTAATGCTTTATCAAAAAATGCTTCGACGACATCATTATTTCCTATTAAATGTTCCGATTCTGCCCGTTGCAAATTCAGATCGCGCAACATTTTCTCAGGTACAATCAGGCCCTTTTCCTCTACCAGCTCCATGGCTGTTCTAATATATATCAACCCAGATTCATAGGCGTTTGCATATTTTGCGCGAATACTAGCGGCAATATTCATCGAAACTACCTTCTTCAGAAGTGATTCATCAGTGATGAGACTTTGCGCAAAATTGAAATGATCCGTGACCGTATAGATGTGATCGGATTGCTCTATGTTTCCCAGCTTCGCTATGATACTCTTAGCGATAGCTAGCCGAACCTCTTTTTTCTCTTTATCTGGAAGCATCCCAAGTGCTGCCTGTTGGATTTTGTCATGCTGAAATCCATAATCATCGTCACCGGATCGCTCCTTGGTTTTGATGTTTTCTATGATGCACAGCTTCTCAGCTAGCTTTAACTGCATATCCAGCTCCTCTTCGCTGATATCAATCAACCCACTTAGTACTTCTATCGAAAACGTATTGCCTATACAAGAAGCGTATTTTAGTGTTACTTGAACTTCAGCAGGTAGTCTAAAAAACAATTCTGCCATCAAGTCAATGACATTATCGCTGATTTTTACTCGGTATGCTTTTTCTGCACTGTATGTCCAGTGCTGAGTATTTTGAGATAAGTTGATTGCTCCGCTTTCATAGAGAGTGAGTAGGCACTGTCTGATAAAGAATGGGTTCCCAAGCGTTTTTCTGAAGATAATTTGTGCCAGTTCAGCGCTTTTTTCTACAGATATAGACAAGGAATCTGAGACTATTTCGGCCACCGAATTCTGATCAAGAGGCTTCAAGTCTATCAGAGTAGAAATCACATCATGAGACTTTAGTCTATCCAGCATCAACATCAAAGGATGCGATGGAGAAACCTCATTCTCCCTATAAGCACAGATAATCAGTAGGTGTTTCAGACTATGATCTTGAAGTGTAGTCTCCAGCCATCGCCTGGTCGTGGTATCCAGCCATTGCAAATCATCCAAGAATATGCACATCGGATGATCCTGACTTGCAAATGAGCGGATGAAACTATTAAAAACCTGATTAAACCGGTTTTTGGATTCTGTCATGGGCAAGATTGGTACTTCAGGTTGTGCACCTATCAAAAGCTCCAAATCAGGCATAATATCGATGAGCAACTGACCAGAATTCCCCACAGCCTTCATAATGCTGTTTTTCCAGTAGGTTCGTTGCTCTTCTCCACGCATCAAAATCTGATCTATCAAATCATTTAAGGCCAGCAAAAGCGAACTCAACGGTGGGTTCTTCTTATACTGCTCAAACTTTCCCGAAATGAAAAATCCCCCTTCCAGGTCTATATATTTTTGAAATTCACGTACAAAGCTTGATTTCCCTACACCGGAATACCCGCTCACAAGCGCTAATTCGGCTTTTTGATTTTTTGCCCGCTTGAAAATCTCATGCATTTGAGCCAAATCCTCATCTCTTCCATAGATCTTCGAAGAGATCTGAAACTGATCCAAATGATCCTGAGTACCAAGTTTGAAATTAGAGACCTCATTGATATCCAGCAGCCGGTCCAAACACTGTTGCAAATCATTCAATAAGCCAGAGCAGCCTTGGTATCTTTCTTCCGTGTTTTTCTTCAATAATTTGAGAATCAACTTTTCCATCACCTCCGGAATATCATCACGGAATTTGTGAGGTGATTCAGGTAATAGAGCCAAGTGGGCATGCATCAACTCTACAGGATCAGAAAGTTTAAAAAGAGGTCGCTCAGTGATCATTTCATACAATACAGCTCCAATAGAGTATAAGTCTGTTCTATGATCAATTGGTCTGTTCATCCGACCTGTTTGTTCGGGTGAGATATAGTGAAGTCCAAGTTCAAGTGCCTCACTGACATTGGAATAATTCAAATCCCGACCCCGTTCAATGGCAAAGTCAAAGCCCCAAACTTTTATTTCCCCATCACTATCGACGATGATATTAGTGGGGTTAATATTTTTGTGGATAATATTCTTACTGTGTAGGTAAAGTACAGCCCTGGTGATCCCCATGGCTATTTTCAGGAATTCGATTAAATCCAGCCTTCCCTTCTTTAAGTACTCAGCGAGCGTTTCCCCAGTCACATCTTCATTGACCAGAATAGGGAGATTCTCTAAATGCTCCAATCCAATCGGTTGTACAATATTTGGATGTGAAAGCTTAGAAAGTATCGAAAACTCCTGCTTCATGTGATTCAAATCCCGAAAAGTAGGATAGGCAGAACGAAAGGTCTGAATGGTAACAGGTTTGGAATCCAAGACACGATGCGCTTTATAAACGATGTATCTGGAGTTCTCTCGAACCTTGTCCAGTATATTAAATCGAAGATCAGACATTCAAAAAGTATGGTGAATTTGGAAACAAGATAGTTGGCGGATTTAATAAAAATGATAGTACAATTTAACAGATGTATCTTAGTAAAGTACAAAATGTAGCAAATTATTTTAAATACAAAGTCGTATCAAATCTGCATTTCATTACCCTAATAATGCTCTAAAGACCAATTTCAAAGCTCTAATTTGGTAGTCAGCGGCGCCTGTCAAACAGATATTTCAAGGGTGTCTCGACAGCCACCGGAACATTAAATAAACAACCTTCCCAACTTTTTGATCAGTTCCTCTGTTCCTTTTGTAACTTTGCCAGCTATGACTTTGAGCACTTTATCCGCTACTACAGAAATCGACTCACTCGACCCCAAGGAATTCATTATTATCAAAAATGCCCGGGTGAATAACCTAAAAAGCCTGAGCGTTGCGATTCCCAGAAATAAATTTGTGGTGATCACCGGCCTTTCAGGTTCGGGGAAATCTTCCTTGGCATTTGACACACTTTTTGCCGAAGGCCAACGCATGTATGTGGAAAGCCTCAGTTCTTACGCTCGGCAGTTCCTCGGCAGGATGGAAAAACCTGATGTGGAATACATCAAAGGTGTAGCTCCAGCAATCGCAATTCAGCAAAAAGTCAATACCAAAAACCCGAGATCTACGGTCGGTACTACCACAGAAATCTATGACTACCTGAAGTTGCTTTTCTCCAGAGTGGGAAAAACGATCTCTCCTATTTCAGGTAAAGAGGTCAAACATCATACAGTTACGGACATAGTAGATTACGTTCAGTCTTTTGAAGAAGGCTCGAAAGTGATGATCTCTTGTCCGCTTCAAATCGAACGTGGGAGGAAGATCAATCAAGAATTGGAATTGCTTCTTCAAAAAGGCTATACAAGAATTCTAATTGATGATGAAGCATATTTCGTGGAAGATTTACTTCAGGAAAAAAAGATCCAAAAAGGCAATTACGAGATCCTAATTGACCGTGTAGCGGTTCATAAGGAAGACGAGGATAATCAATTCCGAATTGCAGATTCAGTGCAAACTGCTCTTTTTGAAGGTCACGGCGATTGCAAAATCACGATTCCCGGCAAAGAGTCCAAGAGCTTTTCTGATAGATTCGAACTCGATGGAATTCAATTCGAGCTTCCATCAGTTAACTTTTTCTCTTTCAACAATCCTTTTGGTGCTTGCCGCACCTGCGAAGGTTTTGGGAATGTATTGGGAATCGATCCTGATTTGGTGATTCCTGATAAGGATCTTTCAGTTTATGAAGGAGCGGTAGCACCTTGGCGAGGAGAGTCTTCCAGAGCTTGGGTAGAGCCTCTTTTGAAAAAAGGGATTGAATTTGATTTCCCTATTCACAGAGCATATGCGGATCTGAACGATACGGAAAAAGCGTTGCTTTGGACTGGAAACAAATACTTCAAGGGCTTAGACGCATTTTTCAAAGACCTAGAAACCAAAACTCACAAAATCCAATACCGTGTTATGCTTTCGCGTTTTCGCGGACGCACTACTTGCCCAGATTGCAAGGGAACTCGCTTGCGTAAAGACGCTTCATACGTCAAAATCGCAGACAAATCCATCATTGACATTGTTCTGATGCCCATTGATGAGGCATTACCCTTTTTCAATACCCTTGAACTTCCTCCACATCAAGCGAAGATTGCCAATAGACTGCTAAAAGAAGTTCAGAGTCGACTGGAATACATGGATCAAGTCGGCTTAGGTTATTTGACCTTGAATCGATTGACCGCCTCACTTTCAGGTGGAGAATTTCAGCGTATCAAACTTGCTACTTCCTTAGGTTCGGCTCTTGTCGGCTCTATGTACATTTTGGATGAGCCAAGCATTGGCCTACATCCAAGAGACACCGATCGACTAGTAGATGTCCTGAAATCACTCCGAGACATGGGCAATACCGTAATCGTGGTAGAGCATGAGGAGAAAGTGATGAAAGCTGCCGATCAGATTATAGACATCGGGCCAGACGCGGGCGTTCACGGAGGAGAATTGCTTTTCCAAGGCTCAATCAAAGAGCTTATGACTTCGGCACAAACTCACACTGCCAAGTATTTGCGTGGTGAAGAGCAAATCTTCAAAAAAGATGGTAATCGTCCCTGGAAGGACTCCATTCTAGTAAAAGGCGCAAGAGAAAACAACTTGAAAAATATCTCTGTCAAATTCCCACTCAACACCCTGACATGTGTAACTGGGGTTTCTGGCTCTGGAAAATCTACCTTGATCAAGAAAGTGCTTTATCCTGCCCTAGGCAAAATGCTAGGTACAGTCATAGACGAAAGTGGAAAATATGACAAGATCGAAGGCGATTACAAATCCATTTCTCAGGTGGAATTTGTGGATCAAAATCCTATCGGAAAATCTTCCCGATCCAATCCAGTGACCTATGTGAAAGCATACGATGCAATCAGAACCTTATTCTCTGAGCAGACTATCTCTAAGCAGAGAGGCTACAAACCAGCATTTTTCTCTTTCAACGTAGATGGTGGACGCTGTGAAAACTGTGCCGGTGAAGGTATCACTACTGTGGAAATGCAGTTTATGGCTGATATTCATTTGACTTGTGAATCCTGCAAAGGCAAGCGATTCAAAAATGAGATCTTAGATGTCAAATACAACGAAAAAGACATTTCAGATGTCTTAGGTATGACCATCGATGAAGCACTAGAATTCTTCCAAGGAAAAACCCAAATCATCAATAAACTTCAGCCATTACAAGAAGTAGGGCTTGGTTACATTGGGATGGGCCAAAGCTCAAACACCCTTTCGGGTGGTGAGGCTCAGCGTGTGAAACTGGCCTCATTCCTAGGAAAAGGCGGCACCAAACACGGGGATCATATTCTATTTATATTCGATGAACCGACCACAGGACTTCACTTCCACGATATCAAAAAACTCCTCCATTCCATCAATGCCCTGATTGATCAGGGTCATTCGGTCATCATCATCGAGCATAATACGGAAGTCATCAAATCGGCAGATTGGGTGATCGACTTGGGCCCAGAAGGTGGAAATAAGGGTGGATACCTCACTTTCGAAGGAACACCTGAAGATATGATGAAGGAAGAAGGAAATTACACTGCGAAGTATTTGCGAGAGGCTTTTGTGTAAGGTCTCCCGCGAAGGTGGTGCTTCATTGCGAGCAAAGCGAAGCAATCTGTTTCAAAATTACCAAGACGCAAGAGTCTCATGACTCTCGCTCACCAAATAGAAGTATCCATACTGCTATTTCTAATAACTGGATAAATATTATACTGAGTAAAAAATATTTTTACCATGAAAATCGAAAATTTGATTTACGGATTTCATGGTAAGCTTTTGGTTGCAAAAGAAAAGGGGAGCCTTGCAGCTCCCCTTTTCTCTTATCCTACACATTGATTGACATTGCTCCAAGAACCTCCGTTGATGACATTCTGAACACCATTTTTTTCCAAAATGCTCTTCGCCTGTCCGCTACGGTTGCCACTCTGGCAAAAGACAACGATATTTTTCTTGCCCTTGAATTTGGTCAATTGACTGCCAATCTTATCCAAAGGAATATTTACCGCTCCTTTGACAGATCCAGAAGCAAATTCTCCTGAAGAACGCACATCCACCAGAAATGCTCCTCCTTCGATTGCCTCTTTCAATTGAGTATTGTCTTTACTTCCGAAAATTGCTGATAAAAACCCCATAATATGATTGTTTAATTTTTAACTGTTTCATTTCCTTTTTCCAACCACTCCTTCATTCCTCCTGAGTAATTTTTAATATGCTCAAATCCATTCTTTCTTAATATAGAATAGGCAATAGCTGCTCTATCTCCACTTTGGCAATGAATTACTACCTGTTTGTCCTTACTGATTTTATCCAGATTGTCTGGCAAAGTCCCTAAGAACACGTGGTCGGCACCACTTATATGACCCGCAGCATATTCTGTCGTATTTCTTACATCGACTACCTGCACATCCTCTTTTCCAACCAGAGATTTGAACTCTTCAATTTCAATCACATCTGCAGTCTGAAGCTCCACGCCTAGCTCACTGACATCGTCAATGAATCCGTAGATATTATCAAGACCAATCCGCATCAGTTTTCGAGTGAGGTCCTCCATCTGAGTTTCATCAGCTACTAGAATGAATTGCTCTTGATAATTAAGCAACCACCCAGCCCACGTAGAGAAAGAATTATTGCCTTGGATATTGATGCTATTTGGTAAAAACCCTTTAGCAAAATCCACTTTATTTCTAGTGTCAATTACTTTCAGCCCGTCCTTATAAGCAGATAGAAACTGTTCCTTGTCAAGTTTTGGATGCTTAGGTACTTCTACCAATAAGGGTCTATCCACCTTGTTCAGGTGCTTCATCATCGCAAAATACTTCGGCGGTTCCGGCTGTCCATCCAACAAATAATCCACAAACCCTTCCTCGTCTGAAGCATATTGGAACGCCCAGTTTCGGACTTTCTCATAACCCACCGTTGAGCTAGGAACCGCACCTAAGGCTTTGCCACAGGCTGATCCAGCACCATGACCCGGCCAAACCTGAACATACTCTGGAAGTTGAGCAAATCGCTGAACAGATTCATACATCTGTTTTGCTCCTTTCTCTTGAGTTCCTATTAATCCAGCAGCTTTTTCAAGCAAATCTGGTCTTCCTATGTCTCCAACAAATACAAAGTCTCCTGTGAAAATCATGACTGGTTTATCTGTAGCAGGATGATCTGTCAATAGAAAACTGATACTCTCGGGCGTATGACCTGGAGTGTAAAGCACTTCTAAACTTAGGTTTCCGACTTCAATTTTATCGCCATGATGTAGACCTTCATGATCAAATTCATATTGCCATTCTTTTGGTCCTTCATCCGATAGATACATTTTAGCACCTGTCACAGAAGCCAGTTCTCTAGAACCACTCAGGAAATCTGCGTGAATATGCGTTTCGGCAATGTGCGTAATCTTCATGTTGTTTTGCTTGGCTATTTTCAAGTAAACATCCATATCACGCTGGGCATCAATTACAATTGCTTCACCTTTTGCCTGGCAACCTATAAAGTAACTTGCTTGGGCCAGTGATTTGTCATATACATGTTGGAAATACATCGCTATAATTATTCAGATTAAACTTCTATTTGATACTGCAAAGAACAGACTTTTGATTTTGTCGTTCAGCAACTTTTGTCACATTAGGAATTTCCAGCTCGATCCTGACCTTTCGTCCAGCTTTTTTTAATCGGTGCTAAAGCAAAACACAAATAACTTTAACTTTCAGGCTAGCATAATATATTCCCATCTATGAAAAAACTCATACTCTTATCATTATTCGTTTTTTCGATCACCATCAGCTCTTGGGCTCAGATCCAGACACCAGAGCAATTTTTGGGTTACAAACCCGGTGACCGATTCACCCCCCATCATCGCATGGTCGATTACTTCGAGCATGTAGCGGCAAATAATCCGAATGTCAAGCTCATCCAATACGGCGAAACCAATGAGAAACGCCCACTGATCATCGCGATACTTTCGAGCTCCGAAAATATGGGTAATCTGGAGCAGATCCGAACTGACAACCTCAAGAGAGCAGGTTTGATAGAAGGCTCACCTTCAACTTCAGTTCCAATCAATTGGATGTCTTTCAATGTCCATGGAAATGAGTCGGTAGGTATGGAAGCAGCCATTTCATCTTTTTATACCCTGGCAAACCCAGAAAATAGCACCTCTCAGGAATGGCTGAAAAATCAAATAGTGATCATCGATCCAGCGATCAACCCTGATGGTCGTGACAGATACTCGAACTGGTACAACCAGAAAATGAACACTACTCTTCAGCCAGACCTGCAATCTGTGGAGCATAACGAACCTTGGCCAGGTGGACGTGCAAATCACTATTTGTTTGATCTAAACCGTGATTGGGCTTGGCAAGTACAGGTAGAATCTCAGGCGAGAATGAAAGTTTACCAAGAGTGGATGCCACACTTACACTTGGATTTCCATGAGCAAGGCATCAACAATCCATTCTACATGGCTCCTGCAGCCGAGCCTCTTCATGAGCAATTGAGCTCATTTCAGCATGAGTTTCAGGATATTTTTGGCAGAAATACAGCTAAATACTTCGATGAGGCTGGAAGATTTTACTTTACCAAAGAGCAGTTTGATTTGCTTTATCCATCCTATGGGGATTCCTACCCTATGTTCAACGGGGCTATCGGCATGACTATCGAGCAAGGTGGTGGCGGACAAGCTGGCATCGGTGGATTAAATTCAGTAGGAGACACGGTTACATTAAGCTATAGAATCGAGGGACACTACACCGCCGCTATGTCGGCTGCCGAAGTGACAAGCAAGAATGCTGAGCGATTGCTTTCTGAGTTTGCAAAATTCTACAAAGACAACTCAACCAATCCTAAAGGCAAATACAAAAGCTTTATCATCAAAGGTGAAAGCAACCCAGCTCAGGTAGCCAAACTGCTTGAATTGCTAGATAAAAATGGCATTCGCTATGGAATGGCTAGTTCAAAATCAGGATTGAAAGGCTTTGCCTATGGAACTGGCAAGAGTGAGTCTTTCGCCACCACAGATAAGGACATCATCATCAGTGCTCACCAGCCCAAATCTGTCTTAACTCAGGTATTTTTCGAACCAAGTCCTACTTTGCATGACAGCATCACCTATGATATCACGAGCTGGGCCATGCCTTATGCATACGGCTTGGAAGCTTTCGCAGTAGAGACAAAACTCGAAGCTACCTCAGCATATGAGAAACCAACTTTCACCGCAAATCAAGCAGGAAAAACTCCTGTCGCTTACATTGCAGCCTGGCAAGGAACACGTGATGTAGCTTTCTTGTCTGCGCTTCTGAATGCTGGTATTCGCGTGAAATACAATGAATTTCCTTTCGAAGTAGAAGGGAAAAGCTTCCCCGCCGGATCACTCATGATCACCAAAGGCGGTAACGAATACATTTCGAATTTTGATCAGAAAATGGTAGACATCGCCAATAAATTCGGCGTCACGCTTGCCACTACTATGACTGGCTATGTGGACAAAGGAAAAGATTTTGGTTCGCCTAATGTCCGCGTACTTCAGGCACCAAAAGTTGCACTGATTGGTGGAGAAGGCACTAATTCTTTGAATTACGGAGCTATCTGGCATTTCTTCGAAAAGGAGCTAAACTATCCACTAAGCAACTTGGAAACCGGAAACATGTCCCGCTACGACTTGAGCAAATACGATGTAATCATCATGCCATCTACTCGCGGCAGTGCACTGAATGAATCAGGCCAAAAGAACTTAATGGATTGGATTCGTGAAGGCGGAAAACTGATTGCTATCGACGGAGCATTAAGTCTTTTTGCCAACAAAGAAGGTTTTGCATTGAAAACTTATGATTCAGATGATGATAAAAAAGCAGCTCAAAAAGAAGCAGATTCCTTAGCAAAAGCCGAACGTCTAGCTCCATACCAAGAAGGCGAGCGAGTAGCGATTTCTGGCGGAGCAGCTGGCGCAATCTATCAAGTGGACATGGATGTCACACATCCACTTGGATACGGAACAGGCGGGAAATATTACACCTTGAAAAACAATGCGAGCAGATTTGCTTACTTAGACAAGGGTGTAAATGCGGGAGTGATTTCCTCCAATGAGGCCCACCGCACAGGCTACATTGGCTACAAGGTCAAATCAAAAATGGGTGAATCCATGGTGATAGGCGTTGAAAGTGCAGGTCGTGGTGAGATTGTTTACTTTGTGGATGATCCAATCTTCAGAGGATTCTGGGAGTCTGGAAAACTGATTTTGAGTAATGCGATCTTTATGGTAGGCCAGTAAGTCGGAGTCAAGATTTAAGAAAAAGATTTTAGCATTTAGAATCAAGACCGGCTACTTAAAAGTGGTCGGTCTTCATTTTATATTATGGATATCTTCAGATTTAGATATCTCCACAATTTCAATCTATTTATATAACTTTTAGTAATGGCCTTACGTGCCTAGTTTTACCAAACCACCTTAACCTTTATGATCTTTACTGCTCAAAACATACTTTTAATCAGTTCTCTTTTACTTTTAGCAGGCGTATTGGCCAGTCGAACTTCCGGTAAAACAGGGGTACCTCTGCTGTTAATTTTCTTGGGAGTAGGAATGTTAGCCGGATCAGATGGGATTGGCGGCATTAAATTCGACAATCCAGCAATCACGCAGGTGCTCGGGATTATAGCTCTGACCTACATCCTGTTTTCAGGCGGTATGGACACAAAGTGGCCTAGTATAAAACCAGTTTTGTGGCCAGGAGTATCGCTATCGACGATTGGTGTCTTACTCACGAGTGTATCCTTGGGTGGCTTTGTATATTGGATTACAGAATTATCTATTTTAGAAAGTATGCTTCTTGGAGCCATAGTTTCTTCTACAGATGCAGCAGCCGTTTTCTCAGTTTTGCGAGCTAAAAGCCTAGGATTGAAAGGAAATTTGAGACCACTTTTAGAGCTAGAAAGTGGCAGTAACGATCCCATGGCTTACTTTCTGACGATTTCCATCCTTGGTTTTATCACTTTGGACACCAATTCCATTTGGGAAATCATTCCCCTTTTCGTCATCCAAATGGTTGTAGGTGGACTTTTAGGATGGGTATTCGGCCGGGCAATTGTCTTGCTCATCAATAAAGTCAAGCTGGATTTCGAGGGACTATATCCTGTCATGCTACTGGCAATGGTGCTGATTACCTACACCGTGGTAGATCTTTGCAATGGAAACGGGTTTCTGGCAGTCTACATTGCCGCTATCACTGTGGGTAACTCCAATATGGCACACAAGAAGAGCCTCATGAAGTTTTTTGACGGCGTAGCTTGGCTGATGCAAGTGGTAATGTTCATTACTCTAGGATTGCTAGTATTCCCAAAACAACTATTTCCTGTTGCTGGTGTAGCTTTAGGCGCAGCAATGTTTCTGATTTTCATCGCGAGGCCTCTGGGCGTATTTCTAGCCCTTTCCTTCTTCAAATTCAGTCTCAAAGAAAAAACCTTTATCTCTTGGGTAGGATTGCGAGGTGCAGTTCCGATTGTTTTTGCTACAGTACCGATGATTGCAGGAATTGAAATATCCTGGACTCTCTTTCATATTGTTTTCTTTATTGTCCTTACTTCAGTAGCTATTCAGGCCCCTACTTTGCCTCTGGCTGCCAAACTATTGGGTTTGGCCCTGCCTGCAGAACTCAAGCGAAAAACGCTACTAGATCTAGAATTATCGGATGATTTCAGAAATGCGGTTATGGAAATACGACTCTCATCTAGCAGTGCGGCCAACGGAAAAAAGATCCTCGAAATAGGATTTCCACCCACTTCTCTTGTCGTAATAGTGAAGCGTGATAACAAATTTATCACACCAAACGGACACACCGAATTGATGGAAGGAGACAACTTGATGATCATGCTGGAAGATGCAACTCAAGAGTCAGCGATAAAGGATTTGTTAAGCTAATTATTTAATTTTTTGTGATTTTTTGACTTTTAGCCTTTATTTTTTCATTTTGAAACAATAATATCCCATTCAAATAAATTATGGGTTTAAATATGCATTTCCCGCCAAGGCTGGATTCTTTAATTGCTATATTTTATTCAAGATCAAACCTTTAACATTAAACCCTAAGCATGAAAAATAATAGACGCGAATTCTTTAAGAAAGTCGGGGTAGGAACGGCGGGATTAGGTTTAGCAGCCGTTGTACCTTTTTCTACACAAGCAAATTCCACTTCAAAACCGGCAGCCAACGGAGGTCAATTTCTCCAGATCGGCGACGACATTGCCATTGCAAATACCAATTCAGGCAAGGTGAGAGGCTATGTATTAAATGATATTTATACTTTTCTCGGGGTTCCCTATGGAGCTGACACTTCGGGCAAAAACCGTTTTATGCCTCCACAGAAACCCGCTCCATGGACTGAAGTGAAGCCAACTATTTGGTGGGGAAATACAGCTCCGCAAATCATGGACAATCGCTATGCAAGTCCAGATTACTCCTTTGCAGATCACTGGAATTACGATGACTTAAGTGAAGATTGCCTCAAATTGAATGTCTGGACACCGGCTTTGGACGGTAAAAAAAGACCTGTGCTCGTTTGGCTTCATGGTGGCGGATTCACTAACGGAAACGCAGTAGAGCAAGACGGGTATCACGGGGAAAACCTAAGTAAAAGTGGTGACATGGTTTTCGTATCAATCAATCACAGACTTGGGCCAATAGGCTTCACTGATCTTTCGGGAGTGGGTGGATCTAAGTATGCAGATTCCGGAAACGTCAGTCAACTCGACATCATTGCCTCGCTGGAATGGGTTCGGGATAATGTTTCCAATTTCGGTGGTGACCCAGGAAATGTAACGATTATAGGTCAGTCTGGAGGAGGTGCAAAAGTCACTGCGACTATGGCTATGCCTGCGGCAAAAGGATTGGTGCATAAAGGGGTTGCCTTGAGTGGATCTATGCTTCAGGCTTCCAACCAAGAATATTCTCGCACCCTTGGTGAATACGTCATGAAAGAAGCAGGATTGACTTCAGATACTGTGGATAAGTTGCAGGATCTGACATGGCGGGAATACCTAGATGTAGCAAATAGGGCTATGGCAAAAATGCGAAAAGATAATCCGTTGCCTGGATTTAGAGGAGGATTTAGCCCAGTGGCGGATGGAGCAAACATCCCAGAAGGTGAGTTCTTCTCTGATCCAAATGGCTTGGCTTCGGACATTCCTTTAATGATCTGCACTACTTTCCACGAGTGGAATCCAACGCGGACATCCCCCGAATTAGAGAAAATTGATTGGACTGGAGTAGCCGAGAAACTGAATGCTAACTTTGGAACAGCCACAGATAAAGTAATCGCAGGATATCGCAAAGACTTCCCAGAAGCTTCCCCAGCAGATCTTTGGGCTATGATTCTTTCCAATAGAAAAGGAGCAGTCGCTACAGCAAACGCAAAATCGACGCAGAAGGCTCCAGTTTATCTGGCTTGGTTCGGCTGGGAACCTGAGCTATACAGTGGCAGAATGAAAGCTTTTCACTGCATAGATATTTGCTTTTGGTTTGACAATACTGACCGAATGTACACCCACACAGGTGGAGGTGATAGACCTCGAAAGTTATCCGAGAAAATGTCGGCTTCTCTCCTCTCCTTCATGAGAACAGGGGATCCTAATGCTGGAACTCTTCCAAAGTGGACTGCGTATTCTCCAGCCAACGGCGCAACTATGATCTTGAAAGACAATCCAGTTTTGAAAAATAAGCCGGATGGAAATGGACTGGCAGCTTTGCCAGCATAAAACTCAACATATACAAAAGTAGAAGCGCAGAACTATATCAGTTCTGCGCTTTCTGTTTACACCTATTTATAAAGAATTTCTAAAGAAAATAAGACTATAAATCAAAGCCCGAATTCAGTTCAAATACTTTACGTATCGCTTCCTGAATCTTGTCTACGGATTTCAACTAAATTGGAAAAAATAACCAATCCACAATGACTGATTTTAGAAACTATAGCGTGCCGTATCAGATTTCGTCGGAATACTCCAAGAAGGTCGCCTATTTCTCCATGGAATTTGCCATCCATCAACCTCTCAAAATCTATAGTGGAGGCCTGGGCTTTCTTTCAGGATCTCATTTACGAAGTGCCTATGAACTCAAACAAAATCTGATCGGAATCGGCATTCTCTGGAAATATGGCTATTACGATCAAGGAAGAAATCAGGATCAGACCCTTAAGGCTGAGTGGTATGAAAAGACCTATAGCTTTCTCCAAGATACCGGCATCAAGTTTCAAATAACCATTCACGGCAATCCTGTTTGGGTAAAAGCTATGTATCTAGCTCCAGAGACTTTTAACAGTGCGCCGCTGTTTCTCTTGAGTACCGACTTACCAGAAAACGACTACCTCAGCCAAACCATCACACATAGACTGTATGATTCAGATACTGCCGCCAAAGTAGCGCAGTTCATCATGTTGGGGATCGGTGGAGCCAAATTACTTGACGAATTGAATTTCAATCCTGATGTCTATCATCTCAACGAGGCTCACGGCGTCAGTGCTGTTTTTCACCTGATGAGAAAGTTTGGTTCCAAAGAAGAAGTAAAAAAACGTTTGGTATTCACCACACACACTCCTGAAGAAGCTGGAAACGAGAAGCATGATATCTACTTATGTGATCAAATGGGATATTTCAATGGCTATCCGTTGGAAGAAGTCAGAGAGCTGACGGGGATGGAAGGAGATCTTTTCAATCACAGTTTGGCCGCATTTCGATTTGCCAGAAAAGCTAATGGAGTAAGTAAGCTTCATGGCAAGGTGAGCAGAGAGATGTGGAGTAAATATTCGGATATTCCTGAAATTACCTCGATTACCAACTCGCAGAATTATACTTACTGGGCGGACAAGCAGCTGTATCATTTCATGAATACAGATAACAAACCGGCATTTGAAGACAGGAAGCACTATTTGAAAAAAAGAGCCTTCGAACTGGTAGCAGATCAGACGGGAAAATTACTTGATCCAAACGTGCTGACAATAGTTTGGGCCCGACGTTTTGCTGGATATAAAAGACCTGATTTAATCACTAGAGATCTGGCCAGATTCGAAGCATTAATTAACAATCCAGAACGACCAATACAAATTATTTGGGCTGGAAAACCATACCCTTCTGACTATGGGGCTATTTCCACATTCAATCAGCTGGTACATCTTAGCAAAAAATATCCAAATGTAGCTGTCTGTGTAGACTATGAACTCACCTTAAGTAAGCGACTCAAGCAAGCGGCAGATATATGGTTAAATAATCCACGTGTTCCCCGAGAAGCAAGCGGCACTTCGGGAATGACTGCAGCCATGAACGGGGCAGTGAACTTCAGTACATTCGATGGCTGGATTTGTGAATTTGCCGAGCATGGCAAAAACAGTTTCATTGTGCCAACAGCAGATTACGTAAACATGAGTATTCCGGAACAAGACCATTTTGACTTAGAAAACATCTTTCAGGTGCTAGAAAAGGAAATAGTCCCAACCTACTATGAAAATAAAGACAAATGGGATGACATCGTAGAACAAGGAATGAAAGATGTGGTCGAGGGATTTGAGAGTAACCGAATGGCGAAGGAATACTACGAAATCATGTACAAAAGCTAATATTAAGGCACTTAATCAAAAGCTCATCTTCTTCCCAGACTTGACTATTGATCTTTTAAATGGTCAATAGTCACTTTAACCAAAATTGATTCGCTACTATCGAAGTACTTTCGATATTTGAAAAAAGAACTCCAAATGAAAAAACCATTACTCTACATTCTTTCAACGATCCTTATCCTTACTTCGCCTTTCGCATCCTTCGCCCAGGACATTATGCCTCCTACCCTTCCGTGGAGTGGCAAAAGCAAAGAATTACTTGTGGATAAGTCTCATAAATGGGTGACTCCTTTTGAACTTTCTGATGGTTTAGAGTCACCTACATATTCAGAAACTATTGCTTGGGTAGAGAAATTAGTGGCAAATTCTGAATACCTCAGAATCGTAACCCTTGGCACTAGCGAACAAGGAAGGCCTATAGAGTTGGTGATCGCTTCCAAAGATCGAAGCTTCTCGGAGGATGAGTTATCCACATCCAAAAAGCCCTTGATATTCTTTCAGGCAGGAATTCATGCAGGAGAAATAGATGGCAAGGATGCAGGTATGATGTTGCTTCGAGACATTTCTCAAGGAAACAAATTAGCACTTCTGGATGATGCAAACCTACTTTTTATCCCGATTCTGAATGTGGATGGGCATGAAAGAAGAAGTGAATATGGTAGAGTAAATCAGCGCGGTCCAAAAGAAATGGGCTGGAGAACGAACGCTCAAAATCTAAATTTAAACCGAGATTATACCAAGTTAGAAACTGCAGGAATACAAGCTGTAGCAAAAGTTATCAACAGCTTCGATCCTGATCTTTATGTGGACATTCACGTGACTGACGGCGCGGACTATCAATACGACATTACCTACGGCTATGTAGCGACCGGCGGTTACTCTCCTCAAATTTCAAACTGGTTATCTACCTATTTTCAGCCAGAAGTAGATCAGGCATTGAAAGATGAAGGACATATCCCAGGTCCGCTATTGTTTGCTGCAAATGGTAATGACTTCACTCAAGGAAATGTGGCATTTTCATTTAGCCCACGATTTTCTCATACCTATGGAGACATTAAGCATATACCTTCGATTTTGATAGAAAATCACTCGCTAAAGCCATTTGAGCAGCGCGTATTAGGAACTTATGTTTTCCTAGAACAAGCTATCAAAACAGTTAGCAGGCATTTTTCGGAGCTTCAAGCGGCGGTGAAATCTGACAAAAATCAAAAACCAAGTGAGATCACAGTGAAATTTGCTTTCAGAGAAACCCCAGCAGATTCTATGGAGTTTTTAGGGATCGCTTCGAGAACCGAAACCTCAGCTATCACTGGAAGAGATTACGTGGTATGGGAAGGAAAAAAAATCACCCAGATAGTACCAAGCATTTTGATGGATAGACCTGTCGAGAACGTGCAAGTGCCAAAGGCATACTGGATTCCTGCAGAATGGGGCGCAGTCATTCAAAAAATGAAGGCCCATGGAATCGAAATGGAAATCTTGACCCAAGAGAAAGAATTGAATCTAGAGTTTTCTACTGTAGGAGAATATAAAATGAGTAGTCAGCCCTACGAGGGATTATTGCGCATTCAATCAGTAGAGCTAGATAAATTAAAGAGAACCGTCACACTTCAGCCAGGTTCTGCGCGTATCAGTACAGACCAATCGCTTGCAGAACTAGTGGTCATTTTGATGGAGCCTGAGTCGATCGACAGCTTTTTCCAGTGGGGATATTTCAATTCGATTTTGGCACAAACTGAATACATGGAAACCTACATCATGGAACCTTTGATCGCTAAAATGCTGTCCGAAGATGCTGACTTAAAAAAGCGATTTGAGGAAGAAAAAGCATCCAATCCAGAGTTTACTAAATCCCCTAGAACTGTTTATTCATGGTTTTACAAGCAAACGCCTTACTTCGATCAGAATTGGAAAGTGATTCCTATTGGAAGAGAACGGTAAGTCTAAGCAATACTATGAAAATTGAACATCTTGCAATTTGGGTCGATGACTTAGAACTCATGAAGAATTGGTATTGCCAGTCATTCAAAATGTCAGCGGGTGAAAAATATGAAAACCTCACAAAAGGCTTCAGCTCCTATTTTCTCAGCTTTTCCACTGGCTCCAGAATCGAACTCATGAAGAGAAACAATATTGCTGAAGCTCAAAAGCCTAGAGGTATGGTATCAGGATTGGCGCATTTTGCTATTTCTGTAGGTTCAAAAGAGACGGTAGATCAAATGACTTCTGATTTTAGAACTCTTGGGATAGCCATTATAGGTGAACCGAGAACTACTGGCGATGGATACTATGAAAGTGTGATCGAAGACCCAGAGGGTAATTGGATAGAGATTACAAGTTAAATGCCTAAAGGCGAATTAGATGAATCCTTAGATTGGTGTATAGGCAAACAATACTTGTCAGCATAGTAATCCCTTCGTAGCCAGCAGATTTAAGTATAATTTCTAGTAATCACCTATATGAGCTAATTCATTCATTCTTAAGAATTATTGTCAAACTCATTCTTATTTCTCCATAAGAGACAGCTTCGTTTAGCTTTTCATAAATGGGCTTCAGAGATATGGCTCTGTCCAATTCATTGAATGCAACTCGTACTTTATCCACCACGTCTTTCGATACAAGTTTCTCTAATTCCACCTCTCTCCCCTCAGTATATAGCTGCGATAAATGGGAATAAACAGTGGTGATTTGTATGTTTTTTTTGTTGGCGATCTCTATGGGGCTAAGCCCTTCTTTGTACATCGCAAAAGTGTCCATAATAGTCGGAGTCTTTTTTGGTTTTGCTACGGATTTGAACTTTCGGATTTCGTCCATAAATTCTTCTCCATACTGCTCCATCTTGTTCATTCCCACTCCAGAAATTCCCAAGAACTGGTTTTCTGTGACAGGCAAATCTATCGTCATTTGTTTCAATGATTTGTCACTAAAAACAACGTAAGACGGCACATTTTTTTCACGGGAAATTGAAGACCTCAACTTCTTTAATGCTGCAAATAAATCCGTATTTACTTCTCCTTCATCTGCCATTTTAGCGATGTTTGGCCTTCTACTGACTTTCTCTTCAGCTAGTATTGGTGAAGTCAATTTTATGAACAGCTCTCCCTTCAGCACTTTCCATCCTACGGGTGAGATCTTTAATGCCGAACCTTCACTATACATAATCTCAATCAAGCCTTGATTAGCCAATTGAATGATATAATCCCTCCAATCTATATAACTAATGTCCTTCCCTGCTCCATAGGTTTTGAGTTGTGAATATCCACTCGCATGTACCTCAGCATTATTGGAACCTCTCAATACATTAATTAACATGGCAATTCCTTCCTTTTCTTTCATTCTGGCAATTCCGGAAAGCGCTTTTTGAGCCAGAACAGTGCCTTCAAAATCTTTGGGTGGATTGTCACACACATCACAATTCCCACAATCTTTGGGTAAATGCTCTCCAAAATAAGAAAGCAGTATTCTTCTTCTACAAGATTTCGCCTCAGCAAATTGCAACATGCGATTCAGTTTCTCCTTTTGCATAGTTGAATTTGCCCCATCCTCCGCGAACTGACTGTACATCACAAAATCACTCATGTTATAATATAGCCTTGTTTCAGCAGGCAGTCCGTCACGACCAGCTCTACCTATTTCTTGGTAGTATCCCTCTAGGTTTTTTGGCAAATTAAAGTGAATTACCCAACGCACATTAGATTTGTCAATCCCCATCCCAAAAGCAATCGTCGCTACGATAATTTTGGTATCGTCATAAATAAACGCTGTTTGAACTCGCTCTCTTTCCTCGGGATTCATCCCTGCATGATAATACGCTACCGAATGTCCATATGACTTCAAATAATCGGCGACTTCCTCGGTATTCTTCCTACTAAGGCAATAAATGATGCCACTTTCATTCTTTTTTTTCTCTACAAAACGCCCAATTTCTTCCAGTTTTTTCTTTTTAGGAACTTGGCCTCTAACCTCAATACTCAGGTTTTCCCTGTTAAAAGATGAGATAAACAGCTTGGAATCATTCAAGCCCAGCTGTTCCTCAATATCTATTCTTGCAGATTTATCAGCAGTGGCCGTTAGCGCCATAAAAGGAACTTGGGACAAGGAATTTCTAAATGCTTTTAGCTTGGTATATTCTGGTCTGAAATCATGTCCCCACATGCTGACACAATGTGCCTCGTCGATGGCTACTAACTTTATGTTCAAATTCCTCAACCAGGTATTGCTCACAGAAATCAATTTCTCTGGCGATAAATAAAGCAACTTAATTTCGCCCTTTGTAGCTCGAGCAATCACTTCATTTTCCGCTTGTGGAGAAATAGAACTATTAAAAAAATCTGCTTTTATTCCGTTGGCTTGCAATGCCTGAACTTGGTCTTTCATCAATGAAATAAGAGGCGAGACAACAATCGTAATTCCATCAAAACACAAAGCTGGAATCTGAAAGCACATCGATTTTCCCCCGCCAGTTGGCATGAGTACAAAACTGTCCTTTCCTGCCAAGGTGCGCTCAATAATTTCTTGCTGTAAAGGACGAAATTCATCGTACCCAAATACATTCTTTAATAGTGTATGTGGATTAATTTCCATGATTACCTCTTTGTTCTTGATAACATCTATTTCTAGAGCTATTAAAAAAAGCTTACCTCATTTGATTCTGCCACAAATTTAATGGAAACATCCCTCGATCTAGGCGGTCATGGGTAGATATCTCAATTTGAACATCTTTAATTTGAGTTCTAATTAGGGAGAGAGAGATGGATCAATTAGGGATACACAGAGATACTTGCGCCCACAAACCTGATTAATACCCTAACTAGAATCTTTTATACTAATCGCATTAGATCGCAACTCAAAAAATAAGTACTTACATAATGGACTGTTAGTTTGCAAAGTCGAAGAAAAAGTCTGCTATTTTTTTACATCAACTAGCTCACTAATTACCTGCAGGCTACTTCCGCACACTATATTTTAAATCTGCTAAATCTTCAATCAAATCAATTATTTTAAATCTCCCTCCTTCGATCGGAATTGGGAAGTGATACCAGTGGGAAAGGAGTAGTAGAAACTTCCCTAACTGTGCTCTTCCAACACCAGTGCAAAATTAACCTCTATTGAATCCCTCACTTTAATTGTTCCTAAGAACTTCACTGGTGGATCTAACTTGAAATCTGTAAAAGTCAGCGTACGTTCTCCAGCTAAAAGTGCTTTTCCACCATTTTTTGCAAGAAATACACAAGAAATCGGGTAGATTTTAGATACGCCTGCCAGTGTGATTTCCACTTCTCCTCGTAAATTTTCCTGATTTATAGTTTCAGATTCTTTGATCAGATTGATAAATCGCACACTGATAGTAGGATGATCCTCGATCTGAAGTGTCTCTCTGAAGTCTTTAGTCATGATCGCATTGAAGCAATCAAAATTGACGGTTTTGAGAATAATCTCTCCACTCCATTTAGATATATGGAGATCGGGGAAATAAGTTTCCTTCAACAAATCCCCTCCTTGATATAGATTGGATTCACAGCGAAAGCTGGAGATGTTGGTACTTCCTGCAATTTCGATTACGCTATCTGAGGCTATTCTCCAGATTTTCTCATCGGACAATTCACTCTTTGTATAGAAAAAAGAGAAATAAGTAAGGAGTGCTAGAAGTACAATCTTCATGGTAATTTATATAAAAACTGCCTAGTCTGCTCTTAAGAAAGATAGACTAGGCAATTTGTTATGGTCATTAGAAACTGATAGCAGCTTCTAGGTTAACACCATTAAACTTTGCTCCATTATAAATGGAAGTTGCATTAAAACCATTTTTATACTCTTGATTCATATACTCTAATTTGACAATCACATTTTTTGTCATAAACCATCCTCCACCTATATTCAAACGGCTTATTTCAATGTCAGAAGTATCGGAAGCTTTGTTTTTGCCTTTTACAGTATTGTATCTCCCACCTAGATAAAATTGCTCAGTACCACCGAAACGGTAAAGAAGTTCTCCAGAAAGTTGAGTGAAATTACCATCGCCCTGCTCCTCAGAATTACCTACAGATTCTAAAATCCCAAAGAATTCCAGCCCTTTATATTTAATAAATGGGTTAATCTGAAACGCCGTCATTTGTTTGAAGCGAGGATTAAATCTGCCTTCAAAATCATTTGAAGCTCCTTCCAAAGGCTGCAAAACATTGTAATAACGTCCGCCAGCTCTATCACCCCCATACAACCAAGTACCAGTAGTAGTCCCTTTATTTAAGTACCATGATCCTGTAAGTCTGAATCTGAGGTCATCATTCAATTGCTTATCCACACCTAGTTTTCCATAAAATGATGGTTTGTTATCCGTATTGTCGTTTACTACGACACTTTGATTCAGTTTGCCATTCGTAAGACCTACGATAGCAATCAATCCATCTTTTTGAACTGTCACTTCCCCAAAAGCTTCAGTGGCAAATGAGTCCATTATATAATTGCCGATAAAGGGATTATAGATTGCCCGGGCGTTGTCGGATCTACGGAAATGTGCATCCCCGTAATTAAACTCATCCATACCAAAGGTTAAGGTGGTGTAATCCATAATTCCATCCAGGAAGCCTTCTTTGATAAATCCCAATCGGTCAATTTGTAGATATCCACCTTTTACCCAAGCCTCGTTGTGATGCTTAGCCGAGAGATACGTTCGTAAGTGCAATCTTAACCCATCAGCGAGCTGCGTATTGATATTCAGGTTCGCGGATGGCAAGTTGAAGTTTGAGCCCAATTCTACTAGATTATTCAGCGAATTGGAGTGATTGATAGATTGGAACTGCAGTGCAAAATCGCCTCCTATAAATACACGAACCTTGTCAAAATCGCCTCCTTTTTCTTTAGGAGTTTCAAAAACATTCAACCCCTCCTTACTGTTTTGACGGAAATATTGAAGTTCTGTTTTTTCTTGAGCTAGGACTATACCCGATGTCAGCATTGCGCAGGACAACAAGGTGAGAGTTGATAATTTCATGATGGCTTACTTTAAATTAATTTTTTGGTGAGAAACTAGTTTCAAAAACTAGTGTGAGTTCATTCCCCGTTTTAATTGTCCCGAAGACTGCTGTTGGAGCGTCAATATTAAAATCACTAAACAGAATAGCGTGGGTTCCTGTGAATTTGATACTATTTCCGCTCGTAGAATAAGTCACCTCTAGTGGGATAATTTGGGAGGTCCCAGCGATGGTAAGTTTGCCTTTCGTTTTCACCACATTCCCGGTGATCGCTATGCATTCGGTCATCTCAAATTTGATGGTGGGGTGCTTTTTTTCTATTAAAGCTTCATACGCGTTATTATCCATAGACCCTTTACCACTTTTTAGGCTTTTCACTGGTATAACAAGATTGAGAGAGGTGATTTTTGAAAGCCTTCCGTTTTCTAAACTCAGTTGAGCCGCACCGGTACTGCCCACCTTAGCTACCATTTCCCAGTCATGAATAGTGGAAGTTCCAGCCACGGTGAATTGCTGTGCACTAGAAAGAGAGTAAGCTTGTTGTCCAAAACTCGGAAACCACATCAACAGCATCACTGCTGGGATGAGGTACTTGGTAAAAAGATACCTTTTCATTGTAGTATATAGTTGGTTGCACTAATTGCTAGTGCAAAAGTACTCTTCTCAGCTCGCACGAATGGTGAGTTATATGCTAAGAGGGAATGATTAAAATCATCTTTTACAGAGTCAATAGAAGGAACTTTAAAGTGATACAAAGTAAAGCGGAGTGAATATTCCCAATAATTTCGGGTTCCATTTTTTACGCTTCAGTCTTTGCTATCTACACTTCAGTAAGCTTTAATTTTTTCACTGGGACTAGACCTGCACTTTTGATTCAAATCTGAAACGAAATGAATCCACGACTTCTACTTTTTATCACTTTTATCCTTCTGCAAACCCAAGCTTTTGCGCAAGCAAGTCTCCACGGAAAAGTTCTGGATGAAAAGGGTGTTCCTCTACCGGGAGCAAATATTCTAATCAAAGGAAGCTATGATGGAGCGACCAGCGGACAAGACGGAAGCTACCGATTTGAAACTTCAGCGACAGGATCTCAAGTTTTGGTTTTCAAGTTTCTAGGCTTTAAAACTCAAGAACTAGCAATTACACTTGATCAGAATTCGCTGGAAATTCAACAGATCAAATTGATCGAAGAAATAACCGAAATGAATTCTGTGACGATCTCTGCTGGAGCAATGGAGGCTTCGGATGAGAAGAAATCTGTAGTACTCAGACCACTGGATATCGTCACTACCTCAGGCGCGATGGGAGATATAGTAGGTGCTTTGCAAACTCTACCCGGAACTAGTACCGTGGGAAATGACGGTCGTCTATTTGTTCGCGGAGGTGATGCCAGCGAAGTGGGAATCTACATCGATGGGCTTCGTGTAGGAAATGCCTATGGAAGCTCCACCGCAAATGTGCCTACCAGAACCCGCTTTAATCCGAATATTTTCAAAGGAACATTTTTCAGCACAGGCGGATATTCCGCGGAATACGGTCAGGCCCTTTCCTCAGCTTTGTCGCTGAATACTAAGGACCATTCCTTGAGAACTCAAGGAGATGTATCCATCATGTCTGTAGGCGGAGGATATTCTCAAACGCTTGCTAATGACAAGCATAGTATCTCGCTTACGGCGAATTATTTTGACTTAAAACCTTACCAAAACCTAGTTAAGCAAGATTTTGATTGGGAAAGAGCTCCTAATGGATGGGATGTGGAATTGTCTGCTCAGCAAAAGCTAAAGAAAGGTGGACTCGTGAAAGTGCTCGCCAGAACTGAGGCTGGGGGAATGGAACTTTGGCAAACTCAGCCAGGAGAAAATGGGCGAGGAATGTATGTAAACCTTCATAACAAGTACTCCTATGCACAGAGCAATTGGAGGAATTCCTATGACAATGGCTGGTCTTTGTTCGGAGGTCTTTCGGTCTCTTCAAACAAAGATGACTTGATCATTGATGCCACTCCGATAAAAAGAAAAAACCTGCTGTCCCATGCCAAATTTACTGCAATTAAAGATTTCTCGGATCGTGTATCCATGAAAGTTGGGACAGAGTATTTCATTCATAATTACTCCGAAAAACTCCAACTGGAAAATGAAGAAAGAAGCTTTGACGAACAGGAAACCTATTTCTTCACTGAATGGGATTGGTATCTGAGTAAAAAACTAGTGCTAAGAGGCGGATTGAGAGCAGGTAATAGCCAGCTGGCAGAACAGTCTTGGGTGGATCCTCGCCTTTCACTTGCCTATCAAGTCTCAAAGTTTGGTCAAGTTTCCCTTGCCTCAGGTCAGTTTCATCAACTACCTATCGAGAATTTCCGAGCAATTGACCCCACTATCGGCAACTCGAAAGCAAAACACCTGATCTTAAACTATTTGTTTCAGAAAGATGGCCTAATGTTCCGAGCGGAGACTTTCTACAAAAGTTATGACGAGCTAATCAGATTTGAAGGAAATCCTAGCAATCCTACCGGGCTTCGAAATGCTGGCGCTGGTTACGCTCGTGGGGTAGACTTCTTCCTCAGAGATCGGAACAGTATCAAAAATACAGACTACTGGATTTCTTACAGTTTCGTGGATAGCAAGCGATCTTACAACCAGTATGAAACTGAAGTTCAGCCAAATTTCGCTCCGAAGCACAATTTCTCTTTAGTGGTCAAACATTTCATTCCGACGCTAAAATCCCAGCTAGGAACAACATTCTCATTCAATGATGGCTACACCTTCACCGATCCAAATGAGTCTGGAGAAATGAACTCCAAAACCAAAAGCTACCAAAGTCTGAGTTTCTCTTGGAGCTACCTACCAAGGCCAAATCTGATCATTCATTTCGCGGTCCAAAATGTACTCGGTAGAGAAAATATATTCGGCTATTCCTATGCAAGCAATCCAAATGAGCAAGGAGTATTTGAATCACTTCCAACCGGACAGCCAGCACCGAGGTTCCTATTTTTGGGGATTTTCCTTACGCTTTCAAAAGACAAAACAGCAAATAACTTAAACAACTTATAATTATGAAAAAGTACATCTTAACCCTCGCATTCTCTTTAGTATGGATAGCTTTTGCGCAAGCATCCGACCCAGCATTCATCGCAGCCATGCAAAAGCAATTGAAAGCAAAAAAGACGATTGCCAATTACGAGCAATCGCAGGAAGTTACCAACGGATTTTTGAGAATTGCTGATGCTTCAGATTCAGAATGGCTACCTTTCTATTATGCGGCTTTACTGAAGACAGAGGCAGCTTTTCGCTTTGATATAGAAAAAGACAAAAGTCTGGATGAAGCGCTGGAATTGGTCAAAAAAGCTGATAAAATAGCTCCCGGAAACTCTGAAATCACTGCCTTGAACGGGTACATTTTGATGGGAAAAATCAGTTTGGATCCTGCAGGTCGCGGACAGAGCATGAGCCCTCAAGCTATGCAGCTTTTTGGAAAGGCGATAAATTTGGATCGTGAAAATCCACGAGCAGTTTCCCTCATGTCACAAATGGAACTAGGGATGGCAGAGTTTTTCGGAACAGGTCCCGAAAAAGCTTGTGGAATGGCTAGAATGAGTCTGGACTTATACAAAAAGGAAGAAGCAAAAATCACAGATGAGTACCTCCTTCCTACATGGGGCAAAATGCAGGCTGATCAGGTTGCATCAAAATGTAATTAATTAAAACATAATCTACAGATTCCTTTCTTTCAAACGTGAGAGAAAGGAATTGCCTCATTTTAATTAATTTCCCAATATGCCAGAAAATAACGAAAAAGGAATTTGCAAAACCAAAGGCGATATCTGGGGCACTATTCCAAGCTTTCTGATAATCAACTTTGGAATAGTAATGATACTCATGCTGTATTTCTGTCCCAGCTGTTTTTTGAGTTGGGCGGGAATCAAAAGCATGGCGCCAGATTTTGTCTTTTCATTTGCGATCACTGTAGCTATGAGCTTCGGAGGAAATGCAGTCGAGACATTTTACGATAAGAGAATCTCTTGGATTCATCATCCAGCAAAGCGATTTCTCTTGACAAGTGTGACTTACCTGAGTTATGCCTTCTTAGTTTCCTACATCTTAATATTCCTCTATTCCCTAGTAAAAGGAAGATTTACTATCGATAACATTCCATTTCGTTTAATTTTTGAATATTCTCTAATGCCGATGGGAATCGCATTGGGATTCATGGCTTTGTTCACCACACGATCCTGGCTGTTAGAATGGAGAAAGTCAGCATTAGAAGCTGAGATACTTCGAAGTGAAAAACTAGCAAGTCAATATCAATCATTGAAGGATCAGCTCAACCCCCACTTCTTGTTCAATTCTCTAAATGTACTTTCTAGTTTAGTTTATGAAAGTGCCGACAAATCTGCGGCATTTATACAGAAACTCTCACGCATTTACCGCTATGTTTTAGAGGCACAAAAAGAGGAATTAATTGAGTTAGAAAAGGAAGTAGGCTTCGCAGAAAACTTCCTTGAATTACAAAAAATCAGATTTGAAGAAAGCTTGAAGTTTTCAATTGAAATTCGAGATACCGGTGGCTTTCTTCCTCCTCTTTCATTGCAGCTATTGCTAGAAAATGCAATCAAACACAATATTGTAAGTGAGGAAGATCCTTTGTTTATCAACATATACCGGAAGGAGAATAATCTATGGATCAGCAACACATTTCAACCAAAAACGAGTAAAACTGAACCATCTACTGGAGTAGGGTTGAACAATATAAAAATGAGATATCAACTTCTTTCTGATCGCTCTATTGAAATTATTAAGACTGATAATGAATTCTTGGTCAAGCTTCCTATTCTGGAGTTATCCACATGAAATAGTGGACTATAACAGGGATTAAAAACAAATTATAAGCACATGAAAATCTTAATCATAGAGGATGAGAAACCTGCTGCAAATTTGCTGAAGATGCAGATCAAGCAACATTTTCCAGATGCAGAACTTTTCGGAAACTTAGATAGTATTTCAAAAAGTATTGCATGGTTTACCCAAAATCCACAACCAGATTTGATACTATGCGATATACAATTAGCAGATGGAATTAGTTTTGAAATTTTTGACAAAGTCAAGTTATCAACACCTATAATTTTCACGACCGCTTATGACCAATATGCAATAAAAGCATTTCAGGTTAATGCAATTGACTACTTACTGAAGCCAATTGATCCAAAGGAATTGGAAAGGGCTGTGGATAAGTTTAAAGCAAATCTAATTAGATCAACCATTGAATTGGATGTACTGAAAAACTTACTAATCCCGGATAAAACAAGCTTCAAATCAAGATTTCTAGTTCGATTTGGAGAGAAAATTCAGAGTATTCCTACGGAGGATATTTCTTTTTTTAACAGCGAAGAAAGGGTCACATTTTTACAAACGAAGGAAGGAAAAAAGTACGTACTCGAAAGCACGTTGGAGCAAACTGAAGCCCAGGTAAACCCAGCAAATTTCTTTCGTCTCAATAGAAAATACCTCAGCAGTCTGGAAGCTATCGAAGGGATTTTTTCCTATTCGAATAGTAGATTGAAAGTCACATTAGAAAACTGCTCTGATCCTGACATTCTAATAAGTCGTGAGAAAGTAAGTGATTTCAAAGAATGGCTAGATCAATAATTTTGATAGAATTTTTTGAGCCATGGCTAAAAGTCTCGATAGACTTAGCAAGTAATCTTCAACTGCAAAAAAGAGCGAGCGATAATTGATACATTAGGCAAGGCAGAAGCAAATTGAATTTATAAAACGGTAAGTTTTTTTTTGTACCGAATTACTTAATTTACAAAACACATTCATTCCAATTCCATGAGAAAATTGACTCTACTAAATTTTTTAGCCTTATGTATTCTTGGATCATGTTCTACTAAGACTACAAAACAAATTCCTGTTCTTGATCTGAAGGATTTGATCGTGGATACCTTGTATTTGGAAAAGGATACACTGACCAAAAATCTAGGCTCACACTTTTCATTTTACGAAACTGATTCCGGAAAAATATTAGCTACTTATTTAAACCATCAATTATTAGTCTATAGCTATCCAGAAGGAAAATTGCTAAAAAGTCAAACTTTCGAAAAAGAAGGCCCAGATGGCATTGGCTCCTTCATTACCGGAAATTTCATAGATAAGAATAGCATTTACTTTCTTTCCCAGCAGAAGGAATTGATTCAATCAGATTTGAATGGAAATGTACTGGAGAGATGGGATTTACCAGCCGTAACTAGCGAAAGGAAGTATGCGAACTACTCAAGCTATTTGTACAATAATCTACAAAAATCAGGAAATGAGCTGTATTTTGTTGATATCCCATTTGTTTTCCAGGATGGTTTTGAAAACTACGACAAGTGGGGAATGGTGTTCAATACTGAAACGGATAGTTTTTCTAATTACCATTTTCTTTACCCTCGATCTATCACAGAATATACCCAGGATGATCAGTTGGGGTTATTTAGCCATGTCTTCAACCCAAAATCAAAAGAACATCTTATAGGTTTTTCTATCTCAGATTCGATAGCTATCGTGAAAAATGGAAAGCAAAGTTGGAAATGGGCAGGAACAACAAGTCCGCTTGAATTCAAAAAAGGAGAAACTATTCCGAGTGGTGAATACACGGTATTCCAACCAAATCATGAAAGCAGCAAATATGAAGCATTAGATTTAGACACCTATGCTAAAAAAATCATACGCTGGGTTAGATTAAAGGGACCCAATAAAGATTACCCGGACAGACAGGAATACCGCCTTTTAGTTTTTGATCAAGAGTTTAATCCTGAAGCTGAAATAAAATTCAATATTGATGAACTTGCCAAATTTGGGTTTAATACACCAAAAGGATATGCCTTAAGCCTTTATACCAAAACAACAGATGATATCGTGGCATATGCAGTAATTGATTTCTCGAAAATTAATAATGCTAAGACCGAAACCAAATAGGAAGTACAATCAAAAATCTAGGCAAATTCACAAGTCAAATAAAATGTTGCAACTATAAGTAAACTTTGTGAGTTCCGCGGATAAAACCCTTTTATAAAGCACAAAAAAAAGCGAGACTATTCAGTCTCGCTTTTTACTAGTAGTTCGATTTCCTCTCCAGATTCATCTAAGAATCTGTATTCCGTCACGGGTAGGGAAGAATCTTTGATCAGTTTTATCCACTTATTATACTTGAAAAACCACTTCACTCTTCGGCTAATTATACCGGTAGTAAAGTAAGCGTGCAGGTAGGGATGCAGCCCAATTTGTATTTTACTCACATTCTGGATAGTCGCAATATGATCTACGTCTTTTTCCAGCTTATCGGCTATCAATATAGAAGCCTGAATTTTGCCGGTTCCGTTGCATGCCGGGCAAGTCTCTTTAGTCACAATATTGACCTCAGGCCTTACTCGCTGTCTGGTGATCTGCATGAGCCCAAATTTGCTCAATGGCAAAACAGTATGCTTAGACCTGTCAAACTTAAGCTCGTTATTCATCGCTTCGTAGATGGCCTTTTTATTCTCGGCCTTCTTCATGTCGATAAAATCGACCACGATGATTCCTCCCATATCTCGGAGGCGTAGCTGTCTGCCAATTTCTTTAGCTGCGACCAGATTGGTTTTTAATGCCGTTGATTCCTGGTCACTTTCCTGGTTGGACTTATTACCACTGTTCACGTCAATGACGTGCAGGGCTTCTGTATGCTCGATGATCACATACCCTCCTTGCGGAAGGCTGACCGTCTGTCCAAACAGGCTTTTGATCTGCTTTTCTATTCCAAAACTTTCAAATAGCTTGGCTTTACCGTTGTAAAGCTTGACAATTTTTTCTTTTTCAGGAGCTATATTCCTAATGTAGGATCTGATCTGATCGTAAGTAGATTCTTCTTCTACGGTGATTGCGTCGAATGATTCATTGAGCAGGTCTCTCACAAGTGAGGAGGCCATACTCATCTCTCCGATAATTTTGTCGCGACTCTTGGCTTTCATCAATTTGGCCATGCCTTCTTCCCAACTACTGAGAAGATTGCGAAGGTCTTTATCTAAGTCACTAACGGACTGACCTTCTGCCACTGTCCGGATAATTACTCCGAAATTGGCTGGTTTAATAGAATTGATGAGTCTCAGGAGACGTCTTCTTTCCTCGTTGCTTCGGATCTTCTTGGACACGTTAACCGAATCCGAAAAAGGAACTAGCACGAGGTAGCGACCTGGTAGAGAGAGCTCACAGGATAGTCGAGGCCCCTTCGTAGAGATGGGTTCTTTGACGACCTGAACTAAAATCTGTTGATTTTTCGATAGTGGATTGGAGATTTTTCCAATCTTGTCGATTTCAGGTTCGTTTTCAAAACCCTTCAAATTATAATTGCCGTAGTTGTTGTTGCGCACCATTTTGGTGAACTTCGTCAAGCTGTTGAAATTTGCCCCGAGGTCCTGGTAATGAAGAAAGGCGTCTTTCTCATAACCTACGTCAATGAAAGCTGCATTGAGCCCATTGACGATTTTGCGGACCGTACCGAGATAAATATCTCCAACTTTAAACTGATTGTCCATTCCTTCGGAATGCAACTCAACCAGGCTCTTATCTTGAAGGAGGGCAATTCGACTTCCGTTTTGAGCAGAATCGATTAACAATTCCGTACTCAAAATCTCGTCTTATTATTATGTAAATGAACGTTTACTCAAATGACAATAAGAAGAAGTGTATTACTTCTTCTTATGTCTGTTTTTTCTTAGTCTCTTCTTACGCTTGTGCGTAGCGATCTTATGTCTTTTTCTTTTCTTTCCGCAAGGCATAGTCTTTGGATTTAGTAGTGATACAAATAAATTATAGCTTTTCGAGATAGCTTTCGATACTTCCAAGGATCATTTCATCCTTGGTCATCGTTTTTACTTTCTCAAACTGAGCTTTCGCTTTGTTGTTTTGTTTGGCTTCGAAATAGCTCACGCCTAAGTAAAACTGCCCCTGAAGATTATCCGGGTGATATTGGATCAATTCTTCGAATCGCTCAGTGGCACGCTTGTACTGGCCTGATTGCATAGATAGTACGCCCATGTTGAACAGTCCATCCTCATTCTGCGGATCCTCTTCTAAGATTTCTCTCATCATCGTGATTCCTTGCATTGGGTTGGACGAGGACACATAAGTCATCGCTACCTTGGTTTTCAAATCCAAACGGGTGGGATCGTTTTCCAGCACCTTGTTTAAATACTTTCGGGTCTGCTCGGCAGTGTAGGTTACTTTCTCCGGATCTAGTGCAAAGCTGAATGCCTCATAGTAGGCGTTTCCTGCTTTTTCTGCTAGTTCCATGTCCGACTGCTTATCAGCTGTCAAACTTAGATAATATCCTGCACTATCGTACTTCCCAAGTTCCTGATAAATCGCAGCAATTTCTTCCGTTGAAGACTTTACTTCTTCTTTCGAAGAATTCTCAGCGATCTGAAGTTTCAGCGTATTCAACTGAAGTCTCTGATCAGTACTTAGCTCAGCCTCATGCATCGCCACAGGATCAGTGGATTGAGTGGAAGATGATGAATTTTCCTGAGAAATTCCATCTGCCTTGCTTTCGTTGTCCACGACCACAGTAGGAAGGACATACAATCCTGCGATTGCGATGACTCCTATAGCGATTAAAATGAGTTGAGATCTTTTCATGTCATAAACTCTTCGGACTTAGTCCTGAGGAGCTAATTCCTTGATTTTTTTGCTGTTCTTGATCTTCTCTACAAACACCTTTGATGGCTTGAAAGCCGGGATGTAATGCTCGTCGATCACGATTGCTGTGTTTTTGGAGATGTTTCGGGCGATTTTTCTAGCTCTCTTCTTGTTGATGAAGCTACCAAATCCTCTCACGTAGATGTTGTCTCCTTCGGACATTGAATCCTTCACTACTTTGAAGAACGCCTCAATGGCTTGTGTAACATCATCCTTTTGGATGCCTGTTTTGTCCGAAATCTTAGTGATTACTTCTGCTTTAGTCACTGTAATATTAATTTAGAAATTACGAAATAAGCTTAACGACCTATTAACCAAGTGTTTTTGGGACTGCAAATGTAAGACAACCATTGTAATTAAAAAACATATTCACAAAAATTAGCTTGATTTGTATGATAGACAATAATTGACCATGGATCACAAAACCACTGAATATCAGGCTTTTTCGCATCAAATACTAACTTGGTATCGTGAAAATCCAAGGGATTTACCATGGAGAGGAACGGATGATCCATACAAAATTTGGCTCTCAGAGATCATTCTTCAACAGACTCGAGTCGCTCAGGGGTTACCTTATTATTATGCATTTTCGGAGACTTACCCCACTATTAAGGACCTAGCTTTGGCACCCGAAGAAGAAGTGCTAAGACTATGGCAAGGATTGGGGTATTATAGCCGAGCCAGGAATCTCCATGCTTGTGCAAAAAGCATCTGGTTTGAAATGGATGGCGAATTCCCAAACACCTATGATAAACTACTTAAACTAAAAGGAGTCGGTAGTTACACTGCTTCAGCAATAGCAAGTTTTGCCTATGGTGAAGTAAAAGCAGTTGTGGATGGTAATGTATTTAGGGTTTTAGCTCGCTACTTCGGGATCGAGACTGACATAGCAAGTTCAAAAGCCAAGAAGGAATTTGAAGCCTTAGCTAATCAGATTATACCAAAAGATCAGCCTGGAGAATTCAACCAGGCAATGATGGATTTTGGAGCTAGACTCTGCACACCCAAAAACCCAGGATGTGAATCATGTCCTCTCAAGGCTTCCTGCTTCGCTTTACAATATAATATAGTGTCGGATCTGCCTGTGAAGATTAATAAAGTAAAAGTAAGAGAAAGGCATTTCCATTATTATGTAATTAAGTGTGGGGAAAAATGGGTCTGGAAAAAACGGACCTCAGGGGATATTTGGGAAGGACTTTTTGATTTTCCTCAGACAGAAACACCTGATGGTCTTACTTCTCCTCCAATGCATATCCCATCCTCCGCAGCGGAAAATACCCAGCGCTTTCCAAAAAATTACAGACACATCTTGTCACATCAACGATTAAATGCCGTTTTCTCTGAAGTAGAAATAAAAGAAGAAAATTTGGAACAGCTCGAAAACTGGTGTGAAGAGGAAGGTTTCATGCTCGTAGCAGAAGAGAAGATCGAATATCTAGCAAAGCCAAAGTTAATTGTGAACTTTTTGAACGATCAAGAGATTTGAGTACCTTCAAGTATTAGATTTTTTCAACCTTAAATTAAACTAATTATGGCAGGAGTAAATAAAGTAATCTTAGTAGGAAATCTCGGCGCTGACCCAGAAGTAAAGTATTTGGAAGGCGATAATACGGTGGCAAATCTGCGACTTGCAACTACCGAAGCATACAAAAACAGGAATGGCGAACGAGTTGAACAAACAGAATGGCATGACTTAGAAATGTGGGGTGCACAGGCCAAAATTGCCGAACAATACCTCAAAAAGGGCAGCCAGATCTATGTAGAAGGAAAAATTAAAACAGATAGCTGGCAGGATGAACAAGGTCAAAATCGCTATCGAACCAGAATTCGTGTTTTAAGCTTCACTATGCTGGGTAGTAAACCTGATGGAGCGGGGAATCCTAGTGCTCCACAGCAGTCCACTCAGCAAAGGCCTGCATCTTCGGCGCCTACATCGGCACCTAAAGCACAAGAAATGGTTTCAGATACGGAAGATGACGATCTGCCATTTTAATAATCAATTCCTCTGAAAGTTATTTTCAGGGGAATTTTTTTTTAATTTTGCATTAACCATTGCGGTTTAATACATGGACGATCCCTACCCGAGTTACCATTTACTCGCTCAGATTAGCTCACCCTCGGTAAGTTATCTGATTTTAAATGGTTTGCTTTTTATACTACTATTGATAGGCTCTGCCCTAGTTTCAGGTTCAGAGGTTGCATTTTTCTCTCTAAGCAATGAAGACTTAGGGAATATCGAAGAAGAAAACACACCACGAGGCAAAAAAGTAATAAGCCTGGTAGAATCTCCCAAAAAATTACTCAGCACCATCCTTATCCTCAATAACCTTATCAATATTGGGATTGTGACGCTGACCACATTTGTAACTTGGTCTATTTTTGGAATGAACGCAACAGGCATTGTGATCATCCTAATTCAGACAGTGGGAATCACTTTTGCCATAGTTTTCTTTGGAGAAATTGTCCCAAAAGTCTATGCTAACAATGCTAAGGTGGAGTTTAGTCTGATCATGGCTCCTACCATAGTTTTTTTCTCCTCTGTGCTCAAGCCCATTTCGATATTCTTGATGGCATTTAGCAACCTTCTGGAAAAACGTATTGTTAAGAAAGGGTATTCACTTTCAGTAAATGAACTAAATCAGGCTTTAGAACTGACTACTGAAGATGCTCCTAGTGAAGAAAGAGAAATCCTAAGAGGTATTGTAAACTTCGGTACACTCACCGTAAAGCAAGTCATGCAAAGCCGTATGGATATCACCGCCATCGATATGGAAATGGATTTTCATGAGTTGATGGACAAAATCAATAAAAGTGGGTACTCCAGAATCCCGGCTTACGAAGAGACCATAGATAATATTCAAGGCATACTGTATATCAAGGATCTTTTGCCTTTTATCGAACGAGATGAAGATTTCAAATGGAATGAACTGATACGAAAAAGCTTTTTTGTTCCTGAAAATAAGAAAGTGGATACCCTACTGAAGGATTTCCAACTTAAGCGAGTTCACATGGCTATAGTGGTGGATGAATACGGAGGAACCTCAGGGTTGGTCACGTTAGAAGATTTAATCGAAGAAATAATCGGAGAAATCAACGATGAGTTCGATGACCACGACGATATATTCTTCCAAGAAATTGATTCATCTACCTTTATTTTTGAGGGAAAAGTTTCACTGAATGATTTCTGCAAAAAGCTTGATTTAGACTCTCAGGTATTTGAAGATGTCAAAGGCGAAAGTGAATCTCTAGGCGGATTACTTCTAGAGCTCAATTCGAAGCTTCCTAAGAATGGCACCAAGATAAATTTTCAAGATTTCGAGTTTACCATCTTGGCGGTAGATGCCCGGAAAATCAAAAAAGTGAAGGTTCACATCAATTCTTTAGACAAGGATACACTTGGCCCACATACAGATTGAGGAACAGGATATTATAATATATTTAGTTTATCCATTTTTTCAGAATATAATTTTACACGCATTTTTTTGAGAGCTGATCAGACAAGTCAACACTAAAATTCACAAAAAATAATTTTATTTTTTTTAGCGGTATTTTTTAGCATCCTAAAATCAAAGGATTCACACATTTTTTTTCAGATTTGAATTAAAAAGCACCCTATTTCTTCAAATACTGCCATAAATATTACTGGGCAGTTCAGTTTATCACACCAAAAAGTCAATTACCAAAATATTAATAAAGTCAAAATCCATAAAAAATAAGGCACTAAAGCAGCTGTTTTGTTGCCGTAATTTTAATAGGACAAATTTTTTCTGTAATTTTTGGAAATTTTGAACCTAATAAATTCTATAAAAATGCAAGAAGGTTTGTATCGATCGGAGTTTGAGCATGACTCCTGCGGTATAGGTGCGGTTGTCGATCTGAGTGCAGTTCCATCTCATGAGACGATTAGCGATGCCTTATATATGCTAAGCAACATGGAGCACCGTGGCGGACGTGGATCTGATCCTAAGTCTGGTGATGGAGCTGGCATACTAATTCAGGTACCACATCAATTCCTAAAGGATATCACAGCGCGTACAGAGATAGAGCTTCCCGAAGCTGGATCTTACGGTGTAGGCATGACTTTTTTCCCAAAGAATAAGCAGCTATTTCACCGCTCAAAAGAACTTCTCAATCAACTGATTGAAGAGTTAGATTTTGAATTGATCGGTTATCGATCAGTACCTGTAGATGAGACAGTCCCTGGCTCTGGAGCACTTGAAGTGATGCCGAATATAGAGCAGCTCTTTGTTAAGCATAAAAAAGGACTCACCGGTATCGAACTGGAGCGTAAGCTCTATGTACTTAGAAACTACTCTACTTCAGAAATCAATACTAAGATTCCTGGCGTAAATCAGTCGTTCTATTTTGCGAGTTTGAGCAGCCAGACACTTATATATAAGGGACAGTTGAGAACTGATCAAGTTTTGGCCTTTTACAAGGATCTTCAAAACTCCAAAATAGAGTCAGCCTTTGCTATAGTTCACTCCCGCTTCTCTACCAATACGTTTCCTAACTGGAGACTGGCTCAGCCTTTCCGTTTTCTTTCTCACAATGGTGAGATTAATACGATCAAGGGTAATCTAAACAAGATGAAGTCAAAGGAAAACCTCATGAAATCAAAGTATTTCACTGATGAGGAGCTTTCCAGATTGATGCCAATCACTGACAAGCAAAAATCGGATTCAGCGAATCTTGATGCTATGGTGGAACTACTGACTTTGAGCGGTAGATCTCTTCCCCATGCCATGATGATGCTCGTGCCAGAAGCTTGGCAGGACAATGAAGTCATGGATCGAGACAGAAAATCTTTCTATAAATTCCATGCTTCTCTGGTAGAACCATGGGATGGCCCAGCTGCTTTGCTATTTACAGATGGAAAATCTGTAGGTGCTACGCTGGATAGGAACGGTCTGCGTCCACTGAGATACTTTATCACTCAGGACAAAAGACTTATTCTTTCTTCTGAAGCTGGAGCTTTGCCTATTCGTGAAGCTACTATTTTAGAAAAAGGTAGAATTAGTCCAGGAAGAATGATTTGGGCTGATTTGGAAAAAGGTCGAGTACTATTTGATGAAGAAGTAAAAGGAGAGATTTGTAGCAAGCAGCCTTACGAACAGTGGGTAGCCGATCAGCGAATCAAACTTCGTATGGAAGATGATCCTAAAACGCTGACTCATCCATACTCTACTGAGAATATTAAAAAGCATCAAACAATCTTTGGATATACGTCTGAGGAGCTAAAAGTAGTATTGAGCCCAATGGGAGATACTGCCTATGAAGCAATCGGCTCTATGGGAGCAGATACTCCTCTTGCCGTTCTATCCAAAGAGAGTCAGCATATATCCAATTACTTCAAGCAGCTATTTGCTCAGGTAAGTAATCCACCTATTGATCCTATTCGTGAGAGATTAGTAATGTCTCTTTTTACCCGTCTAGGTGTGGGCCAGAATATTTTGGAGGAAAGTCCAAAGCATACTCGCCAAATCCATATTTCCCAACCAGTTCTACTTAATGAAGATCTGGAAAAGGTAAAAAATATGGAGGGGCAAGGCTATAGATGTGCTACTCTCACGAGTCATTTCCTTGCAGATCATCAGCCAGGAAGACTTTTGCAAGCATTAGACAAACTTTGTGACGAAGCGGAAAAAGCGATTAATGAAGGAAAAAATGTAATCATTATATCCGATCGTAATAGCACGGTAGATTATGCACCAATCCCATCTCTTTTGGCGATAGGAGCTGTTCACCATCACTTAGTCAAAAAGAAAATCAGAACTAGTGCCGGCTTGGTATTAGAATCTGGAGATATTCGCGAGACACATCATTTCGCAACTGCTATTGGCTACGGAGCATCAGCTATCAATCCATACATGGCATTAGAGTCACTTCTAGACATGTATGAAAAAGGTGAGTTACCAAATGCTAAAAGCCAGAAGAAACTATTCTCAAACTATCAATCTGCGATAGGTAAAGGACTTCTTAAAGTACTTTCCAAAATGGGAATCAGTACACTTCAGTCCTATCAAAGTGCACAAATCTTCGAAGCTTTAGGTTTGGGCCCTGATGTAATCGACAGATGTTTCAAAGGCACAATCTCTAGAATTAGTGGTATTTCATTTAATGAATTAGCAGAAGAAGTTCTGATCCGTCATAGAGCTGCTTACGAGACAGAGTCCCCGATACTAGAGCAAGGAGGAGTATATCAGTGGAAGAGAAGAGGTGAAAAACACCTGTTCAATCCTGAAACAATCCACTTGCTTCAGAAATCAACTCGTTTGAATGATTTTGGTATGTACAAGAAATTTGCAGCCAAAATAAATGAGCAGAGCAAAGATGCCTTGACATTGAGAGGTTTATTTGAATTCAAAAAACGTATTTCTGTACCAATCGATGAAGTAGAACCTGCATCTTCCATTATGCGAAGATTTGCTACTGGAGCGATGTCTTTTGGCTCGATTTCTCACGAAGCTCACTCTACTTTGGCGATAGCCATGAATAGAATGGGTGCTAAAAGTAACTCTGGCGAAGGAGGAGAAGATGAAATTCGATTTGCCAAAAAAGAAAACGGAGACTGGGAGCGCTCAGCAATCAAGCAAGTAGCTTCTGGTAGATTCGGCGTTACGAGTAATTATCTAACGAATGCTGCCGAACTTCAAATCAAAATGGCGCAAGGAGCTAAGCCTGGAGAAGGTGGTCAGCTTCCTGGACATAAAGTGGATGATTGGATAGGTAGAGTAAGACATTCTACTCCTGGAGTAGGATTGATCTCCCCTCCACCTCACCACGATATTTATTCGATTGAAGATCTAGCTCAGCTGATCTACGATCTTAAAAATGCGAATAGAAAAGCAAGAATCAACGTAAAACTTGTTTCTCAAGCAGGAGTAGGTACAGTAGCAGCAGGTGTGGCAAAAGCCATGGCTGATGTAATCCTGATCTCAGGAGCTGACGGCGGAACAGGAGCTTCTCCATTGAGTTCTATCCGTCACGCAGGATTGCCTTGGGAACTTGGGCTTTCTGAAGCTCATCAGACTTTGGTGAAAAACAACCTACGTAGTCGAGTAGTACTTCAAACCGATGGTCAACTTAGAACTGGTCGTGATCTTGCAATTGCGACACTTTTGGGAGCTGAGGAATGGGGAATTTCCACAGCGGCTTTGGTAGTAGAAGGATGTATTATGATGAGAAAATGCCACCTGAACACTTGTCCAGTTGGTATTGCAACTCAGAACCCGGACTTGAGAAAACTATTTACTGGTGATCCTGATCACGTAGTGAATTTCTTCCAATTCCTAGTGCAAGACCTTAGAGAGATCATGGCTTCACTTGGCTTCCGCACCGTGAACGAAATGGTAGGACAAAGCAACGTTCTTCAATCTACAGGCCATTTAAATCACTGGAAGTGGGATAAAGTAGACTTAAGTCCTATTTTCCACAAAGTGGAAGTTCCGGATCACGTAGGTATTCACAAGCAAATCGATCAGGAGTTTGAGTTGAAAAGAGTCTTGGATCGCCAGCTGATAAAGGCTGCTCTTCCTTCACTTGAACAAGCTCTTGCATCATCAGGAAGCTTCTCAATTAAGAATATTGACAGATCAGTGGGAGCGATGCTTTCCAATGAAATCTCAAAAATATACGGTAGCCCAGGATTGCCTGAGGATACGATCAACTTCAAATTCACAGGTTCTGCAGGTCAGACATTCGGTGGATTCCTTACCAAAGGAGTCAACTTCGAACTAGAAGGAGAAGCGAATGATTACTTCGGAAAAGGACTTTCAGGTGGAAAATTGATCGTCTACCCAAGCAGAAATGCCAAATTCGTTCCAGAAGAAAACATCATCATCGGTAACGTAGCGTTCTACGGAGCAACGTCAGGTGAAGCATACATCAATGGAAAAGGCGGCGAGAGATTCTGTGTAAGAAACTCTGGTGTACAGACCGTAGTAGAAGGAATCGGCGATCACGGTTGTGAATATATGACTGGTGGATTAGTAGTGAATCTTGGAGAAATTGGTAGAAACTTCGCCGCTGGAATGAGCGGTGGAATCGCCTATATTCTAAAGGAGTATATCACGGAGATCAATCCTGAACTGGTAGATATAGACAACCTAGAAGATGAGGATTTCAACACGATCAAAACATTCCTCAAAAGACATATAAAACTGACAAAATCAGGTCTAGGAACAAGATTCCTTGAAGATTGGGATAAAACCAAAGAGAAATTTATCAAGGTAATTCCAAGAGATTATAAGGCAGTTTTAGAGAAAAGAGCATTAGAACAATCAAAATCATTGGCGTAAAATGGGAGCGAAAGAAGGATTTATTCAATTCAAAAGAGAAACTCCGGTTACCCGTGACGCGAAAGCTAGAATAGGTGACTACAAGGAAATATATGAGCCTTTTGCAGGCGAAAAGTTAAATAATCAGGCAGCTCGATGCATGGACTGTGGTGTTCCGTTTTGTCACAATGGCTGTCCATTAGGTAATGTAATCCCGGATTTCAACGATGCGGTTTACAAAAATGAATGGGAGCAAGCGATCAATATATTGAGGAGCACAAACAATTTCCCTGAGTTTACAGGGAGAATTTGTCCTGCTCCATGCGAAGCTAGCTGTGTACTCGGCATCAATAAAGATCCAGTTGCGATCGAGTTAATCGAGAAAAATATAGCGGAAAAAGCCTATGAACTAGGTTTGATCAAAGCGAACCCACCAAAAACAAGAACTGGTAAGTCAGTAGCCGTAATTGGCTCAGGCCCTGCAGGACTTGCTGCGGCAGATCAGCTAAATCAAGCAGGTCATGAGGTGACGCTATTCGAAAAAGATTCCAAGCCAGGAGGATTACTTCGATTTGGTATCCCGGATTTCAAGCTTGAAAAATGGGTAATTGATCGCCGTGTCGATTTCATGAAGCAAGAAGGAGTGATTTTCACATGCAATACCGAAATTGGTTTCAATATCAAGGCGGAAAATATCCTCAAAAACTTCGATGCTGTAGTACTTTCTACTGGAGCTGGACAACCTAGGGGATTAAATATCAAAGGAGCGAATGCCACAGGTGTTCATTTTGCGATGGAATTTCTTGGTCAGCAGAACAAGGTCGTATCTGAAGAGATCACAGAAAATCCAATCTCAGCCAAAGGAAAGCATGTGATTGTAATTGGTGGTGGTGATACAGGAAGTGATTGTATCGGTACATCCAATAGACATGGTGCAGCTTCGATTACACAGCTTGAGTTGCTACCTAAGCCTCCACAGCAAAGAAATACGCTTAACCCTTGGCCAGAATGGCCTATGACTTTGAGAACCTCAAGTTCTCATGACGAAGGAGCTGAGCGGGTGTTCTCTGTTCTTACAAAGGAATTTACGGTAAATGCCGAAGGTCAAGTGACAGGTTTGAGTCTAGTAGATCTGGAGTGGGTGCATAAAGATGGCCGTATGGTCTTCGAGGAAATCGCTGGTACCGAACGTACAGTTCCTTGTGATTTAGCATTTCTAGCTATCGGCTACACTGGTCCTGCTCAAAATGGTTTGCTGGAGGCATTTGGTGCTGAAACTATGGAAAATACCCTTCCAAAGTCAAAAAATTACCAAAGCACTAATTCTAAAGTCTTCCTAGCTGGAGATATGCGCCGAGGTCAATCCCTGGTTGTATGGGCTATATCGGAAGGTCGTGAAGCAGCAGTAAAAGTGGATGAGTTCCTTATGGGATCATCTACGCTACCACAAAAGGACGAATCGTTCTTCCAGGTAGAAGAGCAAATTGCTGAATAACAGAAAAACTTCAATAAAATAAGAAGCCATCCCAAGATATTGGGATGGCTTCTTTTGTATAAAGGCACATAGCGAATTAATTACCGCCGCCTCTTTTTCCTCTTTGAGAATCACCACCACCTTGAGGACCTCCTCTTTGACCATTCGTTCTTTTGGCTTGAAGTTCAGCCCATTTTACTTTTTGCTCCTCAGTCAAAACTGCTTGTATTTTAGTCTCCTGCTCTGACAATTCAGCTTTTTTAGCTTCCATCTCCTCTTTTCTAGCCTCAGAATCAGCTTTTCTTTCCGCCATCTCAGCCTCATTCTTTTTAGCATATTCTAGATTGATATCTAAAATCTGCTTTTTCTGAGCATCCGTGAGCTTAAGCTCTTCTGCCATGCGCTCAGTATTCATTTTAGCTCTTTCTTCAGCGCTTTGTCTTTGTCCGCCATTTCTTTGTGCAAAAGTGCTCAGACTGACCATTACCATCAAGCCTGCAGCGAAAATCCATTTTTTCATGTGTTTCGTTTTTAAAGTTATATGGATTAGACAGAACTTAGGCATATCAGTTTAATCTGACTTAAAATAGTTTTTGTTAACAAATCCAAATAGACTATCTCTCCTCTGTCAGCTCCTTCCGCTCGCTAGCTCTTACCGCCTTCGGCTTAATCAACAACCTTAAGCTTGGGTCAAAACTTAGGTAGTTCCATGACCAATCTAAGAAAATGAAAACCTTATTCTTCACTCCAAGAATTGCCATCAAATGGACAAAAAGCCAGGTAAACCAAGCCAATATACCTTGAAACTTAATAAATGGTAAATCGACCACAGCGAGTTTTCTTCCTACAGTTGCCATAGATCCTAAGTCCTTATAATTAAAAACTCTCTTCTCTTTCCCTTCCTCCATATTATGAAGATTATGCGCAAGACAAACCGCCTGCTGAATTGCAACTTGCGCTACCTGCGGATGCCCCTTTGGATAAGCTTCTTGCGTCATCAAACTGATATCTCCAAGTGCGTAGACATCGGGACAGCCTTTAACTTCAGAAAAGTCATCGACGTATAATCTTCCATTTGGCGCATAATTAGCATCTTCCAGCCCTCCAATCCTGTTTGGTTTAATTCCCGCAGCCCAAAGCAACGTCTGAGTTTGAATAGGTTCATTGTCTGCAAGTAGTACTTCATTACCATCGTAATTTTTTACCATAGTATTCAGCATCACTTCCACTCCTAGATCCTGAAGGTATTTTAAAGCGCTCTCCTTAGATTCCTTGGACATCGCTCCGAGCAATTCTGGGCCAGCCTCTATGAGTACAATCTTCATGTTGTGGAAATTCAGCTCAGGATAATCCTTTGGCAACACCGTATTTCTTAGATCCGCCATTGCACCAGCTAATTCTACACCTGTAGGACCTCCGCCCACGATTACCATATTCATTAGAGATTTACGATCTTCTGCTTTCTCAATATTTATAGCACGTTCATAATTCGAAATTATCTTATTACGTATGTAAAGCGCTTCTGATACAGTCTTCATCGGAGAAGCAGATTCTTCTATACTCTTGGAACCAAAATAATTAGTGTCTGCTCCCATAGCCATTACTAGATAGGTATAATCTATATAGCCCATATCTGTATAGATACGCTTGATATTTGGATCAAAATGATTAACTCGAGTCATTCGGAAAGTCACATTCTTTGATCCGTGAAAAATCTTTCGAAGCGGAAATGAAATAGCGCTAGGCTCCAATCCAGCAGTAGCAACTTGATAAAATAGTGGCTGAAACTGATGATAATTATGCTTGTCCAACAAAATCACCTGAAACTTCTTATTCATCAAATTCATAGCAAGCTTTAAGCCGCCAAAACCTGCGCCTACAATTACTACTTTTGGTAAATCTGATTTGGGAATATTTGGAAGAGGGGTAGAGAGAAATTCCGACATACTTGAAATGTTTTTTAGTCGAGTTGAATTAGAAAAATGTCACTATAAAAATGGCACACTTTCCAACAAAATCTAGACATAGAATAGTTCTAATTCTAGCCAAACCAAAAGAATTGCTAATTTTACCACCCTAATATTTATAATCATGGGAAGAGCTTTTGAATTCAGAAAAGAGAGAAAATTCAAGCGTTGGGACAAAATGTCCAAAGTTTTTACGCGTCTAGGGAAAGAAATCGTAATGGCGGTAAAATCGGCCGGTCCCGACCCCGCATCTAACCCCAGGCTTCGAACTATAATCCAGAATGCCAAAGGTGCTCAAATGCCTAAGGATAGAATCGAAGCAGCAATCAAACGCGCCTCAAATAAAGACGAGAAAGATTACGAAGAAGTAGTTTACGAAGGTTATGGCCCTTATGGTATCGCTGTCGTAGTGGAAACATCTACTGACAACATCAATAGAACAGTAGCTAACGTAAGAAGTTACTTCTCTAAAGCGGGTGGATCACTGGGAACTTCGGGTTCAGTTGTATTTATGTTTGATCGAAAAGCCGTTTTTCGCTTTGCAAAAGGCGAATATGACTTGGAAGAACTGGAGTTCGAATTAATTGATTTCGGTCTAGTTGATATTGATGAGAATGAAGGTGAAATCTTCGTTTACACTGAATTTGAGGACTTCGGTACCATGCAAAAAGCACTTGAAGAAAAACATATAGACGTAATCAGCGCAGATTTTCAGCGCTTCCCTTCTACACTTACCGAACTCGATGAAGAGCAGGAGGAGATCATCAATAAGATGATCGAAAAAATGGAAGAAGACGAAGATGTAAATCAAATTTTCACAAACATGGCCTAGGCATCCCCTAGGTTTTTTTATTCTATGAATTTCCCCAAAAGAGAGAATTTCCAGACTTCAGAAAAGTCATTAATAATTGTTGGTAGTAAAAACCCTGTTAAAGTCGCCTGCACTGAGTCGGCATTTACTGAAGCATTCCACAAAGGATTTGTCGTAAACGGAATCACTGCTGCTTCACAAGTATCTGATCAACCAAAAGGTGATGAAGAGACTTATTTAGGTGCAAGAAACCGAGTAATCAATGCCAAAAAATCTTTCCCCGAAGCAGATTATTGGGTAGGAATAGAAGGGGGCGTTGGTGAAGATGTCCGCGGGATGTATGCCTTTGCCTGGATCTATATAGAAAATAAATCGGGTCTTCAAGGCAAAGCGAAAACTGGAACATTCTACCTTCCAAAAGCTATTGCTGACTTAATCCACTCAGGTATGGAACTTGGTGCAGCTGATGATCAGTTTTTTGCCCAAGAAAATTCTAAGCAATGTGGCGGATCTGTAGGAATTCTCACCCACGGGGCAATAACTAGACAAACCTATTATAATCAAGCAATTATATTGGCTTTGATTCCATTTTTGAATGAAGAGTTATTTTAAGGAGCCTAATTTTTGCAATTTTTTCACTTAAGTGTCTTTTATTCGAAAAAAATTTGATTATCATTGAATAATTGAAATTTAAAACTTTGATTTATCCAAAAGGCTAAGAATATTACAATGCCCTTTAGAAATCGACAGAAGTAGAAGTTGCTTGAATCACCCCTATCATTAAGTAACTATAGGCCTCTCATCCGAGAGGCCTATTTTTTTAAATTTTCCAAGAAATTATTCAATGCAACTCTCCAATCTGTATCAGCATCCCATTCAGGACCTATATAGAGTTCGTCACGCACTAATAGCTTGATATAGTATTTCACTACAATACGCGAAGCTGATGGATCTGCGTTTGGCTCCAACCCCATACTCTTCATCAAATCAGCTTCTCTTCCCTCAACTTTAATCAAAAGAAATTGTACTCTATCGCGAATTAACTCTTGCTCCGTCTTTGCCTCTGTAAGCCACTCTATCTGATAAGGATACGATTGTTTCAATACTTGTTCAATTCCTGATTTCTGAGCCGCCTGTTCTGCTAAAATCGTATTTGGTGACTTTCCATACATATCATACCTGAAATAGCTGAGCAAACCTGTTTCGGCTGACGAGCCTTCAATAGTAATTCCCAATTTGAACACGTCAAGGTTGAGCGGATTCGCTGCCAAAAACTTCTGGCTAGACGAAGTTTGGGAACTGTTGATACTTAGGAATTCCGGCACATCTAGCACAAGTAGGTTTTGCGAGGGCTGGTTTTGACCGATGAGTGCAAACTGGCTTGTAGTAGCACCGATATCTGCAGCGCTCACTCCAAACAAGGCTGTAGTAGGAATAATTTTTCCATCTCCTGAAAATGGTGCGACATGAATACTCATTTGATTTTTCTGCCTCGTGACTAGAATAATATTTTTAACTAGTCGATTTTGAAAGCTTTTGGCATAATCTGCCTGAACTGCTTCGGAAAGTGCAACCTTCTCCAATTCAAAGTATGCTACAGGGTCAGCCCCTGCCTGAACCAGGGAATGATGAACACTATCTGCCACCTCTTCCCAAGTCATAATAGGCCTCGACCCGGGATCAGTGGAGACAAATACGATAGATTTTCCGTCAAAAAAAGACTGAGGTAGGCTACCTTGAGCCGAAACCTGCTGAAGGTTTAGTAAAAGAATAAAAATAAGAAGGATATTATATTTCATGAATTCAGAGGTGTGATCCGCTAAGCTTATTAATTTTACCAATATACATAACGCAAAATACTTCCCTTGATGCAACTCTCAATCAAAAGCACACTAAGTTGTTTATTATTTCTAGTTTTTTTTCAGACAAACGGGCAAAGTATTGCAAGCAAAAGTCTCCTTGAAAACATTAAGTATCTATCCTCAGATGAGCTCAAAGGCAGAAAAACAGGAAGTGAAGGGAATTCACAGGCTCGAGCTTTCATTTTAGAGCAATTCAAAAGCATAGGACTCGAAACTCAGTATCCAGACTACCAGCAGAAATTTGACTTTGAAAATAGAAGAGAAAATAAGCCGTATGAAAATTCTGTAAACATTGTTGGATTTATAGCTGGAAGCTCTTCGCAAAAATTAATAGTGATTACGGCTCATTATGATCACGTCGGTGTTGGCAGACCGAATACAGAAGGAGATTCTATTTACAACGGTGCGGATGACAACGCTTCTGGAACAGCTGCTTTGATAGAATTAGCTAAATATTTCAAAGAAAACAGACCCGAACATTCTATCATGTTTGCTGCATTGGATGGTGAAGAAATGGGCTTACAGGGCGCAAAAGCTCTGGTAAAAGACTTTCCATTTCCTATAGAGCAAATCGTATTGAATATCAATATGGACATGATTTCAAGAAATGAAAAAGGTGAGTTATACGCTTCGGGCACCTATTACAACCCAATTTTAAAGTCAATTCTCGAAACTGCAGCAGCTGGGTCTACTCCTAAATTGCTATTCGGTCATGATGAACCAAACACTGGCAGAGATAACTGGACTAAGTCTTCAGATCATGGCGCATTCTTCGATGTGCAGGTTCCGCATATCTATTTCGGCGTAGAGGATCACCCAGATTATCATAAGCCAAGTGATTCTTTCGAGAATATTGATCAGCAATTTTATATCAATGCGGTCAATCTTATCTTGAGGTGTACCTTAGCGCTGGATGCAGAATTACCTAAAGAGTAAGCCATACTCTTTTGTTTGATTCACAACTTATTTAACTTATAATCTAAAGCACGCTACAAACGCGATATTTTGCCTAAACAAGACATTATCACCAGGCTCTTAATATGGAGGCTCAGACATATGAGCAACCAAACCTTCATCCTTATTCTTAGTGGGATAATAGGAGTTTTTTCTGGTCTTGCTGCGGTAATTCTGAAACAAGGTGTACATGCTATCCAGCATTTTCTTACAGAGGATTTTTATAAAGAGTATGCCAATTTTCTCTATATCCTATATCCGCTTATCGGTATTTCGGCTGCCTATCTTATAGGGAAATTCCTTTTTAAAGACATAGGAGGGCATGGCGTTCCTGATATTCTGTTTACAATATCCAAAAAACAGAGTATCATCAAACGTGTAAAGACCTACAGCCGTGTTTTCACTTCAGCAATTACTGTTGGTTTTGGTGGATCAGTAGGTTTGGAAGCTCCCATGCTAGTAACAGGCTCGGCCATCGGCTCCAACGTAGGCTCTCTGGTTCATCTAAATGCAAAGAAACGGACCCTACTCATTGGTTGCGGTGCTGCAGCAGCGATATCATCCATTTTCGGAGCTCCTATCGGTGGAGTGATTTTCGCCATTGAGGTAATCATGATGGAAATCAGCACAGCGAGCTTTATTCCTCTGCTGATAGCCAGTGTGACAGGATCACTGACTTCCATGATTCTTATTGGGAAAGACTCCGTTTTCAATTTCAAACTGACGGAGAACTTTCAAGCTTCTCACATGCCTTATTATTTGCTTCTGGGGATTGCATGTGGTTTGGTTTCTCTCTACTTCAGCCAAGCTGTAAGAAAAACTGAATCACTCATGGAGAGCCTCGATAGCCAAGCGTTACGTATTCTTTATGGTGGCGCTATATTGGGTATTATGGTTTTCTTCCTGCCCCCAATCTATGGAGAGGGCTATGATACGCTTAATACATTGATTGATGGAAACTCCAGTCAATTGCTCGAAAAAAGTCCATTCTTCTCACTGATTGAGAATCCTTACTTGATCATTATTTTCTTGGCGTTTATAATTCTAGTGAAACCTATAGCTGCCGCCGTTACTCTAGGGGCAGGTGGTAGTGGTGGAATATTCGCACCTTCGCTTTATGTAGGGGGAATTTTGGGATTCTTATTCGCCTATTCTAGTAATCTTTTTAATTTCACTATTCCTCTTCCTTTGGCTCATTTTACTCTAGTAGCCATGTGCGGCGTAATGGCAGGTGCCCAGCACGCGCCGCTCTCCGCTATATTCTTAATAGCAGAAATCACTGGGGGGTATGAGCTGTTCATTCCTTTAATGTTTGTATCCGCCATCTCGTATGTGACCAAAACAGCCTATCAGAAAGACAGTATCTACATGATACAACTGAAGGAAAAAGGAAGACACTTACCCGAATCAAAAGATCAAGAACTATTGGAACTCATCACGATTACCAATGTAATCGAACGAGATTTGCTTCCTATACATCCCGATTCAAAACTGAAAGATTTGATAAGTCTAGTGAAAATATCCAAGCGTAATATTTTCCCTGTAGTAGATGAGCATAAAGCTCTACGAGGAATAGTCACCTTGGATGATATCCGAGACATTATGTTTGATAAAGAAAAGCAGGAAGTAATGCTTATAAAGGAACTGATGCACAGTCCTCCAGAAATCCTATTAGCAACTGAGAATATGCAAAAAGCTATGGAAAAATTTGAGCTATCTGGAGCTTGGAATCTACCTGTAATCGAAGAGGGCAAATATTTAGGCTTCGTTTCTAAGTCAAGAATCTTTAATGCCTACCGAAAACGTCTTATTAAACAGAAGCAAGATTAATCGATTTAAGAATAATATTTGGAAGAGAAATTTATCCACTTTTTCTCATACAGTTTTTGAACACATTTTTGAAGTTAGCCTTCTTTATCCACAAAATTACCTTTAGAGAACAGCATGTAATTATCTGATTTAATGATAGTTAGAATGTCAATATTACGGAGTGTGGATAAATTATCGAAAATGTGGATAAAAAACACTTGCATTTTTTAAACCTCAAATGGACGCTCCAAACAACGATTTTCAAGTCTTGTTCATTTCAACTTTACCCCTGAAACGTAGTATAGAAAAGTGCCCGATATCGCCCAATTGGAATAGAAAATTTTGCACACTATTTTTTTCGCTTTGAAAAACCTGAGCATAACATCTCCAATCACTGTGTTTTTAATTTTTCCCCAACTTTACCACCGAATAGTGCAAATTTAACAGGACAAACCCAACCACTAAATACCCATTTCCAGTGGGGCTAGGTTATTCATCTGTCTTAGAATCCAACCTTGACGACCGATAATATAGGAGGTCGGTTTGGCAGGAGACCATCGTCTTGGGTTTGGCAAAACAGCAGCAATTGCGGCAGCTTGGTTACGGTTGAGTTTGGAGGCTGGCTTGTTGAAGTAAGCCTGTGATGCTGCTTCGATCCCATAGATACCATCACCCATTTCTATCACATTCAGATAAACTTCCATTATGCGCTCTTTTGGCCATATTAACTCTACCAAAACTGTGAAATACGCTTCAAAACCTTTTCTGACATAACTTCTGGATGGCCATAAAAAGACATTTTTAACGGTCTGCTGAGTGATCGTACTTGCTCCTTTTACCCGCTTACCTTTTTTATTATTTTCCCAAGCTTTTTGCATGGCCTCAATATCAAAACCATCGTGCGCCATGAATTTCTGGTCTTCTGCAGCATAAACTGCCTGAGGAGCATTCTTTGAAATCTCACTCATAGGCACCCAGTCCTTGTAAAGTCTAACTTCCTTCTCTGAATCAAATGCCTGTTCAAAAACACGAATAACCATCAAGGGAGTAATCGGCACAGGCACGAAGCGATAGACCACAGTCAACCCAACTGAAATAATCAAAAACCACATCGCAGTTTTCCAGACCAAACGCCATAACCTCTTAATAAGCTTCATAATTATAAATTAAACTGTAGCACTTATTTGTACAAAATGATAGAAAAAAACGGCATTATCATCCTCTGCAATTATATCCAGGTCTTTTTCCATAGCCAGTAAATCACCATCAGAAATCAATCCTGCAGTGATCATACCAGACCCAGCACTTTTCATTAATCCCTTCCAATACTGAGTGATCTTTCTAAGCTCCTCAGAGTTTCGCTGATCCAAATGAAACCCTCCATGAAACAATTCTATTTGGCTATATCCGGCTTGCAACAACAGATTACCAAGGTTCGCACCAATATCAGGATCCCCCCCTAAGGATTGCTGAAATTCATTGTAGGCAACATAGTATTTAGACAATCCTTCCAGCGGTGGATTGAAGTAAAAACTGGAATTGAAAACCTCGGTAAACCACAATTTTGCATCAGATAGCAAATACGGCTTCATAGCTTCTAAAACTAAATGAGAATTGGGGATATGCTCCAAAGCCCAGCAAATGAATACCGAATCGTATTTCTCTTCCAAAATGAGCTCCTTCGCATCTTGACAGACAAACCTCACCCGATCACCAGCAAATGCCAAATTCTGCTTAGCTCGATCCAGTTGACTTTGGGAATAATCTACACAGGTAATCTGCAGATCAGGAAATAATCTTAGCAAAGTCTCCGTTTGCGCACCTACTCCGGACCCGATTTCGAGGAGTTTTTTGCATCCACCAAAATCAATTCGAGGATAAATAAGAGAACCCAACACTCCTGCCTGATCCATCAATCGCTGTTGCTCTTCGGGAATGAATCCATGTAAATATGCTGTCATCTGCTGGAGTATTTGGTATCGAAATTATCAAAGTTATCCAATGATCTACCTAGCCACCTCAAAGTTTAATGTACTTTTTTTAGCACGATAGGCGAATTCAACTGCTCAGAAACGACTATTGCGAATCTCCTGAGATCCTTGTATTTGGAAACTGGAATTTCAGATTGATTGACCAAAACCTTACTTTCAAAAGTAAGAACTCCATCATTATCAGTGACTTGAAAAGTGAATTCCAATTCATTCGAACCCATTGAAATTGATTTCGATTCTGGATACTCATCCAGCTCATAGCCTTCGGGAATATCCAACCGGAAACTAATACGCTCCGAAAATCCATACTCGAATTCAACCGCATATTTTCTTGTCTCGGCTATGAAAAGGTTATCAAAGAATATCGATTGCTCGAATGGAGTTAACACCATTAGCTGATCATTGGACTCCTTAATCTGCAATTTGTAGATAGACTGCACAACTTCTTTTTCAAGGAAACTATCCTCAAACGTTACGTCATAAGCGCTGTATTCCTCATCTACTTCTTGCTCTTGATTAAGCTGTATTTCTTTCAAACTTTGAACACTTAGGCCAAAGATCTTCGCGGAATTTTGATAGACTAGGTTATTTACCGAATCCTTTCCGAGCCCAATCTCTATTTCAAAACCGGAAGTATGAGCCAGGCTAATAGGAATCAAACTAGAATTTGCACCATCGATCATGAATCCCTTAGGCATTAATTTATTCGGAGAGATCAATCCAAAGGGAATATCCTTCGCTGTTCCGTCTAGCCAAAATAACTTACCTTCAATCACCACTCTAACTAAGGATGAGGAAAACTGATCCAGATATGGGCTAGGTATTAGATTAGTCCTGTTCTCACCCTTTTGGTTGATCATTACCAGATTGGCATTTACCCCGTATTGCTGAAGAACAACTAGCAGCAATAAATTGATATCCAGGTGATTTCCCTTTTTTGACTTTAAAAGTGAATTAAAATCCTGTGTTGGAAGAGGGTAAACTGTTGGCATCAATTCAAATTGGTTTGAGACAAATGCATAAATATTCTTGGCAGTCTCAAGCTGCGTAGCACCCGTCAAATCATCTTCGATGTTTATCTTTTTGAATGAATTCTTTTTGAAATAGGACCCAAAAGCCTTCATCGACTGTATCTGCGTACCCAACTCTTCCCATGTAGAATAGACAATCGAATTTTGCTGCGTAAGATCCGTGGACAAAAAACCCTCCACACGATCCAGATAGTCTAAAGGATTAAGAATATATGGCTCTGTCTGAAAGGATCGAACACTGTCCAGCTCCCAAATAAAAGTATCTCTCTCATCTGAAACCTGCATCGCTTTGCGCACCTGAGCTCCTTGTACCACAAGTTGGTATTTAAGAAAACTAGGTACCAGAAGAGAAAACATCGTTTTCAGTTTGGGAACTGTACCTTGAAACGCCCAACCTTCCAGCGAATAATACACTCGATCCAATTTGACATATTTCCATTCCAAGATTGAGCCTTTTTTCGCATTGGGAAAAATAAGACGGTATTCTGCCGAACCATCATCCAGCTTCACCAATTTGATGTCTTCATCAGAGAGAACCCTTACCTCTCGTTGACCATTTTCCAAATAACTTACCTGGGCTTGTATTTCCAATATCTGCTCAAGATTTAAATCTCCTCCACGCGTAAAAGGAATTCTTATATCTCCAAAGTTCAACACATTATCGTGGAGAATTTTGTACCGATAATGGTACTGGGTAGCGATTCCCAATACACTCACTCTTCCTGGCTGAGCATCAACTATTGGGTTCGAAACTCCACCTTCATACAATGCTACTATTTTGGCTTCTGGCTCAAAAGAAACAATTTCAAGCGCCAGCTCTTCTTCAGAATACTCACCAAAAACCAGCTGTGCCTGGCACAAAACGGGAATAAATAAGATCTGAATACAGAGAATAGAAATCCTCCAAGAAAACAGTTTCATCATAGACTGGTCTTCTTTTTTAAGATTACCGGTTCAGAAAGTTTAGAGGCTACACTTTCCATAAAAAACTTGAGATTTTCATATTGATAGGCAGGAATCAAAGGTATTTTGACTTCAAATCTTGCCGTTATTTTCAGCATATTATCCATCATGGTCGGAGAATACATAAAAGTCACATATCCCCCATCAATAGTAAAACTTTCCTGCAACGGATAATCATCTACTTCATATCCTTCAGGGATCATCACATTGGTATTATAAGTCTCTGAGAATGCATATTCAAAATCAACTGGGAACACACGGTATTCCTCTGAAAATGGATTTTCTGAAAAGGAAGAGAATTTCAATGGCCTAAAGGAAAGCAAGTTACTGTTAGCAGTCTTAGGATAAGTTACCTCATAATTCAGCGTGTAGTAGTTTTTCTCCCGAAGTGCATCATCCACTTTGAAATTGCTGAATTCGGCATGATCTTCTTCCTTGAATATTTTATCCAAAGGTTCACTTTTTCTTTCTTTTGAATCGATCAAATGCGCGAGATCAAGTCCTTTATAAAAATAATTTCTAAAAGAACTTTGCATCTGCAGCTGACCATCTTCATTTAAACTTACCTGATTGAAATGGACAGTATTGGAATTATGACGAATATCAATTGGAATTAGCTTACTCTGTTTCTTTTGCAAATAAAGCCCACCAGAGACATGTTTGTCGAGATCCACATATCCGAATGGCGCCATTCGGTCACTAACATCTAAAAACTGGAGAGATCCATCAAGCTCTGTCAATAGCAATATTTCGTCAAACTGATTTAGAAAAGGGTACTCGACTAGCTCGCTTCTTCCATGACCTTTGCTACCAATCAGCACCGGATCGCATTTTATTCCCATAGACTTAAGAATTCCCATGAGAGTCAACATCAATTCCACAGGGCTACCAACTTTGCTTTTCAGCAGCTGATTCAACGATTGTTTAGGATAAATCCAATCGTCACCCTTTATCAGATAATTATCCCTGAGATAATAATATGCCTTCGCTGCTTGCTCTTTTTGAGACCCTCCTGACAAATCAATATTTAATGCTTCCTTTTCTATTGGGTTACTTCGGTAAAACCCTTTATCAGAATAATAAGTAATCATATCATCTCCCAGTGCCTCCCAGGTATTCAACACCTTTTCCCACTCTACTCCAGCTGTAGCTGAACGAGTTTGATATTGAGTAAGCTGAAACTCTATTCGATCGACATAATCTCTGAAGTTTTTCATGAAAGGCTCTTCCTTGATAGAATACTGATCTCTCAATGTCCAACTATAGGTTCCATTAGAATCTGTCTTTTCTACTTTGTTCGCATAATTACTTCCCTGACCTATTGTTCTATATTGTAAATAGGGAGTCATAGTAATTTGATACTTGCTGAAAAGCGTTGGAATGCTTTGTTGGAAGGTCCATCCGTCTATAAAGGTGATATTCTTATCAGTTTTCTTATAGGTATACTCAATAATAGAACCCACCTGAACATTTGGAAAGGTGATACGCATTTCCTGATAGCCATTATCCATCGCAACATCAAAAATGCCTTCTTTCTCTACTTTGATCTCTTCTGTTTTAACGCCTCTTACATAATTCACCGTTTGGGCTTTGACACCACTGATTTCTTCATAGCGCTTATCCCCGACGTAATAGCGAATACGTACATCTGCGTATTGCTTGCCTGCTTCGGCCAGAATCTTCATCCGAACGAAATAAGTGGTCTCAAAAACACTCCCAAAAAACTTAGATTCTCCCTGTGTCATTAGTATCACAGCTGGCGCATCTGGCTCGAAAGGGACCTCATTGAGGTAAATTTCAATTTGATTAGCTTGTCCCATCTTAGCTGTTTGGGCAAGAGCTGAAAAGGAAAGCAGAACAAACGTGAGGAAGAATAAAGCTCTATTCATAAATGTTTTCTGAGGCTGTTTTAGTAGGGTAACATGCGCTGCTAATAGACGTATTTCCAAAGTCCTGATTTTAAACCTTACTCATTTACTCTACCAAAGTGATTTCACTTACTCTAAGTGAGTAGATGATTTCTGCAATCATATACTTATCTTCTTTTTTAAGATCACCGGTTCAGAAAGTTTAGAAGCTACACTTTCCATGAAATACTTGAGATTTTCATACTCACTTGCAGGGATAAGAGGCGTCTTCACCATAAATTTTGCTGCGATTTTAAGGCTATTTTCGATTATTGTAGGAGAATATATGAAAACAACATACTCTCCATCAATCGTATAACCAGCTTCTAATGGGTAGTCGTCTAGCTCATACCCTTCAGGAATAGTCACTACGGTATTAAATGTTTCTGAAAATGCATACCCAAAATCTACCGGGAACATGCGGTATTCTTGGGTAAAGGGATTTTCCGCAAAAGAGGAAAATTTGAGCGGGCTAAAAAGAATCATCTCTTGACCTTCAGTCTCAGGAAATTTCATTTCAAAATTAACCATCAAAACGTCTTTTTCTTCCAGGTAATTGTCCACCTTGAAATTCTCGAAAACTACTCCCTCCTCTTCATCAAACAACTTTTCTAAGGATTCATTTCTCTTTTGAATCCCTTCTATCTGCTGAGCCAATCTGAGTCCGCTGTATCTATAACTTCTATGAGAATTTGTAATTGCTAACTGACCATCTTCATTCATGCTCACTTGTGAGAAATAAATAGAATTGGAAGCATGCTGAATATCTATCGGCACAAGCTTACTCTTCTCCTTCTCAAGATACAATCCTGCTGTCACGTGTTTATCTAGATCTACATAACCAAAAGGAGCATCAGCTTGAGATAAATCGATAAAATGCTTCTTCCCATCTAGTTCAGTAAGCAATAATATTTCATCAAACTGATTAAGAAATGGAAAAGGCACTATATCACTTCGTCCATATCCCTTACTCCCGATTAATACAGGCTCACAGGTAATTCCTTCAGATTTTAAAATACCCATCAATGTCAACATTAGCTCTACCGGGCTACCTACCTTGGATTTCAGAAGTTGATTAAGATTCTGCTCTGGATATATCCAATCTTCCCCTACGACCCTAAAGTTATTCCTCAAAAAATAATAAGCCTTTTCAGCAGTTTCCAGCTGTGTATCGCCCTTCAAATCAACATCCAAGAATTCTTTCTCAATGGGATTACTTCTATAAAAACCCTTTTGAGAATACATGGAGATGACTTCATCTCCAAGAACTTCCCAAGTATTAAGCACAAACTCCCATTTCGGTCCATAATCACCTCTCACTTCATAACGTGATAACTGAAATTCTATACGATCAACGTAATCACGATAATTCTTCATGTAAGGCTCTTCTTTGAGTGAATGCAAGTCTCTCAAGGTCCAGCTATACTTATCATTGTCGGTGGTTTTTTCCACACCCGCATTATAGTTCTCACCTTGACCCAACACCTTGTATTCTAAGGTCGGAACCATGTTGATTCCGTACTTGCTGAAAAGTGTAGGAAGTTTACTTTGAAAGGTCCAACCATCGATAAACGTAAGGTTTTTGTCAGTTTTCCTGTATTGATATTCTATGATAGATCCTACTTGTACATTTGGAAAAGATATCCGCATCTCCTTGTACCCATCATCAAGGTCAACATTAAAAATCCCATCTTTTGACACCTTGACAGTTTCTGGTTTTCCGTTTACGAAATTTGTGGTTTGAGCCTTAACTCCATTGACGCTTTCCGTGTTATTATCCCCAGCGTAATATCGAATACGAATGTCTGCATACTCTTTTCCCGCTTCGGAAAGTATTTTTAAGCGAACAAAATAGGTAGTCTCTAAGAATCCTGATAAAAACCTGGAATTCCCTTCGGATACTAATATCACTGCGGGAGCATCTGTTTCATAAGCTACTTCTGACAATGAAATCTCATTATCATCAAACTCTCCCAGTTTATAAGATTGAGAAAAAGTAAGCGTAGTAAGGAGTAGAAAAAAAAGAGTTAGTGAAGATTTAATCATGTCTAAGTGCAGCTGTGTTTTTGATAAAATAAAAGTTAGAAGATCCTAAGGCGTTAATTCGTTTGATGAGTTCAGTTTTAGATTCCTCAGAAATATCCTCCCCCAGTGATAGATGAATTTCTCTATTTACACTAAGGCTTTTCCCTTCTAAAGATGTCCTCAAAGTCACTTTAATACCTTCTTCTTCGAGAATTAGATTTTCTGCCAAATTCTCTGCTTCCATCACCTCTGGAAGCTCAATCTGATATTCATCAATCTGATTTAAAGAATTATTGAGCAGCATTTCATCGGTAAGTTTCCCAAGAAATGGTTTTAGAATCATTCGCTTAGCAGTGTTTTGGACAAACTTCTGAATCACCCCTTCATAGCTTAGATCCGCTAATAAGAGGGAATCTTTATGATCTACACTTAGCTCATATTGGTTGATAATCAATCCGGCTACAGGTGAATTACGATTGAAATAATCTCGCTGCTGTCTGGTGTCAAGATAATTTTTGACCATCAACATATCCTCTGCAAAGTTTCCATCCACTTTGATTTTCGTAGAAATAGTAGCGTTTCCCTCTAGGTCTATTTTCACCGTATTTTTACTGTGAATTGTATTCCAATCGAAGGAATTATAGGATGGGGTTTTAGTCAGATAGCCACCTTGTCCATCGATCACGAGCACATGCCTATTTTTGGTAAAGTCACCTAGAAATCCTGCTGGAAGAGAATTTGACGTGCATTCCAACCAAACTGGACTCGCTGCATCTCCCATAGGCACTTGCAAAATCACATGATTGAATTGATTGGAAGGAAGATCAGTTTCGATATCATCAGCATCTTTTCCTGCTTGAACCAGTGTGTAGTTGGAAACAATCCCTACTGACTTTAGCATTGCTTGCATCAGGTTTGTCAATCCTTTGCAATCACCATAAGCATATTTCACCACATCTGTAGCTGTCATAGTTTGCCACCCACCGATGCCTAGCTGTATGCTGACATAGCGGTAGTTTTTTTGTAGATATTCATAAAGAATTTGGATCTTCTCGTAGTCGGTATCTACATTGGCCACCATTCCTTTTAGCTTAGCTTCGAAATTGGCGGGAAGAGCTTTTCGCCCCTCATTAAGTTTGAACTGCCAAGCAGCTAGCCCAGACCAATCTTCCATTTTACCCACGTAGTCACCCATAGCAAATCCGACCGGGGCTAGTAAAAGCTTGTGATCGTCTTCCTTTTTCATGTCAGGAGTTTGCACAGGCAAATTTGTTTCCTCCCAAGTCACTTCAAGTCTATTATCAACTTTATTTTCAGACTTTTCTCCGAGTAAATTGACCGCTTTATAGCGCAAGCCAATATGTTCAGGATATGCTACCGTGAGCTTAGACTTAATCACTTTTTGGTTATACCGGTGTACAGGAACCCAATCCCTCAATTGGAAATTACTAGCAGACGTTGTCTCAATCTTAATGGTAACCTGAACTGGAAATTTGCTGCTTTTTACTTCAAAATACTTATGTCGGTTGTCGTCAAAAATGCTGCTACTGGAATATATTGCCGCATCTGTCATATCTTTTGTCTTAGCCTTCTCAATAGTTTTTCCACTTAAAGGATCAGTAATTTCTATCTCTACACTTTCTATTTTATTTAGCTTGTCGTAAAAAACAGAAGTAAACGCATGAGCTAATCCCTCAGGAGAAAGGATAGTAAAATTCCGCTCTATGTTATGAACTACTTCATAGGTTTCAGAAATTTCAATTCGCTGATTTTCTGTAAGAATGGAATAAATAGGGGTCGTATCCTTTTTCGGAATAGAATCAATTGGAGCCTGAAAACCAAAGAATAAATAGGTAGCTACAAAGAGTATAGACATGCTGAACTGTTAAGTATTTTTACACAAAATATGTCTTTTTTTTAGTAAAACTAAAGTCATATTAAAATATAATTTTAGTAAAATCTACCTAAACAACTAAAAGTTAATTTCACTTCTTGACTCACTAATGCACTTGTAAATCCCGCTAAAACTTCCCTAATTTGGTTTTTTACCAAAAAAAATAACACATGTCCCCTGTAATCATTGGTAGTTTTGAAGAGTTCGAACAACATAACGGACAAAGTCTAGGCACATCTGAATATTTCCATATCACTCAGGAACAGATAAATATATTCGCAAAAGCTACGCATGATCATCAGTGGATTCACACCGATCCTGAGCGAGCTAAGGTAGAAGGAGCATTTGGAAACACCATTGCACACGGTTACCTCACACTGAGTATTGTCCCTCATCTTTGGGAGCAAATCGTAGACGTGAGAAATCTAAAAATGATGATCAATTACGGAATCGAATCCTTAAGATTTGCTACTCCAGTATTGGTAGATAGTGAAGTTCGACTTGCCGCTAAGCTCAAAAATGTAGCAAACCTACGAGGAACCGTGAAAGCTGAGGTAGAAGTGAAACTCGAAATCAAAGATCAAAAAAAGCCAGCATTTACAGGAGTTCTGATCTTTTTATACCATTTCCAATAGGCAGTTTTCCGCGCTTGGCGACCTATTAACCATCCCCTAAATGGGCTAGTTTTGGAAAGACATAACATTACAATTGGATTATTGGTAGGTGAATAGATATATTAGTTGGAACTAATCTCCAACTCAATGAAATTATCGCACTGGTTTCTCGCCCTACTAGTTACTTCATTTTTCAGCTGTGAATCACCCAAGACCTCACAAACTAATGAGAAGTCAGATTTCAAATTAGAAATCACAGATTCGATTCGTGTAGCCTACATTGGCAAGCTCAACCTGATGGATGTCAATCCAGAATTCGAGAGGATTCTATTATTTGATCCACAGAACATGAAATTTGTCAGTACGGATTTTGAAGGAAATATTCTGGGCGAATTCAGCAAAGACCGAGATGCGCCAGACGGATTCGGATTTTATCCTATGGGTGCGGGCAAGTTTAATGCTTCGAAAAACATTCAAGTCGTTTCAGCCACAGGAATATTCGAATACGACTTAGAGGGCAATTTGCTCAATAGCACCAAAGTTCCACGAGATCAAATAAAGCCTTTCAGCGGAAGAATTGACGCTAAGCGCGAGATCCAATTTGTAAATGGAAAAATTCTCGTAACAGGCACAGTCGCACGAGGAGAGTTTAACAAAACTCAACCGGAGTTTTACGATACATTTTTACAACTTGTTAAGGCAGATCCTAAGACGGGAAACTATGAGCAGTTTCTGAACCTTGACCCTGAAAGTATCTTCCAAAATGACATGTCCCATGAGCCAACGACTATCTCCACAACATTTGAAGTGGTAAATGACGAGCTCTATGTTATCAGTGGAACTGATCCATTTTTGAATATTTATGAGCTTGATTTTCCTTATAACAAGGTTAAAAGAATTCCGCTTCAGCTTAAAGATTACAGACTAAATCAAGGGGAAGACCCCAAAAAAGCTGATCCTAGAGCCATAAGCTATGACCCCTCTTTTGGCATTATTCATAAATTAGTCATCGTGGGAGACAAGCTTGTCCTCACGTATGATACTGGCTATGACGCTCAAGATGCTCTCCGATACCATGAGCAAATGGCGAATGATGAACGGAAGGTTTTTAATACCCGCATAGCTAATAAATATAAACTCCGCTATCAGGTTCTTGATCTGGATGGCAAACTGCTGAGCGATTCTGAAATTCCTGAAAAGCTAGGGGATGTGTTCGTTGGTCGAGAAGGAGCAGTATGGTTTATGGGTAAAGTAAATCCTGAAATAGAAGAGGATTATTTCACTCTTTATAAGGTGAAGATAAAATGAAAAAAGCCAGGTCTAAGACCTGGCTCTCCCACTCGTTTTTGAATTATATCAATCCAATCTATTTCGCTCTTCAGAACTTCCTGAGTTACTTTTTACTCGGAAGCTTTCTCCTTTGGAGAAATTATATTTCAGTGTAAATCGTACTCCCTGATTACTTCTATACTGTCGGAAATTGGTATCTATAGCTGCAAAGTCAATTTTGGCTTTAATCACCTGCGTCCGGAATATATCAGTTCCATTAACGGAGAGCGTGATTTTATCCTTCAATATAGACTTGGTCACACCAGCGTCTACCCAGCCGAAGCCTGAGATCTGCCCCTGTCCCCAAATCTGCGGACCTAGATAAATCCCCATTACTTCAGCCTTAAAGCCCATTGGCAAGGTAAAGTTATGCTGCGAGCGTACCATAAATGAGGTATTGGCATTGTTAAGGTAATCATCGCCAATCTGAGATTTGTATTGGTTATAATTTACCTGCACCATATTGGATACAGCCCACCATTCTTTGATATCTACCGGAATAATTGCTCTGAAATTGGCATTTCTTGTCTTGTCGAAATTATCAGTGAAGGTAGTCGTCGTGCGTTCATCCTCATTTTGCATAAATACCTGCATAAATGCATCTTCTGTCTCACTATAACCGAGGGTGAATTGGTACATACCTTTCACCACATGGTTCATTTCGAAGTTATTAGAATACTGTGGTTTCAGATTAGGATTACCTGTTTCGGTAGTCAGTGGATCTATGTAGTACACAAAAGGATTCAACAAACGATAATTCGGTCTAGTTATCCTACGATTGACATTATAGACGATTTGATAATTGTCACTTATTTTATGCTGGATGAAAGCACTTGGGAATAAGTTGAAATACTTCTGATTCTTCACCTGATTCAACGTAACCGAATTACCTGTGATATCAGAATGCTCGCCTCTCAAGCCTACTTGATACGAAAGCTTATCAGAGAATTTCCCTTTGTAAGAGATGTATGCAGCAAGCACATTCTCATTGTAAATAAAGCTATTGCTAGATGGATCTGGGATAAATGGACCTTCCTCTTGAGATTTATTTAAGTTCAGGTTATTGTCAGATTTCACCCAGCTACCTTTTACTCCAGTTTCGATGGTATTTCCTTTTCCTACAGGTTTTACAAAGTCAACCTTTGCAGTGAAAATGTTGTAGTACATGTCATTAAGGGTCAAAATCTTACTATTCAGTATCTGAGAAGTGTTTTCTCCCACCCATTGCATATTAGTCAGCAACGATTCACTGTCAGAATTCATCCTTGTAAAGTCAATGTCTGAGCTAATCTTGGTACCCAAAGTGTCAAGCTTCGCATCGTAGTGAAGGTTGGCAAAGATTCGATTTCCCGTTCCTCTAGAGTCATTTCGAGAATCCAAATAGCTAACATCAGACAGGCCAGGAGTGATAATATCTGTCAAAGACTTACTATCATCACTATCATCCGAGCCGGAAGCTTGGACATTTATCGCAATATTTTGATTCGCATTTATCTCGTAATTGGCAGCGCCATTGAAAAACAGATTTTTGTTTCTGGTAGTAATTCTAGAATCTTGACTGAATTTTGAAATCCCTTCCGGCAAGCTGAAATTTCTATTGATCTCCAAATCGTTGAAGTTTCCAAAGTGATTATAATTCAAATTAGCATTCGTACTCCACTTACCTTTTTTCACATTCAGTGCTACGCCAGTATTCGGTAGCCATTGTCCATTATACAATGAACCAGCCTGAATATTTCCAAACATACCATCTACCGTATTCTTTTTCAGCTTGATATTAATCACCCCAGCAGAACCTTCCGCATCAAATCGAGCGGATGGATTATTGATCACTTCTATGCTCTTGATATTATCGGCTGGCATAGCACGAAGGAAGTTGGCAAGATCAGTGGCACTCATGTAGGTAGGTCGGTCATTGATCATCACTGTAGCACCTGTACGCCCGTTTAGATTGATTATCCCATCTTGATCCACATAGATCCCTGGAGATCTCCCGATCACGTCCAGTGCATTTGAGCCTTCCGCCATTACAGTTCCCTCCACATTAATTGTGGTCTTATCCGCTTCTATGATGATTTCCGGACGCGTAGATTTCACTGTCACCTCATCTAATCCAGTCATTTCGTCTTGAACAGAAACTGCCCCGAAAGCCTTGATTAATCCTGGAGCCAGAGCAAATACTTCCGATTCAAAAGAGGTAAAACCTATAGAAGAAACCACCAATTTCACCTTGGCAGTCTTCGTAGATTCGATGAGAAAAACTCCATTTTCATCAGATACGGCTCCATCCACAAGGTGGCCGCTGACAGCATCTATCAATGCCACATTTGCATAAGGCACTGCTTGTTCATTTTGGTCGATGATTTTACCGGTAATCCGGCTGACATCTTTTGCCGCCAAATTACTTACACCAAATAGGTAAGTGAAAAGCGTTAAAAATAGTAGGTTGGTAGTTTTCATTTCAATAGTACTTTGTGTGTCGTTCTGTGCCACCTATTGAAAAAGAAATGCCAAGGCTTGAAAAGTGCTTAAATTAGCTCTAGGAGTAACTTTTCAAACTCTACTTAAAAACGACTGTATCGGAATCGAACAGTAAAATTTCAGCTTTGGACAAAAAAAATCCCCGGACAAGCTGCCCGAGGATCCTATAATTTTCCTTACAAAGCTTATTTTTTCAAAGCTTCTGAGTAGTTCGTGTTTGCTTGATCCCAATTGATCACATTCCAGAAAGCTGCAATGTAGCTAGGACGTAAATTCTGATAATTCAAGTAGTATGCATGCTCCCATACATCAAGTCCGATGATTGGAGTTCCTTTGATCTCAGCCACATCCATCAATGGATTGTCCTGATTTGCAGTAGAAACCACTTCAAGTGTACCAGCTGCAGTCAAAATCAACCAAGCCCAACCTGAACCGAATCTTGTAGCTGCTGCTTTGTTGAAAACTTCTTTGAATGCATCAAAATTGCCAAACTTAGCATTGATAGCATTTCCAAGATCGCCTGTTGGAGCTCCGCCGCCTGTTGGAGACATGATTTTCCAGAAAAGGCTGTGATTATAATGCCCACCACCGTTATTTCTTACAGCAGTATTAGATCCAGCTACTTGAAGCAATTCTAGCAATGATTTGCCTTCAAGGTCAGTTCCTGCAATAGCGTTATTAAGGTTAGTTACATATCCATTGTGGTGCTTACCATGGTGGATTTCCATAGTTTTTGCATCAATGTTTGGTTCCAAAGCCGTAGTGGCATATGGTAAAGAAGGAAGTTCGAAAGCCATTTTGTTTTAATTTTAAGGTTAAAAGATTGATTAAAAATCATACAAATAATCTGCCTTAGCAACCACGTGAGATTGAAAAAGGTTCTTACGACTCCAATTTCCTTCTATTTTCTCAGTTTTTTGAAAAATTCCACTAAAAGCTGTTCAGATTCTTGGGCAAGCGTCCCCGAAAAGACTTTAGTTTTTATGTGCAAAATACCCGGATTGCTTTGCAAATACCCTCTTCTGGGATCGGATGCTCCATAATGGATTTCCCCTATTTGGGACCAAAAAAGTGCACCGCCACACATTACGCATGGCTCGAGGGTCACATAGAGTCTACAATCATTTAAATATTTTGCTCCCATGTAATTCGCCGCAGAAGTGATCGCAAGCATTTCTGCATGGGCAGTTACATCATTGAGCTTCTCCGTTTGATTGTAGGCTTTGGCAATAATTCTATTCTTAGACACGATCACGGCACCCACAGGAATTTCCCCCTCTTCGAAAGCATTTTTAGCTTGCTTCAAGGCTTCATTCATGAAGTACTCGTGACTATAAAGTTCTATTTCCAAAATGCCTAGAAAAAGTCCAGAATCTCATTTCTCACCCCATCATTGATAATGAATGCGAGAATCAAGGACACCACCAATCCGATGAATGCCTTGGACACGTCATTTCTAGCCATTTTAAAGGCTCTAAACAACCAAGCATTCCTCTTCTCTGCTTTGGCATGTTTACCAAGTGCAATCGCTATTTCTCTACCTCCAAGCAAACCTATAAATACCCAAGTAGTACTCATTGGTACATGGCTATAAAGTTTGAAGTAGAATAAGATAATTGCATAGACAAAATCAACAATCGTCGCGGCTCGTACATCAGTCACACTGGACTTTTCATTAACGATACCTTGGATTTTATCACCTTTCATATAGAAAAGGAATCCTAATCCTATAAATACAAAACCAGCATATACAGAGAATTCTACTGCATTCAACTGTCTTGGAAGGAAAACTGCAATGTTGGCAGCATCCTGCATGATCCAAACTGCCCAAAGCGTACCAGAAGTGATCCACTGCAAGTAAATCCAATATGGAGCAGGTTTCCCTTTAAGGTAGTTCTTGACAAATCGTTCAAGTATAAACCATACCGCTATAGCGATAGAAAAAGCCAAAAGGTATCCTACAAAGCTCTTGAACATCACACTTACGATAGTTCCTGCTTTATAAGTGAATACATTCAACAAAAGGAATGTGGTAGAAACTGGCATCCTCAGCCTAGTCATAATAAGGAGCACAATCGGTGCAGCAAGCTGAAGGAAAACAAAGCTAGTTGGCGCTTTGTCCAATCCTGGAACACTTAGTCGCTGATAACTGACGTCACCATTGAAGGTAAACCAGCTATAAGTAACCGTTCCTACAAAGATCACCCCCATAAATAACCATAGCCAATACCACTTCTTGTTGTGGTTTGAGGCTATGAAGGTACCAATGGTCTGGATACTATCATTTGCAATGGCAGAATAAGCAGCTAGCGCAAACCCAAACCACATAGCAGCGTAGGTATATGGCGTGATTAATCCTGCGATGGAAATCAGGACACAGATGACTATTAGAAAAGATTTCTCTTTTTTAGTAAAATCGAACAGTGAGTAAGCTCCTTTGGAGAGTTTATCCTGATTAATGTTTTGGTCTATTTTTTTCTTGGCCATGATTTGGCTTTTGGTCGGTGGCGCAAAATTAAAGAAGATATCCTTCTCCCCATGTTATCAAATTGTTAAGTAAATACAATTCCACTTCTAAAAGTTAGTTTCGCCTTGTTTTTCGCAAAAAAATTTCAACTTTTGCCCAATATTTTATCAAAAATTTGGATTCTCGGATAGTTCCGCCCTCTTTTATAAGCCATTAATCCTGAGATAAAATAAGTAAAACAGGATAAATTCTGAATCTGGTAGATGGAGAGCTTAGAGCAGGAAAAAAATAAAGTAAATAAGACTAAAAGCTATCTCATGATGCTTTTGGCACTTATGCTGTTCATCTTCGCGATTGATTTGCTCACTGTGGCAATGAGTCATCTGAACAGTGCGGTAGCAGAAAGTATCCTTATGGCTACCAGAAACCCCTTTGTTAGTCTTTTCATAGGATTGCTGATGACTGCTCTAATTCAGAGCAGCTCCACTGTCACTGCCAGCATCGTAGCAGTAGTGGCCTCAGGGCACCTTACACTGGAGCAGGCTGTACCCATGGTAATGGGAGCCAATATCGGAACAACTTTGACCTCCACCCTTGTCTCTCTTTCTTATATTATGAATAAGAGAGAATTTAAGAGAGCACTCTCTGCTGGTATGCTCCATGATATTTTTAACATATTCACTGTTATCATATTGTTACCATTGGAGATCTATTTTGGTTTCTTATCCAAACTATCAATCTCCATAGCACACCTTTTTATCCAAGATGATGCATACTCCGGTCCCATCGTTTACAATAAGGTTTTTACCAGACCAATCACAGAATGGATCTCCAATACCATAGATATTCCATTCCTGACAATGATACTTTCGATCTTCTTAGTATTTGCTGCTATTAAGATATTGTCAACGGCTGTTTATAAAGCTTTTATCCTGAATAGCTTTCACGATATAAATAAGCTCATCTTCAAGAATCCATACATGGCATTCATTTATGGGACTTTTTTCACGGCAGCCGTACAGTCCAGCACTGTCACTACCTCACTTGTGGTTCCATTGGTCGCTAACAAGAAAGTATCTGTAAAAAAGTCCTTTCCTTTCATCATAGGCGCCAATATAGGAACTACGATTACAGCAGCCATTGCCGCTATTTATAAGACGGAAGCAGCCATAGCGCTAGCTATAGTGCACTTCCTTTTCAATTTTATAGGAGCTTTGATTTTCTTGCCTTTTCCTAAACTGAGAAACATCCCAGTGATCTTGGCCATGTATATGGGCAAAAAATCCGTAAAAAGTAGATTCTTGGGTTTTGCCTACATCCTTCTGACTTTCTTTATTATTCCTTTCTTGCTGATCTATTTCAGCAACGATTGAGAACCTCTCCAGGAATCCATCAAAGCTTTAGCTGAGCTAGTACCTATTCTATCCGCGCCAGCGCTAATCAGCTCAAGTGCAAAATCCAGAGTTTTGATTCCTCCACTAGCTTTGATGCCTACAGATGAAGATAAATTCTCTCGCATCAGCTGGATGTCTTCTACTTTTGCCCCTGTTGCCGCGTAGCCAGTGGATGTTTTCACAAAGTCCACTCCAGCATCCTGGCATATCAAGCATGCCTCTACAATTTGCTTGTCATCCAAATTAGCTGTTTCGATAATGACTTTGAGAATTCTCTCCTCTTCATGACAAATCTTTGCGATTTGAGCGATTTCTATCTTTGGCCAGCTCATCCCGGAGAGATAGGCCGTCTGTGACCAAACGAGATCCAATTCGTCTGCGCCTTGTCGGATTGCTTCTTGGGTTTCAAACACTTTGGTAGCGGTATCCGAATAGCCAAAGGGAAATCCTATCACCGTCACCAATTGCACATTCTCTTCTCCTAAGTCTCTTCTTACTTTTTTTAGCCAAAATGGAGGAACACAGACGCCTACAAATTGCTCTTCAATTGCTTCTCTGATTAGGATATCCACCTCTCCGCCAGTCATTGTAGGCTTCAAAAGTGTGGATTCTAGAAATCGATTTAACTTATTCATGCTCAGTCACAAAGTCTGTCAAGTACATAAACTCTATAGTCAAGTCCCCATCACGCGCAATGGTTGCCCGCTCCAGTATTCCTGAGTTTTCTTCCAAAAGTGCCGGAATCACCCAATTGCACAACTGAATCCCAAACTCCTTACTTGATTCACGTGGAAGTTCGCAGGGTAAATTATCAATGGCCATCACAGAAATACTTGTTTGCTTTCCGAATGCCTGAATCTTCTCCCCAGATTGCCTATCCACGTCGAACACTGGATCTGCAATAGTAGAAGAAGTAATCGTAGTAGGTATTGGGCCTCCTACATCACAGCTCACATCGGCAATCACGGAAAGCTGAAAATCCTCGGCTGCTATATCCTTCAACTCAAACAAGCGTGGAGCATCCGGATCCCAATACGCTCCTGAAATCAACATTTCTCCCGCTTCCGCAAACTTCTGAAAGTGACTTTCATATTTCTCTGGAAAGGAGTAGAACTCTTCTTTATCGAAGCCTCCGTCTGATTTTCTTCTATTGTAATCCGCAGAACTTAACTTCACATATACCGGCTCATCAAAATACATATGCAAGAAATCATGCGCAGATACCTCGCGAATCTTCAAAGAATTCAGGACTTCCTTTGCCCCATTTCCCACACGGCCAGAGCCAGTCAGGATAATTTTCACAGGTGGAAGCTGCACTTTGGAAAGCTCTAAATGAAGATCTTTAAGATCTACGCATTCATTTGCCCGCTTGATTTCAAAGAGATCCGTCTTCTTTCCATAGGTCCAAAAAGCATTATAAGCTCCTACTATCCCCGCCCATCTTCCGAAGGCAACCACGCGTTTTCCCTCCTCATCCTTTAAGGCCTCATAATCTATCAGCCTGATATTTTTCTCTAAAACTGCCTTCAGTAACTTTCTATTAGACTTCTGCTTTTTGATAGTATGAGAAAAGAAAAAATATGTCTTACCATCTATTAACTGATCAACGGGTACTTCTTTCACACCGAAAAGCACATCACTGTCAGAAATATCCTCGAATACATCAATTCCAGCATCAAGATATTCCTGGTCTGAAAACGCACGAAATGAACTGGATTGCACCTGAATGGTAATCTTACCAGCATGTTCTTTCTGAATAGCCCTAAGTTGATCCGGAGTAAAAGGAACTCGTTTGTCAGGAGGGTTTTTTCCTTCGCGGATTATTCCGATTTTCATGTGTTTATAATTTGATTTTCAAAGGCCAAATGCCAGCCCGGCTAACGCCAGTCGGACGGGGAATCTCGTATAGCAGATAATCACTCCAGCGTGCAACGATCTTTGTCATGCTCGAATTCATAAAAATATTAGTTACTCTGAAATTTAATATACCTCGATGAACTATTTACTCCTGGCTCTCAGCTGGATCATTTTCTATACTCTTCATTCTGTTCTGGCTGCATCCAAGATAAAAAGAATTCTGGAGGGAAAATTGAGAAATGCTTACAAATGGTATCGCTTAGGGTATACCCTAGTTTCGATACTACTATTCCTGGGCATCATGGTCCAGGCCTTGTTAATTCCCAAAAGCATTTTGTTTCCCAAAGGGGATTTGACAGACTACTTGGGTTATATGTTTGCGGGATTCGGCACTATCATCCTTACCAAATCGAGCAAAAACTACTCTTTGAAGCGTTTTCTGGGATTTGAACCTTCTACAAAAGAAGATGAAACCTTAGTGACGACAGGGCTCTACTCAAAAATTCGCCATCCACTTTATGCAGGATTGGTGTTGATATTCCTTGGATATTTTCTGTTTTCTGGAACCGTCACAGCCATTGTTCATCTAGCCTGCTTGCTTCTATACTTACCATTTGGGATATATTTTGAGGAAAAAAAGCTGGTTAACCAATTTGGCGAAGCATACCAAAAATACAAGTTGGCAGTACCTTCACTTATCCCAAGCTTCTGGTAAGCTTTACAAAGTTTGGTCAGGAAAATTGAGCCTTGAATTTGTCTATTGAAAATTCCTCTAGTCCAGCCTTGGCAAACTCAGTTTATATTTCATAGAAAGCATGCGAATGGCAATGATCACTACAATGGAAACCAACAGATTGATATCTCTTGGAACATTAAAAGAATTGAGAATCAGGTAAAATATTGCTCCTGCCAAGCAAGCTGAGGCATAAACCTCTTTTCTGAAAAGGATCGGTAAAGTATTCGTCAAGGTATCACGGATTACACCTCCCATTACGGCAGAAAACATCCCCATAATCGCAGCGATTTCTGGTCTCACTCCTAGACTCAAGGCCTTTTCTACACCCAAAACAGTGAAAAAAGCTATACCTAGGGTATCAAAAAGAAAGAAAGTCCGGCGAAGCTTGCTAAGGAATTTGGGAAAGGTAAATGCCGCCAAAACGCCAACCAATATGGAATAGAGAAAATTTACGTCACCGATCCACACAAGTGGATAACTATCCAACAAAATATCTCTTAAAGTTCCCCCTCCTATAGCAGTAATAAATCCTGTAAACCCGGCCCCAAACATATCATGCTCCTGTTCACGGATGGCTAAAGCTCCCGAAATCGCAAATACAAATGTCCCAACCAGCTCTAATCCGTATTGTAAATCCATTTAAGAAATATTTAACCTTAGCATAAAAACAACTTTCGCAAAAACTCATCCAAGTACAAGAGTAGTGTCTCGAAACTGAACATTGAAGCAAATTTCTTTCAAAAACACTAAATATTTTTCTAATTCTTTAAAATAGATACTAATTAAATCTTGTATTTCGCGGAGCAAAATACTTGACCGAACGAAATAGATTCTGTCTCAGCCTCACACTAGCTTCACTATGAATACTCTGCTACACTATGACCTATTAAGGCTAGATGCATTTCAGAACAATTTATCCATTCGTAACCACATTGCTGTAGAGGATTTCGGTGAATTGACACTTCTTAAGTTTACTCCAATCAACTATTTTAACTATTGTATTGGCAAAATCAATAGTCTAGAATTATTGGATTATATCAAAAAATTCTACTCCGATATTGCAGAAAACAAACATCAGATTCTGATTGATTCAGGGGATTACTTATCTAGTGAAATCATCCAACAATCTCCTGATTATAAGCCTGAAGGAAAGATTTCTATTATGAAATTGATACCAGAAAATTTTGCTGGATACCCCATACTTCCAGAGGTGGAATTAGTTCTTGTTACCAAGCAAAATATCAAAGAATTTGCTTGGCTTTACCTGTCTTGTTTCGAAGCAGAAAATAGACATGAAGAATCTGTTGAGGAAAATTTTAGATTAAAACTAAATGTGGAAGGTCTTGAGTTTTATTTTATCCACTATAAAAACAAACCTGTTGGCATTACTGGTTTATATTTTCATCCTCAATTCACTATTTTATCTGTCGGAGCTATACTAAAAGACTATAGGTTTTTAGGAATACACAAGTCGGCACTTTCTTGGAGAATCCAAAGATCAGAAGCCATCAACGGGAGTAAACCTGTTTTTTCATGGGCTTATAAGGATAGCATTAGTTACCAAAACATGGTGAAAACCGGTATGACAGTTTCTGAGGAATTACTCATTTATCAACATGCTGGATAGGTTCCTCTATCAGGTCAATCAATTTCCTGACCGAATAGCGATCAAAGCTAACGGCCACTCTCTTACCTATGGAGAATTAATGAAGCAGGCATCAGTCGTCTCTTCAGGTATTCAAAACCAAGGAATAAAAGAGATGTGCATCGGTATTTCTTTGAAAAGCAAAACAGATGAACTGATTTCCTGCATTGGAATATTACTCTCTAACAATCACTTTTTTTTTATCCCAGAAGGAATTGAAGACGCTTGGTGGGAACAGGTTCCTGTCAGCTTAATGATCACCGATCGAGATCAGATAAAAAAAACTGCTATTCCAGCTTTTGATTTCAATACTATAAAAAAAACCGTAGTCTCAGAGCTTGATCAATGGTGGGAACATGAAGACATAGCTAAAAAGCTCTTTTGTATCTATTGTACTTCTGGAAGTACAAGTAGCTCAAAGTATGTAGTCCATGACTACCAATCCATCGCAGAGGATACCAATAGGCAAGTGGATGAGAATAAAATCTCAGAGTCAGACACATTAGACTTCATATTCGCCTCTTCTTTTAGCTCGTCCTTGGCAAGCATTTTTCCAGCTTTAATCTCCGGAGCAAGTATTGCCATTTTCGATCTAAGCCCTAAAAACCTAAAGGACATTCCTCAGTTTTGGCTAGATCAACAAGTAACCTTCGCTACCTTGACCAGTTCCGCTTTTAGAACTTTGGCTCGAATCAGCACCCTAAACCTAGCCTCATTCACGAAATCTATTAGATTTCTATGCTTGGGCGGAGAGCCTGTTTTAGAAAGTGATCTTCAGCTTTTCGTATCTTATTTCCCAGATAACTCTGAAATCCAATTAGCATACGCCAGTACGGAGACCCGAACTCTAAGCCAACTGCGAATCAATCAAAATACTCCATTAGAATTAATCCATGATGGTTTCCCGGTAAGGAATAAAACCATTAAGATTCTGGATCAAAATGGAAAAGACTGTCCTGCCGAAAAAGAAGGAGAGCTGGTAATCTATTCTCCTTATATCAGTTTAGGCTATTACAATAATGGAACGCTACATCCACACAAACAAGAAGGTGAAAACCGAGTTTACCGAACGGGAGACTGTGGTTTCTTCTCTACAGATGGGTCTATACGACTGACAGGAAGGACGCATTCCATGCAAAAAGTAAATGGTAAGTGGGTCAGTTTTAATGAGCTGGAGAATATGATTTGCCTCGTCAGTCATTCCTTAAATTGTAAAATCCTCAGGAACAAAGATGAAAATGGCTTTGACTATTTAATCGCTTGCCTGGAGGTAAAGGATCTTGGCTCCGATAACGCACCTAGTAACTCAATAAATACCCAAATCAAATCTGAAGTTCTACCACGATTTTATCTTGAGTTTAAAGATTTTCCACTGAATGCAAATGGAAAAATCGACAAAAATAAAATGCTCGAGATGGCTCAAGACAAAGAATTCTCCAACATCTCGGATCAGATTAAAGACCCAATTACTCAACAGATTCACCAGATATGGTGTCAGCAGTTAGGAGTGAGTATTTCTAATTTAGACGCGGACTTTTTTACAGATCTCGGAGGTAGCTCTCTTCTTAGTTTGTTTGTGGTGGATGAACTAGCCCGGAAGTTTGATCAAGACTTGGAAAGTCATCTACTGTTTCAATTTAGAACTATCAGCAAGCTTGCTCAATTCTTGAACAACACAAATGAGGAAAAGCCCTTACCACTCATTGATTGGATTAACTCTGAGCAAAAAGCTCATTTGCCTTACTTATTTTTTATAGAAATAGGTCATTTTAGTTCTTTCAAAAATTTACTGGCAAGCCAGATATCTTCTGACAACTACAACCTAGCATACCTCAGAATCGATCTTTTCAAGGTGTTACAAGGTCATCACTCGGAAAAAATCATGGAAGAAATTCTCGATGTGCTGAAGCCCTTTTCTTCGCCAGTACTTTTAGCAACTAGTTTTAATGGATTCATAGCCGCCAAAATCAATCAAAAACTTGGAGGAGCGTTGATATTAATTGATTCGCCATGGTACAAGAAAGATGCCTTTGTGAAAATCCCTATCCAAAATCGCCTCCTTCCTATCTATCATCGATTTCGTTCCTTACCATTTCGCCAAGCTATTCAGCAAGTCGGATCACTAATTTTAGGATATGGGATAAAAAAAGCAACTCCTAAAAAAGGCTTAATAAGTCCTTTTGAACGGAGTGTTAGTCTCTTTGTATCCCAATCAGTACATCCAACAAAAATCTCCAACCTTGTGTATTTTTATTCAACGGGATCTGCAATGACTTCGAAGAAAGATGTTGAAAACTGGAAAAAAATCGCTGACAGTAGCTTTTCAGCTGTAGATATTCTAGGTGATCATTTAGATGCTTTATCTGAAGCTAATAGTGATTTGGTAGCACGAAAGATTAATGAGTTTCTAGCTGGGATTGCCTTATAAAAAATCTAAAGAAGAACTGAAGACTTATTCTAGCGCCTTTTCCATCACAAAAACTCCCATCGCCCGTTGCTCATGTACCAAGACAGATTTGGGGTGTTCCAGAAATTTCAAGCCCATTTCTTGCAATTTATCCACATGAGTTTCAGTCAGTAAAAACCTTCCAGACCCGTCTGGAAGCAAATATTTTCCTCCTCCAAGTTCTTGGCTTTTTTCTATTATGCCCCCAAAAGCTGTCGTCATCCGAAACCATAAAATCCCGCCGGGTTTTAAGACACGAAGCATTTCATTGATCATCTGCCAGAAATTGGTCTCATCCTTCGCAAAGTGAAGAACCGCTGAACAAATAATAGCATCAAAGGCTTGGGGATGAAATGGGATTTCTTCCAAACCAGCTACCTGAAATCTATGGGCGTCATAACTCTTATCCAGACTTTTTGCCATATATCTACAATACTGAATCGCAGTTTCGTTCTGATCAACTCCGAATAGTTGGTAGCCCTCATTGATGAAATAAACAGCATTTCTTCCTTCTCCACAACCTGCATCCAGGATCTTCATACCTGTCGAAAATCTGCCTTTTAGAATCTGATCTAGTAGGTAGATGTCGATATTTCCAAGAAGTCTATTCAGTTCAGCTATTTTCATTTTCCCATCTATCTAAGGCTTGAATCGCTTTTGCTCTACCTATTTCTATCAATTCTTCTGCTCGGTGAAACTCCAAGGTACCAGCCTGATTTCTGGCAACCTGAACAGACACATCTACCTCATATTTCTCAATTAGTAAGGCAGAAAATCGATCTTGCAATAAATCGAACGAACGAGTCATTAGGCCAATCGAACTAAGAGACGCAGGTTTCTCCTCTTTTACTTGTTCAGGGAAATACTGACGCATTTTAGTACGATAGTCAGTTACCCAAGCCGGCAAGGAAATGAAGCTCTTTCCAGTCGCATCTTTTTTAGGAGGAATTACTAATTCTGAATCATTCGCATTCAGCCCCACCACTACGATCATATTTTCGTCCGCATGCTGCAAAAGAGAAAGCGGAACTGGATTCAATACCCCACCATCTATCAACTCATGACGTTGAAAACGGGCGGGTTGAAAAACGGTAGGAATACTTCCTGATGCCCGAATGGCGGAATACAGACTACCTTCTCTAAAAATCACCTCATTTCCGCTGATATAATCCACGGCATTGCAATAAAAAGGAACGTTCAGGTCTTCTATCTGACAGTCATTGATCACCTTTTTAAGGGCATTGTACACCTTTTCGCCCTTGATAAATCCGCGGGTAGAAAATGTGAAGTCCATCAAAGAAAATACATCCAACCTGTCCAAATGGCAAATCCAATCCTTGAATTCATCCATTTTGCCTGCTGCGTACATTCCCCCAACTAGTGCTCCAGCTGAGCAGCCTGCAATTTCAGCAATTTGATAGCCACGTTTTTCTAACTCTTCGATCACTCCCACATGCGCTAATCCCCGCGCTCCACCGCTGCTCAAAACCAATGATACCGATTTTCTTTTCTCCATAATAGTTAGGGAATAAACAACTAAATTGAAGCCGAAAAACCCTCAACGAAAGTACACATTATGAGCCAATTTAAACCCTTTCACCTGGCTTTCCCGATCAGGGATATTGCAGAAACCCGCGCATTTTATGGAGATCTTCTTGGCTGTGAGATCGGTAGAAGCACGGACAAATGGATAGATTTCAACTTCTTTGGTCATCAGCTTTCCGCTCACATTAAGCCTGAGGAATTAGCTTTGGCGCATACCAATACAGTGGATGGAAAATATGTGCCCGTGCGACATTTTGGGGCAATCTTGCCTTGGGGCGAATGGCATGAGCTTGCTGATAAATTAAAAGCTAACGGAATTGAGTTTGTAATAGAGCCTTACATCAGATTCCAAGGCGAAGTGGGAGAGCAGGCCACGATGTTCTTTTTAGACCCTTGCGGAAATGCATTGGAGTTCAAATCCTTTCAAGACGAAACTCAGATTTTCGCCAAATAAATCAACGCATTGAAAAATCATTACTTAGATTCTGGGATAGGTCGGACGATCAAAGTAGAAGGAAAAGAATACCTTTATTTTAGCGGGACTTCGTATCTGGGCATGGCGCAGGACAAAACTTTTCTGAATGCCTTATCTGACAACCTATTTCTATTCGGAGCAAACCACGGGCAAAGCAGAATCAATAGCATCCGACTTAATGTGTTTGATGATTTTGAAAATCACTTTGCACAGAAAGCTGGATCTGAATCTGCTGCTGTTCTCAGTTCTGGATATCTCGCGGGAATCGCAGCATGGAGATCACTTCACAAAGATGCTGAGCAGACTTGGATCGCTCCAGATGCACATTCGGCTATAGTTCCTGACCACCTTTATCCTTCTATTCAATTAAATTTTACACAATGGAAAAATCATTGCTTAGAACAGTCTAAAAGCTTATCGCCACGCAAAATTTTACTAATAGCAAACGCGGTAGATCCTTTTTCCTGCGAAATTCATGAATACGATTGGGTGAAATCTATAGCACAAAAGCATGAAGTAAGCCTTTTAATAGATGATTCTCATGCTTTCGGAGCTTTTGGAAATAGCATTTATGGTACTTACCAGAAATGGATTGATCCGAATATCAACTTACTCGTTTCTGGATCGCTGGGAAAAGGGTTGGGATTGCCAGCAGGATTAATCTTGGGTGAGGAATCGCAAATTTATAAGATCAAGGCAACTCCACTTTTCGGAGGTGCATCTCCTGGATCTCCTGCACATCTGAAAACTTTCCTGGACATGGAGAAGCTATACCTAAAGAAAAAAAGCTGGTTAGAAGATGCCACTGGGATTTTTGCTCAGGAAATGGCCAATGTCACTCAATTAAAAGGTAGCAGGTATTTCCCTGTTTTTGCCTATACGGATCCCTCTTGGGTAAATGAATTTGAAAAGGCAGGAATCATCACTTCTTCATTTCCTTACCCTACTTCTGAAAGTCCAAGTGTAAACAGAATCGTGATTTCAGCTGTTCACGAACTAGGAGATTTAATGTATCTCAATCAAATCATCCACAGGCTAGCTCGACGATGAAATATCTTGCACAACTGGCGCTTTTAGCACTTCTACTTTCATCTTGCTCTCCCAAGGATAAAGTGCCCTTTGAAGATGGCTTAGAAGATTATCCAACGCTCAAGAACGTTCTTGAAAATGTGGATAAGTACCAAGTTCAGATTATTTATACTCTTATCGAGCGCAATGAACATGGCAATGCGTTGATGACAGATTTCACTGTGAATTTGGATGATACCCACTATTTCTATCCGGCATCTACAGTGAAACTTCCAGTTGCATTGCTCGCCTTGGAATGGCTGGAAGAGCAGAAAATTGAAGGATTGACAGCGGAGACGACTATGCTAACCGACTCTGTTCGACCTTCTCAGATCCCATCTTTGTCAGACTTATCTGCTAGAGACTCGCTTCCTAGTATTGCACAGTACATCAAAAAGATCCTCCTAGTCTCGGATAATGATGCCTACAACCGATTATATGAGTTGCTTGGGCAAGATTACATCAATCAAAAACTCAAAGAAAAAGGTCTAGAGCATACGATTATAACTCACAGACTTAGCTATTCAACAAGCCCAGAGGAAAACCGAATTTTTAATCCGATACGGTTTATGGACTCCACAGGAACAGTGCTTTTGGAGATACCTGAACGTAGCACTGAAACGATCTATTCAAATGTGAATAACCCCGTAATTGGGAAGTCTTTTTATGTAGGAGATTCTCTAGTATCTGATGGAATGGACTTTACTTTCAAGAATAAATTGGCGCTTTCTGATCTCCATGGCGTAGTGGAAAGAATCATTTTCCCTATGTCATTTGTGGAATTTGATCGATTTACCATCAATGAGGATCATAGGAATTTTGTTTTGAAATACATGAGCATGCTTCCTGCAGAGAGTGATTTTCCAAAGTATCCAAAGTCAGAATATTGGGACAAGTATTCTAAATTCTATCTCAATGGAAATGACAAAAGTGATTTCCCTGCAAATATTCGAATTTTCAATAAAACAGGACAAGCTTATGGGCACTTGATCGACGCGAGCTATTACGTGGATTTCGAAAAGGGAATTGAGTTTTTTGTCTCAGCGGTGATCTATGTCAATGCCGACGAAACACTCAATGATGACCAGTATGAATACGGTGAAATTGGCTTCCCATTCTTCGAGGAATTAGGAAATTACCTTTACCAACTCGAATCGGAGCGTAAAAAAATGATTCCAGCCGATTTGAAAAAGTTTAAATTTGAGTATTAATAACAACGAGAATTAGATATCCATACCCCTTTAATGAAGAAAGCACCATTCTTATACCGTTCATTTTTCAATTTCTGGTTAGTCTATATCCTGCCGGCAAGTATCGCCACAATTATCATCACTGAACTTTTCAAAGGTTCAATTAGCGGGGAATTCTTCAAGCTTCCATCCACCTATGTCAAAATGTTGATTTTTCAAGTCATTTTTGGGCTTTGGATGTACTTTAGAGATTTCAAGCCCAAAGCACAGAAATATAAAGAAGGCGTCTGAACCAGATCGTAAAGGCCAATTCTTATCTTAATATGAAAAAAAACCAATCAAAACGTCCGGCTCCAAAAAAGCCAGCTCCATTTATTTATCGATCATTTTTCAACTTTTGGTTGGCTATAGTGCTCCCTGCTACATTGACTGCGTTGGTTGTGTCCAAGTTGTATTACAACAATACCATCAACTTTGAACCTCTGAAAGAACCCTCCACATGGTTGTATTTTGCCATCCTGCAAGTGTTCCTGGGCTTTTTTACTTACCTCTGGGTTTTCAGAATCAAATCGAAAGAGTATAAGAGTTAAGTATAGACTGGATTATTTATCTTAGGCTAAACAACAACCAAGATGCTTAACCTACGCTATTTCTTATTCCTTTTGGCCTTTTTGCCAAGCCTTACTTTTTCACAAAACCTTGCCGAAAAACTTGGATATCCCAGCGACACTAAACTCCTAATCATTCACGGTGACGATGTGGGTGTGTCGCATTCGCAGACTAAAGCAACTTTTGATGCGATGAAATATGGCATTGTGAATTCCACTAGCATGATGGTGCCTACGGGATGGTCAGCGGAGGTGGGCGAGATGGCAAAAGAAATGCCCACTGCTGATATTGGGATTCACATAACATTGACGAATGAATGGCTGAATTTCAACTGGGGCCCAGAAGCTGGCAGAACAGCTGTCCCTGGATTGGCAAACGAAAAGGGTCATATGTATCCAGATTGCGCTCAAGTGACTGCCAACGCAAGTCCTGAGGAAGTAGAAATAGAGATTCGCGCGCAGATTAAAGCTGCCAATCAGATGGGGATCATCCCTACTCATCTTGATTCTCACATGGGCTGCGTTTTCTACGGTCGACCAGAATATCTCAAATCCTATCTGAAGATTGCACAGGAGCTAAATATTCCGGCTATGATCAATCAGCAAATGGTTGATGGTATTGTAAAACCAAATTCCGCCTTATTCGAAGGAATAAATGTGGAAAAATTCCCTGTGGTGGATCAGCTATTTATGGCAGAGCCAAAAGATTACGAGGCAGGAATGGAAGCTTATTATACAAAATCGCTCAATAATCTGACTTCAGGACTCAATGTGATCTTGATCCACTTGGCTTTTGACGATGCCGAAATGAATGCCGTGACCAAAGGACACGAAACCTACCATGCCCCTTGGAGACAAGCGGATTATGATTTCTTCACCAGTGAAAAAGCTAGAGAACTATTGAAAAAGAATAAGGTACAATTGGTGACTTGGAGAGAAGTAGGCAAAACGATGTAGTTTTGCAGGCAAATTCAGTCTTCATGAAATATTCCTTTCTCGCAATTCCAGTAGTACTTTTGATCTCTATTTCCTGCAAAGGACCTCGATCCGAGGAAGCAATCCTTTTTGATAGTTTGGAGAAATTGCCTTCGGTATCAGTGAAAGATGCCGCCAGCTTTTCCTTGGGAAATGAAAACATTTTACTCAGCGGAAAGCAACAGGAACTTACATTGGAAACCATCCAGTTATTCAGTGCGTTTTCCGCCGCTGTCAAGACCGAGACTGAATCGATCTGTCTAGATAATCCAGTCGACATTACTAAATATCCTTTCGCTAGCAAGCAGCATTTTCAACTAGAAAATGATGGTCTAGAAATAAATCAGCTACAATTTATCAGTAAAGACAAACTTGGAATTACGCTGCTTTATTCCATCAAGAATGTGGATAAGTCACCAAAAATCACCCAGTTCCTGTTTCAAGCCAACACAGATCTCAAACCTAGCATTTTGATGGACAGCAGTTTTGGAAGCAATGCTGCAGATCAGGTTATTTTTGATGAGGTGACGGGAATCTTCACCGCTAAAGACGAAAAAAATGATTGGTTTGCGGTTTGGGGAACCTCTACCGATTTCAGTATGAGCCCACGTGATTCTGATTGTTCTCGCGACACATCCGAATTAGGTACTAGTGCAGGATTTGAAATTACTGTGGAGCTAGCTGCAAATGAAGAGCGTGTAATCCCTGTTTTCATCGCAGGTTCTGATCAGGGTGAATTCACTGCGATTGAGACTTTCGCCGATCTCCGAGATGGGCTATTTTCGGATTGGGATGAGAATTTCGCTTTGATAGATTCCCTTCAAAACACTTCCAAAATCATTATTCCTGAAGAAGAAATCCAAGAAGCATACGAATGGAGCAAATATGAATATGGTTTATTTCAGGTGGGAAAAGACATAGTCAATGGCTTGGAAAGTGAGGAAGGCTGGAAATATCAAATGCTGAAAGATTTCAGTAAGCAGTATGTTGAGAAAATCGATAAGGAAGTATTCTATAGCCAAAACGACCTTATACAAGTAGATTATCAGAGTGTACAACCGCTACTTCTGGACTTACTCGGCATTGACGCTGATATCGAAAGTCGTGTCACCTACATTCGCCCCAATTTGCCTAAAGAATGGAAAGAAGCTTCCATAGAGAACCTGTGGATTGATGACAATAAAATAAACATAAGCATCAGTTCTAACACCGATCTAATCTCTCTAGAAATCACCCAAACCCAAAAGAAAGCGGGTTTATCCATTGAGCTTCCTGCAGAATACTCCAAAGTAAAAGTGTTAGGAAAGGAAGTAAGCAACGACACCAAAGATGGCTATCGCAGGATTTTGATGACTGGCGATCATGTGAAGATCGAGGCTAAAAAATAGGATTACTTTTCAAGAAATGGACTAGTACCACCTTGCCTGCTGTTTGGATAAGCTTAGCTATCCAAACAGCAGGCAAGTCAAATTTTACTCGTCTTTTGTGGTTCTTACCAGACCAACACCGGACATGAAAAAAACCAAACCAAGGATACCATAAGTTACCAGTGATTTTATATTCATATTATCGTTTGGAGAATTTGCAAATAGAATTGCGGCGTAAATCAGTCCAACGATTCCAAGTATTGTCAAAATCGCTCCAAAAATGCGTTTTAAATTCATGATTATTGAGTTGTGGGTTGTTGCAAACACAGTAGTCATCTACCGTATTATTTTGAAGCATATTTCAATAATCAGACCTAGTATTTTTGACTATCGATAAGTGACTTTAGCACTCCTCAGCGGCCAAATCTGCTTATTTTGGTCTATTTGCATAGTCAATAATTCCCTAAAGCGGGTAAAAAGATACCCTAGCGAAGCCACTTTATAAACAGTCTCTTAAAAAATCCGCTGATATACTTCATCCAACTTACTCACAGCCATTACTTCGATTTTGTATTTGCTGAGATCAAGTCCTTTCACAGCGTATTTAGAGACTAGTATTTTTTTGAAGCCCAACTTTTCAGCTTCAGAGATTCGGCTTTCGATGCGGTTTACCGCGCGGATTTCTCCTCCAAGTCCAACTTCACCAGCAAAGCAAATCTCTTCCGAAACCGGCGTGTCCTCATAGCTGGAAATCAGCGACGCACAAACTGCCAGATCCAAACCTGGATCATCGACACGAAGTCCGCCGGCTACATTCAAGAATACATCCTGCTGGCCTAGGCGCATACCACCTCTTTTCTCCAATACAGCCAAAAGCATATTCAATCTCTTAGCATCATGCCCCGTGCTACTACGCTGCGGAGTACCGTAAGTCGCTGGACTCACGAGTGACTGGATCTCTATCAGTAATGGTCGGTTACCCTCCATCATCGCTCCGATAGCTACTCCATTGAGTACCTCTTCGCGTTGAGTAAGAAGGATTTCCGAAGGATTAGATACCGTTCGCAGACCCTCCGCTCGCATCTCGTATATGCCCAATTCATGAGTCGAGCCAAAACGGTTTTTGGAAGTCCTCAAAATCCTGTACGTCAGATGTCTATCTCCTTCAAACTGCAATACGGTATCCACCATATGTTCCAAGACTTTTGGCCCAGCTATGGATCCATCTTTAGTGATATGGCCGATCAGGAATGTTGGCGTTCCCGTTTCCTTGGCAAACTTCATCAACTCAGCGGTGCATTCCCGCACTTGCGAAACTGAGCCTGCGGCTGATTCTACAAATTGGGAGGTAAGCGTCTGAATTGAATCTATGATCAAAAAGTCTGGTTTCAGCGCTTCGATTTGCTGGAAGATTTGTTGGGTATTCGTCTCTGAGAGCACATAGCAAAGCGGATTGTTAGCTTCCATACGGTCTGCTCGCATCTTGATTTGGGACTCACTTTCCTCACCAGAGACATAGAGTACCGTTTTGCCAGTCAGCATCAAGGCTATCTGAAGCATCAAAGTAGATTTACCTATTCCAGGTTCTCCACCGATCAGTACCAACGAACCTGGTACAATTCCTCCACCGAGCACCCGATCCAACTCAGGATCTTCCGTAATCCATCTTGCCTGTTCCTCGTAATTTACCTCATGAATTTTTTTTGGTACGCTGGCTTTTTTCATTCCAGCAGACGGAGTCTTCCAAGATCCTTTTCCAGATTCCTCCTTCTGCACGATTTCTTCCACATAGGTATTCCACTCCCCACAGGCAGGACATTTTCCTAGCCATTTAGGGCTCTGCGCTCCGCAGTTTTGACAGAAGAAAGTGGTTTTTGTTTTAGCCATTTTGGAGGTATGAAATACGATTTACGATTTACGAGGTTTATTGGAACTTCAAAGTCTGAATTATATGGTGAACTTCAAGTTTTGCAATTCCCCCTTTACAAAGGGGGTAAGGGGGATTTTACCCCATGTAGTTTTCAATTTTAAATATCGAATGATAAATGCTGAATATCGAAGTACTTAATATTTATCTCTAAGATCTTAATACTACTATCAATGCGCCTGAAGCCAGTCCGTTCCAATCCCCACTTCCACTTCTACTGGAACAGCCATTTTGATGGCGTTAGACATCAGGCCGGGAATATTGGCTTTTAGGATTTCGACCTCGTCTATATGTGCGTCGAAGACCAATTCATCATGAACCTGAAGGATCATTTTGGACTTGAGGTTTTCCTTTTTCATCCACTTATGCACATCGATCATAGCCACTTTGATCAGATCTGCAGCCGAACCTTGAATCGGTGCGTTAATAGCATTTCGTTCTGCAAAGCCACGCATGGTGGCATTTCGGCTATTGATATCTCGTAAATATCTGCGACGTCCAAGGATAGTTTCCACGTATTCGTGAGTCTTCGCTTTTTCGATAGCTCCATCCATGTACTCTTTCACAGCAGGAAATTCCTTGAAATAAGAATCAATAATCTCCTTGGCTTCACTTCTAGGAATGGATAATCGCTGAGAAAGTCCAAAAGGAGAAATGCCGTAAATAATCCCAAAATTGGCTGTTTTGGCTTTTCTACGCATATCAGAAGTCACTTCTTCCAGCGGTACTTGGAAGATCTTTGCTGCTGTAGTAGCGTGAATGTCTCTACCATTTTTGAAAGCCTCAATCATGGACTCATCACCCGAAAAAGCTGCCATTATCCTAAGTTCTATTTGAGAGTAATCCGCTGCCAGTAAAACATGGTTTTCATCTCTTGGAACAAAAGCCTTACGAATCTCTCGACCACGATTGGTTCGAATAGGAATATTTTGAAGATTTGGATTGATAGAAGATAGACGCCCAGTAGCTGCCACAAACTGATTGTAGGTCGTATGAATCCTCCCTGTTTTGGAATTGATCAAGAGTGGCAAAGCATCCACATAGGTGGACTTCAACTTCACCATCTGGCGGAAGTCCAGAATGTTCTGGATGATTTCATGCTCATGAGCCAATTTGCTAAGGACTTCTTCACCCGTAGCATATTGCCCTGTTTTAGTCTTTTTAGCTTTTGGATCGAGTTGTAATTTATCAAAAAGTACTTCTCCAAGCTGCTTTGGCGAAGCCAGGTTAAAGCGAACACCAGCTAATTCATAGACCTTATTCTCTATTTCCTTACTCTCTTTTTCCAGCAAAATGGACATCTCAGCCAAGCTATCGGTATTGATACGGATGCCTTCAAATTCCATATCTGCGAGCACATTGATCAGCGGATTCTCTACCTCATCGAATAATTTCTCCAAGTTATTTTCCTTCAGCAAAGGATCAAATTCAGCTTTCAGTCTCAAGGTGATATCTGCATCCTCAGAGGCGTAGGCTGTCACTTCGTCCTCATCTACATCTCGCATAGTCCCTTGATTCTTGCCTTTTTTCCCTATCAGATCTGTAATAGAAACAGGCTCATAATTCAGGTATTGCTTGGCTAACCAATCCATGGAATGCTTGCCGTCTGCATCGATTAGGTAATGCGCAAGCATGGTATCGTAAAGAATTCCTTTGACTTGTATGTCGTAATTCTTCAGGATTAATATATCGTATTTGATGTTTTGTCCAATTTTCAGGATGGATTCATTTTCAAAAACTGGTTTCAAAAGCGCCAGTATCTCCAATGTTTCTTCTGTACTTTCTGGACATGGAATGTAGTAGGCTTCTCCAGTAACATAGGCGAATGATATCCCAACGAGTTCAGCTTCCATAGGATTTAAGGAAGTGGTCTCAGTATCAAAACAGAGCTCTTTCTGGATCTCAAGGTATTCTACTAATTCAAGGATCTCAGCCTTTCCCTTTACTTTATGGTAATTCTGAATATTGCTGTGTATGGTATCAGGAGCTTTCTGCTCTGCGACGTTCACTGTTTCCTCATCGAATTCTAATTCCTGAGAAATGGTAGCTGTAGGTGCAGGTGCTTCTCCGAAAAGACCCAACTGATCATTTTTCTGAATTGCTGCTTTTTTATCAGTGCCTTTAAATACACGTGATGCTAGTGTTCGAAATTCAAGTTCAGCAAAAATGGCACGTACCTTTTCCTCATCGATGCCTTCATATTTCAAGTCTTCTTTCACATAAGTAATAGGCACATCACACTTGATTGTTGCCAATTCTTTGGAAAGAATCCCCTGCGCTGCAAAATTTTCCACATTCTCTTTCTGCTTACCCTTCAGATCTGCAGTGTTTTTCACCAGTTCTTCAACCGTTCCATATGTCTTCAGCAACTTCACCGCTGTTTTTTGACCTATTCCAGGAATTCCAGGGATATTATCCACAGCATCACCCATCAAACCCAAAATGTCACGGACTTGGTCCACATTTTCTATATCCCATTTGGCACAAATCTCCTTTGGCCCCATGATATCAACACCATTGCCCATGAAGGCTGGTTTGTAGAGAAAAATATGATCGTCCACCAACTGACCATAATCCTTGTCGGGGGTCATCATATAGACAGTAAAATTTTCCTTTTCAGCCTGTTTCGCCAAAGTCCCTATGACATCATCAGCTTCATACCCATCAAGCTCTAAAATTGGAATATTAAAGGCCTTCACAATTTCCTTCACCCAAGGAATTGCAATCCCAATATCTTCCGGTTGTTCTTGTCTATTAGCTTTATATGGTTCGTACCGAATATGTCGGAAAGTTGGGGCATGAGTATCAAACGCCACCCCAATGTGGGTAGGTTTTTCCTTATCAACAATTTCAAGTAGGGTATTGGTAAAGCCCAACATTACCCCAGTATTCAATCCTTTGGAGTTTATTCTAGGGTTTTTGCTGAAGGCAAAATGCGCTCTATAAATAAGCGCCATGGCATCAAGTAAAAAAAGCTTACAAGGCTGTTTTTGGGACATTTTAGGATGATTTTTGGTAAAAGACCAATGGTATAATAGCCGCGTAAGTTACAAATTTTCGGCTAGGAGCCGCCCAAAATTTGGCTATATCCCCTGCGCTGCGACAGAGTTTGGCGGTAAATTTGGAGACTTGGATAATCTGACCATAAAAAAACAACCTATGAAAAAATTATTCGCAATTCTCGCATTGGTTTTCTCCGCAAACATGCTGGTCGCTGCACCTGCAATTGACGAAAACTCCAAAAAAGAAAAAACTGAATTAACTGAAGCTCAGAAAGAGCGACTCGCGGAAATCGAGGCTAGGGTAGATGAGATTAAAGCAATGGACTTTAGCGCCATGAGTAAGGACGAAAAGAAGGACGTTCGAATGGAGCTAAAAGACATGAAGGAAGAAGCTAAGCGTGCCGGTGGCGGAGTTTATATTTCCGTAGGTGCAATTATCATTATTTTGTTGATTCTGATTTTGGTGACCTAATCAAAATTAACCATCAATCAACCTAAAAAGGCTGACAACTACTTGTCAGCCTTTTTTTTGTGTCTTTTTTCAATACCTAGTAAATAGCTTTAATTCATTCAGTTTCTGCTTCTTTCATCAAGTACGTTTTCACCTGTAGCGCACGAAGGAAGATTACAATCAATGGAACTAGCCATAAAATCTCATTAAAAATTAATTGAAAAGCAGTTCGCTTATTCCATCCTAAGTCAGGCAGAAAGCCTAGAGAAAACCAGATGGCGAGGATTATTTTTCCGGTAATGCCTGCAATGATCAGGTAAACCCAGCTCACTGGATAGAAAGCACTAAAAAAAATCAATAAGCCTACTACTATACCAAAACCTCCATAATAAGAAACTGGTAGGCTGGCATCCGTGATATTTCCGATAGCAAGCCATTCTAGAATAGATCCTCCCATCAGTCTGAAAATAGCCGACCATGCTATCGTGTACATCCCTGACAGCAGGAGAATTCCACGGAAATGCATCGGGAATACAGGAAAGGAAGGATTTTGATCCATGGGTTATTTATCTTGGGTAATTGAACACTCCCTAATCACTCTGGGATTACATTATTACAAAACTATTCAATGGAATCAAAAAACACAGTTTCTTCTTCCGCTTTTATACTTCTCGGTGCCGTATCCTGTTTGTTACTCGGTTTTACACTAGGACGAAATACAGGCGAAATCACTCCAAACTCTATAGAAGGGGCATCTGAGATTTTTGGCTTGTCTTTTACTCCAGCAGAGAAAGACAGTATGCTAGGCTCATTAAAGAACCAGCGGGATAGATATGAATCCCTTCGAGAAATAACGCTGGACAATTCTGTCGCCCCAGCTTTAGTTTTCAATCCACTGCCAACAGGATTCAAGCCTGATCTACAACAAAAACCGCTGGATTGGGGTTTGGCAACAGAAATCTCACTCCCAGAGAAGGAATCTGATATTGCCTTCATGCCCGTTCACGAGCTTGCAGTTTTGATCAAATCAAAGAAAATATCCAGTGAGCGATTGACTTCAATCTATCTGAATCGTATCAAAACTTACTCTGACACACTGCAATGTCTGATTACGCTGCTGGAGGATTCGGCTTTGGAAAAAGCGAAAGAGATGGATGCTGAATTGGCTGCAGGAAAATACCGTGGCCCACTTCATGGCATTCCCTATGGCATCAAAGATCTTTTGGCTGTAAAAGGCACAAAAACCACCTGGGGCGCTATGCCTTACAAGGATCAGCATATTGATATGACTGCGACAGTGGTCAATAAATTGAATGAGGCTGGAGGTGTTTTGGTAGGCAAATTTACCCTTGGCGCGTTGGCGATGGGTGATGTATGGTATGGTGGAGTAACCAAAAACCCGTGGAATCTAGCTCAGGGTTCTAGCGGATCTTCTGCTGGATCAGCCTCAGCTGTAAGTGCAGGTTTGGTTCCTTTTGCATTGGGCACCGAAACTTTGGGATCAATTGTATCACCTTCAACAAGAAATGGGGTGACGGGTCTCAGGCCAACTTACGGACGAGTAAGCAAGAATGGCGCAATGGCTTTAAGTTGGTCAATGGATAAAATTGGTCCTATCTCCAGGTCTGCGCTGGATAATGGTATTATTTTATCTGTGATCAATGGGGAGGACGAAATGGATGCCAGTTCGATTCAGGCAGCATTTAATTACTCTGCGAAAAATGATCTCAAGAAACTGAAAATAGGGTATTTCAAATCATATTTTGAAGGGGATAACTCAAGCATGAAAAACAATACTGATGTATTGGATTTGCTTAAAGAGCAAGGTTATGAGCTTCATCCCGTAGAGTTGAAAACTTCGGTAAACCCTAGAGCAATACAGATCATGCTATCCGTGGAAGGTGCAGCGGCATTTGATGAATTGACTAGATTAGGGTGGGATGATCAGCTAGTTGCTCAGCATAAGAATGCTTGGCCAAATACTTTTCGAGCGGCGAGGTTTATCCCAGCCGTGGAATATGTGCAAGCAGCTCGACAAAGAACTATCCTGATCCAGGAAATGCACGAAATTATGAAGGATTACGATGTAATAGTTACTCCTAGTTTTGGTGGTGCCCAGCTACAAATCACCAATCTAACAGGCCATCCTGCACTTTGTCTACCTAACGGATTTAACGAGCAAGGTGCACCGACTTCTATTACTTTATTGGCCAACCTTTTCGAAGAAGAAAAACTGGTAATGCTAGGAAATCTTATCCAGAAAAATACAGATTGGCAGCGTAAGAGACCTCCACTCTTTGATCGATAGATCCTAGGATCCTTCCTAATATTCTCAATATTTCTAGAAGGTAAAAAAAGGCAAGAACTGAAGTTTTCCTTCAATTCTTGCCTTGAACTTTTCTTGACAAATTAAATTAATTTGAAACTATCTTTCCTTGGATTTTCATGTCATTTGCATCCACAAACCAAATCTTCTGAGTAGTCCCAATAGTATAATGATCAACTAATTTCGTCAATTTGTTCATATAAATCTCCGCTACGGTAGTAGAAGTGTAGAACATATTTTCCTCAGCTATCTTGATAGAAACACTACTAACTTCATCCTCAAAATAGGTGACTTTAATATATTTCACATTCCCCTTAGAATTAGGTAGAAGCTCATGAGACAGCATATCATCAGAAGTCGTAGTCTCATAGGATTGAAGTAAGGAAGTTCTGTTAATATCAGCATCTGTGAATATTTTAAGTTCTTCTTTCCAATCCTCAGTAGTATAGACGACAGTAGTTTGGTTTTTCTCACCTTTAATCTGAGAGTCCTTTACTACTTCCACTCCATTTACTTCCTGAGTTTTACTTTCAATAAACCCTTTAAGATCAAAGTACGGTAGTGTTTCAAGTGAATTTGCTGATTCATTTACACAGGAAAACAGTCCGAAAAGAGAAAGAAATAGAATTCCGAAGGAAAGACCTTTGATCTGCTTCATTAAGCCAATAGAATATTTCCAGTCATATCATCTGGCTTATCAACTCCCATCAATTTGAGGATGGTCGGAGCCAAATCACCTAATTTTCCATCATTAATCGTAAGGACGTCATTTTTGTCTACCATTATGCACGGTACCAAGTTCGTAGTATGAGCAGTATTAGGAGATCCGTCTGCATTGATCATCATGTCACTATTGCCATGATCGGCGATGACGATGATTGTATAGTCGTTTGCCAAAGCTGTAGTGATCACGCTATCTGCGCATGCATCAACTGCCTCACAAGCTTTCACGGCAGCGTCGAAATCACCTGTGTGACCGACCATGTCCGCATTCGCAAAGTTTAGGCAAATGAAATCTGCACTCTTCTTTTTCAATTCTGCATTGATTTTAGACGCGATTTCAAAAGCACTCATCTCCGGCTTAAGATCGTATGTAGCCACTTTTGGTGAAGGACATAACAATCTGCTTTCCCCGATAAATTCCTTTTCTCTTCCTCCTGAAAAGAAGAAAGTAACGTGTGGATATTTTTCAGTTTCAGCTATTCTGATCTGCTTTTTGTTCGCTCTTTCCAATACTTCTCCGAGCGTATTATTCAGATTATCTTTTTCGAAAAGAACTTCTACTCCTTTAAATGTCGCATCGTAATTAGTGAACGTAACGTACTCTACATTCAGCTTTTTCATATTGAAATCCTCATAATCACGCTGTGTAAGCGCCTGAGAGATTTCTCTGCCACGGTCAGTTCGGAAGTTGAAGCAGATAACCAAATCACCTTCTCCTATCGTTGCCAACGGCTTATTATCTGCACCAACATGGATGATTGGGCGTATAAATTCGTCTGTAACGTTATTTTCATATGATTTTCGCATGGCTGCGATGATGTCTTTGGACTTCTCACCCTCACCTTTTACCATAGCGTCGTAAGCCAATTTTACTCGCTCCCATCGATTATCACGATCCATTGCATAGTAACGACCTACCACTGAAGCTACTTTCCCAGTAGAATGAACCAAATGTGCTTGAAGATCTTCTAAATAGCCTATTCCTCCTTTTGGATCTGTATCTCTTCCATCCGTGAAAGCATGAATAAATACATCTTCCATACCATGGAATTTTGCTGCGTCACAAAGACCTTTAAGATGAGTGATATGTGCATGCACGCCACCATCTGAAAGTAAGCCCATGAAGTGAATTTTCTTTTTGGACGCCTTGGATTTCGCAAAAGCAGCAGCCAAGACAGGATGAGTGTTAAGCTCTCCATTTGCGACTGCAAGATTGATTTTTACCAAATCCTGATAGACTACTCGACCGGCACCTATATTCATGTGACCTACCTCGGAGTTACCCATTTGACCTTCTGGCAAACCAACTGCAAGACCGGAAGCCTCCAGTTTAGCATGTGGATATTTAGTGTAAAGGCTATCTACAAAGGGAGTTTTAGCTTTGTCTATCGCAGAAACAGAAGGGTTGGTGGCTATTCCCCAGCCATCCAAAATCATTAAAAGTACTTTCTTATCCATACCGCAAATATATTATAATTCGGAGCAAAGTAGCCCCGAAATCCTGATTAGACAAAACTTCAAAGGCGTGCAATTGGTAAACTTAAAAATGCAGAACATGATTCCTTTTTTGGCTTAGTATTTGCCTAGCATGGGCAATGACCTCAGTATTAAGTTTTATCGTTTCAATTTTCTTGCTTGTACAATCTCCAGTAATGGAAATTGATACTGTAAATTCTATCGATACGATTATCACTGCCATTGATCACGGTTCTAGTAGTGACTTAGCCAAATATTTCGATTCCAGCATTTCCTTAAATGTTAACGGATTGCAGGGAGATTATTCTAAAAACCAGGCAGAACTTGTGATAAAAGATTTTTTTAAGAAAAACCCATCCATGGGATTCAGCCTTGTTTTTCGAAGTGAAAACAACCCGAGCTTGAGTTCCTATATTGGTGATTATCAAACAAATCAAGGCCCATTCAAAGTATTTATTAAAGTATCCCAGCAAGCTTCAGACTTTAAAATCTATAGCCTTGAATTTGTTAAAGGCTAAAGATTTTTTAGCCTTTTAGAACATGACGTTCTAAAAAAAAGCTACAGGGTTAATGGCTTGAAACCCCCACTCTATCTTTTTCTATGCGGCAATAGTTAAACCACATAGCATCATAGCTCACGTACTTTGAAAATGGCACCTAGTCATTCCATTACCCGTCAGGTCCACTTTGTTGCCTTTATGCCTTTTGTGGTAAACACATTTTTCAACACAAAGCGCAAAGTATGTAAGTTCTTTCTACTTGATCATCGAATCGTTCCTAAGGAACGAAGTCTTACAGCTGCTAAAAGAAATTTACAGGTTTTCACCTCGCCGGGCGCTTCAAATCCCTATTTTTGGGCATGAAACCATCCTATCTCACCGAAGAAGCTCTTTCTACTTTTATTTCGGCTGCTTTTGCCGAGGACATTGGTCCGGGCGATTATTCTTCTCTATCCTCCATTCCTGAAGAAAAAACTGGTCAAGCTAGATTATTAATCAAAGACGATGGAATAATTGCCGGAATAGAATTGGCTGAGCGGATCTTTAAAACTTTTGACCCGAGACTTCAGGTAGAATTACTGGTGAAAGATGGTGATGAAGTGAAATACGGAGATATAGGTCTGATAGTAAAAGGAGCATCAGCTTCTATACTTTCCTCTGAGCGACTAGTTCTTAATTGCATGCAGCGTATGAGCGGAATCGCGACGCTAACTCACAGATTAACAGAGAAAATCCTCCACACTAAAGCCCGCTTAATGGATACGAGAAAAACGACTCCAAATTTTCGATTGATGGAAAAATGGGCTGTATGGATCGGAGGAGGGGTAAATCACCGATTTGCTCTATATGATATGGTGATGCTGAAAGACAATCACGTGGATTTTGCTGGAGGAATTCGTCAAGCTATAGAAGGCTCTAGAACTTATCTAAAAGCGAATAAATTGGATCTGAAAATTGAAATAGAAACTCGCAATCTAGATGAAGTCAAGCAAGTACTAGAAGTAGGAGGAGTGGACCAGATTATGCTCGACAACATGGATTATGCAACCATGCGTGAAGCTGTAGCGATGATCGGAGAACAATATAAAACCGAAGCTTCAGGAGGAATCACCGAAGACACATTAGTCGATGTGGCAGAATGTGGGGTCGATTATATTTCTATGGGCGCTTTGACTCACTCTGTGAAAAGTCTGGATATTAGCCTGAAAGCATTCTAAATTTCCAACTAGGAACTAGTTGGCTCGATTTCTGACTTCTTCAAACTAATTATCGACCAACTATGAGAAACCTAACTTTAGTATTAATCGCCGTTTTAGCTTTTGCATTCGCATCATGTAGCTCAAAGAATTATCCAGATGCAGACTGGACCAATCGTCAATGGACGCTGGTGGAAATCATGAAAATACCAGTTCAGACTTCAGGTTCCGAGGATGATGCACACTTGGTTTTTGATTCTAGAGGAAAAACTTTCAGTGGATCAGGCGGCTGTAATCGGATTTTTGGTCCCTATGAAATAGGCGACAAGCAGACTTTTAAATTTGGAGAAGTAGGGGCAACACGCATGGCTTGCCAGGATTTACCTTTCGAAAACAAATTTCTGGAAACTCTTAAGTCAGTACGCTACTATCAATTAAGTGCTGGGGAGTTACTCCTTAAAAATGGAGCGAAAGATGTAATTCTAAGGTTTCAATAGAATTATATCCAATTCCTCCTTCTGAAGAAAAACAGCATACCAATCACTGCAGTTGCCATTCCTCCCATCACGAAGAAATATCCGTTCTTCCAGTGAAGTTCTGGCATATTGTCAAAGTTCATCCCATAAACTCCTGCCACAAAACTCAATGGAATAAAGATGGTGGAGATGATCGTCAGCACCTTCATGATGTTATTCATGCGGTTAGAGAGACTATTCATATAGAGGTCTAATACTCCTGAAGACATATCTCTGAAAACCTCCATGGTTTCAATGACCTGAATAGTGTTTTCGTAAAGATCCCGAATAAATGGCCTAGTCTCTGAACTGATCTTATCGTCTGCGTATTTGTCGAATGACCCAATTACTTCACGAAGCGGATAGACCGTTCTACGCAGATCCATCATTTCACGCCTTTGAATATAAAGGGCATTAAGAGTTTCAGTGCCTGGAGAGGTCATGGCCTGTGATTCCAGATTCTCTATTCTTTCCCCCACATTTTCCATGACGATAAAATAATTGTCAATTACTGCATCGAGTAGTGCATAAAGCAAATAATCTGCCTTACGCTGGCGTATGGTACGTTTCGGGTCTATTAGACGACTTCGAACAAACTCAAATACGTCGCCTTTCTTCTCTTGAAAAGTCAGCAGAATTCCATCTTTTAGGATAAAGCTGATTTGCTCATCATCTATAGGTGATTCAGGCGTAGGGCACTGGATCATCTTCATAGCGGCAAAAAGATAGTCGTCAAAAGCTTCCATTTTAGGGCGCTGATCTACATTCAGAATATCTTCGAGGGTAAGTTTATGGATGCCGAAAAGCAGGCCTATTTTTTCAAGTATTTCTACATCATGCAAGCCTATGATGTCTATCCAAAGCACATTTTTCTTGAGCTTCAAATGCTCTCCGAGCTGATCTAACAGGACAGATTCCTCATAGAAATCAACCTCATCGTAGGTGATGATGTTGATTAATACTTTCTCCAACTTTTTGTCTCCCGTAAAAACTAATGCACCAGGAGGCAGACCAATTTTATGAGTCTTTTTCCTCTTCTTTTTCTTTGGCTTAAAAAGCTTCTGTACAGATTTAAAATTAGGAGTTTGAGGGCTCATAAGAATCTCGGGTGAGGTTAATTAGAGGTAAGAAAGTCGACATTTCTTTTCAGTCCAGCAAGTTTAGTGCGCTTTACCGCTGATTTTTTAAAAACCTTGCGGAAAGTTTCTTCAGTGATTTCCCTCCAGTCAGTTTTTGACAATTCCTTCAACTCCTCGTTTGGAGAAAATCTAGGCTCTTGATGTGGTTTTGAAAATCTATTCCAAGGGCACACATCTTGACAGATATCACAGCCAAAAGCCCAGTTTTCCATCTGTCCTTTGAACTCCGTCGGAATGGCATCTTTCAGCTCAATTGTCAGGTAAGAGATGCAGCGTGAACCATCAATTACACCATTATCGACGATAGCATCCGTAGGGCATGCGTCGATACAGGCAGTGCAAGTACCGCAGTAATCTTTCGTCAAAGGTGTATCAGGAGCAACTTCAAGATCGATGATCAATTCGGATAGAAAGAAGAAACTTCCTTGTTGTTTATTCAATAAAAGGCTGTTTTTCCCCAGCCAACCTAATCCTGCTTTCTGAGCCCATTGACGCTCCATGACTGGTGCAGAATCCACAAAGCCACGACCATCAATTTCTCCGATTTCCGCTCTCAGGATTTCCAGAAATTCATTGAGCTTATCCCGGATCACAAAGTGATAATCCTCGCCATATGCGTATTTGGCAAGTTTGATATCTGAATTTCCGGAGGGTAGTTTTTCTTCAGGATAATAATTGTAAACCAGAGAAACCACCGTTTTGGCTCCTTCCACGAGTTTGGTAGGGTCGAGCCGCTTGTCAAAGTGATTGGCTAAATAGCCCATTTCACCATTGTAATTCCGATTGAGCCATTCTTCCAATTTCGGCGCTTCCTCTTCGAGAAATCCCGCTTTCGCTATCCCACAAAAGTCAAATCCCAGCCGCTTGGCGGTGGTTTTGATGATGGAGGCATTTTTCTCGGCGGGAGTCATGGGGTAAAGATAGGGGAGATATGTTTTCCTTAGGATATGATATTGAGAGATATGAGAAGGCTGTAAGATTTGTAAGTGGTGAGAGGTAAGTGGTAAAAAGTGCCAAGTAAAAATTTAAAGCCTGAAACCCTTCCTATTAGGGTTAGTAGAATAGAAATCTTTTACAGAAAATGCACGTATATTTAAGTCAAACACGTGTAGCTCATGGAAACGAAACTCACCCTTACTGTAAGGAAAGAAATTGTAGAGAAAGCCAAGATGCAAGCTGCCAGCAGAGGTATTTCTCTTTCCAAGATGTTTGAAGAGATTTTTGAAAAGGAAAGTCCGGGTGTAGAAAAAACTTCGGAGCAGGTAGCAGCAGCTCGATTTTTAGAAAGATTAAAAGAGGAGACTCCTATCAAAGCCTTAGAAAAGTCAGACAAAGAACTTTTACGCGAACACCGCGATAAAAAATATGTATAGATCTTTAGTTGTGTCTGTTGTGTTATTTAGTATGATTTTTTGTTTCTCCTCATGTGTAAGCCATGAAGAAACGATAAGCACCAGCGTGATTAAATTGCCAATGGCTGTTCAAGAGGCCAAAAACTGGTTTGGCGATCAAGAGGAATTTATTGTTGAAACTGATTACATTCTTTCAAGGGGGAAATCAATAACAAAAACGATTAATTGGGAAAACGCAGTAATTTATAACGACGAAAAAACAGTTGAAGTGGAAGTAAAATACAATAATCATTGGGTTCCGGTGATAAGAGGAGAAACCACTCAATCGGAAATCAAAGACAAGAAAAGTTTTGCTTTTTATCGTTTAATGCTTGATAAGAAAGTAGATGGGGATTACGAAACATTCTTATTAAAATATTTTCCTGATGAGGAAAATGATAACCAAAAAAGGCTTGATGTAAATAACTACTTTTCGTTAAGTAATAAATTTACCGGTGAAATCTGGATGCATAACTGGGAAGAAGAATTTCAAAAAGGCTGGAAAATAGAGCACGGAAAAATTGTCAAGACTTTTATAAAAAAATAAGTATAAACGTTTCTCTTAACCACCCTAGGTAAAAAAGACTTCTAGTATGCCGAGGGCAAAATGCCCATTCTCACTCCTAATGAATTTTTCAAAGCTTAATAATCCTCACACTGATCATCTTTTTTGCCTTTTTGCTCCGTTTATTAAACTACCATACCCATCTTCTTGTTATGTCCCTGATTAGAATGAAAAGAGGGTTTAATTATGGGATAGAAGCATTTGGCCATCTATTTTATTACTCAAAGGCATAATTCAAAAGTCTTGTACCTTGCTTCTAGCATCTAAAATCTTAATAAATGAAAGGATTTCGATTTACTCAGTTCGTACCCACTCAGGATCCTGAGAAGAATACGTTCGAGAATCTGCTGAATATATTTTTGCAACTCATCACCATGACTGGCGGAGATGTGGCGGAAGCGCTGAGCTGGCTTACCAACTTGGACAATCGCTACAACATGACCAATCCCAATTATGGAATTGGCGACTTTATAGACGATCTGAAAAGCAAGGGCTACCTCACTGAGGAAAACCAAAAAGGGGAGTTTAAGATCACTGGCAAAGCCGAGCAGACGATCCGAAAGTCAGCTTTGGAGGAGATTTTCGGCAAACTCAAGCGGGGAAAATCAGGTCAACATAAAACCACGCATTCCGGACAAGGCGAAGAGCGGGGAACAGATCGCCGAGCATATGAATTTGGAGACAATCTGGATCAAATTGCCTTGACTGATTCGCTTAGAAACGCCCAAGCTAATCATGGTTTTTCAGGAGAATATCTGCTGACAGAAGGTGATTTGGAAGTAGCAGAAAATGAATTTCGATCTCAGACTTCCACAGTGCTGATGATCGATATTTCCCACTCCATGATTTTGTATGGAGAAGATAGAATCACGCCTGCCAAGAAAGTTGCCATGGCTTTGGCAGAATTGATTAAAACCCGCTATCCAAAAGACACCCTGGATATCATCGTTTTCGGAAATGATGCATGGCAAATAGAAATCAAAGATTTGCCTTATTTGCAAGTTGGGCCTTATCACACGAATACAGTTGCTGGATTGGAATTGGCGATGGATTTACTGAGAAGGAGAAAGAATCCGAATAAGCAGATTTTCATGATCACCGATGGCAAGCCAACTTGCCTGAAAGTGGGAATCAAGTATTACAAAAATGCTTTTGGGATAGACAGCAAGATTCTCAGCGAAACTCTGAAACTCGCTGCCCAATGCCGAAAACTGAAAATACCAGTGACTACTTTCATGATTGCTTCGGATCCTTATCTGAAGGAATTCGTGAAGGAATTTACCAAAGTGAATAACGGGAATGCCTATTACAGCAGTCTGAAAGGACTTGGCGACCTGATTTTTGAAGATTATAAACGCAATAGAACGAAACGCTTGTAAGGAATATGGACTACCAAAAACTGACACCAAAAGAACTCACTCAGATAAAAACTCTCGGCCAACTCAAAGCTGCCGGCTACGAATCCAAATCCATCAAAGAAGAACTTCGTGAGAACTTGATTCTAAAGATCAAGCGAAAGGAAAACGTCTTTGAAGGAATCTGGGGATACGAGGATACGGTGATTCCTGACATTGAGCGGGCGATACTTTCTAGACACAACATCAATTTGCTTGGTCTGAGAGGGCAAGCAAAAACCAGAATTGCCAGGATGATGACTCAACTTCTGGACGAGTACGTTCCTGTTGTTTTTGGTGCGGAGCTGAATGATGATCCCTTACAGCCTTTAACTTCCTTTGCGAGAGATTTGATCGAGGAAAAGGGTGACAATACTCCAATCGGATGGTGGCATCGTGATGATCGCTACACGGAAAAATTGGCCACGCCAGATGTATCTGTAGCCGATTTGATCGGAGATGTGGATCCTATTAAGGCCGCCACGATGAAATTGAGCTATAACGATGAGCGCGTGATTCATTACGGCTTAGTGCCAAGATCGCATCGTTCCATTTTTGTGATCAATGAATTGCCGGATTTGCAGGCTAGAATTCAGGTTGCACTTTTCAATATTCTTCAGGAGGGTGATATCCAGATCCGTGGTTTCAAATTGAGACTCCCGCTGGATATTCAGTTCGTCTTTACTGCAAATCCTGAGGATTACACCAACAGAGGAAGTATAGTTACGCCGCTGAAGGATAGAATTGAAAGTCAGATTATCACGCATTATCCAAAATCTATTGAGATAGGGAGAAGAATTACTGCACAAGAAGCTAACCTTAAAGGTAAGCCTGTAGATAACATCTATGTGCCTGAATTGATGAAGGACTTGATAGAGCAGATTGCTATCGAGGCAAGAAGTTCTGAGTTTGTGGATGAGAAAAGCGGTGTTTCGGCGAGACTGACGATTTCGGCTTATGAAAACCTGATCTCCGCAGCGGAGCGTAGGATGTACATGAATGGAGAAAGCAATACAATTATTCGGATTGCTGACCTGATCGGAGTGATCCCAGCAATCACTGGAAAAGTGGAACTGGTCTATGAAGGCGAGCAAGAAGGTGCCGGTTTGGTTGCTTATAATTTGATCGGAAAAGCCATTCGCTCACAATTCGTAAACTATTTCCCATCTCCTGAGCAGAAGAAGAAAGAAAAGCAGGGAAATCCTTATGTGTTGCCATTGGCTTGGTTTGGTGAAGGAAATGAATTGGACATCCTAGCTTCTCAAGGAGACAAGGACTATAAGTCTGCCCTTCATTCCGTACCTGGTTTGGAAGAAGTAGTGACTCAATTGGTTAAAGATATGCCGGAAAATGAGAAGGAATTCTTTATGGAATTTGCGCTTCATGGTTTGGCTGAATTCTCTCAGCTCAGCAAAAAAGTGCTAGATACTGGCTTACAGTTCAAAGACTTGTTCAGCTCCATGTTTGATATGGGGCCAGGTGATCCAGATGATTTTGAAGAAGATGATTTATAAAAAGAGAGCCGAAAGGCTCTTTTTTGTTAAGGACTAAATTTAGAGAAAGTTCATAATGGCTTACGCAATAGTTAGAGTCGGCTCCTCAGTAGTCAACCACAAAAATTTAATGATTTGAATAGAGTATGTTTAAATGATTGTGCGAATAATTAACTGAGAAAAGTTTTATCTCAAGAATTGAAAACGGCAAAAGTGACATTCAGCTTTCTACTCTATACCAACTATTGGAATATGGACTTGGCAAAAAAATAAGCTTTACTGTGAAATAGATACAGCCTATTCACCCCGGTCTGTGAAGTTCCACTTCGAGCACAACAGTTCTATAAAGGCATATAACACAATGAAGAATTTTCAAGCTATAATTTCGGTAATCATTTTTTCGATTTGCTATTACAGTTGTGCTCCTAAGAAGATCGAGAAAAATTATAATATTGAAGGGAATTGGTCTACACTGACATTGTCTGATTCTTTATACACTGAATATTTTTTTAGTGAAGATACACTTGAGACATTTAATCTTGATTGGGAATTTCTTCCTCGAGCAATTTATGAAGTCGAAAAGGATAGTGTCACTTTAAAAAGCACAGTAGAGAATTCTGTAGCGATAAAATACAAGATTAGTTTCCCTGACTCGAATAAACTTGTTCTTGAAAATCTAAACACTAAACTGATTCTTACAAAAATTCCCGACAACCAATACACAATTGATGATTTGATTAGAAATGGATTTTTCAAATATGACTATGATGATCCAGTTTTCGATTCTTTAAAAGCAGATTTCATCGTCAATGTTTTCAGAATCAGAGAAATCAGATACCTGATTGATAATGAGATGTTAAATAAAGACACTTTAATAACCCTTTGGAATAGCCAATTGCTAACTGACAGCACAAATCAGGAATATTATAAAAACTTGATCAAAGAGATCAAATAATAGTTTGCTATTTCGTTTCGCCCCGGTCAGTGTCTTATCATACCAGAGTAGGGCATACTAGTGTCCTGTGAGGACACAGGCCACGGAAATAATAAAAATTTCAAATGAAAAGACTAATTGCAGTTTCAATAATACTCCTTTTGTCTGGATGCAATTCGCATCCGAACTTCAGATGTTTTGGCGCCTCAACTCCGACAGAACTCTACCTAAATAATACTAGTGGAAATGAAATCTGTGCTATAATTCAAGCAGAACTGTTTAACGGAAAAATTATACAGGATAAAGTGTGTATAAAGAATAATGAAGTCAGGAGCCTATGCTATGAACTTGAAAATATTCCGACACACGAAATTATAGTTAAAATTGACTCGTTCGAAAGAACTATAAAATTGAGTTCGAGAGAAAGTAATGAATTAAATTTCGCAGAAATTAAAGAATAAAAACTGCTGACAAGAAGGCTATTTCAAAAACTTTTTTCTTCCGGCATCAAGAACCATCACCCCCCAATCGCAATCATACTTCTATTATCAGAATGCAGTGCTGGGTCGGATAATTTCTCCATGCTATCCATGCCAGCTCGGACGGCTTTTTTGTTGAGGATGGATTCCAAAAGACCGCCTCGGTTTGTGTCTTCACAGACCGGAATATGTCTCCATAATGTCCTGTGAGGATCCTCCGCCGCGAACAGGCAACAGGCCCGGACAGAACCTGCATTAACAAAACCATCACCCCCCAATCGCAATCATACTTCTATTATCAGAATGCAGCGCGGGATCAGATAATTTTTCCATGCTATCCATGCCAGCTCGAACAGCTTTTTTATTGAGAATGGATTCCAAAATCAGGTTTTCCACATTCTCCCCAGCGCGCATCGCGGCTAGCAAATCGGTTTCCTTGTTGGAAAAAAGACAATTTTTAATGCGTCCGTTTGCCGTCAGGCGAATCCGGTTGCAGCTACCGCAGAAGGGATTGGTCACCGAAGAGATGATTCCGAAATCTCCTTTGTATCCAGCAATCTTGAATTTGCGAGCAGTGAAATTATCTTCATTTGGAAGTGATGCTATTCGCTCCGCTCCGAAGTGAGCCCCCAATTGATCCAAAACTTCTTTCTCCGAAACCATCTTGGATCTGTCCCAGCTATTTCCGTCGAAAGGCATAAATTCTATAAAGCGAACCGAAACCTTGTAGTCCTTGGTCATATTTACCAAATCGACCAGTTCATCGTCGTTGATTCCTTTGATCAGTACCGTGTTGATTTTTAGATCGAAATCCTTGTCATGAAGGAGTTCGAAATTATCCAGCGTTTTTTGGAAACCTGTCCTTCTGGTAAGTTCTTGAAAGCGCTCCTCTTTCAGGGTATCCAGACTAAAATTAATCTTTTTGATTCCTAATTTTTGGAAGTTATCCACATGCCTATCCATCAGCAAACCATTGGTTGTAATCGAAAGATCCACGGGCATTTCCGAAAGCCCTTCGAGTATCGTGCCGATGTCTTTGCGAAGAAGAGGTTCGCCACCTGTAAGACGGATTTTATTCACGCCCAAGCCCACAAAAATCCGAGCAAACTCCAGCACTTCCTCCGCACTCATCAAGTGTGCTTTGGGGCTAAGCGGAATTCCTTCGGCGGGCATGCAGTAGCTGCAGCGCAGATTACACTTCTCGATCAGGGAAATCCGCAAGTAATTGTGGACTCTCCCAAACTTATCTCTCAGCTCCTGAATATTACCCAATTGGGTCATGATTCGCTCCTTTTAATATTTTAAATACATGCAACACATGTGGGAAAACCGCATCCATTGATTCTTTCGCTCCATTGGTCGATCCTGGCAAAGCCAAGACAATGCTGTCACCAATCGTCCCTGCCACAGATCTAGAGAGCATCGCAAAAGGCATAATCTTCTGTCCGTAACTTCTGATCGCTTCCTCGATACCTGGAATTCTTCGCTCCAAAATCGGTTCCAAAGCCTCTGGCGTTACATCTCTTTTGGAGAGTCCAGTTCCACCTGTGAAAATCACCAATTGATTCTTTTCTGAATGCTCAAAAGCCTTGCTTCTGATTTGTTCTATCTCATCAGGAATCACTTCATAGGAAGTCACTTCCACTCCATGTGATTTCAACTTATCCACTATCACTTTACCTGCCCGGTCTTCCTTTATTCCCTTGGAAATAGAGTCCGAACAGACGATCACCGCCGCTTGAATCAGCTTTGGGTTTTTGTCTTTGAAACTGGATTTTCCGCCTGTCTTCTCTACCAACCCAATTTCACGGATAACAATCCCCTTATCGATCGGCTTCAGCATATCGTACATAGTCAAGGCAATCACCGATGCTCCATGCATGGCTTCTACTTCGACTCCAGTTTTGTACACGGTCTTTACCGTGATATAAATCCGAATTTCTAGCCCATCGATCTCATATTCCACAGCAGTGTATTCCACCGGAAGGGGATGACAATCTGGAATGGTGATATGCGTATTTTTCACTGCGAAAAGCCCGGCAACCTTCGCCATTTCGAAGACATTTCCCTTTGGCACTCGGTTTTCCACCACAGCCGCGATGGTCTCAGCAGAACTGACATGTACAATCGCTTGAGCTTTTGCCGTGCGAAGTGTCGTGACTTTATGTGTGATGTCTACCATTTGTTTATATTCTTAAAAGAGAGAATGCCATTATACGCAGTTTCTTTGATCAACAGGCTGAAAGACGGGTGACCGAAGACCGAAGTGGCCTCAATGGATAAGTTTACCAATTCTTGAAACACTTTATATGTAGAAAAGCGAATGTGCATTTTTCAACTATTTACTTTCCATTGATGCTCTTCGTTATCCAAAATCTCCTTGCCGAAGATCGGAACTTCCTCTTTCACCTTATTCACTAGCCATTCGGTGGCTTCATAAACCTGCTTTCTTCTTGGTGAGGAAACGAAGACGAAAATGCAAATCTCCCCGACTTTCACCGTTCCCAAACTGTGGTAAATGTGCAGACAAGTCAGATCAAATTTCTCAAACGCAGCCTCACGAATCTCGTGTAACTTTTCATTGGCCATTTCCTCGTAGGTGGTGTATTCTATTGCAACGACTTTCTGATCGCCCACTTCATCCGCACGAACCTGTCCTAGGAAAATATTATGCGCACCGATGCTATGCTTGCTTTGATGCTTCGCAATCGAATCTGCTATGAATGCTGAAGAAATCGCTCCTTCAAGAAATACTTTTTTCATCTGGCCTCTATTTATTTCTAAAAAACAACCAAGAATTAACAGGTTATATTCTATATGTGAATGTGGATAACTTAAACTAGAATCTCGGAATAATAGTCAATTATATGGTATGCCGACTCCCCCTTTTCAAAGGGGGCAAGGGGGATTTGTTCTAAAAAACCCGCCTTTCTAATCTTGTTTTTCAACACTCTTAACTTCATTTTCTATCAATTTCACTACATCTGAAGCTCCACCACGAATGGCTTTCACTTGCTGAAAATTTGCCTTCTTTAGAATTTTAGCTACCGAAATCGCACGTGTTCCGGATTGGCAGAAAACAGTAATCTTTGCTTCCTTCGAGATTTCATCCAATCTACTCTCTAAAACTGAAAGCGGAATCTGAATACAATTAGCTAAGGCAACAACTGGCTTTTCCCCAAGCTCACGAACATCTAGCAGAAGACCTCCTTCTCCCAAGGCTTTTCCCGCTGAGATCAAATCTATCGTTGGCGAAGTTACCTTTTCGGAAACTGGTTCCATTTGAACTGCCAATTCAAAGATCTGCTGATCATTCTTCAGCATGTTATAAATCAAGATTTTCCCTGAAAGGATTTCTCCGATTCCCAGGATAATCTTTAACGCTTCATTAGCCTGAAGCATCCCGATCATTCCCACTGTAGTACCCAATACTCCGGCTTCCGCACAATTCAATGAGCTTTGTTCTTCCTCCGGAAAAAGGCTACGATAAGAAGGCCCTCCCTGATAATTGAAAACCGAAACCTGTCCCTGAAAACGGAAAATCGAACCGTAGATCATCGCCTTACCAGCTACTCTACACGCTTCATCTAGAATGTATCTTACTTCAGTATTGTCTGTAGCATCAATTACAAAATCGTATTCTTGCAATAAGTTATCCACATTTTCAAGGGTGAGAAAAACCGGATATATAGTAATAGTAAGTTCTGAATTCATGGAAGTTAAGACCTTTTCGGCTTCTACCACTTTGAACTCACCAATAGATTTCTCTGAATATAGAACCTGCCGATGCAAATTGCTTAACTCGATTTTATCCCCATCTACTATGCCCAAGTTACCAACTCCAGCTGAAGCCAGATAAGGTAAAACGGCGCAACCCAAACCTCCTGCTCCGACTACCAGCACCTTGCTATTCTGCAACTTTTGCTGACCGGATATCCCTATGCCGGGAAGAATCGTCTGTCGTTGGAATCTTTCCATTATTACCCTCCTGAAAATGGGGGAAGCAATGCGATCTCGTCTCGATCCGACAGGCTCAAGCCTTGCTTAGTCGAGATGATTTTGCGATTAACGGCCACCTGAAATTGGAATTTGCTGATGCCATATTTGGTATCCAGCAAGCTCAGCAGATCCTCCAAACTCACAGACTTCAAGTCCAGCGTTTCGGAGTCACTCTGCGCAGCTTCTGCAATATTTCCAAAGTAGTTTATGGTAATCATAGCTTCAATTTAATACAGATCGCTCGGATTAATTAATAAATGGCAAGGTATTCAAGTTTTGAAAGATAAACTCATCCTCCAGCACCCAGTCTTCCTTCACCGCAGTTCTGCCTTTGGCCAAGTGAACGACTTCACCAATTACAATGACAGCCGGAGCACCAATTCCTTGTTTTTGGGATATTTCAAGAATATTCTCGATAGTTCCCACCACCTCTTTTTGCTCTGATTTGGTACCATCTTGAATGATCGCAACAGGCAAATCCGCTTTCCCTACCGATTTATATATCTCAGCGATCTCAGCAAGCTTACTCATTCCCATCAAAATGATCACCGTAGCAGATGATTGCGCAGCCAAGGATAGATCTTTAGAAAGCTCTCTATCGCTGGTCGTCCCAGTGATTACCCAGAAACTTTCGGCAACGCCTCTTGCCGTTACAGGAATTCCTACCGAAGCTGGCACCGCTACACTAGATGAAATACCCGGAATAATCTCCGTTTCTATCCCGCATTCCTGTGCATAGATTTCTTCCTCCTTTCCTCTTCCAAATACAAAAGGATCTCCGCCTTTCACTCGCACCACATGCCCAAATTCTTTTGCATAATTCACGATCATCTCATTGATTTCATCCTGAGTGTGACTGTGATTTCCCTTTCTTTTTCCTACAAAAACCAGCAAAGCACGATTTGCATGCTTAAGTACTTCCTCATTTACCAAGGAATCATAAAGCACCACATCGGCATCGTTCAGCGCTTTGACGGCTTTGAGCGTAAGTAGCTCCGGATCGCCTGGGCCGGCACCGAGGAGGGTGACTTTAGGGTATTTTCCTGTAATAGTAGTCATAGGTCAAGTAGGTTGAGAGACTGTAATTCTGCTTTGCTATTGATATTCTGAACCAGAGATTTCTGATCAGAATTGATGCAGATTTTCTGATGTGAAATCATATTCACCAGCGGGCAAAGCTTTAATTTATTACTTGATATCGCATCAGCAAAGGTTTGTAAGGCTGATTTATTATAAACACCGATCAGCGGATAATCATTTTTTGCATCGCAGAGAAAGGTCACCGAAGCTTCAATTTCCTCGCTTTCATCGCACAGATTTCTAAGTAGCTCAGTGGTGATCTTCGGAATATCACAGCTGAGAATCAGGTTTCTCACTGTTTTGCTATGCTTCAATGCGGTATAAATTCCGCCCACAGGCCCTTTGTCTTCATAAGAGTCCTCGATCATCGGCAGGCCAACCAAACTATAATCTCCATTGCTGGTCACCAAAATAATATTGGAAGTAATCGGCATAATCGCCTCAATAATCCAACGGATAAAGGGTTTGCCTCTGTAGAGAACCAAGCCTTTTTCCGCTTGCATGCGAACGCTTTTCCCTCCACAGAGCACATAAGCCGTTATTTCCTGAGATTTCTCCATAGTCTAAACAGTCATTAATTTTATAAAAGCTATAAAAAGCACAATGGAAAGAATGTATTTCAAGGTCACATTAGAGAACTTTTTAGCTCCGTAAATCGCCCCAAAAGTTCCACCAAGTACAGCCGCAGGAATGAGGAAACTGGCTTCCATGGGAATTTCTCCCCCACCGAGTACAAATCCCAAAGCTCCGGAAACAGAATTGACCCAGATGAATAAGGCCGAAACCGCAGCAGCCTCTTTCATATTTCCCCAGCGCAGCAAAAGGATCACTGGACTCAAGATAATGCCTCCACCTATGCCGATCATTCCTGAGAAGAAACCTATTGCCAAACCAATCAGTAATGCGAGATAAGTTTTGACAGGTTCATTTTGATCTGAGTTAGTTTTCCCAAAAACACCCAAAATTCTTAAAATCGCAATCAGCAGAAATACTCCTAGAATCTGCTTATACAATGTGGCGTTGATGGTGATCATGCCGCCGGCAAAAGCCGCCGGAATCGACGTGATGGCAAATGGATAAAAAAGTTTCCAGCGAAAATGCTTGGCTTGACGAAAAAACACAAAGGAGATTCCCGCCACGAAAATATTTAGTAATAGAGCTGTTGGCTTCATCACCATCAGAGGAACTCCGGCCAAAGCCATCATCGCGAGATAGCCACTTGCACCTCCATGGCCCACACTTGCATACATAAATGCAACCACTGCAAGAATAGCAGAGAAAATAAGTATGAAAACAGGGTCGTGAAAATCGATCATCCTAATTTCTATTTATGGGCAAGAACTGCACTGATTCACCTGCTTCAAGTTCTTCCTTTTGCTCAGGAATCATCACCAAGGCATTTCCCAAAGCATAAGAAATCAACATACTAGAAGCTTGCTTAGGATAGATTTCCAGCTCCCCATTTTTCTCAGTTCCAAGTATGAAAAGAGTCTTCCCAAACTTATTATATGTGCGATGTTTCAGAACTCCAGTCTGGAAATTTAAGTCTATATCAGGATTGCCTGACATAATTTTCAATGCTGAGAAGGCATAGATCAGAAAACAGGTCAATGAAGAAGCTGGATTTCCAGGCAAGGCAAAGACAAGTGTCTTCTCCTTTTTGCCAAACCAAAGTGGCTTCCCCGGTTTTTGATTCACTTTGTAGAAAATCTCTTGAACTCCATTTGCTTGCAAAGCGGCATTGACGAAGTCATAATCGCCAACAGAAATACCACCAGAGATCAGCAGCATATCATCCTCAAGTCCTTCAGCAATGATTTTTTTTGTTGCTTCCAGATCATCTTCAACCTTTAAAATCCGCACTGAAGCAAAGCCTCGTGACTTCAGGGCAGATTCCAGCATGATCGCATTACTTTCATATATGCATCCGGGCTGCAGGGGACTTCCAGCCTCCTGAAGTTCATTTCCGGTTACGATCAACGTAATTTTGGGTTTGTTAAAGACTAAAACCTCCGTGATCCCAAAACTGGCCAAAAAACCAATTATTGATTCATTTATTTTTGTCCCAGCTGGCAACACTTGATCACCAGCCTTTATTTGTTCGCCGACTTCCCGCACATTGGCAGATTTATCGGGTAGTTGAAGTATGGATATATTCTTACCATTCGCCTCTACATGTTCCTGCATGACGACTGTGTCTGCTAGATCGGGCACACGAGCACCTGTAAAGATTCTCACTGCCTGATTTGCTTGAAGCTCAAAATCCAGTGCATCTCCGGCCTTGCATTCTCCTATGATTTCTAGTTCACTGATTTCTCCAAATCGAAAAGCATAACCATCCATGGCTGATTGTCGAAAAAACGGTAGGCTGATGGGCGCCACTATCTCTTCTGCCACAAAACAACCAAAGGAGTCCCTTAACTGCATCTTTACAGTAGGCAGCTGTCCTGTGTGAGTTTTAATTAAATCTAAGGCTTCGGAAACTGAAATCATTTTGGCTTAAAATCTTGGCTAAACTTAAAGAAAATTACGTATAAATACGTATTTTTCTACGTATTTATTTAGGATATAAACTATTATTACCCAATTGAAGGATAAGCTCCGATTATTTTACTGCAAAAAAAAGATTTGTGAATAAGGCTTAGAAAGGAAGGCCAAAATTCTATTTTGATTGTGTAATTCTTTTAGACTGACGTGCAAAAATGCTTTTGGAAAGATCCTGCTTCTGGAGTAGCAGGATAATTAAACGCTATCCACTTTGACACAAAAAAAGCACCTTCAAAAAGAAGGTGCTCTATACTTATATACAATAAATGCTTCATTATATTAAAAACGACAAACTAAAATAGAATTTGTCTAAAGCTAGAATTTAGGCTACTTCGTTCTTCGGACACCTGTCTACTGTCTTAATTCCAACCCATTTACCAGCCGCCGCCAGCTCCACCACCGCCGAAGCCACCGCCTCCGAAACCTCCGAAGCCGCCGCCGCCGCCGCCGCCAAATCCTCCGCCGCCACCGAAGCCGCCGCCGCCAGAATATCCACGACCGCCGCCTAGCATATTTGCCAGCAGGATAGTACTCCAGATGCCTACTCCTCCACCTCTGCCACCCATGTGGTTATTATTATCATTTCTATTTCTCAATAGAGGTAGAATCACAAAGATGAAAATGAAGAAAAGGATCATGAAAATGGCTCCGCCACTATTGCCTTGCGACTCTATATCCTCAGCTGTGTATTCGCCAGATGCTAACTTGAAAATCATATCAGTAGCCTCATTAAGACCTTCATAATATGCTTCTTTACGGAAATTGGGCAGAATCAAACCTTCCACGATACGTTTTGCCAATGCATCAGGAACAGCTCCCTCCATTCCATAACCAGTTGCAATGAAAACCTTACGATCGTCCATTGCGGCAAGAATCAAGATTCCATTGTCATTTTCTCCACCACCGATCCCCCATGCTTGGCCAAGGCGAAAAGCATAATCAGAAATGTCATATTGACCTACAGAGCGCATCATCACAATCGCAATCTGCGTGGATGTACTGTCATTGTAAGCAACCAATTTACTTTCCAATTGTCCCGCTTCAGCCGCTGAAAGGGTGTTGGTGAAATCATTCACTAATCTTGGTGGATTGGGCGCAGGAGGAAAGTCCTGGGCCTGAAGGCCAAGAGAGAAAAGAAATAATAGTAATAAAAGAGGGTGGGTCTTAGGACCCAAAAGAAATCTCATCAGGAAGCTCGTTTATGTCTGAATCACCCTGATAAGGGAAATGCGTTCCAAGTTGCTCGCCGGCCATGTGAATACCGTCGATCAGACCTTGTGTAAATTGACCCTGCTTAAATAAGCCAGCCATGTGTTCTTTTATTTTTTCCCAGAAATCTTCTGGAACTACTTCGTTGATGCCTTTATCGCCTAAAATTGCAAAGCGCTTATCAACTACGGCAAGGTAGAATAAAACCCCATTGCGATCTTTTGTCTGATGCATTTTAAGGGTGTCAAATACCTTCACAGCACGATCAAGTACCTCGACTTTGCAACGACTTTCTATATGAACTTGGATTTCTCCAGAGGTGGAAACTTCAGCAGACCGGATCGCATTAACGATAGCTTCCCGGTCTGCCGTTGAGAATAATTTCTCAGACATGATTAATTGGTATTAAAACTGAACTGTAGGTGCATTTTCGGATCCTGCAGTGGCCTCAAAATAGCCTTTCTGCTCAAATCCGTACCAGCCCGCAAAGATGTTGTTCGGGAATGTTCTAAGATTTGAATTGTAATCCTGAACAGACTGATTGAAGTTACGTCTAGCTACAGCGATTCTATTTTCTGTGCCTTCAAGTTGAGCTTGTAACTCTAGGAAATTTTGATTCGCTTTAAGCTCAGGATAACGCTCTACGCTTACCAACAACCTACTTAAAGCACCGCCAAGCTGATCTTGTGCACCTTGGAATTCAGCCAATTTTTCAGGAGTAAGATTCGATGCATCTACATTTACTGAAGTAGCTTTTGCTCTTGCTTCGATCACACCAGTCAAAGTCTCTTGCTCAAACTCTGCATAACCTTTCACTGTACTTACCAAATTAGGAATAAGATCAGATCTTCTTTGATACTGTGTCTCCACTTCAGCCCACTGGCCATTGATCACTTCTTCTGTTTGGACAAAAGTATTATACGTCCCTACGGCTTTAGTATAGACAAAAATGCCCACGACCAACAAAATCAGAATAGGAATAAGGAATTTTTTCATGTTTTATAATTGATTTTTACAACTTGATTACTCACGTATTTAAGAAAAAGAGGTTGGATTATTCCCCCTTCCTTCACTCAAAATTACCGTTTTTATCTTAATTCAATCTAAAAGCCGGCTAAATCTGCTTCCTCAGGGTAAAGGTGAATTTGTGATCTTCCCATTTGGTAAGATCATCTCCTTCATACCGACGAACCTCTAAAGTAATCTCCTTTCCTGGTTCCGATCTTAACAACTTATTGATTTCTCCTAGCTCCCAAATGAAGGTTGGTACTTTGTTTATGGTTAATATTTCATCGAAAGTCATAATTCCTACACGCTGGGCAGGAGATCCTGGTCTAATTTCTGAAACGTATATCCGATTATCATCATTTGGGATCTTTTTCAATGACATTCCGCTCATATCGTATTCGAAAGGCGTATAAAAATTCTCAGCTTTTCGCACCAAAAGGCGATTTCTAGGGTAATCAAAAATAAGTCTTGTCCTGCCCAATACCTCTGCGCCCAAGCTCCCATAACGCCCCGAGTTTTGAATCACATAGCTAAAAGGCGTTTCATCAGGATAAGAAGTGAGCACTTCATCCAATTTGAAATTGGCCAATTTCATATAATCCACTCGACCAATAAATCCATATAAAACGCCTCCTAAACTCTGGCCCAAAGCTGATGCTATAAATAGTGGAGGCATGGTAATTTCATCTGTAGTTTCTCGATTAAGCAATAAACCATGATTTGCGCCAGTGTCGATTAGTAACTTAGGGTAAATAAATGAACCGTCCTTTTGCCTCACTTCAGCATTGATATAAGGTTTGTTATCATCAATACTCATAGCTAGTTTTCTATAAAAAAGAGGCCTCCATTTCATTGCACTAGTTCTGAAAAAGGATATTTCCCCTTTGTCATAGTTGATTTTGACAGGATTGAATTTGAAAAACTCAGAACCTAAAATCCCATAAATAGGAATCCCAATAACAGACTCCAACTCTATAAACTCATCCTCTAGGACAAGTATACTTTGGAATATCCCCTCTACTGGACCAACATCAAAGTGATTAATGGGAGAAACCGATGCCATCAGGTCATCATTCCCATCTGCTCCCACAAGTTTCAATCGCCTAGTGTACTCTAGTTCCAGAGCGTCACCAAGTATTTTACTGAATAAAATATTAGAACGAACCCCAGTATCAACTAAGAAATTTAGAGGCGTATTTCCGTTGATTGAAACGGGAATAATGATCAGACTATTTGAAGCATAAAATGGAATAACAACCTTACGCTTATCCTCTTTCATAAAAAACCCAGGCACTTGACCTATACAGAGAATCTGCGTAGCCAGTAGAAGGAAGAGGAAAAGTGGTAAGCGTTTATTCATATAATAATGAAACCCTGATGTCACAAATAAGTTACTCGGTTTTTTGGGTTTTAGATGAAATGACCTTTAAAATCTAATGATTTCACTCCGAGCATTAGCAGAATCAAGCGAGTTAGTTTTAATTAGATTGAAACCAAATTACTGCGATTATGGCCTCAGGTTTGCCAAAAAATGGATAATGACTCATCTTTATTTCAAATTATTTTGACCCTATGGCAGACAAGGCCCTAATAGAAAAGGCTAAAAAAATCTTTGAAAACTTTCTTACCAAACAAGGAAGCAGGAAAACTCCTGAAAGATTTTCAGTAATCGACGAACTTTACTCGCTTCCAGAAGATGAGCATATGGACGTAGAAGGTCTATTTCTAAGTATGAGAAATAAGGGTTATACCATTAGCCGAGCGACCATTTACAACACACTTGACCTTCTCGTAGAAAGTGGATTAGCCGTCAAACACCAATTCAAAGACAAAGTAGCGCTCTATGAACAAGCGCTGACCTACAAGCATCATGATCATCATGTGTGTAATCAATGTCGTAAAATCAGGGAATTTTCTGATCCAAAAATCAACGAAATCAAGGACGAAATTGGTAAATCTTTCAGATCAACTATCAAAAGCCATTCACTGGTGCTGTACGGGGATTGCGAGATCCCAAACTGTGAAAACTTAGTAGAAATTTAAGCAAACACCTTTTTGTAAATAGGTTTTCTATAGGCAAACTGAATGTAAAGAGCAGGATAAAGCAGCAAAGACAAAAGCCCAAAAGGTGCTTTAAATTCTATTTCATCTCTAATAATTGTGCTAGATCCCTCTTTGATGATCCTGTGCTTATGTTTCCAGCTTTTTAGGAAAAAAGGCAATTCTACCCCTTCATCTACGAAATAGTATTCTTTAGAATTGGTGTGATTATCAGTGATTGTACTCGTCCATTTCTGCTTGAAAAAAAAGAAATTCAGCTCCATCGACACCATATCTCCCGTTTCTGATCCATCATACCTTACTAGGTTGACGGGAGGAAATGGAGGGCTTAGTTTAGCAAAAAGAGATTCATTGAAGCCTGCTTTGACTTTCAAAAAGTCTTGATTTACCTGACAAGAGAGTTCTAATCGCATAGGAGTCATTTATTTATTGTGAACTCTTATCTACTTCAAATGTTTATTAGCTGGGAAAAGGAGCTGGGAATCAATCGTAAGAATTCATAAAGCAGTAACTTTGACCCACCAACCTAGCATTAAAATCACAAACTATTGGATCGTCAGGACTTTCTTTCAATCTATCAATCAGACCCCATTTTTCAAACTATCGCGCATGAGATTTCAAGTGGCGATAAGCTTACGTACCAGATAAGGGGATTATCAGGCAGTTTGGATATGGTGCTATTTGCGGCTCTTTATGCGAGCAAAGGTGGAATCCACCTTATCGTTGCACAGGACAAAGAGGAGGCTGCTTACCTCAATTCTGATCTTCAGAATTTGCTGGATAGTGAAGAACACATGATCTTCCCTTCGAGTTTCAAGAGGGCGTATCAATATGAGGAGATCGACAATGCAAATGTGCTGATGCGTTCGGAGATTCTCAATCTCGTACTTGAAGAGAAAGGCAAATCACGAATTATCATCACCTATCCAGAAGCTATCTATGAGCGGGTAATCAACAAGCGTTCGCTTCAGGAAAATACCTTTTCGGCCAAAGTTGGAGAGCAAGTAGACATGGAGTTCGTCACTGAAATCCTAGCTAGCTACGATTTTGAACGAACTGAATTTGTCTATGAACCAGGGCAATTCGCGATTCGTGGAGGGATTTTGGATGTGTTTTCATTTTCAAACGAGAGCCCTTATAGACTAGAGCTTTTTGGGAAAGAGATAGAAAGCATCAGGACTTTTGATCCTGAGACGCAGCTTTCCATTGCAAGTGTAGAGCAAATAGCGCTGATCCCGAATGTTCAAACCAAACTTCTTCAAGAGGTCAGGCAGTCATTTCTGGGCTTTTTGCCTGAGCAGACGATCGTGTGGATCAAAGATTATCAGCTGACCTTGGATGTAATGGACGAGTGCTTTCACAAAGCTTCCTTGGCTTTTGATCAAATCGTCCACAAAACAAACAATACAAAAGTTGTCCTCGGACCTGGGGACTTATTTGATAAAGGATCTGACTTTGCGGCGACATCTGCTAACTTTTCAAGGGTGGAATTTGGCAAGCAGTTTTATTTGAAAAATGCCAAGCCGTTCACATGGGAATCGCAGCCCCAGGCATCATTCAATAAGAACTTTGACTTATTGGTTGCGCAACTTTCTGAGAATGAAAAGAAAGGATTTGTCAATATACTAACTGCCGAAAATGCTAAGCAAATCGATAGACTGCTAGGGATTTTCAAGGAATTAGATCCTACGTTGCAAGTACAAAGTATGCTTCTCGGCTTGCGCGAAGGTTTTGAAGATAGACAGTCCAAAATCGCCTGCTTTACAGACCACCAGCTTTTTGAGCGATTCCATCGCTATAAAACCCGCGACAAAGCCAGTAAATCAAAAGCCCTTACTATTAAGGAACTGAAAGCTCTTCATCCAGGCGATTACATCGTCCATGTGGATTATGGAGTTGGGCGTTTTGCGGGTTTGGAGAAAGTGGACGTAGCAGGCAAAATGCAGGAAGCTGTACGATTAGTCTTTCGAGATGATGATTTGCTCTATGTAAATATTCACTCTTTACATAAAATCTCGAAATTCTCTGGACAGGAAGGCACTGCACCATCCATGTCCAAGCTTGGCTCACCAGACTGGGAAAACAAAAAATCCAGAGCTAAAAAACAAGTTAAGGACATAGCCAAGGACTTGATTGCGCTTTATGCGAAGCGAAGATCTGCTGCAGGTTTTGCTTTCCATCCAGATTCTGTACTTCAGATCGAGCTGGAATCTTCTTTCATCTATGAAGACACGCCAGATCAAGCTATCGCTACTCAGGACGTCAAAACTGATATGGAAAAGTCCTATCCAATGGATAGACTGGTTTGTGGTGATGTGGGATTTGGGAAAACTGAAGTTGCGATCCGTGCAGCGTTCAAAGCAGTAAATGATCGTAAGCAAGTTGCCATTTTGGTGCCTACGACAATTCTGGCTATGCAGCATTACCAGACTTTCAGTGAGCGATTGGAAAATTTTCCTGTAAAAATCGAATACATCAATCGCTTTCGAACTGCTAAAGAGATCAAAGAAATCATCGCTCAGGTGAAAACCGGAGAGATCGATATCCTAATAGGTACGCATAGGATTGTCAATAAAGATATTGTCTTCAGAGATTTGGGGCTTTTGGTAATTGATGAGGAACAGAAATTTGGTGTGAAAGTCAAAGATCAATTGAAAAATCTGCGTTTAAACGTAGATGTGTTGACTTTAACCGCTACGCCTATTCCAAGGACCTTACACTTTTCCCTAATGGGAGCAAGAGATTTATCAGTAATTGCTACTCCTCCGCCAAACCGCCAGCCGGTTACAACCGAGGTTCAGACATTCCAAGAAGAAGTACTCCGGGATGCTATTTCTTACGAATTGAGACGAGGAGGTCAGGTTTTCTTCGTGCACAACCGTGTAGGAGAGATTGACTCTATTGCCAACTTGATCATGAAACTCGTGCCTGATGCGCGTGTAGCAGGTGCTCATGGTCAGATGGATGGGAAAAAGCTGGAAAAGGTCATGGTAGATTTTATCCATCACGAATACGATGTACTCGTTTCTACCAACATAATTGAATCTGGGCTAGACATCCCAAATGCCAATACAATAATCATCAACCGCGCTCATATGTTTGGTATGAGTGATTTGCACCAGATGCGTGGAAGAGTGGGTCGGAGTAACAAGAAGGCGTTCTGCTATCTGCTTACTCAACCGATGTCAGGTTTGACGGCAGAAGCTAGAAAGCGCATGCAAACACTCGAAGAGTTCTCAGACTTAGGAGATGGATTCAAGGTAGCGATGAAAGATCTGGACATTCGAGGCGCTGGAAATTTACTGGGAGCTGAGCAAAGTGGATTCATTACCGATCTAGGCTTTGAAATGTATCACAAAATCCTCGATGAGGCTGTCCAGGAATTGAAGGAAAATGAGTTTGCAGCTTTATTTGAAACAGAATTGGCTGAGCAAGTCAAAGTGCTGGTTCAGGATTGTACTATAGAAACAGATTTGGAGCTATTGATTCCAGAAGAGTATGTGGGAAATATCAGTGAGAGACTAGGCCTTTATTCCAAGCTTGATGCGATTAAAAATGAAGAGGAATTGGCAAAATTTTCTACCATGCTGTTGGATAGATTCGGCCCACTGCCTGAATCTGTAGTGGATCTGATGGAAACTGTACGCTTGCGTTGGAAGGCAGAAAAGCTTGGGGTTGAGAAACTTGTATTGAAAGGCAATCTCATGAAGTGTCATCTACTACCATCTACCCGAGACGATTACTATTCCTCAGATATTTTCCAAAAAGTTATGCGATTTGCACAGATGAATAGTAAACTTTGCAAAATAAAGGAGTACAAAAATCGTTTAATTCTTACATTATCAAATGTTTCTACCATTTCTAAGGCCCAGATTAAGCTTAAGGAGATGAATGATGCATGATTTTGAAATAATTTTAATGGCATAAAAATTGCAGATTTGCCTATCGATTTTGTTGATATTCTGGGATTCTAGCTGTTTTTTGGCAAATGGAATACGAGGACTTCATCCCAAATCATTGCAAGTGCATTACATTGCAATTATATTAGCACACTGAAAAAGACCTTAAACAATTACATATATGCGTCTGAGTAACAAATCTTGGGGAATGTGGGTAGCAGCTTTGGCGATAGTCGGAAGCTCTATTTTGACCTCTTGTAACAAAACTCCTGGCTATGGCAGAAGAACTGCTAACAAGCCTGGCAAAAAAAGTGCGACCACTGGAGCAGAATTCAGTTTTGATGAAAACGATTCTACTCAATTTTTTGTAGCCAAGAATGCCGAGCAAATTCCAGGACCAAACTTGAAATTTATCCAGGGCGGTAGAGCCGTTCTAGGTTCGCAAGAGGAAGATGTAATGGCTTTCCGTGATAATCAGGAAAGAACTGTAACACTTTCAAATTTCTATCTGGATGAAACTGAAGTCACTAATAATGACTACCGAGAGTACTTGTTCAATATGGGCAAAAAAGTAAGTGCTGATTCACTTCTTAAACTTGAGCCTAAAGATAATGTATGGGCAGGTGGTGAAATGAGTTTCAATGACATGTATCAGTCATACTATTTCAGATTTCCAGGTTTCAACTTTTACCCTGTAGCTGGTGTTTCATGGACTCAAGCAAATGCTTATTCTAAATGGAGAACTGAATTCGTTCAGGAAATTATCCGTAAAGAAAGAGGTATTGACTCCACATTTACCAAAACTCAACTTATTGAAAGAGGAGTTGCACTAGCTGACTATAGACTACCAACAGAAGCAGAATGGGAATATGCTGCTAAGGCAATGATCGGTACTCAATACCTAGACGAAAATCAGGAATATGGCCGAATCTATCCTTGGGATGGAAGAGGTGTTCGTAACCCGTACAATGTAAAGAGAAAAGGTAAGCAAGGTGACTTCCTTGCCAACTTCAAAAGAGGTAGAGGTGATTACGGCGGAATTTCAGGTGGACAAAGAAATGACGGAGATATCATCCCTACTAACGTATATGATATGGCTCCAAATGATTTCGGATTGTATCATATGGCTGGAAACATGAACGAATGGGTTCAGGATATTTACCGTCCATTATCTTACCAAGACTTTGATGATCTTAACCCTGTGAGAAATACTGGTGTCAACGATGAGCAAGATACTTATCAGACCTCTATGCTTACAGATGAACTTAGAGTTTATAAAGGCGGATCTTGGAGAGATGTAACGTATTGGTTAGCTCCAGGTACCAGAAGATTTATGCATCAGGATTCTGCTACCAATCACATTGGTTTCAGATGTGCAATGATCTCTATCGGAGAAAAAGGAAATTAAGAGATACTTAATGTATTTAAAGCCCCATCAATTGATTTTGATGGGGCTTTTTTTTGATAGCTTTTTCCGCAAAGGCCGTAGATGATTTTGCAGAGAACACAATCTTGTCCTACGTCTTGATTAGCCTGAAATAATTTTTGATCAAATCTATGGTCATGGTTCAAGGATTAATTAGTTCTGGAAAAATACCAAAAAGTAACAGCAGTTTATCAACACTATCGAAGTAAGAAATTTACTTTGGGATCAAATTATAATCTGTTCATTTTCAATGATTAATCAAATCTCATTAAATTGATAATCAGAATTTTTCACTTTTAATATGAAATGAGCATGGAAAGTAAAAATGGTTTTTTGAAAATGAGCATAGCTGAATTCATTCCTTGGATTCAATCTCAGCGAATTGCACGTACAATTCTCACTGTTCAACAGCATCATACCTGGAGCCCGAGTTACACACATTTCAATGGAAATAATCACTTCCAAAGGCAATTAGCCATGAAAAATCATCACGTCCGTAATAACGGCTGGAGTGATATTGGGCAGCATTTTACCAGTTTTCCAGACGGAACGATACTGACCGGTAGATCATTGGAATCAACTCCAGCATGCATTTTCGGTGCTAATCGAGATTCTATTTGCATTGAACACATGGGCAATTTTGATAAAGATGGAGATACCATGTCGAATGAGCATCGACTCGCTATTATCCAAATGACAGCCGCCCTTTGTGATAAATTTAGACTTCCAGTGAATACCTTCAGCATTATTTATCATCACTGGTTTGAGCTGAGCACTGGGAAACGTAACAATGGTACTGGCGGAAATAAATCCTGTCCAGGGACTAATTTCTTTGGCGGAAATAAAGTCGAAGATTGCATGACCAATTTCCTACCTCTGGTGGAACAAGCTCTTCAAAGCACCCCAATTCCTCATCAGCCTCCTGGCATAGATAAATATGTCGCCGTCACAGCTGACTCTCTTAATATCCGAACTCAGCCCCGTGGCTCTGCATCCAAGGCCTCTGATAGGGAAGCCGCACAATTGGGAGCAATTCTAAGAATATATGAGGAATCAAATGGATGGCTGAAAATATCAAATAGCCAATCTCACTGGGTATATGGAAAATACACAACAGATGTACAGCGAGCCACCATTAATGCAAATGTACTTCGGGTGAGGAGTGGTCCAGGTACTGAGTATGCGATAGTAGACAACCTCATGAAATCGGAAGAGATTTTTATATCAACAATAAAAGGAGATTGGTGCAAAATAAGTTTGGAGGAAAAATGGCTTAGCAAAAACTTCTTAGACTTTAAATAATGCACAAGTGAACTTCAATAAGCTCCCACTTATGTGACTAGAGTTCTCAGATTGTGGAATTAATACTATGCCTGAACAAGTTGAATCCTGCCTAACATCCAATAAGGCAGGATTCACTTTTTGGAATAGTGTTGGTGATTCTATTACTGCTTCTAAACCGAAGCTACTTTCTCTACGAGAAAGTTAATTACCAACTTAACCACGATTACCATGAGTTTATTAAAAGATGTAAGAGTAGCAATTCTTGCTACAAATGGATTTGAAGAATCGGAACTAGTAGAACCAAAACGTGCCCTTGAACATGAAGGTGCAGAAGTATTTATTATTTCACCAGAGAATGATCATATCAAAGGCTGGAAGAATGGCAACTGGAGTGATGAGATCAAAGTAGATGCACGAGTTGATCAGGTAAGCTCCAAAGATTTTGATTCACTTATGATCCCTGGCGGAGTGATCAATCCCGATTTATTAAGACGGGATATGACTTCGGTAGATTTTGTAAAAAGCTTTTTCGATGATCATAAGCCAGTAGCTGCTATATGCCATGGTCCTCAGATGTTGATTCAAGCAGGGGTGACTAATGGCCGTACCTTAACTTCATTTGAATCAATAAGAAAAGATCTTGAAAATTCAGGCGCGCACTGGGTGGACGAAGAAGTCGTTGTAGATAACGGACTCGTTACCTCTAGAAGCCCAAAAGATCTTCCGGCGTTTAACAAGAAAATGGTGGAAGAATTCAGGGAAGGCAAACATGCCAAACAAACTACATAAACACAAAAAGCCCGATTAGATTATTCTAATCGGGCTTTTTACGCTTCTTTAAAGAATGATATTGATCTGAGGGTTTCTATAAATTACCCCAAATCGGTTCCCCACATAAAGATCAAGAACAAAATTCCCAAAGCAATTCTATAGTATCCAAAAGCGGTAAAGCCATTTTTTGAAACAAACTTCAGGAACACTTTTACTGCGAACCAAGCTGTGATAAATGCTACAACTGTTCCTATGGCTAACATTAAAAGTTGATCGTTTGTAAAGACCAAATCTGTCTTCAGCAGATCATATCCAGAAGCAGCCATCATTGTAGGAACTGCCAAAAGGAAAGAAAACTCTGTTGCCTGCTTTTTATTCAAGCCATTAAAAACGCCTCCAATAATAGTGGCAGCTGCGCGAGAAGTACCTGGCACCATAGAAAGGCATTGGAACAAACCGATGAAGAAAGCATTCTTGTAAGTCATGTCCTCTACTTCATCGACAGTCGTCTCTTGATTCACTACTTTTTTGTCAATAAATATCAAGATGATACCTCCAATGATCAGCGAAACTGAAACCACAATCGGGTTGAATAAATACGCTTTGATATAATCATAGGCCAGCAAACCTATAATCGCTGTAGGAATAAATGCCGCCAGCAATTTTAGATAAATATTTATTCCCTGAAAAAATCGCTTGATATACATCAGTGCAATAGCCAGAATTGCGCCCAATTGAATGAAAATTTCAAAGGTTTTGACGAATTCCTCTTCGTGAATATTCATCGCGGCAGAGGCCAAAATCATGTGTCCTGTAGATGAAACAGGCAAAAATTCGGTCAAGCCCTCGATGATGGCAATGATTATGGTTTGAGTAATCGTCATGCAGAAAAGCGGAAAGTCAAAAGATATTTTAAGTGCGCAAAGTTAATAAACCCAGTTATACTAGGAGGAAAATAATTTATGAATCGACGCTCTTTTGAAATCTTAACAGATGATTTATGAACACAGGATTTCATAAAGCGTAGAAATATCACGTCATTAATAGTTTAACTCCTCAACTATGAAAAAATTCTCTTTTAGTCTGATACTTTCTCTGTTCGCCTTTACAGCTTTTTCCCAAGAGATAAAGGAAACCCCCTTCAAATCCGAGATTAAAGAAGTAACTGTTTTCCTCTCGGGGGCTCAAGTATTCGAAACGGCTAAAGGCCAACTTGCAGCAGGAGAGTCCCTCGTGTTGATCAAGGGCCTTTCTCCCTACCTAGATGAGAAAAGCATCCAGGTGAAAGGCTTGGGGAATTTTACGATTCAGGCTGTAAACAGACGGATGGATTACCTCACGGAAGTGGAAGTGAGCGAAAAAGTAAAAAATCTGGAAGATCAAATCAAGACTATTCAAAGTAATCAGAATAGAGAGAACCGGCGAATGGAAGTGCTGAAGGAGAAAAACGAACTACTCAATGCCAATAAAAAACTGGGGGGTGCTCAAGCTGGACCTACAGTCGCAGAATTGAAACAGGCGATAGAATTTTACGATTCCGAACTGATGAAGATCAAGAATGAGGAATTGGAGATTACGGAAAATATGCAGAAAGAGATGCTGGAGATCGCTAAGCTTAGAAATCAGATCAATGCGATGCGAGAATCCGGAAATAAATCCACTTCTGAAATCCGAATCCGAGTGAAAACAGCAAGTGCTGGATCGGCCAGCTTCGAGCTGAATTACTTGGTGGCAAATGCCGGCTGGTACCCCAAATATGATGTGCGAGTGAAAAATGTGAGTTCCCCACTTTCCTTGAATTACAAAGCGGAAGTCTTTCAAAATACCGGTGTGGATTGGAAAAATGTGAAGCTTCGATTCTCCAACGGCGATCCAAATCAAAGTGGTCAAATCCCAGAATTAGACAAGTGGGAGCTGAACTATGCGCGATTGACATCATACACCCCTAAAGCTCAAAACTTCACTGCTGTGTCTGGAAAAATAATAGATGCTGAAACGGGCGAAGCTATTCCTGGAGCTAGCATTTTGGTTAAGGGTACCACCATTGGAACGGCATCAGATTTTGATGGCAATTATTCCTTGACACTCCCAGCAAATGCCTCTTCGCTCCTCGTTTCCTTCATCGGCTACACCCCAAGGGAAGTCTATATCAACTCTCCAGTGCTGAATGTGCGAATGAATGTGGATATAATGGAGTTAAATGAAGTGGTTTCCGTAGGAAATTCTTTACAAGGAAAAGTTGCAGGAATGGATATATCGAACAAAGAGCGAAGATTGAATTCTCCACAGATGAGCGTAGAAGTAGCTAGCGGTATTGCCACCTCAGTGATAGAAAACCAAACCACGGTAGAAATCGAAGTTGCAGAGCCGTATTCCATTAAGTCAAATGGTGAAAAAACACTTGTAGATCTGAAGGCCTACGACATCCCAGCGCTATACCAGTATTCAGCTGTTCCTAAACTCGACAATGATGCATTCCTAATAGCTCAGGTCACGGATTGGAGTCAGTACAGCTTATTGCAAGGAGAAAGCAATTTGTACTTCGAAGATGGTTTTGTGGGCAAATCCATCTTGGACGCTGCTGCGCTTCAGGACACGCTGAACATATCCATGGGAAGAGACAGAAGTATTGTGATTCAGCGTGAGAAAAACGAGGAGTATTCGAAGAAGCGAAGTATCGGTAATAATATCACAGAGACTCGTGGCTATGAAATCACCGTGAGAAACAATAAATCCCAGCCTATCACGATCAGTGTAGAGGATCAAATTCCGGTATCGGTGAATTCTGATATCTCAGTAGAAACGGTGCAATTATCCGGAGGAAAACTTGATCCCCAAACAGGAAAAATCACCTGGCTACTCACCATTCCTGCAGGACAGCAGCAAGTGATTCCTCTGCAGTATGAAGTGAAATATCCTAAAAAAGAAAAAGTGATTTTGGATTAGAACTTAGTCTAGCTAACTGAAAAAGGGGTTAAACCAGCATAAAACGCTCGTTTAACCCCTTTTCAGTAGGCACTAATTTCTAAACAAACTACTTAACTATCCAGTAATTAAGATAGCCAGATGGAGTTTCAAGTACTACTTTGAAAATCTCTGATTGAGTCCCATTGAGCGAGAATTTCTTCTGCTTATCATCTAAATTAACTTCGCCTACTAGCCAGTAGTTGTCCAAACCGCCAGTTTTGAACTCATTGGTCGTCGATACCCAAACTCTTCCTTTTTCACCTTTGGAAAGTGATTCCCAGTTCATCGAGATTTCTCCCTTCTTCAGTTCAGCTTTCAGTGCAGTAGCCTCCACCGAACCGATGAAAGGAGTACCGTCTAGCTCCATAGCAATCTTCTTAGGAATAGAAAGATTCATATGATTGGCTATAGAAGGCAAAATATCCACCATTTGCGGTGTTCCCTCAAAATGCGAATTGGTATACTTAGAATTCGTAACTATCCATGTAGCGCGCTCTCTTGGGCTATGCCCTCCATGGCCAAAGCCATCGTCAGTTCTTCCGTGATCTGTAGTGATCACGATCAACCAATCTTCTCCGAAGGTTTTTTCTCTGTATTGAATAGCCTCCCAAACACGTCCGATTTGTACATCTGCTTTTTCTACGCCGTCGATCATTTGCGGGCTATTTCCGAAGCCATGTCCCATGTCATCAGAAAATTCCAAATACATCCATGACATATCTGGACCATCCTTTTGAATGTATCTAGCAGCTTCCTTTGATACCGCTTCATCGATCTGATAGATATACTTTCTATCCTTTTCGTGAGGGAAATTTAATGTGTCCAATTCCATCCCATCGAAATAGTAGTCAAAAGTAAAATCTCCTGTGGCAGGTAAATTTGCCCCTACCAACTTGGTTCTGTTGTCTAACCAGGTAGAAAAAATCGCCGTTTTCTTAGTTGGATCAGCTTCTTTCAACATTCTGAAAACCGTCCAGTAGTTGTAATTCGGATTCTTAATGCTGTTGCCCCAGACGTTATGCTTGTTTGCCCATACACCCGTCAATAGAGAATTATAGCCAACTGCTGAGATAGTCGGCGTCTCAGAATATCCGCCGATTTCTCCACCCATGCTTGCATCCGTATATCCTCCAATAGCGCTGATCTTATCAATATTAGGAGTGGCGACTGAATCAAGGACATCTGCTGGAATTCCATCCAGTATTACAAATAATACCTTTTTCGCATTTTCCTGAGCGTATCCATGAGACACAAGCAAGGCCATGGCAGCGGCCATTAGTATTCTTTTCATACTTATTCTAATTAGTAATCTGTAGTTTATTGTATAAGAAAGTGGCCTGACCTTTAGAGCCAAGCCACTTTACTAGTTCAAAATTCTATATTAATTCCAGCCGAAAATCTGCTCCAAATTAGGATTCAACGTTACCTGCTGAATTGGAATTGGGCGGTAGTAATATTTTGGAGATTCAAAAGTTCTCGCTTTTGTATCCGTTACCATCATTCCACCGTTTTCTCCATTCTCCAAGAATACATCGACATTCTCATCGATAGTTCCTGCTTTGTAGTACACCAAAGATACGCCAAGGCTGTTTTTCTCCTTTCCATCTCCCACAGGTATACTGGAATCTTTACTGATCAGGATCACGTCCGCAATGCCATCACCAGTCAAGTCATATTTGCCAAGTCCTGCAAAGTACATTCCCTGAGGAATACTTTCGAACAATTTACCAGCTTCCCATCTCATCAGATCATCGTATCGGTAGCCTTCTACTGCAAGCTCAACTCTTCTCTCTCTTCTAATTTCCAGAAGAACGCCTAGATTTGAACCGCTTAGGTTAGGATATTTCGCTACTAGAAATGGATCTGGAGACATATTAGCATCTGCCATACTCAATCCTGGCATCCCTGCTCTTCCTCTAAGCACATTCACAGTCATGTCAAGGTCTCCCTGCGTTAGCTCATTCAATTCAACTTTTGCCTCGGCATAGTTCAATAGAACTTCCGCATAACGATAAACTGGAAAGTCAGCACTTGCACTCTCAATATTATCAATCGTATTTTGGTAACCTTTCAATTGGTGATATCCAGTAAAGTTCTTATTCAACGATTGAATATAAGCAGTTGCATTGGGTTGTCTTACCCATCCTGGATATGCTATGGTCTGCATCAATCTCGGATCTCGATCCTGAAACTCTTCAACAAAACCTAGCTTTTGGTACTCATCGATACTAGTAAAGCTTGATCCATCTTTCATCAAATAAGTCATCACCAAATCTCTAGAAGGTGACTGTTCATAATCTCCAAAAACAGTGTAATTGATATCACCACTTCTGTCCTTATTAGCATCATATGGATTGACCAAAATCACTTCAGAGTTCCCCATTAAATCCTGGCTTGTGAAAAGCTTAGAATAATCTCTTGCTGGGTTGCCTGTAGAATAAATAGAAAACATACCAGAGCTCATAATATCTCCTGCCATGTCTCTTGCCTTTTGCAAGTACTCAGTTGCAGAGCCCTCAAGGCCTAATTCAGAATGGTATTTTCTATAAGTTCCTTCATATAGAGCCAAGCGAGAATAGAAGGCTTTGACAGCCGACAGACTAGGCGTTCCTGAAGGCACGGATTCTCTTACATTGCTTACAGCAAATTCCAAGTCTTCCATCACCTTGGTCATGACCATTTCTCTGGAATCTCGAGCTTTGTACAATTGCTCTTGATCACTTGGATCAAGGGTTTTTTCATACCAAGGCACATCAGAATATCTCTTCACCATCCCGAAATAGAACATGGCTCTGTAATACCTCGCCAAGCCTACATAATGGGCAATAGCTTCATCTGAAGCCACAGCTTTCTCATAGTTGTCCAGGAAGTAATTGATATTTCTCAACGTTCCCCAGTCCCAACCACCAGTAAGTGTCTGCGAACTTGGAGAGCCAGTCATTACATTTTTGATTTCAATAGCTCCAGTTGTCGCCATATTATCACTGCTTTGATCAGCTTGGTAGCTACCTGGTCCAGCCATAGTAAGCAGACCATTTACATAGAGTTCAAGATCTTCTTCAGATTTGAAAAACTCTTCAGGCGCCACAGATGTCTGCGGATACCTATCTAGAAAATCATCGTTGCAGGAGGATAAAGCCAACACTGCACCTAGTAAGACGATATATTTTTTCATTATCTTATTCATTTCTTAATTACAAATCGATATTAACGCCGAAAGAGAATTTCCTCTGGAATGGGTAAGCCCATCCGTAGCCATCATTGATTGCTTCAGGATCTACAAAGTTCTTGATTGGAGAAAATTCGAAAATATTCTCACCGGAGACGTAAAGTCTGATTCTAGTAACTTTCAGTTTTTCCAAGACTGGCGCAGGGAAGGTATAACCCAACGTGATGTTCTTTACTCTTAGATACGCTGCATTTTGAAGGTATCTTGTTTGCGAGATATCCAGACCAGCACCGTAGTTGTTATCAGCTAGCCAAGCCTGAAGCGTTGGGTATTCTGCATCCAAATTTTGCTCTGCCAATCCTGCATCTATGTAGGACTGAGAATGCTGTGCCATCAATGCGTCACTATCTGCTTGTCCTCTGTAGAAATCTAAGTTCCAAGGATAGATGTTTGCATATGGCTGCTGGTAAGGTCCCCAATACAAATAATGTCTTGGGTAGTAGTCTCTCTTACCCACACCTTGAAGGAATACGGAAAGGTCAAAACCACGGTGACTCATGTCTATATTAAAACCATAACGATACCTAGCACTAGTGTTTCCTATGATAGAAAGGTCTTTTGGATCATCAGCAGTTTGACCTTCTTCGATCTTGCCATCTCCATTCAGATCCTTATATTTTGGCCAGCCTGGTACTACAGAAATGGCTCCCCACGGAACAATAGCCGATTGATCTAGACCAGCTATATCATCTTCATTTTCCATGATCCCATCATTTACCAATCCCCAGATTTCTCCGATCTCTTGACCTACACGGTAATTGGAGAAAAGTTGGTTTTCATTTTGGAAGCTTGTGATATGAGACCTTGAATCCGAAAGAATCGCCTTAATACCAAACTTCACTGGATTGGAAGCACTACCAAACTGGTCTCTGTATCCCAAAGAAAGTTCAAACCCTTTAGTTCTAAGATCCGCTGCATTTTGTTTAGGAGGGCTTGTACCAAGCACACCAGGTAGCTCCACAGGATCAGTAAGCATCCCCTTAGTGTCTCTTATGAAATAATCAAAGGTACCAGTCACACGATCTCCCAGCATCCCAAAATCCAACCCTACGTTGTTTGTGATTACTTTCTCCCAAGTATAATTGGTAGGATCTACTGCCAATGAAGGTGAAGACGTGATTACTGTCTGTCTACTTCCATTAATCAAATAGCTAGAAAGACCTGTAGGTAAAGACTGAATATACCCAAAGTTGGATACGTTTTGATTTCCAAGGCTACCGTAGGATGCTCTTATCTTAAAAGTAGATACTACACTGGTCAAGCCTGAGAAGAATTCCTCATCCATAACCAACCAAGATCCAGAAACAGATGGGAAAAATCCCCAACGGTTGTCACCCGGGAACCTCGAAGAACCGTCATAACGACCATTAACTTCTAGGATGTAACGATTCTTGAATGAGTAATTGATTCTTCCGAAGCCACTACGCAAGGCATATGTGCTGTATGTCGGAGTGACAAATGCATCTCCAGTAGTCAACCCGAGATAGGGTAATGACGAAGAAATCAACACTCTTCTTTCAGCTTGAATAGTAGAATACTCGTAATTCTCCTGGTTGAAACCAGCTAGTAGATCAAATTTATGATCACCCAATGTTTTAGAATACTTGCCGAAAACGTCGAAAATTGTGTTGGTCAACGTGCCATTTCTTTCTGTTACAGAACCTGCGCCACCTTCAGTCCTGATATCTTCAGGGCCAAATCCAATGTTGTATTTTCTTTGATCCCAATGATACTTCCACTGCTCTCTTTTGAAGCTACCACGGCCAGTGAATGTCAGGTCACCGTCCAAAAATGCAGCTGTAGCTTGGATGATATCCTGAAAACCGAACATGTCTTCTTGATTTCTACCGCCGTCTACTAACTGAGCAGCCAATCTACCTGTCGCTGTATTTGCCCAAGTTCCATCAGGGTTTGTTGCGACATCCGTTGGTTGTAGGTAGTAGATATCAGTAATATCAGTAGAAGGATCTGCTCTTTGTGTCTGGTAGATATTCAGGTTGTTATCCACTGTCAACCATGGCAAAGGCTTCATATTTACCTTTGCTCTCATGGAGTAGCGGTTCCAATAATCCGGCGCCAGTTTGTTCAGACCATTTTCTTTGGTGTAATCACCAGAGACATAATAGCCTATCGGCATTTTGCCGCTGCTTTTTCCGCTTATGGAAAGACTTTGGTTGGTAGAGAAACTGGAAGCATTGAAAAAGTAATCGTTCCAGTTATTGTTACCCATGTATGCATAAAGATTAGGATTGGTAGGATCCAACCTAGTGTCTTCCACTGATGGATCTTCAGAACGCTCCTTAGCCCATTGGTAATGCGCATCCGAATAATTCACATAATCCCAAGGCGTATTGTTGGTAGACGTCTCCAACACTCTAGAGTAGATGTATGGATCAGTCACAGGCGTTGGAAGTACTGAAGGCTTACCCCATGCAAAATAGCTGTTGTAAGAAATCTTTTGGTTTCCTTCTGTACCATTCTTGGTAGTAATCAAGATTACTCCAAAAGCAGCTCTAGCACCATAGATGGCTGCTGAGGCTGCATCTCTTAATACGGAGTAAGACTCAATGTCCGATGGACTCAACCTCAATAGATCACTTTCATTACCCGGAATACCATCGATCACGATCAATGGGCCACCACCGTTAATAGAAGTAAACCCTCGAATATTGATTGTAGGCACCGTACCTGGTTTACCACCTTGATAGGTGATGTTCAGACCTGGACTCATTCCTTGAAGACCTTGAACCACATTTGCAATAGGACGTTTGGCGATATCTTCACCAGACAATTGATCCACCGCGCCTGTTACGTTCACCTTCCTCTGTGTACCGTATCCGACAACAACGACTTGCTCAAGGAGGGTATCAGATTCTTTCATCTCCACGTCTATGACAGACATTCCTGCCACAGGATTTTCTACAGATAGATATCCTATAAATGAGAAAACCAACACCGCATCCTGAGATGAAGTAACGATGGCATATGATCCATCGAGATCAGTAATTGTTCCTTTTTGTGTTCCCTTGATCAAAACAGAAACTCCAGGCATGCCTAGACCAGACCTATCGGTCACTTTTCCAGTCACTTCCCCTTGGGCAAATGACTTAAAACAGATAGCAAAGACCATCAGTATTAGAAGCCCGACTCCTTTGCTTTGACTGTTCCAAAATGTTGACTTTAGTAAAATTTCTTCCATAAAATATTGAATTGAATAAGGTTTATTCTAAAATAATTTACTCTCAAAATCAATTGAAAGTACAAAATTTTATTGAACATTCATTCAATATTAAATATTGATTTCTATGAATCAAAGCAATTATATTTTTAATAACGGTATTATAATAATTGTTTAACACTGAAACTAAAAAAGTCACATTTACACAAAGCTTGAATAACACTATATCCATTTAGTGTTTTTACCGTCTTTCTGTGCATACATTTTCTTCTTATAATTAAACAATATCTACCATCGATACCATGTAAATGGCATGACTACCGAGAGAGTTCTTGAGCATATTTGGAGCATACCCTCCGTTTAAAGAAGAATAGCCAGTGTTAAGCAAAAAAGCCACCTGATCAGGTAGCTTTTCAAAGGAATAGTATTGAAGTCTTAGTTAAACCATCGGAAAATACTCGTTCTCCACAGTTCCATCGGCGTAGAGTTTAAGGATTGCAAAGCCTGGAGGAGTCTCCAAATAATATTGCTTGCCAGCAGACTGCTCATCCCCATCTCCCCACCAAAAACCACTCAAAGCACCATTGCAGAAATAATGAACGTCATTGTACCAGGTTCGGTCCAATAGATGTTGATGTCCACTAAGGCACACACGCACTTTGTCTTTGTGCTTGTAGAAAAGAGTTTTCAATTCCTTATGATCGCTGTGTTGTCCACCAACGAGTGCATCAGTAATAGATGTAATCGGAAAATGCGACATAATGAGTGTTGGAGTATTGGAAGGTAAACTGCCTAGGTCATTTTCCAGCCACTTCATCTGTTCTTCTCCTAGACTAATGCCTTCATGATTGCCATCAAGAATGATAAAGTGCCAGCCCTTCTCATCAAAACTATAATAAGGTGAAGGCATTCCAAGTCGCTTCACCACGTAAGGTTTACCATACATTTCATCTTCCTTAGATGGGACATCCCACCAAGGATCATGATTTCCGATGCAACTATAGACTTTCGCCTCCTGGATCTCAGCTCTGAATTGATCCCATGCCTCCCACTGTTCCAAGGTCCGCTCTCGCGTTACTTTATCATATGAAGCATCATGGATACTATCTCCACCATTTAGGTAAAAATCAGGTTTGTGCTTTTTCACTAGTTTGAGCCATTCAATAGCCCGTTCCGGAATATTATCTTCAGGCCGAATATGTACGTCGGTAATATGAGCCAGAGTAAGGACTGCCTTATTGGAATTTCCCGTTTCTGCAGCTTTCACAGTCAATATAGGCGCAGCAGCTCCCACAGCTAAGGTCGCTCCACTGGCTAAAAATTTTCTTCTTTTCATATAATTGGTTGGTTTAGGAATAGCCAAAAGAAATTTGATTCTAAGGAGTTTCTTGCTCGGCGAATCACATTTCAAAAATTATTTTTGCAATTGATTTTAAAATCATAAATTGAACACCCATTCAATATTATATATTGCATTTCTGCTTTCCAACGAATTTTACAACTATATCAACCTACTTAACTTTCTTTTAACACTATTTTAATATGGGTATCAAGATTTCAGAGGGCAGAAAGAAGGAAATTATACTGGGATTTTATCAGTTGTCCAAAGTGAATGGCCTGGAAAACACCTCTATAGCTAAAATTGGAAAGCACCTTGGGATGCCTCCAAGTCTAGTGATGCATTACTTCCCGACTCGTGAGATTCTAATCTCAAATCTGATTTCCTACATACTTCAACAGATGTTGTTGATCTATCAGCCCATGCTTAAGGAACTGGAAACTCAAAATTATGCCGATCCACACACTTTTGTCGATAGACTTTTTTCTAGAGATTGGAATTTACTTTTGGATGATGGAGTATTCTATAGCTGCTATAGTTTGATCTTCAGAAATAAACGAATCAAAGACGAATATCGGGTCCTTCATGAGAAATTAAGAGAATATCTAAAGGACATTCTTGATCGTGACGAAAATCTGACCGGTAAGGATACGGAACTCTTATCAGAGCAGATTTTCGTTGTAGTCGAAGGCGCGTATTATTACTTATCCATGTTTGATGATCCTGAAGTATATGAGCAGAAGGTGACAATTTTCAAAAATCAGGTTTATGATTTGCTCAGAAAATACGAAGTACAGCATTTGTAAATCTGGTAGACAGGCGTTAGAAACTGGCCTATAACTAATTAGAATTCTGATAACTACAGAATATGGATTCTTATAGGCCTGTGAAGGATACTTGTGAGTAGAATAAATTCAGTCAATATCTTGATTGGTTGATTTAGGTTTTCTGATCCCGCCTTTCCAACGTAGATAATTTTTCAATTCTGCAGAATACTCCGTGTATCAATTTCCTCTTAATTTTCAGGCGATTCAAAGGAGATTGTTTACTTTAGTCTGCCTTAAAACTTGCTAACAATGAAAAATATTTTTGACGCAAATGTCACCCAAGAATTGATCGATCGAGTTAATTCACTCACACCAGCAACTACTCCCAATTGGGGAAAAATGTCAGTAGATCAGATGCTTGCACATTGTGCTGTTGCCTACGAAATGGCCTACACAGACAAACACGCAAAGCCTAACGGTGTAATGCGGTTTCTTCTTAAGACTTTTGTGAAAAATGGAGTAGTTAACGAGAAGCCCTATCCTAAAAATTCAAGAACTGCACCAGCATTTATCATCACAGATCATAGGGATTTTGAGCAAGAGCAAAAGCGACTCATTGCCTATCTTAAGAAAACCCAAGAATATGGTGCTTCCTATTTCGATGGAAAAGAATCTCTTTCCTTCGGGACAATGACTTCGCAAGAATGGAATAATCTATTCTATAAGCATCTTGATCATCACTTAACTCAGTTCGGTGTATGATGCATCCTGCCAAATCCATTCGAACATTTATCGGTGCTAAAGACTATGCAGAAAGCATCCGGTTTTATGAAGTTCTAGGCTTTGATGTACTCTCTGTAAGCCCTGACATGTCTGTGGTGTTTGTGAAAGAGAATATCTCCTTTTATTTACAAGATGCTTATCTAAAACCCTGGTGCGAAAATTCCATGATTTTTCTGGAAATCGAGAGTGATCTGGAATCATACTGGGAAGCCATTAAAGTCCTTGGTTTACCTGACAAATTTCCGGGCACAAAGCTGAGTTCGATCCATTACAATGACTGGGGAAATGAGTTTTTCCTCCACGATCCGGCAGGAAATCTATGGCATTTTGGGATTTTTAAATGATTGAAAAATGTCGAAGACTGATTGAAAACTAATTATTTGTAACATCCTTGTTGCTTAGTTCGTTCACAATCAGTAGATTAACATTTCTAACCCATTAACCAGAAAGCACTATGAAAAAATTAACTTCCTCATTTTTACTTCTCTTCCTTATCGGCACTATTGGCGCATTTGCTCAAACCAAAAGCTCTAATGGGGAAATGAACAGACTACTTTCGAAGAATATAAAATACCCTTCAGAATTACGACAGGCAGAAATTCAAGGTCCAGTAGTCATTTCCATACAAATAGATCGAAAAGGTGACTTGACTGGAGAATATCAGATGCTTTCTGGAGATTCGGCATTCGAGGGTGAAATACAAAGAACAGTAAGCATGCTCCAAGAGAATTGGAATCCTGAATTTTTGGAAGGGAAAAGCTTTGACAAGGAATATTTAATGACCTTCAATTTCAAACTATCCGCCGCCGGATCAGAATTTCCTCCAAAGCCTTTCATTGCCGCTTCCAAAAAGGAAAAAGAAATGAGTCCCCTCGAAACAGTAGAGAATGCCTTGTCAAAGAATCCTTTCTCCTCGAAACTTTATACTTATAGAGCCGAACTCTTGGAGTCAACGGGAAAACGACTACAAGCTGAAATGGATATAAATCAAGCAAAATTTCTAGAAGAAAAAATGTTGACTGAAATAGTAATTGTTGGTTACCTGCCTGCTGGACCAAAATCCCTTTGAGTGAATGAGAAAACCAGATCAACCTAGAGAGGACTTCGGTTCTCTCTTTTTTTGTTTTGAAATCAATAGTTCTAGATTTTACTTTTTCACAAAAACTCTAAAACTTCCATAAAGTGCCTCATTCGGTCCAATTCTTGATAATTTTGGGGTAAACAGCATATCCATACTCATGAACAAAAACCTGATCGTAATTGGTTTTTTTACTTCACTAGCATTCATTACTTCCTGCTCCAAGCCAGAACAAAAAACGGAAATAGCGGAAGAAAGCATTCAAGAAGAACCCATACTTTATACAGGTGACAATTCCGCCACGTCATTGGACTGGAATGGAACCTACAAAGGCACTGTGCCTTGCTCTAGATGTGAAGGAATCGAAACCACACTAACACTTAATATTGATCTCACTTATAAATTATCTACCCACTACTTCGGCCTAAATGATGCTCTCGAAGAAGACGATATGGGGATTTTTACTTGGGACAAAACTGGCTCAATCATCACTCTGGAAAAAGTAAGCAATGGCCCCACACAATACAAAGTAGGAGAAAACCGTATTTGGCAGCTCGATTCACAAGGAAATAGGATTACTGGAGATCTAGCAGATCATTATATTCTCACCAAAATTCAATAAGGTTATTTGAAGCGAACAACTTTCCCATGAGCTTTAGAAGTCATCGCCTGTGGAATAGAATCCGTGATTTCTTTGAAAAGCAATTCCACGAGTTTCTGCTTGAGAAAACTTCGGTTTAAAATAATACTCACTTCTCGGGTCGGCGAAACTCCAGCAAAGGATCTTAGCCTAGTTTTTTCCTCCTCAGACAATTCTAACGTCGCTAATTCCGGTAAAAGAGTCACTCCTTTATAGCGATTGACCATGTTTTTTAAACCTTCCAGTGAACCACTTTCATAGTGGAAATTCTTCGGTCCACTCAGGCTTTGATCGCAGAGATTGATCACTTGATCTCTGAAGCAATGACCTTGCTGAAGAACCCAAAAATCTTCCTTTTGCACTTTCTCTGGATGAAAAACATCTTCCTTTAGCAAAGGATGTTCTTTGGACAAATAGGCAAAAAACTTCTCATAAAACATTGGCTTTTCCACAATGCCAGCCTCATGCAATGGGGTTACTACAATTCCCAAATCCAACTCGTCGTTTTTCAGCTTTTTCACTACTTCCTCAGTCACCATTTCCTGCACTTCCAGCTTAACATGAGGATATTTCTCTAGAAAATTCCGTATAAAAAGATGTAGCAAATAAGGAGCAAGAGTAGGAATGATTCCCAGTTTGATCACCCCAGAAATATCTCCTTTCATGTGAGCTATCAATTCAAAAATGCCCTTACTTTCGGAAACTACCTTTTTTGCCTGTTCGATTATTTGTACACCCATTTCAGTAGGTATAACAGGCATTTTACTTCTATCAAAAAGGATAACTCCTAAATCACGCTCCAATTTACTAAGTTGTGCACTTAGGGTGGGTTGTGTCACAAAACAGCTTTCAGCAGCATGGCCAAAGTGTCGGTGTTTGTCGACGGCAATCAGATATTCTAGTTGTTGTATAGTCATAAGAATAGGCTTCTCTGTGTCTTAAGTAGATATTTTGCAAAAGAGTTTCTTCGATAATCTTAGAACCTAAATACCTTTAATCAAATAGCTTCTTGTATATTTTTCTAAAGATCAAAAAAGCAGTACTTTATTCTTCCAAAATCAAATACCCAATTCATAAACTCAACATCTCCAGTAATGAGCAAATCAAATTTTTCCCGAAGGAAGTTCATAAGCGCTTCCATTCTCAGTACAGTAGGCCTTGGCGCAATTCCTACCTTAAGCTTTGGTAGCACAAATATAGTAGCAGACACAACCAAAATTCGACTTGGCTTCATAGGTGTTGGACGTCAGGCAATGGGCCTGCTTAGCAACATGATGAAAAATCCAATGGTAGATGTGGTGGCAGGAGCTGATGTCTATAAAATCAAATTGGATAGATTCAAAGAACGTGTAGCGAAGCATTATGCAGATGAAAAAAGACAGGCACCAGCACTAAAAGTTTATGCCGATTATAAAGAGTTACTAGCAAACCCAGAAGTAGATGCAGTAGTAATCGCCTCTCCAGATCACTGGCATGCGATGATGGCCATAGATGCCTGTCATGCTAGCAAAGATATTTATCTAGAAAAGCCTCTCACATTTACCATACATGAAGGACAGGAATTAGTTAAGGCTGTTCGGTCAAACGGGACAGTCCTAGCAGTTGGAAGCATGCAGCGCTCCGCAGCCAATTTCCAGCATGCCGCACGAATGGTGCAAAAAGGAATGCTCGGCAAAGTCAAGCAAGTGCTGGTAAATGTAGGAACACCTCCACATCCCAAGCCTTATGATTTACCTTCTCAGCCAGTTCCCGCCGGCTTAGATTGGAAATCTTGGACAGGACCATTGCCTGACATTCATTACAATGAAGAATTAGATCCGCCAATAAGCCTGAATCCTGAGCAGAATGAGAAAGTATGGGGAGCATGGAGATGGTACAAGGAAACTGGAGGCGGGCTGATGACTGACTGGGGAGCGCACATGATTGACGTTGCGCAATGGGGACTTGGGATGGATAGAAATGGTCCAGTGGAAGTCATTCCAGCTACTGACTCAACTCCACTGACGTACAAATATGCGAATGGAATAGAAATGCTAATCACCACTTTTGATGAAGGTAGGCAAGGAGTAAAATTCTTAGGTGAAAAAGGCTATATCAAAGTGTCACGAGGCCAATATGACACTGATGTGAAATCCTGCGAGCGAACCTTCTCAAAGGACGAATTGGCATTTGGCGACCATCATGTGGATTTCATCGATTCAGTAATGAAACGTAAAGACCCTGTTGTTCCAGTAGAAATTGGTCATAGTTCGTGTACCGTTTGTACGATTGGAAATATAGCTCATGAAGTAGGAAGACCACTAAAATGGGATCCTATCGCACAAGAATTTGAAAATGACTGGGAAGCCAATGCCAAACTTCACTATACCTATCAACACGGATATAGACTGGGTTAGAACCAAATAACTGTAAACACAGCTGATAAATAAGTAGGCAACCAGAGGTTTTAGACCTTTATACAGTTAAATTGTGTAAAATCTTAATCCTGATCCTATGATACAAATTCATCAGCTTTCACTGTCTCTTTATTCAAGTTCCAGATTGTTTATTCAGCTCATTCAAAGCTCTTTGAATGAGCTGAATTTGACTTATCCGCAATATCTTGTACTCTCAGTTTTATGGGAAGAAGATGGTTTAAAAGTCAATGAAATAGGAAAGCGGCTTCATTTAGATTCAGGCACTTTGACCCCTTTATTGAAAAAATTGGAGGCAATGAATTTTGTAAAAAGACAACGAGGTGAAGCGGATGAGAGAACCGTACATGTAGAATTGACTTATCCAGGAAAATCGCTCCAATCGAAAGTTCAAGAAGTCTTAAATCCTTTAAATGAAAAATTCATTCAAGCCTCAGAATTAAACTTGCCTGACTTAAACCATTCACTTATGAACTTGTTAGATAGTATTGAAATACTAAAAAATCTAACGAGTAATGGAAAAACTAACTATTGATTATACCGCAGTCGCTATAAATACTGGCGGAAGAAAAGGTCATGTAAAAACGGATGATGGACTTCTGGATTTTGACGTCGCCATGCCAAAAGAAATAGGAGGAGAAGGAGGGAAAACGAATCCAGAACAGCTATTTGCTGCAGGTTTTGCTGCTTGTTTTGGTGGTGCTCTCGGTGCTGTTGCCGGTAAGACAAGTTTACGGGATTCCGAAATCACAGCTAAAGTTCACCTAGGTAATTACGGCCCTGGAAATTTTGGTCTTGGAGTGGATATTTTTGTAAAAATACCCCATGCCTCATCATTAGAAGAAGCTCAAAAACTTGTAGATGCAGCCCACGCAGTTTGTCCATACTCTAAGGCAACGCGTGGAAATATAGAGGTAAATGTAAAAGCAGTTTCTTAAAAAAAATCAGGCTACAGACCGAGACAAATCCTCCATCTGTAGCCTTATTATTTTAGCGTACACTTTGGCTCTGCGCAATTTCCACCACTGCTAAGATTTCCATATTCAATTTTTCTGCCATTAGCTTATCGGCTTGCGCTCCTTCAGAATCACCTATTTCATTTTTATATTTTGCACGCATACTGTAATAAACCGGCTCAAAAGGATAGTTCTTAATCGCATCATCGTAAGTTCTCACTGCTTTTTCAGGCTTTTCTTTGTCCTCAAATTTTTTGGCCATGGCGTGATAGTCTACAGGCAAGGAATTATAAAAAATTTTGTAACTGAAAACCAGTAAATATTCCCGATCAACGGCTTCCCCATGCACCTTACTAGGTTTCCAATCAGCTGTCAATTTTCCAATCGCAACCTCAGCCTGGTTGGCAAGCTCATCGGAAACACGCTCCTTCGGCACCGATGAAACTAACTTGCCTTCCTTGTCTATTTTAAGTAGGAACGTGACATCACCTTGTGTACCGTTCATAGCTGCATCTTCCGGATAAATTAAATCTTGAGACAAGATGGTGAGCAAATTGCCTTTGGAGTAGGTAGCTTTTACGAAATCCGATTCGGTCTCTGGATTAAATGTTGTTTGGGCAAAGGAGATGTATGAAGTAAAAACAAAACATAACAAAAGGAGACTTCTGTGCATAATTGAGCGGTAGTTGAAAATGTAGAGCAACATAAGGTATTACGGGACAGGTTGAAACAATGTTTAGTTAAAAAATCACAAAACCTGGACTATCCCTTTTTTAAAATTACTTCGGTCTTGAAGATCCAAAAGGGCATTTTTGGCATCTTTTAGATTATATGCCTCGGCAGCATGCCCAGTAATTTTTCCTTTTAGTATCCAATCATAAAGATGATTCATGTTACTTCTATTTTGATCAGCATCCACTTTTGAAAAATTCCCCCAAAACACACCAACAATAGAGCAACCCTTGAGTAAAGGTAGATTCATCGGTATTTTGGGAATATCTCCATTGGCGAAACCCACAATCAGATAGCGCCCCTTCCATGCAATTCCTCGCAGTGCAGGTTCTGTATATTTTCCTCCCACAGGATCCAGCACTACATCTACTCCCAAACCATTTGTTAATTCTTTGATCCGACTTTTTAGATCTTCTGACTCATAATTGATCGTTTGATCTGCTCCCTTAGCTTTGCAAAGTGCCAGCTTTTCATCCGAGGAAGCAGCAGCAATGACTTTTGCGCCCATGGCTTTCCCAAGTTCCACAGCTGCCAAACCTATCCCTCCAGCAGCTCCAAGCACTAGCAAAGTTTCCCCAGATTTTAACTGGGCTCGATCTTTCAAGGCATATAATGAAGTGCTGTATGTATAAAGTGAACTCGCGGCTGTATCAGAAGAAATGCCATCAGGAAGCACAAAAACTCGGTCAGTATCCACAGCCACTTTCTCGGCAAATCCTCCCCAGCGACAAAGAGCCAAGACACGGTCGCCATGCTTAAGATTCTCAACTTTCTCGCCCAACTCAATAATCTTTCCCACCACTTCTCCTCCAGGAGAAAAGGGAAGTTCTGGCTTGAATTGATAATTATTTTGAATAATAAGTAAGTCTGGATAGCTAACGCCGCAAAATTCCACTTGGATCAAAACTTGATTTTCGCCGAGAACTGGGTCAGGTAGCTCCCCAAATTTGAGCATTTCTGGTGCACCAAACTCCTCACAAATAACTGCTTTCATACTTGATAATTTTTCAGCACAAAGGAACAAAGAGAGTAAAGCTATGTTTTTCTATGCGGCAATAGTTAAACCACATAGACACCTAGCTCTCATAGTTTGAAATAGCATCTAATTTTTCCATAACCTAGCAGATCAACTTTGTTTTCTTTGTGACTTTTGTGGTAAACCTATTTTCAACACTAAGTAACAAAGGGCATAAAGTTCTAAAATGAAATGAACTAATGGTTTCAGATCGCCAATCTATGTTTTTCTATGCGGCAATAGTTAAACCACATAGAATCATAGCTCTCATAGTTTGAAATAGCACCTAATTTTTCCAAAACCTAGCAGATCAACTTTGTTTTCTTTGTGACTTTTGTGGTAAACCTATTTTCAACACTAAGAAACAAAGAGCATAAAGTTCTAAAATGAAATGAACTAATGGATCAGATCGCCAATCTATGGTTTTCTATGTGGCTATGCGGCAATAGTTAAACCACATAGAACCATAGCCATCATAGTTTGAAATAGCACCTAATTTTTCCATAACCTAGCAGATCAACTTTGTTTTCTTTGAGACTTTTGTGGTAAACCTATTTTCAACACTAAGAAACAAAGAGCATAAAGTTCTAAAATGAAATGAACTAATGGTTTCAGATCGCCAATCTATGTTTTTATATGCGGCTATGCGGTGAACGCATTTTTCAATACCAAGACACTTTGCCTTTCTTAGTCGCCTCATGGCTAATAACTTCATTCAAAATAGGCATTTAAGGCTGAAAAGGATAATTTTGAGGTCTTTACCAAATAATCCCCAGATATATGGCTGTTAATGATTTTATCCGTGACAACAAAGATCGCTTTCTCAACGAATTGCTGGATTTACTCCGCATTCCATCGGTAAGCGCTGATCCCAAATTTAAAAAAGATGTCTTTGCGGCAGCCAATTTTGTAAAGGAAAGTCTGGAGAAAGCTGGTGCTGATACAGTAGAAATCTGCGAAACTCCGGGCTATCCGATTGTTTATGGAGAGAAAATCATTGATCCGACTTTACAGACGGTTTTGGTGTATGGACATTACGATGTTCAGCCTGCTGATCCTTATGAATTGTGGGATTCTCCACCTTTTGAGCCAGTAATCAAAAAGACAAAAATCCATCCTGAAGGAGCAATTTTCGCACGTGGATCTGCTGATGACAAAGGCCAGTTTTACATGTATGTGAAAGCTTTCGAAGCTATGATGGCTTCTGGAGATCTGCCTTGCAATGTCAAGTTCATGATCGAAGGTGAGGAGGAAGTTGGCTCTGACAACTTAGAGAAATTTGTCATTGAAAATAAAGAAAAGCTGAAAGCAGATGTCATCCTGATTTCTGATACGCACATGATTTCCATGCAAGATCCTTCCATTACGGTTGGCCTTCGGGGCATGGCATACATGGAAGTGGAAGTGAGGGGTTCAAACCGTGATCTTCACTCGGGTACTTACGGTGGAGCTGTGGCGAATCCAATCAATGTGCTGTGTGATATGATTGCTTCTATGAAAGATGAGAACGATCACATCACCATTCCAGGATTCTACGACAAGGTGCAGGAGCTTACTGCTGCGCAAAGAGAAAGATTAAACGAGGCTCCATTTGACCTGAATGAGTACCAAGATAAATTAGATATCGAAGCTGTTCATGGGGAAAAAGACTACACGACTATCGAACGAGTAGGTATTCGACCAACTTTGGATGTAAACGGCATTTGGGGTGGATATATTGGCGAGGGAGCCAAAACTGTCTTGCCTTCTAAGGCTCACGCGAAAATATCTATGAGACTTGTTCCAGATCAGGATTGGCATGAAATCTCTGAATTATTTGAAAATTACTTCAAGTCTATCGCTCCAAAATCAGTAAAAGTGAAGGTACGTGCACATCATGGTGGTGCGCCAGCAGTAGTGTCGGATTCATCTGTAGGATATAAGGCTGCTGAGGCTGCGATGGAGGAGACTTTTGGCAAAAGACCAATTCCTACACGGGAAGGTGGATCTATTCCTATCGTTGCGTTGTTCCAAAAAGAATTAGGATCAGATCCGATTTTATTCGGCTTTGGTTTGGATACAGATGCGCTCCATTCCCCTAATGAACACTACGGTGTAAAGAACTACTTCATGGGTATCGAAACTATTGCAGCATTCTTCCGTCAGTTTAGAAAGCTTACCGACAAATAAACCTATTGGCAAACTGTTCAGTTGCCAATCAATCATCCCTTCATGAATATATCACTCGGAAAATCAGGCAAATTAGTACTCCTGGCACTGCTTTTCTTCAGTTTCTACGCTCAGGCACAGATTATTGCTCCGCCCAAATGGACTATTTCAATTGAGCCAAAAAATCTGTTGCAAGGTGAAGAAGCTAATTTGGTGTTCGAGGCTCAAATTCCTATTGGCTGGTATATCTATGCCAATGATTTTGATCCGGATCTTGGTCCTATTTTGGCGACTTTGAAACTTGATAAGTCTGAGACCTATAAGCTACAGGGTAAATTCACAGCCATTGATTCCAAGACTAAGTACGAGGATATCTGGGAAGGTGACGTCAAATACTTCATGGGCAAAGGAAGATTTGAACAGGTATTTGTGCCAAAAACTTCTTCAGGCAAAATCTCAGGGACTTTAGAATATCAGATGTGCTCTGATGTAACGGGTCAATGTGTCAATTACGATGAGGAAATAGAATTAACTTTTGAGGCTAGTGAGCCTATTGTGTCCTCTGACAGTTCTGAATTCACTGTATCCAAAGAAGCCGATACTGAGGATTCTCCTTTTGGGATACAGGAAAATCAAGTAGAGGAATATGATTCCAAAGCGTCTTCACCCATAGAAATCATTAATCTACAGGAAAATGAATCTCTCTGGGGCTTTATGATTTTAGCATTCTTGGCTGGTTTGGCTGCTTTGCTCACTCCCTGCGTATTTCCGATGATTCCAATGACCGTGAGTTTCTTCACTGGAAGAGCAGGAAGCAAAGCAACTGGAATAAGAAATGCCATCATTTATGGCCTTTCGATCATCGCTATTTACACAATTGCAGGAACTGCAGTTGCAGCTATTCAAGGCCCAGAATTCGCAAATTGGCTAGCTACACATTGGCTTCCAAATCTCTTTTTCTTTGGAATATTTATCTTCTTCGCCTTGGCATTTCTCGGCATGTTTGAGATCACCTTGCCTTCTGGCTTAGTAAATAGAGTGGATGAAAAGGCTGAAAAAGGTGGTTTGACAGGAATCTTCTTTATGGCTTTCACCTTAGTTTTAGTGTCATTTTCCTGCACTGGTCCGATAGTAGGTTCGATTCTGATTTCCTCAGCTGGCGGAGAATTGCTTAAACCAATTTTGGGAATGTTTGCCTTCTCTTTAGCATTCGCTATCCCGTTTACCTTGTTTGCTATTTTCCCAGAGTGGATGAATCGTCTTCCAAAGTCTGGCGGATGGCTAAACTCTGTAAAAGTGGTTTTAGGTTTCTTGGAACTTGCTTTAGCATTCAAATTCCTATCCATCGCTGACCTAGTTTACCACTGGGGAATCCTCGATCGAGACATCTTCTTGATCATCTGGATCGTAATATTCAGTGGATTGGGATTATATCTTCTGGGAAAAATTCGTCTCCCCCACGATTCCCCGATGGATAACATTGGCGTACCGAGATTGCTTTCAGCACTGTTTGTTTTTATGTTCGTTCTCTACATGATTCCAGGATTATTTGGCGCTCCACTGAAATACCTAAGCGGCTACCTTCCTCCGATGTCCACCCAGCAATTCAAAATGACTGGAGGACCTAGTATGAGTGAAGTTGGAGAAAATATCCTTGGAGAGCCTGTGAAATATGCCGACATTCCTTTGGAAATACCTCATCAGATCCAAGGGTATTTCGACTACGAACAAGCCATGAGAGCAGCTAAAAAGGCTGACAAGCCTTTACTCATTGACTTCACTGGACATGGCTGTGTGAATTGTCGTAAAATGGAAGAAAATGTCTGGGTAGATCCTCAGGTGTTGAAACGATTGAGAGAAGACTTTGTGATGGTGGCGCTTTATATCGATGAACGATTGGAGCTTCCCGAAAGAGAGTGGTACACTTCGGAATACGACAATAAAATCAAGAAAACATTGGGAAAACAGAATGCTGATTTCCAGATCACCCGCTTCCAAAACAATGCTCAGCCTTACTATGTGATCCTAGATCATAATGAAAATCTCCTCGCTCAGCCTAAAGGATACGACACAGATGTTCAGGCATTTACTGAATTCTTAGATGGAGCGAAGGAGGAATTTAAAAGGAGAAAATGAGCTAATTGAAAATGAAAATAATGCCAATTTTAAATTTCTCCATTTTCAATTCTGCATTGCTTCACCCCTCAATAATCCGATTTTTCACCGCTTTTTGCACAGCTTCTAGCTTACTATGAACCTGAAGTTTCTGGTAGATATTCTCTGTGTGTTTACGGACTGTTTTTGGTGAAATAAATAAGTTTTCACCGATCTGATTGTAATTCAGACCTTTTGAAGTCTGCTCCAGAATCTCAATTTCCCGCGTAGTCAATTTGATCTCTTCTACTGGCTGGGAGAAATCAGGTGGATTACGTAGCAGCTTCAGCGCTTTCATCGCTACTGATGGAGTCATCGCTGCACCTCCTTCTAGGGTATCAATGATTCCCTGATGAAGTGTTTTAGGATCTACCTCTTTCAAAAAATAACCATTTGCGCCAGCTTGAATCGCCTTGAAAATATGCTCATCATCATCAAAGACGGTAAGCATAATCGTTTTGATCTGTGGATACCTTTGCGAAACCTGCGCGACGGTTTCAATCCCGTTCATCTTTGGCATCTCAATATCCATCAAGATCAGATGAACATTAGCATCTTTCTCCAATTTCTCCAAAAGCTCCAGTCCATTGTACGCAGAGAATTTCACCTCAATCTCTTCAAAAAATGAAAGCTTTTCCAGGATTGCTTTGAGCAAAAAACTGTTGTCTTCGGCAATTGCTATTTTTATTGACATTCGATGTGAAGATTTAAATACATCTAGAAGATACAAACTTGTGTGCCTTGACCAAGAACAGAATCTATTTTCAATTCCCTTCCTATACGCTCTGCGCGATTTCTCATATTACCAAGCCCATTGCCAATGCCCGCCTGATCTATACCTTTCCCATTATCGGATATGCAAACTCGGATATGTCCCTTATTTCGTGAGAAAACAATCTTAATCTGATCAGCTTGTGCATGTTTGATGGCATTATTCAATGCCTCCTGAGCCACTCGAAAGTAATTCACTCCTTCCATAGAATTGAGCAATAAATCCTTTTCCAACTCATCTTGGATTTCCAGTTCAAAATTCACGTGAGGACAAGCAACTTTGGCTTTTGAAATTAAACCCGCAAGCCTGGTTTGCAAATCGTCCAAGCTAATATTATCCTTATTCATCGCCCAGATCGTATCCCGAAGTTCATTGACCGTTTCTACTGTAAAAGCTGAAATCTGATCAATCTTTCCAGCCATTTTCTCCTTACTCAATTCGAAGAATTTCAAGTTGTCCAACGAGGAAACAATAAAAGTCAGTTGTGCACCAATATTGTCATGAAGATCGGAGGAAATCCTGTTCCTCTGTTCATGGAGTTGCTTTTGGGTTTCTTGCTCCGCATAGATTTGCTGCAGCTTAGCTTCCTGCTCCAAGTGCCTGTTTTTGGTTTTCTGTCTGTAATAGATGAAAAAAGCCACGCCCATAATGATGAGCAGAAATACTACCAAAAGTAAAATCTGATTGTTCCGGTTTTTGGCCAATAATTCATGCTCCACTACTTCGGCTCGGGATTCGGCTAATTCCCGCTCTTTGGTTTGAACCTGATATTTAGCTTCCAGTTCTCCAAGTGTCTTTATTCGCTCCTCTTTGAAAATAGAATCCTTCAGCGAGGAGTATTGTTCCAAGTAATCCATTGCTGCCGAGAGATCGCCCTTGGCTTTGTGAAAGCGATATTGCTCTTCCAGATAATCTCGCATTTTCTCCGTGGATTGACTTCGCTCTACATATTTAAAAGCAGAATCCATCAACATATTAGCTTTCGAAAAGTCGCGAAGCTTATATGCAATAGTCCCCAGGTTAGTATAGTTTGCTGCAAGACTATAATCATCCCCATCTTTCATATTCAATTGCACAGCAGTCTGAATCCAAGATTGCGCTTCCTTATATTTTTCCTGCTTCAAGAGCGTATTACCGATGTTATTGAAGGTAAATGAGATTCGAGAACTGTCAAGTTTATCGATGTTATCAAAGATCTTGTAATGATAAAAAAGTGCTGAATCTGGCATGTCCCAATCGTCAAAATTTATCCCTATTGCATTCAAGGAAAAAGCTACAAATGTCGGATTGGCTTGGCTAAAACGCGTGAGTAATTCATGTGCTTTCTTTCCATATTCAACTCCTTTGGCATAATCTTCCATGTCATGATAGACTACAGAAATATCCAACAGCGCGTAACCGATATAGTTGCTATCTAGACCAACTGTGGCATTTTCAAGACCTTTTTGAGAATATAGCAAGGCTTGATCCCAATTGCCTGAATTTGCTTCCAAACGATTTAATCGGATATAGCACAGACTAATCAGATCATTAGTTTCTTCAGGATCAAGAAGTGAAGCACTTTTCAAAAACAATTCGTGAGCTAGCTGATTCTCAAAAGCTCGATTATGTCTTTCCGCAACAAAAAAGTAATAAATCCCGCTATCATTGGCGGAGTGAAGATTCTTCTTTTCTAGTTCGAAAATTATGTCAACGGAATCAGCATTGACATAGGTTCTTCCAAGCCTGTTTCTTAGGTCTTGGGAAAAAGATGCACTACTTAAAAAAGTGATAAATAAACTTAGAGTGAAAAACCTTAGCATTTACAAGCATTTATGACTGGTAAAATACTAAAAAATGCCGTTGGACATTAATATTCCAACGTCATTTATCTAAATAATTAAATATTTTTTACCCGTAGATTTCCTCTAGGATCTGTGCTAATCTCACACTAGCAGCAATCAGTCTTTCTTCTAAAAGCGGTGTGTAATCATAGCCATATGCATAGGAAATTTTCATGCTTTCTGGTAGATCATAAACAGACGATCTTGCCGCTACAGCTTCTGCAAGCCAATCCTGCATGGTACCCGCACGGTATTTCTTGATCAAGTCCTTTTTTACCCTTCTAGAAAGCTCATCACCTATTTCAGTATAGCTCATCGCTTTACCGTCTAGGATCCCGCTATCCCATACTGCATGGAGATTAGTGGATTTACCGAAGTATTCGAGTTTTACATCATTTCCACCCTTATCTTCACCCGTACCTACGTGAAGTGGCTGATGTATATCTTCCACCAAGTGAATGAGCATTTTCAGCAACTCCGCTTCCTTCTGAGAATCTAGATTTCCAGCTTTCAGCTCATTTTTGATACGATTGATTTCAGCATAGACATTTCCACCTTTTTCCTGAATGGACTCATCGTATTCACCGCTTATGCTTGTCATGTAATGCCAAGAATAGGCATAATCAAACGCATGATCCGATTTGATCTCGTCCATCCAAGTTCCACTTCTGCCTACAGACATCGGATAAAGCACCTTTTCGACTTTTTTACGAACAGATCGCTTCAGTTGCATCTCTGTCATGTAGCCGATCAAATAGTGTCCCAATTGACCCCAAGCGAAGGTTTGGGTCGCTAATAGAAAAACAAAAACTGAAGTTGCAAGGAGTCTTTTCATGTTGGAAATTGCTGAGAAAGCGGAAAGTTACTGCAAAAATACAGAAGGAAAGTTATCGAAAGATTATGCTTTTTCGAGTTCAGAAACAGCCAAGAATGCCATCAATCCTGCACCAACTTCCAAGGCATCTTCATCAATATCGAATGTAGGTGTATGAACTCCAGAAGTAATTCCCTTAGCTTCATTCCTTGTACCCAATCTATAGAAGCAACCTTCAACTTCCTGAGAATAGAAAGCAAAATCCTCTGCCGCCATCCAAATATCCAAATCAAGTACATTTTCCTCTCCTAAATAGGCGATTGCTGCTTGATGCGATCTCTCCGTCAACTCTGGATCATTTTTCAAAAATGGATAGCCTTTTCTGATATCGAAATCAACTTCTCCGCCCATTCCTTCTACGATTCCTTTGGCTATGGAAAGCATTTTCTCGTGAGCTTTTGCTCTCCAATCCTCGTCCAGCGTACGGAAAGTACCTTGAATCTTCACTTCATTAGGAATCACATTGGTAGCACCCAATGCCTCAACTCTTCCAAAAGAAAGGACGGAAGGAATCTTAGGGCTAGCGGCTCTACTCACTACCTGCTGCAAAGCAACAATCATATGAGAAGCGATCAACACAGGATCAATCAAAGTCTCAGGCATGGCAGCATGGCCACCTTTGCCTTTTACCGTTACGTAGATTTCATCAGCACTTGCCATGTAGATTCCCGGACGGAATCCGACTTTTCCTACTTCTATAAAAGGCATCACGTGCTGGCCGATAATTCCGTTTGGACGGGGATTTTCGAGCACTTTATCAGCGATCATCAATGAAGCTCCACCAGGAGCTACTTCCTCACCCGGCTGGAAAATAAGCTTAATTGTTCCTTCGAATTGATCCTTTAACTCGTTTAGTATTTTGGCAGTGCCAAGTAAAGATGCTGTATGTGCATCGTGTCCGCAGGCATGCATGACGCCTGGGTTTTGAGATTTATATGAAACATCATTTGCCTCGATGATTGGCAAAGCGTCCATATCTGCCCTTAAGGCTACAACTCTTTTAGTGGGGTTTTTTCCTTCAATTAATGCCGACCAACCTGTATTCGCTTTCTTGTCGATGGAAGTGATTCCCATCTCTCTTAGCTTAGTTTCTACAAAAGTGGCTGTATTAAATTCCTCGAAGGAAAGTTCAGGATTTGCATGAAGATGGCGACGATTTGCAATTACTTCTTCTTTGTAGGCCTTAGCCAGAGATTTAATTTTGTCCTTCAGCATTTTCTTGATTGAGTTCGTTTAGCGTCTTGAATTCTTCACGCTGAAAGCGATCTTGAATTATCCTCGCTGTGGGAAATTGTGTTTTTACTTCTGCGAAGCTTTTCTGCGCTTCTATTTTATGTGCAAATTTCCCAACCTTAACCAGGTATCTCGGCTGTTGGTATTGCATTTCAGGAGTGAGATCAGGAAAATTCATGGCTAAATCATCACGGGTTTTGAAAGCTTTATTGCGATCAATTCCCGAATAAACCAAGACTGAGTATCCACTAAAGTAAGGCTCAGATTTATTCTTACTTATCAAACTTGCCTGCACTTGATTCAATTGACCATCAATCGCCTCGGTAGATTCTGCCGACTCGATTGATGATTTTGAATTCATTACTGCACGATAATCCGGATATTTTGGAAGAGAAGAATTCAGGTTTTCCTGATAGTTCGCATAGTTAGATGCGGAACTGGAAGTTTTGCGAGTGCTTTTGCAACTCGCCAATATCAATACCAAGCCTAAAATCCAGAATATCCTCATGCCTTTATTAGTTATCAATGATTACACATTTGCCTTCCTGCACATCCTGTTCCACACTTTTGAATTTCACATCATTTTTAGTGGTTCCATTCGTGTATTGAACAGAAACTTTATCATTTCTACCGTATGCCTTGTCAGATTTTCTAGGAGCAACTACCTGAGGAGCCGGTCTGCCAGCGTTGGAAGCTGCTACTGCAGCACGGTTTGCACCAGGATTCAGTGAGCTACCTGCCTCAGCTTTAGAAGCTTGTACTTGAGGTTCTGAGGTTTGCTGAGGAGCAGCTGCATGGACCTGATTAGGATCTTGCTTAGGCAAATCAGCTCTACTCAAGAATGTAGTCATGTCTTCATTCAGCTTACCGATAAAGCGTTTGAACATCTCAAATGCCTCAAACTTATAAATCAAAAGAGGATCTTTTTGCTCATAAACGGCATTTTGAACCGACTGCTTCAAGTCATCCATATCTCTAAGATGCTCTTTCCAGTTTTGATCAATAATGGCAAGCGATACATTTTTCTCGATTGCTCTCACTAATTCTCGTCCTTCGGAGTTCACCGTTTCTTCAAGATTTGCTACCACGCCGATTTGCTTGATGCCATCAGAAATCGGCACCATGATATCCTTCACCGTAGCACCTCTTTCTTCCTGAACTCGCTTGAATATAGGAAGAGCAGTGCTCATCATCACTTCACTTTTCTTCTGGTAGGTTTCAAAAGCAATAGTATATAACTCCTGAGTCAATTGACCAGCGTCTTTAGATTTAAGGTCACCTTCAGAAACGTTATAATTTATTCCCAAAGTGGTGAAGATATTCATCCTGAAATCCTCAGAATCTGTATTTGCTTTGCCCATATCTACCAAGCCTTCGCAGACATCGTATAATATGTTCAAAATATCCAATTCTAATCTTTCGCCTTTCAGCGCATTTCTTCTTCTCTTGTAGACTACTTCACGCTGTGAGTTCATCACATCATCGTATTCTAGAAGTCTCTTTCTAGTACCAAAGTTATTTTCCTCCACTTTGCGCTGTGCACGTTCGATAGACTTGGAAATCATGCTATGCTGGATCACTTCACCCTCTTCAAGGCCCATTCTATCCATCAGTTTTGCGATACGCTCAGAACCGAACAAACGCATTAAGCTATCTTCCAAAGACACAAAGAATTGAGAAGACCCTACGTCACCTTGACGACCAGATCTACCTCGAAGCTGTCTATCGACGCGACGAGATTCATGACGCTCGGTACCGATGATTGCCAAACCTCCAGCTTTTTTAGCTTCAGGGGACAATTTAATATCCGTTCCACGACCAGCCATGTTGGTTGCAATAGTTACAGTGCCAGCTTGACCAGCAATCGCCACCACATCTGCTTCTCTAGCGTGTTGCTTCGCATTCAATACTTGGTGAGGAATTTTCTTCAAAGTCAGCATTCTACTGAGGACTTCAGAGATTTCTACCGAAGTAGTACCTACAAGCACAGGTCTTCCCGCAGCAACTAACTCATTGATCTCGTCACCAACTGCGTTGAATTTCTCTCGTACAGTTTTGTAAACTTTATCATCACGGTCAGCTCTGATAATCGGTCTGTTGGTAGGTATTACTACCACGTCCAACTTGTAGATTTCCCAGAATTCACCTGCTTCAGTCTCTGCCGTACCGGTCATACCTGCCAGTTTGTGGTACATTCTGAAGTAGTTCTGAAGGGTAATCGTCGCGTAAGTTTGGGTAGCATCCTCCACTTTCACATTCTCTTTCGCTTCAATCGCCTGATGCAATCCGTCAGAATAACGACGACCTTCCATCACACGACCTGTTTGCTCATCTACGATCTTCACTTTGCCGTCTACCAAGATATACTCCGTGTCTTTTTCAAACATACAGTATGCCTTGAGCAATTGATTCACGGTGTGAATACGTTGTGCTTTTATGCTATAATCTTTGATCGCTTCTTCTTTACGAACAAGCTTCTCGGTATCGTCTACGCCTTCTGCTTTTTCCAAATCGGCGATTAAAATCCCAATATCCGGAAGAATGAAAAACTCTGCATTTTCATTCTTAGTAGTCATGGTCTCTATACCACGATCGGTTAGATCTACTACGTTAGTTTTTTCATCTATAGTAAACAATAGCGGCTCATCTGCCTCTGGCATTTGACGCTTATTATCCTGTAGAAAATGATTCTCCGTCTTCTGAAGAATCACTCGAACACCAGGTTCAGAAAGGTATTTGATCAATGGCTTATACTTCGGCATTCCACGGAAAGCTCTGAATAGTGCCAAACCACCTTCTTTATCATTGCCATCGGCAATCATCTTCTTGGCAGAAGTCAAGAAACCCTGAACCAACTTGCGTTGCTCATCAACTAGGGTAGAAACTCGAGGTTTCATTTCATCAAATTCGTGAACATCTCCTTTTGGTACAGGTCCAGAGATAATCAATGGCGTTCTTGCGTCATCAATCAACACGGAATCGACCTCATCAATCATTGCAAAATGATGCTTTCCTTGAACCAAATCGCCCGCTTCACGAGCCATGTTGTCTCGTAGGTAATCGAAGCCAAACTCGTTGTTGGTACCATAAACGATATCCGATCTATAGGCTTTCTTACGGCCAGCCGAGTTAGGAGTGAATTTATCTATACAATCCACACTTAATCCGTGGAATTCAAAAAGTGGCGCATTCCACTCCGAGTCACGCTTGGCCAAATAATCATTGACAGTTACAATGTGAACACCACGACCGGCAAGAGCATTAAGGTAGGCAGGTAGGGTAGAAACTAACGTTTTACCTTCACCTGTTGCCATCTCCGCAATATTTCCTTTGTGGAGTACCATACCACCAATCAGCTGTACATCGTAGTGGATCATATCCCAAACTACTTCGGTACCAGCAGCGATCCACTTGTTATGCCAAATCGCTTCGTCACCTTGAATCTCTACATTTTGCTTGCTTGCAGAAAGTTCGCGATCCCTGTCGTTTGCCTTCACAACTAACTTTCCATTTTCTTTGAATCGTCGTGCTGTTTCTTTCACTACTGCGAAAGCCTTTGGCAATACCTTCTCCAAAATAACCTCTAAGGCTTCATTTCGCTCTTTTTCTATCTGATCAATTTGATTGAAAAGCTGATCTTTTTCATGAATGGCTTTTGCAGGCAACTCATCTACCTTGGATCTGATAGTAACGATCTTATCATCGAACTCCTGCAGATGAGCGTTGATTTCAACCTTGATTTCTTCAGTTTTGGCTCGCAACTGATCATCGCTGAGGCTCTTTAATGTAGAAAAAACATCATTGATCTGGGTAACGATCGGAAGAAGTTCTTTAATATCTCTGTCGGACTTGGTTCCAAATACTTTTGCAAGTCCTTTTGCTATAATATCTAACATGCTAGCTTATTGTAATTCTCTATTAGGGCTTCAAAATTAAGCCCTTTTTGTTATAATTGATAATAAAACCAGTTCATCGGAGAAGAACTCCAATGGCTGGCTAAAGATTTATTTTTCCGGCAAAAACCTGCTGGGCAGGACCTATCAACCAGACTTCTTTAAAAGCTCCATTGACGGAAGCTTTAAATTTCACAGATAGTTGACCACCAAGGGTCTGTATTTTAATCGTAGCCGCCGGCAAGTCCTTGCCAAAGGCAATCGCTGCGGCTGTCACTCCGGTGCCACAAGAAAGCGTCTCATCTTCCACACCTCTCTCATACGTACGAACGAAGATTTCATCAGCACTCACTTTTTCTACGAAATTGACATTAGTCCCAGCGGGAGCGTACATTTCATCGTAGCGCACTTTTTTGCCTTCTGCAAAAATGGGATAATCCTGCACATCGTCTACAAAGCGAATGTGGTGTGGTGAACCGGTATTGACAAAGGAATCAGCTCCTTTTTCATCTATTCCTGCTACATCGCCCATAAGCAATTGGACCAAGCCATCTTTCAGTATGGCTTCATGTGCTCCATCAATGGCTAGAAAGCTTGTTTTTTCTTCCAAAATTCCCAGAAACGCAGAAAACGCAACAGCGCATCTCGCACCGTTGCCACACATACTCTGGCTTCCATCAGCATTGAAATAGATCATCTCAAAATCATAATCTGCATGATTTCGGATCAAAATCAAACCATCAGCACCCACGCCAAACTTTCGGTCGCATAGCTGACTGACTAACTTCAAATCTGAATCATCAAACTTCTGCGCACGATCATCGATCATGACGAAGTCATTTCCTGTTCCCTGATATTTGTAAAATGAAATTTCCATGGAAAATCGTTGTTGACATTGGGACAAAAACCCATCCAAGCCAATGTTGAAACACAAACTTAAACATCTTGTCACAAAAACAGACTTATTGTCTGATTCTCAATTTAAAATCGGTCAGATATTTATGCTTTAGCAAAACCCTCAGCCAAACTTAATCCGAAAAGTACTTAGGTCTATCTTATAGAAAAAAATAGATCTCAAACATACTTCCAGCAAACGCATCCAAATTTTGCCCCTAAAGGCAACATCCTGATAACATCTTCTACAAAAACTTCAATATGAGCACGAGATGCAGAAAATTTCAATTCAATTGAAAAATCATTCTTTTGATTAATATAGAAACTTAGAATAATCTGGTTCAAAAAACAGAATAAAAAAATAGAACCTACCTCCATTTCTTGTTCTACTTTTCTTTTTATCAACCACTTATTACATAAAAAATAAGCCCCATTAGTACCATTTTTTTAAGGGATAAGAGGCAAGCTGTGACTTTTCAAATCTTACAAAGATGACTATTCCAATCCAACTGAAACTACCTAGCTAATCAGAAAAGTTTCGAAATGGCATTTGTGTTGAAAAGGCAACTGGAATCAAAATTTTAAAACTTATGAAATTGAATATTGGAAAAATAGCCTTTGCTGCAATCGTATTACCAGCAGGTTTGGGATTATTTTCTTGTGAATCAGAAGATGAAAAGCCAATTTCTGAATCTGAAACTCAGGCTTCATTGAAAGCCACAACTACACAGCCTAATTCAAGCACCTCTGAAAATGGCCGATTTATAATTAGCGGATTCACTGTAAATGAATTTACAGTAGGAACTCAAGATGTAGAAATGAAGTACTATGCTGCAGCAGATTTAATAGCAGGAATTGATTTAGGAGGAATACAGCTTAAGACGACTCTAAACGCAGATTTACAAAGCTCATCCTCAAAGCAAAAATCCCTTAAATTGATATCAAATGGAGAAACTAAGGTTTCTTTGGTAGGTGAAGGGAATACTCCAGAAGGTAATTATAAAGAAGTATCTTTTTCACTTTATAAGAATCAAAGTAGTGGTGATCCTATGTACCAGAAATCTTTGCTGATCACCGGAGAGATCAATGGCAAGTCAACTCAGTTTTGGACTGAAACCGAAAAGGTAATAGAGGCTACTGCAGAATCTGATTCAGGAATTGAAGTAGAAAACAATACTGAATTATTACTCTCTTTTGAAATGGAGAAGCTTTTCGCTGGAGTTGATTTCACTAGTGCCACAGATGCTAATAATGATGGTAAAATTGAAATTCGTCCGAACAGCCCAGATGGTAATACTGAAATTTTAGCCAAGATAGAAGCTAACATAGAAAACTCCGTAGTGCTGAAAAAACGATAAGTCAGACGTTAATATTCTTCAAAAAGACCGGTAAATCCGGTCTTTTTCATTTATTTCAGACTTTCATTTATTCTAAAATTATGCAAGATCCTAAGTCCCTTACTTCTGTCGCTTTATTTCACGAAACTTTCAAACATCCCGTTTTGCCTTCTCCAACTATCCCTGAGAAAGTAAGATGTGATCTACGTGTTTCGCTTTTGGCTGAAGAGCTGAAAGAGCTTGAAGAAGCTATCGCAAATAATGACTTGGTCGAGGTAGCTGATGCATTATGCGACTTGCAGTACGTGCTTTCAGGAGCAATTTTGGAGTTTGGATTGGGAGAAAAATTCAAAACATTATTTGACGAAGTACAACGCTCAAACATGAGCAAAGCTTGCAAAACCGAAGACGAAGCAAAAGCAACCGTAGCACACTACAATGCGAAAGGCACAGAATGCTTCTATGAAAAAGAAGGTGATTTGTTCCTGGTATTCAGAGAAGGCGATAGAAAAACGCTGAAATCAGTAGCTTATTCACCAGCTGATTTGGCTGGAATCATCAAATCATAAAGAAGTAGGGACGGAGGTTTTCAACTCCTTACCTTGGTAATTCTTCAATTCCACGATACGGGCCGGCATATTAAAGCCGGCCTTTTCTAATGCGGTCAACACCATCAAAATCGCGCTGCTTTTAACTATAGCATCAGATATCGCACGATCAAATGTATCCACCCAAAAAGTCACCTGAATATTCAGCGTACTTTCTGCCATCTCGGTTACCCACACTGAAGGTAATTTGGAACTATCCAACACGCCGGGCACCTCTACGATTGCAGACTTGATCACTTCAATAGCTGCATAATAATCAGAGCTGTAATCCAATCCCACGATAAAATCATAGCGTAGAAAACCGTCTATGGTGAAATTGATCAGTGGATTTTTCAGGATAATTCCATTTGGAATAAAGACGTCTTTGCCATCGCCAGTTTTGATCTGCGTATCACGGAGATTTAGCATAAGCACTTGGCCCCGCATCCCGTTGATATCTACAATATCTCCCACACGGAACGGACGCTTAAACGCCAAGATGATACCGGCTAGGAAATTTTCTCCGATATCCTTGAGCGCAAAACCTATGATAAAGGCAGATATCCCAGCTCCAGCTAGCATTCCCGAGATCACTCCTGTCAATCCAATGATACGGAATACGAAAAGTAACCCGATAAGAATTACTATAGACCCAAAAACCCCGGCTAGAAAATTCGCCAGCAGATCATCGTCCATTCTCTTTATTAACCTTCTACTGAGAAGCGTCCGTGACTTTCTTGCTAGAAAAAGAAAAATCAGAAAAGTGGCTAATGCTATACCTCCAATGATCAGCCAGTGCTTTACTGTAGGCCAGTCTGTAGACAAAAATTCTAATTCATTCATAGCTCTCAAAATACGAAAAAATCAAAGTAGTAGGGGGTATTTCCTCAAAGTCTGATCATCCATTCACAGCAGTATATATCCAGTAAAAGTCCTAAATCAGTGAAAAACTCACAATACGGGAACCCTTCCCATTAAAAATAGTAGCTTGCAGGTCTCTAAATCACTCTTTGCCGAATATATTTTCTGTTGGATTCAATTTCTTGAATAAATCCAACGCCAATCGGCATGTCAATTTTCAAGATTGAAAAGAATTGCCCCCAATGCTTAAAAAGTTACTCCCCTCATTAATTATTATGCTTGTCCTATTGCTCGCCGGTGCCATTATGCACTGGATGGGTAGACCTGTCTACTGGCCAGGATTTATAGCGATGATGTTTTTCTACGCCGCTATTTTCTACATAGGAACCTATGCTGCAAATATGAAAAGTCAGGACACAGAAGATAGTGTCATGCTGGCTGGACGTTCACTCCCTTTGGGCGTTGCGATATTCACCATGAGTGCCACTTGGGTAGGAGGAGGCTATATCAATGGGACGGCAGAGTACACGAGTTCATCTGGTCTCGCCTGGGTACAAGCACCCTGGGGATATGCATTAAGCCTCATCTTTGGAGGCTTATTTTTTGCCCGGAAAATGAGACGTTATGAGTTCAAAACAATGATTGATCCCTTGGAACAGCGATTTGGTAAAAATGTCGCCGCAGCGCTAAGTATTCCTGCTATCACAGGCGAGTTGTTTTGGACCTCGGCTATTCTTACTGCATTGGGTACCACCTTTGGGACGGTGCTAGGAATGGACTTTGTTCCTTCCATCATCTTATCCGCTGCTATTGCCATTGCCTATACAGCACTCGGTGGATTATGGGCGGTGGCTTTTACCGATGTCATCCAGATGATATTATTATTCTTTGGACTTATCCTAGTTGTTCCTTTTGCATTAGACAAAGTCGGTGGATGGGATTATGCTTGGGCTACTTATCAGGAGAACAAAGGCATCTACGCCAATCTATTCCCTCCACTGGACGGTTATAAAAATGAGCTCTGGGGAGATTACTATTGGAACTGGTGGGACTCTGCCCTACTTCTGATTTTCGGAGGAATTCCTTGGCAAGTATATTTCCAGAGAGTTTTGGCTTCCAAAAATGAAAAAGTAGCCATGCGCCTTTCTATAATAGCAGGATTCGTATGCTTGATAGCTGCAGTTCCGGCAATAATGATCGGTGTGATAGGAAATGTAGTGGACTGGAATGCACTTGGAATAGCTCCACCTGAAGATGCTGCGCTTACACTACCTTATGTAGTACGATACCTGACCAACCCTATAGTGGCAACTATTGGACTTGGCGCCATCGCCGCTGCTGTGATGTCCTCCGTGGATTCATCTATTCTATCCGCTTCATCCATGGCTTCTTGGAATCTATATCGCAAACTTTACAAGCCGAAAATTGACTCTAAATCTCTAGCTAAGGTCATTAAAAAAGTAATCTGGATCATTGGTATCGCTGCCACGCTTATTGCGCTACAGGTGCAGAGTGTCTATGCACTCTGGTTCTTATGCAGTGATTTAGTGTATTGTCTTCTTTTCCCACCGTTGGTCTGTGCGCTTTTCGACAAGAAAGCAAATCGCTATGGAGCGATCGCAGGATTAATTGTTTCGGTAATATTGAGGTTTGGAGCTGGAGAACCTGCCTTCGGAATTGAAGCGATAATCCCATATCCAATGACCCAAGCGGATGGAGCGGTTCTCTTTCCTTTCAGAACTCTAGCAATGGCATGTGGACTAATCAGTATCTTGGTTGTATCTAGATTAACGCAAAAAAGCTGTCCTCCTCTAGCACTTAAAAAAATGGGGTAGCTTAAATTTTCCACCTTTAGCCAAATAGAATAGCTAAAGGTGGAGTCTATTTAAGAATGATCCTGGATGATAAAGTCAGCGCAACGCTCACCAATCATCATCACAGTCATATTAGGATTGACACTAGTGATAGTAGGAAAAACCGACGCATCAGCGATGCGAAGCTTCCCAATACCTTTCACTTGTAGTCGGTTATTAACTACCTGATTAACATCATCATCGCTAGCCATTTTGCAAGTTCCAGCAGGATGGTAGACCGTGTTGTGCGTCTTATAGATGTATTCTTCTATTTGCTCGTCCGACTGAATGGCTGATCCTGGCGCAAGTTCACGCTTAATCCATGGCTTAAGAGCTGGCTGCTCCGCGATCTTTCTTGCGATTTTTATGCTTTCCACCATCACCTTGATGTCGTAACCCTCAGGATCGCTAAAGTATTTCGGATCTATCAATGGAGCTGTTTCTGGATCTGTAGATTGTAATCGCACGGTTCCCTCACTTTTGGCCTGCATCACATTTGGCGTAAGCGAAAAAGCCTCCTCTGCGGTAGGAAATCCTGCAGGTACCGTATGCATGTCAAAAGCTTCTGTTCCCAAATGGAACATTACGTCAGCTATCGGCAAGCTAAGATCAGTTTTGCTAAAAATGCCTATTTCATATTTCTGAGCCGTTTCAGCAGGAACTGGTTTGGCAGACTCCCACATAATCACTCCTTCAGGATGATCCAGCAAATGACTTCCTACACCTGGCAAATTTTCCAGCACTGGAATATTCATTTCTTGCAAATGCTCAGCTGCCCCAATGCCAGAAAGCATCAATAGTTGAGGTGTCTGAAATGCTCCTCCAGACAAAATCACTTCCTTAGCTGCTTCGAAAACACCCTTGCTAGTTTCTACTCCAGTTACATTTTTGTCTGAATCAAAAAGCAAGCGATACGCAAAAGTTTCTGTGAGTACGGTGAGGTTTTCGGGAACTTGATCGTAGGGATGCAAGTAGGCTACTGAACTCGAATGTCTGGTATTTCCCTTTTTGTTCAGAGAAAACCAACCCGCTGATTCTTTGTATTCACCTTGGACAAAATCCTTCTTAGGAATCCCGTATTCTTCACTGGCATCTATCATAGCTTTGCCACAAGCATTACCAGAATCGGATAGTTCTAGATTCACTTTTTCGAAAACCTTAGTGTAAAAAGGTCTTACATCTGCAGGCGTCCAGCCTTCCAATCCCATTTCAGTCCAAACTTCAAAATCATAATCCGGCGCCTGAAATGCAATCGCAGAATTATGAGAACTGCAACCGCCCATTACCTTGGCGCGGCTATGACGCATATTGGAGTTTCCGTTTTCTTGCTTCTCGATCGTAAAATCATAATCCAACTCTCCTTCCAGCAGCGATTGCCACTGGTCTAGCTGAAGCACGTCTTCACGCTTTTCGTCAGAGATTCCTGCCTCTATAAGTAGTACGTTACCGGCTTTTTGTTCTGCAAGTCGATAAGCAGTGATTACCCCGGCAGAACCTCCACCGACTACTATAAAATCATATTTCATAAATACTGTTTGTTTTGGCTCTTAGACAATTTTTCTGTCAGAGAACAAGATTCTAGAAAGGGTTTCCCAAGTCTTTCATGGCGATATAAACTGTCTTGAGCTGGGAATAATGCTCGATGGCTGCCAAGCCATTTTCCCGTCCAATTCCCGACTGCTTGTATCCACCAAAGGGAATTTCCACAGGAGTGATATTGAATGTATTGACCCAGCATATTCCAGCCTGCAATTTGGCCACCATGCGGTGAGCCCTTCTTAGGTCATTTGTATATACGCCGGCCGCAAGTCCAAAAGGCGTATTATTTGCTCGCTGCAACACATCTTCTTCTTCTGTAAAAGTTAATATGGACATCACAGGGCCGAAGATTTCTTCTTCTACGATTCGTACCTCATCTTTAGCGCTGGCGAAAATAGTAGGCTCTACAAAATAGCCTCCTTCACATCCTGGTACCTTTACCTGATTGCCACCAGAAATCAATTCAGCTCCCTGCTCTTTTCCCAAAGCGATATAACCCATCACTTTATCGAAATGGTTTTTATTAATCAATGCGCCAACATGAGTCGTTGGATCAGCAGGATCGCCTACCTTCAGATTTTTGGTTCGCTCTACGAGTATTTCAAGGAATTTCTCACGAATAGCAGCATGAACAAATACACGTGTGCCATTGCTGCAAATTTCTCCTTGGGTATAGAAATTACCCAACAGAACACCATTCACAGCTTCCTCTAGGTCTGCATCTTCAAATACTATAATCGGCGATTTGCCACCTAGCTCTAAAGTCACATGCTTCAGTGTCGCTGCTGCAGCTGCCATCACTTTCTTGCCAGTTCCTACCTCTCCGGTAATGGATACCTTGGCTATATCTGGATGCGAAGTCATCATTTGGCCCACTTCGCCATCTCCTTGCACTACGTTGAAAACTCCATCGGGCAAGCCTGCTTCCTTATATACCTCTGCCAACTTGTAGGCTGTAACCGGTGTAAGTTCCGCTGGTTTGAAAATCATGACATTGCCACACGCCAAAGCTGGGGCTGATTTCCAGCAAGCAATCTGAATTGGGTAATTCCAAGCTCCGATTCCTGCACAGATTCCTAGAGGCTCTCTACGTGTATAGGCAAAATCATCACCCAAATTAATATGCTCTCCATGCATGGAAGCGGCTATACCTGCGTAATATTCCAAGCAATCTGCTCCAGATACCACGTCTACTTCAAGCGCTTCACGAATAGGCTTACCGGCATCCTGAGATTCCAGTAGCGCCAATTCATCATTCTTTTCACGTAGAATACGTGAAGCCTTATGCAAAATTCTTCCCCGCTCAGTAGGAGACATGGCTGACCAGATCTTAAGTCCTTGCTTCGCGGATTCTATCGCTTTCTCGAAATCGGCAGTAGAAGCGCTACTCACTTCATTTAACAAGTCACCAGTTCCCGGATTGTAATTATTAAACTTCTTACCTGTGCCTGGAAATGGCTTATTGCCAATGTATAATGGAATGTTTTGCATCAATAATGTGTATTGGATTGAATTGGAGGAGTGAACAAATTTCCCAAATGCATATCATGGGTTTCACTACAGAAGAAATCACCTCAGCTCCAAATATAATTTTATTCTATAGAATAAGCCCTAAACAGGGCATGCAAGTTCCTTTTCGTTTGTTAAATGGTGCGATGAGGGGGAGTTTTTTGGGGAGCAGGGTTTAAGCCTAGTTGGAAAAAAGTGTATAAAAACAAAAAGCCCCGTATTTCTACGAGGCTTATGTACCAGGAGCGGGAATCGAACCTGTCTGCTACAGGCAGGCCCGCACGAGCTTACGCTCACAAGATTTTAAGACTACAAAATGGTACGCTTCCCTCTAGTTGTCTTAATGAATTTTTCATGTTCACGTGCTAAGGCTCTAGTCAGAAAGTCCTTTTGATAGATTAGCCGAAATGGATGGTAGGGTCGGGTAGTTTTCTCATATCCCGAATTGTGCCGATTAAGTCGGTCTTCCAAATTAGAAGTCATGCCTACATAGATATAGGTTTTTCCAATACTTGATATGGCATAGACAGTAAACACAAACAAAATTTAAACAAAAAGCCCCGTATTTCTACGAGGCTTATGTACCAGGAGCGGGAATCGAACCTGTCTGCTACAGGCAGGCCCGAACGGACTTACGCTCACAAGATTTTAAGACTACAAAATGGTACGCTTTCCTCTAGTTGTCTTAATGAATTTTTCATATTCACGCGCTAAAGCTCTAGTCAGAAAGTCCTTTTGATAGATTAGCCGAAATGGATGGTAGGGTCGGGTAGTTTTCTCATATCCCGAATTGTGCCGATTAAGTCGGTCTTCCAAATTAGAAGTCATGCCTACATAGATATAGGTTTTTCCAATACTTGATATGGCATAGACAGTAAACACAAACAAAATTTAAACAAAAAGCCCCGTATTTCTACGAGGCTTATGTACCAGGAGCGGGAATCGAACCCGCACGAGCTTACGCTCACAAGATTTTAAGTCTTGCGTGTCTACCTATTCCACCATCCCGGCTTAATCTATATCCTAAAATATAGATTTTTTCTTTGGTGCTTCTCCCGATAGCAATCGGAATCAGACAATCTAGGCTTCGCTTGGACGTTTCCAAGCTATAAATACCCTATAACAAGAAAGCCCTTGAATCAAGGGCTTTTTGAGCGGGAGACGAGATTCGAACTCGCGACCCCGACCTTGGCAAGGTCGTGCTCTACCAGCTGAGCTACTCTCGCTTTTGTTGTTAACTGAAACGTGATCCAGTTGAATTGTGGATGCAAAGGTAAGAGTCATCTATAAATATGCAAGAACCTGCTAATTAATTTTTTCACAAATACTTCCAATAATACCGCTTATCCTTGATTTTCAAGACAATATCAAAATGGATAAATTGATAATATTTTTACCATTTCTCCAACATTCCTAGCGTTGAGCTTTTTTAGGATGTTTTTTCGATGTGTAGCTACGGTATTTATAGAAATATTCAAGTCCTCAGCAATATCCTTGGACTCTTTTCCTTCCAAAATCAAGGATACGATCTCTTTCTCCTTTTTCGTAAGAGAAACTATCCTACTATTCGGAGAATTCTTACTTACAAATATTCGGGTACCATCTTCTTTTTGATAAGAGTAATTCCAATCATACCCAGTCGTTTTGGGAGGGGTATGTAGCTGCATGATAATGTGTAAATCCATTGCAAAATTTCCCGCAGAATCTATCAAATAAGGGCGAACTTTTCCCAAAACCCAGGTGACTTTATTCGTAATACGATGAACCCAGCGTGTGGTGTATGAGAATTCAAAGGTGTGTTTTTCTGCTAGCGTCAGTTGATGGAAACTATCAAAAACTATTTTCTGAAAACGAACAATCTCCGTCCTATCCTCAGGATGTGTCATGCTAAAAGTGGTTTCCATCCCCTTCTCCCGAAACATAGATGCAGGATAGCCTGTCAATTCCCTTATATTCCCAGTAAAAAAAGCTAAGCTCAAATTTCTATAGTCAAAACAAGCAATCGTCAGTCCTTCACGCATGCCGATGTTTTGGCTCAACTGCTCCAATTCCTCCATTTTCCTCTCTTCCTCAGGGTGCTCTTGAAATTCTTGCTCATTCCACTCCTGAAAAAATTGAGTGTACTTATTTTGTTTGCGCAAATCTTTCAATAATACTTTATCCATAAAAAATCTATATACAAGAAAAACTACGTTAACACACGGAAATTAATTTCTTAAGTTTCAATTTTCTTTTTGATCTCATGCAGCTTCAAAAGAGCTTCGATCGGAGAGATAGCATTGATATCTATTCCTTCAATCAAATCTTTTGCCTCCTGAAATTTAGGATCCAACTCAAACATGCTTAGCTGATAATTATTCTTAGGTATAGATTTAACTTTTTCCTTTTGATCAGCCACAGCCTTGTCTTTTTCCAAATGAGACATAATCTCAGCCGCTCTCAACACTACGGGATTAGGCATACCAGCCATCTGTGCTACGTGAATACCAAAACTGTGCTCACTTCCTCCAGCCTTTAACTTTCGCATAAAAATCACCTTGTTCCCCACTTCCTTCACGGAAACATTGAAATTCTTGATTTTAGGAAAATCGGCAGCAAGCTGATTTAACTCATGATAATGCGTTGCAAAAAGTGTCTTAGCACGAAAAGTAGGATGATTGTGCAAGTATTCTACAATTGACCAAGCAATGGAAATCCCATCATAAGTGGACGTTCCCCGGCCAATCTCATCCATCAGCACTAGACTTCTATCAGATAGGTTATTCAAAATACTGGCGGTCTCGGTCATCTCGACCATAAAGGTGGATTCACCTTTGGAAAGATTATCCGAAGCTCCCACACGCGTGAAAACCTTGTCGATAATCCCTATTCTCGCAAAGGATGCGGGCACAAAGCTTCCCATCTGAGCCATAAGTACTGTCAGTGCCGTTTGACGCAGCAGAGCGGACTTACCGGCCATATTGGGGCCAGTGATGATCATGATCTGTTGTGAATCGTGATCTAGGTAAATATCATTAGGCACATAATTGTCGCCTGGAGGCAATTGCTTCTCAATCACCGGATGACGACCATCTTTGATTTCCAAGGTTTCTGTATCAGAGATTTTTGGCCTACAATAATTGTTGGAAAGTGCTACCTGCGCAAAAGAAAGTAAAACATCTAATGTGCCCAGTACTCTCGCATTTTGTTGAATTTGTGTCACAAATTGAGCAGTTTCCTGAATCAGTGCCAGAAAAAAGCGTTGCTCAATTGCAATCATTTTATCCTCAGCATTTAGGATTTTGTCCTCGTATTCCTTCAGTTCTGGCGTGATGTATCGCTCAGCATTTACTAGGGTTTGCTTTCGAATCCACTCTGCAGGCACCTTGTCTTTATGCGAATGAGTCACTTCAAGATAGTATCCGAAAACCTTGTTGAAAGCTATTTTCAGAGAAGTAATCCCAGTTTTCTGAACTTCCCGTTGTTGGATTTGAACCAGAAAATCCTTTCCGGTATTTGCCAAACCACGGTATTCATCCAACTCCGCATCTACCCCATCCCTTATTATGCCACCCTGATGCGTAAGCATTGGAGCATCTTCCTTGAGCTCCTTGTCTATTTTTTCGCGTAGAAATTCACATGGATGCAACTGATCAGAAAGTCTCTGAAGCGTAGGATTTTTCTGATTTTTGAGAAGCTCTTTGATTGGTAAAATGTTAACTAGCGCACGCTTGATTTGATTAATCTCACGAGGATTTGCCCTACCTACTACTACTTTAGAAATCAATCGCTCCAGATCACCGATATGCTTCAGAGGATCGACCATTTCAGTTATCAGCGATTCATTTTGGTAGAAAAAGTCAACAACATTTAATCGTTCCTCAATGGTTGATTTCTCTTTAAGCGGCAGCACCATCCACTTTTTCATCATTCGCGAACCCATAGGCGTCACCGTCTGATCGAGGATATTAATCAAAGGAACTCCACCTTCATGCTGCGGAAATACAAGCTCCAGATTTCGAATAGTGAATTTGTCCAACCACACATATTTCTCCTCAGCAATTCTTGAAATCGAAGAAATATGCTGAATCTCTTTGTGCTCAGTTTCTTCCAAATAATACAAAATAGCACCAGCAGCTATGATTCCTGTTTCGATTTCTTCTATACCAAACCCTTTCAGGTTGGCTGTACCAAAATGCGTTTTGAGCTTTTCGTAGGTAAAGTCATATTGGTAAACCCAATCCTCGCAGTGAAAAGTGATAAAATCATTCTTCAGCATGTCAGTTGCTAGTTTCTTAGCTGCTTTCGAATAAATAATTTCTGAAGGCGCAAAGCTTTGAATCAGCTTTTCGAGATAGGATGAAGTACCCTCCGCACACATAAATTCTCCCGTAGAAAGGTCTAGGAAGGCTATACCATGCTTATCCTTTCCAAAAGAAATCGAGGCCAAATAGTTATTTTTCTTCGTGTCAAGAACCTGATCATTAAAGGATAGCCCTGGAGTCACTAATTCCGTCACTCCACGCTTAACGATGCCTTTGACCGACTTAGGATCTTCTAGCTGATCGCAGATGGCAACGCGATTCCCAGCTCGCACCAACTTTGGCAAATAAGTATCCAAAGAATGATGTGGAAAACCTGCCAGTTCAATAAATGTCGCTGCGCCATTACCGCGCTTAGTCAGCACGATATCCAGAATTTTGCTGGCCCGGACGGCATCTTCACCAAAAGTCTCATAAAAATCCCCAACCCGAAAAAGCAGCAAGGCACCCGGATGCTTGGCTTTTATCGCATTATACTGCTTCATTAAGGGCGTTTCTTTTACGTCTTTTGACTTACTCATGGGGGTATGCTTACTTTTATACTAATTTTGGGAGGGATATTCGAAGGGAATATCCCCGAAAATAAGCCATTCATAAAGCAGAACAAAAAAGGATGAAAAAATTAAGCATGGACGAGCTCGAAAGAGTCTCTGTAGAAGAGTTTAAGGAAATGGATAAATCGCCAATCGTGCTCGTTCTGGACAATGTTCGAAGTCTAAATAATGTCGGTTCTGCTTTTCGAACTGGCGATGCTTTTGGTGTAGAGAAAATTTACCTCTGTGGAATTACGGGTACGCCTCCTCATCGTGACATTCAGAAAACTGCCTTAGGTGCGACCGAGTCTGTCGCTTGGGAATATTGTCTGAACACTATGCTAGCAATGGAAAAATTGAGAGCTGAAGGCTATCAGATATGCGCTTTGGAGCAGGTAGATCGCTCAATAAAGCTGAATGATTTTACTCCTGAAAAAGGAAAAAAATATGCGTTAGTATTCGGAAATGAGGTTTTTGGGGTAGAAGAAGAAGTGCTTAATGCCTGTGATGCAGTCTTGGAAATCCCACAATTGGGCACCAAGCACTCCTTGAATATCTCTGTGTCGCTAGGAATAGCGGTTTGGGATCTGATGGTGAAAATGGAGCAATTCTAATTTTTAACAAATCGGTATCTAAGGCCAAATGAGCCTCGGAAAATCGAATCATCATTGAAACCAATTATTGGTGCTCCTTCGATATGAAATCCAAAGTCTTTCTGCTCAAAAGGATAAATATTCAAGCCTATAGGAACCACAACGCCGTCAAAACTTCTTACTCTTAAGCCTGCTCCACCATAAAACTCAAAACGATCTGTTTTTTTGAAAATGTAGTTGGCTGCAAGTTCTGCTGACATATTTTCAAAATAGGAATCTGTACCAACTCGAAATTCTGGTATAAATCGTTCACCAAATTGGTAATTAACACCTATGAATGGCAGGTTACTTTGGTGAAAAGTGATAGTAGTTTGTGAGAATACAGTGAGAGAAAATAGCCCAAAGAAGGCAAGGAGTACGATTTTTTTCATGCTCGATTTTATTTGTGTGAGATTAAATTGTGCAAAAGTTTAAAACCCAAGTTCACTCAGCTTTATATGTGTTTTAATCATATTTGAGCTCGATTTAGCCACTAGTTTACCTGAATCTTTAATGATTACGGCTTCCCAATGATTTAGGTTTGAGCCCGACCGAACTAATTTTGCAGACACTTCTAATTTCTCTCCAATCTGTGCAGCAGATAAAAAATCAACATTCAAATTGATGCTTGTCATCAGGTATTCAGATCCCGCCACAAAGTTTGCTATACCGATTACATCATCCATCATCAGTGATGCCACGCCACCGTGGAGAATTCTTGCCGGATTACACATTGCAGAAGTTACCGTGTAGGTGACTTTAATGAAACCTTTCTCTATTTCCAGAAGTGTACCTCCAAGCCAATTTCCGGCCATTGATGGTGTTTTATCTAGCTTTTGGCCAATTAACTTCTTGAATTGTTCTAACTGCGAATTAGGTTCTCCCATTGGGTCATTCTGGTTCATTTATCAATCTAAAATAGTCTTCCAATATAGTTTGTAAAGCTTCCTTTTCTTTTGGTTTTGACCAAAAAGAAGTCCAAACAGATTCATTCTTAATCTCAAACTTAGCATCATCGGCTATCCAAGGCTCAAGTAGTCTCACATACGCTAAAAACTCTGAATTATTTCCATTTAGAACTTGGAATACTTTCACTTTGTCGTCCTTAGAAGCACGAATTTCCAAAGGCCAATCTACATTTACAGGTTCTAGATAAAGGTAAGCCTCATCTTTTTGGCTATTGAGAATTATCACCAAATCCAACGAAGGCTCAGTCTTAGAAATTTCTCTTTTCCCATGACGGAATAGAACCATGCCAGCATCTGATCTAGTTTCTCTGTCATATTTGATCGCGCGCATATTCAAAAAATATAAGCGTGAAGAAGAACTCATTCGGAAAGTGAGATCATCCCCAGTGTTATTGGCTCGTTTAGTATTGAAAAATGAAAGTACAACTACTAGAGCTATTGATATCGAGCCGAAGATCTTCAGAATTTTGACTAATTCTGGCGAAAGGATATCGTTGGTTTTTTGCCTTTGAGGCATGTGTTTTTTGCTTAGTGATTCATTTGTGACTAATGTACATACGAACCTGCATTGATATCGATGCTGGCACCAGTTGCATGATCTGCTAGTCCAGAGCAAAGTAGCGTCACCATCGGAGCAATATCCTCCGGTTTAGTCAGCTCATTCAATGCGATGTCATTTAGGGCAAAATCCTCTCCATACTCAGATAGAATTTCATCAGCCATGTCTGTGCGCGTGAAACCGGGGGCGATCAAGAAAGCCTTGATTCCCTGTTTACCATAATGTCTAGCAATAGATCTAGTAAGGCTTACTATAGCGCCTTTGGAAGCCGCATATGCGATATAATCTGTGGTGTCTCCACGAAAAGCAGCACGGGAAGAGATATTAACGATTCGACCGTTTTTGTTGCTCAGTGCATGCTCAACAAATTCCTTACAAAGAATACCAAGCGCTGTGGTATTTACTTGAAGCGTTTCTTGCCAGATTTTCAACCATTCACTAGTTGACATATCGTCTGGAGCAGGTTTAGCTATTCCAGCATTATTTACTAATCCTGAGATCAGTCCATACTTCTCAACCAATTTTGGAATAAATCCAACAACTTGATTTGCATCTGAAAGATCACAGGATTCAACAAATGATGGATTTGTCAATTCATTTTTGAGTTTTTCAGCCTCAACAGCATTCTTATTAAAATGAATAATCACTTCAGCTCCAGATTCTGAAAGCTGCTTTGCGATAGCTCTACCTATTCCTCTAGAGGCTCCGGTAACAAGAATTCTTTGATTTTTGAGGGAAATATTCATATTTCAAAATATAGGCTAGCGTCCAAAATGCCACTTCCTAATTGAAATGCCTTCACCACTTCTCCCGAATGATCAAATGCTGAATATGGGCCAAATGATGCTGGGAATGCCATTGATACATAAGTGTAACCTCTGATAAAGGCACCGAAATTTGAGATTCTGGGTGAAAATAGGTCTTTTGAAAATCTGATGGAGTCATGCTTTCCAGTATAACAGCCCATTTCAAGTGAATTCCTGCAATTAAAGTAAGTGATATGTCAATTGGTAAGGCATAATCAGGCATTTGGGCCCAGGCAGCTTCATCGTAAGGCTTGATGGTGGGATTATCCTCTGTAAGCGCCAATTTAAAGCGTGTCAATGCATTCATATGGCTATCTGACAGATGATGGATCACTTCTCCGACAGTCCATCCACCAGGGCGATAAGGAGTATTTAATTGCTCCTCTGCAAATTCTTTTACTGTTTCTTCCAAATACTGTGGAAACAAACGAAGATAAGCACTAGCTTCTTTGAGATTTTGCTCCGAGATATGCTCAGGCTTCAGAAATTTGCCAATTGGGTATTTTAATAGCTCTATATCAATCATACTGTTTATCCTCCTGCTGCGATGGTTACCAAATCTACATTTTTTGCACCGTTCGCCAAAAGCACATTGGCACAAGCACACAAAGTAGCACCTGTAGTCATCACGTCATCTACAAGCAGAATAGATTTATCTGAAATAGAAGCGTAAGGTGAGATTTGAAATACCTCATCCATATTATCCATCCTTTGAAGTCGGGATTTTTGAGTTTGTGTTTCGGTAAATTTCCCTCTGATTAAGGCATTTTCCAATTTCACAGATAAACTCTGACTAAGGCCTAGTCCAAATTGCTCACTCTGATTATAGCCTCTGCGACTTTGTTTCAGCGGATGCAGAGGAACAGGAACTATCATATCCCAGGATTTATCGAAACCAGTATCGCTGAGAATTTTACCATACATAGATCCTAATTCTTTAGCTAATTGTGGCTTATTTCTATATTTCAACTGATGTAGTAGCTTTTGGCTATTTCCGCCTTTAGTAAATTTCAAATAAGCCATCACCATTCCTACAGTACTTAGACCCTTCACTTTGTCACATAAATCATTATCAATCGGTCTTAAATGATAACTAGTGATGGGAAGCGTGCCTTTGCAAATTGTACACAAGTTATTTTCATGGTCATACAGAGACCTACCGCACAGAAGACAATTCCGCGGAAATACTAAATCCAAAAAATCTTTTACAAAAAATAAACGCATTGTGAAAAAGGCTTGTTCATATCTGCCAAGGGCAAATAGTGGTATATTTGCTACTTAATTCTTTCCTAAACAGTTAAGTTAATGAATCTCATAGAGGAATTCAACGAGTACCGCAGTCAGATGAATGATAAGATTTTGGCTGCAGACAATAAAGTAATCAAGCGTATATTTAATCTTGATACCAATGCATATGCTGAAGGGACCATAGATATAAAGTCTAAAGAAATGATCGGTCTAGCGTGCTCCATGGTATTAAGATGCGATGACTGCATTAAGTATCATTTAGGAAAATCATATGAAGCTGGACTAACTAAAGAACAGGTCTTTGAAGTATTTTCTATAGCTACCTTGATAGGAGGAACAATAGTCATTCCGCACCTAAGAAGAGCTGCAGAATACTGGGAAACACTTGAAAATCAATAGATTATAATGTTTAAACGCGATCTAGAATTAGAAAAACGTTGGTCTAAACTATTAGAAGGCCTTAAAGAAACCATAGGAAAAAAACCTGCGGACTTAAATGGCGTACTCTTTCTTATTGGTGTTCAAGAACTTGGTCAAGGAAACAAGATATTTAGTAAGGAACAGAAACAAGACTTGATGCACATAGCAGTTTGTAAGGTATTGAGCTATGATGGATTCTATGAACTTGACCATGTAGATCAGGATGGTTGGCCTCATTGGAAATTAACGAAAGATCTTCCTCATTTTGATCTTTTAGATCAAGAGAAGCTTTTGAAGATCCAGGTTTTAGAATATTTTGAAAAGGAGTACGAAATAGTAATTGAATAAATGGTGAAAATAGTATCGTATAACGTGAATGGCATCCGTGCCGCAATGAACAAAGGATTTATAGATTGGCTTAAACAGGTAAATCCAGATGTAATTGGTTTACAAGAGGTTAAAGCAAATTTAGATCAAATAGATGCTACTATTTTTCAGGATTTAGGATATGAAGTATACTGGTACCCTGCTTTCAAAAAAGGGTATAGTGGAGTAGCAATTTTGACTAAAATCAAGCCAAAATCACTGAAACATGGCATGGATTATTCAAAATATGATGAAGAAGGCAGGCTTCTCCAAGTAGATTTCGAAGACTTTTCATTTCTAACGGCTTATTTTCCTTCAGGCACAACTGGGGACATTCGTCAATCATTCAAATATGAATTCTTAGACGATATATACGGATACACTCAAGATTTGAGAAAAAGCAATCCAAATTTTATACTAAGTGGAGATTACAATATCTGTCATAAGGCAATAGATATACATAATCCAAAAACTAATAAAAACACCTCAGGATTTTTGCCAGAAGAGAGAGCTTGGATGGATAAATTTACTGAATCTGGATTTGTAGATAGTTTCAGGAAATTCAACGATCAACCAGATAATTATACCTGGTGGAGCTACAGAGCAAACTCTCGAGCAAAAAATTTAGGTTGGAGGATTGATTACCATATGGCCACCGCATCAATGGAAGATCGCTTAAAAAGCTCCATCATACTAGCAGACGCAAAACATTCCGATCACTGTCCAATTCTAATCGAAGTCGAATAAAATAGGTAGATACTACTCATTGAAAACAATTATGATGAAAACCATAAAAATTTCTATTCCTTCTCTTATTGAGAATATAAAAATAATTGAAAGTTTCATCGACAATGCTCGTGAAAACTTTGAGATCAATGATGATATCTATGGTAACATTATGATCTCAGTGACAGAATGCATTAGTAATGCAATAATTCACGGGAACCAAGGTGACAAAAACAAATTGGTTCATTTAGAATTGACACTTGAAGAGGAGTTACTTTTATTCACTATTCAGGATGAAGGAGAAGGATTTGATTACAATTTACTGAAAGATCCTACAGCACCCGAAAACATTGAAAAAATAGGTGGTAGGGGAATTTTCCTAATAAAGCATCTTTCTGATGATGTCAAATTTGAAGAGAATGGCACAAAAACAGTTCTATCATTTTACATGAATTAAGCTATGCCAATTAATTTCTTTACAGAAGAAGTAACATTTTCCCTTAAAGAAAAGAGAAAAAGGAAGGTTTGGCTAAAAAAACTAGCTGAGGCAGAAAATCACAAGATATCAGAGCTTAATTACGTTTTTTGCTCTGATGAATATCTCCTAAGTATTAATGTAGAGTATTTAGATCATGACACTTATACAGATATTATCACTTTTGACAATTCTGAAGATGAAGGAATAATAGAGGGAGATATCTTTATAAGTATAGAACGAGTCAAGGAAAACTCTGAAACCTTAAAGGTGGAGGAAGAAAAGGAACTAAGCAGAGTCATCAGTCACGGTCTATTTCACTTGTTAGGTTACAAAGACAAATCAAATGAAGAGACAAGTCTGATGAGAAGTAAAGAGGAATTTGCGATAAAATTATTCGAAGAGTTATAAACGTTCCACGTGAAACAGTTAAGCAATAAGTTATAATTGCACAAGTGTTTCACGTGGAACAGTAAACATAAAAGGATACGATGTTTCCAATATACGATGTCATAGTAGTAGGAGCAGGGCATGCAGGATGCGAAGCCGCACACGCTGCAGCACGCATGGGCTCCAAGGTGCTATTATGTACTATGAACATGAATACGATTGCTCAAATGTCTTGCAACCCAGCAATGGGAGGGGTGGCAAAGGGGCAAATAGTTAGAGAAATAGATGCACTTGGAGGTATGTCAGGTATTATTTCCGACAAATCCATGATTCAGTTTAGAATGCTAAACCGATCCAAAGGACCTGCTATGTGGTCTCCAAGATCTCAGAATGACCGGATGATGTTTGCTGAGGAGTGGAGATTAGCTCTAGAACAAACGCCTAATGTGGATTTCTGGCAAGAAATGATCACTGGTCTTGTAGTGAAAAATGGAGAGTTGAAAGGCGTCAGAACAAGTATAGGATTAGAAATACTAGGTAAAAGCGTAGTGCTAACAAACGGTACCTTTTTAAATGGCCTTATACATATTGGCGAAAAGCAATTCGGAGGAGGAAGAACTGGTGAAGCTGCAGCAAGAGGAATTACCGAACAACTGGTAGAGCTAGGCTTTGAGTCAGGAAGGATGAAGACTGGAACTCCACCCAGAGTAGATGGAAGAAGTCTAGATTACTCCAAAATGGAAGTCCAATATGGCGATGAGAATCCGGAAAAATTTAGCTATTCAGATTCTACCACAGCTCTAAAAGAGCAACGAACTTGTTGGATAACTTATACAAATAAAAAAGTCCATTCCACATTGGAAGAAGGTTTCGATAGATCTCCCATGTTTAATGGAAGAATACAAGGTCTTGGACCGAGGTATTGTCCTTCTATTGAAGATAAGATCAACCGGTTTGCAGAGAGAGACAGGCATCAGATATTTGTAGAACCAGAAGGATGGAATACGGTAGAGATGTATATAAATGGCTTTTCTACATCACTTCCAGAAGATGTACAATATAAAGCCATAAGAAAAATAGCTGGGTTTGAGAATGCCAAAATGTTCCGTCCAGGATATGCCATAGAGTATGACTTTTTCCCACCAACTCAATTGAAACTCACATTAGAGACTCAATTGATGGAAAACCTATATTTCGCTGGACAGATAAATGGAACTACCGGATACGAAGAGGCGGCTTGTCAAGGGCTAGTAGCTGGAATTAATGCAAGTCTAAAAGCACAAGAAAAAGATCCTTTCTTATTGAAAAGATCAGATGCATATATTGGTGTATTAATTGATGATTTGATAAATAAAGGTACAGAAGAGCCATATAGAATGTTTACCTCAAGAGCTGAGTTCAGACTTCTACTTCGTCAAGATAATGCAGACCTAAGATTAACTCAAAAAGGTTTTGATATTGGATTGGCTTCCGATGAACGTTTAGCTAAAATGAACACTAAGAAAGAAGAAACTGCTAAACTCATCAATGATCTAAAACAAAAGAAATTTTCACCAGAAAGTGTAAATGAAGGTCTTGAAGAAATAGGTTCATCTACTATTAAGGAAAAAATATCTGCTGAGAAATTATTGAAAAGACCGCAAATTGGTCTACAGATATTAAAAACCTTCAATACTGAAATTGATGCATATCTATCCAAATACCCAACTGAAGTTTTAGAACAAGCTGAAATCCAAATAAAATATGACAGCTACATAGAGAAAGAACAGCAGATGGTAGATAAACTAAGCAATATGGAAAACTTCAAAATTCCATTGAAATTTGACTACATAGCTATTCCTGCACTTTCGGCTGAAGGAAAACAAAAACTGAATAAAGTAAGACCTGAGACGATGGGTCAAGCTTCAAGAATATCTGGAGTGACACCCGCAGACTTATCAATAATCACCGTCTACCTTGGAAGATAAAATGCTTGAAAGACTTACTAAATGTCCACTTTGCAAGAGTGGACTATTTCTTAATTCACAGGAAATAAAAGATTATGCTGTAAGCCAAGAGTCATTCATAATTTGTAATTGTACAGACTGTGGTTTGAAATTTACCAACCCAAGACCAACAGAGGAAACTATTGCTCCTTATTACGATTTCCCAGAATATTTCTCTCACGATGATAAAGCAAAAAACGTAACTCAATTTGTTTACCAGCAAGTAAGAAACTATGCAGTATCTCAAAAAGTAAAACTTCTTAATCAATTAAAGCCAAGCAGAGGCAAATATTTAGACTATGGCTGTGGAACTGGTGAATTACTAACCAAGGCAAATGAGAGTGGCTGGAAAGTAACAGGAATAGAACCTAATGAGAAAGCACGGAATTTGGCTAATTCAAAAGTGAATGAGAAAGTATATCAATCTGTAAATGACATACCAAAGGGTTCTTACGATGTTATTACTCTCTACCATGTATTAGAACATATTCATTCTCTAAGAAAGACTGTTAAAACACTCCTAAAACTCTTAAAATCAGATGGTTATATACTAATAGCCGTCCCTAATCCAGTAAGTTATGATGCTATAAAGTATGGTACTAGCTGGGCAGGTTGGGATGTCCCAAGACACCTTTACCATTTCAACCATCAAGCAATAGAAAGCTTTGGTGAGATCTTTGATTTGCACTTGGTGAAAGAGCTTCCTATGAACTTCGACAGCTATTACGTATCTCTCTTGTCAGAAGGTTATGCAGATCCAAAGCAATCAATAATTCGAAAATATTGGAAGGCAATATCAGCCGGAAGAAAGTCAAATAAAGAAGCTGCAAAAACAACAGGAAATCATTCAAGTAACTTATTCGTTTTCAAAAAGAAGTGAGATATACTAACCTAATCATACTTTTAGTTATAAGCATACTAGCTTTTTCTTGTGCTAAACAAAGTACACCTATGGGTGGGCCAAGAGATGAGGATCCTCCAAAAGTAATGGAGATGACCCCAAAAGATCAAAGCTTGAACATCAAGCCTGAGAAAATTACCATTGTTTTCGATGAATATATTAAACTAGATAACGCCACTAAAAACATCCTGATTACTCCACGAATTAATAAGGATGAGGTAATATTCACGGCACTGAAAAACATCCTAATTATTGATCTAAACCAGGAATTAGAAGATAGTACCACTTACGTGTTCAACTTTCAAAAATCAATTACAGATCTCTCGGAAGGAAATCCAACAGAAAATTTAAAGTTGGTTTTTTCTACAGGAAGCAACATTGATAGTCTCAAATTCTCAGGAAAAGTCAATACCTATTTTCCAGGAAGAAATGACAAATTAGAAGATGCTATCGTTGGTCTATATTCCATAGATGATACGACAAACGTTTTTTTAGCTGCTCCATATTATTTGACGCAAGTCGATACAATGGGAAAATTCAACATCACCAATATCAAAGCCGGTAAATATTTAGCCTATGCATGGCAAGACGATAACAATAGTTTGAAGGCAGAATACAAATCAGAATCATATGATTTCATAAAAGACACAATAACTATTGACCAAAATATCGACGGCATACAATTCAACCTATCTAAAGGCGACCAAAATCCAATTCGTTTACTTAGATCTTCTCCTTTAGGATCAAACTACACCATTGTTCTAAATAAAACTCCCGTAGAAATCTCTTTACAAAATGAGAAATTAGGCAGTGAAATATTCTATACTCTTGGAGACAAAAGAATAAATCTATATTCAGGAAATCCTATTGCCGATAGTTTAGCATTCAAAATCAATTTAATAGATTCTGTAGGGTACCAAGTTGACTCCCTTATTTGGGCAAAATTCGAAGAATCAGATAGAAAGCTTGAAAAACTAACAGTAATACCTAATTCTGGTAAAAGCTTTTATCAAAAGCTCCCAGTAGAATTAATATTCAATAAGCCACTTAAAACCATTAAGTACGATTCCCTTTACCTAGCGTACGATACAGCTTCATTTATACCTATAACCCCTGAAATGTTAAGTTTCAAAGACTCTTTAAGAAGAGATGTACTGGAAATTAACCTTAGCATACCAGATTCAATACTATTCGAATCATTCACTTTGAAGGCCACTGATTCTACTTTTATCGATGTTGAAGGGCAATTCAATGATGTGGCTATTTCAGCTATTTACAAGAAATTGAAAAAAGAAACACTGGCAGATGCTATAGAAGGGACTATAGAAGGGGCAGAAGCGCCATTTATCATTCAGCTCTTGGACAGTAAAGGAGAACCTAAGAGAGAAGCCTACATAGAAACGGGAAATAAATTCGCTTTTAACTTAATAGAAGCAGGCAATTACCAAATTCGTGTCATAGAGGATGTAAATGGCAATAAACGATGGGATCCGGCCAATTTCGAAGAAAAGCGATATGCAGAAAGAGTATTCAATTACATAGATCCCGAAACTGGAAATAAGAATATAACCATACGAGGTGGATGGACTTTGGTAGATCAGGTCATAAGAGCAGCTCCAAAAACAGGTCTAAAAACCACTCAAAATTAGACGTGGATAAGTGCCAATTTAACTGTGGATAAGCGTGGACTACTTAACGATAACTCACCACTTATACACGTACCAACATGTCACTTTTACTCCGAGTAGGTATTTTGGGGAAAAGCCAACACTTATCCACCAAGCAAACTCATTCTATCCACAGCATAATTCCCAACACTGAATAGACAAGTCACCATCCACAGAAACCAACAAATTGAATTACGCCCTTTAATCACAACCACTTACATGTGGATAAAAAGGGGATAACCAGTGGGAAACTGCAAGGTTAACCTAAACCAAACGTGGAGAAGAATAATTAGCCTTCTTTTCCACAAATCCACAGTCCTAATAACCTTAGTAAAGAATTTTTTAAAAAATCTATTTTACAATTATTATAAAAAGAGAGCGTGGATAACTCTTTGTAATGCTCTGGTATTTTGGTAATATTATAGGTATCCCAAAATAGAACCTTCATGAAACCGACTAGACTTTTTGATTTAATCCCTTACCAAATTGCTACCTACGACAAGGAAATTGCTTTGTCAAAAAAAGAAAATGGAAAATGGAAATCGTTTTCTTCTAGAGATGTAAAAAAAATCGCAGATAATCTGAGCTTGGCATTTCTTAAAGTAGGGATTTTGCCAGGAGAGAAAGTTGCGATCATTTCGAATAACTGCCCAGAATGGAATTTTGTAGACCTAGCCTTACAGCAAATTGGAGCTATTTCAGTTCCAATGTATCCTACGATCACTTCTGCTGATTATGAGTACATTTTTGAGCACGCAGAAGTGAAGATGATTTTTGTGGGTGATGAAGTAATCTACGAAAAAGCAAAAGCTGCTGCAGGGGATCGATTGATCTATAGTTTTGAAAAATTAGAAGGAGCTATCTTCTGGGAAGACTTCTTAGCTAAAGGTGTTAATGAGGATATTTTGGGCCTTGAAAATGCCAAGGAGCAGGTCAAACCAAGCGATCTTTTTACTATTATTTATACTTCCGGTACCACGGGCAGGCCAAAAGGTGTCATGCTTACTCATTCTAACGTGCTTTCAAACCTTATTGGCATTGCTGATATAATGACACCTGAGAAAGGCTCTTCTAGGATTTTGAGTTTTCTGCCGCTTTGTCATATTTATGAGCGGACAGGATTTTTCTGTTTTTACTATGTAGGATTCTCTATTTACTATGCCGAGAATATGGATAGCATTGGAGAAAATATAAAGGAAATCAAACCACATGCATTCAATACTGTCCCAAGATTGCTGGAGAAGATTTATGATAAAATCGTGGCAAAGGGTTATGAGTTGAAAGGAGTCAAAAAATCGCTTTTCTTCTGGGCATTGAATCTAGGATTGAAATATGATCCAAATACAAGTCCAGGTGCTTGGTATGACTTGCAACTCAAACTCGCTAACAAGATTATTTTTAGTAAATGGAGAGAAGCGCTAGGCGGAGAGGTGCTGCAGATTAATTCTGGAGCTTCAGCTTTACAGCCTAGATTAGCCCGGGTATTTTGGGCTGCTGGGATTAAAGTATGCGAGGGATATGGACTAACAGAGACTTCTCCGGTAGTTTCAGCTTCGGTTTGTTCCTTGGAGGATATGAGGATAGGCTATGTAGGAAAATTAATTACCGATGTGGAAGTGAAAATTGCTTCAGATGGCGAAATCCTCGTGAAAGGACCTAATGTGATGCAAGGATACTACAAACAGCCTGAACTCACTGCAGAGGTACTTCAAAATGACTGGTTTCATACAGGTGACATAGGGCAGATGGACGGCGAGTATCTGAAAATTACAGATCGTAAAAAAGAGATGTTCAAAACTTCCGGTGGAAAGTACATCGCTCCTCAGGCAATGGAGAACAAATTCAAAGAATCTAGCTTGATAGATCAGTTGATTGTAGTAGGAGAAAATAGAAATTATCCTTCCGCTTTGATTATTCCAAGTTTTGACGCTTTGAAGGATTATTGTCAGCACAAAGGCATACCATACACTGGCGATGCTGAAATGATAGAGAAGGCTGAAATAATTGAGAAGTATAATCGAGAAATAGAGGAGTTAAATAAATTTTTCGGTAAGTGGGAGCAAATAAAACGTTTTAAGCTATTACCAGAACCTTGGGGTATAGAATCAGGAGAATTGACGCCAACGATGAAATTGAAGCGAAAAGTAATCCATCAGAAATTTGAAAAAGAGTTAGAACAACTCTATGTCGATTGACACATTCGTTTTCTGAAAAATTCATAATGTTTAACATCAATAGAAATTTCTAAGAATAAGTAAAATTCTTTCAATTCCTTCTGAATTGCTGTAGTAAAACAGTTAATCCTTATACTAAGTCTTCTTAATTGCAGCTTTCACGAGCTAATATTTGTGATGCATGCATAACTTTTTTCAAATATAGTATGCATGCATACATTATTTTTTGTAACTTAGGAATCGTTAAAATTGAAGTATTCCGTTGAGATGAAGAGAGAAGAAACAGTTGATTATCATATTAAAAGCGCTTGGCATGCTATCTCTAGGATGTACAATCAACAAGCCGCTGAGGAAGGCTTTACCACCGCCATAGGCTTTGTATTGATCAATATCCATTCGAAAGATGGAACGCCAGCAACCAAGATTGCACCGCAGATTGGTCTGGAGACTAGAAGTCTTACTCGTATGCTGAAGACGATGGAGGAAAAGGGACTAATTTTCAAAAAACCAGATCTGGTAGATAAACGATCCGTTCGGATTTATCTTACTGAAGAGGGTAAAAGAATCAAAGCTATTTCTGTCAATACCATCAGAGAATTTAACGAGCAAGTACGCGAAGTAGTGAGTGAAGAAGATCTAAATAGCTTTTTTAGCGTATTTGAAAAGATACAACTCGTAATCGATCAGGTACAAACTGATAAAGGAGTAGATATCAACAAACCAATATTTGAATTATAAACCAATAACCGCCACTAGGTTAATAAGACCAAAAGCCCAAAATTATGAACAGAACCATTAAAAAAGTTGCCGTTTTAGGTTCGGGAGTTATGGGATCCAGAATTGCCTGTCATTTCGCCAATATCGGCGTACAGGTACTTTTATTGGACATTGTACCTTTTGAACTCACAGAGCAGGAACAGAAAAAAGGACTGACCAAGGAAGATCCTATTGTCAGAAACCGAATAGTAACTGCAGCTTTGCAAAGCACGCTTAAGTCAAATCCTTCAGCTATCTACGACAAAGCATTTGCAGATCGAATTACTACTGGAAATTTTGACGATGATCTTCCGAAAATTAAAGATTACGACTGGGTAATTGAGGTAATCGTCGAGCGTTTGGATATCAAGCAGTCACTTTTTGAGAAAGTAGAAAAGTACCGGAAGCCTGGAACGTTGATTACTTCCAATACTTCTGGAATTCCGATGCACATGATGTGCGAGGGAAGATCTGAAGATTTTCAAGAGAATTTTGTAGGCACGCACTTTTTCAATCCACCGAGATATTTGAGGCTTCTGGAAATTATTCCTGGGCCTAAAACCAAGCCTGAAATCGTGGAATTCATGATGGAATACGGTGATAAGTTCCTTGGTAAAGAAACCGTGCTTTGTAAGGACACGCCTGCGTTTATTGCCAATAGAATAGGTGTTTACGCGATTATCTCTGCGATGCACGCCATAGAGAAAATGGGCTTTGGAGTATCTGAGGTAGATAAATTAACAGGAACATTAATAGGAAGAGCTAAATCAGCTACGTTTAGAACAATGGATGTAGTCGGTTTGGATACTACTGTGAATGTTGCTAATAACCTCTACAAAGCTTTACCGAATGACGAGTCTCGGGAGAAATTTAAGCTGCCTAAAATTGTCGAGGTACTTTATAATAATAAGTGGTTTGGAGATAAGACAGGTCAGGGTTACTTCAAAATGATCCGTCATGAAGATGGCAGAAAAGAGCTGAAGGAAATTGACTTTGAAACGTTCGAATATAAGGACGTAGAGAAGCCGAAGTTTAAGGCTTTAGAAGCTGCCAAAGAATTTGAAGACCTAAGAAAGCGAATCAAATTCTTAGTGAATTTTGATGATCGAGCTGGTGAATTTTACCGTGCTTCTTTTTATGATTTGTTCAGATACTGTTCAAATCGTATTCCTGAGATTTCTGATGAACTGTATAGAATCGATCAGGCAGTTTCTGCTGGATTCGGTTGGGAACTTGGACCTTTCGAGACTTGGGATGTACTGGGTGTCAAAGTAACCGTGGACAAAATGGAAGCAGCTGGTGAGAAGCCTGCAGCTTGGGTTTACGAGATGCTAGAAGCTGGAAATGATTCTTTTTACAAAGTAGAAAATGGTAAAAAGCATTATTACGACATACCAAGTAAATCCTATCTCGAAATTCCAGGCTTAGATGAATTCATCATTTTGGATACGCTGAAAGCTGCTGGGAAGAAAATCTGGGATAATGCTGGAGCATCTGTCTATGACATGGGCGATGATGTGATCGGCTTGGAGTTCCATACCAAAATGAATTCCATGGGTGCCGAAGTGATCGAAGGAATTAATACCGCGATAGGTATGGCTGAGAAGTCTCACAAAGGCCTTGTGATTGGTAATGAAGGAGCGAATTTCTCCGCAGGAGCGAATCTTGCGATGCTCTTCATGTTCGCAGGAGATCAGGATTACGATGAGATTAATTTGATGATTGCTCAATTCCAGAACACCATGATGAGAGCTCGTTTTTCATCTGTTCCAGTGGTAGTTGCACCGCATAATATGGCTTTGGGTGGTGGTTGTGAGCTTTCGCTTCACTCGGATCACGTTCAGGCACATGCGGAATTGTACATGGGATTAGTGGAAGTTGGAGTTGGTTTGATACCAGCTGGTGGTGGTACCAAGGAGATGACCCTGAGATTCTCCAATAGTGTAAACGCCGGAGATGTAGAATTGAATCAGCTGCAAGAATACTTCATGAATATTGCCATGGCGAAGGTTTCCACTTCTGCAGAAGAAGCGAGAAATCTGGGTTACTTGAGAAAATCAGATGGAATCACGCTGAATAGAAAGCGTCAGTTGGCAGAAGCAAAATCAAAAGTGCTTTCCATGCATGAAGCTGGATACACTCAGCCAATTGAGCAGACAAATATCAAAGTGTTGGGTAAAGAGTCGCTAGCACTTTTTGATGCTGGAATTACTGGAATGCAATACGGCGCTTACATTTCTGAGCATGATGCTAAGATTGCTCGAAAATTAGCTTGGGTTATGTCTGGAGGTGATTTATCTACCCCAACGGAAGTATCAGAGAGATACTTATTGGATTTGGAAAGAGAAGCCTTCCTAAGTCTTACTGGTGAAAAGAAGACGCTGGAGAGAATTCACAGTATTTTATTCAAGGGAAAACCGTTGAGAAATTGATATTCTAAGTATGACGTACAATGTACCAAGTATCTCAACACAAAAATAACTCGAAAATAACATGGAAGCATATATAGTAAATGGATATAGATCGGCGGTAGGGAAAGCCAAAAAAGGAGGCTTTAGATTTTATCGTCCAGATGATTTGGCAACAGATGTGATTACGCATTTGCTTGCAAATACTCCAGGTCTTGAAGCCAAAATGGTCGATGATCTGATCGTAGGAAATGCAGTACCTGAGGCTGAGCAAGGAATGCAAATGGGTAGGATGATTTCTCTAATGGCCTTGGGAGTAGATAACCCGGGATTTATAGTGAATCGTTATTGCGGTTCGGGTATTGAAGCTATCGCATTGGCTGTAGGAAAAGTGAAAGCTGGAATGGCAGATTGTATCATCGCTGGAGGGACAGAATCTATGTCTCTAGTACCAATGATGGGTTACAAAACAGTTTTAAATTATAAAATAGCAACTGAACATCCTTCTTATTACATCAGTATGGGATTGACAGCTGAGGAACTGGCTAAGGAATACAGTATTACTCGGGAAGAATCTGATGCTTTTTCTGTCAAGTCTCACGAGAAAGCTCTAGCTGCAATAGCGGCCGGAAAGTTCAAGGATGAGATTGTGCCAGTAGAAGTGGAGGAAACTTACCTGGATGAAAATGGCAAAAAGAAAACTAGAAAATTTGTAGTAGATACGGATGAAGGTCCTCGTCCAGGTACTACCATGGAAGTTTTGGCTGGACTGAGACCTGCTTTCAAAAATGGAGGGCAAGTGACAGCCGGTAATTCATCTCAAACTTCTGATGGAGCGGCTTTCGTAGTCGTAATGTCTGAGCGAATGGTGAAGGAACTGAACATTGAGCCAATTGCTAGAATGATGTCTTATAGCGCTGCAGGAGTTGATCCTAGAATCATGGGCATAGGACCAAAAGTAGCCGTTCCAAAAGCATTGAAGCAAGCTGGATTAACCTTGAATGATATTGATTTGATTGAGCTGAATGAAGCATTTGCTGCTCAAGGATTATCAGTAATCAAAGCGTTGGATCTCAATCCTGATATAGTCAATGTAAATGGTGGAGCTGTTTCACTTGGTCACCCGTTGGGATGTACTGGAGCAAAGCTTTCCATACAAATGTTCAATGAACTTCGTCGGCAGAATAAAAAATACGGACTAGTCACTGCTTGTGTAGGTGGTGGTCAGGGCGTTGCTGGTGTTTACGAACTGCTTAAATAGGAAGTCCTACCCACTTCATCATTCAAAATTCAGCATTCAGCATTCGACATTCTGAATTTTTGAACTTTTCCATATCGAATGATGAATGAGAAATGATGAATAATGAAGTCCGATGCTAAGTCTGATGTTTAGCGTCTAAAATCTAAAGTCTTAATTTATAACAATGGCCACAAAATCAACCCAAGGAGGAGAATTCCTTATCAAGGAAACGGATGCACAAGACATCTTTATCCCAGCAGAATTTACCGAAGAACAACGAATGATGGCTCAGGCCTGTCAGGATTTTATAGATACGGAGATCACTCCGAATATTTATGAAATCGATAGTATGAAAGATCCTGAGCTTGTTCCCACTATTTTCAAAAAAGCCGGAGATCTTGGCCTTTTGGGAATTACTGTTCCTGAGGAGTACGGAGGGATGGGCATGAGTTTCAACACATCTATGCTGATCGCAGATATCATCGGCGCAGCTGGTTCTTTCTCTACTACTTATGGTGCACATACTGGCATCGGTACGCTACCTATCTTGTATTACGGCACGGAGGATCAGAAGAAAAAGTACCTTCCAAAGCTTGCTACGGGCGAATGGGCGGCATGTTATTGCTTGACTGAACCTGATGCTGGGTCGGATGCTAATAGTGGTAAAACAAAAGCGACTCTTTCTGAAGATGGTAAAACCTACCTTTTGAACGGTCAGAAAATGTGGATCTCAAATGCAGGTTTTGCTGATTTATTCATCGTTTTTGCCAAAATCGAAGATGATAAAAACCTTACCGCTTTCATCGTAGAGAAGTCTTTTGGCGGAATCACGATGAATGAGGAGGAGAAAAAGATGGGAATTAAAGGCTCATCAACTCGTCAGGTTTTCTTTAACGATTGCCCAGTTCCAGTGGAGAATATGCTTTCTGATCGTCAGAATGGATTCAAAATCGCTGTGAATATCCTAAACATTGGTAGAGTAAAACTCGGCGCAGGAGTACTTGGTGGAGTTCGTACGGTGACTTCACATGCCATCAATTATGCCAACGAGCGTAAGCAGTTTGGCGTAAGTATCAGCAGCTTTGGCGCGATCAAATCCAAGCTTGCAGAAATGGCTACCAAAGCCTACGCTTCCGAAGCACTTTGCTACCGTGCTGGTCAGGATATTGAGGATAAGATCAATTCGCTTGAAGCAGAGGGAATGGATCCTTCAGAAGCTAAACTGAAAGGTGTTGAAGCTTTCGCTATCGAGTGTGCTATTGCAAAAGTGCAATGCTCTGAAGTGTTGGATTACGTGGTGGATCAAGGAGTTCAAATCTACGGAGGCATGGGCTATTCAGCTGATGCACCGATGGAGCGTGCTTATCGTGATGCTAGAATTTCCAGAATCTACGAAGGCACCAATGAAATCAATCGCATGCTGATGGTCGGAATGCTATTGAAACGCGCTATGAAAGGAGATATAAATATTTTCGATCCTGCAATGGCGGTTTCCAAAGAACTGATTTCTGTTCCGTCATTTGAAACAATTGATACTTCTGAGCTTTTTGCAGCTGAGAAAGAAGTATTGAAAAAGTTGAAGAAAGTATTTCTTATGGTAGGTGGCAAAGCTGCCATGACGCTTCAGGATAAGATTGAAGATGAGCAGGAAATCATGATGAATCTAGCTGATGTCATGATTGAGATCTACGCTAGTGAGTCAGCGATTCTTCGTACTGAGAAGCTTGTTTCTATGAAGGGCGAAGAAGCCTGCAAGAATCAAATCGCGATGGCGCAGATCTATCTTTCTGAAGCGGTTGATAAAATCAATGTATCAGCTAAAGAAGCTATTGGTAGTTTCACTAAAGGCGATGAGCAAAAAGTAATGTTGATGGGATTGAAGAGATTCACCAAATCAGAGCTTTACAATACCAAAGAGCTGAGAAGACAAATCGCTGATTACATGATAGATCAGGGTAAATACCCATTTTAATATTGTGATATATTGAGTATCAAAGCCTCCGAAATGAAAGAGTTCGGAGGCTTTTTTTGGTTTTATCCACTAGGTACACCAAGAGGAATGTGGAGGACGAAACTTTTATATTTGCTTACCTTTCGGTTTAGGGCTAAGGGCTATTTTGACTTACCTTGCTTCTTTTAATGAAGTGAGTTTTTATCTACAACCAACCACAGAATGTATACTATAGCCCCTTTTAAGTTTATTGGAATTGCTGTTAGAACTTCAAATTCATCCGGAAAAGCAGCCGAAGACTTAGGTGCTCTATGGGGAAGATTTTTTGAAGAGCAGATTGGGACAAAAATTTCAGGAAAAGTAAGTGAAGATATTTATGCAATCTATACCGACTACGAATCTGATTATACTGGCAAATATACCTGTATGATAGGTTATCAAGTGGATACATTGGAAAAGCTAGGGGTTGGACTGGTTTCAAAAGAATTTGCTGGAGGCAAGCATATCAAGTTTGTAGCCAAGGGAAAAATGCCTGAGGCAGTTGTAACTACTTGGCAAGAGATATGGGCTAAAGACTCTGAATTGGATAGAAAATATACGGCAGACTTTGAAGTTTATGGTTCTAAATGTCAGCAAGGTGAAAATTCGGAGGTTGATATTTTTATCGCAGTAAAATAATAGATTCAGTAAGTAGTTTTGCTGAAATATTTTTTCAAAGCAATTTCAAGAATAACAGAATTCCCCCTACCTTAACGGAAATCAGTTACATAATTTGACTAATAAACTATGGCTAAGCAACCAGAAGGTAAACCTAAGAACGATAAATCTGCGGCTACCAAGACTCTGAAAGAAAAGCGAGCTGATAAAGCCGCAAAAAAAGAAAGTAAGAAAAACAATTAAGCAACGAGCAGAGGTCAAAAGCCTCTGCTTTTTTTGTGACCTGTAGGTATCAAAATTCTTTGAATAATGATGATTACCTAAATACCTCTTTGAGTTTTTTGTCCACCCTTTTTCACCTATATTTGAAACAATTGCACGGGGTGCCTTCCTTTTGGTGAGGCTGAGAAAATACCCGAATTACCTGATTTGGATCATGCCAACGTAGGGATGCTTAAGCCAGAAAACGCCTTTGTTTTCTCTTGGTTGTCTGACCGCAGGAAATGCAGTTACTATTTTTGCAACCTAATATTCCCTATGGAACTCGAGAAAAAGAATTTCGAATTACTGCCTGACGCGCAGAAAAACTGGCAAAATCGACCTGAATGGTTTTTCAACCGAGCGCACACCGACACTTATGAGCTATGGTACGAAGGGCGATACAAGCGTGCCGAAGTATGGCAAAAGAAAGTCATGGAGCAATTGGTGTCCAAAGACAAACGTGTAAAAACCCTCTTGGAATTTGGCTGTGGCACTACAAGATTTACGCGCTGGTGGAAGGAAATCGGTATCAAAGCAACTGGAGGTGACATTTCTCCGCTGATGCTTTCCCAGGCGGTTCATTTATTTGACGGCGACTTGGTCATGGCGGATTCGCATCACATGCCATTCAAGGATCATACGTTCGATTCCTTGGCTTTCATTACTACGTTTGAATATTACAAAGATCCGGTGAAAGTGATTCGGGAATCTGCCCGTGTGGCCAAATACGGCATTGCGATGGGAATGATGAATCGCAATTCTCCGAAGGTGCTTCGACGAAGAGTTCAGCAGGTTTTTGGTAAAAATCCGTTCTATGTCACCGCTACTTTTTATACACCAGCGATGCTTATTAAGATCATTGAAGAAGCTTTGGAAGGGAGAGATTACACAATTGAGTGGTCGTGTACAGGTCTTCCAAAGTGGTTTCCTGTCCAGCAATGGAGTGTTCCCTATGGAGACTTTTTCGGTTTATATGTCAAATTGAATGATGTCGATTAATGGCTGATCTAGGCAAAATCACTCATGAAGGCTACCAAAAATTGCTGGCTGGAAGGCTAGGCGCTTCGCGAAATGAGGTGAAACAAGGGCCTGCATTCGGAGTAGATGTATCGATTACCTCACTTCCTGGAGGTCTGGCGATGGCGGCTACCAGCGATCCACTTTCATTGATACCTTCCTTGGGTATGCAGGAGTCTGCCTGGCTCAGTGTACACCTGATGGCAAACGATATGGCCACTACTGGCTTTGCTCCGCAGTATGGACAGTTTGTACTGAATCTGCCGGAAACGCTTTCTAATGCGGATTTCAGCACTTATTGGGGACATATCGATAGCTATTGCAAAGAACTTGGTATTGCGATCACAGGTGGTCATACGGGATTTGTGCACGGACAAAATTCGACTTTTGCCGGAGGTGGTACCTTGATCACTATAGCAAAAGAATCTCAGATGCTATGCTCCACCGGTGCGCAAGAAGGAGACGTGATTCTGGTGACGAAATCATGCGCTTTGACAGCAACAGCTATTTTGGGAATGAGCTTTCCCGAAACGATCAGGCAAATGCTAGGGATAGAAGTTTACCAATCAGCTTGTGCGCAATTTTACCAGACCTCCTCGCTCAAGGATGCGTTAGTGGCAGCTGGAACGGAGGAAAAATTCCCGGAGATTCATGCGATGCATGATGTCACTGAAGGTGGAGTGTTAGGAGCTATTTATGAAATGCTTGTTGCGTCTGACAAAGGCGGAATAATCGTGAATGAGATATTACCTATCGGAAACACAGCGGCTGCGATTGCAGGATTGTTTGGGCTCGATCCCCGCTACTGTGTGGGTGCGGGATCCATGATCATTGCTTGTGACAGCAAGAAATCCGATGATGTGATCACTAGACTTGCTGAAGAAAATATTCTCTGCACTGAAGTGGGAAGAGTAACTGATAGTATATCTGGCATTCAAATTCAAAAGTTAGGCACTACTTCTCCCCTAGTCTATCAGGAAACGGATCCCTATTGGGTTGCTTATTTTGATGCATTAAAAGCGGGATGGAAATGAAGAAACAAACGAAAATTAACTCCGGAATATACCTGGTGATTGACCCTTCTATGGAAGAAAACCAGCTTTTAGAATCATTGGAAAAAGCGGTTTCGGCGAAGCCATGTGCGCTGCAGATTTGGGACAATTTCCAGTCTCACGATCAAGTACCTACTTTGATAGCTAAAATTAAAATGATTTGTAGTCGCTCAGGAATTCCAATTCTAATAAATAATCATCCTGAATGGGCCGAACTATTTGGACTAGATGGAGTGCATTTTGACGAGTTGACTGATGAACTTTTATCTTCAATTCCCCAGCTGAAGCAGCATGGAAAAATTATTGGCATAACTGTAAATAATGACCTTGAATTAATTAAGAAGGCCATTTTTGCAGATGTTGACTACCTCTCCTTTTGTTCTATGTTCCCATCTTCCACAGCTAATAGTTGTGATTTGGTAGAGTTTGAAACCGTCATAAAGACAAGAAAATATACCTCAATTCCAATTTTCCTGGCTGGAGGAATCTCTACCGAAAGCATAGCGAAGCTCCAATCTCTGGATTTTGACGGCATCGCTGTCGTATCTGGTGTGATGAGCGCTGCAGATCCTGGCAACGCCATTTCTCAGTATCAACAACTACTATCTGACCAAAAAAAAGGAAATCGAGCATGACCAAACTGTCAAACGATAGGATGATTATACACCATGCGCGATTCCATGTGACCGCTAATAAACAATCATAAATACATGAAATTAGAAACTATAGAAAAACTCTGTTGCCCTTTCGACAAGAAGGACCTGGAATTGAAAATAATCCTGAAGGATGAAAAAGAGAATATCGTTGAAGGCTGGCTCACTTGTGCCACATGTACTCGACTGTATCCGATCATAAAAGGAATTCCCATTATGAATCCAGACGAATACAGAGAAGCGCACTTAGAGCAGCCAGTTTTGGATCGCTGGCAAAATCAATTGGCTGGCAAAGAAATTAAGAACTTTCGCTTGATTGAGAAATAAAAAAAATAGCCTTAATGATGAGTTTCATTAAGGCTATTTTTAGATTGATTTAATCCTTTTTCACAGTAGTGGTATCTGGCTTCGCAGGAGGAGTACTTTTAGGAAAAAAGCCTTTCAATAGCTTTTTCGCTTCATCTACCGCTTTGTCCTTGGCTACATCCACTTGTTTTTCAAGTTCCTTTTTGGCACTATCCTGAGCTACCGCTGATTTCGCTTTCAGCACTTGCTTTACGCTGTCTTGTGCTGCATTGAACTGCTCTGTTGCTTTTGTTTGTAGCCCTGCAGCCTCGCCGCTTACTCGTGCTTTCAGCGCATTTGTTAGCAAGGATTCTATGCTGTTGCCGCCCGCTAATGATATTTTTGGTGAGTTATACGTTCCTGCTAGATTCAACGCCAATGGAATTGTGGTGTTCTCATCCATTGCAGTTCCAGTGATGCTGGAAAGTAGCGTATTTGCCTGAGCTCCAAATTTCCCTGCTGGAATCAGCATGTTGACTAAGTAGTTTATTGAGCCATCAAATCCTGCAGTTCCCTGCACTGTAGCTTGATAATCCCAAAGCTTCACATCAAATGGCTTCACATCCATCACCCCATTTTCAATCGTGATTGGAATGGAAATGTTCTTCATTTGCAGCGTGTTAATATCTTTTAGCTTAGTAAGGCTGGTGATTCCTTCTAGGATTTTACTGTCTTTCAAGGCTGTTTCGGCTACTTTCAGCAAACCTTTCCCATCCAGACTGGACAACAAAGGCATCATATCTTGTCCGAGTTTTCCAGAGAAATTTAGGTTGGAATTGAATTTTCCAGTTAGGTTTTGAGCTATTGGAGCAAATGCTTTTATCGTATTAAATGACTTGAATGCTTCGGCAATACTGAGTTCAGCAATGTTCAAGTTGAAATTAAATGCAGGGGCAGTTAGGTCTCTTGGGTCGTAGTTACCTGACAAACCAATTGTACCTCCCATGGTTTTCATAGTAGCATCTGAGAAGGTCAGAACGCCATCTTTCAATGACATATTTCCCTTCACCTCTTTAAGACTCATATTATCATAGAGCACTTCATTGGCTGCAACAGTCATGTTGAAATCAATATTCTTGGGAAGTTCAATCACCGAAAGCTTAGCGCTAGTAGTGTCGGTGGACGCATCCTCACTCATCCATTCATTCACATTGAACTTGCTGCTGTTCATGGTCAATTGACCTTTCAGGGTGCCATTTTCTCCTAGGAAATAATCCATGTAATTGGAAAGTGAACCTGTCGCCTGAAGTGGACTTTCACCGATTTTGGAATCGAATTCGGTGAGATTAATACGCTCGGGTGTGAATTCTGCTTTCGCCTTAGCAATCTGGATTCCTTGAGGTACGTCAGTGGAAGTGTACTTGAAATTACTGATATCCATTGAACCGCGAGTTTCCAATTGATTATACTTCTGAGCTTCCACAGCAGCATAAGAGCCTTTTGTATTGATATCAGCCTGGATTCGACCTTCCATACTCATGTCATCCATAGGAAAAATGGCTAGAATTTTCTTTAGATCAACTCCGCCTTTGACCTCACCATCCCAGATCAACTTGTCGAAGTCTCGGATTTTCATATTTCCATTGATTGCTTCACCTTCAAGCTCAAACCCAAAGCGACTTAGATCAACCAGAAAATCCGTCATACTTCCACTAGGATTTTGAACTGATGCGTTGACGTTAAGTTTCTCGATTGGTGCAGGATAATCTGCACTTTTCACATAACCATTAGCCAAAAGCAATTTTGCGTTTATTGCAGGGATAATACCTGCTACAGAATCGTATTTGCCTTTTGCGGTAGCATCCACATCCAGATTTCCCTTCAAAGCAATGCCCTCAATAGGGAAAATAGAAGTCAGTTCTTCCAAGTCTAGTTTGCCCTTCAGAGCTGCATCAATGGTATAGCTAACTAAATCGGATAGATACAATTTTCCGGAAATAGGATTACTGCCAAAATCTAGGTTGAACGTAGGAATTGAGATGGATGTATTATCGATGTTGTCCGTTTCATTTTTGACTTGCAGGTCAAGATTTACGTTTTTCACAGGCCTTGGCAAATCAGGGTACTGGAACATTCCGTCTGCCACTTTCAGGGAAATATCAAAAGAAGGAATCTTCTCATCATTATAAATCCCTTTGATTTTTCCAGTGAAATCCATCGTTCCAGAAGTTTTTAAACTGGAAAAACTCTCCGAGTAAATACCTGGAACCAACGATAAAATGCTTTTGAACTCATTGTCCATTCCTTCGATAGAAAAATCCATTTCCATATCATCGCCTGGCATGGCGAGATAGCCACTCAATCCAAAAAGAAAATCATTTAACTGGAAATTGCTTTCTCCCAGCGTGAATTTCATTTTCTCCAAATCAATATTCAGAAGGGTTTCTCCTTTCAAAGTTTTGTTTGACAGGTAGCTGATGTCCTCATATGTAATGTCTGCAATTAGGGCTTCCAGCTCGAGTGGTAAATCATAGACATCGGCTGTGAAATCGCCGGATCCTTTGGCATTGATTGCCCCTAAAGCCATGAAATAATTGAGTTGTCTATCATCGTACACGACATTCAAATTGCTGATTTCCATCTCGTCCACTCCTATTTTGAAATTGCTTGCTGTAGATTCTGAAGCGACTTCTTCCGACGGAAAAGTAATGTCATAATTAGCTGTACCGTCTTCCAGCACTTTGATGTAAACATTTCCACCGTTCAAATGCACTCCAGTTAAGGTTGGATAGTCATCAAATAGAACGGATCTAAGATTGAAGTCAATAGCAAGTTCCCGAAGTGAAACCAGCGTATCATTTTCAAATGGAGCGTTTCCTACAATATCAAAATCCTTGATTCTAGCAGAGACATTCGGGAATCTTCGGAAAAGGCTTAAGCTCACATTGTCAATGTCATAAATGACTTTAGCATTCACAGATTGGGCAATTTCCCGGTCAATTCGGGCAGCGATTTTGTCTTTAAAGATAAAGGGGACAGCAACGGCCGCAGCTATCAAAAATATAAATACACCTAGAATGATGATCAGTGTCTTTTTCATAAATGGGTTTTATTAAGCGAATAGGTGAATTTGCCTGAAATATATAGACTACAGACAGGCTTTAGATACGTATTGTTTAGCCCTTTAAGTCTAAATAATAACAAGATTTAAGCCGTCTTGTTATCTGTTATAGATTGAGAAAGGAATATTCTTTGATCAACGTTAAAAGACATTTTGATTCAGAAAAGTCCTAAAAACAAGAAGTTATGAATAATGACCTACAAGTTCCGGAAAATTATCAAGCTGTAATGCCTTATTTAATTCTTAAAGATGCTGCTTCTTTTATCAATTTTGCGGAGCAAGTTTTTGATGCGAAAGTAGCGCTGAAAGAGATGAGAGACGAAGATAGGATCATGCATGCAGAAATCAGAATCGGGGATAGTACAGTGATGGTTGCTGAAAGTACTGCCGACTATGAACCTCAGCATGCAGGGCTTTTTGTCTATGTCAAAGATGCTGATAAAGCATTCGAACATGCTTTGGAATTAGGTTCTGAGATGGTTACGGAAGTTTCGGATAAACCATATGGACGAAGTGGAGGAATTAAAGATCCATTCGGAAACACCTGGTGGATTACCTCCGCGATCTAAGATCCAGGGAATGATATCCCTTTCACTCTGCGATATAGATTTAATGCATACTTGTCTGTCATACCTGAAATAAAGTCGACTAATGACCGAAGTAATGGATATGGATTGACTTCTGCTCCCCATCCTTTTAAAGGAAAGTCTTCCGGCAATAGTCTGAGAATACTTTTATCCTGTCCAGAGAAATTTTCCGGATCGTAAAATTGGTGATAGAGCGCTTTTGAGAATACTTCCAATAGACCTTCTAATACTTGGAATCCGGCAGCTTCTTTTTCCAAGACGATTTGAGAGCGATAGATTTTTCTTACTGATACCTCGGTAATTTTTTGAAGTGCTTTGGCTGAAGGAATGATATCTGTCAATGCTTTATCAAAATTCCCCTTGCACATACTTTCCTCATATTTGGCAAATACGTCTACACATTCGCTGATTAACTCCCCAATTGCCAAGGCACGTAAAGCACCAAGATTTTGCGCTACAGTTCTAGGTTCCTTAAGTTTTTTGGGATCAAACTTATCCTTCAAAATTGGAGCAAGAAGCTTCACAGTTTCTTCAAAGCTTACCAAACCTAGGGTGCAACCATCTTCCAGATCTATAATGCTATAGCAAATATCATCTGCAGCTTCTACTAAAAAAGCCAGTGGATGTCTAAACCAGCATTCTGGACTAGATTTCTCCATTCCTAATACAGCGCCCATTTGTTCAAAATCTGCCATTTGATTGATGAAGAAGCCATATTTCTTTTGACTTCTGCGAGCAATATCCCGCTGTGCAATCATGCTAGGTCGAGGATATTTGGTAAATGCAGCCAAAGTTGCATAGGTGAGTTTTAGCCCAAATTGCTTGGAAACAAGCATTCTGAAACCTTGAGCGTTGCCCTCAAAATTGCAGAGATCTGCTAATTGCTCCGTGCGAACGTGAGATTCCCAACATTTTCCCGCAGGGTGAAATTTGAAAAAATCCGAAATGGCTTCTTCTCCAGCATGGCCAAAAGGCGGATTACCAATGTCGTGAGTCAACGCAGCAGCAGCCACAATTGCACCGATTTCGAATGGTGAAATAGCCGTTTTATTCAATTGAGGGTACTTTTCCAAGAGCATTTCGCCTGCAGCTTTGCCCAAAGATCGTCCTACACTGGATACTTCGAGACTGTGCGTAAGTCTGGTATGTACGAATGCCTGCTCAGGCAAAGGGAATACTTGAGTCTTATCCTGAAGGTTTCGAAAGGGTGCCGAAAAAATGATCCTGTCATAATCCACTTCAAACTCACTTCGAACCACTTGTGTTGGTATAAATCCCGGGCTATCTCCAAATCTGCCTCGGGATAAAAGGCGTTCCCATTTCATCATCCTCAAAAATAAGAAGCTCTTCACACATTACTTTACTATTTATCATTTTTGACTTGGCACGGTGATTGGCAAATGTTATATCTAAAACAATCACAACTAACATGAAAAATATATTTTCTTATCTCTTGATGGCTGGCCTTGCTTTTTTTGCATTGGCTTGCTCCTCTGATGACGATACTCCGAGTGCCGGATCTGCACGGGTTAATTTCTACCTAGTAGATGCTCCAGCTTCCTATGATGAAGTTTGGATTGAAGTGTTGGCTTTACGCGTAAAGATGGACGAAGAAGGGACGGATGATGATTTGAATGCCGACGATGATGAGTCATCTTGGGTAGAAATAATCTATGACGAAAGTCAGCCTATTAATCTATTGGACTTGACAGGAGGAAATAGTGAATTATTAGGTACAGAAGATTTTCCTGAAGGGGAAATAGATCAGATCAGATTGATTCTTGGAGAAAATAATTATGTGATCAAAAACGGTGAACGTTTTGATATGAAAACTCCAAGTGCTCAACAAAGCGGATTGAAAATAAAGGTGGACGAGGATATCCATGGTGGAATGTCTTATAATTTGATCATCGATTTTGATGCAGCTAAGTCTATCGTGGAGGCAGGTAATTCTGGACAAATCATACTTAAACCTGTTTTGAGAGCATATTTGGATGAAATTTCTGCAGGAATTATGGGACAAGTTCTTCCTATCGAAGGGCAGCCAGTTCAGATAACCGCCCAAAAAGGAGATGATACGATGAATACATTTACCGATGCAAATGGTAATTATAAAATTACAGGCCTAGATGATGGCGTTTATACACTAACATTTACCCCAAATGATCTGTATACTATTACTGTTAAAGAAGGAGTTGTAGTTGCAGAAGGGAAGATTACCAGTGTAGAACCGGTAATGTTGACCGCGAAATAAGTTTTAAAGACCAGCTTCGGCTGGTCTTTTTTTTATCTACATTCTCTTGAATCGCTGTATTCAATAGATTTGACCTAAATTTGCTCTGTGAAAAAACTGCACTTTTATCTCTTCCCTATTGTCTGTGTGCTATTCTTCGCTTCCTGTGAAGATCCTGATTCTAGTCCCCGAGCACTTCTCAACCTGATTTTGGTAGATAGTCCCGCAAAATGGGATTCTGTTTTTGTAGAGATCAAAGGGGTAGATGTAGAAGTATTGGTGGAGGGCAGAGAATCGCAAAGTCAGATTTTTTTCTTCGAATATAAGTCCGGAGATAAGCGAATTAAAGTGAGTGAATTGGTTGGCGATAATGAATTACTTATCGGTAGAAGTGAGCTTCCAATTGGTCAAATCATCAATGCTACCATAATACTGGGGGATAATCACTCCATGTATTTGAAGGAGAAAAAGTATGTTTTGGCGCTATCAGACCTTTCTAAAAACAGAATATCTTTATCCACCGCGATTGACGTAGAACAAGGTTATTCTTATGATATCTATCTGGATTTAGATCTTGAAAAGTCGATTGTTCAAACCTCAGAATCACCTCTTACCTACGAATTGGATCCATTTTTCACTCTTAGCGATGGAGCTGGAAAAACTGAATTGAGTGGGACACTGAAGCCAACAACTCTCTACCCAGCGATTTACTTATCCGATGGAACAGATACAATTTCCACACATACAAATACTTCAGGAAAATTCATCTTTAAAATACAAGAGGGGAATTATACACTCTACTTCGATCCAAAGGACGAACTCTACCAAGACACGACTTTTTCGATAGATGTGGCAGCGAAAGAAGACACTGTACTCAAACAAATAACGTTTAAGAAAAAGCCTTGATGATTTCGGATGAACGCTACATGCGAAGAGCACTTGAATTGGCGGAATTTGGCCGGGGAAAAGTAAGTCCAAACCCTATGGTGGGTTGCGTGATCGTGCTTGAAGACAAAGTAATAGGAGAAGGCTACCATCAGGAATATGGTAATGCGCACGCTGAAGTAAACGCAATAAACTCAGTAAAAAACCCTGATTTACTAACCGATTCCACCGTTTATGTGACATTGGAACCTTGTGCGCATTATGGAAAAACGCCTCCTTGTGCGAAGCTATTGGTAGAGAAAAAGGTGAAGAAAGTCATTATTGCTGCTTTTGATACCAATCCTCTGGTAGGTGGAAAAGGAATTCAGATTTTAAAAGATGCAGGAATTGAAGTTGAAACAGGAGTTTTGGAGAAGGAAGCTCGTATTCAAAACAAGCGCTTTTTCACTCAAATAGAGAAGAAAAGACCTTATGTTATCTTGAAGTGGGCACAGACTCAAGATGGTTTTGTGGCTAGGGAGGATTACTCTTCCAAATGGATTACAAATGCTTCCAGTCGACGCCTTGTACATAAATGGAGAGCAGAAGAAGATGCGATTATGGTGGGGAAGAATACCGCCAAATACGATGATCCAGCTCTGAATGTTAGAGATTGGGTAGGTAAAAATCCGCTCAGACTAGTGATTGATAGCAGGTTAGAGCTTCCAAATACACTAAAACTTTTTGATGAGGCTGTACCTACACTTTGCTACAATACGCAGAAATCAGAAGTGATTGGAACGTTAGAGTTTGTGAAGTTGAATCCGGAATTTAGGGTTAATGAAATTTTGGAAGACCTATATAAGCGCAATATTCAAAGTGTAATCATAGAAGGAGGAAGTTATTTATTGAATAAGTTTTTAGAATCCGAACTTTGGGACGAAGCCCGCGTGTTTACAAGCAGTAATAAATTTGGCAGTGGCATAGCAGCTCCTATTCCCCCTGCCCCAGTTTCCGAGACCATAGAAATCTTGGAAGACACCTTAAGAATATATCATCATGTCTGATAGTCTATACATTCCCGAGTCGGCGACCAAAGCCGAAAAGTATGAAGCGATTTTGCCACAGATCGAAGCTTTGATCACTGGTGAACCAGATCTCTACGCAAATCTTGCTAATATTTCAGCAGCTCTTAAAGAAGCCTTTGACTTCTTTTGGGTTGGTTTTTACCTAGCCAAAGAGAATCAGTTAGTATTGGGACCGTTTCAGGGGCCAATAGCCTGTACACGGATTTCTATGGGTAAAGGTGTTTGTGGTACAGCATGGCAAGAAGGCAAAACAGTTCTTGTTCCAGATGTAGATGCTTTTCCAGGGCACATCGCTTGCAGCTCCGCTTCCAAGTCAGAGATTGTTGTTCCAGTGTTCAAAGGTGGATTAGTAGCTATGGTACTAGATGTGGATTCTGATCAATTGAATGATTTTGATGCAGTAGATCAGGAGTATTTAGAGAAGTTGATGGGGCTGCTTGGGAGTAAGTTGTGATTTGCCTAAATCTAACAGATAACTATAATTCTACATGAAGAAGGCTCTGTTCATATTCCTTTTAATGCCTTTCTCACTAATTATTTATGGGCAAAATATCGAATCAATTTTCGTTCAGGTTATGCTCTCAGATGAGCCACCGACCAAGTATGGTCCTCAGGTTTTCGAAATAGCCTTTGTTTCAAAAGGATCTAAATCTCTCAGTGCCGATTATTACACAAACCAATACAAGAAAAAGAAGAAAGTTAAACTTCAAGAACCAATTGTAATTGAAACCCAACAACTTGAAAAGTTCTACAATTGGGTGTCGACAAATAAATCTGAATTTTTGTTGGATGAGTTGGGTGTAGGTATTTCTAATTTAGGTTTATCAAACACATCGTATAAAACTACATTCAAAATAGATGAAGAGAAAATTAGAATAGATTCTTTCAACATCTGTAAAGGATGGCAAAACTTAAGAAGCTCTTCAACGGGCGGTTTTTCTGTTAAAGTTCAAATGATGAAAGATGGCGATTCGACAGAAATATTGAACTTCCGTTCTAATGACATTGGAATGGTTAAATTGGATCTACAATCTCTTTTGATAATCCAGCCGATACTTCAAAATAAAATTCCAGAAGAGATGGGAACTGACGGACTTTTCGATAAAGAATCTCTAATTGAACTGTTGAATTACTACTACAAGGTTGTTGAATGTGAAGGGTATTATTATGATGAATTTATCGAACAGAATCCCGAAAGAACAAAAGCAGAGAATAGAACGAAGGTTGGCTGGAATTTTACCGATTACATGAATCACCGAACTAAAAATTATGATTATCCGCAATGATGCCAGTCACCTTAGATTCTTTGCATATCAGGTTGGAAGACCGATGACCGAAGACCGAAGTGGCCTCAATTCTTAAGTTTAACAGATCTTACATTGCTTTTGCCACCTTACTGGTAGAAAAGCGGATATACATACTAAAAATTACTAGAAATACTTTCACAATCTCTAAACTCTCGTCTTTTCGCTCATTCATTCCGTCGATTTTAATATTTATCCTATTTTTGTATATGTCTGATAAAGAGGAAATAGTAAAAGGTATTGTGGATATGGCTTCTAGGAAATATCCTAAGTCTGAATTATACCTTTTTGGGTCTCAAGCCAATGGAAACTCAAAGGCATTATCAGATTATGATATTCTTGTACTATTAGACTTGGATAAGGTTCCATTAGCAAAGGAAATTGCAATTATGGACGATTTTTATGAATTAGAACTTCGCACTGGAGCAGTTATTTCTCCTATTGTATATTCCAAGAGCTATTGGAATAAGACTAGAAAATCTACTCAGCTTTTTGAAAAAATCTCTAACGATGCTATTCGAATAAAATGACAAACTCTAAAAGAGATCTTGTTAATTATCGATTAGCTCGAGCCCATGAAACCTTTGACGATGCTCAGCTTTTGGCTGATAATAACAAATGGAATTCAGCAATTAATAGATTGTATTATGCCGCTTTCTACGCTGTATCAGCTTTAATCATTTCGAAGAATCTTGATTCTCACACGCATAATGGAGTAAAAACTAAATTTTCTGAATTGTTCATTAAAACTGGTAAAGTCGATAAGGAACAGGGAAAAATTTATTCTCAACTTTTTACTTGGAGGCAAAAGGGTGATTATGATGATTTGTTTGATTTTGATAGAGAAACAGTATTTCCTTATATAGAAAAAGTAAAAGCTCTAATTGCTGAAGTAGCCAAGCTTATTCAATAACTCTCCCACAAAACCCTCTTAGAATCTCAATACAGGTGTCTTTTTGTTCGATCATTCCTAGATGGCCTACTCCTTCCAGTTCATGATAGTCCGAGATAGCTAGTTTGTGTTTGCGACTTGCATCGATTTTTACAGCTCCATCAAGCGTGCCAGCGATCATCAGTTTTGGCCCAGAGAAATTCTTCAATACCTCTAAACGATCTTTTCTATCACGCATCGCTTTGGTATAGGCAATTAATCCTTCCAAAGTAGATTGCTTTGCTTGAGCTATAGCTACTGCAATTTCAGCTTGAAAATCATCTCTTTTGTGCTCAGAGATAAGTGGAGGTACAAATGAGGTGACGAAGGTATCTAATCCGTGTTTTTTCAGAAAAATAACTGTTCGATCACGCATGCCCTTTTTCTCCTCATCATCAGCAAAGGCAGTGGAATGAAAAAGCCCAATTGCTTTTAGCTTTGAACCCATTAGTTCTAGCAAGGCTAAAGTCACATATCCTCCTAAAGAATGTCCTATGACGATGGGGTCTTGGATATTTTCTTCTTCTATCCAATCTTCTAACTGTATCGATACTTCCTCCAAGTTATTCTGAGAAAGTGTTAAAGGGGATTTTCCACAACCCGGGAGATCTGGACAAATCACTCTAAAATTAGATGAAAGTGCGTCTGCAAATTCGCTCCACATTTCCGAGATTTCGCAGAAACCATGGATAAGAATCACAGGCTGACCCTTGCCTTTTTCAAAAAAATGAATAGATGACATTGTTTAAACTGTTTTGGACACCTCAGCCATATTTCTTACAGCTTCAGCTATGCCTTCCGGATCAAAACCACATTCACGATGTAGCTCTAGCTGTTCACCATGTTCAATGATAGTATCTGGAATACCTAGACGCTTCACTTGAGCTTGGTAACCATGATCCATCATCCACTCGATCACTGCCGACCCAAATCCACCCATAAGGCACCCATCTTCTACAGTGATTACCTTTTTGAATTTGCCAAAAATCTCATGAAGCAATTCCCCGTCCAGAGGCTTCACAAATCGCATATCGTACTGAGCAGGATTTAAACCCTCTTTTTCAAGTTTTTTGCAAGCTTCTACAGCATAATTACCAATATGTCCAATCGTTAGGATGGCGATTTCTTCGCCTTCTTTTACGATCCTTCCCTGACCAACTGGGATTTGCTCGAATGGAGTTTTCCAGTCAGGCATCACACCTTTTCCACGTGGGTATCGGATGGAATATGGTCCATTATGAATCGAAGCAGAATACATCATGTTTCGAAGTTCTTCCTCATTCATCGGAGCCGAAACTACCAAGTTTGGAATACATCTGAAAAATGCAATATCATAAGCGCCATGATGAGTAGGTCCATCAGCACCTGCAAACCCTGCTCTGTCCAGGCAAAGAACTACTGGGAGATTTTGGATACATACGTCATGTAACACCTGATCGTAGGCACGCTGCATAAATGTAGAATAGATATTACAGAAAGGAACAAGTCCTTGTGTAGCCAACCCTGCTGAGAAAGTAACGGCATGTTGCTCGGCAATTCCCACGTCAAATGCCCGATTAGGCATGGCTTTCATCATGATATTCATGGACGAACCAGACGGCATGGCCGGGGTTACACCCATGATTCTATCATCTAGCTCAGCCAGTTCCACCAAGGTGTGTCCAAAGACATCCTGATACTTTGGAGCTTGAGGCGTGCTAGGTGTAGTTTTATATATTTCCCCAGTTACCTTATCAAAAGTCCCTGGTGCATGCCAAGTCGTCTGATTTCCGTTTTCTGCAGGAGCATACCCTTTACCTTTCATTGTAACACAATGAAGGATTTTTGGTCCGGGAATATCTTTGAGATCCTTCAGTACTTCTGCCAAATGATTGACGTCGTGACCATCTACTGGTCCGAAGTAACGAAGGTTTAATGATTCGAATAGATTGCTTTGATTCAGTAAAGCTGATTTGATTCCGCCTTCTACTTTGGAGATTACATCCTGAGCGCTTGTTCCAAACTTACTCAGTTTGCCCAGAATCTTCCAAACTTCATCTTTTGCCTTATTATAGGTTTTGGAAGTGGTGATATCGGTAAGGTAATCTTTCAGCGCGCCCACATTTGGATCGATTGACATGCAATTGTCATTCAGAATGATCAGCAGATTTGTATTGCTGACTCCTGCATGATTCATGGCTTCGAACGCCATTCCGCCCGTCATGGATCCATCTCCTATCACAGCTACGTGCTGTTTCTGTGAAAGTCCTTTGTATTGCGAAGCGACTGCCATTCCCAGTGCTGCGGAAATAGAGGTGCTGGAGTGGCCAACACCGAATGTATCATAGATACTTTCTTTTCTTTTTGGGAAACCAGAAAGTCCGCCGTAAAGACGGTTGGTATGGAATCGTTCTCTTCTTTCAGTAAGGATTTTGTGACCGTAAGCCTGATGGCCTACATCCCAAACCAATTGATCTTCGGGCGTATTTAATACATAATGGAGGGCAACTGTAAGCTCTACTACACCTAGGCTAGCACCAAAGTGACCGCCGTAAACGGATACATTGTCTACGATGAACTGTCTAAGTTCATCACAGATTTGAACCAGTTTTTCCTTAGGAAACTTTTTAAGGTCATCGGGGCTATTAATTTGGGCTAATAATTCTCCTGGTTCAATAAGCATTTTACAGCGGTAATGTGGTCAAAGTAGAATAACAATAAATGTGCTTCTTTGTTTTTCCAATCAAGTTAATTTGGATTATAAGGCGATTACCTCTTTCTCCTGCCGTTTCCAATTAATTTAGCTTAATTGAATATCTTTGGCTACAAGGTGGCAAAATTAACCAATAATTTAAATATCCTTTGAGTTTCGAAATCAAATTACCACTCTTCGAAGGTCCTTTTGACCTGATGCTCTTCTTCATCGAGCGGGATGAACTGGATATTTATGACATTCCTATTTCGAAGATTACTCATGATTTCCTGGATTATGTTCACCAAATGGAGCAAATGGAAATGGAAGTCGCCAGTGATTTTATCCTTTTTGCGGCTACGCTAATGAAGATTAAATCGCGCATGTTGCTGCCCAGACCTGAACTTAACGAGGCTGGGGAAGAAGTAGATCCTCGAGAGGAATTGATCAGAAACCTGCTGGAATACAAAAAATACAAGTCTGTCATAGAAGAACTTTCTACAATGGAAGGGGAAGAGTTGTCCAAGCAAAAGCGCGGAAATATCGAAGCGGAATTAAAAGCGCTTAGTAAAGTGGATGATGTGGATGCGGAAATGCAGGACATGGATTTATACAAACTGCTGAAAGTCTTCCAGCGGACCATGGCCAAAATGGCGTCACGTGTGGATGAAACAAAACATACCGTGATTCAGTATCCTTATACCATTGCCCAACAAAAAGATTTCGTCTTAGAGAAAATAAGTTTTAAGAAAAAAGTGCCATTCGCTGAATTCATCAGCTACAAACCCGATAAAATTTTTGTGATATATACCTTTCTAGCAATCTTAGAATTACTACAACTTTCCTTAGTCACCATTGTGATAGGAGAAGGATTTAATAATTTTTGGGTGGAAAAGACTGAGCCAGTAGCTGCAGCCTAGCGTATGAAATTGGATAACAAAAAGATTTTTCAGACACTCAATCCGAATAAAATTTGGGTGCCAGTCCTTATAGGCTTTAGCATCGTGTTTGCTATGTTTTATTTTGACCCATCGGTCAACGCAAATACGCTGAAAGGTGTTTTTGATGCTTCCTTGCCTTGGATATTTTTAGCCATTTTGGTGATTCTATTTAGAGATGTGGGCTATGTGTTCAGGATAAGAAAGATAACTGGGGAGGCGCTTACATGGCAAAGGTCTATCTATGTCATTATTCTATGGGAGTTTGCTTCTGCAGTGACGCCTTCAGTAGTTGGAGGTACTGCCGTAGCAATATTTATACTGAATAAAGAAGGGATTAAACTGGGAAGAGCTATTGCTTATGTGATGGTCACGGCGATATTGGACAATCTGTTTTTTGTGATTGGAGCACCTATTATTTTGTTTTTCGCACAAGGCAATATATTCCCAGATAGTAAAGTCCTCGAGTCTAGTCTAAAGAATAGCCTTGAAGCTATTTTCTGGGTTAGTTATAGTTTATATGCTGGGTATAGCTTAGTGATGGCCGCAGCCTTATTTTATCGCCCACGGGTTTTTAAATGGGTATTGATTAAGATCTTTTCGATCAAATGGCTTCGCAAATGGAAGCATGATGCACAGGAATATGGCGATCAGATTATTGAAGCTTCCAAAGAACTTTCGGGTAAAAAGTGGAATTATTGGTGGCCAATTATCATAGCGACGATCTTCATCTGGAGCTCCAGGTATCTGATGCTAAATGCACTTATTTCTGCCTTCGTCCCGCTGAATTTTGAAGAAAATGTGATCGTATTTGCACGTCAAGTGATCATGTGGATCGTGATGATGATCTCCCCTACTCCAGGAAGTAGTGGAACAGCAGAGTTTTTCTTTGGAGAGTTTTTCGCACAATTCTTGACTAGCTACACCTTGCCTACAAGTATTTTGTGGAGGTTACTTTCCTACTATCCATATTTGATATTAGGAGCATTTTTCCTTCCTAAGTGGATTAAACAGGTATTCTTCAAGAAAAAACAGAAAAAATCGAAACAAGATGTTTCAGGAAATTAGTCAAAAGAAAATCGCTGAAATTGTAGAGGGAAGGATTATCAATCAAAGTAATGAGTTGCTGATTTCTCAAATTGCCATTGATTCGAGACAAATTCTTCATCCTGATAAAACACTTTTTGTGGCTCTGAGAGGGGCAAAAGCGGATGGCCAAGCTTTTATCCCTCAACTAGCAGATCTAGGAGTAAAGACGTTCTTGGTTCATCACGATTATGATGAGCTGGTCGCTCCCGATCTTTGTTTTATCAAAGTTTCAGATACGCGGAGAGCCTTGCAGCTTTTGGCTAAATTCCAACGATCTCTGTTCACAAATCCCGTTGTCAGCATAGCAGGGAGTAATGGTAAAACCATCGTTAAGGAATGGCTAGGGCAGATTTTGGGACAGAAATACGCTGTAGCCAAAAGCCCGAAAAGTTATAATTCCCAAGTAGGTGTTCCTCTTTCGATCTTTGGTATTGAGGGCTACCACCAAGTAGCAATTCTGGAAGCCGGGATATCTAAAGCTGGAGAAATGTCCGCTTTGGAAGAAATGATCAAACCGAATCTGGGAATATTTACAAATCTCGGAACAGCACATCAAGAGGGTTTTGAAAGCCTAGAATCTAAGTTAGAAGAGAAGCTTTCTCTTTTTTCGGGGTCGAATTTCTTGATTTACTGCAAAGATCAAAAGCATGTTTCTGAGCGAATAGAAGCTCTGTTTCCGATGGATAAACTCGTCGGTTGGTCCGATCGAGCCGGAGCTGAATTTACCAGATCAGTGAAAGTAAAAGGGAATGCATCTCGACTAATTCTGATGAAATCAGATCTCAGCACGCATACTTTTCAGGTGCCATTTACAGATGTGGCTTCATTGGAAAACATCACTCATGTGATCGTAGCGGCGATGACTTTGGGACTAAATGCAGAGTCCATCCAAGAAGGAATACTACACCTGAAGTCTGTAGATATGCGACTTACACTGAAGCCAGGTATCAACGACTCTTTATTGATCGATGATACCTATAATAACGACTTGGCTGGGCTGAAAGTAGCGTTGGACTTTATGCATCAGCAAAGACCGAAGCGTAGAAAAATCCTGATTTTGTCTGATTTGCTGCAGCAAGGTTCGCCTGAGAAAATCTATGAAGAAGTGGCGGAGCTGATCAAGAAATATCAGTTTGATCTGCTGTTTGGCGTAGGAAAGGAGATATTCTTTTTGGAGCAGGAATTTCCTGAAGCTTTCACAGGCTTCAGTTCTACCGAAGAGCTTTTGACTAATCTAGATCCTGAGACTTTTGCAAATGACATGATCTTGATCACTGGCGCTCGTGTATTTGGGTTTGAAGAAGTGGTCAATAGACTTCAGCAGAGAATCCATGGTACCACGCTAGAAATCAATCTTAATGCGCTTACGCACAATTATAATTTCTACAAAAAGCTGATTTCACCCAAAACCAAAGTGATGGTGATGGTGAAGGCTTTTGCCTACGGAGGAGGAGCGGTGGAAATAGCCAATCAAATCCAGACGATGGGTGCGAACTACTTGGGTGTCGCTTTTTCTGACGAGGGAGTAGCTTTGCGAAAGCAAGGAATCAAGCTTCCAATAATGGTGCTCAATGCCATGCAGGAATCCTTTGGCCTTTGCAGTGAGTTTGATCTGGAGCCAGTAGTTTTCAGCCCGGAATTTTTCGAGAGCCTTGCTTCTTGGTGCACCGTTCATGGTACAACTATGAGAATCCATCTTGATATGGATACAGGAATGCACAGGTTGGGTTTCGACAGAAAGCAGTTGGACAAGTTGAAAAGCTTAATTCAGTTAAATCCACAATTGGAAATAGCTTCCATTTACACTCACTTGGTTGGTGCTGATGAGGATATTCATAGAGAATTTTCTCTAAGTCAGCTGAAGGATTTCGAAGAAATGAAGAATGAAGTAATCGATATTCTTTCCTACAAGCCACTTGTTCACGCGCTTAATTCTGCTGGAATAGTAGCTTTTCCGGAATTTCAATTCGACATGGTAAGACTGGGAATTGGTCTTTATGGCGTAGAAGTGACAGGAAAACATGACTTGGCGCTCAGAGCAATCAGTACACTGAAAACAACTATTTCTCAGGTAAAAGAACTTGAAGCAGGAGAAACTATAGGCTATTCCCGAAAGGGGGTTTTATCTACAGGTGGTAAAATTGCCACACTGGCCATAGGTTATGCAGACGGTTATGACCGCAGATTCAGTAATGGAAAAGGCTATGTACTGATCAATGGACAGAAGGCTTCTATCATCGGAAATATATGCATGGATATGTGCATGGTGGACGTCAGCGGAATGGAAGTGAAGGCAGGAGATGAAGCTATCATCTATGGTGAGAAAATCTCATTGAAGGAACTTGCGGATCAGATTGGAACCATCCCTTATGAATTGCTAACTAATATTAGTACTCGTGTGAAACGGGTATATTACTTGGACTAGGTTTGGTTTCGGCATATAAATTTTTCTAAATTTCCTCATGGCAATTTCAAAAAAGCGGCTAGCTCATATAGTATTTGAATCTGACGATTGGGCGTCGAAGACCTTCGATATTGTGGTCTTGGCCATGATCTTCGGAAGTATTTTTGTTGCAATATTAGATTCAGTTGCTAGTATTAGAGCTCAATACGGTGAATTACTATTCATTTTAGAGTGGGTTTTTACCATCCTTTTTACTTTAGAATATGCATTAAGGATTTGGCTTTCCAGAAAATCGAGTGGCTATATTTTCAGCTTTTTTGGGATGGTAGATTTGCTGGCAATTTTACCCACCTACCTCAGCTTCTTTGTGCTCAATTCCCAATTGTTCACAGTGGTGAGAGCATTACGTCTTTTGAGAGTGATTCGAATCTTGAAGCTTGGGCGCTACGTGTCGGAGGCAGAATATTTGACCAAATCCTTAAGATCGAGTTCTCATAAGATTTTGATATTTATAGGTTTTGTGGTGACTATAGTATTGATAATGGGCACTTGCATGTTTATTATTGAAGGTCCAGAGCATGGATTTACCAGTATTCCTATCGGTATGTATTGGGCTATCGTGACCCTGACTACGGTAGGTTTTGGTGATATCTACCCAGTGACTCCTTTGGGACAGTTACTTTCTTCACTTATCATGCTCCTTGGCTATGCGATTATTGCCGTGCCTACCGGGATTGTATCTTCTGAGATGGCTTCGCAAAAGAGAAAAGATGAAAAGGCGATGGGAGATAAAAGCTGCCCAAAATGCAGATTTAGTCCGCTTCCTTTGACGGATAATTACTGCAAAAACTGCGGAGAAAAACTGTTCTAATCTCCTAGGTGCAAGAAATCCTGTATGTTTTTGATTTTCCCGAAAAGCAGTAAAATATCTTCAGGGGCAAACTTGTAATCTGGTGTAACTACACCAATCACATTTTTGTGTGGCGTATTTATGCCTAGGAGATTCTTCTTTTGCTCTATTTTTATTACTGTCAGAATATTTAAGTAGTATTCTTTTCGAATGTCGGCTTCAGCCACGGTCATTTCCAAATAGCGTTTGGGCACTTTCACTTCCACAATATTATATTCATCCGAGATCTCTAAGGAATCCAATACGCCTTTCATCTCCAAGCGCTTTGATAGACGATCTGCAGTCTCTTCCTCGGGATGGATGATTTCATCCACGCCTATGGCCTGGATCACCGTTTCATGGAGGTCATTGATAGCTCTGGCGATAATTCGTTTTGATTTAAGTTGCTTGAAAATAGCAGTACTCATAATAGATGCACCTATATCTTCACCTATCGCGATAATCACGACGTCGGTATCCTTCAAAGGCAGGTTCTTCACCGCAGCCTGATCTGTAGCATCCATTACAATTGAATGAGTGATGCTGTCCTTGATCATTTCTATTCTGCTTTCGCTAGTGTCTACGCCAATTACTTCGTGTCCAAGATTCGTTAGACGCTTTGCCAGGTAGCCCCCAAAATTGCCTATGCCTACGATGATATATTTCATAAATATGTAGCTGATTAATAATGATCACTTGAAATAGCCCGGCTGATATTTATTAACCATGCTCATTTCCTGCGTTTTAAAATTAAGTTATAAAGACGGTTTCCTCTGGGTACTTGTAACGCTGCTCACCGATTTTTCTGACGATAGCAACTAGTATTGTTAGTGTTCCTACCCTTCCGATGAGCATGATAGCCATCAGCACAAGTTTGCTACCCAAGCTTAATTGAGGAGTGATACCCAGTGTAAGTCCTACTGTAGAGAAGGCACTGAACACCTCGAATGCCACGTCTATCATGGGAAGCTTAGGGTCAAAAACCATAAGGAAAAAGACTCCAAGCCCCATGACCAACACAGAAAGGGAAATTACCGCAAAAGCTTTCTTTAGTGTTTCATTGGTGATTTGTCTTCTGAAGACTTCCACTCTGGTTTTACCCGATGCAATACTAAATGTGTTGAGCATCGCCACTGCAAACGTACTGGTCTTTAGTCCCCCGCCTGTAGAGCCCGGAGATGCACCAATCCACATTAGAAAGAGATAAACTAATATAGTGGGAACAGCTAATTCCCGCATGTCCACGGTATTGAATCCTGCAGTACGTGGTGTCACTGCGCCAAAAACGGTTGTGACAAACTTGCCATAGGTACTCAGACCTTTAAGTGTAGCATCTTGCTCAGATATGGCATATACGACCATTCCAACAGCTAGAAGAATTCCTGTAGTATAAACTACTAATCGTGTATTGACGCTCGAGACGCGAGGGGTATGTCGGTATTTCTCTATTCCTAACACGCTTTTAGAATATCCGACTACTAGATGCTTCACGTAGGAATAGTAGTTCAAAACGACTGGAAAGCCGATTCCTCCCAACACAATTGCCAAGGCAATCACTAAATGCATATTGTAAGCTTCTCGGAAACCCTCTTGATACAATCCACTGCTGAGCGTGGAGAATCCTGCATTACAAAATGCTGAAATCGCATGGAAAAGAGCGAAGAACAATTGGTCTCCTTTACCTGAGAATTCTGCGGCATCTGTAAAATGATAAATCATAACTGCACAAATCCCTTCCACTAAAACGGTAAAAGAGATGATCTTAAATAAGGTCGTATAAATCTCATTTACATTGTTTTCATTGATATAATCACGAATGAAAAGTCTGTTTTCTATGGAATAACTTCCCTTGAAGAAGAAGCCGAAGAAACTCGTGAAAACCATGATTCCAAGTCCGCCAATTTGGAACAAAATCATAATAACGACCTGACCGAAAAAGGTAAAATCCTTCGCTGTATCTAGCACAATTAATCCAGTGACACATACGGCCGAAGTGGAGGTAAAAAGTGCATCTATAAAACTAATATCTCTTGTTGTCGCTTCAGGTAGGCTTAATAACCCTGCACCAACAAGGATCAGTATGACAAAAGACAAGATAAAAACCAGTGAGGGACTGAGTTTGAGCTCATTTACCGTTAGGCTAAATTTGCTGAGTTCTATAAAGAACAGAACGATCACTAATCCATTTATGAGGTGATAATGCGCAGTGAAATCTAAAACCAGTCGGGTCATTTCATCTCCCAGCAGGTTCCAACGAATCAAGGCCGTTATGATTAGAATGAGTGAAAGTAGCAGTTCGAGAATTACTCTGGCAGGAATGATGGATTTTTCTACTAATAGTACTTTAACAAAGTATCCTATTCCAATTAAGATTAGCGAAATGTTGAAAAGAGTAGAGGTAGCAACTTGATCTTGAGGATCAATAGAATAGCCCAAATGAAAAAGTAAGATTCCAAAGGCGAGAATACTACTAACCTGAACTATTTTTTCCTGCACCTTTATCACCTTTTTCAAAAAGAGGATATTGCGATCAGGGTTAGTAAAGATTTTCAGCTTAAGTTTCATGGGCTGGATATAGGCTTTAAAGCAATATCAATCATTCTTTTTTGATGAATTTCGCGAAAACGTAAATATCCCTTCTGCAGGATATAAGTGGAATTTCTTATCCAGATTTTGTGAAGAATAAATGCTTGATCTCCCGCTGAAAAGATACGCGATCAGGCAGGCAATACCCAAAAATATCCCAGATTCGTATCCAAACAGTTCCATCCCCATCACGGTGCAAGCCATAGGAGTATTGGTGGCGCCAGAAAAGACTCCTACAAAACCCATTCCTGCCAGTAAAGCTAGCGGAAGCGGGATCCAGGTAGCGAGAGCGTTGCCAAGCGTCGCGCCAGTAAAGAATAAAGGTGTCACTTCTCCTCCTTTGAATCCAGCTCCTAGCGTGAAGCTGGTTAGGCCTGTTTTTGCCAACCAATCGTACCAGGGAAGCGGTGTTTCGAATGCTTCAACTATCCTCGGAACGCCTAATCCTATATAAGTCGTACTGTCCGAAATGTATACAAATGCCGCAATCAACAGTCCGCCTATGACCGGACGAAGTGGAGGGTAAGTGATGTGCTTGGAAAATTGATGAGAAAAAAAATGAGTGCTTTGGGCAAATAATCTCCCTGACAACCCAAAGGCAATTCCAGCAGGAATGATCCAAAGTAGGTTGACTAAAGTGTGCGGAGGTACGAGATCTACCAAATAATGCGTATGTCCTACGCCAAAAAGCGACGCACAGACCCAATTGGCGACCAAAGCTGTCCAAAGGGCTGGAAACAGCGATTTCCATCTGATTTTACGGTGTTGCATCCATTCTAAGGCAAAAATTGCTCCTGCCAACGGAGTTCCAAATACAGAAGCAAATCCACCTGCAACTCCGGCAATTAAGATAATCCTACGGTCCTCGGAATGAAGTTTAAAATATTTTGTAAGTTGATCTGCCAGAGAGCCGCCCATTTGCACAGCCGTACCCTCACGACCTGCTGATCCACCGAATAAATGTGTCAAAATCGTTCCAAAGAGGACTAATGGAGTCATTCTGAGCGGAATTGGCTTTTCTGTTTTGTAGAGTTCATCAAGCAAAAGATTGTTTCCTTTCACCGAATTTTCCCCATATCGGTAGTAACTCCATCCGATCACAAAACCTGCAATGGGCAGTAAAGCGATGATCCAAAGGTGCGACTCACGATAATCTGTAGCCCAATTCAAAGTAATAAGAAAAATGGCAGATGCAGCGCCAGAAAGTAAGCCAACTAAGAGGCCTAAAACGATCCAAAGTAATACGTATCGAAAAATAGAAGCGCTGTTCAAACTAGGTTTTTCAAATAGTTAGGCCAAATTAGGAATAGATATTGAATTTAATGAGGCATATATAACCTTATATCATTCAGAGAAGCCAACTTATTTGTATGTTATCGGGTTATCTAAATACAAATCACCCAATTATGAAATCGAGCATCTCATATTCACCACACACTAGGATGATTATAATGATGTGAGATTCCATCTGACCATTAAAAATCTATATATATACAGATGAAAAATATTCTTATTTCCGGAGGTTCAGGTCTTATCGGCCACAAAATCACTCAGCTGCTGGAACTGAAAGGATATGCAGTGGCTTGGCTTAGTAGATCGCAGCAAAAGCAAAAATCTTTTCTGTGGGACATAGAAGAACAAACTATAGATCCCGAAGCGATGGAATGGGCGGATGCTATCATTCATCTGGCAGGTGCTGGAGTTGCTGAGAAGCGGTGGACAGATGAGCGTAAGAAACTTATATTGGATTCACGTATTCAGAGTACCAGACTGCTCTCTGATGCCGTGGAGAAAGCTACGGAAAAGCCGAATTCATTTATCTCTGCCTCGGCCGTAGGTTACTATGGATTCAATACCGGTACGTCCCTGATGGATGAGACTCAAAAAGCAGGATCAGACTTTTTAGCTGAGGTGGTGGTCGCTTGGGAAAATGAAGTGAAGAAAATGGAAGAGCTACATCTACGCACGGTAATGCTGAGAATAGGCATAGTACTGGATGCAAATGGTGGAGCGCTTGGCGAAATGATGAAGCCACCTGTAGCTGCACCTTTGGGAAAGGGAGATCAGTGGATGAGCTGGATTGCAATTGAGGATCTTGCGAGAATGTTTGTCTTTGCCTTGGAAAAAACGACACTTCAGGGAGTTTTTAATGCCGTGGCGCCTAATCCTGCGACCAATCAGCAATTGACTCAAGCTGCTGCAAAAGCTAAAGGGAAACCATATCTGGGAATTGGAGTGCCAGGCTTTGTGCTAAGATTAATCCTAGGGGAAATGGCAGCGATGGTACTTGGTGGCAATCGAGTTTCCTCACAAAAAATACAAAAAGCAGGATTTGACTTTGAATGTCCTGAGCTAAATGGGGCTTTGAAGAATATCTATAATTAAAAGGACTTTGCCAACCACGATGTTATTCCGGAGGTAGGTAATTGTAGTCAATTAGTTGTTTCCTACCCACTATTAGTTTAAGTGTTCCACCAGTTAAAAGCAGCGTTTTGTCACTCACATCCATCAGATTGACATAGTCATGATCAGAAAGGATTATGCCTTTATCTTTCTTATATGAGGTGATCAGGGTTTTAATATCAGTTCTGTAGAGCGGTTCTATCTGTGCAAAAGGTTCATCTAGTAGGGCAAATAAAGTTGGAAGATTGAGTATCAAAAGCACTTCAAAGTACCGCTTTTCACCTCCAGATAATGAATGGACTTTTTTATTAAGAAGAGGTTGAATTCGTGCATTCTCAGCAACTGTTTTTTTGCTGATTTCTGACGATAGAAATGTCCGAATGACTGAAGCAACGGTGAGGTTGCTTGGTAGAAAACTACCTTGAGGTAGATAGGCGATTTTATCACGAGAAGTAAAAGGTTTTGCATAGAATTGGCCATCTATCCTGATACTTTTATTCTCTGTCTCTAGTGATCCAAAGATAATTTGAAGTAGTGTGGATTTGCCTGTTCCGTTTCTTCCTAAGATGCCCAAAACCTCTCCTGTCGTGCATTTCAGATAGATATCTGTAAGTATATTTTTGTGACCAAAACCCTTGATTATGCTGTCAGCTTCTAAAATATGCTCCGCCATAATCATTTAAAAAAGAAGGAAATAGAGCAAAGCAATCACTGCATTTATTCCGAAGCAAAAGCTAAATAACTTAACTTTTCCTAAGCCTAGATTGTAATAGAAAAAGTATTGATTCGAATACCTTACTTCAAAAAAGTACAGAGAGAGCATATAGCCGAGGGTTAATAGCGTAAGGAAAAAATAAATGTCAAAACTACCCCCTTGAGAATAAGCCAATGCAGCAATTGCAAGTGAAAATGGGATATTGAAACTGTGAATTTGTTTATAAAATAAAAATAGACTTCTCATGAATTTGGTTGGCCTTAGGGCAATGAACTAAAGAGGCTTCTTTCAACTGATCTTTTGAGTTTTGACTTCAAATTTTCACTTCAAATCCTCTTTCCCCTACCGATCAAAAACCAAAGTACAGCGCCGACAAGGGGAACCATGACTACAATAATAATCCAGATCAATTTATCGTTTTGTTTGGCAAAATTACTCATGATCACGTCGTAAATAGTGAATGCGTAAATAGCCAATCCTATTATCCCAAGTCCGAACATATCAAGAGTAATTTGTGGTTTTGGTGCTTTTGCCCATCGCCAAGTAAACCAAAGGGCCTATACCTTGAGCAAATAGCAGAATTACGATCCAGATGATTTTCATGTTAGGATCTTTGAATTCCGAGCGCAGAATATCTACCAAACAGTAAACCCAAAGAATAGCATAGAGTATTCCAAAAAGAAGAAAGATGATCATAAAGCCGCCGCCCATATTTTGAATAAAAGAAAGTGTCATTGAGTAATTAGTAAGGAGTTATGTTATTTTTTTGAAAAAGAGGGATTGAAATTACGTTTGTCTTTTCTGATACTTCTAGCCATAGACAAATAAAGAAATGTACCAATGAGTGGAGCAAAGAGAATAGCAAGCACCCATAATAACTTGCTGTGAGCGGCTCTAAATTCAGAACGTAAAGCGTCAAAAAGGGCATAAGCCCAAAATCCTAGATAAATAAGGCAAAAAAGGAATGAAATTTGCCAAAACAGTAGGCCTTCGCCAGGAGCTATTAAATTCATGTGTTTTCTTCAATTATTTTAACCATTGAACCAAAATAGCTTTTTTTAAGGAACTAAAGTATGAATTTAGCTAAAAGTTAAACCACCAATCTCTATGAAAAAAAGTCTGCTTTCGCTGCTTTTATCCTTTTTTGCGCTCGCTACCTATGCTCAAGTCGATCTAAGCTATTATTTGCCCACCGGATATACATACGATCAATCTATCCCGACCCCAAAGGAAGTTTTGGGTTATGAAGTGGGTGAATGGCATGTGAGTCATGACCAATTAGTGATGTATATGAAGGCGGTAGCTGATGCTTCAGATCGTGTGACTTTCGAAGAAACTGGCAGAACTTACGAGAAAAGACCTCAGGTTCTTTTGACGATTACTTCCCCGGCTAATCTTGCCAAGATCGATCAGATCAAGGCAGATCGGAAAAAACTAAGAGACGCTGGAGCATCGGTGGATATTTCAAAAATGCCGATTGTGATGTTTATGGGCTATTCGGTTCATGGAAATGAGCCTAGTGGAGCGAATGCTTCTCTTTTGGCAGCCTACCATTTTGCGGCAGCAAAGGAAATCGCAGGAGATTTAGACAATATGGTCTTACTACTTGATCCAGCGATTAATCCTGATGGACTCAATCGCTTCGCTTCTTGGGTAAATACCCATAAGTCGTACAACATGAACGGTGATCCGAACAATGCAGAATTTAACGAAGCCTGGCCACGTGGAAGAACGAATCACTATTGGTTTGATTTGAATAGAGATTGGCTTCCAGTACAACATCCTGAGTCTAGAAATAGAGTGCGTGTGTTTCAAGAATGGCTTCCAAACATTCATCTGGATTTTCATGAGATGGGAACCAACAGCACATTTTTCTTCCAGCCAGGAGTTCCGGCGCGTATGCACCCGCTTACTCCTGCCAAAAACTTTGAGTTGACTGAGAAAATCGGAAAATATCATGCAAAAGCTCTAGATCAAATTGGTTCACTTTATTTCAATCAGGAGAGCTACGATGATTACTATTATGGAAAAGGCTCCACCTATCCAGATGTTCAGGGCTCTATTGGAATTTTATTTGAGCAAGCTAGCTCTAGAGGTCACCTGCAAGAAAGTGTGAACGGAATGCTCAGCTTTCCTTTTACCATTAGAAATCAATTCACCGCTAATCTTTCCTCCTTTCAAGCTGCTAAGGAAATGCGTCAGGAGTTGAATCAATTCATGAAGGATTTCTACAAGGATATTCAAAAGGAAGTAGACTCTGATGTGAACAAAGCCTACATTTTTGGAAGTAGGGACGACGATGCACGTAGCTATCATTTAGCAGATTTGATCCTGCAGCATGACATCAAAGTTTTTAGTCTGAATGATGATATCTCCGTGAACGGAAAAGAATTTCAGAAGGAAAATTCCTACATAGTACCGGCAGATCAACCTCAGTACAGACTAATCAAGGCGATGTTTGAAACAAGAAATACATTTAAAGACAGCTTGTTCTATGACATTTCAGCCTGGACGTACCCGATGGCTTTCAACTTGGACTACATGGCATTGAATAGTCAGATTTTGAATCTTGCAAGTGTAAATGAAATCACTAAAAGTTCTATCGCTTTGGCTCCAGGAAAAGTAATAGGGAATGCAGGAGCTTACCAGTATGCAATGGAATGGACGGATTATTATGCTCCGAAAGCCGCATACAAATTGATGAATGCTGGGTTTCAGGTAAGAGTAGCTACTGGAGAATTCACTACTGCAGATAGTAAAAAGTTTGGACGTGGTACTTTGCTTATTGGCAAAGGAGAAACAGGCCTAGATGATCAGGCTTTTTATACTAAGCTATCCGAAATTGCCAAAGAGTCCACGGTAGATATCTATGGTTTGACGACAGGTTATACTGCTGGGATGAATGTGGGTTCACCAAGTATTGTTACGTTGGATAAGCCAGAGATAGCACTTTTAGTAGAAGGTGGAGTAGATAGTTATGAGGCTGGGGAGATTTGGCACTTACTCGATCAGCGCTATGAGATGCCTATTACTTTGCTTCCAATGGATAGGATCGGCGGTAGTACGCTTGATAGATACAACGTGATTCTAATGCCAGATGGTAGATATAGTAGTCTTGGAAAATCAGGTGCAGCTACACTCAAATCATGGATTTCAGGTGGAGGAACACTACTTGCGAAAGGTGGAGCGATTCAATTCCTTTCTCAGAATGAAGTAGGAAACTTCAAATTCCGTGAAAGTGGTGCTCCAGAAGCAGGACTGCAAAAAAGCTATGCAGACTATGATAATGCTAGAGGTGCCAAAGTGACTGGTGGTGCTATCTTCAATGCAACCTTAGATCTGACTCATCCAATCGGCTACGGTTACATCAATTCAGATATTCACACATTTAGAAATGATAACTTGTTTATGGAGCCATCAGAAAATCCGTATGCAAATCCACTAGTCTATACCGATAAGCCTTTAGCATCAGGATATCTTCATGCTTCTAATCTTGCGGGAATTCAGAATGGATCTGTAATTCAGATTTCTGGAGTAGGAAGAGGCCGTATCGTTGCCTTTGCAGATAATATGAACTTCCGAGCTTTTTGGTTCGGTACAAATAAACTCTATATGAATGCGATCTTCTTTGGTCAAGTGATCAATGGAGGAACAGCTCGTTAAACAAATTTGAATCCCGGGTTTTACTCGGGATTTTTTTGTGCTTTAACTTTTCTCTAAAATTTTGCGTAAGCAAGCCATACCTTTTCATTTAATTAGCATATGAATCACTCTACCAAATTATTTATTGCTTTTACATTTTTCATAGTCGGAAATATTGCTTTTGCCCAGGAAATGAGTTTTGAGGAATATAATCCACCGTCGACATTGAAAGTACCAGAACATCCAGTACAGCGGGCGAAGTTTCCTTTCGTAGATATTCATAGCCATCAAGGGGGAGTCAATAAGCAGAGGATAGATGAGTTGATCTCTGAAATGGACGAGATCAACATGGGTGTGTTGGTGAACCTTAGCGGAAGAGGATTTGGGCGTGGAGATAGCAATTCCCAGCAGCAATACATCAAGGATATGCTGAAGGAATTTAATACCCATGCTCCAGGGAGGTTTATGGTATTTACAAATCTGAATTTTGCAGGTTTTGGTGATGAAAATTGGGCTAGGATAGCCGTAAAAGAACTTGAAGAAGATGTAGCCGCCGGAGCCAGTGGATTGAAGATTTATAAAAGTTTGGGTTTTTCTGTCCAGGACAATAAAGGAAATCGGGTGCCTGTTAATCATCCTGATTTGGATGCTGTCTGGGCGAAAGCGGGTGAATTGGGAATTCCAGTGATTATTCACTCTGCTGACCCTGCCCAGTTTTGGCAGCCGATGGATGCAAATAATGAGCGTTGGTTAGAGCTAAAAACTCATCCAAACCGACAGCGAGGAGCGGATGACCCAGCACCTTTTGAGCAGATTATGGCGGAGCAACACGATGTCTTTGCTAAGCATCCAGAGACTACATTTATTAATGCGCATATGGGCTGGATGGCGAATGATCTAGATGCGGCAAGTGCTCACTTGGAGAAGTATCCAAACGTGAATTTTGGAATCGGTGCTGTGATAGCAGAATTTGGTCGTCAGCCGCGACGAGCTAAGGCGTTTTTTGAAAAGTATCAGGATCGTGTGCTGTTTGGAAAGGATGCTTACAACAAAGAGGAGTATTACACCTACTTCCGAGTATTGGAAACCGAGGATGAGTATTTCCCTTACTACAAAAAGTACCATGCTTACTGGTCAATGTACGGCTTGGGTCTTTCTGACGAGGTTTTGAAAAAATTGTATTACAAGAATGCGCTTCGAATTGTACCAGGAATGGATAAGAGCGTTTTTCCGGATTGATCAATTGTTGTTGGGGTGAAAAATCTTTCGCCCTTTTATGAATTGAATATTTTGGGCGAATATTTATTCCCCCCTACATTTTTTCTAACCCTATGTAAAGAAAATTGAGAAATCTTTACATATGTGCTTTGATATGTATAGAAACTATAGCACTGGGAATTACTACGTGAATGAAAAGCTATTTGCACTGCTCACTTCAAAATCATAGAGAAAATGAATGCAAAGCATCAACAAAAGAAACCAAGGATCAAGGCAACGCTGAAGTATCTCGTTGTCTTGGTTCTGGTATTGTTGGTGACGATTTTTCAGGATTATCTGCATTCCAGATCGAATGAGTATCCCTTTTACGCGTCGGAATCCTTCCTTTTCAATACATTTTGGATACTGATTCTGCCTGTCGCATTTCTGTTGAATTGGTTTTTTCAGAAGGGCTCGATAAATGAAAAGCTTCCCAATCTTTTTGTGCAGAGAATACTTTTTGTTCTTGTAGCAACTGTTATCCACATGCTACTTTTTGCTGGCTTGGTGCATTTGATTTCTGCGAGTTTTTATGAGGATACCTTTAGGTTCGCCCGCAATCTTAGATTTACAGTTTTAGAAGATTTGTATAAATATCTGCTGATTTACTCAGTGATTGCATTGGTATTGATGAGGAAAAAGAAGCCTGATAAAATTGAAAAAGCTAAATTTTTAGAGCAATTGCTCGTGGGTTCCGGCAGGACGAAGATTGCAATCAAATGCAGTGATATTATATACATCTGTGCCGCCTCTCCCTATATCGAAATTCATTCAGGCCGAAAGAAACACCTACATTCTACTACGCTCAAATCAATTTTAGAAAAATTGAACCCAGAGCAATTTGTACAGATTCATAAATCTACGATTGTCAATATCAGTAAGGTAGTTTCCTACAAATCCAGGCTGAATGGGGATTATGATGTATTACTTTCCGACGAGAAGGAGCTTCGTCTAAGCCGCAATTATGTGGATAACTTCAAGCAAAAGCTTTCGAGTTCCCCATCGTCTTGAGGTAGATTTCCCACAGCTTAGCCTATTCAATTTTTAGATGATAAGACTTCTTAGCAGCTTTTGAGAAAACTGTGAAATGAAGAACTATAAGTTTATAATGCTCTGCACGATGATAAATGTTTTCAGCTCGTGTACTGGCCAGTCTTTGGACTCTAAACCCGATCAAATCGTCGGTGGGACGTGTGAAGGCTGTGAAGCAATAGTTGAGTTTGGCGAGAAGAAGTTGTCAGCTATCGATACACTTCCAGGTTTTGAAGAGAATGAACCCAAACTAAAAATCTCCGGCAAAGTATTTCAAGAAGATGGTGAAACTCCCGTTTCCGATGTAATCATTTACATCTACCAAACTAATCGGATAGGAATATACGAGACCAAAGGAGATGAAACGGGCTGGGCGAAAAGGCACGGGATTATTCGTGGTTGGGTAAAGACAGGTAAGGAGGGAAATTATTCTTTTTACACTTTTCGGCCAGGTGCGTACCCTACTAGAGATGAGCCAGAACATATTCACATTACTGTGAAGGAACAGGGGAAAACAGCTTACTATTTGGATGAATTTGTGTTTGTAGATGATCCACTTCTGTCACAAGAAAAGCGAAAGAATTTGCCAAATCGCGGTGGATCTGGAATCACCAATCCTATTCTAGGGAATGGGATATGGACCATTCGCCGCGATCTTATTTTAGGTAAAAATATCCCGGATTATGAATGAGCTGCTAGGTTTCATCTGTGGGCTAGTGTTGCTTAGCTGTGCGGAAAGATCAGATTCTAAATCTTTGGAATACATATTTGCTCCAATTTCTAATGTGGAGGCTGATTCAATTGAAATTGATCTTAATGAATCGAAGATTTATTGGAAAGGTACTAAGATGATGGGCTTGGGAAAGCATGAAGGCGAAATGGAGATACGCTCAGGTTATTTATTGAAGACAAATGGGCAATTGACTGGAGGAGAAATCATAGTGGATATGAAGAGTATCAAGGTAACAGATATTCCTGCCTCAGACCCGATTCCCATCCGAAATCTCACCAATCACCTCAAAAGCGCTGATTTTTTTGATGTGGATACGTATCCTTTTTCAACATTCAGAATTGTTCAAATCAAAAGGAATGAACACGGAGAATTACTAATAAGCGGAGAACTGACGATTAAAGGAATTACGAATTCTATTTTCCGCTAAAGAACATGGAAAACGGTTTGTCACAACAATCGAAATCGACCGCTTCGATTGGGATATTGCCTATAGTGGAAGTTGGGTGGATCGCACGCTCGTGGATAGAGAAATTCAACTTAGGGTAGAAATAGTGTGTAATTGAGAGATTCTTTATTTTATTGAGGTATCAATTAAACTTATTCAATTGGATCAATTCAATCACAAAAATCTAAGTTCAGGAATCAATGGATCGAGCTTGTTAGGGCTAATTCTTCTAGCAGCTGGTCTTATTGTGTTACTTGTTCCATTGTTTATTGAAGTGAATACAGATTCGCAAAAGATTTGGATCGTTGGCGGCGGAGCTTTGGTGATTGGAATGCTAATAGTCTCTATTTACTCAGGAACTCTGATTGATTTTCGAAGAAATGAATTCAAAGAATACCAGAGCATTCTCTGGTTCAGGATAGGAGAATGGCAAAAGCTTCCGAAGATCGAACGTGTTGAATTAATTCTTCACAGTTATCGAAGTACAAATACACCAAATGGAATTAGCCCTACCCTTTCGCGCGAAGTCACCATCTATAAATGTGTATTGATTGCCAATGGAACCAAGTTTTTAGCGCTTGATTTCACTAGAGAAAAAGATGCAGTTCTGGCTTTGGAGGAAATAAACGAGAGGTTGGGGAATTTGAAAAAATAGACTCAAAATTATAAACCAAAAAGCTTCTGTCTCACCTCTCAACACTGAAATGACGTAAAAAAAGCACTGATTTTCCTCAATCGATTATGGGAAAACCAGTGCTTTTCTTAATAAAGACCCTTAGAATTTCAAGCTCAAACCTAGCATAAAGTTAGTTCCAGCCATTGGATAATAGTAATTCTCCGTCACTAATTCTTTTTGACTTTCGCCAGGAACGAAGTAGCTGAACGTATAGCCATTTGGCTCATACATCTCATTGAAGATATTGTTCACCAGAAGGTTTAGCTCCAAGCTTTTGAAAAAGCGTGGCTGAACGGAGTAGCTGATACGGATATCATTGGTCAAGAAAGCATCGAGGGATCTTGCATCGCTGCTGGTATTGTCCAAGTATTGCTTGCCTACATACTTACTCAGCCAGTTCAGCGAAAGATTCTTTACTGGCTTAAACTCGATCATAGCAGATGCTACAGCATTTGGGGAAAGAGCAATATCGGTGTCAGTATAAGTGAAAGCTTCCTGTGTGAATTCGGCAGTGCTGTAATCATCCACGTATTCGGTGAATTCCTTGATTCTATTTTGGCTAAGCGCAATGTTTGCTCCTAAAATCCATGATTTCGATACCTGATAAGTTGCATCCAACTCTATTCCTGCACGATATGAATTTGCTACGTTTTCACGGATGTAAGCTCCTACATTGTTGATCTGCCCTGTTGGGATCAGCTGATCTTTGTAGTCCATGAGGTAGAAATTTGCATTGTAGGTGAAACTTCCGCTTCTGGCACGTAGACCTGCTTCGATGTTGTTCAATCGCTCAGGTTTTGGAATTTCCGTGATCTGGTTATCCGTGAAATCAGATCTTTTTGGTTCTCTATTGGCTACAGCGTAGCTAGCATACCAAGTCCGGCCTGAATTCTCATAGCTAACACCAAATTTTGGATTGAAGAAGGTATATTTTTCCTCTCCATCTACGATTCGCCCATCGTCATTTAGCCCTTCAAATGAATAATCTATCACCCGTAGTTGCAGATCTCCATACAGACTTAATCCGGTGGTAAGTTCCCGTGTAGCTTTCAAATAGACATTTCGGTCATCCTTCACTGCGCTATTGTTGTAATATTTATCACGGATTTCGGTGTCCCCGGCTATTCTCGCCCAGACGATCTCTCCGAAATGTCTTCCGTCATAGCGATTTGCACCACCGCCAAGTACCGCATCCCAACGTCCATCATCTGAGATATAATTGAAGGAAGCAACTCCACCGTAAAAGTCATTATCCAGCCAAAGTCTTCTGATGATGTCCGTGTTGGTTATGATTGATTCTCCAATAGTCACATTAGGAAGACGGTAGTTGGCAAAGGCATCATCTTCTCTATACTGCTCGTAATATCCACGTCCGTAAGTATAGTGGAGTGCAGCATTTGTTTTCCAGTTACTGCCAATTTTGCCTGCATAGATCAATTGATAATGATCCTGCTGATAGTTATCTGTTTCGTTGTCGTAGGTGTAATAATTGAATTTGCGATCGTCTTTTAGCTTAGACTCAGATAGTCCATACCAGCTTTGGTAAGTTTTTTCTTTTCCGGAAAAGACATTCAGTTTCAATACATGATTTTCTCCGAAATAACCCGCTGAGACAAAATATGAGCTCAGGTCTGAGCTAGCTCTATCCACATAGCCATCGGATGTGATTTTTGAAAGCCTTGCATCTACAGCAAATCGGTTGTTTAAGAGTCCTGACCCAACTTTGATCGTATGCTTAAGTGAATTAAAAGATCCAACGGAGTTATCAATTTGCGCATACGCATCGTCGTTTCTAGTATCAGTTTGGAAGTTCAAACTAGCACCAAAAGTCGCCGCACCGTTGGTGGAGGTTCCCACCCCACGCTGAATCTGAAGATTATCCACAGAAGAGGCGAAGTCAGGCATATTTACCCAATAAACGCCATGAGACTCGGCATCATTCATCGGAATACCATTCACAGTCACATTGATTCTGCTTTGATCTGAACCTCTGATTCGCATCCCAGTATAGCCGATTCCAGCACCAGCGTCTGAAAAGGTCACTACCGAAGGAGTGAAATTCAAGAGCAGAGGAATATCCTGACCGAGATTTCTCTTGGCAAGCTCTTCTTTGCTTATCTCTTGAAATGTAGTCGGAGTACTCTGAGAAGCACGAGTTGCTGATACGATGAATTCCTCCGTCATCAGTTCAGTAGCATGGAGTTTTATCGTCAGTTCACCGGAATATGGCACTTCCAAAGTTTGCTTTACCGTGCTGTATCCGATGTATGAAACCCGAAGTTCCACGGTGCCCGATTGTAATTTGTTAATGGTGAAAAGGCCATTCTCGTCTGTGACGCCACCTTTTCCCTGATTTTCTGCCCACACTGAGGCACCTACTAAAGCTTCGCCGGATTTAGAATCCAGCACTTTTCCGCTAAGGCTCTGCTGAGCCCAGCTTGAAATGGCGACTAGGCAAAAAGCCAAGCCAAGAAATACTTTTTTCATGTGTAATATTCCCTTGCGGGAGATTGAGTGAAACATGAGAAAGCTTTAGGGAAGCTCCCCGTAATTGTTTACCCGTTAGCATGGACAAAATCTAAAATCCAGAAGGGTACCGCTTCGGTTGTTTGATTTTGTTTGTTGCTACGCTTGTTCATTTCCCTTCGCCGGCATTATCCGGATCAGGTCGTATGGGTATGATCTCAGCCCGTTTTATTAAGGCACCCCCTATGATCTATGAGCAAAGGTAATGGGGAAAAGTTGCTTCGCAAATCTGCCGATTAGAAAATTAATATTGTCAATTCTTCAAAAGTCTGTTCACCATGCATCTTTCCTCCTTTAACTTTTACCTATCTCTCAAATCTTTTTCCTAAATTTCTAATCAAACCCTATAACCTATGAAAATTTACAAACTGCCTTCGGGCACACTTTTGCAGCAAGAGAATCAAGCTTTTTTTGGTCCTGAATTAGACTGGGATGCTTTGCTGGCGCATGAAAATCTTAAAGATTATCTAAACTCACAGTCCAAGTCTTGGAAAGCGATTTCCGCTGAAGAAGCTGAGGATTTGCTAGCAAAAGGCATTTTATCCCCTATGGGAAATCAAGAAATCTGGGCGGCTGGGGTGACTTACTACCGTAGCCGAACTGCCAGAATGGAAGAATCCCAAGATGCCGGTGGAGCAGATTTCTACGATAAGGTTTATAATGCTGATCGTCCTGAGCTATTTTTCAAAGCCACCGCTAGCCGAGTTTCTGCGCCTGGAACTGCAGTGAATATCCGTAAGGATTCTACCTGGGATGTGCCAGAGCCAGAGTTGACTTTGGTGATTTCTCCTTCTGGGAAAATACAAGGGTATACCTGCGGAAATGACATGAGTAGCAGAAGTATTGAAGGTGAAAACCCGCTCTATTTGCCACAGGCGAAGGTTTATGCAGGTTGTGCGGCGATTGGTCCTTGTCTTTTCATAACGGATAAAGCCATTGAAGAGACAGCGACGATCAGGTTGGAGATCTTCAGAGCTGGAGTTTTGGCTTTTGCTGGCGAGACTGCTTTAACCCAACTGAAGCGTAAGCCACAGGAACTGGCTGGATGGCTTTTCCGCGCAGATACCTTCCCAATTGGTTGCTTTTTGATGACAGGAACAGGTATTGTTCCAGATGATTTTACGCTAGAAGCGGGAGATCGTGTGAGAATAGGAATTGACGAGATTGGTGTGTTGGAAAATTTCATTGAGAAGATCTGATCTGTAGCCATTTGCAAATGCGTTCCAGTATCAACATGATTCCTTACTAGTTTAAAAGCATGCTATGAAATTCCTTATATGCATTTTAGTCATTGCCTTTTTTTCAATATCCTGTCGGACTGAGAAAAATTTGGAAAAGAAATTTCCTCAGATTTGGAAGTTGGTGGGAAAAAGTAGTTATGGCTTAGGTGGGGACTCGGGCTTTCAGGCAATCAGTGATTCTAGTTATTTTTATGTGTTTAAGAAAGATGGGACTTTCCTCAAAACTGTTGGGAATGAAACCACTTCAGGCACATTTCAACTAGAGGACTTGATTCATGGAACGAATACAAAAGGGACGAGTTACACGCTGACCTTTCTAGATGATTTGTTAAGATATAGCTGCTATCCAAATCTTGAACATCTCCATTTAAATATGGATAATCTATTAGTTGGCGGAAGTGACCCATGCGATGGCATTACGCTATACTTTTCGAATGAAAAGTGAGGATGAGTCTTATTTTAACTGAGAATTAGAATATACGGCAGCAATAAATTCTTTGATTTACAGATTGGAAATCGACGAGGCGTCAACGATTGAATTGACAGCAATTTGACCGGCTATTTTCTTCTAATAGTAAAGAAATACATAAAACGGAATTATGGCTTTTGATGAGTATTTAGCTGAACGATTAGCTTCAAGTTTTAAGCGTAGAGGTGTTGCTTTTACTGCCAAAAAAATGATGGGAGGAATGCTGTTCATGGTAGATGATAAAATGTGCATAGGCCTGAACAGAGATAAGACTTCTGGTGAAGATCGAATGATGGTGAGAGTGGGGGAATTCGCCCAAGATATGTGTATGAAACGGGCAGGTTGTCGAACGATGGAATTTACGGGTAGGCCTATGAAGGGATTTGTCTATGTAGATCCAGAGGGATTTGATATGGATGAAGATTGGGAATTTTGGATAGAAAAGGCATTGGAATACAATCCTTTGGCAAAAAGAAGTAAAAAATAGAAAACAGTTTTTTCCCTTCAGAAAATTGGCAGAGTAATTGAATTTGGAAGACTATCCAGAAGTATAGCAACCATTTGATTCAATGAAGCAACTTATTTTATTCCTACTCTTAGCTGTTTTTGCATTTTCATGCGATTTTGATGATTACCCTGAACCAGTTTCAGGTAATCAGAAGTGGGTAATTGCTGGCTATCAAGAAGGAGGAGTATCCAGTCCGAGCTATATTTCCATTAGAGATTCTGCCTATGTTTATTCTCTTTCATCTGATGGTACTTTTAGAAAATCTATTGGAAAACAATCGATCAGTGGAACTTATGAAGAGCGATTCGAAGACGGATTGAGGAAGTTTATTTTTCAATACGAAAGTGCAAATACACAGCTCATTCACAGTTGTAGCACTGATCAGGAGCAATATTTCTTAAATAGCAAGGGGCAGCTTACAGGGACTTGGGACGCTTGTGACGGTGCCAAGTTGTATTTTGATAAGCAATAGTTTCAAGGAGAGTTTTGTACTCATTGGGCGAATCCTATTTTTGTGAATGACTCAATTTTTCCAACACAAACTTCGCTTGCAATCTTTTCCAGCAGGATATCATTTGATCACCGAGGAAATAGAGGATGCCATACCTGAAATAGCACAGATTGAAATGGGTTTTTTGCAGGTCTTTATCCAACATACTTCTGCGGCGTTGACTATCAATGAAAATGCGGATCCTACTGTCAGAAAGGACTTCCAAACATTCGTAAATGAGTTAATTCCAGAATCTTATCCACGGTTTATCCACACTTACGAAGGTCCGGATGATATGCCTGCACACATTAAAGCCAGTTTTTTTGACACAAGTCTTCAAATCCCTATTTCTGGTGGAAAACTCAACATGGGAATTTGGCAGGGAATTTATCTGTGTGAATTTCGTAGAAATGCAGGAAATAGAAGCCTGATTCTCACTGTCTTTGGGAAATAATCAGGGTATAAAAAATAGAATTCCCTTATTTTTTAACCATTAGTATAATATATGCTGAAATTGGAGGTGCTACTGATATTTTTGTTGGAAGTCCTCTACCTATGCCAAAGTATCTTCTGCTTATTACGTTAATTCTATTATTTTGTGTTCAGGGATTTTCCCAGTCTCAATCCGCGCCAAATGCATTTGCTTTTAAAGTAAAGGATCCTATTGTCCTAGATGGGGTATTGGATGAGGAAATCTGGGATTCTGAAGGATGGAGTGAGAATTTTACCCAAAATTTTCCTTCTGACACATCACAGGCAACGGCGAGCACGCGTTTTAAAATCGCTTATGATGATGAAAATCTATACATCGCTGCAGTAATGCAAAATGTGGGACCACGGAAATATGTCTCTACTTCTCTTAGAAGAGACTATCGTGGTGAAGCAAATGATGGGATTACATTCATGTTTGACACATTTAATGATAAGACAAATGCGTTTCAGTTTGGTGTAAATCCCTATGGAGTACAACGAGAGGGGTTGGTTTCCAATGGAGGTGCTAAATCAGAAGATTTAAGTTTGGCTTGGGATAATAAGTGGTTTGCGGAGGCTGTTATCTACGAAGATCGCTGGCAAATTGAGGCTATCATTCCACTATCTACCTTACGATTTCAGGATGGTGGCCAAAATTGGAATTTGAATTTTTACAGAATCGATAGCCATGAAGGTGAAAAAAGTACATGGTCACCTATCCCGCGTCAATTTTCCCTACTCTCACTAGCATTTAGCCGGAAATTGATTTTTGAGGAACCATTGGAGAAGAATGATGCCAATATTTCTCTTATTCCCTATGTGGCTTCGAGAATGTCGAGGAATTACCTAGAGGGAACAAAAGAAAAACCGACTCCATCGATTGGTGGAGATGCTAAGGTAGGTATTGGACCAGCGTTAAACCTTGACTTGACATTTAACCCTGATTTTTCACAAGTGGAAGTGGACGAGCAAGTCACTAACTTGGATCGATTTGAGATTTTTTTTCCTGAGAGACGTCAATTTTTTTTAGAGAATGGTGATCTCTTTGCAAATTTTGGACATCCGCTTGCTAGACCATTTTTCTCTAGAAGAATAGGAGTTGACCGTGACGAAAATACAGGCCAAAATATTCAGAATAAGATCATCTATGGTGCAAGGATCAGCGGTAAAATTACTGATGATTGGCGAGTGGGCATGATGAATATGCAAACAGCAAGTGACGATGAAGCAGGTATTTCGGGAAAGAATTTTTCTGTGTTGGCAGTTCAAAAGAAGATCTTTTCACGTTCGAATATTGGGTTCATTTTCGTGGATAGAGAATCATTTGCGCTGGATGAATACCAAAGTGTTTTTGATCCTAATGCATACAATCGCCTAGTAGGCTTGGAGTATAATTTAGCTTCAGAAGATAATAAGTGGACAGGTAAGGCTTTTTACCATCGAACCTTCGAGAAAGAGGTAGGAGAAAATCCAGGAACCTTCAATGCTTTTGTTCGATATAATGATTTGCACTGGAATGGGTCTGTGAGTTATCTGGACATAGGTGAAAACTATAATCCTCTAGTAGGCTTTGCTCCTAGAGTAGGTTACAAACGATTTAATCCAGATTTAGCATATGTCTTTTTTCCAAAGTCCCGAATCATCAATCGTCATGGGCCAAAGATTGATTATGAACAGTTGTTCAATGAAAATTTAGGAACGACGGATCGTGATTTAAAACTTATTTACGAAGTACGCTTCCAAAACTTAGCCCAAATAACGATCACACAGCGCAATCGGTACATTTATCTATTTAAGGAATTCGATCCTACACGAACGGGTGCAGAACCATTGCCAACAGGGACGGATTATAATACAAACACAATCGGAGTTGAATTGAAGAGTAATCCCAGAAAGCTTTTTAATATCACCTTGACGAGTGAATTCGGTCAATACTTCACAGGTAATATCCGTAAAATCCAAAGTGAAATGGCTCTTAGACTAGGGTATATTGCTAATATATCTATGAATTTCAGCTACAACCAAATCAGACTTCCAGAGCCACAAGCAGATGCTAATTTGCTATTAGTAGGTCCGAGAATTGATCTGACAGTTTCTAAGAAGTTGTTTTGGACCACTTTCATCCAGTATAATAACCAGATTGACAACTTGAATATCAATACCCGACTGCAGTGGCGTTATGCTACGGTTTCGGATATGTTTATAGTTTATACAGATAATTACTTTCCTGGGGACTTTATGCCTAAGCAGCGGTCGCTTGTATTTAAATTGAACTACTGGCTGAATCTATAGGATAATCACTGACGGACATAGTAAGTAGGAGCGAGCAAAAAATGCTTAAATCTTGAGCTAGATTTTTATACCACCTTGTCCACGCCTCATAATGATAGACAGAGAGAGTATGTTTTGATTCTAAAAGACTAATTTTTAACAAAAATATCACATTTTTTCAGCCGATTTTTAACGTTGAATTTCAAACGAATACTATCGCTATGAGTGTTAGAAGGCGGATTGTGATGATAAAAGGTGAAGGGCTAAGGGCTACGTTATCTGAGAAGCTTTTAGTGCAATTTCCTGATATAGCAGATTTATACTTACCTTTCCGATTGACTGCAGTTTCTATATACCTGCCTTCTATAATCCTAATTAGCTTGGAGCGAGGATAATAGAAATCTACCGCTAGTCTAGATAAGCCAAAATGTGGATGGAATGTGACAGGGGGAATTAGAAGGAAGGCCAAGAAAAAGGAGTTGATTATGTTCAATCTTTAAATGCTGAAGAAATAAATGCGCACGTATTTATTAAGTGGAGGACTCACCAAAGAGGGATTAATCAGTAACTACGCTAGAGAGCGCTTATAACGGCTGATGCCATTTTATGTGGCGAATAACTAGAGCGTTTCATGTGACTAAATCTGTAATTCTATAAAAGCCCTTCATTAGGGTGATAACATTTTGATATGAAAAGAGTTAGATGTTTAGAAAAAGTTGTATTTTATATAGCTACCCGTTAAGGAATATCATTTACACTGGTACACTGTGAAGAACAGAGATTAGCTCTGTATTATGTACTAGGCATGGCTAAATTTTGAACCTCATCTTTTTAAGCTGATAACGGGTAAGTGAATTAATAGTAAATCAAGGCCATAGGCCCTAAGCGAATGTGGATCTGAATTGAAGGAGGAAAGGGCAAAAGAGACAGCTATCCGGTTTTGTCTCAAATCAATCAGTTTGGATAGACTGGAGTAGTTGAATATAGAAAAGTTATAAATGATAAACTTAGAAAAGTCTATTAAAAAACGATATATATTATTTATATCTACAATTATACTGATTGTTCTTGCTGCATTGGTAATTGTACAAAACAGTGTTAATACTCAAAAACATTCTGCTCTATTAATTAGTAAAGCTTCACAACAATGTATGCTGAGTGAGAGTATTACTAATTTAGTTTTTTCCTTTGATAATAAACTAAGTAAGAGGTTAGGTAAAGACTCCCTAAATACCCTCCAAGCCTTAGTGGATGAGTTTGAAGACTCACATAAATATCTTTTTTCAATAAATAAAAGAGATGGAGATAATAGTACGTTAGATTCCCTATTAAAAATAAGTGACAGATATTTAGAAACAATAGTATTATCTAGTAAGAATATTATAAATAATCCTAGTTCAATTGAACAAGATGTAAGGATCATTGCAGAAACTGAATCTCCCTATTTTCTGACAATGCAGCGTGCAGTAGAGGAATATCAGAAGGGAGCAAGTGAGAATCTTGCAAAATTGAAGACAACAATATATTTTCTTGCTTTAATCGCAGTATTAATATTGGTAGGAGAATTTTTATTTGTATTAATGCCAGCTTTAAAACAATTATTTAAAAAGAACGATGAACTTTTAAAAGCAAATGTTAAATTATCTGCCTCAGAAAATAAGATAATAGAGAATGTGTTAGAGTTGACAAAACTCAAAACAGATTTAGAAACTAAAGAGGAGTATAATAAAATTTTTATAGAGCAGGCGCCAACGGCAATTGCTATGCTAGACAATAACATGTGCTACATCGCCGTGTCACAGCGATGGATTATAGATTATAAAATGGAAGGGCTAGAAATTATTGGCCGTTCACATTACGATCTCTTTCCTGAGATAGGTAGCGAATGGAAGGAAAATCATCAGAAATGTCTTAAAGGAGCTATTGATAGATGTGACGAAGCGCCTTTCAAACGTGTGGATGGGTCGGTTCAATGGATTTATTGGGATGTGCGTCCTTGGTATATTTCTGAAGGTAAAATCGGAGGCTTGCTTATGCATACCGGAGATATTACTCACATTAAAGACAATGAGGAAGAAAGGATCCGTATTGAGAAAATATTAGAAAAAACTAACAAAGTAGCCAGAATAGGAACCTGGGACATTAATTTAATCAAAAGTGAGATTTTCTGGAGTAAAATGGTTCGTGAGATACATGAATTGCCAGAAGATTTTGAGCCAGATTTAGAAACAGCGATTAATTTTTTTAGGGAAGGGAAAAGTAGGGATACCATCTCAAAGGCTGTTAAAGAAGCAAGCGAATACGGAACTCCTTATGATGTAGAAGTTGAACTTGTAACTGCAAATAATAAAATTATATGGACGCGGGCTATTGGTCAAGCAGAGATTTTTAATGGTAAATGCGTACGCTTGTTTGGAGTATTTCAAGATATAAATGATATAAAAATATCTCAAATTGCTTTGAATAAGGCTCATAATGAATTGAAAGCCATTTTCAATTCAGGTCCTATTGCCATAATATCCACTAATAATGAAGGTATAATTACGCATTTTAATTACGGTGCAGAAGTTTTATTGGGATATTCTGCGACTGAAATGATTGGATTAGTAAAGCCTGAGATTTATCTACTTAAAGAAGAAATAGAAGGATTTACAGAAGATATAGCCAAGGCTTATGGTATAGATGATCAGGAGTTTGACCCATTTATGGAATTAGCCAAACGGGATAACTATGATACTCGGGAATGGACCTATAGAAGGAAAGATGGATCTACATTTCCTGTTCAATTAACCTTAACAGCTATCAAAAATGATTTGGGAGAAAAAATAGGGTTTTTGAGTGTTTCATTTGACATCACTGAAAGGAAAGCGACGGAGAATGATTTACTGAGAAAAAATCAGTTGTTGAACTTTGCTGAAGAGATTACTATGATGGGGCATTGGCAATGGGATACTGTTGCTGATGAAGTAAAGTGGTCCAACAATCTTTATAAAATGTTTGAACTCAATGAAGATACTATTGATTTAAAATTCTCATCGTATTTCAATTTCGTTCATCCCGAAGACCAGCAGACTGTTACGTACTATTTTGATAAGGCTGCCAATGATAAAAAGTTTTACAGTTTTACTCACAGAATTATAACTACCAAAGGGAAAATCAAAACTGTTCAGCTTTTAGGTGAAGTAATTACAAACGCTAAGGGTGATGTAATAGAAATGATAGGCACTGGCCAGGACATAACGGAGCAAAAAATGGCTGAAAATAAATTTAGAGGTCTGTTAGAGTCTGCTCCAGATGCTATGGTGATAGCAAATGAGAATGGAGTAATACAACTTATTAATAAACAGGCAGAACTATTATTTGGGTATTCTTCCGAAGAATTGTTCCAAAAATCTGTTGATATTCTAATTCCTGAGCGATACATCACAACTACTAAAGATTTCATAGAAGATTTTTTCTCAAACCCAAAAACCAAAGGTATGAGAGAGGGCAAAGAGTTTTATGGCGTGAATAAATCAGGGAAAGAAATCCCGGTTCAAATAAGTTTTAGCCCTTTACAAACAGAGGAAGGAATCTTAGTTTCGGCAGCAATACGTGATATAACTGTACAAAAATTGGCTGAGAATGAACTGTTGCGAAAAAATCAGCTATTGAGTTTTGCGGAGAAGATTACCATGATGGGGAATTGGCATTGGGATTTAGTTACCAATATTGTAAAATGGTCTGCTAATCTTTACCATATTTTTGGGCTGGAAAGGGATACTGAATTAACCTTTGATACCTATTTTAGTTTTGTTCATCCCGACGACCGAGAAATTGTTACGGATTATTTCGATAAGGCTATTTCAGATAGAAAGTTTATTGAGCTAATGCATCGCATCCAGCTGGAAAATGGAGCAATAAAAACTATACAACTCTTAGCTGAAGTCATTACTGATAACCTGGGGAATGTTATCGAAATGGTTGGCACCTGCCAAGATGTTACAGTGCAAAGGATGGCTGAAAATAAATTTAGAGGCCTTTTAGAATCAGCGCCTGATGCCATGGTAATTGTGAATGAAGGGGGAAAAATACAACTTATAAATAAGCAGGCTGAGAAATTATTTGGATATTCATTAGAAGAATTGTTTGATAAATCTGTAGAGATTCTCATTCCCGAACGATTTATGGATAATCATCATGCACATCGGGGTAGCTTTTTCTCCAACCCTAAAGTCAGAGCAATGGGAGTGGGAAAAGGAAAGGAATTATTTGGTGTAAATAAGCACGGCATAGAAATTCCTATTCAGATTAGTCTAAGCCCACTTCAAACGGAAGAAGGGCTATTAGTCTCTGCAGCTATCCGAGATATTACAGAACAAAAATTAGCGCAAAACAAGATAATTGAAGCGAAAGAAAGTTTGGAAGTGCTGGCACAAAAATTAACTGCTCAAAATACTCAATTAGCAGATTTTACACATATTACTTCTCATAATTTACGCGCTCCAGTAAGCAATCTTAACTCGCTGTTGCATTTTTACAATACTTCAGAAAATGAGGAGGACAAGGCATATGTTTTTGAGAAGTTTGAGAAAGTAATTTTTCATCTCACCCAAACATTAAACACCTTAGTGGAAGCTATTAAGACTAAGAAAGTGTCATCCGAGAATCTTAAAAAAATTACATTTGATGATGTTTTAATTAAAACAAAAGAAATTCTTTCATCAAAAATTCTAAAATCTGGTATTTTAATTACAAGCGATTTCTCAAAAGTTGAAAAGATTTATTACAATGAAGTTTATTTGGAAAGTATTTTTCTAAATTTAGTCGATAATGCTATTAAGTATAGCCATAAGGAGCGGATACCCGAGTTGCACATTGAATCTGATATAGAAAATGGGGTAATAAGCCTAAAATTTGCAGATAATGGAATGGGAATTGACTTGGTGAGGCACGGGCATAAGTTGTTTGGATTAAATAAAGTCTTTCATAGACATCCTGATGCTAAAGGGGTGGGCTTATTTATGACAAAAACTCAAGTCGAAGCAATGGGGGGGGTGATTTCTGCTTCAAGTAAAGTTGACCATGGAACAACTTTTAATATAAATTTTAGCTATAATGAATAGTCTTTCAAATATATGTATTGTTGATGATGATGATATTTACCAGTTCATGGTAACTAAAACATTAGAGTCGCTAGGGTTAGCTAAAAAAATTATTGCCTTTTCAGATGGAGAAGAGGCGTTAAATTTTATGGTAGAAAATCTTAATAATGAGAACGAACTTCCGGATATTATTCTTTTAGACATTAATATGCCGATTATGGATGGTTTTCAATTTATGGAAGAATACGTTAAGTTAATACCAAAAGTAAGTAAGAGTATAGTAATATATATAGTGTCTTCATCTGTGGATCCAGTAGATATTGAGAGGGCAAAAAACATCAGTGCTATTTCAGGTTATATTATTAAACCTACTAAGCCAGGTGAATTAAAATCTCTTATAGAGAAGTTAAAAGAAAGTGGAAGATTATATCTTTAAAAATTACTTTAGTTTAATATTTTTTTATCCAAGAAGTTTCAGGAACTTTTTAAATAGTGTTGGGCCGAACTGCTTTAGTTTTGTATTAGTAGTTAATTCAACAAAAGCATTCGAAAATATCATTAGCAAGTTTGATGTTCTACTTTATTTCTGATTTCTTAACTTCAGAAGAGATTTTCGTGTGTGTTTCTCCCCTACCCGTCTTTTCTTTTAAACATTACTTTAAATGAACAAGAATCAAAGCGATTAGCGCTGGCAATGCCTGCACCCAGAAGATTTTTTTGCTGGCTGTCAACGCCCCAAATATTCCTGCGATCAAGACACATACTAAAAAGAAAATAGCTATATAATTAGACCAGGCAGGATCAGGTATCAATAATGACCATACCAGACCAGCTACCAAAAAGCCATTGTAAAGACCCTGATTTGCGGCAAGTACCTTAGTTTTAGGAAAAATTTCCTCTGGAATTGACTTGAATGTCTTGCGTCCAATGGTGTCCCAGGCGAACATTTCGAAATACAAAAAGTAGAGATGAAGGGCGGCTATAAGACCAATCAGGATTTTAGTGAGGATTTCCATAATGATAATGTTTGTGGAAGGTAACTATTATTGGTAGACTGTCCATAGTCAATACATGTGTTGAATTGTTAATTAGCAAAAAATTTTGAAAGCAAGAAAAGCAGCTGTGGACAATGGACATTCGTGCGTTGACCAAAAAACTTATCTTTGCCCCATGCCAGCAACCAAACTTCCTAAGGACTTCGAGTCTCAGATGCTCGAACTACTCGGTAAAGCCGAATTTGAGCAATTTAAGCAAGCAATCAATAATCCTTCTCGAACTTCTATCAGATTAAATTCTGACAAAGATTTTTCACTTTCATGGGCAAATACACCCATTCCATGGTCCAAAACGGGCTTTTTTTTGGAAGAAAGACCATCATTTACTCTTGATCCTGCGATACATGCCGGAGCGTATTATGTGCAGGAAGCATCATCGATTTTTATTGAACATCTTCTGAATTCTTTGGCTATTCCAAAAGGGATTTATCTCGATTTGGCGGCTGCACCTGGCGGTAAGTCAACCTTGCTCTCTGCCTATTTAGGTAATGAAGGAATGCTGGTTGCCAATGAAGTCATTCAGCCACGTGCGCAGATTTTGAAAGAAAATATAATCAAATGGGGCCTGGGAAATACGGTGGTGACAAACAATGATCCTGATCATTTCGCACCTCTGCAAGGATTTTTCGACTTGGTTTTGGTGGATGCACCTTGTTCGGGCGAAGGAATGTTTCGGAAAGATCCTCAGGCACGGGACGAATGGTCTCTTGATAATGTGCAGCTTTGCTCTGCCCGACAAAAACGCATCATGGATCAAGCTGGTGCTCTGGTGAAAGCTGATGGATATTTGGTGTATAGTACGTGCACGTTCAATGAGCAGGAAAATGAGAATATGATCCGATTTTTGACTGAAGAGTTTTCCTATGAGCCAGTTCGTATTCCTCTTGATGCTAGCTGGAATATCAAGGAAACTGAGGTAGACGCTGATGGTAAAACTTTTTATGGCTATCGTTTTTTTCCTCATCTGGTGGAAGGAGAAGGCTTTTTTATCACAGTTTGGAAGCGATCATCAGAAGCTTACATTCAAGAACCCAAGCGGGTGAAAGACTTCAAACATCCATTTTTGAAGGAAGTTTTTAATCGGGAATCAAGCATTTTGGATGAAGAATTGGGATTTGATGGTACGGGTAAGTACTTCACGCTGAATGATTCCTATTTCAGGATTTCAAAAGACTGGACCCTGCATTTTCAGAAGCTTTCCCTGCATTTGAGTTTGAAGTATTTTGGAGTGGAGCTGGGCAAAAAGCAGAAGAAAGACTGGATTCCTAACCACGAGTGGGCGCTGTCTACCTTACCAAAAAAGGACTTTCCTGCACACGAGCTTTCGGAATCCGAAGCCATAGAATTCTTGCGTAAAAATGATATCGAAATTCCTGATTTACCGATTGGCTGGGTGTTGATAACTTACAAGGAACTACCGCTTGGCTGGATCAAAAACCTAGGAAACCGTGTGAATAACTATTATCCGAAAGAGTGGAGAATCAGGATGTAAAGTCTGAAGTACGAAGTAAAAAGTCTCAAGTACGAAGTAGGCGGTCCGTCATAGCATTGAAATGTTGGTTAAAACTGGTTGTTGGGAAATTGAAGTTTAGAAGTTCCTCCTGTCATCGATTTACTACAAGTAAAGATGCAAATGCGTATTAGGATTTGGTAAACACTTAGATTTAGGTGACTTCGGTCATCGGTCTTTCTTCCAGTATATCAAAGAGAATATGGTTGCTTGCATCATTACGGGTAATCACATAAATTTCACTACTTTCACCGCTGAAATAGTTCTTAACTTTATTTCTTTATCAACCGGAAGAGGTTTTACTTAGCTGTAGATTAATAGGGAATCGTGTGAAAATCACGAACTGTCGCGCAACTGTAAGTAACACACCAAAGACGATCATCCTCGCATGTCCACTGTCGCCAACACCACGGAGACGGGAAGGACGATGAAAGTCGTTACAAGTCAGGAGACCTGCCTATTCCGAATTGACGATGCTTCCGCGAATGAGGCTTTTTAGTCAAGTTTGATACGTTTTCTTAGAATGCTTTTATCTGTGTCCCTTGGGCTCAGACAAGATCTGCTATGTGCGTATTTTACTTTTCCAATTGCCCGATTTGCCAGCATGGTGAAATCTAGCCAAAGAGCTTTTAACTAATTATTCATCATTAAAAGTTAAAAGAGATGCAAACGCATAATCTTGGCTATCCGCGAATAGGTAGCCACCGAGAACTCAAAAAAGCCTGTGAACAGTATTGGTCAGGCAAAATCACAAATTCAGATCTCCACACAGCTGGAGAAAAAATCCGAAAGGCTAATTGGCAGTTTCAGAAGGACGCTGGAATAGACCTGATTCCTTCCAATGACTTTTCTTTCTACGATCAGGTGTTGGATATGTCTCTGATGGTTGGGGCGATTCCTGATCGCTATCATGAAGTGATTCTTCAAAAAGGAGGTAATGAGCTGGACTTATATTTTGCGATGGCTCGTGGCTATCAGCAAGATGGACTGGATATTACGGCTATGGAGATGACCAAATGGTTTGATACGAATTACCATTACATCGTTCCTGAATTCACGAATAATCAATTTTTCAAACTGTTTTCTACAAAAGTGATTCAGGAATTCACTGAGGCTAAGCAGCTTGGAATTAGTACTAAACCAGTCCTGATTGGCCCAGTTTCTTATCTGCTTTTGGGCAAGGAAAAAGAAGCTGGATTTGAACGAATAGATCTGATCAAAAATTTGCTTCCGGTTTACCTGGAAATACTGAAAAAACTAGATTCTCTGCATGTAGATTATGTGCAGTTTGACGAGCCTTTCCTTGCGATGGATTTGACGGAGAAAGAGCAAAATGCATTTACATACGTCTACGGCGAGATCAAAAAAGCTCTCCCTTCACTTAAAATTATCCTTGCCAATTACTTCGATTGCTTCGGTGCGAATCTGGAATTAGCACTTTCCCTACCTGTGCACACCCTTCACTTAGACTTGGTGAGATGTCCTTCTCAGCTGGAGGATATTCTGGATTCAGGGAAATTGAAAGCAAATGTAAACCTCTCCTTGGGTCTGGTGGATGGAAGAAATATCTGGAAAAATGACTTCCAAAATTCTCTTTCGCTGATCAATAAAACAGTACAAGCGATCGGTGAGGATCGTGTTTGGATAGCGCCTTCCTGCTCGCTTATTCATTCTCCTTGTGATCTGGATTTGGAGGAAAATACCGAATCGCTTCCTGTAGAAGTACGGCAATGGTTGGCTTTTGCGACGCAGAAAATAGAGGAAGTGGTTGTTCTTAGAAAATTGGCAGGGAAAGATACATCTGAGGAGATTTTGGAAATTTTGGCACAAAATCAACAAGCAGTGGTAAATAGAAAAACCTCCTCCTTGATCCACGATGAACAAGTGAAAAATAGAGTCGCCAGTGTTGCTCTAGGTGACGATCAGCGGAAAAACAGCTTTGCAAACCGTCAATCGCTACAAAAAACAGCTTTAAAGCTCCCACTTTTTCCCACCACGACTATTGGTTCTTTTCCACAGACTACAGAAGTAAGATCCTGGAGAGCGAGATTTAAGAAAGGCGAGTTGACTCAAGAAGTTTACGAAAAACTATTGGAGGACGAGACGAAGGAGTCGATTCTTTGGCAGGAAGAAATCGGAATGGATGTGCTTGTGCATGGGGAATTTGAGCGCAACGACATGGTTGAGTACTTCGGTGAGCAGTTGGCAGGATTTGCTTTTACGAAGTTTGGCTGGGTGCAGAGTTATGGAAGTAGATGCGTGAAGCCGCCGATTATCTATGGCGATGTGCATAGACCTAAGCCGATGACGGTTCGCTGGTCAGCTTTCTCGCAGTCACTTACTGACAAACCTGTGAAGGGAATGCTTACTGGGCCAGTTACGATTTTACAATGGAGCTTTGTGCGAAATGATCAGCCAAGATCTCAGACCTGTACGCAGATTGCCTTGGCGATTCGAGATGAGGTTGTGGATCTGGAGAAAGCTGGAATTGGCGTGATTCAGATCGATGAACCAGCGATCAGAGAAGGTCTTCCGCTTCGTAAAGCTGACTGGCAGGCGTATTTGGAATGGGCGGTTCGGGCGTTCCGACTCTCTGCATCTGGAGTGAAAGATGAAACGCAGATCCATACGCACATGTGCTATTCGGAATTCAATGACATCATCCAAAATATAGCGGACATGGATGCCGATGTGATTACGATTGAGTGTTCAAGATCTCAAATGGAATTGTTGGATGCCTTCGCGGAGTTTAACTATCCAAATGAAATTGGGCCTGGGGTGTATGATATCCATTCTCCACGAGTGCCATCAAAGGCTGAGATGACCCAACTAATGGAAAAAGCCAAGGCTGTAATTCCTGCGGCAAATCTATGGGTGAATCCTGATTGCGGTTTGAAAACCCGTCACTGGGAAGAAACCAGAAAGGCTTTGATTGAAATGGTGGCTGCTGCGCAAGAACTTCGTGAAGCTGTTTCTGAGCCTGTGAGCTAAAAAATATGCCTGGCGGGTTTAAAATCCGCTGGGCATTTTACCAGTTTGGAAAATTAAGGAATGGGTTTAATAATTTTTAATTCTTGAATGTCTGTCAATTTAGCGAAGAATTCTTCTTGGCTGTTAAAAGTGTAACCATTGGTTTCAAGTTTAAATGTTGCCGAATGCGTCTCAATTTCTAGAATGGTCGCTTCTATTTTGTACTCCCAATATCTAAGTCTAAAATAGCGGGCAATGTCAATACGGAGTCCAACTTTTAATAAAATCCACATGGGAAAGAAAAATATGGGTTGAATAGACTCCTTTCCCTTTATTAATTCTAACCTTTTAATTTGATTAAATGGTATTGGAATTGAAATCGTACGATTGTTTTTGAATACTCTAAGCAATAGACCATTTGAGAAAATTTGAAAAATTCCTTTAGAGTCTTTTAGTAATTCAATTGATTCATCAGACACAAAAGATTTTATGAAATAGGTAGTACTTCCTGTAACTCCATTTTTCACTTCTTCTCCAATTAAGGGTAATAATTTGTGCTTTGGAATTTCATATGTTGCGAAGTACTTCATTAAAATTAGCTTGATCTAGCAATTCTTTTTAGGTGATAAAATAATAACCCACCTACCAATTTTTTGACTCTTTTTCTAAGTCTTCATGAGAAATAAAATTTCCATTACTTACATCATCTGATCGCTTTTTCATTTTATCATATAGTCGTGATTTTATTTCCTCTAGACTCATCAATCTTCCGTTTATGATATCGTTTTCTCCTGCCTGTGCAGCAGATACTAACCTTTCTTGATAGGCAGCTTTATTGGCTAAAAAAGTTTTGATTTCCTCTAGCCATTCTTCACTTTCCACATCAGCTATCATGGAATATATATCTGATTTCAATTTTTCCTTTTTCATAACCAATTGATTTAAAACACTCTAATGTACGATAAACCAATTTCAGTATTGCTTCGATTAGCGATTTTGCAACATCGGACACCCGACATCCGACATCAAACATAAAAATCAAATCTCCTCAATAACACTTTCTCCCCTAGACCTATCACCGGAAGTCCATTCCCAAGTTTCGTGGAGGCGGATTTTACCATTATCTAAGATTTCAGGTTTGCTGTGGCAGATGCCAGTCATCAGTTCTCCAGATGAATTCACTTGATGATAGCGCATGTTGATATTTCCTGCTTCGTCCACCAAACCTATCAACTGTCCTTTGACAATTTTTCCTCCAGCATATGCTGCAGTTATGATAGTGCCTTCTTGATGATAATGGAAAACCGTTTCAGCAGAGGTTTCTCCATTTTCAGTGTTTTGTACCGCGCGGAATTTGCGATTGTTATAATTGAACATGTTGATAGAAATTGGTTAAGCCATTCCTTTGCTTTTTCATGATTGACAAGCTTCCTTTCACTAAAATTAAGTCCTTTCGTGGAAATGTATGCCTTTTCAATAAATCCTTCCAAGTATCTTGTGTACTCAAATCCCAAATTTTGAATTAGCTATGAGATATATATTACTTAGTTTTTCCCTTCTCTTTTGCCTGAGCGCCCAAGCACAAATGTTTCCTCATGGAGAGGAGTTTACGAGACAGGATACTCTTCGCGGCACGATCACTCCTGAGCGGGCCTGGTGGGATTTGCAATACTATCATTTGGAAGTAACTGTTGATCCGGAGACTAAGTCACTTTCTGGTAAAAACACGGTACGATACAAGGTGCTGGAAGATTCTAAACGCATGCAGATTGACTTACAAGCGCCTATGCAGCTTAGCAAGGCAGAGCAAGATGGCGTAGAATTGGAAATTGAGCATGATGGAAATGCGCACTTTATCACTTTGAAATCAACCCAAAAGATAGGAGAAGAAAAGGCAGTTGTTCTTACATTTTCAGGAACGCCTGTGGAGGCTGTTCGCCCTCCTTGGGATGGAGGATTGACGTGGAACAAGGATAGCAATGGCCTGCCTTTCATTGCAAATTCCAATCAGGGACTTGGTGCTAGTATCTGGTGGCCAAACAAAGACCACATGTATGATGAACCAGATCAAGGTGTTTTGATTAGCGTGACTGTACCAGAAAACCTGATGGATGTTTCTAATGGTCGATTGATCAAAACTGATCACAATAAGGCCGCCAAGACCAAAACCTATCATTGGGAAGTGAAAAACCCGATCAATAATTACGGAATTAATATCAACGTGGGCGATTATGTCCATTTTGGAGAAAAATATAAAGGTGAAAAAGGCGAGCTGGACTTGGACTATTATGTACTCCGTGATAATCTAGCCAAAGCTAAGAAACAGTTTAAAGATGCGCCTCGCTTGATGGAAGCTTTTGAGCATTGGTTTGGACCTTATCCTTTTTATGAAGACAGCTATAAATTAGTCGAAGCACCCTACTTGGGAATGGAGCATCAAAGTTCTGTTACTTATGGAAATAAGTATGAGAATGGCTATTTAGGAAGAGACCTCAGCGGAACTGGCTGGGGATTGAAGTTTGATTACATCATCATCCACGAGTCAGGGCACGAGTGGTTTGCTAATAATATAACTTATCGAGATATCGCTGATATGTGGATTCATGAGAGCTTCACTTCTTATTCAGAGAATATATTTATTGATTATTTCTATGGAAAAGAAGCTGCTTCTGCATACACATTAGGTTTGAGAAAAGGGATAGGAAATGCAGCCCCAGTGATAGGGAAATATGGAGTCAATCAGGAAGGTTCTGGCGACATGTATAATAAAGGCCATAATATGCTGCATACTATTCGCCAGGTGATAAATGACGATGAAAAGTGGAGATCAATCTTGCGAGGCTTGAATGCTGAGTTTTATCATAAAACAGTGACAACACGTCAAATCGAAAATTACATTTCACAGAAATCGGGAATTAATCTAAGCCCTGTTTTTGATCAATATTTAAGAGATATTCGAATTCCGATTTTCAGTTATTATTTGCAGGAAGGCAAGTTGTATTATCGTTGGGACAATGGTGTCGTTGGCTTCAATATGCCAGTGAAAATCGATGTGGATGGTAAGGAGATGAATTTAACTCCAACTCAGAGTTGGCAGTCAGTTGACGTTGTGCAGAAAAATGCCAAAATCACTGTAGATAAAGATTACTACGTGGGCTCAATGAATATTTCGGGTCAATAAGATCAACTAATAAAGGCCAGCTTTTAAGCTGGCCTTTATTATGATATTTTTTTACTTCAGAGAATAGCAATAGACCATTGATAAAGATGAGATGGTTTCAATCAGGTATTGACCAAAGTGCCTACACTCGTATGTAGGTAAACCAATCTATTGGCTCAATTCATTGATAACTTGAAGATTTTCCCTTCTGTCTTACTCATGATGTAAATTTGTTCGCTGGCATCTTTTCCAAACTTCAAATCTACTCGCTCTCCGCCGCAAAGCTCCAGAAGACTAATTTCTTTTCCTTCGAAAATCACTCCCCAGCTTTCTACACCAGACTTTTCTAAATCATACAAGTCAGCGAAGAATAGTCTGCCTGAAAGTATATCTCCAAAAATCAATTTTCCTTGAAGTGGACCAGAAGGCATGATATAGCCAGCGAATATTGCCGCAAGCTCATCGTGGTCCAGTTGAATGATAGGATATGTAACACCAAATTTTTCATCGTCTTCCTGTAGAGGAAAGATTTCTCTGAACTTGCCATATGGATTGATTATAAATCGTCCTTCTCTAATCGGCCAACCATAGAACTTGCCCTTTTCTATCTTATTGAGCTCTTCTATACTGTGTTGCCCAATATCTGTAGCAAACATGTTTCCTTTCGTATCCCAAAAAATCCTATTAGGATTACGAAAGCCATACGCATATACTTCACCTGCTTTTCCTTCTTTACCTGCAAAAGGATTGCTCGTTGGGATTCCGTACTTGCCATTTATACTGTTGTTTCCTATTGGATCTATTCTCAGAATACTACTGTAGATTTTCGAACCTTTACTGTTGGATAGGTGGGCGGCACGTTTTTCTGTTAGCCCTCCATCTCCAAAGCCGATGAAAAGCAAGCCATAATCTTCGTCTCCTGATTTGGCATTTGGATTAAAAGTCAGCTCTTGCATTCCGTGAGCCTGAGAAGGAATATCTATTCGAACAAGTTCTCTGGATGAGCCATTGAAAACCTTAGCTGAAGGATTGTCAGCTTTCCACTCCGTTAGAATCCATTGCATGAAAACTCGGATAGTGTCCGAATAGCCATAATCAGCTTGTTGAGTGCCGCCTGGTTCAGTGTGAGCAGTATAGAAAAGGCCGTTTTTGGTAAATTCTGGATGAAATGTAAAACTTGCCATTCCGGTAGCCCAACCTGGTTTACTGACCATATCAGGTTTTAACTCACTGATAGGTAAGTATACATTTGGCTTGCTATCAATGAGTTCGTAAAGTCCTACGCGCTGATCATTGATGAATAAGCGCTCTGTGCCTGGAATAGCTTCCATTTTAGTCATTTTTGCTAAAGGGAAAGCTGTATCAGAGGCTGGCAATTGACTGTATAGCTCCAATTCTATACGAATACCAGAGTCAGGAACAGAGTCAGGGATAGGATTTTCTAAGCCAATTTGTGGCAAACTATCAGGTAAGGTCTCGTAGGTATGAAGATATGCGAGTAGCGCATCTAGATCCTTTTCTTCTATTCCTGGAAAAGGAGGCATGTAGGTTTTATACAATTCAAAAAGCTTTACAGCTCTTGGGTCATTAGCTTCAATTACAGCCGATGGATTTTTTATAAAATTCTTGATCCATGAAGATTCCACAGAATGGGTTAACCCACTTAGATTTGGTCCGATCCCATTTTGTTCTAAGCTATGACAAGTGCTGCAATTGTTCTCAAAAAGAACTTTTCCTGCCTTAATTTGCTCTGAGTCAGTACTGATTTCGCCTCCAAATTCACTTTTCTGAGAGCAAGAGAAAATAAGGAATGAGGCTGTAAAAAAAAGATATATAGATTTCTTCATTGATGCTAAGTTGCAGGTTTTGCTTAATCACACCAAACAAAATATTATAATTGGTAAATCTATCCTGTAATGTCTTTTGATTTTATAAAAAATTGCGGAAGTCTATTTTTTCACTGTAATTCTTGAGAATTCAGAATAATACGAAAGGTTGTGCCCTCGCCAACCTTGCTTTCTACTTCGATCGTTCCTCCAAGACTCTGAACGTGGTTGTAAACCAGATAAAGCCCTATTCCTCGGCTATCCTCGTTGCGATGAAATGTCTGCTGAAAACCAAATAGTTTATCTTTTACTTTTTCCAAGTCAAATCCCAATCCATTGTCTGAAAAGGTCAGATGGATTTTGCCTTCAACCCGTTTACATGAAATTGTAATGACGGGGTCAGCTCCTGCTTTTTTATACTTGATCGAATTGGTCGTTAGATTGAGAAAAATACTTTCCAGATAAGTAGAGTTAGACGTTATCTTAGGTAACTCATCAAAATCAGTTACGACTGTAGCTTTAGAGTTTTTGAGAAGAGAATAGATGGATTTGGATACTTTTTTTACCAGCTTTTGAAGATCAATTTCTTTGAATGGGATGTATAAGGACTGTTTTTCCCTAAGCTCTTTAGAATAGACGTTAAGTTTATCACGCAAATCTTCACAGCTCATCTTAAATATCTCCATGAGCTCTAAGGTTTCTTTATCCGTGATTTTGGAATAATCTATTAACTCATAGATAGACAGCAGATTATTCACCGGAGACCGGAGGTCATGTGAAGTCATATGGCCTATGTGGCGGAGATCCTTATTGATTTCTGTCAGGTTGGTTAAAAGTGAATTTCTGTCAGCTTCGAGTTCTTTTTTTTGTGTGATATTTCGAGCTATAGCAAAAATAATTTGGTCTTTTGTTACCGGCTGGGATGTCCAAGAAAGCCATACAATTTCACCTGATTTGGTGACATATCTATTTTCGAAATTGACTAAAGGGGTAGATTTAAGTAATTCAGACCTTTCTTTTGCCGTATTTTCCTTGTCTTCTTGATAGATGAAATGATGAATTGGGTTGGAATATAATTCTTCATAAGAATATCCTAAAACCTCCTTGACAGCAGGGTTTATTTTTTTGAAATACCCGTCGAAACCAGCAATACAGACTAGGTCTGGAGTCAATTCAAAAAAAATGTCATACTGTGAGAAATCCGTATTCATAAGGCTAAGGTTAGCAGAAATTTAAGACCAAAAAAATGAACTGAGGCGAAGAAAATTTCATAAAAAGTTTACTGACTTACACATACAAAAAAAAGACCATCATCGTGGTGATGGTCTTTTTAGTTATTCTATTCGTCAATGGTGAAGGTTTCGTCTTCTAAGTAATGAGGATAGATTTTTCTGTGCTGTTTTTTCACTTCAGCGATTAATGCTTGTCGAAATCCTTCTACATTCTCCCCGCTGGCTGCTGCCATGAATACAGGAGGAATACCAGTTTTCTTTCCATAAGCTTCAGCCAAAGCATCAAAATCGTGGAAATCTGCTTCTTCTAATTCCAATTCAGTCATTTTCATGCTTTCTTCCTCGCTAGGCATGGTCTCTACCAAATCGATTTTATTGAAGACAAGCAGAATTGGTTTCTCTCCAGCCTTGATTTCATTCAATGTTTCAGTCACTACAGCAACATGATCTTCGAAATGCGGATGCGAAATATCAACCACGTGTACGAGTAGATCTGCTTCACGGATTTCATCCAATGTAGATTTGAACGCTGCAATGAGGTGAGTAGGAAGTTTTCGGATAAATCCGACCGTATCCGATAGCAAGAAAGGGACGTTCTCAAGTACCATCTTTCTAACGGTGGAGTCGACTGTGGCAAAGAGTTTATTCTCAGCCAGAATATTTGTTTTAGTAATTAGATTCATCAAGGTGCTTTTACCCACATTGGTGTAACCAACTACCGCTACTCGAACAATTCCATTTCGACCTTTACGCTGTGTTTCTCCTTGTTTTTCTATTTCACGAAGTTTCTCCTTTAGAAGAGTGATTCGGTTTCTGATGTCTCGTTTATCAGTTTCGATTTCTTTCTCACCTGATCCGCCACGTGTGGTCGTACCTCCTCTCTGTCGCTCTAAGTGAGTCCAGAGATTTGTCAAGCGAGGTAGTAGATATTGGAAGCGGGCAAGTTCCACCTGCGTTTTAGCTTGGGCAGTTTGTGCTCTCTTTAAGAAAATATCCAGAATCAGAAGTGATCTATCGTAGATCGTGACCTTCAACTCATTCTCAAGGTTTCTCATCTGAGAAGGAGATAGATCATCATCGAATATGACCATGTCGACTTCGAAATGCTTGATATATGCTTGAATCTCTTCAAGTTTTCCAGAGCCTACAAAGGTTTTGATATCTGGCTTTTCCATTTTCTGGGTAAAGCGATGAACTGTCTTTGCACCGAGAGTTTCTGTCAAGAAAGCCAATTCATCCAGATATTCCTCCGTTTGTTGCTCGGTCTGATATTGACGAACCACACTTACTAGGATGGCAGTTTCTTCTTTGCCACCTGTTTCGTGAAGTTTTTGAAGTTTGCGGGAATGTTTACTCATAAATTAATTGCTATATCGAAACAATGCGAAACACTTAATTATAGTTTCCTATTTGCTTAGAAATGGCCAATTGCGGCATTTTTATTTAAATTGGCATGTTAGGTTGCCGTAAAGTTCGACATATTTCCTTAGAATTGATTAGGATAGTGATTTGACTGGTGGTTATTTTGCCTTTTAAAGCCGAAACTAATATACTGCCAATGGCCCAAGTAAAAAAAGCCACCCTAACAGGTGTTTTAGAGATATTTCCAAGGATTTTTGAAGACCAGAGAGGTTATTTCTTTGAGTCCTACCGAGCAGATTGGTTACAATCTGAAGGAGTTGATCATGATTGGGTTCAAGATAATCAGAGCTTCTCTCAGAAAGGAACCGTGCGAGGTCTTCATTTTCAGAGAGGAGATTTTGCCCAAGCAAAATTGGTACGCGTGATTCAGGGGAAAGTTCTGGACGTAATCGTGGATTTGAGAAAAGGCTCTTCGACTTTTGGAGAGAAATATTCTGCCATCCTGGATTCAAGCAGAAATAATCTGATGTATGTACCAAAAGGCTTTGCCCATGGATTTTCCGTATTGGAAGATTCGATCTTCGCATATAAGTGCTCCAATTATTATAATAAAGAAAGTGAAGGAGGAATTCTTTGGAATGATCCAGCTTTAGATATAGACTGGCAGATTGACGAGCCAATTACTTCTGAGAAAGATGCCGAATGGCCTACCTTAGAAGAATTCAAAATTAGTGAAGGAGGATTGTAATGGGATTTTTAGATCTGTTTAAGAAACAACCGGAAGTATATGAAAACCTTGACCTAAGCTGGTTAGAGGTCGATATGCATTCGCATTTGATACCCGGTATCGATGATGGATCTAAAAGCATGGAGGAGTCTCTTCATTTGATTAAGCGTTTGTCAGATTATGGTTTGCGCAAAATCATCACTACACCACATATCATGTCTGAGTATTATCGCAATACGCCAGAAATCGTGCAAATGGGTTTGGAGGATCTTCGCAGAGCGGTTAAGAAAGAAGGTATTTCTATAGAAATAGAAGCTGCTGCTGAATATTACATGGACGAGATTTTCCTCGAGAAAATCAAAAATGGAGAAGAAGTACTTACGTTTGGTGACAATTATATCTTAGTGGAAACGGGCTTTATCAATAAGCCTCAAATGCTTTTGGAAATTATATTTCAACTTGAAATGGCAGGTTATAAGCCGATTCTCGCCCATCCAGAACGTTATCAATACCTAATTGGAGACAAGGGATTGCTTCAGGACCTGACAGACAGGCAAATCCTTTTTCAACTAAACTTGCTATCACTTACTGGCTTTTACTCTAAGCCAGTGAAGGACTTTGGTGAGAAGCTAGTAGAGATGGGCTTAGTGAAATTTTTTGGTACGGACTGCCACAACCCACGCTACTTGGACATGATGGAGACTTTGCCAAAGTCAAAATTATACAGCAAAATCAAGCAACTTGATGTGCTAAATTCCACTCTTTGATTTGCGGGTTGATCAATGAAAATTCTTATTACAGGTATTACGGGACTATTTGGAAGCTATTTGGCTAAAGAATTTGCTGCGCTTGGAGAGATTCATGGTTTTCGCAGATCAAGTTCATCGCTGAGATTGCTAGATGAAATTGACTTTCCTATTACCTGGCATGAAGGAGAGCTTTCTGATATTGAATCCATTGAATTAGCGCTCGAAGGGATGGATATAGTTGTTCATGCAGCGGGTAAAGTTTCTTTTGATGCTAATGATGAAGAGAGTTTGCATAAAAGCAATGTCGATGGCACTATAAATCTGGTCAATGCCATGCTTAATTCCGGCGTGAATAAACTGGTTCATATCAGTTCTGTTGCTGCTATAGGAAGGAGCCCTGAGTTGTCAAAAATTGACGAGAATTTTAAATGGGTCGAATCTCCCCTCAACACGGATTATGGCATTTCTAAATATTTGGCCGAATTGGAAGCTTGGAGAGGTGAGCAGGAAGGATTGGATTTGATTGTAGTGAATCCTTCCATCCTTTTGGGAAAAATCAGTGACGATCGTAGTTCTTCAGATATTTACCATTACGTGTTGGAAGAGAATTCCTATTACCCTAAGGGAGATTTGAACTACATCGATGTGCGAGATGCGGCTAAGCAGGTAAGAGAATTAGTAGAAAATGAAGTGTGGGGTGAGCGCTTTATTTTAAATAGAGAGCAGATTTCATACAAGGAATTCTTTGAGAAAATGGCAGCTGTATTTGAAAAAAAGGCTCCATCAAAGGCAGTAAGTCCAGTGATGCTTAAGATTGCAGTGTTTTTCAATACTGTATTTAGAAAAATAGGATTGAGTAAAAGCCCGCTGAATAAGAAAACAGCTATGATTTCACAGCAAAAATTATTTTTCGATAATACTAAAGTGAACAAGCTGCTTAATAATGATTATCATAGCTTGGAAGATACCTTTAACTGGTCAAAGTAAACTTATTTTTGATCCCTATCGTTTCTTCCCAAAGCTTCAATGAGAAATGACATTATTTCTCTGAAAGAGTAGAATGAAATTTAACAAATCGAGATTTTGAGAGACCAAATTAATTGGTAACTTAAATAAACCATAACACATCCTAATGACTGGAGATCACGATCATGATTGGGAAAATGACAAGAAGCTGGTAGAGCGATTTGAAAATTCCCTTCAAGCCAATCTGGACCTTTATTTCGAAGAGGAAGAATTGGAAGATATCATCCGATTTTACTTTGATCAGCAGAAGTTTCTCAAGGCACTACGTGCTGCTGAGTTTTCGTTGGAACGATTCCCATTCTCTGTAGAAATTAAGTTGCTCCAAGCGCAATGCCTCATATTCAATGATGAATTGGAAGAAGGACTGGGCATATTGGAAAACATAAATAATATATCTCCAAACAACGAGGAAATCATTCTTGCCTTGGCTAATGCCCACATTTTGGGAGGCACATCGCAGGATGGTATTGAGTTGTTGGAGAATTTCCTGCCATTAGCGGAAGACAAAGCTGAGGTATATTACTCCTTGGGAAACCTGTACCGCGTCCAAAACAACAATGAAAAAGCAAGCTACTATTTCAAAGAAGCTGTAAAGAGTCGCATCAATCACGAAGATGCGCTTTTCCAGTTGGCGATGATTACTGAGGAAGAAGGTTCTTTTGATGAGATTCTGGATTTCTACCAGGAGTTCATTGACCAAGATCCTTACAGTGCTGGTGCCTGGTATAATCTGGGAGTAGTTTATAATCGTCTTGGTAGATTCGAAGATGCGATCAAAGCGTATGATTATGCGATTTTGATTGATGACGCTTTTGCTTCAGCTTATTTCAATCTTGGCAATGCGCTGATGAACACGCAGCAATATGAGCTTGCTTTGGAAGCCTATCAGAACACGATTAATTGTGAGGGAGCCAATGCAGAGAATTGCTGCTATATGGGCGCTGCCTATGAGAAATTGGAGAAAATAGATGAAGCTTTCAAGTACTTTAAGAAGTCAGCCAAGTTTGATGAGGAGTACGATGACGCTTGGTTTGGACTAGGAATGTGCATGCTGAAGAAGGAAAAATTCTTTGAAGCCATACATTATTTCAAAAAAGCGTTAAATCTTACAAAAGAAAATTCTAATTATTGGGTAGGTCTTGCAGATGCTGAATTTAATTTGGGCAACATGCAGGCTAGCTCTGAAGCATACGAAGAAGCGATCAATTTGGAGCCAGGAATTCTGGAAACCTATGTAAATCTGGCACTTATATATTTTGAGCAGAACCGATTCGAGGAGGCTATTGATGTGACTCGCGAAGGAATTGAGGAGATGCCAGAGGAAGCAGAGCTTTATTATCGCTTGGTAGTATACCTAATCAAAATGGGCAATTACAAAGAGGCGTTTTCATTTTTGGAAAATGGGTTAACTTTGGACTTTGAAAAGCATTCCATCATGTATGATTTGATGCCAGAGCTTAAGCAGCAGAAGGCCTTATACAAGATTATTGCCCAATATCGAGAGCAAAATCTCGAATCTTAACATTAAAACCTCGCTAATGAATTATGAGCTGAATAATATCCCCGTTCGGACTGAGAAGCCACGAACCAAAGGATTTACCATGGCCATGGACAAAGGCCTAAGCCTAAGAGCCACAGAAGATTTTGTCGAAAGTTGCTCTGATTTCGTAGATATCGTGAAACTTGGGTGGGCTACATCCTATGTGACCAAAAACCTAAACGAGAAACTTGCTATCTATAAAGAAGCAGGAATTCCTGTTTACTTGGGAGGCACACTTTTCGAAGCTTTTCTTGTAAGAGGTCAGTTTGACGATTACAGAAAAGTATTGGATAAATATGATCTGACTTTCGCCGAGGTGTCTGATGGATCTATTTCCCTTAATCACGACAAGAAATGTGAGTACATCACTACGCTAGCTAAGCAAGTTACCGTGCTTTCTGAAGTAGGGTCTAAGGATGCTGCAAAAATTATCCCTCCATACAAATGGATCGAGCAGATGCAGAAAGAATTGGATGCTGGTGCTTGGAAGGTTATCGGTGAAGCCAGAGAAGGTGGAAACGTCGGTCTTTTTAGAGATTCAGGTGAAGTAAGACAAGGACTAGTGGAAGAAATTCTAACTCAGATTCCTGAAGAAAGAATTATCTGGGAAGCTCCAATCAAATCTCAGCAGGTTTGGTTTATCAAGCTGATCGGTGCAAATGTGAACCTAGGTAATATCAGTCCTTCTGAAATTATTCCTTTGGAAACCATTCGACTGGGCTTGAGAGGCGATACGTTTGATCACTTCTTGGGAGAAATCAAATTGTAATACAACTCAACTCATTACAGGCTGATTGGAATATTCCGATCAGCCTTTATTTTTGACCATGGATTTTATCAGAAAATATGTGCTCACCTACCTGAAAGGCATGGGCATGGGAGCGGCAGACATAGTACCCGGAGTTTCTGGTGGTTCTATTGCGCTGATTACAGGAATCTACGAGGAATTGCTCCGGAGTATCAATTCCTTCAATGGGGATAGTCTGAAGTTGCTACTCAAATTTGAATTCAAAGCATTCTTTCAAGCAGTAAACGGAGCCTTTTTGCTTAGTCTATTCCTTGGGATAATGACGAGTATTTTCTCGCTTTCGAAGCTGATCACTTATTTGATGGCTGAGCATCCCATTCCGCTATGGTCATTTTTCTGTGGATTGATTTTAATCAGTGCTTTTTTGATTCTGAAGGATATCAAAGAATGGAGCATAGGAGTGATTATCGCGCTGATTATAGGTACGATTTCAGCATATTTCATCACGGAATTACCACCTACAAGTAGCCCAGATGCACTTTGGTTTACTTTTGTAGCTGGAGCTATTGCTATATGCGCGATGATTCTACCTGGAATTAGCGGTAGTTTTATTTTGCTGATTTTAGGTAAATACGAACCTGTATTACACGCTGTTTCGGAGCGAGATTTTGCTACGTTGGGTGTTTTTGCTTTAGGATGCATTGTCGGACTTCTATCTTTCAGTCGTGTGATTTCCTGGTTGCTGAAGCGATTTTATTCCATTACAATTGGTTTACTTTCTGGCTTTATGCTTGGATCAATCAATAAACTTTGGCCTTGGAAAATCGTCACTGCATACCGCACTTCATCTAGTGGGGAAGAGAAGCCATTTTTGACGAAGAATTTATTTCCCGGTGAATATTTAGAGCAGACAGGTTTTGAGCCAAAATTAATGGTGGCTGTTGCCGCATTTTTGTTTGGAATTATTTTGGTATTTGGGATTGATCGCCTAGCGGCATACTTAAAGAAATCATGAGGAAATTTGGACTAATTGGACACCCACTTACACATTCATTTTCTAAGAAATATTTCGAAGAGAAGTTTGAAAAGGAAGGAATAGAGGGCTGTTCCTATGAATTGTTTGATATCCCTAATGCATTTGATCTAGAGGAGATTCTTAGTGAAGATCCGGAGATAGAAGGCATCAATGTCACGATTCCGCACAAGGAAGATGTGATCGCACTGATGGATGATCTAGAGGAAGCTTGCGAAGAAATCGGCGCAGTTAACTGCATTCATATCCAGGATGGAATTCGCACAGGTTACAATACAGATTACATTGGATTCAAAAATTCACTTTCTCCTTGGTTGGGTGGCATAAAGCCAAAAGCCTTGATTTTGGGAACAGGCGGAGCATCGAAAGCAATCAAGCAGGCGTTGATAGATTTGGATATTGACTTTCTGAATGTATCCCGATCAGAAGATGAGGATCAAATTACTTACGGTGACCTGGCTTCAGACCCTGAGATCATGAAAACTCATCACCTGATTATCAATACAACTCCACTTGGCACTTTTCCAAATGAAGAAGGTATTCCTGCTATTCCGTTGGATCAGTTTTCAGCTGCGCATTTTGTGTATGATTTGGTCTATAATCCTCCGGTGACTACGTTGATGAAAGCTTGTTTGGATAAGGGTGGAAAAGCTAAGAATGGCCTCGAAATGCTAATGCTACAAGCTGAAGCCTCTTGGGAAATCTGGAATTCATAAGAGCTGGAAGACCGAAGACGTCCCGATAGTTATCGGGAGACCGAAGTATCGTCAATGCAAGTGGTACCAACAATAAAAATGAATAAGCTTATACTCATTACTTTAACTATACTATTGTTGACCAACCAAGTTTGCTTTGGCCAAACCTACAGTGATATTATTGAAGATAACGAAATTATATCATTCTTGACTTGGGAAGTTAATTCAACAGATAGGTATTCAGAAGAACCGTTATTATCCTTAAAAAGGAAAATTGATCCAAAAATTATTAGTTGGGATAGTTTGAATTTCATTAAGCCTGACTCTTTACCTGAACATGATTTCTTAGTCTCATTTACATACTTATTCCAGGAGAAAAATGTGCTTGATACAATTTTTAAGGATGAAGATAAAGAATATCTTTTTGAACAATTTAAAGCTTCCAAAGACAGCACTTGGCAAAGTAAAATTCCCAAAGCAACAATTTCCAACAGAAAGAACAAGAGAAGATCTAATCGTTATTACTACTCAATACCATTATTTTCAAAAGATAAAAATTATGTAATCATTAAACGAGAATATTATTGTGGAAGCCTTTGTGCTCATGGTGGCTATTTCATTTACAGAACACTTAATGAAAATTCTTGGGAACTTGTAAAAGTTATAAATGGATGGATGAGTTAAATGAAAGAAAAAAAATTGGTAACAAAACCCTAACTGCATTAAAACACAGTTAAGCTAAGCGTACCATATATAAGCCACTTTAATCTTTTATTTGTAACCAAACTACTGAAAAATGAAAAAAGCCATACTCATAATACAGTGTCCCGATCAAAAGGGGATAGTAGCAGAAGTTTCCCGATTCCTTTATTCTTATGAAGGAAATATTCTGGAAGTGGATCAGCATGTAGATGAGGAAATGGGCATGTTTTTCATGAGAGCGGCTTGGGAGTTGGATTCTTTTTCTTTGCAGAAAGATGAGATTGCTTCTCGATTTAAGGAAGAAGTTGGTGAGCGATTCAAGATGGATTTTAAGCTTCATTTCAATTTCCCGAAGCCAAGAATGGCGATTTTTGTCAGCAAGCTTTCCCATTGTTTGTTTGATATTTTAGGAAGGCATCATGCGGGACAGCTTGAAGTAGATATTCCTGTGGTGGTCTCCAATCATCAAAGTTTGAAGGAAATTGTGGAGGCTTTTGGCATTCCTTTTCATTATATACCGATCACCTCCGAGACCAAAGCCGCTGCTGAGGCGAATCAATTGGAGTTGATGAAGACCAACACTATTGACTTTGTGGTGCTGGGAAGATACATGCAGATCCTTTCCGCTGATTTTATCAAGCATTTCCCCAATCGTATTATCAATATTCACCATTCATTTTTGCCGGCATTTGTGGGAGCTAGACCTTATCACGCGGCTTACGAAAGAGGTGTGAAAATTATAGGTGCAACGGCTCATTACGTCACCGAAGAACTGGATGCTGGTCCTATTATAGAGCAAGAGGTAGCCAGAGTCAGACATCATAATTCCGTAACCGAATTAGTCCAGATCGGCCAAGACGTGGAAAAAGTAGTGCTTTCCAAAGCCATCAAATATCATGTAGATCGCAAGGTAATGCCCATCAAAAACAAGACGGTGATTTTCTATTAAGGGATGATTTTCCGTGGAATGTCTTTCGGAAGCCGAGTCAGCATTTCATAATTCACCATTTGAGTGGATTCAGAGAAAGACGCAACAGTGATTTCTTTTCCACCCTGCTTTCCGATGAGAATTACTTCATCACCGATTTTTAGATCTTTGATCTTACTCACATTCACGGCGATGGCATTCATCGTGACGGTACCCACGACCTGACAGTACTGTCCTCTGATCAGCACCATGCCCTGATTGCTCAGTAAGCGACTATAGCCGTGTCCATAGCCGACTGGCACGATGGCAAGACGGATATTCTCCAATGCCATGTAGCTATTGCCGTAGCCTACAAACTCTCCGGTTTTCACAGTCTTCAGACTCATTACGGTACTTTTCCAGGTAATTAAGCGTCTTAGTGGGTTTTTATTGCCTTTTGGAAGAGAATTAAGCTTTGCGAAAAAAGTCTCCTTAGTAGGCCAAAAACCATATCCAGCTATCCCTATTCTCACCATGTCCATGATCGTTTCTGGGAAAATAAGTGTGGCTGCGGAGCAGGCAGTGTGATAGGTTTTGAACGTGATTCCTTGATGGTTGAAAAAGTCCTTGAATTCGTGGTATCTGGTAATTTGATTTTTTACTCTGACGAAATTACTTACTGATTCTGCGCCCGCATAATGCGTACATAGGCCTACGATGGAAATGAAGCTAGAATTTTCTACTAGCATTTCTGCAAGTTTTTCCCGTTGACTCCAATCAAATCCAGTTCGGTGAAATCCAGTCTCCACTTCTACATGAACTTTAGCCGGAATATCAATTTCCTTGGAAATCTTGATCGCTTTTTCCAGTCGTTCAAAATCAAAAACATAGAAGCTGATTCCTTTTCGGATTAATTCTTCTAGTTCTTCGAAATGGAGCATGCCCAAGATCATGATCTCAGAACCTTTCTTGGATTTCTCCCACACTTCCCAAGCTTCATCAGAGCTGAAAGCGCTAAAATGTCTAATGCCGGCTTTTTCTGCTATTTCTACCATCTGTGAAATTCCATGGCCATAAGCATTACCTTTCACTACTGCGGAAATGGTAGGTGTCGGTCCTATCTCAGAACGTATGTAGCGGATGTTTTGCCGATAAGCTTTGGCACTGATTTCAAGGGTAGAGGTGGCAAGCATAGTTGTATTCTTATTGAATTGAGAAAGTAATGCACTCTGCTTCCTTATCCCAATTCTTGATTAATTTTATTCATCTAAATCGATACAAATGAAAAAGACCTTTCAAGTTTCTGATCAAAAGCCGCGCTGCTCTTGGTGTCTTGGTTTCGAAGAATACGTTGCGTACCACGATACTGAATGGGGCGTTCCAGTATGGGATGATCGGGTTCATTTCGAATTTTTGATCTTAGAATCTGCTCAGGCTGGCTTGAGTTGGGCTACGATTTTGAAGAAGAGAGAAGGCTATCGCAAAGCTTTTGCAGACTTTGACTACAAAGTTGTTGCGGAATTTCCTGAGAGTTATGTGCAGGAGTTACTGCAAGATCCGAGCATTGTCAGAAACGTGTTGAAGATCCGAGCGGCTATCAATAATGCCAAATGCTTTATGGAAGTACAGCAGGAGTTTGGCTCTTTCTCCAAGTATATCTGGGGATTTGTTGGAGGAAAGCCAATTCAAAATCGCCTATCCTCCATGAGCGAGGCTCAAGCCACCACCAAAGAATCTGACTTGCTTGCGAAAGACTTGAAGAAACGTGGATTCAAATTTCTGGGAAGTACAACAGTCTATGCACACATGCAGGCTACTGGTCTATTCAATGATCATTTGGTAGATTGTTTTAGGTATAAAGAAGTGAAAATATAGTACTCTACTGTCTACAGTCCACTTCAGTATTTTGGAAATTTTATGTCTAAAAAATTGAATATGGAAAATTAGCCTACTTCTGAATCAAGGAATTCACTTGGCAAAAAGATTAATCTCATCAAAATAAACTTTCCCCAAAGTCAAATCGGGTACAAATAAACTGACCTGGATGCTTTCCGCATCTTTCGGAAAATTTTCTAAAGTTGCCTTCAACTTGAACCAATCAAAATCACCTTGAAAAAGCTCTTCATTTGTGGCGGATGTATTTCTACTTTCGCTAGTGTCATTAGTAAAGACCTTCATAAAAATGGAAACTCTACCTCCTAGGGTCAAATCTATGACATCTTCTCCTTTCACAAAAGCCACGAGCTCCACAGTGCTTCCCGGAGTTGGCATGGGTCCTGTGTAAGTTTGTGTCCAAGTGGCTGAATTGGCAGTGGATCTTTCTTTATTTTCAATAAAGAGGGATCGATTTCCAGTCAGGAAAACTTCCCGACTTACCCCATATTGAATCTCATTGGGGATCGTCGGAGCCCAAGGCAACACGTTATCTGGGTACAAGGATAAATTAGGATTTAATAGCAGTTGACTTCCTTTTGGTAGGTAGTCTTCCTCGCTGTTGCAGGAAATCAATAGGAAAAGTAAAAGAATCAGGGAAAAGTTTGTACCAGCTTTCATAACTCAAGTAATTCATTCATTTTCAGATGAACCTAATTTACGAGTTTTGCTTTAGAGTTAAGGATATTGATTAGATAACCAAACAATAATTTAAACCACCGATTCTAATCCTAGCATGGAGATGCGTTCATAAATGAAAAGGGAATATATCCAAGTCTATGCACGTATGCAGACAACTGGTTTATTCAATGATCATTTGGAATCCTATTTCAGATTTGCTGAAGTTTAAACCTCAACGAAAGCAAAGAATACCAGCCACACAAGGATTAATAGTGGTAATAAGATTGGCAGAGAGAATCGGATGATGTAGCCAAAGAAAGATGGCATTTTGATACCATTTTGTTCCGCTATAGACTTCACCATGAAATTTGGTCCATTTCCGATGTAAGTCATCGCTCCGAAGAATACTGAGGCGATTGATATGGCCATCAATTCAAAAGCAGAGTCATGATACCCATCGGCAGCGAACTGACGAACCTCTTCGATGTTACCAATGGAAGCACCTTTGGAAGCCATGGCTGCGGCAAGGAAGTTTAGGTAAGTTGGAGCATTGTCTAGGAATCCGGATAAGATACCTGTGCCCCAATAAAGCGTGTTGTGAGTGATCATTGCAGCGCCATCAGGAGATTTTGCAAAGTCGCCTACTAGCTCTAAGGCCGGCATCATAGTACCAAATATTCCTACGAAGATAAATGCTACCTCACGGATGGGTTCGAAGTTGAATTCATTGCCTTTGATGGCTCTTTGGTCAGCAAAGCGGTAAGACAGGAAGGCTACTGAAAGCATAATGATCTCTCGGATATAAGAGAATTTTTGCCCGTCATACACTATTGCCGGTACACCTTCTATCACATTTGGATCAAGGAATACCGAGCAAATAATAATAAATAACCAACCAAAGTTCTTCATTCCAATTAAGGAAAGCTTGTTGGAATAAGTAGTCTCCTCTAGTTCAGAGTCATCATTTGCCCTGCCAAATTTTTTGTCAATAAAGTAGAAAGCAACAGCAAGCGCAATCAAAGCAAATATCCATGCTGGCCAGTTATGCTCTAGTGTCCAGAAGAATGGAATTCCTTTCAAGAAACCCAAGAATAGCGGAGGGTCACCGATTGGTGTCAACGAACCACCAATATTACTCACCATGAAGATGAAGAATATGATATGGTAAGCTTGAATATTTCCTTTGTTCAGTCTAATAAATGGTCTGATCAAAAGCATAGATGCCCCGGTAGTTCCTATCAGATTTGCGATCAATGCGCCAATAATTAATAAGGATACGTTGGCAAATGGTGTTGCTTTTTTATCTATCTCAATCAGAATGCCTCCCGACGCAATGTATAAGGAGGCGAGTAGTGCTATGAACTGAATGTATTCCGCCATAGCATGGACGGGTGCATGGACATTCCCTAGCACAAATAAATAATAGAAAACGACCAGCAAAGCGAATCCAATCGCGATTTTCGGGTAGTTTTTATGCCAAAAATGCTCATAAAATAAAGGACCTGTGGCAATCATAAGTAGCAAGGCTACAAATGGGATAACCAACCAAATAGGTGCAGTATGGTGGTCTTCTTCTCCAGTTTCTGCTAGAGATTCACCATGTAGGGTAGCTTGATCCGCATTCCCGTGATCTGCCTGTGCGAGGTAGACATTCTCAGTATCAGTATTTTCGGCAAAGGCAGATTGCATCTCTAGCCCACCAAAAAATAATATTCCGAAAAGTATGGAGAAACTTAAGATAAAATTCTTCATTAGGCTAATAGGGTATGCTGGGTGTTCTTTTCAGTTAATTTAAGCAAATATTTGATTGCTGCGCTTCAATACTGGCTTCTGCTAAACTACAGCTTTTGCCTGATACAGCACAATCAAAACTTGCCATCCTGTTGGAATTAATCAAAAATTAACTCCAACAGTTCAATGGCAAAGAATAGTTTTACACGAGTTGTGCTAGGGCTATATTAAAGGAAGTTTCAGCTAGTTTAACTTTTTCTGAATTCCTGGAATGAACATTTTTCAGAGCTTTCTCAATAGTTTCACTTACATCTGTAAATATCGCCATATCGGTGACCTCCGCGTTGTCACTCATCAAATAAGCAAATACACGAGCCATTCCGCAATTTGCGATGAAATCAGGAATCACTGAAACTCGCTGGTCAGTCCAAACGCCGGTTGGGCCAAAGAAAATCTCAGGATCAGCAAATGGCACATTGGCGCCACAGGAAATTACTTCTAATCCGGAATTGACCATTTTTTCAGCTTGATCCTGTGTAATTAACCTAGAAGAAGCTGCTGGAATGAAAATTTCACTTTTCAGATCCCATATTTTCTGATTAATCTCATCGAACGAAAGCTGATTGTCGGCCACCAGCTTGTTACCATTTCTATTAAGGAAAAGCTCACGCACCTCATCTATAGAATAACCTGCTTCATTGATCACTCCTCCGTCTCGGTCGATGATGCCTACTATTTTTACGCCTTCTACCGCGAGGAAGCAAGCTGCTGCAGCTCCTACATTTCCCCATCCTTGAATAATGGCTCGCTTTCCTTTGATGTCTCCACCCCAGATTTGATAATAATGCCTAACCGCTTCCGCTACCCCAAACCCTGTAATCATATCTGCTACAGTATATTTTTTAGGGCCATTTGGAGTGAAATGTGGATCCTCAAGGACTTTGGAAACACCTTGTCTTAATTGACCTATTTTCCGAATCTTTTCAGGTTCTGTTGCATGAAAATGCCCATTTACTACTCCCTCTTGTGGGTGCCAAAGACCATAGGACTCTGTGATAGGAATTACTTCATGGATTTCGTCCACGTTAAGATCTCCGCCTGTTCCATAGTAATTTTTTAATAAAGGCATTACTGCTTTGTACCAGCGTCTTAGTACTTCGTCTTTGCGGGGATCGTTTGGATCAAAGTTGATTCCTGACTTTGCACCACCAATGGCAGGGCCTGAGACGGTAAACTTCACTTCCATGGTTTTAGCTAGAGATTCGACTTCCCGCTTATCCAATCCTTTTCTCATGCGGGTGCCACCTCCTGCGGCTCCACCTCTGAGAGAATTTATCACTACCCAGCCTTCTGCTTCTGACTCGCTGTCACTCCATTCAAAAGTAATTTCGGGTTTCTTGTTCTCGAATTTTTTAAGTAATTCTTGCATGTAATTTGGGTTTATAGCTGGGCAAAAATAGGAAAATAAACCTCTCTTCCTGCATGAAGTCTGACGGGCGGTTAGCCAAAAATTACTCCCCCAGATGAGTCAGAAGCTGCTCCTGTCACGGATGCCAGGCAATTGTTTTCATTTCGTAGACGCAACACACCCAAAAACCCAAAAACTAGCGCCTCTTTAAATTCAATCAATTCTGAGGAAGCCTCCATGTGATTCCACTTGGCATTCAGTTGCTTGTCCAGGCAGGTTATAAAAAAAGCATTGTAGGCCCCCCCTCCAGTGATCAACACAGCAGGTGATTCATTGCCTTGGAATTGTTTAATCACTTTGGCGATTTGAAAAGCATAATGCTCTACCAGAGTTCTCAAAATGTCTTTTTCAGAAAGACCACTGGAGATCAACAGCGGCATGAAGTCATTTTCTAAATCTTCTCGACCCAGAGATTTTGCATCTGATTTCAAGTAATAAGGCAGCGCATTTAGATCTTCGAATAAATTTTGATTAAAATCCCCTTCTTTGGCCCAAGAGCCATTTTTATCGTATTCTGCCCCGAGCACATTAGCTTGAGCATTTAGAAGTAGGTTAAAAGGGCAAGTGTCAAAAGCGATACGCTGTCCTTCATCTTCCATACTGATATTTGCTATCCCACCTAGATTGATGCAAAAATCGATCGTAGGAAATAGGAATTTATCTCCAATAGGCACTAAAGGGGCTCCCTGCCCACCTAATTGCACATCCTGCATTCTGAAATCATTGATTACTTTTTGCCCAGAACTCTGATGCAAGGCCCAGCCATTTCCTATCTGAAGGCTAAGTCCTTTTGCCGGCTGATGAAAAACGGTATGGCCGTGAGAGCAGATAGCCATGGGTTTGATTTGCTTTTCGCTGCAGTATTCTTTGACTTTTTCACCCATCCACTTGCCAAAATCTACGTCCAGCAGTGCCAATTCCAGCGCAGAAAGATTATGGCTTTGCAGGAGCTTTTGCCCTAGCTCCTTGGGAAAGGGGATCGTAATTGCATCCAATATTTCGTAAGACCACTGATTTTGAAGGTCATAGCTGCAATACGCAATGTCTAGCCCATCTCCAGAGGTGCCAGACATCAATCCGATCATCGTATAATTTGTAGGGCTCATGGGTTAAAGTATGTTAAGTGGAGACTAAGACAAAGATAATTTAACAAGGATAGAACTACCTCTTTTTTGTGAATGACTATTTTGCGAAAGATTAATTAAGCTGGATGACAAATCTGATCATAGATATTGGGAATACTCGAATCAAGTCCGCTCTTTTTGAAGGAGATGAGCTGCTTGTGGAAGACGTATTTGAGGAGATTGAAAATGCTCTAAATTCTTGGAATTCAAGTTCTTTCGATCAATGTCTGGTGAGTTCAGTGAAATGGAGTCAGTCAGAATTACAGAATATTTTACCGTTTCCATTTATCTACCTCAGTCCTGACACGAGATTACCTATTATTAATGGGTACGGAACTCCAGCTACTTTGGGTTTGGATCGTATTGCTGGAGCGATCGGCGCTTGGGCTGTTCGGGGAAAAGGACCAGTTCTCGCGATAGACTTGGGAACTTGTATTACTTTTGACTTGATCGATGGTAGTAATTGTTACCTAGGCGGGGCAATTAGTCCTGGACTTGGGATGCGGGCAAAGGCCATGCATGAGCAAACGGCAAGATTGCCGCTAGTTGATCTAAAAGTAAAACCTACTGAACTGATTGGCAACAATACGATCACCTGTATGCAGATCGGTGTTTGGTATGGAATTGAGCTCGAATTGCGAGGGCAAATTGAAGCATACACCAAAAAATTTCCAGAAATCGAGGTCTTTGTTAGTGGCGGAGATGCCCAATCTTTTGATTCATTGGCAAAAGACCTCATATTTGTAGTCCCAAATTTGGTCCTTTACGGATTGAATTCTATTCTAAACCACAATGTTGAGTAATATCAAATTGCAATTGCTGGGTGTACTATGCACCCTTTTCTTATTTACAGAAGCTCAGGCACAGTCGAGTGCTTCTACTTATAGTGCTCTAGGTATCGGAGAATTTAATTATTCTGGTCTTACCAGTAATCAAGCCATGGGGGGGCTTGGCATAAGTTTCGGTTCCGCTTGGAATCCAAATGTGGTCAATCCAGCCCTTTCTACTAAGAACACGATTTTTAATTTTGAAGCTGCGATGAATTATAAAAAAATCGCTGCTGACAATGGTACTGATAAGTCAAATGTGGATGGAGGAGGATTATCCTATATCGCATTTTCACTTCCGGTGAAAGTAAACAAAGCGACACTCGGCTTGGGATTGAATCAAATCACGAGTGTGAACTACCGCTTGCTTATAGAAAGTCCAGTGAGCAATACAGAGATAAATGCATTAAATTCTATCGAAGGTGATGGAGGAATCTCTGAAGCTTACCTGAGTTATGGTATGATCGTAGCTAAAAATCTGAGCTTAGGCGTGCAGGGTTCTTACATCTTTGGATCCACGATCCGCACAGACCAACTGTCACTTTATGATGATGAAGGAAGCCCAGTTGGTATCACTACAGAATATTATGAAAGATTAACAGTTAGCGATGTGGGCATCAAAGCAGGTGCATATTACTTCCTTCCATTGAATGAAAAGAGTAAGCTACATTTAGGTGCCATTTATCAGCATTTAGGAGACGTTAATGGAAAAGCTTTTGCCAAACTCGCATCATATGGCCAAGCTAGCGATCCGGATTCGGATGGCGACCTGATTGCTAATGATGAACCAGGGAGCATTTATATCCCTAATCGCTACGGATTCGGCGTTTCTTATGAAAAAAACAACAAGTTTGTGATCGGATTGGAGGGTCAATATCAAGACTTCAAAAAGTATAGATCTCTTCTAGATGATCCCTTGCAATTGAAGGAAGCTATCAAGATAGGATTGGGATTCCAGATTATACCTGATTTTCTCGCTATTGACAACGGTCTAAAGCGAGGTACTTATCGCGTCGGTTTGGAGTATCAGCAGACGCCATACTACCTGAACAAGACAAATATAAATGACCTTGGCATTAACTTTGGAACTTCACTTCCTGTAAATCAACTTTCATTAGTGAACTTCGCAGTGAAAGTCGGACAACGAGGAACCACTAACAAAGGCCTCATTCGAGAAAACTATGTAAACTTCACCTTAGGGTTGTCACTGAATGATAATAGTTGGTTTTACAAACGAGTATTTGAATAAAAAAATTAACCAAACCATACGATCAAAATGGTTAAATGCGAGTTTGAAAACTTGAATTTAGACATGAAGATTAAATTGTGCCGAATTAAACCATTATGAAAATGAACATTAAATCTACAATCCTAGGGCTAAGCGCCCTGCTTCTTGCCGGAATGGTACAAGCTCAGGACGGATGGAATTTTCCAACCGATCCAGCTAAAGAAGCTAAAGCCAGAGAGCTAAATGCTGCTTACACTGACTATATGCAATCTGAACAATATGTAGAGGCTACTAAACCTCTTCATTGGTTGCTTGTAAATGTGCCTGAGCTGAATGAGTCTCTGTATATCAATGGAACAAAAATCTATGATGCGGCTTCAAAAGCTACCACAGATGAGGCTCAAACAAGAATCTATCAGGATTCAGTTATCGTCTTGTATGAAAAACGAGGTGAATTATATAACAATGAGAAAAATTGGATAGAAAATAAGGCTTATTACGGGTATACTTATTACAAGGACGATCAAGATAAGTTGAAAGAGCCAATTGCTGATTTCGAAAAATCTATGGAACTAAATGGAACACTTAGTTCTAACTTAGTAGCTGCATATTTTAATTTAGTTTATAGAAATTATGCATATCATGAAGCCTATACAGGTGAAGAGATTCTTTCAATTCATGATAAACTTCAAGCTATTCTTGATAAAGCAGCTGCTGAAGGTGATGACGTATCTAGCGCAAAAAGTAATCTTGAGCAATTATTAATTGCAATGGAATTGATCGATTGTGATTTCATCGAAAATAAGATGGGACCAAAATTGGCTGCTGACCCTACTAACGAGTCACTAGCAGATCAAATCTTCAAGTACTCTGTACAATACAAGTGTTTCTCTTCTAAGGCATTCTTACAAGCATTGGAAATGAAGCATGCTAAAGAGCCTTCTTTCTCTACTTCTCAGGTGATTGCCATGAGATATATGCAGGAAGATAATGCTGCAAAGGCAGAGCAAATGTGGACTCAAGCATTGAGCCTTGCAGAGAATAGCTCTCAGAAAGCAGAATCTCAGATGGAGCTTTCTAAAATTTATGCGAAACAAGGAAAGAAATCAGCTGCTAGATCAGCTGCTAAAGAAGCTGCAAACCTAGATTCTTCTATCACGGCTGATGTTTATAACATGATTGCGGGTATGTACATGAACTCGTTTAATGATTGTAAAGCAGGAGTAAGTGTGATCAAGGATAGAGCGATATTCATTGCAGCATACAATGCTTACCAGAGAGCAGGAAATTCCAGCGGTATGGCGCAAGCAAGAGCTCAGTTCCCTTCTAAAGAGGAAGTGTTTGCTGAAGGAATGCAAGTGGGTCAAAGCCTTAGCACAGGTTGCTGGGTTGGAGAAACTGTAACTCTGGCTACTAGAGATTAATTAAATTACTGATATAAAAGGCAGTCTTCGGGCTGCCTTTTTTCGTTTGTAAGCATGAAACAATTTTCAAGTATCTTTGAGCCGTGAAGAATAGTTTACTTTCATTCGTACTACTTAGCCTCTTAGCATTGACTAGTTCCTGCAGGGAAGATGTAGACGCATCCGTACTTGAAGTGTACGATGGGCCTATGAACCTAGCGCTCAATGTGCATTTGATTCAAAGTGATTCGGCAATTGTGAGATTTGAGATGAGAGCTCCTAAGCAACTTGAATTCGCCAATGGTAATCAAGAATTTCCTGAAGGAATAGAAATTGAAGTTTTTGAGAAAGATGGGGAGCTGAGCACTACGCTTAGAGCAGATCGAGGATTTTTTTCTAAGAAGGATAATGTTTGGAGAGGGGAAGGAAATGTACAAGTTCATAATCTTATCAAGGACCAAAGATTACAATCAGAAGAGCTTTTTTGGGAGCCTAATAAAAGAATTTATACAGAGAAATTTGTAACGGTACAAGATGGTGAGAGTCTTTTCAATGGCACAGGACTAGAGGCTGATGAAACTTTCACTAATTACACACTCAAAAACCCTAGAGATAGCCGTATTTTAGTGACTGGAGAAGGATTATAAATGAAGCTGATAAAGTACAAACCTCTTGGTAAAACAGAATTGGAACTTAGCAATTCTCTGCTCCACAAAAATTCAGAATGAAATTAGTTGACGCATTATTACTATCCCTTTCACTTGCATTGATGATCGTAGGGATTCACCAAACGGTCACTCAGGGAGTGGAAGCTTCCTACGCGATTTTTATGTTTGCTGTAGCCTTGTTATTTTGGTTCCAGTACCGCAAAATGCAAAAACCCGAAGAACCACCCACACCTAAGAAAAAGGCCAAATCTGGCAAAAAACGTTAAGCATGGAAGTAAGTTATGAGTTGATTTATGTGATCATCACGCTTGTGTTTTCAGCCTTTTTTTCAGGGATGGAGATTGCATTTATATCTGCTAATAAGCTACAGATCGAGCTGCAGAACAAGCAAGGAGATCTAACAGGAAGAATACTAAGTGTCTTCGTAAAGCGACCTGGCCAATTTATCGGTACCACACTTTTGGGAAATACCATTTCGCTGGTGCTATACGGTATTTTTATGGCTTTCCTTATGGAAGACCCGTTGAAGATGTGGCTACAAGATTCATTTGGCTACGCTAATGATGCAATTGTGCTGGTGTTACAGACCATAATTTCTACAATTGTGGTTTTGGTCACTGCTGAATTCTTGCCCAAGAGCCTCTTTATGCTGAATCCAAACAGCATGTTGAATTTCTTCTCGCTGCCTTTTTGGATTATTTATGTGTTTTTCTTTCCTGTAGTTTGGGCCGTTGTGGCACTTTCGAGATTTTTCATCACCAAAATACTCCGTTTAGAATATAGTGAGGACAAGCCAGTCTTCACGGTGACTGACCTAAATAGCTTTGTCCAAAATCACATTCACAAGGGGAAAGAGGATGGTCATGTGGAAATTGACACCAAGATTTTTGACAATGCGGTAGAATTCAAAACCGTCCGAGTGCGCGAATGCATGGTGCCGAGGACAGATATCGTCTCTGTGGAAGTAGATGATGAAATGGAGGAACTGAAAAAAGTATTTGAAGAAAGTGGACATTCCAAGGTGATTGTTTATCGGGAATCTATCGATGATGTCATAGGCTATTGCCACCAATTAGAGCTCTTTAAGAAGCCTAAAACCATCGAAGAAATCCTCACTCCGATCATTATTGCACCGGAATCTGCCTTGGCCAATGAATTGTTGATTCAATTTATTCAGGAGAGAAAAAGTCTCGCTTTGGTAGTAGATGAGTTTGGAGGCACCTCAGGGATAGTTTCTATGGAAGATATTATTGAAGAGATTTTTGGTGAAATCGAGGACGAATACGACAGTGATGATTTGATCGAACAGAAAATTTCTGAACAGGAATATTTGCTCAGTGCGCGTCACGAAATTGATTACCTCAATGATAAATATGACTGGGAATTGCCCATTGGAGACTTTGAGACCCTATCTGGGTTGATTCTTTCGCTAACGGAGAATCTTCCAAAGAAAGGAGAATCGATTACTTTTGAGTCCTATACTTTTACTGTAGTGACCAAACAAGAGCATAGAATTGAGACCGTTCGGGTCAAAATCAACACCTCCGGAATTTTCTAGTTAAGCGTTTGATTCAGAATATATTTTGAATTTCGTTAGTAATGCTATTATTTTGCGACACTCTAAAAAAGCGTAGTACAATAATGGCGTTAATTAAACAAATTAGACAAAGGACAGGTCTATTGATCGGTGTAATTGCCGGCGGATTAATTTTATTCCTCCTAGGAGGTGATTTATTAAGTCCAAATTCCACCTTACTCAGTTCCAGTCAAAATATCGTAGGCGAGATCGCAGGTGAAGATATCACCTACGAGGAGTACATCGCCCGTGTTGAAGAATTCAAAGTAGCGAATCAGCAGAGAACAGGTAGAGTTCCTTCCGAAGTAGAAATGTATTCTATCAGAGAGCAGGCTTGGCAGTCAATGATTGTGGAGCGTGTGTTCAAAGAAGAATATGAGAAATTAGGTTTGACGATTTCCGATGCGGAATTAGTTGATATGGTTCAGGGCAAAAACATCGTTCCAGAATTACGTCAGCAACTGGTGAATCCTCAGACAGGTCAGTTTGACAAAAGTCAGCTGGTTACTTTCTTACAGTCTCTTGAGACTGCAGATCCGGCTCAGCAGGCATATTGGAATCAGCAAGAGCGTCTTTTTGCAGACTCTAGACTGAGAATCAAATATGACAATATGCTAGCGACTTCTGAGTTTGCTACCCAGGCTGAAGCTAAAGAAGAATACAAAGCAGCGAATACCATCGCAGATGCTTCTATCCTCTTTGTTCCTTTCTATGCAGTAGCTGACGCGGATGTAACCGTTTCAGAAAGCGAAATGCAAGCATATTTGACTAAGAATAAAAGCAAATTCAAATCTGGAAATGCTGCTAGCATCGAATATGTAGGTTTTAGCATTCAGCCAAGTGGCGTAGATTCAGCTGAGGTTATTTCTCATATCAATGAATTGACCAACGAGCTTAGAGCTGCAGAGAATGATTCTCTTTTTGTATTGAGAAATTCTGAAGGACAAGCTCCTTTTATGACAATCAGAGCAGGTGATGAACTTCCAGCTAATTTGACCAGCAATGTGTCAGACATCGAGGCAGGACAAACTTACGGTCCTTTCATTACAGCTAACTCTACTTACGTTTCTTATAAGATTTCTGATCAATACGAAGGAACGCCAAGATTGAGAGCTTCACATATTCTTTTCAGCACTGAAGGCATGGACGATGCTTCCAAAGCAGTGGTAAAGGCTCAGGCTGAAACTGTACTTGCAGAGGTAAAAGCTGACGGAAACTTTGAAATCGCAGCTAGACAATATGGCCAAGATGGAACTGCTCAAACAGGTGGAGATCTAGGTTGGTTTGCAAAAGAGGACTTCGTAGCTGAATTTGCTACTGCTGTTTATGCTGCAAAATCTACAGGTATCCTTTCAAGCGTAGTAGAAACTGAATACGGCTATCACATCATCAAAGTGACTGAAATGCCTAAAACCACTTACACTAAAGTGGCTACTTTAGAATTGGAATTGGTGGCTAGTGATGCTACTAGAAATGAGGCATTCAGAAAAGCTGATTCATTTGCTGCAAATGCAGGAAATAAGAATGAGTTTACTGAAAACGCAACAGCTGAAAATTATAGAATTCTACAAGCAAACAATGTAGATGCCAACGCTAGAAATATCAATAACCTTCAAAATGCTAGAGAAGTAATTCGCTGGGCATTTGCAGATGAGACTTCTACAGGTGAGGTTTCTACTGTATTTGAATTGGACAATGCCTACGTTGTAGCTACCCTAGTGAGCAAGAGAGACGAGGGAGATGTGAAATTGGCAGATGTAAAAGAGCAAATAGAAGCTCAAGTTAGAAATGAGAAAAAAGCTGAAATGATCAAATCTAAATTAGCTGGTAAGGCTTCTTTAGAAGATATGAAAGCTGTTTATCCAAACGAAGCATCTCTTAACGAGATTCCTGATTTGAAGCTTAGCGCTAATGTAATTCCAGGTGTTGGTTTCGCTCCACGAGCGATCGGCGCTATCTTCGGAGTGCAGCAAGGCCAGCTTACACAACCTATTCGTGAAGACGTAGGTGTAATCGTAGGTAAATTGAACGCATTGACTCCAGCAGCTGAAATAGGCGACTATTCAGTATATCAAGGTCAATTGACTCAAAATGCATCTCAGAGAACAACATATTCAGTCATGATGGCTCTGCAGGATTTGGCGGGCGTTAAGGACTATAGATATAAATTCTTTTAATAGAATCTAGCTCTAGATTCGGAACCCATGCCTAACAGCATGGGTTCTTTGTTTATATTCGGAATGTAAATCGCTAATCACACCCAGCTATGGACAAAAAGAAATTCGATAAAGAGAACTTCAAAGAAAAATTAGAAGCAAGTGGCGAGTTTCCTCAGCTTTATATGTTTAAGTTTATAGTTCCTAATGGAAAGGAAAATGAGATTGCGGCGCTATTTCCAACGCATGAAATTTCTACAAAAGCGAGTTCTGGAGGAAAATACGTGAGTACGACTATCCAGGCTATGATGAAAAATGCAGATCAGATTATCGATCTCTATGAGCAGGCTGCCGAAATCGAAGGATTAATCTCACTTTAATTAATTGACTTATGTGGATCGAAGAAGACAACAAACTTAAGAAAACCTTCAAATTCAAGGATTTTCAGGAAGCTTTTGCTTTTATGACCCGAGTGGCATTTTTGGCTGAGGCGCAAAATCATCATCCTAATTGGAGTAATGTTTATAACACAGTAGAAATTGAATTGACTACGCACGATGCTGGAAACACAGTGACCAAGAAGGATCATGCACTGGCTAAAGCTATTGATGGACTATCTTCATGAGTGAAACTTCTGTAAACTTATACCTAGTACCTACGCCGATCGGTAACTTGAAGGATATCACGCTTCGGGCTATTGAGATCTTGAAAAGTGCTGATGTAATCCTCGCTGAGGACACGCGCACAAGTGGGCAATTATTAAAACACCTGGAAATCTCCAGACCACTTCAGAGCTACCATATTTTCAACGAGCATAAGACGGTGGAAAAATTGGTGGAGCGAATGAACCGAGGAGAGGTTTTTGCTTTGATTTCTGACGCGGGCACCCCTGCTATTTCAGATCCAGGATTCCTTTTGGTAAGAGAGGTTCTCGCAGCGGGGCTAGATGTTCAATGTCTCCCAGGAGCCACTGCCTTTGTACCGGCATTGGTAAATAGTGGACTGCCAAATGACCGCTTCGTATTTGAAGGCTTTTTACCTCACAAAAAGGGAAGAAAGACAAGGATAGATGGTCTAGTGGAAGAAGTACGGACAATCATTTTTTATGAATCACCACATCGTCTTCTGAAAACGCTAGGTCAGCTATCAGAAGCTTTTGGAGCCGATAGGCAAGCTTGTGTATCCCGAGAGATCACTAAGCTTCATGAGGAGAACGTTAGAGGTACATTAGCCGAGTTAATAGATTATTATGAGACCAATACACTAAAGGGCGAAATTGTCCTTACTGTGGCCGGTAAAAATCCCAAAGCCTGATTTAACAACCAATTTCTATGATCTCAACAGAAAGACTCACTCTGCTACTAGAGAAAACTCAAGGAATAGCCAAAGAAGCTGGTGCCTTTATCCGTAAGGAAAGACAGCATTTCAATATGGACAATGTGGAGCATAAGGGCTTCAATGACTTGGTTTCTTATGTGGACAAGGAAGCAGAGAAGCTTATCGTAGACAAACTATCCAAGATTCTTCCTGAAGCAGGATTTATCACGGAGGAGGGAACAAATACTACAAAAGCTGAAGAATTCAACTGGGTAATCGATCCATTGGATGGTACGACGAATTTTATCCACGGCGTGCCTATTTTTTGTGTGAGTATTGCCTTGATGGAGCGTGAAGAGGTTATTCTGGGTGTGGTCTATGAAGTGAATCTTCATGAATGCTTCTATGCGATGAAAGGTGGCGGAGCATTTTGTAATGACACAAGAATTCGAGTGAGTGCAGCCAAATCGCTTTCGGCATCTCTGATAGCTACTGGTTTTCCGTATTACAATTTCGATTTGATTGATAAGTACCTAGCTGCTTTGAAATCACTGATGAAGTCTTCCCACGGAGCACGTAGATTTGGTAGTGCTGCTGTAGATCTTTGCTATGTTGCTTCTGGGCGTGTAGAAGGGTTTTTTGAATACAATCTGAATTCCTACGATGTGGCTGCTGGTACATTGATCGTAGAAGAAGCTGGTGGGAAAGTGACGGATTTCTCAGGAGCAAGAGATTTTATATTTGGGCGACAGATTTTGGCGACAAATGAGAAAATACACGAGGAAATCCTAACTGACCTGCAAAAGGCTTGGGCATAACTAGCCCAGGAAATAATACCAAATCATACTAGTAACGATTGAGATCGGTATGCCCAATCCGGCAAGTAACGTCGCGAGCTTTGGCTTAAGATCATATTGAATCGCTACGATAGAACCTGTAATCATGGGAGCCATACCACTTTCCAGCACACTGACTTTTAATTCCAGGCTGCTTTCTGGCAGGAAATTTCTATAAATCAACCAAACCATCAAGGGAGCAAGTAATAGCCTATATCCCATTCCAAACCAATAGAACTTAGAGCTGAGTGAGTCGAAGTCTAGAGAAAATTTAAGACCAATGGCGAAAATAGCCATCGGTGCCATCGTTTTGCCTATTAGAGATACTAGGGGAATCAGAAACTCTGGGGTTTTCCATCCCAAAATACTCATAGCGATAGTAACTAGTAAAAATCCGAAAGGAGGAAAACGAAGAATTTTTAGCGGAATCTCGCTTAGATTACCTTCTTGATGAGAGTAAATCGAACCAACTATTATTGCAAGGGAGGAAACGAGTAGAAATGATCCGCCTTGGTCAATCAATAGCGCTATGGGCAAACCCTCTTTTCCGTAAAGTCCTTCTATCACAGGAAATCCCATGAAAGAAGTATTGGCTAGTCCAGCTACGATCACTAAGCAGCCAGTGGTTTGATTATCCCATTTCAATAATTTCCCCAGCACACCAAAAATCATCCAGGAAAGGAGGAAGGTAAACCAAGCCGTGGAAATAGGTAGAAGTAAGCTCCAGCTGGGCTCTATTTGGGGAATGTAAAGAAGAGCAAGAGCTGGAAGTACAATATTAAGCAGGTAAGCATTGACCCATTTTGTAATTTTCTCAAGTGGGAGATTAGCTTGCTTCTGTAGAAAAAGTCCCAATAAAAGACATAAAAATGCAATGAAAGCTCCTGTCATGCCTGAATTTTATAATATGTAATTTTTATTAACATAAAAATAATTTTGTATAATTGTACCTTGCTGATTACCAGTATACTTTTGACCCAAATCACAGTAAGTACATGACCAAACTTATACCAATTTTTATCAACGGAGGGAAATGGATTCAGCTTTCGCAGCTTTCAAAAGAACAATCCGCAAAGCTCAAATCCTGGTTACCCGTAAGCTGCTTAAAGAAAATCATATTTCAAGGAATGGAATTTTCTGATTGTTTAGATTTTGAAACGTACGAGTATTGGTTTCGTACCAACCAAGTTTCAGAGCAAAAGCAGGCGTTGCTGGATTTTTAATCCAAGCCTAAATTTTTTCTTTTTTCATCAAAATACTTTCCCAACTCAGGATAGAAGTCACTTTCGACTTCTGGAAATCCGTCCAATATTAATTCCATATTGCCTTCCATCCCATCAGTATTCACCTGCATCCCTTCCAGTAAATAGACCATATCTTCCATTGTCAATGCCTCATAGCTAGAGGAAGGATAGAGCATGTAGTCATTTCCATAGAAATCCACTGCTTCAAACTGAACCTTTCCTTCCAGCCAATGGGCGTAGATGCTAATTTGCTCACCCCACTGACTCTCGGGGTAATTCATTTTCACCAATAAAACAGAAGTAGTTTCTTGGGTAAAATAGCTTTCAGGGCGGAATTTGAAATCAATCATCGCTCAAAAATAGCAATTCCTAAGAATAGAAAATCCCAATCCTTTTTTTGGATTGGATAATCGGGACTTTCGGGCTATTTTTGGGCACATTTGAAGGTACGCTTCTGGCTACCCTTCCATAAAAATTGGCTTTCAAACCCCTGATTATGAAAAGAGACTCGCTTGTTTTCGACCTTATCAACGAAGAAGAGGACAGACAAAAGAGAGGCATCGAACTGATTGCTTCCGAAAACTTCACCAGTAAGCAAGTAATGGAAGCCGCAGGTAGCGTGCTGACAAACAAATACGCAGAAGGTCTTCCAGGCAAGCGCTACTATGGCGGTTGCGAAGTGGTGGATAAGATCGAGCAACTAGCAATCGATCGTGCAAAAGAGCTTTTCGGAGCTACATGGGCCAATGTGCAGCCTCACTCAGGAGCACAGGCAAATGCAGCAGTGATGTTGGCATGTCTTAAAGCCGGTGATTCTATTCTTGGTTTTGACCTTTCTCATGGCGGTCACTTGACGCACGGTTCTCCTGTGAATTTCTCAGGTAAATTGTACGACCCGCATTTTTACGGAGTAGAAGAGGAAACAGGAAGAATCGACTACGATAAATTAGAAGAAAAAGCATTGGAAGTTTCTCCTAAAATGATCATTTGTGGGGCTTCTGCTTATTCTAGAGATTGGGATTATGCTCGATTGAGAGAAATCGCTGACGAAGTTGGAGCGATTCTTTTGGCCGATATTTCTCATCCATCTGGATTGATTGCAAAAGGACTGTTGAATGATCCACTTGATCATTGTCATATTGTGACTACTACTACTCACAAGACTCTTAGAGGTCCAAGAGGTGGTTTGATCATGATGAGAGAAGATTTTGACAATCCTTGGGGTGTAACTACTCCAAAAGGAGAAATCAAAAAGATGTCTGCTTTGCTAGATATGGGTGTATTCCCAGGTACGCAAGGTGGTCCATTGGAGCATGTGATCGCTGCTAAAGCGGTTGCTTTCCTAGAATGTCTTTCTGACGAATACATGCATTATGTGATTCAGGTGAAAAAGAATGCATCCGTAATGGCAGATCAGTTCGTAAGTCTGGGATATCAAATCATCTCAGGAGGAACTGACAATCACATGATGCTTATCGATCTTAGAAATAAAGACCTTACCGGTAAAATAGCAGAAGGAACACTTGGCAAAGTGGATATCACCATCAACAAAAACATGGTTCCGTTTGATACCAAATCTCCTTTTGTTACTTCAGGAATGAGAATAGGGACAGCTGCTGTCACTACTCGAGGTCTGAAAGAAGATGACATGGTGAAAATCGTCAACTTGATAGACAGAGCCTTGACAAACCATGAGAATGAAGCCGAACTGGCGAACATCCGTAGCGAAGTGAATGCTTGGATGAATCAATTTCCGTTGTACTAGAATTTAGAGACCACCCGTGGCGTTAGATCAATACCAAGAAGAAGAGGAAGAAGAGGGAGGAATGTCCTTTTTGGATCATTTAGAACAATTGCGTTGGCATTTGCTTCGCTCCGTTGCTGCAATCCTAATATTATCTGTAGCAGCCTTTGTAGCCAAAGGTTTCGTTTTCGGCATAGTTATTCTTGGGCCTTCCAAGGTTGACTTTGTTACCTATAGATGGCTGTGTGAACTCAGCGATTACGTAGGATTGCCGGCACTTTGTATCGACGAGCTACCATTTACTATCCAGAGTAGGCAAATGACTGGGCAGTTTACCATGCACATGACGTCAAGTTTTGTGGTGGGATTCATTGCTGCATTTCCCCTTGTATTCTGGGAAGTTTGGAGATTTATCAGCCCGGGATTGTATGATCAGGAGAAGAATGCCGCAAGAGGAGCTGTTTTCTTTGTGAGTTTATTGTTCTTCATGGGAGCTGCATTTGGATACTTTATCCTATCACCGCTGTCGATCAATTTCCTTTCAAATTATCAACTGGATCCGTCGATTCTTAATGAATTTGACATCACTTCTTATATTTCTACACTCACAATGCTGGTGCTTGCTTCTGCGATTATGTTCCAGCTTCCGGTAGTGGTCTATTTCTTGGCGATGTCAGGATTGGTTACTTCTGGCATGTTGAAATCATACAGAAGACATGCGATTGTAGTGATCTTGGTGTTATCAGCAGTAATCACTCCTCCGGACGTAATCAGTCAGATTCTGATTGCAATGCCGATTCTAGTGCTATATGAAGCTGGAATTCAGATTGCAAAAAGGCTGGAAAAGAAAAGAGCGATTAAAAAAGCTAAGGAAGAGGTAGATGATGCGCTTTAATTTAAGACACTAGGCATAAGTATTAAGAGTCAAGAATTAAGAACCTAGAATCTATAGATTGAATTGGAAGGTCAGGATTACTTCGGTCTCCTGTCTTCCATCTTCGGTCTTAAAAGAAAAAATTATGGCAAAGAAAATAGCAATAGGAGGAGATCACGCAGGGGTTGAGTACAAAGCTAAAATGATAGCTAAATTGGAATCGCTGGGCTATGAAATAAAGGATTTTGGTCCTTTCTCAGATGCTTCTGTAGATTATCCAGATTATGTGCACCCTTTGAGTTCAGCTATTGAAGCTGGAGAGTTTGATTTGGGGATTGTGATTTGTGGATCTGGAAATGGCGTAGCCATTACAGCCAATAAGCACCAAGGAATCCGTGCCGCACTTTGCTGGAACGAAGAATTGGCCGCACTTTCCCGTCAGCATAACGATGCCAACGTGATAGCTCTCCCCGCCCGATTTATATCCTATGAACTGGCAGAAAAGCTGGCTGAGACTTTCCTTACTACGGACTTCGAAGGTGGAAGACACCAGAACCGAGTGAGTAAGATTGCTTGTAGCTAAAAAGCTGGAAGACAGAAGACCGAGGACCGAAGAAGCCCAAACTTGAGAATTCAGATTTGGGCTTTTTTGTATTTGTATTACAAATTCTAATGCAAGTCGTTTTTATTTATTTTATCAAAAGCCTTTTTTGTCATTATTATCAAGTTCTCTTTATCAAGATCAAGTATTGAAATATAATCTTTGTTAAAAGCGTAATGTTGAGACCAATCAACATAGTCCTTATAAAGAAGTAGCGTACAAATATCCGTCGGTTCGATATGATTAGATAGAATATGCGTATGCATTGTTGCATTTATATTTTGTCCATTTGGATCCTTATAAGGAAGTTCAATTAGCGAATTATGCAGTTTGTTCTTACCAATGAATTTGTTCTTAGAGTTGTATTTGAGTAGATAGTCATTGCCGATGAAGACAGAGCCTTGTTTTTGTGAAGCAGATAAAATAAATACTTTTCTGTTTTTTCCATCTATCAGTGGAATTGCATTGAACGAAGCATTTTCATAATAAGTAAAAAAACCATCTGAATTTGAAGTTAACATCATCATCGCATCTTGTCGTATTGAAATAAGGTCTGTTTCATTTTCAAAAGCTGAGGCTACTTCGGTATCAACAGAGTTTGGGGTTGAAGTTGGTAAATTGTCAAATTGATATCTAGCCAATATGCTGTTGTGGTCGAACCTACTATAAAAGATGGAGTAAACATGTCCATCTATTCCTTCATAAGAAAGGTATCCTCCAATGCTGTCTCTCTTATCTGGGAAATTTTCTAGAAAATGATCGGTTGAGTACCAGGCAGCTTTTTCAAGTCGGTAAAGTAACATGCCTTCTTTCAGTAAAGCCTCTGAATCTGGTTTTTGAGCATTTACTTGAATTGTTGAGAATAGGCTGAAAAAGATTATGATTATTTGTTTCATAAGGCTTTAATTTCTTTTAGTACTTGTTTCTAGCGTAAAGATATAAGCAACCAACTATATATCCTTTATCGAAACTGAAGTCTGTTTTTTTGTTAGCAGCAGAAACTTCGAAGGTGGAAGACACTAGAATCGGTAAATAAGATTGCTTGTAGCTGAAAAGCTGGAAGACAGAAGACCGAGGACCGAAGAAGCCCAAACTTGAGAATTCAGGTTTGGGTTTTGATTAAATGTGAATTACAAAGTCTAAAAAATATAATACTGGATTTACGAACTATGCCTAATGAGGGATTTCCAATAAAGGGCAGGTTGAATTGAAGTATTAATTATTTGAAATTAAAGCACTCTGAAGTTGATTTAAGGAAGTTACTCTCTAGGAGTACCAAGGGAAATTCTTGGGTTAGAACTTAAAGAACTAGCCCTAGTCTCAATTTCTGCTTCTGGTATTCCAGCAGCTCTTAAAAATGTTGAATACTGACCGAATCTTTGGCCTCGAGAAGCTCTAACCTGAAGCATTAGTGTCACTTGATTACTTGTGAGACCTGTTGTTCTGATGATTCGATCTTGATCATTATCATGATTCAAATAGACAATTGGTTCTCCCGACCTCGACACATAATAGGAGCTAGGTGTGCGTTCAACTGGGTTTGCAACAGGAAGGTCCACAATAGTATGATCTCTTTCAAATTGATCATTCGCGTTTTTTTTCAATGTATATGCCTTTGTAGTAAGAGTTTGAGGGACGTTCGCTTCAGCGTCAACAATCTGTTTTTTGTCAACTTTACTTTGAGCATCATCATCGCTAGCATCAATTTCAGCTTTTATACTGCTTACTCCTCCATTAAACTTTTGAGAAGAAGGATGTACGGAATATTCAATCACTGCACCCGCATCAAAAGCTGCTTTAACTTGGTTTTCCACTGTCGATTCATGCGTACTATTTCCTTCTCGTGAAAGAGGAACCATATTTGGCCAAGTTCCAGGTCCTCCTATATTATGGTTTAATAGATGCCCTCTGATATAGTAAGATGCACCTGAGGAAGTACGCCTTTTATTAAGTTTATCATACTCGGTTTGTGCTGCCTGTGTAGGTGTAGATCCATCAGATGGCTTATTAGTTAGATGTAATTCCTTTATATCCATTGATTGCCCAAAACCTACAGAGTCAGTGCCGGGTAGAAGTCTCTCTGGTGGACCCTCAGGCCTATCGGTACCAAAAAATATTTCAACCAAAGGTCTTAACTCTTGGAGTAATTCCTGAATTCTATTTTTCTTGGCAGTAGTAGCTATTTCTTGCTGTTCTTCACTTAGACTTCTGTCAATTCGCCTTCTTTTTTCCGTATCAATTTCCTGAGCTTTGCTTAGAGCCACCTGTTTAGCCTCAGCTTTTTCAGGATTATTATTAGCCTCTACATTACCTATAAAGGTTTGGAATTGAATAGGATTGCTAGCAATCATTAATTGCTGATTATCTTCATCTCCTTCCAAATAAATGGCATGTTCATGTCCGTCAGGTGCTGTAAATGTCACTCTGGCATTCCACCAATTCATTACAGCGTCCACCGCATTCCTACCCATTTCCAGCAAAGCTCCTCCTGCGGCGATTGCCCTATCTATAAGCCAATCAATCGCAGCATTCACCCGATCTCGAAGCCCTCCGATCATTTCAGCGATTCTTGCGCCCAATCCTCTAAGTCCCACCTGGTTTGCCAAGAAGCCAATGGCAATTGGAATTGCTCTTGCCAAAGCATTTTCTAGGTAATTTGCCGCATCGCCAATATTGCCACGTGCGATATTGGCTACCCCAGCTACGAAGGAGTTTACTATTTCCAGCATTTCTCGAAGCTTCTCGATAAAGGATTGAATAGCCCGGTAGAATGCTATAAAACTATTCACTACTGCCATTATGCCCGTAGGATCTAGCATGGAAAGTAGACGAGTCGTGACCTGTGTGATAATTTGAGTAACCACCCAACTCTGAACTTGCTCTAGCACCATTGTCCACAAATTGCTTAATTGCTCCTGCACATATTCCCAGATCGCAATCGGTCCACGTTCCCAAACATCCTTGATGAAGGTCCAAATGCCCGACAGCGTATCGATCGCTCCTCGGATCTGAGCAACCCGCTCTGGTCCAAGCTTCAACTCCAAACGCTCCCAGACATTGTCCATGGTAAGGCCTAGCACATCAAGTACAAAACCCAAGATGCTTTCAAAAGTCAAATCAGCCGGAGGGTTTATTCCCGCTGATGTCAATTCACCAAATAACCAATCCCGTAATCCGCCTAGAAGGTGAGTCAGAATATTTTCAAAGAACTGTACAAAGCCTTGTTTTACCGCACCTAGGAGATTTCGGAGAAAGCCTATTGGATCCCTCTTGATATCTGCAAATGCGCTTTGAGCATTTGCAATAATCTGCTGTACCGTTTCAATAGGGAAGTTCATCACTACCAGAATCACCTCGACCAAAATTTGAACTATCGTGACGACAAAGGCAAAAAGTCTTCTAACTGGGTCTGCCAAAGTTTCGACGATTCTGAGGAAAGCATCTATCGGGTGGAATACATCCTGAATGGAAAAGCTGTTCCAAAGACCAAGGAAAAGCCCTGTGATATATGGCCAAGAAAAGTGGAGTGTAGCGACAGCTTCATCAATTCTGGAAACAGTTTGTTCAATGGCGCCGGTTTCTTGCATCTGTTGGAATTGAGCCTCACCGCCTGGCATCAAGCCCATAAAACCGCGAATAAGATTGACAGTAGTTCTTGGAACCACTTCTTCAGTGAAAGGATCTTTTTCTAGAATCACTGTAAGCAAATGGAAGCCTTGCTGCTCTCGGGCATAGGCAGAAAGCATGGAAAGAAGTGCTGTCTTGATAAACTCCAGTACCTTGATGGCGACATTTGCTGCGAAGGTAAATACGCGCGTGGTAAATGGGGTGAAAATGGCTACTGTACGCTGAAATGCACCAATCGGATCTCTTATATCCTCCAGAGAAAAAGCATTCCAAGCGGTTTCAAAAAGTGCTCGGACTTCCGCAAAACTGAAGTTAAGCGCAGCCAATTCTCCATCAATCCAATCGGCAGTTTCTTGAATAGTTCCTTCAGCCCGCATTCGCTCCAGCTCGCTCTCTTTGCCGATAAGAATTAGGAAGTCCTCAATTTTTTCAGCCGTAGTGGAGACAACTTCTTCTCCTGTCAAAGGATCGTGGCCAAGTAATTTGGTAAGTAATGGATAACCAGGGAAAGCTTCTGCCAAAGCCCGAAGTCCTGCCATGAGAGCATCTTTGATCAGGGTGAAAATCTGATCTTTTACTCGACCAGCAAAGGTGACAATGTCCCGATAAAGTTGTCCGAAAGTCTCATCAAGGATTCTAATATTTCCATCCCAGCCTTCTGTAAGACCCATTCTATCCCAAGCTTCCTCCAAGGTATCTCCCAATCTGTTAGAGGTGAGATTGAGGGAGGCCATCTCCCCTTGAACCCAAGTGAAAGCATCGTTGATGATTCCCAGTTCAGTCAGCTTATTGAATAAGAGCATTCCAAAAACTGGAATCAAACCGAGAAGTCCACCAAGTAGATTTGGTCCATTTCGCTCCACGCTTCTTCCAGCTATCGGATCGTAACCGATGATTACTGTCAAAAGAGAATATCCTGGGATATAGCTGGCAAATCTTGCTAATCCTTCTCGAGCAGCCCATGGCAAGCGCTGAACCTGGGGTTCTGCGGAACTTATTGACTGGTTTGGCATTCTCTGAATTGGCGTAGCCCCCTGCTGCACAGTATGCGTCAACTCATGCGCGAGAAGATGTTTGCCGTCTGAAGTTTCAGGTTGATATTTTCCTTCGTTGAAGTAAATATCATTGCCATGTGTAAAGGCTTGAGCCCCTAAAGCATTGCTCATTCCAGCCGCCTGAGACCCTGTGTGAACGTTTACTCCACTAAAATCGGCACCAATCTTCTGCCCCATTTCAGCTTGGACAGGTGCTGGAAGAGATTGACCTGAGCCTTTGCTCTGAGTGATTTGGGATGAAATCTGAGGAGAGGCTGTTGGAGCACCATCTGGCGAAAGTTGGATGGTTTCTTCCTCTTCTTCCTGCCTTTGAATAGTTTCCGATGAATCCGGACTGAGCTGTATAGTTTCCTCCTCTTCTTCCATCGCACTAAGCTGGAGAATAGCGTTACTTTCAGTAAAAGGCATCATTTGAAGCGTCTCCTCTTCCTCCTCAGCCTGCATTTGAAAAGTTGACTCTGAACTCGAGGCTGGACTCATAGCCATTGCTGTAGCAGCATTCGACGGAGACATTACCACATGATTTGCTACCGATTCAGCTTCTTGTTCGTATTTGTCCCCTGGAGGTCCGATCTTGAGGCTTGGCTGAACCACATACCTTCTACTGCTACCACTTCTTGATGGCATAGGCAAAGGCTTACGTTCAGCTACTGCGCTCATTTCATTTCTTGCTTTCGGTTTTCATAGGAGAGGCCGCTGCTAGCGGAGTCATAGGTTCTTGCTCCTCTTCCACTGGAGTCATTTTGACTTCCTGCTTTTCTTCTTTGGCAGCTTCTTTATCCTCTACCAAGACTACTACAGGCTCGTTTTCATTGTCCTGCTCTTGCTGTTTTCTGACTTTCTTCCTCATATCGTCCTCCCCATTTTATGGTATTCCCTTCGAATTCCTTCACGGATATCGCCGAGTTGGATTGTAGTACTTTCTTTATCCAAAGCCATCAACAGGCTATGTTGGATCACCTGAATGATAGAGCCGCCCGAAAGCTCAAAGCTCTTCGCCAAGTCTTTCAGATCGATTCGTTCCTCAAGTTGGACACTGGCTGGAAATCCTTTTTTCCAAAGCATTTTCCGCTCTTCTGCCTGAGGCATTGGAAAAAATACAGATGCTTGGAATCGTCTCATAAAAGCTTCATCCAAGTTGTTTTTGAGGTTTGTTGCCAAAATCACTAAGCCATCATAATCCTCGATTCGCTGGAGTAAATAGGAAACTTCCTGATTTGCATAGCGGTCATGCGAATCGGATACGGAGGTTCTTTTCCCAAAAAGAGCATCGGCTTCATCAAAAAACAGAATCCATCCTTTGCGCTCCGCTCGATCAAAAATCTTTGCCAAGTTTTTTTCTGTTTCTCCGATATATTTGGACACCATTCTAGAGAGATCGATTCTATAGACATCTAAGCCTAGTTTTTGACCAAGCAGAGTTGTTGTCAACGTTTTTCCTGTTCCAGGAGGACCATAAAAAAGTGCTTTGAAACCAGGCTTGAGCTTTCGATGCATTCCCCATTCCTGAAGTAATTTGTCTTTGTGCTTAAGCCAGATTTCTATCTCGCGCAGTTCATCGGAGGTGTGTGGATTAAGCACCAAATCATCCCAACTCATTTCAGTTTCCAAAAGCTGGGCGGGGAAATCAGCAGAGAAATCTGGCTTTCGCACTTTTCCACTCGTTATTTCCTGAAGTGTATCCCTCGAGATATTCAGAGCTCCGTTGAGATAGGGATCATCCGAATCTGTTTCGCTGAGTTTGAGATGACCTTCTTTGAATAGAATAGTATCAGAGCTGAGTAAGCTGAGGTATTTGAATCGTTTTTCCAGATCACTTCCGGCAAGTATAAAAAGGACTGTTTCTCCAGTCGGAATAAACCCATTGTGATTCTTGCCTTTTCTTCCACCAAATTCCGTGAAAATCTGTTGAGTCAATTGATTTTTCCCCATGAACATATCCAGCAATTGAGGCTTGATATGAGGAACAGCTGCTAAAATTAACAGGAATCGTTCCGCTTCATTTAACCCTAGTTTATGGACAATATTGGCATATGAGCTAGAGTTTTCGGGAATTGAAGGAGCAGGGATTTCCAATACTTCACGAATGCTTGTGCCGGAATTTGAATTCATAGTTGAGCGGGCTTTCAGAATGCTCTGCAGCCAGTCTAATTCAGCTTGAATTACCTTTGCGTTAGTTGAGTTTTGACCTACCATTCTACATAAATTAATTCCTCCATCCAGGGAAGCTTGATCATTCCTATAGTCCAGGGTAATCTATCCAGGAGTATGTCAAAAGGCAGCCGCTGTATCTGGAGTTGATAGCCTTTTTGGACTCTGCGTAATGCTCCTTCGCGTGGAAAAAAACCTTCTGCGATCATCTTTCCCGAGTTACTTTTCAATGCCGTCCATTGGGTCGCCATGCTTTCTAGAAGTAATTCAATCTCCTGCCTTTCAGATTTGTTGATTTTGGGAATTGGCTCTAATGCCGCAGCAGGAAGCAATCCACAGAGGAGTTTATTCAGTGTCAAATCACTTTCATCGAAGGCCTCATCAGAGCCAAGTATAGCTTGGAGTAAGAAAACTGCTTTTGATTGGGCTTGATCAGAAATGAATTTTCCTGACTTCACGAGTCCCAGATTTTTAAAGAATCTTGGTAAAAAAGCAGCGGTCAATACTAGGCCTGCATTTGTAATAATGATTGTTTCATCAAGTTCAGGAGCTTTGCTAAGCAGTTCATTTTGCTCCATTCTTTCCGTTCTTTCCTGCTTTTTGAGTAGTTCTGCGAATGTGGATAAGTCTTGAAGTTGATCTTTTGATGCATGCAATTCTTTGACAATTGCTTTCCAAAACTCATTTCCCTGAATCAGCGAAGCCACTTTAGGATCTTTGCGGAGAGCGGTCAGATTTTTTGGATCTACTCGCAAGCTTTGCCCTTTTACCAATCGGTCCTGATTTAGAATAAAGGCAAGTTCATAAATGAAGAGCGATGCTTCTTGAGCAAGTTTAGGATCAGTTGTGAAAACCAAGTTTAACCCTTGTTCCAGATGAGTTGAAAAATCACTGCTTTTGCCAAAGTGTGAATACAGGACAAGTGACTTTAAGCGGAAGTGAAGTTCTGTTTTTCCTAAATGCGTTAGATGATTCAAAATGAATTCAACATTGCCTACTTGATGAAAAGATGCCGGAAACATGAGTCGGATAATTGACTCAAATTGCTTTTCCGCCAGGATTGCTGCCAGTCTTTGAGCCATAGAGTAGGTCAAAGTTTTCTTTTCTAGCCAAGAGTGTAGGAGTGACTTTTCAGTTTTGAAAACTGATTTTAATAGCTCGGGAACACTGGGATTATCAGTTGTTGGCGCCCACCAAGGAAATCTTCCAAAATTCAGAAAGTACTCAAGTAGCTCCCAATTGGTAGAGTTTTTGGTTGGCGAGGTCAAATTCGGACTTTTCGTAAGTGGTGTTTTTGAACTCGGTGAAAAATGGAATCCCTGCTCCACATAGAATTTTCTAAGCTGATTCTCCAAGGCATCTCGAAGCCTGTCTCTCATCAGATCTTTTGGCAGGTCAGCTGGGATTCTACCCAAATCCAGTTCGAGCTTATCTATCCTTAGTGATTTTGATATGGGATCATACTCATCTAAAACTTGCTCCAGAACAGGGATCAATACATTGTTGTATCGATCCTGAAGCAGCTTTTGCCCTTCAAGAGCCGAGTGTTTGTCGCGGAACTCAGCTTCGATGACTTGTGTCTGTATAAGATGCGAGCCCATTATTTCCCAAGGATTTTATCTATTAATACTTTCTTAGTGTCATTGCGATTGAAGGAGGTTGAGTTCTTTTCAAGAATAGTCGTAAGCGTATCTTTTTTGAGAAGTGTTAAGTCCTTTTCAGTTAATCCTGAATCTGGTATCGCGGCTTTATATGTTTCCTCCAACACAGTTTTATCTGCAGTTGCGAGATAAGAAACTCGGTTAGAGTCAAGGATTACCTTGATCTCATCCGCTGTTAATATATCGGCAGTCACTCTACCTACAATCAATCGCGCTCCGCAATTAAGACGCTGGTATTCCTCAATGGCATTCGCAAATTGCTCTGGTGTGAGCCCTCCAACATTAATCCCGACACTTTCCAAAATCATTTTTTGGAGGTCTACATTTTTGACTGTAGTCTCTCGAAGTTCGGTGGATGTGAAACCGGCGGTACTTCTCAAGCTTTCTAATAGGGTAGTAATCACCTCAGGAAGATTCCCTGATGGCTTGGCAAGCTTTCTGTCTTTTGCGACTGCTCGGATGAAATCTTCCCTCCAGCTTGAAATAATATTGATGGAATAGCACTCTTTCGCTGGCTGAACGCTTGGAACCATCGTCACATTGGCCACTGCTTGGCTACATATTTCCACCTCTTGATTTTCAAATCCATCGAATTGAAAGAGCAATGTTTGACCAGGGGATTGGAATTGAATTCCATAGTTTCCTGAACCATCGGTGAAAGTGACTATGTCTGAGCCTATGACTGTCACTTTTACTTTTGACAATTCTGCTCCAGCTACATTTCTCACCTTACCGCTTACCGCCATAGAGGTACATCCTGGTGTCACAATGGCTCCGCAATTTTTTCCTTGGTGATCAAGAATCGCCTGTTCCTGCTGTTCATAGGTCATTTGATCTGTTGCTATACCCAAACAGCTTAACAGTTGCATTCTGGCATCTTCTTCTTCCAAAACATTACTTCTGATTTCCTCACTGGAGAAGCCTTTTGACTTGCGTAGACTTTCGAGTAACAATTCAATCGCTCGTGAATCAGGCTCATTGGAAGCTTCTATTTGTCTAATATTCAAAGTCTCTCTTACTCTATCGATTCCCCAACAAGTGAGCACCTCGATAGAATAACATCCTTGCGCTCCTTTTACTAGAATACTAACTTTTCCCTGATCAGATTGATTGGTTTTTCGATCACGCAAGACATATTGGAAGCTATCAACACCCGTAAATCCCGGGGCAGAAGTGTATCTGAAAATATTTGTTTCAGGATCCTTTTCCACTTTTCCATTCTGAACGGAGGATGAGCCAACGGCCAAGACGTCATAGGTCCTTCCGGAAACTAGTGCATCATTTAGTGTGATCTCCAGTTTGATCGTTTTTTCCGTGTAGGCAACTGCATAGTCAGGCCTAGCAAAAGGAGGTAAGGAAAAACTTTGTTCACCACATGCCTCGAGGCAAGGAGTGCAATCGCAGCAGTAGTATGGCAAGCTGAAATCCCCGATTATGCGTTCTTGCTTTGGATCATGGATCAGGAAGAATGTTCCAGCTCTCAGTACTCCAGCTTCATGACTTAGGCCGTTATGTTGTTTTAAATAATTGGCAAATTGATTTGACTGGGCAAGTAATTGAATGCGGTTTTCGTAGCTGGTGTAAATCCGCTGAAGTTTGGTGAAGAAAAATAAATCCAAAACCCTGTATAGAATTGGAGAAAGCCTCATCAGAATCCCGTTGTAGAAATCCAGTTCTTTTTCCTTTTCAGGATCCGCTTCTATTTTTTGTAAAAGCCCTGATTCTAGAAGTGCAAAATCAATTAAATATTGAAGTAACTTTTTGTACGTGTTTTGAAAAACAGCCCAATTCAGGTCATTCAAGCATTCAGGCAAAGCATTTGACATGTCTAAAAGCAATTTCAAAACCTCCGAAGCCTTGATGTAAAATTCATTTGATGTGACATCCTCTTCTTCTATTTCATTGGCGTATTCCGTCACATAATCAAAAAGCTGCTTCAATTCCAGAATCATTCCAAGCATGAAATAGCGTTGAAATGCATATTCTTCCTGAAGGTCATTCCATCCACAATCATCAATAAACTCGGATTCTGTAGTTTCACCTAGGTGAAGAATTTCCACATGAATGGGAAGGTTGAATTGGAGAATGAGTTTTTTCAGGTGACTGAGCGTGGCGTTAAGTGGTTTATTGAGATGACCCTCAATTCTAAAAAATGGGAATCCTTCCAAATCATAGAATAGTGGAGTTTCTAAGATGCTTTTAGCTTCGGTAGCCTCCACATCAGGCTGGTTGTCGTAAGCCTGCACTCCATTTCGCTGATCACTTACCAACTGAAAATTACCTGGATCTATCCAGCTTTTTTCGAGCGAAAACCAGTTTGAAACTGTGCTCTTTGATTTGATGTCGTAATAATAAGGCAAAGCTCTATTACCAAGAAGTCCTTGTTTTTCAATTGATGGGGTGATTTTTATCGGGAATTTGTCAGATTCAGCTTTCTCTAAAATCCCCGTTTCCAGCTTTTCAATTAGCAAAATCATTCTTCTGTGTCGTTGGATACAGGTTTCTACCAACAGTTTTTGCAGGTTGAAAATCGGAGGCTGAATAAAGCCATGTCGGTATTTTAAGAACTGAGCTTGGGTTTCAGAATCAGTTTTGGCTCGGCCAAGCATCAGGTGAAGTGGGAAAAGCGAACTATCGGCCGGACAGGTGTACCAAAGCTCTAAGGCCGAGGCTCGGAATTCCATGTAGCCTTTCACCAGTTCTTTCGCAAAATCCCATAAATATTGAACCCCTCGAATTTCAGATGGATCAGCTACAAGTAGAGACTTGATTTTTGATATTTTGGCACTGAGAGATGCATTTCCAAGAGGATTTGCGAAGCCATAACTCTTACTTAGAATCGGTTGGAAAATTTCATAAGATGTCTCTAATGCTTTAAAAAAATCATCATTCAGAATCTCAGATGTGGTTTTTTGATAATGTTTTACAAATGCGCTATACTCATTTGATTCAGGATTGTTAGGGTAGAAAAAGGGCTTTTTCACGTAGAACTCCTTCAACTCTATTCCTGCTGGAAATGGAGTTCGAACGTTGGAAGATTTAGTGAGAATTTTATCCAGATCTGTTTCATTGACTACTAACCTCCGAATAGTCAGCAGTCGATCTTGTCCACGATCATCACAGGCATTTCCAAGGCAGGATTTCAGATCCTTATCAAAAATCTCTAAGAAAATCAGGACATACTTATTGTCTAAAAAGTTAGCTGGATTATTGAGTTTTTTGACCCCTGTACTGTCTTTTGGGATTTCTGTCAATAATTCAAAAAGCGAAACTTCATGATCCACATCTTTGAAAGGCTTATAATCCACACCTTCAGGTAGGGAATATGGACGATAATGAGTAGCATTGAAAGTGCCCGACTGGATCAAGAATCCCTCTGAGGTGATTCCAAGACCTTTGGAAATCTGAAGTCCTTGTGGGAAAGGCTGAACTTGCATTCCGCAGACCACACCGATGCCAATGAGTTTCGATCGAGTGAGCCTTCCTTGCTGATCCAGGTAGGCGGAGAGCTGGTTGAGCTGGGTACTGGTGAGTACTTGGCTACCTTCAAAAATCGGATAAGTTGAAATGATCTGGCTCATAATCGTCGTGGTTAGAATTCTCCTAATGATGAGGAGTTGAGAATGATGGAATTTTCCAAATTTTCGTCTTCATCACAGTCGTGAAGTGTACCGACTGGATAGACATTTCGGATTTGCGCCAAGGCATCAATCAGCCCTGCGAGTGTTTCAGCAAGTTTTTTAGGCTCCTGAGTAGTTTTTAGCGTTTCGAGTAGCCAAAGTTTCCAGGCCAGTTCCAAAGCTTTCATATGACTGGGGCTGATCCAGCATATAGTCAAAAAGACATGCGCTGGTGTTTCCCTTTTTATCTTCTTCTCTAGAAATCTCCTGAATTCTGTATTGGTAAACCGACCTGACCAATAAGGTAAAATCACATGTGCCATGCAGGTGTATGGATCGTCAAGCGTGCACACACACTCCTCTTCAGAATGCGGATCCAGTAATTTGTCTCCCAAGGTTTCAGTAATGACACCACCCATTCCATCTGGCACTTTGTACTTTCCTTTTATTTTTGGACGGAGCAAAATATGTTCAATCAAGTGCGTGCCTTCATGGGAGAAAAACTCTCGAACGAAGAACTGTTGTACCTTTTGAATTGCTTTGATGTCTGCTCCACCGAGGATTCTGAATGTGTCTCCTGATGCGGATACCACATCAAATTGTCTACTGAGAATAACAAATCCCCCCGGTTGCTCCTCCGAGTTTTCGGGATCTTCAACCAAATCAGGCCTCGGTGTTTTTTTGGTAACCAAAATAGTATTGCCGCCTTCTTCTCTGACTTGATGGATGGCGTAGTAAATCAAATGCTCAGTTTCCCCCAGCATAAATTGAACTTCAAAATCCTCATATTCTTCAAAAAGTGAAGCGTGGAGGCCTTCAATAGTGATTTGGTGGGAATTCAGATCAAGTCCGATGATTTCAAAAGCTCTTTCAAAATGAATCTGATCACTTTTTTGTGGTGCTGGATTTGCTTTGAGTTGAATAAAAGGACCAATGGCTGTGGATTCAGTGATGTTCAGTTCTATGGGCTCGAATCCAGCCTGAACCAGCCAAGAGTCTCCCCAGTCTTCATTCAGAATGGCAGTGGCAAGAGGAACATTGAAGTCTGAGTCAACACTCTTGGCGAGCACTCCACCGCGGATTGGATCAGTAACTGAGAATTTGTAAGGCGAAGCGTATGGAGCCGGATCTGTGACATAGGCAGCCTCCATTACTCCGGCAGTGCAGATTTGCCAAATGATCTCTTCCAATCTTTCTTCAGCCAACTCTTGGAGCTCGGGTTCGGAAGTAGCATCTGGAACTTCAACTTCTAAAGTTCCTTCTATAATTTTTGTTCCAGCGCCAAAAGGTGCATCAAAAAGGGCATACTCTAAGGTGTATTTCGGAGGAGCGGGAGCCAGACTAACTGTGATATCGGCCTCCCAAAATGCCTCCAATGCAAGACTTAAATTCTTTCGATTTGCGAGTGGGTTGTTAAGAAATTCAGTTCGAAGAATCTCCCAAACTTCCGTGAGTGCTAGATCCGTATCGCCTCCTGCTGTATCATCTCCAAAATCGACTTTCAGACTTTTTCCAATACTGCTTCCTTCCCAAAGCAATTCAAAATAGAAACCTACATCGCCGGTAGAAATCTGATAGTTTTCCTTACTTGCCCCAATCAACAAAGCGATTTCCAAAGCCGATGCCGCCTCTTCTTGATTCGGAAAATCACCAGTGAGTTCAAAGACAAGGACATCTGTCGAGTCCTTCACTTTAACCTTCCAATTTCCGGCAGTTTCCACAAATTCGAAAGCTGGGGAGAATCGCAGCCAAGTGGCAGATTTTTCTCGGATTCCCATCAATCCTTGGATCCGGTTTTCCAATCCTGACAAGTTCTCCCGGTGCCAGAAATGATCTCCAATTTTATAATCGAAGCCTTTTCCTCTTTCGGAAGAGATCTTTGGATAGGCATTGAGAAAAGCCATTTTGTCCTCGATCAATCTTGCCTGACCTTCAGCAGGATTAAGGCGCAATGCAAGCAAGCCGTAGTCGGTAAATTGCTCCGCAAATCTTGCAAGGAGGTGATCCAGGAAGCGATTTCTTCGGATTTGAAAGTCTGCAACAGACTCTGTTATTTCCTTTACGGTTGGCTCAAGGGCAACCAAATCCTTCCAAAGCACAGCTCCGTCTGGAGTCAGATTTTCTAAACTTTGAGAAAAATAGGTGGCGTCAATGATGGGATTTCCAAATTCATCTTTGCTATTGTCGATGGAAAATAGGTGTTTAACATTCTCGAGTTGGCTAAGATAATTCACCAAAAGCTGCTCGAAAACCATCAAATAGGCCTTCAGTTGCTGCACTTGGGGCAGATTTGGTCGGCCTTGAGATTTTGGAAGCATACCCGCTTCTGTGATTCCATAGACTAGCGGAAAATCATTTTGGATGGATTCGTAGTCTCCAGGGTTTCTATAATTTCCCTGTGGTAAGTCAAAATCCAGCTTTGGATAGTAGAGCTTCTGTTTGCGTTCGCCAGCTTTATAAGCTTCCAGTAAATCCTCAACCTTCTCTCGATTTGCCCTGAATGGTAATTCTTCTTTGAAATAAGTGATTTTAGAAAGCTCCGTATTCAATCGCGGAACGTAATAATCGTCAATCGCCAACTCAAGACACCATCTTACAGATTTTGAAGGAATAGAACCGCTGGCATTGTCCTGAGGTTTGTTGGCAATTTGTATGCTTTTGACCGCCTGCACTCCGGGTATATCCATAATTATATGGATCAAATCTGTGACATGGATGCTGGATCTTCGGTCTGCTTTGATTAGGTCTTCTTCATCTATAAAACCATGTTTTAGGAGCGGCCCTTCGAAAAGTTTTTCAGTTGGGACACACTGCGATTCTTCCCAATTCCCAAGAAATACTTGATCGTCATCCATTAAAACCGGTGAAGGAAAATTTGGAGTGAGCAGGATTTCGCAGAACTTGGAGTTTTTTGGATCTGTCTTTACTTCAAGAGCTTCATAGATTCCCACATTCCCGCCAGAACCAATAATACTCAGCTTGGATTTAGGTTTTGGATAGTCTGAAGTAGGAATTTCAATCCAGATTTTCGCTGGATTTTGTTGAATCTTGGCAATTGGAAGCGCCTCATCTTTGCAACGATTAAGCATTTCCTCCAAGCTGAAGAAATTGACTTGCGGAGAAAGAAATGCACTAATAGCCTGAAAAATCAAGGCCTCAGTTTCATTAATTGGTGCATTTGGCGAAAGTTCAATGTCTGCGCAAACGAGGATTTCCTCTACACGCAATGCATGAAAATCCACGAAATCCTCACACAGATTTCGATGTGCATGCAAACTGCTTTTTGCCTGATCAAGAATCTGTCTGATTTTGGCGACTTTCTTAAGGTATAATGCTAGGATCCCCTCAGGACTAGTGTAGGTAAAATTATTCACCTGATTGCTTAAAGCGACTAAGCCATCCAATGGATCAAGACCTTCCGCAACCAGTTTACTTCCCTTTAATTCGATGAGATTGCTGGGACTAAGGTCAAAATCCATGGTAATTCCATCCGGTAGATTCTGGAATTGAATGGAAATGGAATGCACGCTTTTGCGAATGCTAACTGGGTCTTCCCAGTCCACATTTGTAGCATCCCATCGTGGAAATTCAATCTGAATATCAATGACCACGCCCTCCAAATCTGGATGCTCGTCCACCTCGATTTCCATGCTGATCTTGTTCTCGTTCAGATCGCCTAGATTTTCGCAGGAATCAAACTCAAGCAGCACATCATATAAAATCCCTAATTGAAGTGCCTTTTCGCCGGTCGGGAATGGTTTGTAGGCTAATTTCTTCTCTTTTCGATCTGGATAAATAGGGATCTTATTGCTTTCTCGTATGATGATCCAAGCATTTTTGATTCCAGCTCGTGGACAGTCTAAATCGGCCTCATCGACGTGTTCCACATCCATGAGGAATTTTCGATAATCGTTTATCGTAACAGGAGTGGAGGGAAGTATTTTGGAGGCTGGGAAAAACTGATTTTTCAAACTGCCAGATTCATCAGCTAAGAGGTCTTGAACAGGAAAATTACTTCTATATCCCAAGTCAGTTATCGCATAGCAAAGCACTTCAAGAATCGTGATTCCGGGATCATGACTGTTGTAATCCGTCCAGATTTTTCCACCTATGCGTTGGATATAGCTGATTGCTTCTGTGCGCAAGAGCTCATAATCCATGCTTTTGATGGTTGGTTTTGCTTTCGATATGGTAATTGACTTTTCCATTAGTTCATTTTCAAAATGCTTCGTCCAAGTCTTCATTTTCCACGGATGCAATGCTTGCAGCGGGTTTTATCTCATTGTCTTCGCATAGACAATCATCAGTTTCCAAAACCTCTATGAGATGATCCCCATAAGAATTCAGTGTGCCAATCGAACCGAGTACCGACACGCCACGACTTCCTTTGGCCGCTTCCACTCGGGTCCTTGACAATAGCGCTCCAGAAACTGGATTTTTGACCAGATGATAGAGTTCAAAGCAGGTTAGGTAGTCCACATAATCCAGTTTTTCCACAAAATGGAGCACTACAGAACCGTGTAATGATTCGCTGAACGTCCAATCGAAATCCGTCTCAAAAGCCCATGGCGACAGAAAAGCCTTAAGATCATCCTCCAGTTTCCGTGCGAAAAAGCTTTTGTCTGCCCAAGAGTGAAATTTCACTTTTGTCTTTACCTGGATTTCTTCGAAAACAGGATTTACCACATGGAGAAAAACTCCAGGAGGATAAATTCTAGTGATGAATTCCCGGATTGCACCCAATTGAGCGACACTTGCTTTTGGTCGAAGTGGGTCAATGGCATTCTTGTTTTGCACATTTGAGATGATGACCAAGGTCACATTCCTCGGCGCCAAAGCACGATATTTTGTCAAATCCCCATCGTAGGAAGTATGATTGAGGCATTTCACCTGGTATACTTCAGAGAATTCTTCTAGGACCAAATGCTCATAATCCCAACTTGTGATCGCTCGTTGCTTGTGTCGGATTCGTTCGGCGATGCGTTGATAAAAGTCACTGGAGGCTTCGGCAGTTTTTCCACCAAATGATGAAAAAGGCTGCTGGATTTTATTAATGGCGCTATCTCCGATTTTAAGTTTGCTGATGGTTTCTTTCGAAATCGCCTTGCCAACTCGCAATGGGTCGTTTTCGTTTGATTCAAATTTTGTCTTGATGGCTTGGGCTAATACCGCGATAAAATCTGGAATTGCATCCGAATCCGAACTGACTGAAGCCTTCAACCAAGTAAGTTTATCTGTGAGAATAGTATGCGAGTTATCCGCTTCTCTAGGCATGGCAAAAGCCACTAATCCACTTTGAATCAATCCATTTGTTTCATCAGTCAGCAGCGAAAACTTATCAAAAGTCTTCCATTGATTTCCTGCTAAATAGCTCCATTCTACTTGCGGAACAGGTTTTTCAGGATTGGCTGAGCCATCGAGAATCTGAACCAGGAGTTGAATGTTTTGTGATTTTTGATGCTCGCTAAGTCCGATCAGTAATTCCCCCTCATCTGAATACTCTGGCAAAAGTGAAAAGCTGTCATTTTGCGGAGAGAGCTTAGCTTCGCCAAATGCTCCCATATGGAAAAATCCATCCCACTTGCTGTTTTTCAAGGTTAGATCTTCCTCAGCTGAATAGTTTAGGCTTACAGACTGGAGTTCGGGAGTATAAGGTTCTTTAGGTAGATCAATATCATCCACTGTAGTAGTGGTTGTTTTGGAAAGCGCAGCCTTTGCGAAAAGCAGCGGATATTCCTTATGTCCGAAATCAGGGGTATTTAGCTTTAATCGTAGAAAACCACGATTGGAAGCTGGAGACCATGTCGTGAAATTCTCTAGTTCAGGTTCTTCCTTAATTGAATCCCATGCGGAACCTGTGAGGTTTATTGTTTTGTCGGAATTTAGAGGAAGACTATTATTCCCTTGAAATAATGATTTGGAAGTGCTTATTGGTTTCCATGTTTTTTGATCCAAGAAATCTACTGCCGCCGTGAAACTCTGATTATTTCTGGTGCTATAGCCTGCATATTGGTCAGCAAAACCTGTGGCAGCTTCAGGCAGTCCATGCCATTTGAATTTCAACTCGACCGTTTTCGGAGATTTCCCAAAAACTTCCTTGCTTCCAATATAGAAATTGGAACCTTTAACCGATCTGAAACCAAAGGGTTGAATGTTTTTTCCAATCGGTAATACGGTCTGATCATTTTGAAGAATAAGATTTTCTATCCCTGTCACATCGATAGAAATCGACGCTTTCGACACCTCGCAGTCTTTCAGGATTTCATAACCATAACTTTGAATTGTATTCGCCAGATTAACTTTCATGACTGGTGAATTTGTTTGAATTCGCTGGATCAATACTTCCTGGTCATAATTAACTACCGCCGGGTCTTCTGGCAAAAGCATGCAATTCAGAATCAAATCGATTCCATTTGCGCCAGAAATAAGTTTATGATTTGTGTGGCGGAAAGAGTAGCGGAGATCATTGATTTTGTCTTCACCTATTCCCCGTACTGCCATCACCTGATTAATGGTAGAAAAGCGCTTCGTGCTGAAAGAATCTCTTCGGCTCAGGATATTTTTTGCGGTTACTTCTCCTATGTCATAACCCTTGAACGGTCGATGGATTCCGAATTCAGGATCATCGATTACCGGACCTACTTGAGGTTCTAAGCCAGCGATGTCATGCCAAGTTTTCGCATTGTTTAGAAATGCCAGAATCTCTGCATCCACATTCTCTTCGGTCATTTCCCATCCGATCGTTGCTCGGATCCATTCTTTGGCTCCACTAAGCCAAATCTCGAAGGTGTCATCCAAGGCCAGCGTCCGCAATTTTTCCAGCAAACCCTCGGTAGGTTTAAATCTGATTTTTAAGGAGATTTTGCGTGTGCCTTCTCCCATCAATAAAATAGGAGATGCAAAGGCAAAGCCTATCGTTGCTATTTCCCGATCGGGATTTGGAAAGAGCTTTGAAGGTGTACCAAAAGTCTTCCATTGCATTTCATCCGTTAGGATTTCAGCACCCAGTCCATCCGCAGAATTGGCAATTGGAGATTTATATAGTCTTCCATTTTTGTCCTTATACAAACTCATCAAAGCGGTGACCTCAGCCTTATTGATAACATTTTGATCAGTAGACTGAAAAAGAATTTCTTTACCCAGATCATCCTTTCCTGCTTTGAAAGCTGTGTTTTTGGCTAAAAAGTGTTCTTGAATATGCTTTGCCAGTTTGAGAATCAAATAAACTTGATCTGACTCCGAAGGCTTTTCTTTCAGTCGAAGTACATCGCGATAATAGAAATCTAAATGGCGTTGGGTAAGGGTATTAATGTCTTGCTGCGCAAAATTGAAAAGCTTCAAAAAAGCGAGGAAAAGGGCAAAATGCGGATTGGTTAACTGATTTTCCTGAATCTTTTGATCAAAAAAGCCAGACCAATCATCCCCTGACCAAGGGTTCTCATTCTTTATAAATTTTAATTCAGCAGCAATCTTTACTGCGAATAACTGCAAGTCCTCCATTTTCCGCTCATCCACACGAACATAGTCTGGCAAGAGACCTTTAATCAGTCTCTGTGCACGGCTAGTTCCGTTGCCGGGAAGGGTTAGATCGTTGCAGTCTTTACTCATAGTTTCAGATCAGTTGCTTCTGTGAATAAATAAGGGTACACCAAGTTTCTTCGGTTGTTGGTGGCGATAATTAGGTATTCGACCAGCACTTCGATTCTGCCTTCATTGTAATCTGGCCTTAGGTCTATATCCTCAGTTTTTACTCTAGGTTCATGGAATAGAATCGCCTTTTTGATCCGGTTGGCGATCATATTTGCGGTGGTCACATTCAATGCTTCGAATAACAAGTCCTCCATATTCGCTCCGTAATCCGGACGCATGATCCGCTCTCCAAGCGTAGTGTTGAGGAGTATGACCAGACTCTGCTGAATATCATCCTCATCTTCGGCCATATGCACTTGCTGGCTTTCTGCGCTGAAAGTCACTGGAAATGCCCAGCCTCTACCTAGAAATGAATTATTGTCTTCCATGCTATCCTATGATTACAGTTGGTTCTCCCACAGCGGCAGAGGCTCCGCATACGCAGGAGTCTCCAACTCTTAAAGCAGGTTTTCCACCAATTAAAACTGTCCCACTGCCAGCGATAAAAGGGCTCACTGTGGGTTGATGGGCATTTGGCGGAAGTGAGCAGACATGATTATCGCCAATTACTGCCGCTGGCATTCCGCCTATTAACACAGTAGCTTCTCCTGGCCCGATGATCGTTCCTCCATGAGTTGTTGTATCTGTTAACCTCGCTGCTGCTGGCATAATTAGTTTATTTGGACAAGTGATCCTGAAATAGCTGTCATGCCTCCTGAGGAGACTTCTGCTCCTGCCGAGCCTTCCGCTTTGAACTCAGCAGATGCTTTGATTTCTATATTTGTTCCTTCTAGAGATATATCCCCAGAAGCTTTTAGAATGAGATCTGCACTGCTTTCTATGGTAATTCCATCCGCGTTCATGCTGATCTTGTTTCCATTTTCATCCTCCAGAAGAATTGCTCCTTCGTCATCTGTGAGCAGTATTTTATTTCCATTTGGTGTTTCTATGGAAATCGTCTTTTTGTCGTCATCGAAGAGGAGTTTCAGCTTGTCTCGAGTGATAATCCCTTTTTCGTGATTGTCATCTTTTTCCTCAATTGGGGAAGGTTTGCTGCTGCTATGCAACATTCCTAAAATCACTGGATCGCGCGGGTCTTCGTTGATAAAAGCGACGATCACTTCATCTTCAATTTCTGGCCGAAAATAAAAGCCGCGCTCATTTCCGGCATCTGGCGAAGCAAACCTTGCCCAGATTCCTTCTTCATCTTTGCTCACTAAAGGGAGCTTAACCTTTATCCGATTTTCCCCATCAGGGTCTCCTTCGAGAACCGTAACAATCCCAATGTGGAGGCCTTTGATTGCAGGGACTAAGCCCGAAGCAGGTTCATCGATGATGTCGTCATATTGTTGTGCAAACCATTTTGGATCGAGTCCGAGTCCCAAATGAGTAAACCATTTTTGACTGGGAGAAATCTCATGATAGACTCCAGAAACAAAAGCTTTTCCATTGAAGCGATTTCCGAAGCCTTTTAACTCGACCATATCACCTGGCTTTACTTTATTATCTCCGAGGATTTTCACTCGCCCTTGGATTTTCGAAAGCCGGCTTCTCATCAGTCCAGCATCCGTCCAAGCTTGGAGCTCTTCATCAGCCAATAAACCTCCATGTTGCATTTGAAATGCTTCCAGTCCTATTACTCCTGCCAAATCGTCTCCGCTTATATCTCCCTGAAAATCCATGGAAGGATCGGCTCCCTCTTTTTCAGTGACTTCTTGCTTGATGAAATCCCAGCTAAATCCTTTTGTGGCCGCGAATTGCTGTCTGGCATCCATCTCTGCCTCAAACTCCACCACATTGTCGCCGTATTGTAGTTCGATCACAGGATCGGCAGTTGTCTGTGGTTTTTGAATGGTCACTTTCCCTGCTTCTGTTGTAGCTATTCTGCCATTTGCGTCAGCTCTACTAAGGATAAAATCCCAGTCAGTCGAATGGTATTGGACGATCTCTGCATGAGATAAATCGGTGCCTTCCACTTCAGCTTCAAGACTGGAGTATTTTCCTATGAGCTCTTCCATCACATCGCTGTCAGAGCTGTCAAAAAAGTACTTATTCTTTCTTCCGACAGTCATCTTGATTACAGGATCACGAAGCTCAATAACTAGTCGTGATGCCTTTTCGGAATAGATTTCTAGACCGTGTTTGATAATTATTCCCTCGAAAATTGGTTCCTCTAGATTGTGATATCCCGCGTCTATTCGCAGGCTTACTCCAGGCTTGAACAAATCTCCTTCACTCCATTGAAATTCCCCGGTTGCGATGTCACCATCGAAAAGCACCAGTTTTGCCATGGGGATTTTGTTCACAGATTTGCGCACAGCAATCATCGCCACTCCCACGGAAGGTGGAAGCTCCTGACCTTCAGAAAAGACTTTGAAGGTGGCTAGATCGAGTTGCGTTTGCGCAGATGTGGAGGATTCAGGCATTTGAAGTTTTGGCTAAAGGTGGAAAAATGAGCTTTTGGCCAGGGATGAGTTTCCTGAAATTGCCTAGGTTATTCGCCTTGGCCACTTCCAAGTAATATTCCTGAGTACCATAAATCCTCTTACACATTAGGAGTAAAGTGTCACCAGCTTTGACTATTCGCTCATGAGTCAGATCTGGGGAAGTTCTCGCTGTGGTGGCAGCTTGTTCCTGACGAGAAAGGGATTGGTCAAAATTGGCTGTAACTGTGGCTCTGATTGGAAGCCCTGAACTGTTGAAAAGCTTGTAATTGATTGTAGCTGTGGCAAGCACTCCGCGGAATTGGTAGGCGCCCCAGTTGATCTGTAAGTAGTTTGGTTTGTGTGTGTCTGACTGGATGTTTTGCGTGATATCAAGAAATTTACGAATCGCACGATCTACATGTCGGTCTTGATTGATTAGCTCGATTGCTGAGATTTTGTTGCCAGAGATGCTTTCCAAATTTGGCTTATCATCACCTAGATAATCAAAATTGGTATCTCCTGATTTATCCTCACTGGGTGGGGAAGCCGCACTTGCATCAAAGAGGAATTCGAAAGAAACGGAATCTGACTCAAGTGTTCTGAATTGATATTGTTTGCCATCAGAAGGACCTTCTTCGGGAATCCATTTGGACTTAAATTCCTGGCTAAAGGCTGTAGGGTTATACATGACCACATAAGTCGCAGTGGACTCGTTGTAGTTTTCGTCCTTGAAAGCCGTGATTTTCAGCTTTTCTAACCCTCCTTTTTGAGAAAAAATATCTGACAGTGACATTTAGCTAAGTTTTAGCGTTCGTTTTTTTCTTTAATGATTCGACTCAATTCCCGAATCCCATCCAAGACAGCACCTGCGTCTGGGACTTTGTTGCCTTTCCCAGTCGGCTTACTTTCGGCAGTATCGACGGTCGTGCGAATAATGAGTTCCTTGATTTCTATAGGCATCGTTTTATTATAAAAGGTCGTCTGGACTAATCCGTCTATAGTATTGGTAGGCGAATTCAATGTTTTCGATCATGATGGAATTTTCCATAGCATTGAAGCCTTCCACAGACCATTTTACTGGCCAGGCATTGACAAAATTCCATGCTTGAAGTGGCACCTTCTCTGGACTCAGCAAAATGACGGTGATGTCTTGGGTTTCAAATTGAAATCCTTCCACACTATCCTTGAACCATTTTGCGATTTGAGAACTGATGGCCATTCCCCTTTTCAATACCAGATTAGGGTAGGAAATGGGATTTGGCATTCTGTGTTTGAATCGATTTTCACCACCCTCAGCATACTCCTCAACTCCAATTTCCACGCTTAATCCAGATACCTCTTGGAAACCGATATCTGGCATAGCCGGATATTTGAGCAAAAGGCCTTCAAACCTTACCAGAAAGTGGAATCCAGTTGGCGGATAAAATAGCGCCATGGCTTAAGGCGTTTCTATGGCCAATCCTTCATGGCAAAGCTCAATGGTCTCAATCGCCACTTCATTTCCAGTAGAGTTTAATGAAGGACCTTCCACTTTGCATGGCCAAGCTTCTTTCACCTTCCAGACCATTACCGGCTCATGCTCTTCATTGAGTAAGCTTATTGTGAGGTCTCTACGCTCTATGTTATTCATTTTTACAGTATTGAGCCATTGAAAAAATTCATTATCGGCCCTGAAAACACCTCTTTTGAGTGTGATGTTAGAATACTGTGGAATCCCAGGCATTTTGCTCACATGGTATTCAAGAGAGCTGCCTTCACGATAGTCGATACTTTGTAGCTCCACAGTGAGGCCTGATACCTCTGTGAAACCTATGCGAGATCCGCCCCATTCTACCTGAAAATGAAATACGGAAATTGGATATGCTACTGCCATAATATTTTGATTTTAAGTTTGCCTGTAGATGAAAGTTTAGATTAGGATTCCTGAAGCTTATGAGAGAATTTCAGGATGATAAATTCGGCAGGTCTTACTGCTGCCAATCCGATTTCGATGATGAGTCGGCCTTCGAGAATATCCTGTGCAGACATGGTCTGACCAAGCCCCACTCGTACAAAAAAGGCTTCTTCAGGTTTGGCACCTGCCAAAGCTCCATCCCTCCAGAGTTTGGATAGAAAATTCTCAATCATGGTTTTCGTCCTTAGCCAAGTATTGGCATCATTGGGCTCGAAAACCACGAATTCTGTCGCTTTTTTGACTGACTCCTCTATAAAAATATAGAGCCTTCGTACCGGAATGTATCTCCATTCATTGTCATTTCCTGCCAATGTCCGAGCACCCCATACCAGCGTTCCCTTGCCCGTGAATGTGCGGATAGCGTTGATGGACTTTCCTGAGGTAGCATCCACATTGAGGTCAGCTTGCTGATCATGGGAGACTTTGCGAGATGGGCCGATTACAGTTCGCACATCAACATTTGCAGGTGCCTTCCATACTCCGCGCTGACGATCTACTCGTGCGTAGATTCCTGCTACAGCTCCTGAAGGAGGTAAAGTGACATACTGCTTTTTGATTTCGGCAAGAATGCTGCGGTATAGGCTAGGATCGCTGGTTTCCAGAGCGCCCAATGTTAAGGCATTTGAAGCTCCAGCTTCTGAAAGCACAGCGCCTGATGGATAAATATTGGTATGTGTGATTGTTTGAACTGCCGGCGAATACGCATAATTCAAAGACGTGCTCAGGTTGGGATAATAAGCAGCTCCATACTTTAGGTTGGAGATTCCTACTCCATTATCTCTGAAATTCTGAGCATCGGCAAATGGATCTGCAGTGACATCCTTGACATCGAGGACCACAAATCGATCTTTCAAAATATCACATTGTGAAAGTGCGGCATCGTAAATGTCTTTATAGACTGAACCGACTGTTTCTGGAAGGACTGCTGGGATCACATCTGGAAACACCAATAAAGTGGGCTCATCAATAGCCTTGATAGCTTCCAAACCACCCAAAATACTTGCTGGGGTAGCAGAATCACCTTTGACAGGAACATTGACATAATCATTTACAGAGACGATGTAACAAGGCCCACCTCCATTTGAAAAGTAGATCTGCAAGCAATAATAAAGTTTATAGGGGCTTGCAGTAGCTGGCGGATTTGCTGTTATTTTTCGACTTGCTAATTTCTCTCCTGCTCCTTTCGCTACGTCAAAGTTGTCTTCAACGGTTATGGTGAAAGTTTCGGGGTTTCCTTTTCCAAAAATGCCTTCAAACTCAAGCATATTCGTAATACGTGTAGGCACACCGCGAACATCTTCTCCATTTTTTTCAGCTAGATCCGTGTGGCCTATGAATGCCGGAATCGCTGTTTCCACTGACGCTACCGATGCCGGTAGCGTGGAGATTTCTTCGATATATACGCCTGGTGTAGATTGAATTGACATGGCTAAATGTGTTTAAAATGAAATGGATTAAGATTCCTGAAGTTTATGAGAGAATTTCAGGATGATAAATTCTGCCGGTCTCACTGCCGCCATACCGATCTCTACTATTAGGCGACCTTCCAATATGTCTAATGGTGTCATGGTCTTGCCTAAACCTATTCGCACAAAAAATGCTTCCTCTGCTTTGGATCCTGCCAGTGCTCCATCCCTCCATAGATTACTGAGGAAGTTCTCGATCATAGTTTTCACTCGTAGCCAAGTATTGGCATCGTTAGGCTCAAAAACGACGAATTCTGTAGCCTTTTTGACAGATTCTTCTACAAAAATGTAAAGTCTGCGAACTGGGATATAGCGCCATTCATTGTCATTCCCAGCGAGCGTTCTTGCTCCCCATACCAAGTTTCCTTTTCCTTGGAAAAAGCGGATGACATTAATTGATTTACCTGAAGTAGGATCAACATTGAGCAAGCCTTGATCTTCTGCACTCACAGCCACGACGGGCTTGATTACTCCGCGTACATCCACATTTGCCGGAGCTTTCCATACTCCTCGCTGCCGATCTACTCTTGCACAAATTCCCGCCATGGATGCAGATGGGTAGAGCTCCATTTTTTTGGATTGTAGCTTTGCAATAATGTTGTTGTAGAGTGTCTTGTCTGGAGCTTGCCAGGAGAAAGTGCCAGATCCGGAAATGACTGCACCACCATCCCCATTGTCAGTGTACGTTAATGGAATTGAAGCTCCAGAAGCTCCAGGGGCTGTTGCTACTAAAGTTAGGATGGAAGTGGCAGGTGTACGTGATGCTGTAAACAGTGGATTAGCTGTTGTATTGATTGCGCTTAATAAGGCATCAGCTGTGTTTATGTCAGTAACCCCTTTGGTAAATGCAGGTGTTCCCTCAGTATATACGTTGCCTCCAATACTAAAAATGTCACCATCAATATTTGCAGTATTATTAATTCGGATGGTGGCGGTAGCAAATGCATCTCCATTCTCAAGTGATTCCAACCTCTTGGTATGAAAAGGTCCAAGACCTGCTCCACCGCGGTTGTCAGTTATAGTCAGTTTGGATTCGGAATAGTATTTATAAAGTGAGGTTTTAAGCGAAGGGTAATAAGCCGCCCCGTATTTTAGATCGCTGGAGCCAACTTCTGCACGGAAAGAATCTCCATCCTCTTGTACACTTTGCCCTCCATAATTCAGTGCATCCATCAAGGCAAATCTATCTTGGAGTTTTGCGCATTGCGTGATTAAGGTTTCATGGATAGTTTTTCGATCAGTAGCACTTAAAATGACTGCTTCAGGGACTACCAAAAGCGTTGGTTCGTCCTCTTCTTCCAGCGCGTTGATTCCTGCTATCAACTCTCCAGGGTCCACAGATGCCGGAGCTGGATTCGGGCCGGCTACAAAGCCTCCGACTGGAACTATGTAACACGGACCTCCACCATTATTGAAATACATATAGACCTGGTAGGTCATGCGATAGGGCGAAAAATTTGTAGGATCTGTGATTGTAACAATAGTAGATCCATCAGCAGCTGCTGTTAAAACCACTCCATAATCTTCTGGATATGATTCGCCAAAAATCTCCTTGTATTCTAAATAAGAGCTGACTCGTACAGGTTTGTTTGCGGGTATAGTCTCTCCATTTTTTTGACGTTTTGCAGTATAGCCCACGAATGCCGGTATCGCAGTGGCGACTGGAGCAATGGAGGCGGGAAGGGTTGATATTTCCTGAACATAAACCCCGGGGGTTTTAAAGTCTGCCATATTCGGATTGTTTGCTAGATGAATACATATATTTCTGAGTTAGCCTCTCCACCACTTAGCTTGGTCGGGGCAGATCGGGATGGATTTGGAAGATTGGGAATCAACACCTGATTTTCCGGTGTTTTTCGGAGTTGAAAATTAAGCTTCGGGATTTCGAAGTAAGGAATCTTATCCTGGGAGCGGAAAACGACTGTTTCCAGATTGTTTATTTTAATGTCCACGTTTGGACTGGCACCTATTTGGTCAAAAGCATAAGCTCCATATGGTACTGAGCCTTCATTTCCTTGATCTTGGATTTGAAGCGCACTCGAAATTAGATCTACTTTATTATTACCATTGACCACATAATAAGTCCAGCGACTTTCCTTTCTAATGAATGAAAGTTGATAATATTCTTTGGGTCCATAGAGATGGTTGGGAGCTGCCTGATATCGTAATTCTAGTAAGCCTAAAGGCTGAGAAGAAGGGGAATTCCCAAGCCAGTAATTTTTGGACCAGAGGTCTTCAGTATCCGCAGAGTTGCGCAAAGTGAAGGTATATACTCCTTCTTTTTTACCAGAAAAATCGAAAAGAAATCTAAATACTCCATGGTCATCCGGATTGACTTCAAATCCATCAGGTAAAGGATTTCCAGCTATATCTTTTCCTGGAGAGATCACATCCCCAGCCGCATTTCTAACCTTGATCCGAACTGATGATGGTACTGGGTTGAGGCTTAACTCAAAAGAGAATGACTTGCCTCTTCTTCCATCTAATAACTGGTAAGTTAGCTCCTCAGGGGCATCACTAGCGGGGGAGGCATTTGCAGGTGTATTTTGAAAAAAGGGCACTTTGTCTGCTTGAAACTGCTCTAACCCATCATCTAAATCTGTGATTTGAAGGAATGCTGCAGCATTTTCAGGTTTGAAAAAAAAGAAAAAGGATTGAGGTAATTGAAGAGGAGTAAGAGGGGTTACCTCATCCTCTTCTGCTCGATAGAGAAGTACTATTCCACCGGGAGTTTTCCTAAATAGGATTTTGCCATTTTTCATCAAATGGGCGGTTTCATCAGTGGGCCAAAGAAGTATATCCTTGGCTAAACCGTCACGGTAGAAATCATGGCGAAGAGCTACTTCGCCTAGGCGTGTGTAGATGATGCTCATGATTTATGAAGTGTGTCAAGGTGAATTTTTTCAATAGGATCGCCACTTTCTTGAATGGCATTTTCCTGAATTTTGAGGGTCTTCACCTTATAGAGTACCGAAGGCAAGTATTTGGCGCCTACTACAGTCCAGAAATTGTAGAGTTGCTCGAAGGAATAGCTATAGAGCTCCACCACAATTTTCATCAGCTCAGGGTCGAAACCAGACAGTCCGGGGCTGTTTTCCTTAGTGAACACATTTTTGGATTGGAAAAAAGCTATGGCATATCCCAATTGCTTTAACCCTTCTACATAGTCGTCTGAGGAGTCGTTTAAATTCTTATTCTGGAAATTTGCAGTGATGAGCACATAGAGGTTCAATTGAATTTCTGGATTTCGCTTTTCTACTTTCCCAACAGGGTTGATGTAGGTGCTACGCTGCTCCTTGATAGTTCGCTCCTCCTCAATATTGATTAGGGATAGTCCAAGACTTTGATCCGGGATTGCAATGCCTGCTTCATTGGTGACGCTGGAGAGATATATCCTGTTCCCCATAGTGTCCCCGACCTTTAATTTGATAAAGGCATTCAATTCAGCAGTTAAAAATTCCAGTGTGGAATGAATCATATCGCCAGAAAAAAATGATGAAAATTAAACAGTTAAAAACCTGATTCAAGGTATTCAACTTAGCTAGCAATAGACAGGAAATTATATAGGGGATTTATGCGGAAATTAAGAATTAAAAAATTATAATTAACTGAAAATCATTTGAGTAATTGGAAAAATGAGTGCTATTAATGACATTGTTTTTTGCAAAAAATGAGAATGTTAACTACAAGCAAAAAATCGCTTCGATTAAAAAGGGCATTTTTTAGGTGTTATGTTTTATCAGTATAGAAGATATCCAGGTGTCATAACGGATTAATTCAAATGAATCAGGACTCCACTTTAAATCGGCTTTTTCACTTTGTAGATTTAGAAGGAGAAGGTCTTGTGATAAATCAATCGTTTTTGGTTTGTAGAGCGATTTTTGCAACTTTGAAAAGAGCTGGAATGCGTTTGTAATTCTTGAATTGGATTTGAATTTGTCCCTCGAGATTAACTTTCTGAAGTTTTCAATTTTGTATTCTAGCCAGTCTTGATCATTCTGATCAAAAAGTATCATGAGCTCTAGCATTTTGGAGCCTAGGTAATAAGAATGAACACCTTTTAAGTCTTTTTGACAGGCATGAATTTGTTTCAATGCGGGAGTTAGTGCACGTTGCTTGAAATAAATATATGCTTCCATATATGCCCACTTGGGATTTTGATCAGGAGCTATTTTCATGATGTATTTCCGTAAGAGCTGGTGTGCTTCTGCTATCTTATTCAAATTGAATAAAGCATACCAATGCTTCATTGAATGGTTGAGCTTATTTTCTTGCGAATATTTAGAAGTATCTCCTAAGTCAATACATTCTTCAAGAAGTTCGGGGAATTCACGTTTCGCAAGAAGAATAGACATCTTAGCTAGTAGTAATTCATCCCTTGTTTTAGCCTCGGTGGCGTAATTACATTCTGATTCTGCCTCGGTGACTAAGAATAGTGCATTTTCATATTCATGATGCTTAATGGACTTTTTAATGTCATTCAATCTGGACCATGAATTCCGGCTGTAATTGAGTTTTCGGATCATAGTCTTCAAATGCTGATTTTTAGACTGAGTTTGATCATCAGATTTATGGTAGTTTTTTTTAATCAGTAATTGTAAATGACTTTTGATTACTATCTCGAGTTCAGGTAAGTCATTATTATTGAGCACTTCACATAGTTCGAATCGAATAGCAGTACTATAAATAGTAAGCACCAAATCATGAAAACTATGTTTAACTGCCATTTTAAGTCCGCGTTCTAGCAATTTGGCTCCTTCTGATCGTATACCTCGAGCAAGAATAAGTTGACTTTTGAGAAGTAGCTCTGAGCATTCGATATGTAGTTGAGTTTCCCTCTTTGTGCAAACAGGCTTTAGCAGGATAAAAAGCTCTTCAAACTCATCTTTTACCCTTTTTTTCAATTGGAAGTAAGCAGGACATTCAGGCTTTTTATATATTTTTTGAGAGTATTCTGAATCGGAAAGACCAGGATGATGCACAAAGAGCTTCATGAGCATCAACTTCTTCCCACCAGATGGGTTCTTGATCTTGGCATACTCCACCAACTGCAATTTTTCGGGATAGGTACAAGCGTCCAACAATTGGGTGAGTGATTCCATGAAAAAGCTAATATTAGGAGTATAAAAAAGCAATGCCTCTCCTTAAAAATAGGATTTATTAATCTGGAAATCAAGTGATTAAATTATAAAGTCACCTATTCCCTATTTTTGTAAAAGTTAGTTAAGCTACTTTTTCAAAGTAAAAATTCCATCGGAAGTTTTGCTGTATTGGGCATCTAAGGCTGGAAATTGCCTGAGTAGTTTTTCGAAGTCACCATTGGGATCAAGGACTAGTGAAGGCTTTTGCTTTTGAAGCATTTGAAAAAGTCTTGCCTTTTCTCTCAAACCACGATCCTGATCAAGGTAAAGCTTACTGAGGCGATAATTAAGAAATGGTCCTCCCAGTTTGGAATTGAGGTAAGGTGAAAGATCATCACCCATTACTAAAATATCACCTGAATAGTCAGCTTTACTTTTACCTACGAAATATTCTGAACCCGGAATAGTTTGTTGCCAGTACCAGAAGCTGGCAGCAGGAAGTCCTAGGACTAGAAGATAGAATGCGATTTTGGCAATAAATTCCTTTCTGATATTCAGGAAAAATTGGGTGATAAGGTAGGTGAGTCCTGGAATTAGTATTACCAATTGATAGGCAGCTTGCTTCTTTATAATGAAAAACTCTGCTGCTGAAAAGAGCAACCAGATAATGACAAGCTGCCGTTGCTTCTGTTGGTTGATCGTGGAACCTCGTAAAACCGTAGCAATGAAATAACCCACCACAGCTAACAAAAGGGGAAATATTCCAAGGATTAGCCAGTTTATTAGCGACTGATACTCATATTTCTCAGAAAGAAATGTTAATGGCCAAATTTGAATTGCTTCTTCTAAACCATCTTTCCAAAAATAGAATACAGAAATTAATAACAGAGGTAGTGCGTATCCCATTAGAGACAACAATAATTGTCGGAAGGAAAAGCCACTGATAGCGATCCCTGTGAAAATCATGTAAGGTAAAAAGAGGATGTAATTCGGATGAAATCCTGTAGCCAGACCTGCATAGATCCCGATTAATAAAGTAGACTCACTCGTGTCTTTCTGTAAGACAGTCTGGGAGAAAAGTTGACCTAGTGCTAACATCAAAAAGCAGCTGCCTAATAATGCTGGGCTTAAACTCAATAAATCAAAGGAAAAATGGAATAGGGCTGCCATAATAATGGCAGGCATGTAGGTGTTGACGTCAAAAGCCTTGAACTTGATCAACATGGAATTCCAATACAGGATCTGAAAAGCAATAAGTATCCTTCCTATAATTTCATATGCGAATTGGCTTCGACCAAATAGCAAATCCATGAATGTAAAGAACCCAGCGGACAGAGGTCCGTTGTCATCTATGATATCTTGATATAAATAATAGCCTTGCCCAAGGCGCTCTCCCAGTAGCATCCAAGTCAATTGTGGATTGGTAAGTGGGAAAGGATTAAGCGTCAAATAGACTATTGTCAGCAGGAGAATGTATATTCCTATGCCGATTAGTCTGAAGGGATCATTTAATTTAAAAAAACTGAACAAGGTAAATTGGAGAAGAGTGTTTGGTAGGTTTTGCCCAAAATTAAAGCTTGCCCAACTATTTCGCTAAATTTGCACCACAAATACTTCATATGGAAAGTAAAAGACAACAAAAATATTCCAAGCTGATCCAAAAAGAGCTCGGAGATATATTTCAAAAGGAATCAAAACACCTAGTCGGACGGGCTATGGTGACGATCACGCGCGTTTTGATGAGCCCCGATTTGGGTTTGGCAAAGGTTTACCTAAGCTTTCTATTAGCTGACCCACAAGCGACTTACAAGCTGATCAATGAACACAAAAAGGAAATCAGACATCAGCTAGCCAAGCGAATTGGAAAGTCGGTTCGTGTTATTCCTGAAATTGCCTTTTTCCCGGATGACTCTGCTGCCTATGCTCAGCATATGGACAAGGTGATTTCTAGTCTGTCTATTCCACCAGCACCACCTGAGGAAGAAGACCAAGAAGAAGAGGATTAATCTAGCTAACGTTGAATCTCAGCTTTTTCATAGCCTCCAGATATTTCCGTAGCAAGAAGAAGCGGAACTTCATCACCATTTTGTCCAGAATTTCCATGATAGGAGTTGCTGTAGGCACGATGGCCTTGGTGATAGTGATGTCTGTGTTCAATGGATTGGAGGATTTGATTCGCGGTCTTTTCGCAAGCTTTGACGCGGAGCTGAAAATTGAGGCAGTTGTAGGCAAAAGCTTTATGACAGATGAAGAATGGCTGGAGAATATCAAAAATCTTGAAGGTGTAGCGATTCTTACGGAGGTCATTGAAGACAATGCTTTATTAGATTATAATGGCAATCAAATGATTGGCAGAATCAAAGGTGTTTCGGATAATTTCCTGGATCAGGAGAGGTTTTCCAGAGGCTACTTTTGGGGAGATACTACTCTGGGGACGGAGCTTAATCCAGCTGCTATTTTAGGTCGAGGCGTTGGCTTTTTTCTTTCGGTGAATTTGGATAATGTAAATGTGCCTCTGAAAATATATTATCCAAAGGCACCTAGAAGCGCCGCGTCGATCGACCCTTCCCAATTCTATGAATCTGCAGTATTAAATCCTGTTGCTTATTTCAGTATTGGAGAGCGTCAGTTTGATGATGAATATGTGATTGCACCGCTTTTCTTCGTCAGAGATTTACTGAAATACGGAGACAAAAGAACTTCGCTTGAAGTGAAGGTTGCCAAAGGCTATACTATCGCTGAAGTACATAAAAGGCTAAAGGCGCATCTTGGAGAGGACTTCTTAGTGAAAAATGCAGATGAGCAACACTCAGACCTTATCCGTACAGTTCAGATGGAAAAGCTATTTGTCTTCCTTACGTTGACATTTATTTTGGCGATAGCCTCCTTCAATATTTTCTTTTCGCTGAGTATGCTCGCCATCGAAAAGAAAAAAGATATAGCGGTACTAAAAGCCATGGGTGCACCAGAGAAATTAATTAGAAGAATTTTCTTGAAGCAAGGAGCCTTGATCGCTTTTAGCGGTGCTGCGATAGGTTTAATTCTCGGATATTTGGTTTGCTGGATTCAGCAGTCTTTTGGATTAGTTTCATTAGGGATATCTTCGGCAGTGGTGGATGCTTATCCGGTGAAAATGATTTGGAGTGACTTCCTCTGGATAAGTGTAGCAATGATAATGATTACCTTTTTTGCATCTTCAAGACCAGCTTGGATTGCTTCACAAGTGGATACAGTCAAAGAGATCTAGATAGTTTCCAATAGATTATACGTGGTTCTATTTCCCTCTTTCATTAAGTTCTGATAAAATTCGCTCGAGAGCCAAACCAGCAGAATTGTCCCCTTATCAAGGTTTATATAAAAATGAGATAATAAATAGTCACTCAAAAAACTTTTTAAATTGTTGATAATCAATAAGAAACAATTATATATTACGAAGACGCTGTTTCCAGTGACAAAATATGCCCTTGTATTTGCCTTCCAAGGCATGTTTATTGGACACTGAAGCCTTTCACCCTAGTTTGTAAATTAATTACCCAATGAAAAGAGTACTGCCCCTTTTTCTTATTACGATTTCTTTATTTGCCATTCCTTTCTTCACTTTTGCCCAAACTGAAACTACAGAGGAAGGGTCACTTGATTCAGGGACTATTGATAGTCAGTTTGAATACATCTACAGTGTTTCCAATAATTTTCAAGAATATAAAGTAGTAAAAAGAACGAATCTGGATCAGCTTAAGTCCAACATTCTGGATTCTATGCGTACTATGAGATCTGAGGTTGGCGATCTTAAGGGTTTGATAGTGAGTGAAAAAGATTCTATCAAAAATCTCAAGAGTATTTTAGTCACTGCTGAGACAGAGAAGCAGGAGGCTATATCTGAAAAGGATAACTTCTCTTTCCTTGGAATGGGGATTCATAAAGCCGTGTATTCTTCTTTTATGTGGATTCTAGTCGCTGTGCTTGCAAGTGCGCTTGCTATTTTCTCTTTCCAATATTTCAGTAGTTTCAAAAAAATAAGAAAAGCTCAGAAGGATTTGGCCGAGGTGCAGGAAGAATTTGATAATCACCGCAAGAATATGCTTGATCGTGAGCGTAAACTTAAGCGAGAATTGGTTGATGCACAATTGGGCAGATAGTAGCTGTATTCCTCATATTCTTACTTAGTTATTTACGAATTCTACATCCGATTGCGAGGTAGTCTTTACGAGATAATACTTTTTATGAATTAGTTAGTAATTCATGATCGTGAAACCTTTCTTTTTTGGGAAAGCAATCCTTGCGAAAAAGCATTAAGTTTGTCCCCTTAATACGAAAATCAAAGGATGGCTAAGAAAAGAGGAACTGCTTTGGACGAGAGCGAGAAGAGGAAATTGAATAAGCAGAATTTAAGTAAACTAGGAGGCATTTTTCAGTTTTTGATGCCTTACAAGGGATTATTCTTTTTAGGATTGGTTTTCCTGGTTTTTTCTTCCCTTACCCTACTTACGTTTCCCTTTGTAGCCGGTAAGCTTATCGATACAGCTCAGGGTACGGATTGGATAGTAAGTGATATTAATTCTATAGCGCTGATCTTGGTAGGGATACTAGCTGTGCAGAGTATATTTTCTTTTTTCCGCGTATGGCTTTTTGCCTTAGTTTCAGAGCGATCCATGCGCGATATTCGCCTTGCATTGTACTCTAGAATGGTGCGCTTACCGATGACATTTTTTGATAAGCGTAGAACTGGTGAATTGATTAGCCGGATCACTTCTGATGTGAGTATGCTTCAGGATACCTTCTCGGTTACCTTAGCAGAGCTTTTCAGACAGGTGGTGACCTTGGTTGCAGGTGTGATTTTCCTGATGGTCAATACACCGAAGTTAACTATTTTCATGCTTGCTACTTTTCCTGTACTAGTGGTGATAGCCATGGTTTTTGGGAAATTTATTCGAACGCTATCCAAAAGCACTCAAGATGAGCTGGCCGCAGCGAATGTGATAGTGGAGGAGACGCTACAATCTATCAGTACAGTTAAATCCTTCGTGGGTGAGGCATTCGAGTCTGCCAGGTATGGGAGTGGATTGAATAGGATGGTTGGAGTCGCCTTACGGGCTGCAAAGTACAGAGGTGCATTTATTTCGTTCATTATTTTTGCCTTGTTCGGTGGTATAGTAGCCGTCATGTGGTATGGGGCAAGTTTGGTCAGTTCTGGCGAAATGAGTGTGGGAGAGTTAGTTTCGTTTGTGCTTTACACCACTTTTATCGGTGGATCGATCGCAGGTTTGGGAGATATATATGGGCAGGTTCAGAAAGCTATTGGATCTTCTGAGCGAGTGTTAGAAATATTGGATGAGGAGCCTGAGTCAGTGACTGGAATTAAGGCTACAAATTTCCAGGGTAAAATAGCTTTCGAAAATGTTGGCTTTCATTACCCAACACGACCAGAGATGGAAGTGCTGAAAGAACTTTCATTTCATGTGAATCCAGGAGAAAAAGTAGCTTTGGCTGGTCACTCTGGAGCAGGAAAGTCTACCATCATACAGCTGTTGATGCGTTTTTATGATGTGCAGAAAGGATCAATTTTCGTTGACGATCGTAAATTGAACGAGTGGGACTTGCAAAATCTTCGATCACATGTGGGTATGGTGCCTCAGGAAGTATTGCTTTTTGGAGGTTCTATTCGTGAAAATATCTCTTACGCAAAGCCTGGAGCGTCGGAGGAAGAAATTATTTTGGCTTCTAAAAAAGCTAATGCTTGGCAGTTTATTTCACAATTCCCAGAGGGGCTAGATACTTTGGTAGGCGAGCGTGGGGTGAAACTTTCAGGTGGCCAAAGACAGCGAGTAGCAATCGCCCGTGCTATATTGAAAGACCCTTCCATATTGATTTTGGATGAAGCTACATCTTCTTTAGATGCAGAATCCGAATCACTAGTACAGGAAGCTTTGGATGAGCTGATGAAAGGGAGAACTACTATCATCATTGCGCATCGATTGGCCACTATCCGCAAAGCAGATAGAATCTATGTTCTAAGTGGAGGAGAGATCGTAGAACAAGGCAATCACGTTGATTTGCTCAGCAGAGAAGATGGGTTTTATGCCAATCTAGTGAGACTTCAATTTGCCGATTAAGCCAAATTGTGAGCAGAGATTGATTTGATCATTCCCATAAATTTTTCCAGATACATATTAGATCCAGGAAATAGGGCTTGCATTTCGGTTTGATCTAGTAATCGGATTTCATCTAGGTATTGCTGTGCTGCTTTAGGATCCCATTTTTGCAGTCTACTTAGCTTTGTTTTAGTAAGTAAAAAGTAAAGGAGACTCGCAGGAAAGTATTGGGCAAAAGGAATCGCGTAATGTGCTTCAACTGGGAAATAGCGATTAGGGGTTTGGATAAAATGTTTTTTACCAACACGCATAATTTCATTTGCCATTTTTTGCTGATTCTCCCACGTGTATAAATGCTCAATCACTGAGTTGGAAAACACAAGGTCAAAGCTATTCTCTTCAAATTCCGGCATATTGGTAGCGTCACCTACTACAGATTTGAATTTGGGGTTTAGGATCTGTTCTTCTTGAAGATTCAGCAGAACTATTTCAATATTAGGAAGTGCGGGAAGGCTACTGTTATCCCAAAAATAAGCAGCACCCCCTACGTCTAATATTCGAATTGGCTCGCTTTTTGAAAAATTCTGAAAAAATAAATCTTCCAAATCTTTTTGTCTTTGGTTTCTAAATTTGGCTCCCAAAGACTTGGGATTATTTGAAGGGGAAAATAAATTTGAAATAAAACTCATGGGTTGCCCTTGGGGCGTTTCAGCTAATAAATAAACACAAAAGTAATCAGCCTTGAGGATTCTTTTCTTAATTTTGACTCTGAAATGAATCTCATTGCGTATCTAAATAATCTATCTGGGTTTTAGAAGGGTAAAAAGCCTTTTTTAGGTGGCATTTTTATGAAGAGAAGATTTGACAAGTATTTTCCATGGGTATTTTCCGCTAGCGACTTTTTAGCTTCCTTGCTAGCATTGCTGATTTGTAATTCAATTCTTCAGTTTGTGGGGATTTTTGATGGCGATGAGTTGGGTACGATTTCAGTACTTAGCGTGTTGTGGCTTTTGATCTCTGCACTAAGAAAAGATTATAAAATAGAGCGTACAGATGAATATGAGCAAACGCTGACAAGGCTTTTGATCACTGTGATTTGGTTTATTTGTGCTACTACTATTGTTTGGCTTCCTTTCCGAAATCCGACTCTGCAGGTCAGTCCTGTACTGTCATTAGGACTCGGCATGTTGCTTCTGATGGGAATGTTCCGCGTGGGAGTACACATATTGCTTCGAAACTATAGAAGCAAAGGCAACAACTACCATAATGCAATTATAGTGGGCAAGGGAGGTACTAGCCCGTTGCTTGCAGATGTATTTAAAATCCGTAAAGAATTTGGAATCAATTTCATTGGGTATTATGATGACCAAGCCGAGTGTAATCAAACTAGAGGTGGAATTGTAGATTTTTTTAGAGAAGCTGGAGACTTGGATTTAGATCTTATATATATCCATGAACACTTAGAATCAGGCCTGGTCAAAAGAGTGATTGACTTTGCTGATGACAATTATATCAAAGTAAAAATGATCCCTGGAGGGAGTTTGCAGCTCGAAAAGAATTTGTCATTCTCGCGATATGGGGACTTTTTTGTTATCAATGTAAATGAAATACCACTTGATAATGCCTTGAATAGCTTTGCAAAGAGAGTATTTGACGTTTTGTTTGCCAGTTTTGTGATTTTGTTCATCCTTTCATGGTTAATTCCATTGGTTGGGATTCTGATAAAATTAGAATCCCGAGGGCCTGTTTTCTTTATTCAGCAGAGGAATGGTGTGAATAATAAGGTGTTCAATTGTCTCAAGTTTAGATCCATGACTCCTAATGATTATTCGGATGTGAAACAGGCAACCAAAAATGATCCTCGTGTCACAAGAACTGGAGCATTTCTTCGTGCTTCGTCACTGGATGAAATGCCTCAATTTATCAATGTATTGTTTGGTGACATGTCTGTGGTAGGCCCTAGGCCTCATACTATTCCTATGAACCAAACCTTCAAGACACAGATCGAAAAATATAACTCTAGACACAAGATCCGCCCAGGAATCACTGGTCTAGCTCAGGTGAGTGGATACCGTGGTGAAATAGAAAATCCGTTTCAGATTCGCTCTAGAGTTCGTTTGGACTCATTCTATATCAATAACTGGTCATTTTTATTTGATATGGGGATCATGATCAAGACTGTCAGAGAGCTGATTTTTACCCGTGACAATGCCTATTGATTTACCAAAATCCTGTAAGTTTTGTGGAAGTTCAAGTCTCATATCTTTTGAAGGAAGTGAGCGCATGTTTGGGATGGGAGGAACGTTCGCCTATTCAGAATGTGAAGGTTGCAAATCTATTCAGTTGGATGAGGTACCCACTGATCTCTCTGCTTATTATTCGAACTCTGAATACTATTCGTTTTTACCCTTAGTTCAGTCTAGCTATCCGAGAAGAGTATTTAAGCAGATTCGCATGAATTTATTTCTAAGGACTAATGCAACTGTTTTCGAACCGATCTATGGCTATTGGCTAAAGAAATTGGCGCCAGATTTTCATGCGAAAATAGCTGATGTAGGATGCGGAAATGGCCAGTTGCTTTATGAATTGTATGCCTCAGGTTTTACAGATTTGTATGGCTTTGATCCATTTATTGAAAAGGATAATGTAATCAACTCAAGTCTTCAGCTTCTAAAACAACGAATAGAAGAAAGTGATACTTCCTTTGATATAATCATGATGCATCATGCATTTGAGCACATGGAAAACCCTACGGAAATATTAAATGCTTGTTTTGATAAGCTTAATCCCGGAGGAAAGCTTTTAATAAGAACCCCTGTAGCTGATGCAGCTGTATGGAAAGAGAAGAGAGAGCTGTGGGTTCAGCTAGATGCGCCGCGACATTTGATTATTCCTACCATTTCTGGATTTGAGAAGATTTCAAAGGCTATTGGTTTTAACCTAGACGAAGTGTTGTTTGACTCCACCGCTTTTCAATTCTGGGGCACTGCATTGTATGAGAGGGGTTTTGCCCTTCATCAAAAATCAGTAAATGATGTTTTTTCAAAGGAAGAATTAGTGGCTTTAGACAAAAAAGCCCTCCGATATAATCAGGAGGGCAAAGGGGATCAGGTTTGTTTTTTTCTAAGTAAGCCGATTTAGACTTTAAATAAGGCTTCAAAGAAACCCATAGTCTCACCTTTTTTCTTGAAGATGAGCATAGGTAAAATATTATTTACTAAGACCAATTTTTCAGCTACGCTTCCTAGTAGAATGGCAGCTGATTTTGTTTTACCACGGGATCCTAGCAAGATCATGTCTGCTTCTATTTTTTGGGCTTCCTCGAGCAATGCTTTTCCCTGGCCTTCACCATTATTAAGGACGAAATGACAGGTTAATTCCTTGTGGTTAAATTTCTGGATAAAGCGCTTGAAGTCCTCCTGTGCATTATCCTTCATGATTTCTGCAAATTCTTCAAATGTTTTTCCAGTTTTAGAATAGCCATGCGGTACTTCGTATAAATGGACTGGAATCAGTTCTGCACCCAGTTCTTCAGAAATTCGTTCACCGAAATCATAGATCAAATCTGTATGGTCAGAGAAATCTGATGGGATCATGATTTTTTTAGGTAGTCCAGGAGGTCTTCTCTCTTGTAACAGGAGTACTGAACAAGGTGCTTTTTTGGCTATTCCTTTGGCCAATGAACCATTTCCTTCCAGTTCCTCTTTTCTGCCCATTATAATAAGGTCAACATCCTTTATTTTGGCCCATCTTAAAAGTGTTTCCAAAGGATGCGCACCTTCTTCCGCGAAAACTTCGATGTCCATACTTTCAGGAAAATCAAATTCATCAAGCTTTGACTTGATTAGTGCTTCAATGGATTCGTCCCCTGGCGCGAGTAATTCAGGATGGTTTTTCAGAATCTCATCAGGCACAGCCAAATTCTTGGATACATGTACAAAGTAGCATTTATCTATCCCTAGGAACTTTAGGTACACAATCGTTTTTTTGATCAGGATATCATCCATCTCAGTAAGATCAAGACCAATCATGGCCTTATAAAAATACTTCATAGCTGTTTGGTGTTTATTCCCCTTAATTTAAAACTTTGATCCAGTTTATCGAATACTTTTTTTGTTTTTACCCCATGAATTCTTTTTCGAGGTAATTTAGCCTGATGAACTCGAGCATGTAATCAACATACAAAGGCCTGGTTAAAATACATGCGAGAGTTCATAAAACCTTTGTGAGAAAATTATGTACATATGAAAGTGATGCAAAAGTATTTTTTGGCGATTGTACCCGAAGGTGAGTTTCAAGAACGGGTCACAAATCTGAAACATGAAATTAGAGATCGCTTCCAAGCCAAGTTTGCGCTAAAATCGCCAGCACACATCACTTTAAAAATGCCTTTTGTTTACAGCGAAGCGAAAGAGGAAAAGCTTACCGAGTTACTCAGAAATTTTGTAGCTACTTATAAGCCGATGACTGTAACGATAAAAGGTGTGAGGACATTTGGAGAAAGGGTAATCTATCTAGGTGTAGATGCCGATCAGGAGTTGTATGATTTTCAAAAGGATTTAAAATCATTTTGTAAGAAAGAATTGAATCTAATAGATGAACTCAGCGATCGAAATTATCATCCTCATATGACCATTGCTTATAAGGATTTAAAGAAATCACAGTTTCAGAATATTGTACATTTTTCAACTGAAATGAAGCTTACTCAAAAATTGGTAGTGCCGCACATTGCCCTATTAAAAAAGGTAGATGGAGTATGGATTTTGTGTAGAAAAGTGAATATGGGGTAGTAGTTTGGCTTTATTTTTAGTTCCAAATTGATTTTAATTAAAAAAGTGCAATTTTTTTTGATTTTTTCAAAATGTCATATAATTCTGCAAAATCATTTATATGCGATATAAAATATGTTTTAAATATTTGCTTAAGCAAATTTGACCCGATATAATTCTGCAGATTTTGATTAAAACTAATTGATTAAAAGAATTTTATTTGGCAGAAATGCATAAATAATTTAGAAGCCAGTTAAGTATCTTTTAAACGTTTAGGTTATTAAGGATCGAAATCAGAATTTATTTACTAAAAACCAGAATATTTTGCATTAAAAATCCAAAAATTTGAAATAAAAATCTGATTTACATAAAATTTGGCTATTGGAAACTTGTGTTTTACTAAAAATGGCAAATTTTCGATATAAAATACTTCATAGGGTTGATTTAGTGGGGGTTGTGCTCTTTTTCATATCAAACTTTCGCTTGATATTGTAAGCAAAATATAACTAAACGTAAATGTTCAACCTATGAAGAAAGTTTTATTAACCTTTGCTTTCGCGGTCCTGACCTTAGTGTCAGTAATGGCGCAGAGCAAGACGATCACTGGAAGGGTCATTTCGGCTGAAGAGCCAGAAGGCATTCCAGGTGCTAGTGTAGTAGTGAAAGGTACTGCGCAAGGTGTGATCACTGATTTGGATGGAAGCTATTCTCTCCAAGTTCCAGCTGACGCGACTACTCTTATTTTCAGCTTTGTTGGCTATTTGACCAAGGAGATGCCAATCGGTTCCAATTCCATTATTAATGTAACAATGGATGTGGATGTTAAAACCCTTAATGAGGTGGTAGTAGTAGGTTATGGTACCCAAGAAAGAAGAGAAATCACTGGCTCTGTCGCATCTATTGATGCCTCAGCCATAGAGAACCTAATTTCTCCTTCCTTTGAATCTCAACTTGCTGGTAGGGCTCCAGGTGTGTCGGTAACTACTCCAAATGGTATCTTGGGTTCTGCGCCGATCATTCGTATCCGAGGTGTAAACTCACTGAGTTCAAGTGCAAGTCCACTCTTCGTAATTGATGGAGTACCGATGGTGAATTCAGATAGATCTGCAGTTAATGCCGCTAACCCAATGGCAAATATTAACCCTGCGGATATTGCTTCATTTGAAGTATTGAAGGATGGTTCTGCTTCTGCGATTTACGGTTCTAGAGCTGCAAATGGTGTGATTTTGATCACTACCAAGCGAGGAGCTTCGGGCAAAGCTAAAGTAAACTATAGCATGACTATGGGGGTTAACGAAGCTGTCGATACCTTCGATCTACTTTCGGGTGATGAATGGGTGACGATTGCTAATGAAAAAAGAACCAATGCAAAACAATCTGAACTAGCTGCTCCAGGTGTGAATACTGACTGGCAAGATTTGGTGTTCAGAAGTGGATTTACCCAACAACACAATCTATCTGTTGCTGGCGGATCTGAATCTACCAAATACTTCTTCTCACTAGGATTTACGGATCAAGAATCAGCAGTGAGGCCTAATGAGTTGAGTAGATATTCTTTTAGAGCTAATTTGGACCATAGTATCTCAAAATCGGTAAGAGTGGGAACATCCTTATCCTATTCTTTCACTGAGATTTTCGGCTTAAATAATGGTTCTAATTCTCTCTCTGGCGCTATATACAATTCTACGAGATCATTGCCAAACGTTCCTATTTACGATGCAGCGAATACTGCCTTTGATGGATTTAACGTAACTGCCAACGGAGCGACAACTGGCTTTGGAGCTAATGCGGCTGGTCCAGATAACAATATTCCTAACATTGGATTTGTACTACAAAACAATATCTATAGAAGCCGTACCAACAGAATGATAGGTAATGGATATGGAGAAATAGACATTATAACTGGTCTTACAGCTAGGACACAAATTGGAGTTGACATAACGCTAGCAGATGATTTTCAATCATTAGATGCAAGACATGGCGATGGAAGAAGTTCAAACGGTAGCGTATATATGGCTACAAACCCTGCTTATCAGTGGAACTGGCAGAACACATTGAACTACCAGACAGTATTTGCAGATGATCATAATTTGAATGTAACTGCTGGTTTGGAATATCAATTCGCTAAATTTTATGGATTTAGTGGCCAGGGTACAGATGTTTCTGATGATTATTTCAGAAGAAACAACTTGATCTCAGGTTCTTATAATAACCAATTCTCAGGCGGTAGCTATACAGAAAGAGGTTATGATTCTTACTTCGGTAGATTTAACTATTCATACAAAGGCAAGTATCTAGCATCTTTCACGGTAAGAAATGATGGAATCTCTGATCTAGCAGTAGAAAACCAAAGAGGTACTTTCTTTGGAGGATCAGTAGGATGGAGACTTTCTGACGAAGCATTTTTCAACTCTGAATTGATCTCTGACTTGAAGCTAAGAGCATCTTATGCTGAAGTAGGCAACACAGGTATTGATTCTTTTGCTGCTTATGGTGGCTACAGCCCGGTATTAGGTGGAGCTGGAGCTGGTATCGGTTACAATAGAATTGCTAATGCTGATCTACAGTGGGAAACTTCTAAAAAGCTGAATTTCGGTCTTGATATGACGATTGGAAAAGTAACCATCTCCGCAGATTACTTCAAAAATAATATTGATGGGATGATTTTGGCCGCTCCTACGGCTCCTTCATTGGGTGTACCGGGTAACAGTATCAACCAGAACGTAGGACAGATGGAGAACTCTGGTATTGAATTAAGAGTATTCTCTAATGTGATTAACAGAGGCAAATTCTCTTGGGATACTGACTTCAATGTCTCATACATCGAAAATGAGGTTACTAATTTGATCAGTCCATTGACTGGTACTTATAACAGAACTGAAGTTGGAAATCCTATCGCACAGCTTTACGGAGCAGTGTGGGCTGGTGTTAACCCTGCCAATGGTAACCCAATGTATTATTCAGGAGATAATATCGTACAGTATAATTTGGTACAAGGACAACTTGGCTTTAAAACGTACGATCCAGCAAATCCAGCAAATGTAGCTACAGCAGCTTCTGGACCTACTCAAGAATATTTGGGAAATACATTGCCTAAGTGGCAAGGTGGATGGGCTAACAACTTCAAATTCGGAAACTTTGATGCTGAAATTTTCACTAGATTCTCTGGTGGAAACTACATCATGAATGAGTCTCTTAGGGGTCTTATGGGCCAAGGTTTCTCAAACAACCATGCTAGTATCCTAAATAGATGGACAGAAAGCGGTCAGGTAACTGACGTGCCTAAGCTTTACTCTGGTCAGGATCAAAATATGTGGCAAAACTCAGTATCTAACTCAAGATTCGTGGAGAAAGGTGATTACGTGAAAATTCAAAACATCGTACTTGGATACACTATCCCTACTTCTGCACTACAGACTGCTTTTAACGGAGCGATTTCTAATGTGAGGATATTTGGTCAAGTTCAGAATCCATTCACATTTACAGGCTATTCAGGCTTGGATCCAGAAGCGAACTCTTACTCAGGTCAGCTTAGCTTCGGTGTGGATTGGAACGTGGCTCCGATCATACGTACATATACTCTCGGCATAAACGTAGGTTTCTAATCACTCAAACCGAAAAATTATTATGAAAAAATTCGCAATAAAAAATATCAAAATGGCATTGGTTGGTGCAGCCCTGTTAGGCTTTACCAGTGCATGTGAGGTGACTGAATTGGTGCCGGCTAACCTTATTCCTGATTCGGAAGCATTCGCTACGGGGGCTCGTATTGAGTCCGCTGTATTAGGAGTGTATGAATCAGCTCAAAGAGGATTTTATAGCAATGCTGTACAGCGTGGCTATCCTTTCGGAGCGGCGAATGTGGAGCAAGGAGATCTGAGAGGTGAAGATATGTACAACGATCAAGCCTTCTACGAAATCACCTACAACAACTCTTACAGCCCTGTTTCTGCTAATAATGTAGGTATGTGGATCTCTCTTTATAGAATGATCAATAGATTGAACATCATCTTGGAGAGCTTAGATGTAGCTGTAACGAATGGGGTCATAACTGCTGAAGCTGGAAATGCATATAAAGGTGAAATGTTATTCATGAGAGCTTTGGCTCACCATGAATTGTTGATTCACTTTGCAAGACCGTATTCTGATGATCCTTCTTCTGCAGGGATTCCTTACCGAGTATTCGGTATTAATGACGTAACGAAAGTGCCAGATGGCGAAGCTGTTCCAAGAGGTACTGTAGGCGAGGATTATACCCAATTGCTTAAGGACCTAGATGCTGCAGAAGGTTTCTTGCCAGAAGGTGGTGCTTTCAGAGCTAACAAAGGTGCTGCAATTGCTTTGAAATCTAGAATCAAATTGCACATGAAAGATTGGGCTGGAGTCTTGGCAGAATATACCAAGCTTACTTCTAAGTACGCTGTTACGGCTAACCCTGCTACTCCTTTCAGAGGCGGAACTAGTTCTGACAACATTTTCTCCTTTGTAAATTCTGCGGCAGCTAACCCTGGAGTAAACGGTGCTCTTCCTTCTATGTATGGTAATCCAAATTTAGGAGCTAGAGGCCTAGTGAAAATCAGCCCAATCATCTGGAGAGCAGATTTCTGGAATGCTGCGGATACTCGTAGAACTTCTATGACTACACAAAGCAGTACAGGCATTTTCACTAGCAAATATCTGGATGCTACTACCTACACGGATCCTAATGTAATTTTGAGATTTTCAGAGGTGGTTCTTAATGCTTCTGAAGCATATGCTAGAACATCTAAAATGACTGAAGCTGTTACCTTGCTTAATTCTGTAAGAAGTCGTGCATTGCCTGTATCAGTACCTCCTTATACAGTAGACGGATTAGGGGCTGGTGTTCTTGATGCGATTTTCAATGAGCGAAGAATTGAGTTTCTTGCTGAAGGAAGAAGATGGCCAGATATTCACAGATTGTCTGGAGAAGGTTTGATGCCAGGTATTCCGCTTAAAGCCACTTCAAGATCAATCACAAAATTGAGCTTTTATGAATCTGGTGCTATCCCAATGGATCACTCTTTGGCATATACTAGCCACTTGTTCGTATGGCCTATTCCTCTGGATGAACTACAAACCAATATTTCTTCGCCAATCGCGCAGAATCCTGGTTATTAATTAAATACGCTTATAATTCAAAAGTCCGGCCTTAGGGTCGGACTTTTTTAGTTTAGGATAAATAGGAGGTGTTGGATGGAATTGCAATTCAAGGTAATAACTCTTACATCTGGTAGTGATTGACTACCTTAGAAAACAGGCATGTCAATGGAATCGAAGAAAAGACATCAACCTGAATTTCGCTTAAGGACTCCAATCAATTCTTTTTCAAAACACCAGACTCTTTCCCTTTTCCTAGTATGATACTTTTAGGAGAATTAGATCCAAAATAGACCTGGACCACATTATTTTGATCTGAAAAATCTTTAATCAGCAGGGAATTCCTGATTTTTATGGAAGTGGGCTCTACTACTTTTTCAGATTCTAGGTAGAACCAGGCTGCATCATCTTCGATTTCATAGCCTATGAAATTTACCTTAACTTCTTTATCCGCTATCCATAGCTGATTTTGCGCAAGCAGGTAAGTTTTGACTTGCATGTTTAACAATTCCTTATTGGCAGGGTTCAAAAAGTCAATCGATTTTCCATGATATCCACTGAGTCCTATTTCTAAGTCATCCCAGAAAATCTTTTGAGAAATTTCCAGATGCTCAGTTTGATCATTCCATTTGATCTCTGTCAAACTGATGTGGAATGGATGGGTAAATACCAGCCATCCCAAGCTGATCATGTATAAGTAAAACTGTTGCATTTGGTATTCTGTCGTCTGTCTTTTCTGCTAATTATGCCGTATTATTGCGCAATTTACTTCTTTAGAGGTATTTCACCCTTTCTATGAGTTCATTTCAATTGTATTTCCGTCTAGGCCTTCAGCATATCCTTGATATTCATGGCTACGACCACATTCTTTTTGTATTAGCACTTTGCGCAGTTTTTATTCCTAGGGATTGGCGCAAAGTTGTGATTCTGGTCACAGCATTCACCATTGGCCATTCATTGACTTTAGCTTTGGCTACTTTCAAATTGGTAAATGTGAACTCGGAGCTCATAGAATTCCTGATCCCAGTCACTATTGCAATCACTGCATTCATAACAATTCTTCGTCCAAAGCCAGCTTCAGGCAAAGGGCTGTCTATTAATTACATGTTCGCGCTGTTCTTTGGATTGATTCATGGTCTTGGTTTTTCTACCTACCTGCGAAGTCTTTTGGGTAAGGAGGCTAGTATTTGGCAGCCCTTGCTTGCATTCAACCTAGGATTAGAATTAGGACAGTTGATTATCGTCGGTGCATTCCTACTTGTTACATCCATCCTAGTCGGAATAGCAGGAGTTAGTAGGAAAGAATGGACATTGGTGGTAGCATCTATGGTTTTCGGGGTGGCACTGATGCTGATGTTAGAAACGAAATTTTGGTAGAGGAAAGTAGGATGTAAGGTATCGGGTGACAGATGAGTGAAGAGGAGAAAAGAGAATATGAGATTAGAGATTGAAAAAAAAACGAATTGATATGAGAAAATTACTTGCACTTACAGCACTGGCAATTTCGGGGATTTTCCCTGCTTTTGCGCAGCAATCAGAGCAGAATCATGCAGAGCGATTTGAGCAGCTCGGAACGATGCTTCGCTCACCGAATGTTTACCGAACCGCATCTGGTGCGCCAGGTCATATGTATTGGCAACAGCAGGCTAACTATGTGATTAACGTAGAGTTAGATGATGTGAATCAATCCATCAAAGGATCGGAAAAAGTAACTTATATCAACAATTCTCCAGATCAGCTAACTTATTTGTGGGTGCAACTGGAAGAAAATCAGAGAGGAGCAGATTCTGATACTCCAAAAGCTGCAGAAAGCTCTATCAATTCCAGAATGACTCTTCGTATGCTTGAAGGTCTCATCTGGGCAAATGATGATTTTGGGTATAAAGTACTGGAAGTAAAAGATGCTAAAGGCAATCCGCTTCCAGTTACGGTGAACAATACCATGATGCGAATTGATCTTCCTACACCTTTGAAGGCTGGGGCGAGCTTCACCTTCGGAGTGGATTGGACTTTTAATATTACAGATAGAGTAGGCTATATCGGCGGGCGTCCAGGTTATGAGTACTTCGAAGGCGATGACAACTACTTATATACGATGGCTGAGTGGTTCCCTAGAATGGCTGTTTACTCTGATTTTGAAGGCTGGCAAAACAAGCAATTCATGGGCTCAGGTGAATTTGCACTTGTTTTTGGTAATTATGAAGTAAATATCACCGTGCCTTCCGATCATATGGTAGGCGCTACTGGTGAGCTACAAAATGCAAGTCAGGTACTTTCTGCTATAGAACTTAACAGATGGAATACTGCCCAAAAAACTTACGATGCACCAGTTGTCATCCGTACACAGGATGAAGCGACTGAACTTGAAAAAGGAAAAGCGACTACGAAAAAAACCTGGAAATTTAAGGCTGAGAATGTTCGGGATTTTGCATGGACTTCTTCCCGCAAATTCATCTGGGATGCGATGGCTGTGAAGCAAGGTGGCAAAGACGTGATGGCGATGTCTTATTATGCCAAAGAAGCCAATCCTCTCTATGGCCAATACTCTACCAGAGTAGTGGCTCATACGATTAAATCTTACTCTGCACATACCTTCGACTATCCATACCCAACGGCTATCTCTGTAGAAGCTGCTAACGGTATGGAATATCCGATGATTTGTTTCAACTATGGACGCCCTGATCCTGACGGAACCTATTCTGAAGCTGTCAAAAACGGGATGATTGGTGTGATTATTCACGAAGTAGGTCACAACTTTTTCCCAATGATTGTCAATTCTGATGAGCGTCAGTGGACTTGGATGGATGAGGGCTTGAACACCTTTATGCAGTTTATGGCAGAGCAAGAATGGGATCGTGATTTCCCTTCTCGCCGTGGTCCTGCGCACAAGATTGTGCCTTACATGAGAAGTACTACAAATACTTTGGAACCTATAATGACCAATTCTGAAAACATTATCCAGTTTGGTCCAAATGCCTATGCAAAACCAGCTACAGCATTAAATATTCTTCGTGAGACTGTCATGGGTCGTGAGTTGTTTGATTATGCGTTTAAAGAATACGCTCGAAGATGGAAGTTTAAGCATCCAACTCCTGAGGATCTGTTTCGTACGATGGAAGATGCTTCTGCAGTTGATCTGGACTGGTTCTGGAGAGGTTGGTTCTATGGCACTGAGCCAGTGGATATCGCTATAGAAAATGTAGCATTGTACAAAATGAATAATCAGACTCCAGCTGAAAGAAAGGCTGCGATGAAGGCTGAAGCGGATCATGACGAGGACTATGTTTCCAATGAGTTCAACAGAACCGCTATCAAAGAGACTGTGATCGAATCAAATCCTGAGACGCGTGATTTCTATACGAGTTATAATCCTTTCACTGTGACTCCAGAAGATGAAGAGAGCTATAAGAAGTTTATGGCTAGTCTTTCTCCGAAGGAAAAAGAGCTGATGGAAAGTGACTTGAATTTCTATGAAATCACCTTCAAAAATGTCGGTGGATTGGTAATGCCTATCATCGTGGAATTCCAATATGCTGATGGTTCTTCTGAAATTGATCGAATTCCTGTGGAAATCTGGAGGAAAAATGAGACTCAGATCACTAAAGTCTTTGTGAAAAAGAAAGAAGTGACTCAAATCATCCTTGATCCAAAAAGAGAAACGGCCGATATCGATGAATCCAGTAATTACTGGCCAAGACAATATCAACCTTCTAGATTTGAGCTTTTCAAAGGAAACGGAGCTGCGAGAGGAGCATCTACTGGTAGCAATCCAATGAAAAAAGCGAATAGTAATCCATAAGAATTAAAGCCGGCGAGAGTCGGCTTTTCTTTTTATACTTATCTTAGAAACTGTAATTTAGTCATTGAGATAAGCTCTATCTTGAACAATTAAACCTAAACAAACCGAATAATGAAAGTAAGAAAACTGATTCCCCTTGGCTTTATAGCCTTATGTTTTTTCATGAGTTCAAATCTTTTTGCACAGAAAAGAGATTTTTACGAATTGAGAACCTACCACATTGAAAATGCTGAGCAAGAAGCAATGCTTGATGATTACCTTTCAAAAGCATTTATCCCTGCTGCACACAAAAATGGGATTGCTAAAGTAGGTGTTTTCAAACCTATAGCTTCACAGCCAGATGCAGGCACTAAAGTGTATTTATTTATCCCGTTCAAGTCCATGGATGAGTATCTGGCGTTGGAAGGGAAACTGGCAAAAGATCAAACCTATCAGACTGCTGGAAGTGCGTACATCAATGCTGCTTTTGACAAGCCTCCTTATAAGAGAATTGAATCTTCTGTACTTCAGGCAATGACTGGACAGCCAAAATTTGCTGAATCGGAATTGACAAATGCCAAAAAGGATAGAGTTTATGAATTGAGAAGCTATGAAGGCCCAACAGAAAGGCTTTATAAGCAAAAAGTGAAAATGTTTAACTCTGGTGAGATGGATATTTTCAGCAGAATAAATTGCAGTCCAATATTTTACGCAGAGACTATTGCAGGTGCAAACATGCCTAACTTAGTCTACATGACTACTCATGAAAATATGGAAATTAGAAACGAGCATTGGAAAGTATTCGGAGCCGATGCAGCATGGAAGGGGATGAAAGATCTTCCAGAGTATCAAAACACCGTGTCTAGAAATGATACTAGATTATTATATCCAGCTGAGTATTCAGATTTGTAAGACATAATTAAAAAGCCGACGAGAGTCGGCTTTTTTTAGGAGTTATATTCTCCCGCTCCCGATAGTTATCGGGAGGCGCCACTGCGCAAAGTAAAATTTTCTATTTCCTCGTCTGTATAGGAGCAATGGTCTACTCCCCCTTTTTTGAAAAGGAGGTTAGGAGGATTTTTCTTGGATATCCTACAACCCTGAGTTGTCCTGCTTGTCCAGAAGCTGGACTTCATTCAGACCTTCTAGGTTTTTAGAACCTGAAAAATTTTTTTAGCCATTCACCTTTCTCGCAATCCCCTCAAAAATCCTCACACCAGTTTCTATCAACTCATCGGGGAAATCATAGGTAGGTTCGTGCAGTTGAGGGCAGTCTTCACCAGATCCCAATCCAAATAAATAGGATGGACAGCTCTGACTGAATAAACCAAAATCTTCTGACCATCGGAAAGGTTCTGGTTTTTCTATAACCTCCATGCCTAATCCTTTTATTGCTCCTTCAGCGATTTCAGCAGCTTTAGGGTCGTTTTTGGAAACAGCGAATGACTCCACGAAGCTGAATTCACAACTCAGTTTTTCTACTGAAGCAATCCTTTTAGCTTCCTCAGTAATCATGCTGATCAACCTTTCCAGATCATTTTGGTCAAAGGCTCGAATAGTCAGGCTTAAACTTCCTTTTCCAGCACTGGTTCCAAAAGCTAAACTTCCGATCTCAGCATGAATCACCGTAACCAAGGCAAAACCTTGTAGCTGTTCTGGCAATTTTGGAAGGGATTCTATCAGTCGAGCGATTGCAAAAGCTGGATTAATACCTGCATCTGGATGAGCTGCATGGGAAGTTTTTCCTGTTAGAGAAATTGTCAATCCTGTGCTTCCCGCTGCAAATGTCCCTTTTCTTGTGACCAATTGATGTAATGGGAAACCAGGTAGATTGTGAAGTGCAAAGGCGTAATCTGGCGTAATCTGCTGGAATTGTGGATCATCCAAAATTCTCCTCGCTCCTTCACCGGTTTCCTCAGCTGGCTGGAAAAGTAAAACGACTTCTCCATTTTCAGGTCTTTGCGCAGCTAATCTTTCTCCCAAGCCACAAATGATCGTCATATGTCCATCATGGCCGCAAAGATGTGCTTTTCCTTTAGTTTGGCTTTTGTAAGTTGGTTCTCCTATTTCCTGTATGGGAAGGGCATCCAATTCAGCTCGAAACAAACTTCTTTTACCAGGATTTCCCCCCTCAAAAATAAATGCAAGGCCATTTCCTCCTAAATTTTGAATGATTTGATCTGGATTGAGTTTTTCGAAAAAGTCCAAAATCTTCGTCGCTGTAACAGATTCCTCACCGGCGATCTCGGGGTTTTGATGTAAAATTTGGCGAAGATTTTTAAGCGTTGAAAAGGACATTTTTAGTAATTATTTTCGGAAGGTAAGTTTCTACTGCTCAGTTGGAATCATTTTTGACGAAAAAAATGAGGCTTAGATCAGGAACTATTCAGGATCGCTGGCTATTTTAGGATATCATTTCAACCCTTCAAATCTAACTTTTATGAGCGAGGTACAAATTCAAAACTACAACGAGCAAATCCAAGCGTTGGAATCACAAATTACCGGCGACATGTTTGCAGACATGGAGGTTCGCGACAAAATCCACAACCTGAAAATGGAACGTGACGGTGTGAAACCAACCGATTCCAGCATCGACTGTGTTGGCTGCGGAAGTTAATTAACTGACTTTGGCTAGATACTATATTATATACAAGCCCTTTGGGGTTTTATGTCAATTTTCGGGAGAGGGGCAGACACTTGCTTCTCTTTTTGATTTTCCGAAGGAAGTATATCCGGTTGGTAGACTGGACAAGGATTCGGAAGGACTCTTGATTATCACTGACGACAAATCATTGAATCATCATTTGCTGAATCCTCGCTTTGGACACCAGCGCACATATTATGCGCAAGTGGAAGGAACTCCAGAGCCGGAAGCATTGAAAGGACTAATGCAGGGAGTGATGATCAATGTGGAGGGAAAAGATTACAAAACAAAGCCTGCCATAGCCAAAACCTTAGATCCCGTTCCATCACTTCCAGATCGTGATCCACCGATTCGCTACAGAGCTTCCATTCCCGATACCTGGATTTCTCTTACTTTGATAGAGGGTAAAAACCGCCAAGTGCGCAAGATGACTGCCGCAATCGGGCATCCTACACTTAGATTGGTGCGCTGGTCCATGGAGAAATTGACCATAGCTAATTTTAAAGTAGGAGAAGTACAGGAACTCGATGAACAAACGATTTACCACAAATTAGGCTTGACTGGATTTAAAAAAACGGAGGCGAATAGGAAATAGAATAAATGATTTTCTCGCGGCGACGCAGCAACGCGGTGTTCTATAACCTTTGAGGTCTTTTTTTGACCTCGAAGGTTTAATTGGTTTCTTGGGAAAAGCTAGAGTAAGGAGAGTAGCGAAGAGCTAATTCTAAAGGAAAAAATGCAGCCTGATTTCTTTATTACACCTTAGCGGGAGACTTCAAAGATAAAACCTTCGAGGTTTTCTAAACCTTAAAGGTTATCCAACGCTGCGCCGCCACGAGAAATAATTATTCAGATACTCAAGAAAATCCTTCTTAAAAAATCATAAAATCCCTTTAATCGTGAGGCATTACCGCTTCTAAGATTTAAGATTGTCCTTTGGGACAAAAACCTCTATTTTAGTCTCCGGTTAAAAGCACTCAAAGATTCAAATTCCATGCATCAGGAAAAAATAGCAGACGTAATACAGGAAGTTAAGAAAGTAGTAGTAGGCCAAGACAGAATGGTCAATAGACTTTTGATTGGACTTTTTACCAATGGACACATTCTTTTGGAAGGTGTACCGGGCTTAGCAAAGACCTTGACGGTAAATACGCTAGCCAAGGTGCTTCATCTTGATTTCAATAGAATTCAGTTCACACCAGATTTGCTTCCAGCGGATTTGATAGGTACAATGATCTACAATCAGCAGGCAGCAACTTTCGAAGTGAAGAAAGGCCCGATTTTCTCCAATGTGATTTTGGCGGATGAGATTAACCGTTCTCCGGCAAAGGTTCAGTCGGCACTTTTGGAAGCCATGCAGGAAAAGCAGGTGACTATTGGCGACACGACTTATAAGTTGGACAGACCTTTTTTGGTACTTGCTACGCAAAACCCAGTGGATCAAGAAGGAACTTACCCACTTCCAGAAGCACAAGTGGATAGATTTATGATGAAAGTACACATCGACTATCCTAGCAAGGCAGATGAAATGGAAGTGATGCGTAGAATGGCAAACATGTCATTTAGCTCTGAGGTGAATGCGATACTTTCAAAGGATGAGATTTTTGATATCCGTAGTCAGATTAATGCAGTGAAGATAGCCGAGCCATTAGAGCACTATATTATTGAGTTGGTATTTGCAACTAGATTCCCAGAGCAATACGGACTAAAAGATGAAGCGAAATACATTCAGTTTGGTGTGTCGCCACGTGCGAGTATCAACTTGAACTTAGCTTCAAAGGCAGTTGCGTTCATGGATGGACGGGATTATGTCTTGCCTGAAGACATCAAGGAAATAGCAGAAGATGTGCTAAATCATAGGATCATTCTTAATTATGAGGCTGAAGCTGATGGAATAAATACCAGAGACTTGGTAAAAATCCTGATGGAGAAAGTTCCGATTAACAAATCGGTAACATTGAAATAACAGCTATATCAGCAAAAAAAGGCTTTTCGAGAGAGAAGCCTTTTTTTATGCACTTTTTATTATTCCAATATTAAATTCTGCAAGTATTAGTAAAAGAAGCATAATTCGAAAAATTCTCTTGAGGTAGAAAATTGAGACAGATTTGTATCATCAAATAAGGCAAATCCTAATCAATTATAAATCTCAATGAAAAAGTTCAACTCTCTATTAATCATGTTTGCAGCTGTAGTGATTGGTTTCACTAGCTGTATTGATGGAAACGACAAACCAGTAGATCCAGTAATTCCGGGTACTGACGATGTGTTGATGATAGATTCAAATATCACTACTAACACTACTTGGGAGACAGGTAAAACTTATGTTCTTGGAGGTAGAATTGCTGTTACTGCTGGTAACACACTTACAATCCAGCCAGGCACAATTGTAAAAGGCGAAGTTGGATCAGGATCTAATGCTACTGCATTGATCATCGCAAGAGGCGCAAAAATAGATGCGCAAGGAACTGCTACTTCACCGATCATCTTCACCACTATTGCGGATGAAATCACTCCAGGTGAAATTGCCTCTCCTAACCTTGAGCCAAACCTTTCAGGTCTTTGGGGCGGATTGATCATCCTTGGTAAAGCTAAAGCTTCTCTTGCAGGTGATGTAACTGAGACTCAAATCGAAGGTATCCCACCTTCCGATACAAATGGACTTTATGGTGGAACTGATGATGCTGACAATTCTGGTATCCTAAAGTATATATCTATCCGTCACGGTGGTGCTAACATCGGCGAAGGAAACGAAATCAACGGCCTTACTTTAGGTGCGGTTGGTTCTGGAACAGTAATCGAAAATGTAGAGATCATCGGTAACCAAGATGATGGAATCGAATGGTTCGGTGGTTCTGTAAACGTGAAGAATGCGATCATATGGAATGCAGGTGATGATGGATTAGATACTGACCAAGCTTGGGCTGGCACATTAGACAACTTCATTGTAGTGACAGGTGGTGAGACAGATCACGCACTTGAAATTGATGGTCCAGAAGGATCTTACAATGCAGCACATACTTTGAAAAATGGTACTGTAAAAGGAAACGGTGTTTCTGAACTAGGTGACTTCAGAGATGGAGCAAGAGGAACTTTTGAAAACATTTACTTCTTCAACTTCGCTGATCCAGCTACTACAGATGGACGTGGTGATCTTTCACTAAGCGGTGACAAAACTGTAGCGACTTTCGCAGACGGACACTTAAAATTCATGAATCTTCAAGCTACTCTAGCTGACGGTGTTGCTCTTGCCACAGTATTTAAAGGCGGAACTGCTGCTTATGCTACGATTGTAGCTGCGGGTGCAAACACAGTAGGTGCAGACAAATCTGCCTTCGCTAGCACTTGGTCTTGGACTTCAGCTTCAGGAGCTATATCTGATCTAAAATAACACACACTTTTGAAAGAAGGAAGGAAGGACTTGCAAGGTTACTTTCTTCCTTCTTTTGAAGTATTCAAATTAATTGCTGTATGAAAAATCAATCTACCAATCCACTTATGAAGGGATTCCTGGTTTTAGTTCTGCTAGTACTTTCTCAGGTATTTGCAGGTTTCGCGTTTGCCCAAAACGGTACCATTCGTGGTACAATCTTCGAAGAGGGTACAGGCGAACCATTATTTGGTGTTTCGGTCTTAGTAAAGGAAACTGCAACTGGTGCAGTTACTGACTTCGATGGTAAATTCGAAATCCAAGTAGCTCCAGGTAGCTATACACTTCAAATTTCTTACATTTCTTACGCTTCTATCAACCTTACTGAGGTAGTGGTGAATGCTGGCGAAGTGAATGTAATCTCTGATCTATTGATGGCTGAAGAGGCTTCTGAATTGGAAACTGTAACAATATCTGCTGCAGCGATCAGAACCACAGAGTCAGCTTTGCTTTCAGTAAAAAGAAATGCTGCCAACCTTATTGACGGCATCTCCGCTAGTACATTTCGCCAGATAGGCGATGGAGATGCTGCATCTGCGGTAAAGCGTGTAACGGGTGTTTCTATCGAAGGAGGGAAATACATTTATGTAAGAGGACTTGGTGACAGATACACCAAAACTGTTTTGAATGGCGTGGATATTCCAGGTCTTGATCCAGATAGAAATACGATCCAGATGGATATATTTCCTACCAATGTGATCGACAACATTATCGTTTCTAAATCTTTCACTGCTGACCTTCCTGCTGATTTCACCGGAGGTGTAGTAGATATAGAAACAAAAGATTTTCCTGAAGAAAAATCCATGAGATTGAGCTTGAGTGGTGGCATCAACCCATCGATGCACTTCAACTCTAACTACCTGAAATATGACGGTGGTAGCACAGACTTTTTAGGTTTCGATGATGGAAACAGAGCTATTCCTACAGATGGAAGAACTGATATACCTCAGTATGGCGATGCAGTTGGTAATCCAAATGGAACAAAAGGAATGGAGTACCAATCAATTCTTGGTAATTTCAATAAGACGCTAGGTGGATACAGAGCTAATAGCCTAATGGACGTAGGAATTAGCTTTTCCTTGGGAAATCAGTTTGCTAGACCAAAAGCAACTTGGGGTTATAACTTCGCTTTGACCTATAAGAACGAAACTGAGTTCTATCAGGATGCTGAATACAACTTATATGCTAAGCCAAGAGAAGCAGACCAGACGGAGTTAGAAGCGTTGGAAAGACAGCGTGGAGACTTCGGTGTCAACAACGTATTACTTGGAGGACTTGCTGGGATTGCATTGAAGACGGATAATTCAAAATTCAAATTGAATCTGATGCACCTTCAGAATGGTGAATCAAAAGCAGCCGATTTTGCTTTTATTAATACAAACTTAGGTGCAAACTTCGAAGCAAGACAGTATAACTTGGAATACAGCCAAAGAGGTTTGACAAGTATTCTGCTTGCCGGAACACATTATATCAATGGAAATGACTGGGAGATCAACTGGAAGCTTGCTCCAACAAGATCTACCATTTCTGATCCAGATATTAGATTTACGCGATTCAGAGAACCGACTAATACTGTATCCACGGAGGTAGGCCTTCCTGCTAGAATCTGGAGAGATTTGGAAGAATATAGCATCGTAGCTAAGGGTGATATTGCCAAGAAAGTCTCTCTTTTTTCAAGAGAAGGAAAAGTGAAATTTGGTGGAAATTATGTATTCAAACAACGTGATTTTAATATCCAAAGCTTCCAGTTTGCTACAGGTAGCACAGAATTCTCGGGTGATCCGAATGAGATTTTGCTTGCTGAGAATCTTTTCGCAGCGGATAATAGAAATGGTGTAAGGTATAATGCGGATTTCATTCCTATCAATGCAAACGCTTATAATTCTATCGCAACAAACATGGCAGGTTATGCATCCTTGGAAGCTAATCCAGCAGAAAATCTAAAAGCGATCGTTGGATTGAGAGTTGAGAAATTCAACCAGTATTATACTGGAACTAACCAGACAGGAACAATCAATTATGATTTGGTAGAAGTGTTGAATGACATGGATTTCTTCCCTACTGTTAATTTGATCTTCAACCTGAAAGAAAATCAAAATCTTCGTGCTTCTGCATCTAGAACTATCGCGAGACCTTCTTTCAAGGAGCTTTCTTATGCAGAAATTTTGGATCCAATCACAGGTAGAACGTTTATCGGTGGTCTTTATCCAGAAACTACCAATGGTGGAACTGAAGTGCTTTGGGATGGGAACTTGGTTTCCACTCACGTGAATAACTTTGACCTGAGATGGGAAGCTTTCCAGGATAGAGGACAAATGCTATCTGTAAGTGCATTCTACAAGACTTTTGAGAAGCCTATCGAAATGGTTCAGTTCCTTGCGGATCCAGGAACTTTCCAACCAAGAAATGTTGGTAATGGTACAGTTGCAGGTTTGGAGTTTGAGTTCAGAAAATCTTTGAAATTCATAGCTCCTAGCTTCGAGAATTTCTCTTGGAACACGAACGTGACGATCACTAAATCTCAGATCAAAATGTCTGAATCTGAGTTTAGATCTAGGTCATTGACTGCTAGAGAAGGTCAGGAGATCAAAGATACTCGTGATATGGCTGGTCAGGCTCCATACTTGATCAACACTGGGTTGAGCTTTAATTCTTACCAAACTGGTTGGGAAGCTGGTGTATTCTACAATGTGCAAGGTTCTTCTTTACAATATGTAGGCTTCGGTAACAGAACGGATACGTATTCTGTGCCTTTCAATAGCTTGAACTTGAATATCAACAAAACTTTCGGAGCTGATGAGCGTCTTCAAGCAGGTGTTGGTGTGGATAACATTCTGAATTCTAAGAAAGAGTATGTATATAAATCATATGAAGCTGAAAATCAAATCTTCAGCAGCCTTTCTCCAGGTACAAAAGTTAACTTTAGAGTATCATTTTCTTTCTAAAAGTGGACTAGCATACTATAAATCTTAGGATTTGTAGGACAAAAAAATAGCATCGGGATTTAACTCGATGCTATTTTTTTGATACTAATCAGTCGTTATTCAAACAACCCACCCATTCCAAGATTTGGTTTTATTTTCAAATGCTTATAAGCCAACTCTGTTGCCATTCGCCCTCGAGCGGTTCTTTTCAAATAGCCTTCTTGGATTAAAAAGGGTTCGTAAACTTCCTCAATTGTCTCCGCCTCTTCACTGCAAGCCGTGGCGATCGTACTCAGACCCACAGGGCCTCCATTGAATTTTTCGATAATGGTGAGCAAGATTCGGTTATCCATTTCGTCTAATCCATTCACGTCTACATCCAGGGCATCCAGAGCGATTTTGGAGATTTCCAGTGTAATCTTTCCATCACCTTTCACCTCAGCGAAGTCACGCGTTCTACGAAGTAGCATGTTCGCAATTCTTGGCGTTCCGCGGCTTCTTCTTGCAATTTCATAGGCTGCGACTTCATCAATTGGTGTTTGCAAAATGCTAGCGGATCGTGTGACGATGTCCGTTAATAATTTAGCATCGTAATATTCTAATCTGGAATTGATTCCGAATCTCGCGCGAAGCGGAGAGGTCAATAAGCCAGATCGTGTGGTTGCTCCTATCAGTGTAAATGGACTTAGAGAAATCTGAACGGAACGAGCATTTGGACCTGAATCCAGCATGATATCAATGCGGAAATCCTCCATCGCAGAATACAAGTATTCCTCTACAATAGGATTTAGCCGGTGAATCTCATCTATAAAAAGCACATCCCCTTCATCCAAATTGGTCAGTAAACCTGCTAAGTCTGAGGGTTTATCGAGCACTGGGCCAGAAGTGATTTTGATGCCTGCCTGTAATTCATTGGCAATAATGTAGCTCAATGTAGTTTTACCCAAGCCTGGAGGGCCGTGTAGAAGCACGTGATCCAATGGCTCATTTCTGCGTTTGGCAGCTAGCACAAACACCCGTAAATTCTCTACGATTTTGAATTGTCCCGTAAAATCCTCGAAGCTTAAGGGTCTTAAAGCTTTTTCGAAATCCTTGTCCTTTGGGCTTAGACTTTCATCATCACCACTTAAATAATCTTCTCTCATAGTTTATCCGTACGCTCACAAATATAGAAAAATACGAATGCCTTCTCTCGCATTTTTGAATCCTTAGGCTTCCTTCGAAACTGAAAAATAAGCCTTAAATTCGCATTCAAATTCATTCGATTATGCGCCCGAACGCCCGGAAAAATATTATTTATTCAATTGTCCTGCTCACTTCCATCATGTTGGTTTATTTGTGGAGGAATCGTGATCAAACGGAGGTAACTCAGGCTGAAGCCGAAGTGGTAGCTGGAAAAATGACTCTGTCGGGTAAAACGATGGGGACGACGTATAACATCACTTATCTGGATGATAAAAGCCGTGATCTGCAACAATCTATTGATTCCTTGTTAGTCGTCTTCAACCAAAGTCTATCTACTTATATCCCTGATTCCGAACTAAGCCAATTCAATCAAGGCGATACGTTGGATTTCAAATTACCCTACTTATTACCAGTTCTTGAGGCTTCCAAAAAGGTCTATGAAAACACGAATGGTGCTTTCGATCCAACGGTAGGTCCGTTGGTGAATATCTGGGGATTCGGGCCAGGTGGGCCTGAGCTTAAAGACAGTGTGGATATTAAAAGTCTTTTGACGACAGTTGGTTTTACCAAGATTGAGTTTGATCAAAAGCAGCTTCGTAAAAAAGTAGCAGGCATTTATCTTGACTTTTCTGCTATCGCAAAAGGCTATGGTTCAGATGTGGTGGCAGATTTTTTAAAGCAAAAAGCAATTTCAAATTATCTAGTTGAAATCGGCGGAGAACTCGTTGCAAACGGTATGAATGAGAAAGGTGAGCTTTGGAAGGTAGGCGTAAATCGTCCGGAGGAATCAGCAAATGCAAATGCGCTAATCAGCATCATAGCTTTGCAAGACCGAGGGATGGCTACTTCAGGAAATTACCGGAATTATTATGTACGGGATTCTGTGAAAATATCACATACGATCAATCCAGCCACTGGGTATCCTGTAAATCATAGCTTGCTTAGTGCAACTGTGGTGGCTGATAACTGCATGACCGCAGATGCCTATGCTACGGCTATGATGGTGATGGGAAAAGACAAAGCAATCGCCTTGGATTCAGCACTTAGTGAAATTGAAGTCTTTTTGATCTATGATGATGGAAATGGCGGATATAAGACTTTCGCCAGTGAAAGTTTGAAGCCATTTTTGTCTTTTCCGCAGGAAAATTAATTTTAAATGCAACATTATTGAATTTTCTTACCTTTGCCTGAGTTATAGTTTTCTATTTTTCTCCAGAAAAAAAGACAAGTAACTCAGGCCCATGGAATTCAAATTTTTACTTCTTTTTCTAACCGCCATGATCGCAGGATCATTGGTCTTTCTCGCTCCTAATTTTAGGGAGAAATACTTTAGGTTGGTACTGGTTTTTGCGGGATCCTATCTGTTTTCAATTACCATTTTACATATTTTGCCTGAGCTGTTTGACAGCGGATTCGACAGCAAACGTATGGGGCTATACATTCTGATTGGTTTCCTTTTGCAGCAATTGCTGGAATTCTGGTCCAGCGGGATAGAGCACGGCCACATTCATACCCATGAACATCAGGGGAGCAAAGCAATGACTACTGTCATGTTGGGCCTTTTTATTCATGCATTTCTCGAAGGGACTTTACTTTCCCACGGAGAGCTGATGGATCAAGGAGAGGAAGTTCTAGGACATGTGCATAATAGCAAAACCATTTTGCTGGGAATTGTGCTCCATAAAGGACCTGCTGCTTTTGCCTTGGCGGCCGTATTATCGAGTACTTTAAGCAAAAAAACTACACTTATATTATTGACCCTTTTTGCTTTGGCTTCGCCATTAGGAATGATGTCCAGTTCATTTTTATTTGAAAGTGGCATGTTGGAAAAGCAGGGAATTGGCATTCTGTATGGCTTAGTAGCTGGAGGATTTCTTCATATTTCCACAACTATTTTCTTTGAAAGTAGTCCTCACCACAAGTTTCAGTTGAATAAATTGTTGGTTAGCTTCTTTGCTGCAGGCCTAGCTATCCTCTCAGAATTTTTCCTAAAATAGCCAAAAGACATCCTTAGAGAAACGGATTTTTTTTAGGCATTTGAGATTTTTACCCAAAGAATCTCATGTTCTTTTATGGCTTTGCGATAAAATTTCAAGTATTTCGTGGAAAACAGCTTGCATTCCTATGGATGCATTCGCTAGCTTCAAGAAAGTTTTATTTTATCAGCCTAAACCCCAACCTATGCCTGCCCAAAATGAAAAAATGAAAGCCTATTGGCGTAAAAACCTACAAACACTTTTTGTTCTGCTGATAGTCTGGTTTGTCGTCTCTTTCGGCTGTGGAATTCTTTTTGTAAACGAGCTTAATGAAATTAGGCTAGGCGGTTATAAACTAGGCTTCTGGTTTGCTCAGCAAGGATCGATATTCGTTTTTGTGATTTTGATTTTTGTCTATGTGGTGAGAATGAATCGTCTAGATAGGGAATTTGATGTGGACGAAGAATAACTTTTTGAGCTAAAAAACTATGGAAATTTTAACCTGGACCTACCTTCTAGTAGGCCTTTCATTCGCACTTTATATAGGAATAGCTATCTGGACTCGTGCCGGATCTACTCAGGAATTTTATATCGCTGGTGGAGGAGTTTCACCGCTGGCCAATGGCATGGCAACTGCCGCTGATTGGATGTCCGCAGCTTCATTTATCTCAATGGCTGGAATTATCTCCTTTGCCGGATATGATGGATCGGTCTATCTCATGGGCTGGACAGGAGGCTATGTTCTACTCGCACTCTTGCTCGCTCCTTACCTAAGGAAATTCGGGAAATTCACAGTTCCTGACTTTGTGGGGGATCGTTATTATTCGAACACTGCGAAGGTGGTAGCAGTAATTTGCGCCTTATTTATCTCATTTACTTATGTCGCTGGGCAAATGCGCGGTGTGGGAATTGTATTCTCCAGATATCTCGAAGTACCAATTGAATGGGGAGTAGTTATCGGGATGTGCATTGTTTTCTTCTATGCGGTACTTGGTGGAATGAAAGGCATTACCTACACACAAGTTGCTCAATACTGCGTTTTGATTTTCGCATACATGGTACCTGCTATTTTCATTTCCATGCAGTTGACTGGTAATCCGATTCCGCAGCTTGGGCTTGGCGGTACTGTGGCAGATGGAACGCCATTGCTAGATAAGCTGGATGGTGTTATGACTGAACTTGGCTTTGCGGCTTATACATCTGGGAGAAAAAGCATCACGGATATGTTTATGATCACGCTGGCTTTAATGGTAGGAACTGCCGGGCTACCACATGTGATTGTTCGGTTTTTCACAGTTCCTAGAGTAAAAGATGCGAGACTTTCCGCTGGGTATGCATTAGTTTTTATTGCGATTCTCTATACTACAGCTCCTGCAATTGCAGCTTTTGGAATTTATAACGCTATAGAAACCACTTCTGAGAAAAACATATCAGAGCTTCCAGAATGGATAAGTACCTGGCAAAAGACTGATCTAATAAGTGTGGATGATAAAAATGGCGATGGCAAAGTTCAATACGTCGCTGATCCTGCTTTGAATGAATTGACCATAGATAGAGACATCATGGTTTTGGCTAGTCCAGAGATCGCTCAGCTTCCAAACTGGGTTGTCGGCTTAGTAGCTGCTGGAGCGATGGCAGCAGCACTTTCAACAGCTGCAGGTTTGCTTCTCGTAATCTCAACTTCTATTTCAAGAGATTTATTTAAGACTTTCAGACCGGAGATTTCAGATAAAAAGGAATTAAGAATAGCTCGAATTGCAGCAGCTGGGGCTGTACTTCTTGCAGGTTATTTCGGTGTGAATCCGCCAGGTTTTGTTGCTCAGGTTGTAGCCTTTGCCTTTGGCCTAGCTGCGGCTTCTTTCTTCCCAGTAATCATTATGGGCATTTTCTCAACGAGAATTAATAAGGAGGGAGCCATTTCAGGCATGATCACTGGCCTGGTATTTACGATTGGCTATATCGTTTATTTCAAGTTTATCAGTCCAGAAACTAATAGTGCTGAGTACTGGTGGTTTGGAGTTTCACCTGAAGGCATAGGCTCGATTGGAATGATCCTTAATTTTCTCGTATGTGGAATAGTATCCCACCTTACTCCAGCTCCACCTCAAGCGGTGCAGGATATGGTGCAGGAAATTAGGATCCCACGTGGTGCTGGTAAAGCACAGGATCATTAAATTAGAGGGTATTTTACCCAGAATAGAAAACAATAAACCAAGCTTACCATGAGTGACCGAATACATACCCTCAGTGGGTACCTCTACGAATACCAAAAAAGCGTAACCCAGCCAGAAGAGTTTTGGGCTAGAATTGCGGATTCATTTCACTGGAGAAAACGCTGGTCTAAGGTATTGAAATGGAACTTCGACGAGCCGGATGTGCAGTGGTTTGTGGGAGGAAAGCTCAACATCACGGAAAATATTTTTGAACGACATCTTTATACTATTGGTGACCGTCCAGCTATTATTTGGGAAGCGAATGATCCCAATGAAGCTGGAAGAACACTTACGTATCGTGAGCTTTTTCACGAAGTAAATCGCTTCGCAAATGCGCTAAAAAGTAAAGGCATTGGTAAAGGTGATAAAGTAATTATCTATATGCCCATGGTGCCTGAATCGGCAATAGCAATGCTTGCTTGTGCTAGAATTGGTGCTATTCACTCCGTTGTTTTTGCAGGTTTTTCTAGTTCAGCATTAGCAGATAGAGTTATCGATTGTGATGCAAAGGCAATCTTGACCTCTGATGGTAATTTCCGTGGGAGCAAAACAATAGCTGTGAAAGCTGTAGTGGATGAAGCTTTAGAAAAGTCAAGCGTAGAGACTGTCATTGTCTATGAGCGCACCAAGCAGGAAGTGAACATGAAAAATGGACGCGACTTCTGGTGGCATGATGTTATAGAAGCGGAATCTGAGCAATGTGAAGCTGAAGAGATGGATAGCGAGGATATGCTATTTATTCTATACACTTCAGGATCTACAGGCAAGCCAAAAGGGGTGGTTCACACCACTGGTGGATACATGGTTTATTCCCAATACTCTTTTGACAATGTATTCCAATACTCTCAAGGAGATGTGTATTGGTGTACTGCAGACGTCGGCTGGATCACAGGACATTCGTACATCGTCTACGGCCCTTTGTTGGCAGGAGCGACTACATTGATGTTTGAAGGGGTACCTACTTTTCCTGACTGTGGTAGATTCTGGGCTGTTGTAGAAAAATATAAGGTAAATGTATTCTATACCGCGCCTACAGCTATTAGAGCATTGCAAGCCTATGGTACTGTAGAAATAGAGAAATATGATCTAAGCTCTTTGAAAGTATTGGGCTCAGTGGGTGAGCCTATTAATGAGGAAGCTTGGCATTGGTACCATACACATATTGGCAAGAACAAGTGTCCTATTGTAGATACTTGGTGGCAAACAGAGACCGGTGGAATCATGGTTTCTCCAATTGCTGGCATCACGCCAACTAAGCCAGCATATGCGACTTTGCCTCTTCCAGGTGTACAACTTTGTATTGTAGACCCTGAGGGAAATGAGCTTACGGGAAATTCTGTAGAGGGAAATCTCTGCATCAAGTTCCCTTGGCCTTCTATGATACGTACTACTTACGGCGATCATGAGCGCTGCAAGCAAACCTATTTCTCTACCTATAAGGGAATGTATTTCACGGGTGATGGCGTAAAGCGTGATCACGATGGCTACTACAGAATATTAGGTCGTGTAGATGATGTCATCAACGTGTCAGGTCATAGAATGGGTACAGCTGAAGTAGAAAATGCGATCAATGAGCATCCTAAAGTTATTGAGTCTGCGGTAGTCGGATATCCTCATGAGATTAAGGGGCAAGGAATATACGCTTACGTCATTTGCGATTTGACTAATAGAACGGAAGACAACCTGATCAATGAGATTAAGGAGATGGTTTCTAAAATCATTGGGCCGATTGCAAAACCAGATAAAATACAAATCGTACCGGGATTACCGAAGACAAGATCTGGTAAAATCATGCGTAGAATCCTTCGAAAAATAGCTGAAGGATCATTGGATAATATGGGTGATACCAGTACGCTGCTTGATCCCGAAGTAGTGACCAAGATCATCGAAGGGAAAAAATAGGAATTAAACAAAGAGCCAAGAACTTAACATCTTGGCTCTTATTTTTTAGGGCAGGCTTTCATATTTTTGGTGTTGAATCTTCATCTTCCTTATCCATCTCAATGGAAGAGACAATTGTATCAGCAGAATCCATTTCTTGCTTATAAAAATTGTGTACTCCTACCATAAACGCTACTATCAGTGCCCACATAATGCGTCGGAGGGGTCTCAGAAATAGCGATAATGGCTTCATGGATATTGATTTGCAGTGATTTATCAATTTTTATTCCAAGAGCCCTAGCTGCCAATGTGACATAGGTGGTCTCAAGAAAACTTCCAATTGCGGGTTTCGTGTTGTAGGATAGATTAATTACAATTCGTTTCTGATCGTATGGGAGGATAGGTCGTCTATATTCTTTACTAAACTTATTTTTTCAATTGAGATTTTTTGCAAAACATGAATGATGTAATCCGTTTGTATTCAGTTACTTGAAAGTAAATTTGAGTCTTACTTTTATACTCACAATAAATTTTTAATTCTATGGCAAAACTAACAATTGATCCAAAATTAGTTCAGGCAAAGGAACTAAACGTGGAGTTGCTTAAACAGCTACAGGTTTTTCAGGCTCATCCCATTACCCAAAAGTATTGGGCTTTGGGTGGAGCTAGCGGTTGGCTCGGTACTAATACAACGACGATCAGAACTTGTCCTGATGGTGTTGGGCAGTATCAGCATTTTGTAAATGGTTCTATCTATTACCATCCATCTATTGGAGCTCATGAGGTTCATGGGCTTATTCGCGCAAGGTGGCAATCCATGGGTTGGGAAAGAAGCTTGCTTGGCTATCCCCTTACGGACGAATCATCCTGTCCAGATGGTATTGGGAGATTCAACCATTTTCAGGGAGGTAGCATTTACTGGAGCCCATCTTCCGGTGCGTGGGAAGTGCATGGAGCGATCCGAGCGAAGTATTCTAGTTTCGGGTGGGAAAGAAGCTTTCTTCGGTATCCTCTTACAAATGAAACTACCTGCCCAGACGGAGTTGGTCGCTTCAATCACTTCCAAGGTGGAAGTATATATTGGTCACCAAGCACAGGTGCACATGAGGTTCACGGAGCCATCCGATCACACTGGGCTTCATTAGGCTGGGAAAGAAGTGCATTAGGCTATCCCACTTCAGATGAATTAGTGGTTTTTGGTGGTGCAGCTCGCATTTCTCATTTCCAGCATGGAAGTATCTACTGGTCTCCAACGGCGGGCGTGAGGGTATTGAGAGAGCGTGTGCGAGTGCACGTGAAAATACTAGAAACTCCAGTCTCATTTACCATTAATGAGCAATTTGCTGCGATGCAAGAGGTGTATGCAGTCGCTGGAGTGCGAGTAGATTGTGCCTCCACGGAAAATCTTAATCTGCCAACACTTAAAGATGTGGACGTGGGTGGGTGTACTATGGGTTCTGTTTCTTCTGAGCAAATTATTCTTTTTGGTAACAGAAATTTTGTAGGTACAAATGATGTAGTGGTGTACTTTGTAAGAAGTACAGTTCCTGGCTATAACGGATGTGCGGCTCACCCTTCTGGCAGGCCTGGATGTGTGGTCGTGCGCTCTGCAAGTAGATGGACTTTGGGGCACGAATTTGGGCATGTATTAGGTATCCATCACGTAAATGACAACAATCGTCTGATGACTGGAAACGGTACCTTCAATATCACAAATCCTCCACCTGACCTCACATCTAGCGAATCCTCCACAATGCGTAATTCAAGTCTAACTACTCCTCTCTAAACTGAAAAAATCATGGCAAAGTCAAATAGTAATACAGCCGCGCAGGATTTTGATGCGCAAGAACTCCTTGCTTTTCTCAGACAAGATGAGTTGGATTATCCCGCTGGTGCGAAGAAATTTGGGAAAACATCACTTCCTTTTCTTGCTGAACTAGTACAAGGTTCTAATGAAAATCTATCCATTAAAGCTGCTTATCTAGTAGGATATATTGATGATGAAGCAGGAAATGATATCCTGCAAATGGCCGCTGAAAAAGGAAGTGCTCCAGTAAGAATTGCTGCGGCTTTTGGTGCACAAAAACGAAGTGCAAAAGCTGCTGAATCTATCCTTAGTAAGTCATTGGATGATACAGATCCTTCAGTGATAAAGTTTGCGTTGAGATCAGCTTCGGCGATGAAGCTGGAAAAGACCTTCAGAACGAAAATCGATAAACTCTCAAAGACATTTCACAACGATGAAATCAAAGCTGATGCTTTAAATGTGATCAAAAAAATGAAGTAAATTTCAAATGAATTAAACTGAAAAGCCGTCCAATTTTGGACGGCTTTTCATGTAATGATTAGAAGTGGTTTTGTTTGCTATTGCTCTCCTCTGATATTCACATACTGAAAAATATCTCCAACAGTAGTGTTCTTTACGAAAGCTTTTTTCAGGATCGCTTCTGGAAAATAACCAGCTTTTTCAAGCACGTTCATAGATTGCCCGTTGAAATCATAGACTTGAGCAAAAATTCGCTCAATATCAAATTTCTCAAAAATATATTTGGTGTAAAGCTTCACTGCTTCTGTAGCGATTCCCTTACCCCAAAATGGCTCTCCTATCCAAAACCCCAATTCCATGTTGGTACGGAGTTCATCCTTTCCTCTCTCTGAACCTATAGATCCAGCTAATCGTCCTTCAAGTTCAACAGCAAAGTTTTGAGGAGGGCTAAACTTCTGATTATGCTCTATCCAAAACCTTGCATCATGAATCGTATAAGGCTGAGGATAGCTATCCTTAAGGTTCATGGCAATTTTGGGATTATTGGCCAAAGGATAGAGTTGATGAAAATGAGCCTCATTCCAGGTCACTAATCTTATTTCTCTGTCTCCGGTAATAATCATAAATGTCTGATGGTTAATTCTTCAAGATAATAGGCTAATCGCAGAATCAATAAAATTCTAGTAGATTTTATGCAAATCCCTAGCCTAATCTTCTAATCCGCTGTTATTCATCCTGTCTAGGTTTTCTGCAAAGCGCAAAGCGGATATAAAATCCTCAATATGCCCATCCATTACCTCGGGGAGATTGTACACAGTTTTATTGATTCTATGATCCGTAACTCTTGATTGTGGATAATTGTACGTACGAATCTTGTCGGATCTATCTCCAGACCCAACCATTGACCTACGTTGTGCTCCTACGGCATCGTTATGCTTTGCTAGCTCTATTTCGTACAGTCGAGATCTCAATACTTTGAGCGCTTTCTCGAAGTTCTTGATCTGTGACTTTTCATCTTGGCAGGTAACTATCAATCCAGATGGCTCGTGAGTCAAACGCACTGCAGAATAAGTTGTATTCACAGATTGTCCACCAGGACCTGAGGAACAATAGGTGTCTTTTCGCACATCATTCATGTCGATGTTCACTTCCACTTCGTCCATCTCTGGCAAAATCGCCACCGATGCTGCTGACGTATGAACTCTTCCTTGAGATTCAGTAGCAGGTACTCGTTGTACACGGTGTACTCCTGACTCGTATTTCATCCTGCCATACACATCATCACCACCCGAGATAGTAGAAATAATTTCCTTATATCCTCCAGCTGAACCAAAGGTCAAATCCAACACGGTTAATTTAAGGTTTTCTCTTTCACAGAAGCGCTGATACATTCGGAATAAGTCTCCTGCAAAAATAGATGCTTCATCACCACCAGCGCCGCCTCTGATTTCCAGAATACAATCTTTGGCATCATTAGGATCCTTAGGAATTAACAATTGCTTCAGATCATCTTCTAGTTCCTGTTTTCTAGGTCTAAGCTCATCCAGTTCGGCCTTCGCCATTTCTCTGAAGTCTGCATCTTTTTCCTTGTCAAGAACTTCTTTGGAACTGGTAATATTTTGCAATACTAAACTGTACTCATCGTAAACATTTACAATTTTTTCTAAGTCTTTGTATTCCTTTGTCAGCTTGGCATATTTGCTCATATCCGCCATAGACTCCGGCATAATGATCAGTTGGCCTACTTCTTCAAAACGTTCTTTGATTGATTGTAATTTGTCCAGCATAGTTTTTTAATCGCTGCGCAAAAGTAGCTAAATTTATCCGGAGGCTGAATACCTATTCTAACTATAAAATGTATCGGAGTGTATCACTTTTCGTAACTATTGCGTCTAATATTTATGAAACACGTCAAAAATGTACTTGTCGCAATTAGCTTTTTCTGTATCTTTGGTTGCGAAGAGGAAAATCCCAATGATACTTGTATAGACCAAGATAAAATAAGAGAGGGAGCGTGTACCCTAGACTATAATCCTGTCTGTGGCTGTGATGGAAAAATTTATTCAAATTCATGTACAGCAGACTTATCAGGAGTTACTTCTTGGACAGTAGGAGTATGTAAGTAGTTCACAGCAGCTTTTCTGATTATGATCCCTTATTGTAATTTGCCTTTATAATTTTTCTTGTTTTTACAACTGTGAATAGTAGAGCCCCGCTTTCGAAGGCATCGTTTCTTGTTTGGAAATCTATTGGCCATTATTCAGTTGTATCAAAACCTCTAATTGAATTGCATACTTTGCAGAACGTGTAAGAGCGTGAATTAAAAAAGGCTGCCAAAGGCAGCCTTTACATTTTATTCTACGGTTACAGATTTTGCTAAATTCCTTGGCTGATCTACGTTACAGCCTCGCATTACCGCGATGTGGTAGGAGAGCAGTTGTAGGGGAACTACAGCAACTAATGGGGCAAAAGCCTCGTGAGTTTCTGGAATCTCGATCACATGATCTGCAATCGCCTTTACCTGAGTATCACCTTCAGTGACTACTGCGATCACTTTACCTTTTCTAGCTTTTACTTCTTGGATGTTACTTACCACTTTTTCATACGAGCTATCTTTCGTAGCAATGAAGAAAACAGGCATTTCCTCATCAATCAAAGCGATCGGGCCATGTTTCATTTCTGCTGCAGGATATCCCTCTGCGTGGATATAAGAAATTTCCTTAAGCTTCAGGGCTCCTTCTAGAGCAACTGGAAAATTATATCCTCTACCTAGGTAAAGCGCATTTCTTACATCTTTATATTCCTCAGCGATATACTTAATCGCATCATTGGTTTTCAATGCCTGCTCTACTTTACCAGGAATCGCCTCAAGTTCATGTAGAAGTTGGACGTATCTGTTTTCAGGTAGGGTGCCTCTTTGGTACCCTAGTTTCAAAGCCATCATGGCCAAAACTGAAATCTGAGCTGTAAATGCCTTGGTAGACGCTACTCCAATCTCCGGACCAGCGTGTGTATATGAACCAGCGTGAGTTGCTCTAGGAATGGATGATCCCACCACGTTGCAAACTCCAAAAATCGTTGCTCCTTTTGATTTTGCAAGTTCGATCGCAGCTAAGGTATCAGCTGTTTCACCAGATTGAGAAATTGCGATTACAAAGTCTTTTTCTCCTATAACGGGGTTTCTGTATCTGAATTCAGAGGCATATTCCACTTCAACAGGTATGCGTGCAAATTCTTCAAAAAGGTATTCAGCCACTAAGCCAGCATGCCAAGATGTCCCACAAGCTGTGATAATAATACGTTCGGCATTCTGGAATTTATTCATGTAGTCACGCAATCCACCAAGAACCAAGCGACCTGACTTTGCATCTAAACGACCTCTCAGGCAATCAGCAATTGACTTTGGCTGCTCGTAGATTTCTTTAAGCATGAAATGATCGTATCCACCTTTTTCGATGGCTTCCAATTCCATTTCCAATTGGTTGATATATGGATTGGTTTCCACATTTTCAATAGTTTTAATCTGAAGACGATTATTTCGGATTACCGCTATTTCAAAGTCATCCAAATAAACCACTTTGTTGGTATACTCTATTATTGGAGTGGCATCAGAAGCTAAGAAATACTCATCTTCCCCTACTCCAATCACCAATGGTGAGCCTTTTCTCGCAGCGATTAGCGTATCAGGTTCTTCTTTATTAATAATTACGATAGCATAAGCCCCAACTACTTTGTGAAGAGCTAATCGAAGCGCTTCTTCAAGGCTGCAGTGATTATTTAGCCGAATATCTTCTATAAATTTGATGAAGACTTCTGTATCAGTATCTGACTGAAACGTGTAGCCTTTTTTAAGCAAATCCTGCTTAAGTACTTCATAGTTTTCAATAATCCCGTTGTGGATCATTGCGATTTTTTCCGACGAAGAGTAATGCGGGTGTGCATTGGTATCATTTGGCTCGCCGTGTGTAGCCCATCTTGTATGACCAATTCCTATTTTCGATCCTAAATCAGAAGTAGACTCAAGGTGTTTCTCTAATTCGGAAACTTTTCCCTTTTTTTTGTAAATACTTAGACCATTGCTATCTAAGAGTGCAACTCCAGCACTATCATAACCTCTATATTCTAATCTTCTCAGACCCTTGATAATAATGGGTAAAGCTTCTTGCTGTCCCACATATGCTACGATTCCACACATAATTAAAAATTCTTGCTGTTGATTTGAACTTCGGCAAAGAAACAGCTTTCGTGCCAAAAAAAATAATCCACTTCCTATAAAATAGAAAGTGGATCATAATAACTTCTTAGAATTTGATTTACTTACCTGGATTTGGAGTAAATCACTTTCACTTTCACTTTATTTTTATCCAAAATAAATTGGCGCAGAGACCTTTTGAAATCATCTCCAGTTGAAGTAGGCGAGTTTGCATATAGCAACCAGTCTTTTCTCATAAGCTGACCTCTAAATAATGAATTCACATGAGATGTAATATATTGGCTATAGTTCTTTTTTTCAAGATCATAAAGCAATGAGCTAGGTGAACTTGTATTAGGAACGACAACTCCGTCTTCATCTGTGTAAACTTGTGCTTGGCCATCAGCTTGTACTGCTAATAAAAGACCTGAAGAAGATTCTAAAATCTTGTTCGTCGCATCAGTAAAGTACATAACAAGTGCCACTGGAGGAACTTGCGTCTCTGGTTGATCTTGTATTTCACCTAGTTCTAGAATAACTTGATTGAATGTGATGCCAACAAGTGTATCTAAAAAGGCATCAAATGGGCTGGTATCTAATTTGATCACCATACCAAGCATAGACTTCATCCCTACCTTCGAACCTACATCATAAGCTTTATAGGTGTCTGTTACAACCTGAGTTGGCGTGCCAGTTCTGTCACTTTTAAGCCCATTGAAACTTCTAGAGGATGCTGTAGTGATATTATACACAGTAGAAGCAGTATCTCCTTCATTATGATAATACACTTGTAATCCAGTAGAGCTTCCTAGACTAATGCCAATAGAAGCATTATCTCCTTCTCTTGCTTTTACAGCAATTCCTGGAAAATATTCCCTAAAACTGAATAGATCGTTAAACTCAAGCCCTAATTGCATTTTGCTAAAGATGTCTTCAGCAAATTCTTGGTCAACTTGAAATGATACTAGTGTATCTGTTTCTTCACCAAATACTATTTCTCCAGAAGAGAATGGGCTCGCTTCATAACTAAGCTTATCAAAATTATAATATAAGGTATCTAATATTGGTTCTGTCAACTTATGGATAGCGTAATATTTGGACTCGTCCAAATTTATCCCATCTACACTTAAAATGTTAAGATTGAAATAAATAGAGTCTAAAATCGCATCAATACCAGGTCTAGTGGCTGTACTAATGTACATCCTAGAATAGCCTGTTGCTGATGTCTTTCCGAAGAAAGAATCCACCTCTTCTCCCACTACCAAACGGGATTGATTGGTAGTATTAAAAGAGTCAAGTAAAACTACCTGGGCAGGGAGTTCAAACTCCTCGAAAACTACACCGATTTGGTTGTTTCCGGGAGAAAGCTCAATGCCCACCGTGGCAGGGTCACTACAAGAACTAATAAGAAATAGGGAAATAATGGCCCCAAAGGCCAATTTAACCGGCGAGATTCGTGTATATGTCGAATAACTCTTCGTGCGCCTGTGCTTCTGATTCTGCTTCAATGCTGATGTCAAACTTCTTGTCTTTTGAGAAATCCTCGATTAGTTGGTTTAATTCTGCGGAAACTACACCGCCTTTGACTACTAAGTCGGCGTACTCCATGCCTATCTTAATAAATCCTGTAAAGTCTTTGCTTTTCAAAGGTGCTAAAATAGCGTCATCAATGTCCACCATCTTAACCTTGTTTAACAAATCATCACCAAAGGTATGGGAAAATCCGTTGTTGTAGATCGCAAATACAGACTTCGTGTCTTTAAATAAAGGCTCGCTCTTATAAGTGGTCTTCAAATACATTGGAATTAAACTAGTCATCCAGTCGTTGCAATGCACGATATCTGGAGCCCAGCCTAGTTTCTTCACTGTTTCGATTACTCCTTTGCAGAAGAAAATCGCACGCTCGTCATTATCTTCGTAGAACTTCTGCTGCTTATCATGGAATACATGCTTACGCTGGAAGTAATCTTCATTGTCGATGAAGTAAACCTGAAGCTTTGCATTCGGGATTGAAGCAACTTTAATCACCAAAGGTTTCTCTTCATCGCCTACAGCAATATTGATCCCTGACAATCTCACAACTTCATGAAGTCTATTCTTCCGCTCATTGATTAGACCGAACCTAGGCACCAAGATTCTAATCTCCATTCCTCGCTCTTGCATAGCCTGAGGAAGGGATCTTAAGAAATTAGCTACTTCAGATGTTTGGAGAAAAGGGTTGATTTCACTGGCAACGTAGAGAATACGTAATTTGGACATGCTTATTGGATTTTAAGTTGAAGGTGAAAAAACAACTGCACAAAGGTAATAAAAAAAGACCTAAAAGCCTTGTTTTATTGAATAATAATCTAGATTTGCCCCTATTTACCTATACTAAACCCTATACCAGTGCAAGTAGTACATACTGGAGCCGATTGGAACAAATACTGGCTTGAATCCATTAAAAGCGACAAATCAATTGGCTTTGTTCCTACTATGGGAGCGCTTCACGAAGGTCATCTGGACTTAGTAAGAAAAGCTCAAGCAGAATCGGAAATTGTTGTCGTTTCCATCTTTGTTAACCCGACCCAATTCAATAACAAAGAAGATTTTAACAACTATCCATCTACAATAGATGAGGATTTAGATAAACTTAAAAATGAAAATGTCGACTTTGTTTTCATTCCTTCTACCGATAGTGTTTATATAGAACAACCAAAATTGAGTATCAATTTTGGAGATCTTGAGATGGTATTGGAAGGAGCTTTCCGTCCAGGGCACTTTAACGGCGTAGGCATAGTAGTTTCCAAATTATTTAACATAATCAAACCACATAAAGCATTTTTTGGTCAAAAAGACCTCCAACAAACTGGGATTATAAGAAGGCTAGTCAAAGACCTTTCTATGGATGTCCAATTGGAAATTGTGCCCACAAGACGCGAAGAAGATGGATTGGCAATGTCATCTAGAAACGTTCGTCTTTCTGCAGAAGAAAGAGAGCAAGCTTTGATTTTAATTGACAGTTTGACTAAAGCTAAGGAGGAACTTTTAACTGGGAAGGCATGGTTTGAAGTGCAGAATCAAATCAAATGTGATTTTGAGGAAATGCCATTGGCAAGTTTAGAGTATTTCGAATTAATTCACCCCGAGAGTTTTGCAAGTTATCGTGAATTTGATGCGAGTCAGAAATCATCAATTTGCGTAGCCGCTTATCTAGGAAAAATTAGATTAATCGACAACCTGCCAATAATTCCTTAATTTCGCCGCAAAATTAAACCAATGCAAATTCAGGTACTGAAATCCAAAATCCACCGGGTGAAAATTACTCAGGCGGAATTGCACTATGTAGGCTCCATCACAATAGATGAAGATCTAATGGACGCTGCTAATCTTATCGAAAACGAAAAAGTGCAAATCGTAAATGTCAATAACGGTGAGCGTCTGGAAACATACGTGATTACAGGCGAAAGAGGTACTGGACAAGTATGTATGAATGGTCCAGCTGCGCGAAAAGTGCAGGTAGGAGATATTATAATCATCATTTCTTATGCGGGCATGGAACTAGAGGAAGCTAAAAAATTCAAGCCTGTTTTGATATTCCCAGACGAGCAAAACAAACTCATCTGATGGGAAGGAAAAACATTAAGCAATTTATCCAGATTGTAATTTCATTGGGAATTGCAGTCTGGATTTTTTGGTTTTTGTATAAGGATATTGCATTTGATTCCTTGCTTGATCAAGTTAAGTCAAGTAATTGGGCCTGGATATTATTGTCCCTGTCTATTTCGATGCTTGCATACCTAGTGAGAAGCTGGCGCTGGACTCTACTCATCGATACAGAAGAAGGAAAGCCAGTGTCTCTTACTAGAGCTTACCACGCTGTTATGATTGGTAATTTAGTAAACATGCTAATACCGCGAGCAGGGGAAGTAGCTCGATGCGGGGTGCTTACACGTACAAATGGGGTGTCCATTGGCTATTTAATTGGGACAGTAATCGTAGAGCGAAGTGTTGATTTACTCTGCCTTATCTCTATAATTTTGTTAGCTTTTCTTGTAGAAAAGGATCTCTTTCTAAATCTGGCTAGCCAGTTGGTAGATTTGAGATTTTTATGGCAAATTGCCCTCTCCAATCTTCCAATTATAATAGGAGGCATGGCAATTCTTGCTCTGTTGATTGCCTATGTATTGAGGAGATTTCGTGACAATGGATTGATCAATAAGGCCCAACATTTTTTCCGAGAAATCCTTTCGGGATTCAACCGAATAGGTCGACTATCCAATCCAGCGGGCTTTTGGATAAGCTCAATTTTGCTTTGGTTTTTTTATTTTATGACCATGTACACCATTTCTTTAGGGATACCGAGCACTGCCAATTTGTCTTCAGGAGAAGTGCTCTTAGTCATGGTAATGGGTAGTATTGGCATGATCGCGCCTGTACAAGGGGGGATTGGAACCTTCCATGCACTGGTGGCCTTCATTTTGATACAGTTGGGCATATCGGAAGTAGATGGTAAAATCTTCGCCGCTATTATCCATGGGACACAAGTAATTATTGTCTTAGTAGCTGGCCTTGTAAGCTGGTTAATAATGATGAAATTACCCTCTTGGACAAAACCTGCGGAAGGTTAAAACGTATTCAATCCTGCAAACACAATAACTTATGATACTCCTTATTTTAATCGTCGTCGTATTCGCCCTAGCTGGATTTCTAGTGAGCAGAAGGCTCAAAAGCAAATTCAAACAATATTCTCAGGTAGCTCTAAAAGCAAACCTTTCGGGAGCGGAAATAGCTAAGCTTATGCTTGCAGATAATAATATCTCAGACGTTCAGGTTCTTTCCGTTGAAGGACAATTGACAGATCATTACAATCCTGCCAACAAAACAGTCAATCTAAGTCCAGATGTTTTCTATGGTAGAAATGCAGCAGCAGCTGCTGTTGCATCCCACGAGTGTGGTCACGCGGTACAGCATGCGACATCGTATGCTTGGCTTAATCTCCGATCTGCCTTAGTGCCTATTCAGAATGCCTCTGGTAAAATCCTTAATATTGTATTGATTGCATCTTTGTTTGGGGGTTTTGCACTAGGACTTCCTTACGAATGGGTAGGGTATATAGTAGTAGGTGCATATAGCGTCATGACCCTATTTACCATCATCACTCTGCCAGTAGAATTTGATGCAAGTAATCGTGCTCTTGCTTGGATAAAGACCAGAAACATAGTGACTCCCGATGAATATGCTATGTCGAAAGACTCGCTTAAATGGGCGGCAATGACATATGTAGTGGCAGCTCTTGCCTCTATGGCAACATTAGCCTATTATATTTTCATCTTCTTTGGAAATAGGGATTGATCCAGATCAAATAAAATATCGGAAGAGGGGCAAGCGTTGTCCCTCTTCTTTTTTTGCCATATATTCCTCGCAGATAGCTAAACCCAAAGAGAATATTATGCATTTTGAATTAACAGAAGAGCATCGCGCAGTGCAAGAGGCGGCGAGAGATTTTGCAAAAAATGAGCTGCTTCCTGGAGTAATACAACGAGATATCGAATCGAGATTTCCGGCTGAAGAGATTAAAAAAATGGGAGAACTCGGCTTCATGGGCATGATGATCGACCCTAAATATAACGGAGGAGGAATGGACACGGTCTCCTACGTCCTAGCGATGGAGGAACTATCGAAGATTGATGCGTCAGCATCTGTGGCCATGTCAGTGAACAATTCACTGGTATGTTGGGGGATGGAAAAATATGCTTCAGAGGACCAAAAGGAAAAATATCTTAAGCCATTGGCTTCGGGACAAAAACTTGGTGCTTTTGCTTTGTCTGAACCAGAAGCGGGTTCAGATGCTACTTCGCAAAAAACGGAAGCGTACCTAGAAGGGGATCACTATGTGTTAAATGGTACGAAGAACTGGATTACCAATGGTTCAAAAGCTGATACATACCTTGTTTTTGCTCAAACAGACAATAGCAAAGGGCACAAAGGGATTTCAGTTTTTATAGTAGAAAAAGGGTGGGAAGGATTCACTCCTGGCCACAAAGAAGATAAGCTGGGTATCAGAGCTTCGGATACCACCTCACTGATGTTTACAGATGTGAAAGTGCCAGTTGAGAATAGAATAGGAGAAGAAGGCTTTGGGTTCAAGTATGCCATGGAAACCTTGAATGGAGGGAGAATCGGGATTGCAGCCCAAGCCCTTGGTATTGCGGCTGGAGCGTATGAGTTTGCAGTAGCTTATTCAAAAGAACGTAAAACCTTTGGCAAGCCAATCTGCCAACATCAGGCAATTCAGTTTAAACTGGCAGACATGGCGACTACCATTGAAGCTGCGAGGCTATTGGTTTACAAAGCTGCATGGTTGAAAGATCAAGGTGAAGATTATTCACATGCATCCGCTATGGCAAAACTATATGCCTCGCAAGTTGCGATGGATGTAAGTATCGAGGCAGTTCAAATACATGGTGGATACGGATATGTAAGAGAATACCACGTAGAACGTTTGATGAGAGATGCTAAGATTACTCAGATTTATGAAGGGACTTCGGAAATTCAGAAAATAGTTATATCTAGAGGTATCCTTCGGTAGCATTTAATTTGTTTGAAAAAGGGTATAGTTAAATAAAACTATACCCTTTTTTATTTTTTTAACACCATCTATAGAAAATTCATGAATTATCGTTAGAAAAATCATATTTTTGCCCCTCTATTTTTATGCTACTTATTCATGGAATATTACAACAAGGTTATAGAATCAGTCAATGTTAGGTTTATTCGAGGAAATAATTTTCGAGTAGAGAAGCCAATCTCAGTGAATGATTATACGGAATCTGATAATACTCTGATTCTTCTACATCATGGTACTCTTAAATTCGGAGAAGATCAAGAGCTACTCAATGAAGGTGAAGTGCTTTTTCTTCCCGCTGAACAAAAAACGAAATTAACGATTGGTGGTAGCGCCAAAAAAGGAGAAATTTCAAAAGAACAATTTCAGGAAAACAAGAAAAAATATCTTCAGAGTTTAAGCTTCAGAGAAATCAAGAGCACAGAAGATGACTGTATTTCTGTGGTTGGCTTTGAGTCTAAGGTATTTGATGTCGTTAACTTTTTTAACTCGTTAGATATCCCTCCATTCATCATTCGATTCAACGATCGTCTGGCTACGATTATGGAGGATCTAATGAAGGAAGTAGAAGTAAGCAATGTAGGTAAAGAAAGAGCCTTAAAATCCCATACAGAACTTTTAGTAATTGAGCTGCTTCGTCATATTCTGAAGAATAGATTATTCTTAGAGGAGCTCTCCACTAATGCAACCTATTTCAAGGATCCAAGACTGATAGATTTATTCAACTACATAAAGTCGAACTTGGGAGGTGATCTATCTAATAAGATTCTTGCTAAGGTTGCTAATGTGTCTGAAGATTATGTAGGACAGTATTTCAAAATGCTGACTGGAATTAATCCACAAGATTACATTGAATACCAACGGATGGAAGCTGCGGTGGAGTTATTGAGAACTACTAAAAAATCAATTCGCGACATAGGAAAAGAAGTAGGCTATAAGGACACTGCCTATTTCTGCCGTAGATTCAAGATGATGTATGGAGTTCCCGCTGGAAAAATGAGGAGAAGGGAATCCTTAATTAACGTTTAAGGAAATATTCAACAGCATTTTATACTCTAAGACCTCGGCCAAAAAGCTGGGGTTTTTTTCTATAGCATTACCGATAACTAGTAAGTCTGCACCGTTTTCATAGGCAGTTTTTACTTTTGCTAAAGAATCTAAACCGCCACCTACTATGATAGGATTATTGGTGACAGATTTTACCGAAGCGATCACCTCCGCCGACACAGGAGATTTTGCACCGCTTCCTGCGTCCATATAGAAAAACTTCATACCCAAGTATAGCCCTGCAAGTGCGGTAGCTCTAGCAAGATTCGGTTTAGAATTCGGCAAAGGTATTGTTTGACTTACGTATTGAACACTTGTTATCTCACCTTCATTTACTAGCATGTATGCTGTTGGAAGGGCTTCCAATTTCATTTTTCTAACTATAGGAGCCGCCAGCACTTGATGACCGATAAGGTATTCAGGGTTCCTTCCAGAGATTAAGGATAAAAATAAAATTGCATCTGCCTCTTCCGCCAACTGCATTTGTGAGCCAGGGAAGATTACAACTGGAATTTCTCCTGAAATTTTCTTAAGTGAAATGACTACTTCTTTAAAATTATCTCGGCTAAGTTGGCTTCCTCCTACAAAAATTAAATCTAAATCGGAATCCTTAACCCAAGCATGTTCTTCCTCGAAAAGAGCTGCATTTTTAAACTTGTCTGGATCAACCAGCCATGCCAAACCTTTTCTGCCTGTCTTATGATAATCCTTTAAAATCTTACCGACTCTGTTCTTCGACTTTGGCATCTTCTGGGTCAGCAGTAAATAAATTAGGAAGAAACTTCTCTTTCGCAAATGCAAGACCTAAAATCAATAGACGCTGACCCATGCTTGGCCAAAAAGAGGAATTAGAACCTCTTTCAGTGAGTTTTTTCTCTATGTCTTTGGTAAGAAGCCCCTCTCTTTCGAGAACTGCCAGTGCTTCTTCAGTTTTTCGATCTTTGCGTTTACCTCGAGTTTTAACGATCGCAAATGCGATCAATCCCCCGGCTAAAACTACACCACCGATTTTTAACCAGTCTTCAGATTCTGCTTTAAAAAGCTCAAGCTGTCTAGCCAGTGTTTGTTCTAGCTCTTCTTCTTTTTTTTCCAAGTCCTTACTCATTTTCTCGACGTTTTTTGAAAATTCTTGCCCTGAATATAAAACCCTTTAAACCTTTCTGCATTTGATCCTGGGTAGAATCATTATCTCTTATTAGGTATAGAATAAATAAGATTAATAGATACAATAACCCAACTAGTAGGAATCCCATATGCGGGGATTCGAAATATTGACTTAGAAAAAAGGCTAGAGACAAACTCAAAAACAATAGAACCAAGAGAAGACTCCCTCCCATCAAAATTAAAATAACCAGACGAGATAGGATCCCTGATATCTGATCCTGAATATCCAGTTTGACCATATCTATTTTGGTCTCTACTATCCCTTTGACAGTCTGTACTATTTCTCCGATTTTTAGCATAATTAAAAACTTGTGAGAGGTTACCCTTGAAATATGACACAATATACTTCAATTGACAGGAGCAAAAAAATTATGCGATCACATCAACTTCTTGCTCTTCGTAGAACTTATATCTCAAAACTAATTCCAACGCAAAAGCGATCGCCTCATTTATTGTAAATTGTTGACAGAGGGATTGGTCTATTTCATCTAAACGTGAATAGAAAGCCGTTGCAAGCGGAATATCCATGTCATTATTAATTCTTTCGCTAGCTTTTAGAAATTCCTCAGTCTTTTCCTCCTTCAAAACTTTGCAGATAATGAGGTCTTTTTTGCCATATTTGGTCCTTCGAGCTGAGGCAGCAAATAATCGGCAGATCATGCCTCTTTTGGTGTGATTTCCGCAAAATCCCTTTTTGCCATCTTCTGACTGAGGTTTGTAGATGACACAACTGTCTCCTTCATCCTTGCTTTCTAATGTTGCCAGGGTTGATTCGGCCAATCCTTTATCATAGAGGTCAAAGGCCAATGGAAGAAATTCTAACGGGGAGGCTGGTACTTTAGGATTTGCGCAGCAGAAACCACATCCTGATACACAGCTTAACCCACTTTCAGATGCAAATTGCTTTGTTTCTGACTCGAGCTCACTGAACACGTCCAGCGTAGCTTGAGATTTTTCTACGAGATTCATCTCTTATATTTCAAATAGTGCGCAAAACTACACCAGACTTTGTCGTTTGATTCTCGTATGCAAGTATTTTTTTATATTGAAAGTCAGCTGTTTACCAGTATTCAAGATGAATAGTCAGTAATACAGCGTCCATTTCAGCGAAGAGATCGTTTTCTTTAATAAAAAACAGGATATGAGCAATCTAGAAAATACAAATGCAGAGGATAAAATCCGGTTAGCTTTCAAAGAGCGAGATTGGAGTGAAATTAAAAGTGCCGATTCCTGGGTAATTTTTAAGGTCATGTCAGAATTTGTGGAAGGATTCGAAAAGCTAGCTAAAATCGGCCCTTGCGTTTCAATTTTCGGTTCAGCACGTACTCCTAGAGATCACCATCACTATAAAATGGCTGAGGATATAGCTGCAAAACTTGTCCGCCACGGTTACGGAGTGATCACTGGTGGAGGACCGGGTATCATGGAAGCCGGTAACAAAGGAGCTCATTCTGAGGGAGGGAAATCCGTAGGATTAAATATCGTTTTGCCCTTTGAGCAATTTGATAATATTTACATTGATCGAGATAAGTTGATGACCTTTGATTACTTCTTTGTGCGCAAAGTGATGTTTATCAAATATTCTCAAGGATTTGTAGTCCTTCCTGGTGGTTTTGGTACCATGGATGAGTTTTTCGAAGCATTGACATTAATCCAAACCAATAAAATCGGGAAATTCCCCATTGTATTGGTAGGTAAGGATTACTGGTCAGGATTGGTAGATTGGATCAGAAAAACACTCCTTAGCCACCATTATATCAATGAAGTAGACTTGGAATTATTCTCTGTCGTTGAAGATGCAACTGAGGCAGTGAAAGTTATAGATGACTTCTATAACAAATACCTACTAAGTCCAAACTTCTAAGCTTACCTCATTGTGTGGAGCAATGGAAGCTTGTTGCTCTTAAGAAACTTAATTTTATTAAATGAATAAATCTCACCTAGTACCTCTTTACGTCCTTATAGTTCTTTGCCTTGCAATGGCTAGCTATGCCATATGGAGAACCCCAAGTGAAGTCACCGAAGTGCCTGGAGTTGCCGATGTTCAGTTGCTGGAGACTATGCCACTTCCGTCTAGGGATACTGTTCGACTTTTTAATATTCCTAAAGAATTGACCTTTGCGGGTGAGAAAGTCCCATTGGAAATCGAAGATGTAAAAGAGCGACTTGAGCGGGAGATCTATGTGAATGCCTATTGGCAGTCTAATATGATCCTCCTAATGAAACGTTCTTCTAAGTTTCTGCCTGAAATAGAACAATGGTTGAAGGAAAATGGAATTCCTGATGATTTCAAATATCTGGCAATGGCTGAGTCGGCGCTTATGAATGTAGCATCTCCTGCAGGAGCAAAGGGTTTTTGGCAGATTATGGAGTCTACAGGTGAAGAATACGGACTGGAAATTTCAAAGGATGTGGACGAACGTTATCACTTAGAAAAGGCAACTTTTGCAGCTGCAAAATACCTCAATAAGGCACATGCGAAATTCAGAGATTGGACTGCGGTGGCTGCCAGTTATAATATGGGACAGTCCGGATTTGCCAGAAGACAAGATGATCAGTTAGCCCTCAATTATTATGATCTCTACCTCAATGACGAGACTAGTCGATACCTTTTTCGGATTTTAGCATTTAAAGTGATTTTCGAAAACCCAGGAGAATTTGGCTTTCATTTGAGAGAATCAGATTACTATGAAAACCCTAATTTCAAATATATAAAGGTAGATTCCGATATTAAAAATCTCGCCAATTGGGCCAAGCAGCAAGGAAATACTTATAAGGATCTGAAGCTTTATAATCCTTGGCTTCGGGATAAAGATTTGAATGTAAGACGAGGTAAAACGTATGAGATTATGCTGCCGGAGTAATTTCAAAAACTATACTCACTATGGGAAGCAAGTTAATTGCAACTGAAAGAATGATCCTTGGAAACAAGCTTATCTGCGCTGTCTGCAAAAATGATAAGTTTTGGGAGCGGGAAACATTGATGAATACCAAGGGAATGACTTTTTTCAAATTGGACTGGGCAAATAAATCAGCTCAGAATCTGATTTGTGACAAATGTGGTTACGTGCATTGGTTTCTGAAGTCCTAGTTTTCTTTGAGTAAAGAAGATTTTTAAAATTGGCATTCCCACTAAGTGACATTTACTCCAGTGCCCAGTCCTTGACCATCAATGAACCAATCTTTCCTTCTTGGGTTATACTCTTTGAAGTTTACTACTGGGTGCGGTTGAAAATCCGTACCTTTGCCGTTTAAAATTGCCCGCCGATTTATGAGTAAAGTCACTCCTGCACAGGAAGAATACATAGAGATTTTTGGAGCCCGAGAGCATAATCTTAAAAACTTAGACCTGAAGATTCCCCGCAATAAGCTTGTGGTAATTACCGGTCTGAGTGGTAGTGGCAAAAGCTCGTTGGCTTTTGACACGATCTATGCCGAAGGTCAGCGCCGATATATGGAATCGTTTTCAGCTTACGCCAGATCATTTCTCGGCGGTATGGAGCGTCCTGATGTGGACAAAATTAATGGGCTTTCACCTGTTATTGCCATAGAGCAAAAGACCACTTCCAAAAATCCACGCTCTACTGTGGGCACGGTAACGGAGATTTACGATTTCATGCGTTTGCTTTATGCAAGGGCTGGAGATGCTTACTCTTACCTCACTGGATCGAAAATGGTGAGACAAACAGAAGATCAGATTATCGATTTGTTGTTTACTAACTTTTTGGACCAAAAGCTATACGTCCTGGCTCCAGTAGTTAAAGGCAGAAAGGGACATTACAGAGAACTATTTGAGCAGATCCGAAAAATGGGATTTTCTAAGGTTCGTGTAGATGGAGTGGTGATGGAGATGGTGCCCAAAATGCAAGTGGATCGATACAAAATCCACGATATAGAGATTGTAATTGATCGAATCGTAGCTGAAGAATCCGACCGATTCCGCATTACACAATCTCTCAAATCTGCATTGCAGCATGGTAAGGGAGTTCTTATGATTCGGGACGAAGAGGGTGAAATTCATCATTTTTCCAAGTACCTCATGGATCCAGAAACTGGCTTGTCTTATGACGAACCAGCACCAAATACATTTTCTTTCAATAGCCCCTATGGAGCTTGCCCAACCTGTAATGGTTTAGGAGTTACTGAAGAAATCACACGAGAGAGTATCATTCCTGATCCAAATCTTAGCATCACTAGAGGTGGAATCGCTCCTTTGGGTGAGTATAGAGATATTTGGATTTTCAAGAAAATAGAAGCTATTCTCAAGCACTATAAGTGTAGCATGAGTACGCCTATCAAAGATCTTCCGGATAATGTCGTGGAGATCCTTCTTAATGGAGATAAAATAGAGGTGGCTGTTGATTCGGTGAAGCATCCTGGCACAAAATGGCATACGACCTTTGAAGGGATTATCAATTTCCTCAAGAAGTATCAGGAAGGAAGTTCGGATAAAATACAGGATTGGATAAGTGAATTTACCATTATTCAAACCTGCCCAGAATGTGATGGTTATCGTCTAAAAAAAGAAGCTCTCCACATCAAAATCGATGAAAAACACATTGGGCAGTTAGCGTTGATGGATATTCGTTCGCTAGGAGAATGGTTTGTTGGACTGGAAAGTAGACTCTCAGAAAAGCAAAATATTATTGCATCAGAAGTGCTGAAAGAAATTCGAAAGAGAATCGGATTTCTACTAGATATAGGCTTGGATTATTTATCACTCAATAGGCCGTTACGAACTCTTTCTGGTGGGGAAGCTCAGCGGATTAGACTGGCTACACAGATAGGTACTCAGCTGGTCGGGGTGCTTTATATTTTGGACGAGCCAAGCATTGGACTTCACCAGCGTGACAATGAAAAGCTAATTCATGCACTTCAAAGTTTGCGGGATCTGGGCAATTCTGTGTTGGTCGTGGAGCATGACAAAGACATGATGTTAGCTTCAGATTATTTACTAGACATGGGTCCTGGAGCTGGGCGTCATGGTGGACATATTGTGGCTGATGGTACTCCAAAAGAAATATTAAAAACAGAGGGTGTCACGGCCAGATATCTATCCGGAAAGCTAGGATTGCCAGTTCCAAAAGAGCGAAGAGATGGGAAAGGATTAGAACTACTAATCAAAGGAGCAACAGGGAACAATCTTAAGAATATTGATCTTAAGCTACCTCTAGGCACGCTGATTTGTATTACAGGAGTTTCTGGATCTGGAAAAAGTACCTTGATCCACGAGACACTTTACCCTATTCTGAATCAGCAAATTTACCATTCCAAGAAGAACCCTATGCCTTACGAGAGTGTAAGCGGTTTGGAACATTTGGATAAAGTAATTGAGGTAGATCAATCGCCGATTGGTAGAACTCCACGTTCTAATCCAGCTACGTATACAGGGGTATTTTCGGATATCAGAACACTTTTCACAGAACTCCCAGAAGCCAAAATCAGAGGCTATAAACCTGGTCGTTTTTCTTTCAATGTAAAAGGAGGAAGATGCGAGGATTGTGAAGGTGCAGGAATGAAACTGATAGAAATGGATTTCTTGCCAGATGTACATGTGCCTTGTGAAACATGCAAAGGCAAGCGCTACAATAGAGAAACCTTAGAGATTCGATACAAAGGAAAATCGATTTCCGATGTGCTCGATATGACTGTGGAGCAGGCGGTAGAATTCTTCGATAAGCTACCAAAAATCCTGAGGAAAATAAAGACGCTAAATGATGTAGGGTTAGGTTACATTACTCTTGGCCAGCATGCTACGACTCTTTCTGGTGGAGAAGCTCAGCGTGTCAAATTAGCAACAGAACTTTCTAAAAAAGATACTGGAAAGACCTTCTATATACTTGATGAGCCGACTACTGGACTCCATTTCCAAGACATAGAATTATTGATGCTAGTGGTCAATGGATTAGTGTCAAAAGGTAACACTGTTTTGATCATTGAACATAATATGGATGTGATCAAGATGGCAGATCATATAGTTGATTTGGGCCCTGAAGGAGGAAATAAAGGTGGAACAATCGTGGTGCAGGGGACACCTGAGAAGGTCGCTGCCACAGCAAAAAGCTACACAGGTAAATTCCTTAAAATGGAATTAAATAGCTAACAAGGGTAAAAATCAAGGCTATCCTCCTTTTATCAAATTAAAAATGGGGATACAATCTGGTTATTTAACTTTGAGCGATTATGAACAGAATTAAGTTGTATTGGTTATTGCAAGTACTTGGATGGGGTGGATTTGCCTTGGTGAGTATTTTCCTAGCTTCTCTTTCCAGGGGAGTTACTGCTGTACAAATTTGGGCTTTCATTGTGCTAGCGGCGACCAATCTAATTTCCACTCATTTTCTTCGCTACATAGTCAAAACATACAATTGGTTTAAGATGAGCATTCCTCAGCTTTTGTTCCAATCTTTTTTGGCAATTATAGCTTTGTCATTTGTCAATATTGTCGCCCAGATTTTTATCAACATTGCTTTTGGCACCTTAAGTCCCGCACTTGACTTTAAGATATTGGTGATTTTAGCTAATCTCTTTCAAGCAATTTTGCTCTTCTCCCTTTGGTTTCTAGTGTATTTTTTGGTCCACTTTCTGGACAATTACAATTCCACGCTGAAATATGAAGCTAAGATAAATGAGATTAGGCTCAATCACCTGAAAAGCCAACTGAACCCTCATTTCATTTTCAATGCTCTTAACAGCGTCAGAGCGCTAGTGGATGAGGATCCGATCAAAGCAAAAACTGCTATCACTAGAATCTCGAATATGCTACGCTTTTCGCTGATGATGGATAAAAAACAAACCATAGAATTTGGGGATGAACTTAATACAGTTAAAGACTACTTAGAACTTGAATCGATTCGTTTTGAGGAAAGACTCGAAGTTGTTTACCATATTGAAGATGAGTCATATAGCTATAAGATTCCTCCCATGATGCTTCAAACGATCGTAGAAAATGGAATTAAACACGGTGTATCAAATCTGGTGAAAGGCGGTGTGATAGAGATCAAATGTAGGGAGGGCCTCCATGACGATTTGTACATTCAAGTAAAGAATAGTGGACAGCTTACACACCCTCCATCTCTGAAATCAAAGGATGAACAAGGTCATGGACTAAGTAATACAGTACAAAGACTTAAGCTTATTTATGGTGATAAGGCAAGCTTCCGTATCTTTAACTCAGGAAATCAATTCGTTATTACTGAAATAAAGATTCCAAAACAAAAAGTTACATTCGAATAACCAACTCAACAAAAATGCGAGCCATTGTAATTGATGATGAAAGATTAGCACGGAAAGAACTAATCACCCTATTAAATCAACTTGAAAGTGTAGAAGTAGTAGGTGAAGCGGTCAACGTGGATGATGCAAAAGAAAAAATTGAACAACTGAATCCTGATGTGATTTTTCTGGACATCCAAATGCCTGAGAAAACCGGTTTTGAACTTTTGGAAGAACTGGATAATGTGCCTCATGTGATATTTACCACTGCTTATGATGAATATGCTTTGAAAGCCTTTCAGGTTAATGCACTGGATTATCTTTTGAAGCCAATCGAGCCAAAGCGTTTGGAAGAAGCAATCACCAAACTTCAGGGAAAGATCGATGGTTTTACCAAAAACGAGGAGAATCCGTCTACTTTTAACCATAAGAAACTAACTCTTGACGACCAAGTATTTGTCAAAGATGGTGATCGTTGTTGGTTTGTGAGGTTATCGAATGTCCGATTATTTGAGTCTGACGGTAATTACATCAAAGTTTATTTTGACAACTTTAAACCGATGATTCATAAATCTCTCAATGCACTGGATGAGCGTCTGGACGAGAAATCTTTCTTCCGTGCTAGTAGAAAACACATCATCAATTTAGGATGGGTGGAAGGAATCGAACCATGGTTCAATGGAGGACTTGTAGTGACACTCAAAGGTGGAGATAGAATAGAAGTTAGCAGAAGACAGGCAGCGAGATTTAAGGAAATGATGAGTCTTTAATTATTTCATGACCAAATAAAAGCATTTGATTTCACTGAGAAAATCTGTAACTAGAGAATAATTGCTAAAAGTAGTCTCAATTATTAGTTTACACCCCTAAAACGCAACATCTGCTAGCTAATTATGAAAGAAGAGCGGATTCTAATCGTCGAAGACGATGTAAGTATCGCAGAAAATATTCAGGAGATTTTAGAACTCCTTGGCTATGTCAATACTGATATCGCTAATTCTGCTAATCAGTGTATTAAAATAATCAAAAAATATCGTCCCGATTTGATATTCATGGATATCAAACTCAAAGGGGACAAAGATGGAATTGAACTTGGTGAGATCGTAAAGCAAATGGTGGATGCACCGCTTGTTTATGTGACATCATATTCAGATCCCACTATAATTGAGCGAGCTAAGAGGATAAATCCAGCTGGATTTATTGTAAAGCCATTCAATACAAATGATATTCATGCTATTGTAGAGATTGTACTTTATAATAAGCGTACAAAGCCGACAACTGAAGCTGCAGCAGTTACCACCTCAAACGACAGTCCGTATCTAGTAACTGATGCTGTGTTCATCAAAGCTGACAATGCTTTTGAACGTGTAGCCTACGACGATATATATTATATAGAAGCTAACGGAAACATGGTGACTATTTTTACAAAAAATAGAGACTATAATATCCGGAAATCAATGAAAGAGATCGAGGAAATTCTCCCTTCTCAATTATTCCTTCGTGTGCAAAAGTCTTTCATTGTACATCTAGGACAAGTGGAAAGCTTCAATACTAAAGAAATTACGCTCCAATCCGGAGCTATGGTACAAGTAGGCAGACAGTACTACAACAGTTTCCTAGCGAAACTAAGTACCATCACAGAAAGTTAAATACAAAAAGGCGGGTAATAACCCGCCTCTTTAGTTTAACCAAACAATCAACCAAATTAACCCTTACGAAGGTTGTCTTAAGGAATTGCTTCCTGTTAGCTTGTTAAAAGACCGTTATTCTGGGCTTTAATTGTCGTTGCTCATAAGCTTGATCAGCTTTTTGAAATGTGTTCTCGCCTGTATTGTAAGTTGGTTCAGTATATTCAATAAGGGCAGTATGATTAGCTAGTTTTGTTTCTACTGTTGCTTTCCAAACAATCGTAATTGCCATAAAGAAGCCCAATGCAGCACAAATATTTTTCTGGGAAAATAGTGAAGATAACATGGCAGTAATATTTTAGTTTAAATTCTATATTCTCTATATGCCAAAAAGCGACCCAAAATTACAACTTATTGAATTATAGAAGGTTAATAGAAAACAAGGCTAAATATATGTACGATTGTGAACACCAAATCATCAGGTGCGAACATTAAATTAAAAAGTAGGATAGTGCTTTATAAAAAGCTCCCCGTTCCCTCATATTGAAAATTCGTTTTCAAAAAGTGCCAAGAATCCAATGGGCAGTTGCTCCGATCTGATTCTTGGCTATAGCGTCTAAAGCTTAATAAACAAATGCCACTTTTACTCCTCCATACCAGTTCCTAATCGGAGCAGGTTGATAGTATCTTCCACCAAATGGATTGAGATCATTTCCAAGTGAGTAGCTTTCATCAAGCAAATTGTCCGCACCAGCAAAGGCTTCTAATTCCCATTTTCCAGCAAAGCTTTTCGCCCAGCCAAATCTCATATTCACCAAATTATAGGCATCCTGATAAACGCTGTTAGCATCGTTGAGAGGAATTTCATCTACATATTGGTGGGTGAGATTCAAGTAAAACCCAGGTGACGTTCGAAGATCCAAGCGGGTAACCAAGGTGTTTGGCGAAACACCGGTCAAGTCATTTCCAGAGAAATCATTATCTCCTTTCTGATAATCATTAAATGTGAAATAATTCCCAGTGAATGCTGTTCCGATTTTCAAATCACGAACAAAAGCAATTTCGTTTCTTATCAACGCATAATCAATTGCCGCCTCTATTCCTTTTTGATCAGTGGAGCCTGCATTTCTGAAAAGTACTACACCCTGAGGATTCGTGTACGTCGTGATGGTTTGATCGAGTTTGAAGTAAAAAGCGGTCAAGTCTAGATTCAACTTTCCTTTACCTCTTCTATAGCCCAGTTCATAATTCAAGCCTTTTTCGGCCTCCAGATCAAGATTTAAACTTCCCTCATTCGTACGTACTTCATCGATGGTCGGTGGAGAAAAGCCACTGCTTATACTTCCATAAATTCCTGAATAATCATTGAACTGATAATTCAGTGCAAAACGCGGAACTACAATTGGATCGAATTTTCTTGTCTGCAAACCCGTGGTTCCTCCAGAAGCATCGATTTGGCGATCGATCTCTAGACTGCTGAAATTCTCGCTAAGCGCGAAAGTCAGCATAAAGTTTTCCATCAAATCCCATTCTGCCTGCTGAAATGCAAATCCCTGAGTTGCTCGAAGTTTATCAGCAAATCTCACCGTATCAGCTACGCCATTGACGTTTCCAAAATTCTGCGCATCAGTTAAACTAATTTGATATTCTCCTCCAGCGATTATTCTAATGTCCCTACCCGCTAGTTTACCATCAAAAGTGAATTTTGTTCTTCCCCCAAAACCAAAGCCCAATTCTTTTTTGTAATCCAAAATGAAAGGATTTTCGAAGTCATTTGTGTTCAGATAAAGCGTAGTAGAGTTTTTTATTGTTGAGGTGAATCTATACAAATGCCCGATCGAAGCGAAGACAGATTGCTGGGAAATTGAGCTGTTTTGGTTTACTGATCCGGATCTAGCTTTAGTTGGGACTTCGGCTAACTGATCAGCATTGAGCGCTCCTGGAATCTGGTAATTTAGATCAGAAATCAATAGCTGAGTTCTGAGTTCCTGCTTATCCGAAATGGAGAAAAATCCCCCTAATTGAAACACTTGCCTATCCATAGCAGAATGTTCTCTATAGCCATCTGCTTTTTGGCTGACATAAGAAGCCTCAAATCCACCATTTCCTACTTGCTGAGATACTCCCAATCTATAGCGAGTCATGCCAAAATCTCCTGCCATAAAATCTGCAGACACTCTTCCTCCATTTGGGCTAGCAGGACTGTAAAGATTTACTACACCACCATTTCCAGCGCCATAGATACTTCCCGATGGGCCTTTGATGACCTCGGCATTCTTGATATTGGAAAGATCTAGTAGGTTCAATGCCGTCGTCCCATCAGGCGATGTGAATGGAACTTCATTCCAATACACTTTTACATTTCTCACTCCAAATGGAGCCCGGAGTGAACTCCCACGGATAGAAATTCTATAACTGGCAGGTGCTCGCTCCTCTATACGGATGCCTGGTTTTGTATTGAATGAATTGACTATGGATGTTTCATTGAAGCGGTTGAAATCTTGTTCTGATACTACAGCGATTGCAGCTGATTGCTCCAAAAGTGGGCGCTCTGATTCAAATGCCGAAACTGTTATTTCTGAAAGATTTATGATTTCTTTGGTAAGCGTAATAATTGAAAGCTTACCGGGATTAATCTCCCTAGTTACTTGCTCATAACCTTCCACATTGAAAACGATAAGCATTTTCTCAGCCGAAGAAATTTTTATTTCCCCTGCTGTATTACTCGTAGCTAAGTAAGTGCCATTGGAATTGGCTCGCACCATTTCGATAGGTTGGCGTGAGCCTGCATCTACAACTTTGATCTGGATCTGAGCTTCAACCAAAGTGGAAATCAGTACTAGTATTAGTGTAAAAATTCTATTCATATTCGCAAATTAAAGTCTTTCGCCCGAAGATAACATTGACATTCCACCAAAACTCATTTCTAAAGTCTTTAGATTAGATACTTCTTTCAATCCTAAGGCAAAAGCCCTAATTTTCTAGCATAATTTACTTCTTATGAAAAAAATACTTTGGCCAGCACTTTTGTTGATTCTTACCTTCTGTCAAGAAAAAGTAGCACCACCATCTCCTGTATTACCTATTCCTGACGCCAAACAAATTGCATGGCAGGAACTTGAATATTACGGCTTTGTACATTTCAATATGAATACATTCTCTGATAGAGAATGGGGCTTTGGCGATGAGAAACCTGAGATGTTCAATCCTTCTGATCTTCAGCCAAGACAATGGGCTAAAGTAGCCTCGGAAGCTGGAATGAAAGGCCTAATCATCACCGCAAAACACCACGATGGGTTTGTACTTTGGCCTTCCGCTTACACCGAACATTCGGTCAAAAACAGCCCTTGGAAGGATGGGAAAGGAGATTTGATAAAAGAGCTTGCTGAAGCATGTAAGGAATATGGATTGAAGTTTGGGATTTATTATTCCCCATGGGATAGAAATCATCCAGACTACGGCAAGCCCGAATACATCACTTATATGAGGAATCAGCTGACAGAATTGCTATCCAATTATGGTGATATTTTCGAAGTTTGGTTTGACGGAGCAAATGGCGGGGATGGCTATTATGGTGGAGCAAATGAAGCTCGAAAAGTAGATAAACTGACTTATTACGATTGGCCAAACATGTACAAGCTCGTGCGTGAATTGCAGCCTGGAGCGATGTTATTCAGCGACGGTGGGCCTGATGTTCGTTGGGTTGGAAATGAGCATGGATTTGCTTACGAATCTACCTGGTCTAACCTTATGCGTGATTCTGTTTACGCTGGGATGCCTGAGTATCCTGAAAAATATGCCACTGGCCAAGAGAATGGGACCCATTGGGTTCCGGCTGAAGCGGATGTGTCTATTCGTCCAGGGTGGTATTACCATAAATATGAAGATCACAAAGTGCGTACACTTCCTCAACTCCTAGAAATCTATTACAAAAGCATTGGTAGAAACGCCTCCTTGCTAATCAACTTTCCTGTGGACACCCGAGGTTTGATCCATGAAAACGATGTGGAGGCGATTATGAAGTTTGGTGAAAAGGTGAAGGAAGATTTTGCTGTGAATCTGGCGGCTCAAGCAGTGGCAAGGGCCAATGCTGATCGTGGCAGAGGTTATGAGGTAGAAAACGTGCTAGACGAAGACTACGAAACCTATTGGACTACTCCTGATGGTGGGAAAACTGGTGAAATCACGATTGATTTTGGCACTGAGACTACTTTCAATAGACTTCTGATTCAAGAATATACGCCATTAGGTCAACGTGTGAAGTCTTTTGTTCTGGAAAAAGAAGTGAATGGAAACTGGGAGAAAATCGCGGAAGGGACAACCGTTGGACATAAAAGAATCTTGAGATTTGCTGATGTTGCAGCATCCAAAATACGAGTTAAATTTACTGACGGAAAGGATATTCCGGTGATCTCCAAGGTCGGAATTTACAATGCGCCTAAGCTTATGCTTCCACCTAGCTATTCTAGAGCTACGACTGGAGAAGTGACCTTGAATTCTCCGGATGAAGGTTTGGAAGTTTTTTATACTCTAGATGGATCAGAAGCTAGTTCTGAAAGTCAGAAATACTTGAAGCCTTTTCTTATAGATAATGCAAGAACGTTACAGGCCATTTCTGTAGATCCAGCGTCAGGAAAGGTAAGTGAGGCTCTTAGAATAGACGTCGACTTATCTAAAGCAAAATGGATTGGGACTTTGAAGCAGTCCATGAAAGCAATTGATGAAAATGCAGGATCTTACTTTACCAGTGAGGATAATACCGTGACTGTTGATCTAGGCGAGTCTGTTTCTCTGAAAGGATTTACATATCTCCCAATGCAAGGAAGATATCCAAGTGGATTCATTACCAATTATGTATTTGAAGTGAGCCAGAATGGTAAATCTTGGTCGAAAGTCTCGGCTGGGGAATTTTCAAATATTGTCAATAGTCCAGTAGAGCAAACTATTCGTTTTGATGAGGTAAAAGCTAAGTTTATTCGCTTGAAAGCATCGAAAACTGCTGATGGTAATCCAGCAACTTTCGCAGAAATAGGTGTTTTGACTCGTTAATTTAACTCTTTCAAAAATCATTCGAATCGAGGTAATTCGAATCCTCAAAGACAGTATGAACCACAAAGTATTAGCCTTAATCGGGTCAGTTATTCTTCTTTCCTCTTGTCAAAAGGAGGAGCAGTTTACCACGGCTACACCATCTAAACCAAATGTCCTGATCATTCTTTCGGATGATCAAGGCACCTTGGATTTGAATAGCTATGGGTCAACTGATTTGGAAACTCCAAACTTGGATAGATTAGCCACTTCTGGCGTTCGATTCACACAGTTCTATGCCGTAGCTCCAGTTTGTTCTCCTTCGAGAGCGGGACTTTTGACAGGTAGATATAATTATAATGCTGGCCTTTATGGGAATGTAGATATCCCTGACCATGATCCAGAGGGGAAATCTGGAATGCCTACGGAGCAAATTACTATGGCGGAGCTATTTAAACCTGCAGGATATAGAACGGCTACGATTGGAAAGTGGCATTTGGGACATTCGCCAGAAAAACTTCCGAATGGTCAGGGTTTCGATTATTTCTTTGGTCACCAAAGAGGCTGTATCGATAATTACTCTCATTATTTCTTCTGGAGTGGGCCAAACCTTCATGATTTGTATCAAAATGATAAAGAAATCTATAGACCAGGCGAATTCTTTGGAGACTTGATGGTGGACGAAGTAAAGCAATTTTCCCAGCCGTCTGCTGATCCTTTTTTCATCTATTGGGCTATCAATATGCCTCATTATCCTTATCAAGGCAGACCAGGTTGGTTGGAGCATTATAAGGACATGCCTAGTCCTCGCAGAGAATTCGCGGCGTTCATTTCCACCTTGGATGAACTGGTAGGAAATGTATTGGATCATTTGGAGCAAACAGGTCAATTGGAAAATACGATTATCGTTTTCCAATCTGATCATGGACATAGCACAGAGGAGCGAGCATATTTTGGTGGAGGAAATGCAGGTCCATTCAATGGTGCCAAATTCAGTATGCTGGAAGGTGGAATTCGCGTACCGGCTATAATCTCGTGGCCTGGAGGTGACCTTCCAAAAGGTGAAGTGCGTAATCAATGGGCTGGCAGTGTGGATTGGTTTCCTACACTTGCCGATCTGACAGGAGTGGATATACCAAACCCTACGGAGATGGATGGCATCAGTTTGAGAGATGTGATCTATAATAATGCGGCTTCGGGTCACGATGTGATGCACTGGGCTACTGGAAATCCTGAAGCGACGACTAACTCTTGGGCAGTGCGAAAAGGTCCTTGGAAACTGCTTGGCAATCCACAAGATCCAGCAAAGAAATTGACCTTTACTGAAGACGATAAGCTATATCTAGTTAACCTGTCTCAAGATAGCACCGAGTCTAAAAATCTGAGAATGGAACATCCAGAAGTAGCAGCTGAATTGATGATGCTCCATGAAGATTGGCTAAAAGATGTTCTAGACAACCGATCAAAATTAAATGGTAATTAAACATTGATTTGCCTACATTAAAGCCCCGATTTATAACCCAAAACCTATAAAACCATGAATAGAAGAATCGCCCTAAGGCATCTTGCATTGATTTCTGGTGGACTGGCTCTCATTCCGTCCTGCGATTTCAGTTCAGATGATATCTTAGCCGCATATGAGAACCTCAAGGTTACAGCTTCGCAAAAGCAACTCTTGGGAGCAATCTCAGATACAATTATACCAGCAGGAGAATTAAAAGGAGCACTTGAATTAGAAGTGCCTGATTTCATTTTAGTGATGGTTAATGATTGCATGACTAGTGAAAATCAAGTGCTATTCAGCACAGGACTATCTGCTTTCTCTGACTTTGCCAAAAACACTGCGGGGAAAAAATTTGATCAGCTTAGTACAAAGGAGAAAGAAGACCTGATTCAAACAGGTATAGATCTCAAGCCAACAGAGACTCCAGAAGGAGAGAAGGACAAAGCTGTTTCATATTTCTTGAATACAACCAAACGACTTACGATGCAAGGCTACATGGCTTCTGAGTACATTCAGACAGAAGTAATTCCTTACTCACTTATTCCTGGCCCTTACAATGGTTCAGCTTTAATCTCAGAAATTCAAAAACCTCGCATCAATGGCTAACCTGAATATTCGAAACAAACAAGAACGAACATATCAAGCCATTGTCGTTGGTTCAGGAGCCAGCGGCGGATGGGCAGCCAAGGAGTTTGGTGACCTAGGAGTGAAAACACTTTTACTAGAAAGGGGAAGAGACGTAAAGCATATCAAGGATTATCCTACGACCAATATGCTTCCTTATGAATTCAAGCATAGAGGAAAACTTCCACAGGCAGTATTGGATGAAAACCCAATCGTAGCTAAATGTTATGCTTTTGGAGAGGATTCTGAGCACTTTTTTGCGAAAGATGCGGAGCAACCTTATATCCAAGAAAAGCCATTTGATTGGATCAAAGGCTATCAAGTTGGAGGGAAATCTTTACTATGGGCAAGGCAAGTGCAGCGATGGTCAGATTATGATTTCGAAGGACCGGCTAGAGATGGTTTTGCGGTAGATTGGCCAATACGCTACAAGGATATGGCGCCTTGGTACAGCCATGTGGAAAAATTTGCTGGAGTTTCAGGAAATAAGGATGGCCTTGATACACTTCCTGACGGAGAGTTTTTGCCAGCCTATGATTTGAATATCGTAGAGAAGCACTTCGCTCAAAAGCTGAAAGAAACTTATGGTGGAGACCGACATATGATCTCCTCTCGTTGTGCACATATACATGAACCAAGACCGGAATTTACTGCCCAAGGCCGTGCATCCTGCCAAAACAGAAATCTTTGTCAGCGAGGTTGCCCTTTTGGAGGATATTTTAGTAGTAACTCTTCTACCATTCCATGGGCTTTGAAAAGTGGAAATGTGACTTTGAGACCAGATTCGGTTGTTCACTCCGTGATATATGATGATGAAAAAGGCAAAGCGACTGGAGTAAGAATGATAGATGCTCATACTAAGGAAGTGGAAGAATTTTATGCTGATGTTATCTTCATCAATGCCGCTGCGATCAATTCCAACGCTATTTTGATGAATTCTACTTCCGCTAGATTTCCTAATGGGCTTGGAAATGACAGTGGAGTTTTAGGTAAATATTTCGCATTCCATAATTATAGAGCAGGTGTAAGTGCTTCTTATGATGGGTTTATGGAATACACTACCTCTGGTGGCCGCCCTACTAGTGGTTACATTCCACGTTTCAGAAATGTGAAAAAGCAGGAAACTGATTTTCTTCGTGGTTATGCTGGAGGTTTTAGCGCATATCGAGGTGGTGGCTATGTGGCTGACGCAAGAGTAGGAATGGATTTAAAAAATAGCATGCTTAATCGTCCAGCGCCTGATGGTCCATGGAGAGTAGGTTCGCATATGATGGGAGAGACGATTCCAAAAGAATCCAATTACATCGCCTTAGACAAAGACAAACTAGATCCTTACGGTCTTCCAACCTTAAAATTCAATGTGGATTATGATGACAACGATGAGAAAATGATCATCGATTATCAGGAGCAAATCTCAGAAATGTTTTCGAAGGCAGGTTTCACGGATATTTCTGTTAGGGATGATCATCGAGTGCCTGGCTTGGATATTCACGAAATGGGTGGAGTAAGAATGGGTAAAGATCCAAAAACTTCCATGCTCAATGGAAACCATCAGCTTCATGCTGTCCCAAATGTGTACGTCACTGACGGAGCTTCGATGACTTCTACTTCTACTCAGAATCCTACATTGACTTACATGGCTTTTGCAGCTAGAGCGGCGCATCATGCGGTAAACGAAAGCAAAAAGGGATAACTTATTTAGTGACTTATCTTGTGAAAACCCTTGGAAAAAGATTTCTTCCAAGGGTTTTTTGCGTTTGAACAGTAATAAAAAAAATGTAAAAAGGATTGGTTTTCAGTGCTTTTCACTCAATATTCTTTAATAATTGGATAATTAACTTCGAAATTGAACAAAACAGGAGTTAATGCGTGTTAAAAAACAGGTTTATAAACCAGCCAAAAATATTATGAAATCGAGCATTCCCCAATCCTTCTCGGAAGATTTTAATAACTGCGAGATTCCATGTGGCCTTATATTGAAAATTATCTGCACATGAAAATAGGCATTGTTTGCTACCCGACCTTCGGAGGTAGTGGAGTAGTAGCGACAGAACTAGGTAAAGGTCTTGCAAAAATTGGTCATGAGGTTCACTTCATCACATATAAGCAGCCAAGCCGTTTAGATTTTTTTAGCGAGAATCTTTATTACCATGAGGTTGACATTAAAAGCTATCCTCTCTTTGAGCATGCTCCTTATGAACTGGCTTTGGCTAGTAAGATGGTGAGTGTTGTAAAATACGAAAAGCTTGATCTGCTTCATGTTCATTATGCCATTCCGCATGCTTCTGCAGCGTATATGGCTAAGCAAATTCTGAAAACACAAGGAATCCAAATACCAGTAGTGACCACACTTCACGGTACCGATATTACATTGGTGGGCAAAGATCCTAGTTATGAGCCTGTTGTCACATTTAGTATTAATCAATCAGATGGAGTGACGGCTGTTTCGGAAGATTTAAGGAAAGAGACGTATGGTTTCTTCGATATCCAGCGCGAAATCGAAGTGATTCCTAACTTCATCGACTTGGATCGTTTCAAAAGGCAAAAGAAAGAACATTTCAAATTGGCTATTTGCCCGAATGACGAAAAGTTGATGGTGCATACATCCAATTTCAGGAAAGTAAAACGGGTGGAGGATGTAATTCAAGTATTTTATGAAGTCCGAAAAGAAATCCCCGCAAAATTACTTTTGGTGGGAGATGGTCCAGAGCGAGATAGAATGGAGAGACTTTGTCGTGAATTAGGAACTTGTGATGATGTACGTTTCCTAGGCAAGTTGGATGCAGTAGAGGAAGTGCTTTCAGTTGCAGATCTATTTTTGATGCCTTCAGAAAAAGAAAGTTTTGGCCTTGCGGCATTGGAAGCAATGGCATGTGAAGTCCCAGTTCTATCTTCTAATGCAGGAGGAATCCCCGAATTGAACGTTGATGGAGTGACTGGTTTCGTTTGTAATATTGGAGATATACAAGCGATGAAGGATAAGGCACTATTTATACTTGATGATGCTAATCTTCCAACCTTCAAGGAAAATGCCCTTGCAAGAGCTAAGGAGTTCGATATTTCCAATATTCTACCACATTATGTCTCTTATTATCAAAAGACTATTGAGTCCACAATGGCACAGATTTGATTAAAATGTGATTATTGTCATGAATTTCTCAGTGTCGAAAGGTCGTTTTGAATTACCTTTGTATGAAATTCTAAATTAAATTTTAGAAAGCTTAGTAAAATTAGAATCAGTAGCATATGAAAAAGATAGGAAGATTGGATAAGCCGGATAACTTTGGCACAGCCCAAATTTTCTCGAACCCAATTCTTGAGAAAATTTCAAGAACCAATATATTAGTACCAATCAGTATGTTTATCATTCTTGGAGTAATTTCAATTTATTTCGGAATTCAAAAAACATCTGTGGGTATAGGAACAGCGCTTCTCCTATTTGTAGTAGGATACATTGGTTTCACCTTAGTCGAATATATGATGCACAAGCATTTTTTCCATATGGAGCCAAATACGCCTATTAAGGACAAATTGCAGTACACGGTTCATGGAATTCACCATGATTATCCTAAGGATAAAGATAGATTGGCTATGCCTCCATTTGTGAGTGCTGCGTATGCTGCAATCCTTTACCTAATATTCAAATTAACTATGGGGGATTTAGCTTACTACTTCTTACCCGGTTTTTTACTAGGATATGCCTTGTATTTGGGGATTCACTATTTGGTACATGCCGTTCAGCCGCCAAAGAATTTCATGAAAGTACTCTGGGTTCATCATGCTATCCATCACTACAAAGATCCCGATGTTGCGTTTGGTGTTAGTACACCATTATGGGATTATATTCTAGGGACTATCCCTAAGAAGGAATAACTATCACCAACCTCCCATATTTTTGGGAGGTTTTTTTCTGACCTTTTCTATGAGCAAAATATCAATTATCGGTTTAGGATGGATTGGTTTGCCTTTGGCAAAAATCCTCTCACAGGAGCATAGCGTGTGCGGTAGCACCACTTCAGCAGACAAAGCAGCTAGCCTTCAAAATGAAGGAATTAATGCAATTCAATTTGCACTGGTCCCTTTTCCTCAAGGAAAAGGCTTTCAGAAATTGCTCGCTAGCGAAATAATGGTGATCAATATCCCTCCACGCTCACGGACCTCGACTGGTGAATTTTATTTAGAGCAGATCAAGTTTTTGCGCAGTATGGTGGACCAATCTTCGATCAAGAAGGTATTATTCGTGTCTAGCACCGGGGTATATCCTGACGCAAATAGAAAAGCTGCCTATACGGAAGGTGAATACCTTGACAAAGGTCTTACTGGAAATGAGACCATTTTCAAAAGTGAATTGATGTTCTCTGAGGATAGGGATTTTGATCTTACCATTGTTAGATTTGGAGGGCTACTTGGTGATGAGCGGATTCCTGGTAAATATGTAGCTGGCAAAGAAAATATCACTGGTCATACTAGGGTAAACTTCATTTATAGAAATGATGCTGCAAGAATGCTAGCTTGGATCATCGAGAAAGAACTTTGGAATGAAGTCTATAATGGAGTAGCGCCTATGCATGTGCTACGCAAAGATGTCTATGAACAAAATGTGCAGGAGTTGGGATTTGAGCCGCCTAAAAGCTACCAAATTGCTTCAGATGACGATGATCGCGTAGTTTCTGGAGATAAAATCCTCCATACAGGCTTTGAATTCGAATATCCTAACCCTCTGGATTTTCCATATTCTAGAGAAAGCTAGTGTAGTAAAGCTCCGTTTGGCACTGTTCTTTCCACGGAGGTCAGAATAATATTTCCTTCCTCATCGCTGAATCCTGTGATCAATATCTCAGACATAAAATCAGCTATTTGCCGGGGCATAAAATTACAAACACATACAACTTGACGCCCAATTAAATCCTCAGGCTGATAATGAACCGTGATTTGAGCAGAAGATTTCCTTACTCCAATCTCATCTCCTAAGTCAACCCAAATTTTATAGGCAGGTTTTCGCGCTTTTTCAAACGGTTCGGCTCTCAGAATAGTGCCTACACGCAATTCTATTTTGTCAAATTCTTTGTACTCAATCGTTTGCATAGTGGTTTTTTTTCCTAATTTTAGGAACCTTTTACAAGAACCCAAAGTAAGATATAAGGTAACCTCTTCTAACTATGATAGCAAGTTCCAAAGTTTCTTTTAAAAAAATCATCTTTTTCGGCATTTCTGTGTTGGGAATGTGTGCTTATGCAGGAGATACTATGGCTCAAAGTGAAAAAGAGAAATCAGAGATGGATAATGTAAAGCCTATTGATAAGCCATTAATGGAAAATCATACTGATATTCTGAATGATAATCACTTATTGGGCAGTCCTAGTTCTTCTGGTGTAACTGTAACAACGAGTAAAATTTCTCCTTTAAAAAAGGATAACTTATTAAGTGGAGAAGGAAAAAAAGCTGAACCAGCACCATCTACTTTGTCTTTTAATATTTTTCTCTACATCGTAGATAAATTCAAAGCGGATTAATCTCATACAAATAACCACTAACAAATAAGCCCGACGATTAATCGCCGGGCTTATTTGTGTTATATGCTTTCAGACGTTAGACTTCCAGTCCTTTGTCTCTCATCTTTTTGAATTCATCAAATCTTCTTATTATCGCTACAGTGAAGCCCGCGAGCATAATAATTGTCCCGATCCAAAGTATGTTGATATAAGGCTTTACAATTGCCTTCATCACCACGTAGTCTTTTTGGTATTGGTTTACTTTGAAGACAAACTTGTTTTCTTCAGGCAGTATGTTTTCCAAGCTAATCTTAATGCCCAACTCATTGTCAATGACAGGTAGCTTACCTACTTGATTATTACGGATAATAAAAGTTGGCTGAAGCAGTTTCTCCACGTCGTAATCAAGGATTCTAAGGTTCGCCCTTACCGCTACATCACCTTCTTGTAGTACATAGCCGTCTAACTCCTGCAGCACATCTGCTCCGTCAAAATAAGTCACATAATCTGCCACATGGAACTGTTCACCTGGGGCAACCTCATAAGTCTCATCCTCTTTCCAGTCTGGATCCTCTGGATCATTCATCGCTGCTACATAGGTATAAAGATCCTTGTCAATAAAGATTCTAGAAGCTGGCGATGAGATCAAGCCTCCCATGCCCTCATTAAACTGAGACATTGGGCTTAATGAGAATTTCAGTACTTCATTTTGATAATATTCGATCTGGAAATAATCATTCTCTTCCAGTACAATATCTACTTTATCACCTTTCTTGAAGTAATCCTTATAATCTTCCAATGCGATGGCTTCATTGACCTTACCTGTAGATTGTAAAATTTTGGCCGGCACATTCTCAGAAATGCCTTTAACTTTCTTCTGACGTCCCCGGTAAATTACGGTATAGTCTTTCATTTGTGTAGGCTTGTTGATCCAAAGCAGTACGTGCTCTTTGTTCAATTCGTCCTCCCAGCTATTGCTGTATGTCAAGCCCGACATATTGATAGAAATAGTGTCTGAATAACCTGAGCTGAACATGATTCCGATTAAAATCATACCCAAGCCGATATGTGCCAAAGAACCACCAGCTAGTTTGAAGGTTGATTTTTTCAGGATTTTGGCTAAAATCACCGAGTTAGCAGTGATTGTAAATGTGGCTGCTAGAACTACAATGATGTACTGCCAATCATACACTTTGGCAAGAACAATAATAGCTGCAGACAACAACAAGGAAATAATGTATGGAGTCAAAAGAGCATCCTTCAATGCCTTTTTATCCATTTTTTGCCACCAGAAAAACTGTCCTACGGCAGTGAGCATCGCCAATGCGACTCCAAACCAAAGTTGGAATTTTGTGTAAAACTCTACCTGATCGGCTGGAGGAGCCATATTTGATATGCCTCCGAAACTTTCTACTACAGCATTCCAAGCAGGAATGGAAGTAGGAAGAATCACTTGAAAGGCCATTAGTGAAAGAGTAGTAGCGCCTATAAACACCCAGAATTCGCGGGAATAAACTGAAGCTTCTTTCTCTGAAGTGGGTATGTGTTTCCAGTTGATCACACAGAGAACTACTGCAACCACAAGGAAGAATAACATGTAGATCAGCAACTGACCAGAGAGACCAAGATCTGTGAATGAGTGAACTGATGCATCTCCCAAAACACCAGATCTTACTAAGAATGTAGCGTAAAGTACCAAGATGAAAGTCATGATGACTAAGACTATTGAAGTCTTCAGTGCTGTAGCACTCTTCTTAAAGGTAATCATACAGTGAATGGCAGCTACTAATATAAGCCAAGGTACATACACAGCATTTTCTACAGGATCCCAGTTCCAATATCCGCCAAAATTCAGCGTCACATAAGCCCAGTAAGCTCCCATAATGATTCCCATCCCCAGTATCATGGCTGAAAAAATAGCCCAAGGTAAAGCAGGACGAATCCATTCAGTGTATTTTTTGGTTACTAACCCCCCCATCAAGAAGGCGAATGGAACCAAGGTAGAAGCATAACCTAAGAATAAGGTAGGAGGGTGAATTACCATCCAGATGTTCTGTAGAAGCGGATTTAAACCTGTTCCATCTTCTGGTACGAAATCAGGGTTCATCTGGAAAATAGGTGCCTGAGTGGCATCTCTCAACAGAATAAACGGAGAACTACCGATTTTCAAATCACCAATCACGACGCCCAAAATCATGGAAACCAAGAAAGCCTGAACGAGTGCAAATACAATCATTACAGGGGCTTCCCAGAACTTATTCGTGAAAATCAATATTGTACCCAGTACCACATTCCAAAAGATCCAAAGGATAAAAGCTCCTTCTTGACCTTCCCAAAAGCTGGAAACCATATAATGAACTGGTAGTGCTTCGGAACTGTGGGAATACGCGTAATAGTATTCGAACCGGTGATTGTAGATAATTTCAAAAAGCGACACAGCAATCATAACTGCAGACATGCCGTGAATTGTGAAGCTGATTCTACTGAATCTTTTCCAACTGGCTTTCTCTAGTTCGTTTGCGCGGAAATACTGAATATAAGCGTATGCGGTAGTCAGTGCACTGACAAAGGCCACGATTGTCATCATGTGGCCAAGATTACCGATAAAGGTATTGATCATGGATTTTTTATTGTAACTGCTCTAACTCACATACCTGCTGACTGCACTTCCGTTTCCTGGTATTTAGACGGGCATTTCATTAGTATTTTATCGGCAATAAATATTTCATCATTCTTATAAGAACCTATAACCACCACAGATTCCGAGCGTGTGAAATCTGCAGGTACTGGCTCATTGTAAAATACTTCTTGCTCTACTCCTTCATTGTCTACAAGCATGAAAGTGAAGGATACTTTGTCTTCCCTTACATTTAAGCCTGTCACTTCTCCACTCGCATCTTTCTTTAGATGACCTACCACGTGGATAGCGTTATCCTCTCCGCTCTGCTTCATTTCTTTTGCCGTTGAGAAGCTTTCATAGCTACTTGCGTCACCGATCGAAGTCATAATAATGACAATGGCGATCGCAATGATTCCTAGTCCTAAGAGATGTCCTTTTTTCATGTGTTATAAATGTTTAAAGCGGTCACATGGAATCTCGCATTGTAGATAATCAGCCCAAAGTGTTGTACTGATTCATGCTCGATTTCATAAGTTTTGAATTTTAGGAATGAAGATTCTTTTCAATTTTGCTGATCTTACGTTCTGTCCCGATTAGGTAAAATGTGATGCCAGCGAATATGATTACGATGACACCTACCAAAACATAAATTTTGCCATTGGAACGCATGACATCTGCCATTTCCACTGAGCTATTGGTGTAGTCAGCATCAGTGACGGGGATTTTCTCTTGTGCCAAAGCAGAAAGACTGAAAACCAAAAGAGCTATTGTAAGTAATTTTTTCATGTTTATGAATTAATCATTCTGTCTTCAATTGTCCTCTCCACCCTACGCATTCTGACGCGTACAGTTGCGATCCAGCAGCCCAAAAGTGTCCAACCAATAATCGCTGGGTAGAACACTGCGCGAAGCTTGGAGTCCAAGTCATAGGCATTGAAACCTGGGTTTCCACCATTTCCTGGGTGCAAACTGTCTGTTAATCTTGGTAATACGAAGATAAGAGGAATAAAAGCTGCGAATGCGAAAATGTTATAGATGGCTCCGATACGGGCTCTCTGCTGAGAATCTGTCAGTGAATTTCTTAGAATTAAATATGCGAAATACATCAAAATCCCGATGGCTGCAGCGTTCTGCTTTGGATCACCACTCCAGTAATCTCCCCAAGTAAACTTCGCCCATAGCATGCCGGTTACTATTCCAAGTACACCAAATAGAATTGCTGAGTTGGTGAATTCTATCGCCAAATCATCATTTCTAATGTCATTGGTTCGAAGGTATTTGATGCTGTAGTACACAGCCACTACCAGCATGAGTATCATACCGAACCACATGGTCACGTGAAAATGAAGGGCACGGATAGTTTCGTTGAGGATAGGAAGTCGTGGCGCTTCCATCAGCAAGCCTGCGATTAGCGTGTACAGCAGCAGGGCGATTGCAAGAATTTTCCACCAGGATTGGCGCATAGGGTATTTTTGCTAATTCAAATGCAAAAATAAGGCATAAGTTCATGAAAACGGCGCTTTTTGTGAAGTCTTTTAAAGGGAAGTACGATATAGGAAATACGACTTACGGGATTGTAATAACTTCAAGCTTTTTTACTAAACTCTAAACTTTCTATGGAGTCAATTTTCCAATCTTACAGTTTTCCAATCTCAAGACCTCCACAAATAAGGAAACAAAATATATCCAGTCACGGCGACTATGGCATTGATCGCTAAAAGTGTCAACAGTTTATCTGCACTAACGCTCCAATCCAGTCCATCCATTGCATTTTTGGAAATACGGATTGCCATGAGCAAAATCGGGATAATAACCGGAAAGCTCAGAATCGCCATCAGCGTCGCATTATTACCTGCTTTGGATGCGATACCGCTTACCATAGTCAAACTGGCCGAAAAACCCATCGCTCCCAAGACTAAATTCAGGATAAACAAACCTTGATCTTGAATGGGATTTCCCAGAATCACTGAAAAAACTCCATAGCCCAAAAGTGCTAAGATCAGCGTAAGGCCGGTATTGTAAATGATTTTGGAAAGGATAATTGCCTCAGGAGAAGCAATCATGTAATAATAGAGCTGACGACCTTGATGCTCTTGCACAAAGCTTTTGGCTACTGCATTTACAACCGAGAAAAGGATAATAATCCAATACAAGGCATTCCAAGTGGGGGCGGAAATGTTTCCTTGCTTTGCTCCTACACTTAAATAGGTGATGAAGACTGCCGAAACTACATAAAGCAAAATCCCATTCAGCGCGAATTTCTGTCGCCACTCCAGCGTGACTTCCTTACTGATCAAAACTGAGATTTCTTTCCACATGGGTCAAAGATAGGGGGATTGAAAAATTATAAGATTGAAAAATTGAAAAATTCCATTGGGTCACACTGAGCACTTGAGAGACGAGAGTCTAGAAATCGAAGAGATGTAAAGCGTGGGTATCTGGTAAGTCCATTTTGAGCAGATAGCCATTTTGGAAGAAAATCTGAAATCGTAAATCTGAAATCGTAAATCACACCCTGCCAAATTGACACCAAAACTTCTTTGGAACAACAGTTGCAATTCTGTGTCCGACAAACAAGTGTTTAACTAAACTAATTTATAGCCATGCAGGAAAAAGGCACGATCTCGATCCATACCGAGAACATTTTCCCGATTATCAAGAAGTTTCTCTATTCTGATAACGAGATTTTTCTAAGAGAACTTGTTTCTAACGCAGTCGATGCGACTCAAAAAATCAAGCGTTTAGCGACATTAGGTCAGTACACAGGCGAACTTGGTGACACTACGGTGGAAGTAAGTTTTGATGCTGAAAAGAAAACCATCACCATCTCTGATCACGGTCTAGGGATGACTGCTGAGGAAATCAAAAAGTACATTAATCAAGTGGCTTTCTCAGGAGCGGAGGAATTTGTAGAGAAATTCAAAGACGCCAAAGATGCCAATGAGATCATCGGTAAGTTCGGCCTTGGTTTCTACTCGGCTTTCATGGTCGCTGACACCGTAGAAATCAATACACTTTCATACCAAGAAGGAGCGGAAGCTGCTAAATGGACTTGTGATGGTTCTACTTCTTTTGAGATCACTGAAGGAACTAGACAGGAGCGTGGAACGACTATTATCCTTCATGTCAATAGCGATTCTGAAGAATTCCTTGATAAATGGAAGCTTCAGGGAATCCTTGACAAATACGCTAAATTCCTTCCAGTTCCGATCAAGTTTGGTACAAAAACTGAATCTGTAGAAGATGGAGTTGATGAGAAAGATGAGAAAAAATGGAAGTCTGTAGAAGTTGACAATTTCATCAACACGACTGCTCCGATCTGGACTAAGTCTCCAGGTGAGTTGACAGATGAAGATTACTTGAAATTCTATAAGGAGCTGTATCCAATGTCTGAGGATCCACTCTTCTGGATTCACCTGAACGTGGATTATCCGTTCAACTTGACAGGAGTTTTGTATTTCCCGAAGGTGAAAAACGAATTTGAGCTTCAGCGAAATAAGATCAAGCTTTACAGTCGTCAGGTATTTATCACGGACGAAGTGAAAGACATCGTTCCTGAGTTCTTGATGTTGCTTCATGGAGTAATTGACTCTCCGGACATTCCTCTCAACGTATCTAGAAGCTTCCTACAGGCGGATTCTAACGTGAAGAAAATCAATTCTTACATCACCAAGAAAGTAGCGGATAAGCTTGCTGAGCTTTACAAAAAAGACAGAAAAGCATACGAGCAGAAATGGGGTGATGTTGGACTTTTCGTGAAATACGGAATGATCTCCGAGGACAAATTCTACGAAAAAGGTAAAGACTTCGCTTTGCTTAAGAATACCAATGGCGAGTTCTTCACTATCGAAGAATACCAGTCTAAAATAAAGCCGAACCAAACAGATAAGAATGATCAAGCGGTCATCTTATATGCAACTGATTTGGATAAGCAGGATAGTTTTATTCAATCTGCCAATAAGAAAGACTACGATGTCTTGGTGATGGATTCACCGATTGATAGTCACTTTATCCAAAACTTGGAATCCAAACTGGAGAAAACTCAGCTGAAGCGTGTGGATGCTGATGTGGCTGAGAAGTTGATCCAGAAGGACGAGACTTACGCAAACTTGCTCACTGAAGATCAGAGCAAGGAAGTGAAGGAAATCTTTGACAAAGCGATCAACAACAAGACGTACACAGTAGAAGTGGAAGGCTTGAGTCCAGAAGAACTTCCTGTGACGATCACTATGGAGGAATTCATGCGCAGAATGAAGGAAATGGCTGCAACTGGCGGCGGAGGAATGGGCTTCTATGGTTCACTTCCAGATGCTTACAAAGTAGCCATCAACGGAAATCACCCTGCAGTGGACAAAGTCCTGAAAGCAGAAACCGAAGAAGAAAAGATCAAAATAGCTAAACAGTCATTTGATTTGGCTCTTCTTTCCCAAGGCTTGCTAACAGGCAAAGACTTGACTGCCTTTGTAAAGAGAAGTGTGGAATTGCTTTAATAACTACAGGTAACTCTCCAAGGGTTCTGAACCCTTGGAGAGTTTGATTACCAAAAAATCCCCGAGAAATTCGGGGATTTTTTTATTTTAAGCATTTCAAATCAATTTTTTAGTTGTTTGAAACTAATAATTTGAAGATAGATAAATAATTGAAATATAGATGGTTGTGAATGTAATTATTCTATGAACTAAAAATAAATTATCTGATCATCAGTACTTCAACTAATCTTCTAAAAAATATTCAAACTAATATTTGGATTTATTAATAAGGGGGGGTATGTTTAAGCACAATTTATTTTTACCGGTAATTTTTAATTTGATGATGTGCCGAAAGGTTCGGTATGTTCTGTTTGAACTTTATTAAATAAATAGAATGAAAAAAAGAATTGCAATTTTTGCGTTAAGTTTGACACTATTTAGTCCTGAGATTTCTTGGGCCTTAGAAGATTGTCAATCAGGTGGAGTTGGATCTACATCATGTTCTGTTTCAAAAACGTTTGCAGTACAAGCGGGTCCAGCTGGTGGTACAACAACGATTACTTATGAAACAACTTGTGGAACAGGTTATTACTCATGTTGTAATATAGATATATGGTCAGGAGAGGGATCTGCCAGTTGCATAAGTGCCCCTGGTTTAGAGTAATCAATTTCCACAGTCAGCATATTTGCTGGCTGTGGGTTATTTAATAAAAATGAAAAGAATTAAAATACTATACCTACCATTTATTTTAATAGTGCTAGGGTGTAATCACGAAGCTAAAGAAGAACTCTCATTAAACCTGTCTGAGGTTAATTCTGTTGACAATTGGTTACTTGAAAATTCCAGTGACATAGAAATCATTCCATTAGAGTATAATGGTTTTGAAAGTTTAGTGCTTTCAATTAGGGATGTTGTAACTATAGGGAGTGATTTTTTTGTTATTGATTCTGACATTTCAAATATGAAATCAATAAAGAAATTTGACGGGACGGGTAAATTTAGAGGGTCAATTGAATCTATTGAGTTTGAATATAGGAATTATAATATTGAGAGTGTTTCTGAATTTACAGGCGATAAACTCCTTGTTCTTGATAAGTTTAATAATTGTTTTGTGTTAAAAAATGATCTTTCTGTAGAGAAAATGTATGAATTACCTTTTAAAGCAGCTGAGGTGGCTTATTTTGAGAATAACATTTATTTTCATTCTAATAAACGAGGAATTAATAATCAAGCAGATTCGCTTCTTTTTGATTTTATTGTGTATAATGTTAATTTTGAGCTAGTAAGTAAGTTTGATGCTTTTTCTATTCCTGAATATTCTCAAAATGTTAGGCTAGCCATGGATCATACTTTTACAACTTCTGATAAATTATTATTCGCGAGTTTAACAGGAGATACTATTTATAATGTCAGTCCTATAGGAAAAGCTAATTATTTAAAAGTTTCATTTAAAAATCCTACATTTAGATTTAGTGATTATCCTGATGTTGCTTTAAATTCATTATTACCTATTTTACAGTCTGATTTTTCTTGGGGTTTATCAAATTTAATTTCTTTTAATGATTATGTTTTATTTAATTATTATGATAAAGACAAAATTAAATGTGCAGCAATTAATGTAGCAAATAATAATGTAGCGATAGTCGATCCAATAAAACTTAAAAATAGTAGTGATGTTTTGCCTTGGCCAAGAGTTGTTTCTGGTGGGTTTTTATTAGGTTGGTATTCTGAAGAGTCGCTATCGTGGTTTGCTAATATTAATTCAATGGATAAAAATAGTGTTATATTTCGGTCAAAAGAGTTTGTAGATAAAAATTCAAATCCAGTTTTAATAAGATATAAATTGAAATGATTAAAATCCTGTTGTTATTCTATATTTCCATTCTTTATATATTTCCAAACAAGTTTGAAATTAAAATTGATAAGAATACTACCAAAGATCAGATAAGTGAATATGTAACTATAGCTAAAGAGAGAGGTATAGAAATGAAGATTTTGTATGTTTCATATTTTGATACGGGGAAAGTTCGAACCTTGCAAGTAAGATTTTCTTCGGAAGTTGGATCTAACCTTGCTACTCTTAATTTCATTGAAAATGATAATTGCGTTTATTTCTTCAGGGATTATGACCCTAAAGCTAAGGTTAAGATGGGGATTGGGTCTTGTCCTGCTGTTGATTCGTTATAAATAGTGGTACTCTTAAGTTAATGGAAAACATTGTTTTTAGGGTCAAATACAATTGGACAAACAATTGTGAGCATTTTAAGGCTTAATAACTTCGCCCTATAAAGGGATTTCAACTACTGGCCAGATTTTCATTGTAAGGCATCCTTTAATTCGTGGTAGAACCTATATATTAAAGCCTACCCCCGTACTAGGGTATTACCCGAAAAAGCTTATTTTTGTAAATGCTTTCTAAAAAGACAAAATACGCCCTGCATGCCTTGACCTACCTAGGTAAGCATAAAGATCAGAAAACTGTTCTGATCCAAGAGATCGCCGAAGAGCATGGGATTTCTCATAAATTCTTGGAGAACATCTTACTTGAACTGAAAAAAGCAGGAATGCTTGGAAGTAAAAAAGGAAAAGGTGGAGGGTATTATCTGATCAAAGAACCTAAAGACATCCCTCTTTCTAAGGTGATTCGATTGCTTGATGGGCCGATTGCTATGCTTCCTTGTGTGAGTTTGAATTACTATGAACCATGCGATGAATGTAAAAATGAGGCGGTTTGTGGTATAAATCGGGTGATGATCCAAGTCAGAGACGAGACTCTTAAGATACTGGAAAACAAGAGTTTAGAAGATATTTTAAAAGAAGAGTAAAATTTTTTTATAACAAACCCTATAAATTAAATAGGGTTTGTATACTTTTGGGTTTCAAACTCGTATGAAACCAGTATGATTTTAGACCAACCACTCAAAAAGCTTTTTGCCAGCAAGCCGGGAAAAGATAGCAATGCGAAGAGCATGCTTAAGTCGATCTCTTGGAGAATCGTCGGTACGATCGATACGATCATCATTTCGTATTTCGTGACGGGTCAGTTAGTGATGGCACTGTCCATTGGTTCTGTCGAAGTCTTCTCTAAAATCATCCTGTATTATTTCCATGAGCGTGCATGGGAAAGCGTCTCAAAAGTAGAATCCAATGACACAAAGAAAGAATTTGCATGAGTTAGAAGCTCAGTTGGAGCAACTGAGCGCACAGGAAGGGTTGGCTTTGATCGCGGATTTATTTCCAGGGAAAGTCACTTTTTCTACGTCTTTAGGTCAGGAAGATCAGGTGATTACACAGTTGATCGCAAGTGGGAACATTCCTGTGAAGATCTTTTCTCTGGACACAGGGAGACTTTTTTCAGAGACTTTAGACTTGCTATCTAGAACTGAAGCTAAATACAAGCAAATCATCAAAGTATATTATCCTACTACTGATTCTGTAGAGAAACTGGTTTCTGATATTGGAATCAACGGATTTTATGACTCAGTAGAGAATAGAAAGTCTTGCTGCTTTGTACGCAAAGTGGAACCTCTTAGAAGAGCTTTAGCAGGAAATGAAATTTGGATTACTGGGCTTCGTGCTGAGCAATCTGCTAATCGAAGCGATATGAAGCGCATCGAATGGGATGAAGCCAATCAGATCATTAAGTATAATCCTTTGTTGGATTGGACTTTTGATCAGATGCTCGCATTCATAGACGAAAAGAATATTCCATATAATCCGCTTCATGATAAAGGTTTCATCAGCATAGGCTGTGCACCTTGTACTCGCGCGATTATGGAAGGAGAAGATGCCCGAGCAGGCCGTTGGTGGTGGGAAGATTCGAAGAAGGAGTGTGGGCTGCATGCTAGGTGAGACTGAAGACAGGAGACCGAAGACTAGTACTTCGATATTCATCATTTAGCATTCTACATTAAAAAATAAGAATTAAGACATAAGATTTTAGATACAAGACATTAGAACTTCAACATTCATTATTCAGCATTTTACATTCGACATTAGAAGATTAATTAAGAATGACGAATACCGAATTACGAATAATGAAGTCCATTCGAAGACATAAATAGTAAAGAAATGAACAACCTATTAATACCTAATCCAAAAGAAGCAGAATCGATCCATATCATTCGTGAAGTGGCAGCGCAGTTTGAGCGTCCGGTTTTGCTTTTTTCTGGAGGAAAAGACTCGATTACGCTAGTTAGATTGGCGCAAAAGGCTTTTTACCCAGCGAAAATTCCTTTCCCATTATTGCATGTGGACACAGGGCATAATTTCCCTGAGACCATCGCATTCAGAGACAAGCTTGTAGAAGAGCTTGGACTGGAATTGATCGTGCGCAATGTGCAGGATTCAATTGATCAAGGTAAAGTTCGTGAAGAGCGAGGAAGGTATTCCAGCAGAAATTCTCTTCAGACTACTACGCTGTTGGATGCAATCGAAGAATTCAAATTTGATGCATGTATAGGTGGAGCAAGAAGAGATGAGGAAAAAGCTAGAGCGAAAGAAAGAGTATTCTCAGTAAGAGATGACTTCGGTCAGTGGGATGAGAAAAATCAGCGACCAGAGCTTTTTGATATGCTAAATGGTAAAATCCATAATGGCCAAAATGTGCGTTGTTTCCCTATTTCTAACTGGACCGAATTAGACGTTTGGGAATATATCAAAACGGAAGATATCGAAATCCCTTCAATCTACTTTGCGCATGAGCGCGAGGTATTCTTACGTGACGGGATGATATGGACTGCCAATGAGCATGTGTTTAGAGAAGCCCACGAAGAAGTATTGGTAAAAATGGTACGATTCAGAACTGTAGGTGATATGACCTGTACCGCAGCTGTGTTTTCGGAAGCAGTATCACTGGAAGATGTAGTCGGAGAAATCAGAGATTCTTCTATCTCCGAACGTGGTGCCAGAATCGATGACAAACGATCCGAAGCTGCGATGGAGAAAAGAAAGAAAGTCGGATACTTTTAGAAAAAGTACAAGGTCACAAGTACAAAGTATCAAGTAGACTCGGCAACTATGTCGTTATGCTGCTTCTCCAGAAGCAGCATTGATCAAACTTTAAACTCTCATTATCAGAGTCAAGCCAAGTCCAGCTTCTGGAGAAGCAGAACAACTGAAAACTAGAAACAACATGTCTGAAAATAGAAAACTTATAAAAATCGCTACTGCAGGTTCTGTCGATGATGGCAAGAGCACGCTGATCGGTCGATTACTATACGATACCAAATCGCTGACAACTGATAAAATCGAAGCAATCGAGCGTAGCTCCAAGCAACGTGGTTACGATTACCTGGATTTCTCCTTGGCCACTGACGGATTGGTAGCTGAGCGTGAGCAAGGAATCACGATTGACGTAGCGCATATTTATTTCAATACAGATAAGACAAATTTCATCGTAGCTGATACTCCTGGTCACGTGGAGTACACTCGAAACATGGTGACAGGTGCTTCTACCTCTCAGGTAGCGATCATCTTGATCGATGCCAGAAAAGGTGTGATTGAGCAAACTTACCGTCACTTCTTTATTTCCAATTTATTGCGCATCAGTCATGTGGTTGTAGCTGTCAATAAGATGGATTTGGTCAACTATGACGAGGAAGTGTATTTGAAAATCAAAGCTGATTTTGACGCCTTGGTGGCAAAATCAGATTTCACAGAAGATCAGATCACTTTCATTCCTGTATCTGCTTTGAAAGGCGAAAACATCGCTAGGAAATCTGAAGAGATGCCTTGGTATGTTGGCAACACACTTTTAGATCATCTGGAAGTACTTGAACCAGCCGACTTGGAGCCAAGTTCTGTGGCTAGATTCCCGGTGCAATATGTGATTCGTCCTAAGACAGAAGCTTGGCATGACTTCAGAGGTTTCTCTGGAATGCTTTACGGAGGGAATTTAAAAGTAGGTGATGAGGTAACGCTATTGCCTTCTATGAATACTTCCACGATCAAAAGCATTCACTATTTCGATCAAGAAATCCAAGAAGCTGCTCCAGGAAGTTCCATCGCCATTACTTTGGATACAGAAGTGGATCTAAGTCGCGGAGATATGTTGGTAAAAAGCTCTTCTGTGCCACGCAGTGAAAAGCAACTTACAGCAACGATTTGTCAGGTAAATAGTAAGCCACTGAAAGTTGGTGGAAAATATATTTTGCAACACGGTGTGAATCGTGTGCTAGCAAAGGTCGATCAGATTGAATCTAGAATTCATACTGATTTTACCGGAACTGAAACGGCAGATCAATTGAAATTGAATGACATCGGACGAGTGCATTTCCGCTTGAGCAAGCCGATCCACTTTGATACTTACAAAGAAAATAAAGCGAACGGGAGTTTTATCCTAATTGAAGAAGGAGAATACGATACCGTTTCGGTTGGATTTATTGAATGATTAAACCCTTCGACTTAGCTCAGGGCAACAGTCTTCTCACTTCCAGCCACAGCCATTAAACCTATTACAGCCATGCAAAGCTTTAGAACCGAACTAGAAAATCCTATAGTAGAACAAGACATCATCGATTTAGAAAAGAAAATTGCGCTTTTCAACGGTGGTAATATAGACGAGGAAAAATTCCGCAGCCTTCGTCTGGCCCGCGGTATTTATGGCCAGCGTCAGCCAGGTGTGCAGATGATCCGGATCAAACTGCCATATGGCCGTGTTTCTTCAGATCAACTTCGCAGGGTTTGCAAGGTTTCGGATGAATATTCTACGGGAAGATTGCACATAACAACTCGTCAGGATATTCAGATTCACTACGTGAGTTTGGATAGAACTCCTGAGCTTTGGGCGGAATTGGAACGTGATGATGTGACTATCCGTGAAGCTTGTGGAAATACAGTAAGGAATGTCACTGCTTCAGAAACTGCCGGAATCGATCCAAATGAGCCATTTGACGTGACTCCTTATGCGGATGCTGTTTTCAAATACTTTTTGAGAAATCCTATCTCTCAGGAAATGGGTAGGAAATTCAAAATTTCCTTTTCCTCTTCTGATGAAGACACAGGCTTAAGCTACTTGCATGATTTGGGTTTTATCCCAAAAGTTAAAATTATTGATGGTCAGGAAGTTCGTGGATTCAAAGTGATGCTTGGTGGAGGTCTGGGATCTCAGCCAAGGCATGCGGAATTGTACACTGATTTCATTACTGCTGATCAGATCATTCCATTTGGGGAAGCTGTGATCAGAATCTTTGACCGTCATGGCGAGCGTGCTAAGCGTATGAAGGCCAGAATGAAGTTTTTGATCAAAGACATAGGCCTTGAAACCTTCTTGGAATTGGTCGAAAAGGAGAAAAAAGCACTTCCCTTCAAGTCTTATCCTATCGATTTTGAAGCGTATGAAGCTTCGCAAAAGCTACCTGATGCTCCTACTGCGACAGTAGAAGAAGAGCTTGGGTTGGATTTTGAGCATTTCAAACTCACGAATGTTTTACCTCAAAAACAAAAGGGATTTGTATCTGTGGGCGTAAGAGTTTCACTTGGAGATTTCTACACAGATCAAGCTAGAAAACTAGCGGATTTAGTAGAGAAATACGCAAGTGGAGAAGTACGTTTTACACTTCGCCAAAACTTCCTGATTCGTGATGTTCGTGAGGACTTAGTTCCTTATTTCTACAAAGAGCTGAAGGACTTGGGTTTGGCATCTGGTGGCTATAATTCTTTGGGTGATATCACAGCTTGTCCGGGTACAGATACCTGTAATCTTGGAATTGCAAGTTCTACTGGAATTGCTGCAGAATTGGAAAAAGTAATTCTTGCTGAGTATCCACAATACCTGAAAAACCAAGAGTTGGTAATCAAAATTTCTGGATGTATGAATGCCTGTGGTCAGCATAACATGGCTCATATTGGTTTCCAAGGAATGTCTATGAAAGCTGGGAAAATAGTAGTTCCAGCACTTCAAGTACTTCTTGGTGGAGGAAATATGGGCGATGGAAATGGACGCTTTGCAGATAAAGTTACAAAAATCCCAAGTAAACGAGGTCCTCAGGCTTTGAGAGTTTTGCTGGATGATTTCGAAGCAAATGCAAATGGCCTTGATTTCTTAAGCTATTACGATGAAAAAGGGCAGATCTATTTCTATGATTTATTGAAAGAATTAGGCGATGCTTCTACGGTGACTCCAGCCGATTATGTGGATTGGGGAAATACAGAAGAATATAAAATTGCAGTGGGAGTAGGAGAATGTGCCGGTGTGGTGCTTGACTTGGTAGCTACCTTGCTTTTGGAAGCAAAAGAGAAAATCGACATCGCTCAGAAATGTCTGGAAGAAGGACGCTGGTCAGATAGCATCTATCATCACTATGCAGGATTGATCAATGCTGCGAAAGCAATTTTGCTAAGCGAAAGCTTGAGTGCAAATTCTTACGCGAATATCATTTCTCAGTTTGACGAAGCTTTTGTAGCAAGTGGAAAAATCGATTTGGGTGGAACATTCGCAGAGAAAATCTACCAGATCAATCAGAACGAGCCTACTGAAGAATTCGCAAACGCATATGCTAAGCAGGCTTTGGATATTTATGGTTTGCTGAAAAGCTACCGTGAGGAAGAGGTGACTGCATGAAACGTATAAATCAACCAAAAGTAACACTGGTCGGAGCTGGTCCAGGTGATCCTGAATTGATCACACTCAAGGCCGTTTTGGCGCTGAACAAGGCCGATGTGGTCTTGTATGATGCGCTGATCGATCCTGTTTTGCTTGAGCATGCACCAGAAACTGCACTTAAGATCTTTGTTGGCAAGCGGGTAGGAAAGCATTCGCAGCCACAAGAAGACACGAATCAACTTTGCGTCAGTCTAGCCAAAAAGCATGGTCATGTGGTTCGTTTGAAAGGCGGAGATCCATTTGTCTTCGGACGGGGATCGGAAGAGATCGAATACATAGAAGCATTTGGCATCAGCACTGAAATGATTCCCGGGATTACTTCGGCGATTGCAGTTCCTGCTTCGGCTGGAATTCCAGTAACGAAGAGAGGGATTTCTGAAAGTTTTTGGGTAGTGACAGGTACTACTTCTGCTGGAGAACTTTCCAGAGATCTAGCTTTGGCAGCACAGTCCACGGCGACTGTCGTTGTGCTTATGGGTACTAGGAAATTAGCAGAGATTTCGAGGGTTTATAGTAAGTTTGGAAAAGCTGATTTACCAATAGCGATTATTCAAAGTGGTACCACGCGCGAAGAAAAGATCGTAGCAGGTTATATTTCAGATATAGAGCAAAAAGCTACCGAAGCAAAAGTGGAAGCTCCTGCAATCATCATCATTGGTGAGGTAGTGCGAGAAAGCATGAAGTTGGCAGAGGTATATCGAGAAGTGGTTACAGTAGCTGGAAGACGATAGACGGAAGACCGAAGAAAAAAAGCACAAGAATTTTTTCAGTTTTAAGACTTTGAAATGCTCCACGACAGAAAAGCTTTGGTTACTTTCCAACGTAATATCCAAGACCGAATGATGAATTCGGAATATCGAAGTACAGAATTCCCCGAGTCTATTGTCTTGATTCTAACATCTTGATTCTAAAAAAATGAACCACTTATACCCTATATTTCTCAAAGTTCACGAACTCAACGTACTCCTGATCGGTGGAGGAAATGTAGGTACGGAGAAGCTTCAGTTTTTGTTGAAGTCAAGTCCAAATGCGCAGGTGACTGCAGTTTCGAGGGAATTCTCTCAAGACTTTTTGGATCTAGCTTCCACGACAGATACTGTGACTGTGATTGAGGATGTGTATCATGAAAAATACCTTGGAGGAAAGCATATTGTAATCGCTGCGACGGATGACAAACTAGTCAATCGGCAGGTTCGTGATGAAGCAAAAGAGCGGTTCCTCTTAGTAAACGTAGCTGATACGCCAGATCTCTGTGATTTCTACCTTGGAGGGATTGTGACGAAAGGAAACTTGAAGATCGCAATCAGTACCAATGGCAAATCGCCAACGGCAGCAAAGCGTCTTCGTCAGCTTTTGGAAGAAGTTCTTCCCGAAGAAATTGATGATTTGTTAGACAATCTCAATGCCTACAGAGATACGCTGAAAGGGGACTTTGAATATAAAGTGAAGGCTATGAATGAGATCACAGAAGGATTAGTGAAGAAGGGAGAGATCAAAAATTTAGCATATAACAAATCTTAATTTTTTTTTGCGAAGACGCGTTAAGTTCAGATTATGTAAAAAATTGTACGATTCAGGTTCTCAGTATGTGATGACATCCTGAAGCTCTTATCCTCAAGAAAGTTTGGTGAATTCAATCTTATTTTCATCCATGAATGCAGCAAACTGACGATACGCGTCCTTTCCCTCAAATCGATCTCTGATAGATACGAGCAGCTTTTCTGATTGAGGTTCTTTCACTTTTAGAACCTTTGCTAGTAAGCTTATTTGAATAGGGTTAATTATGTAAGAATATACATGGTCAGTGCCACCCTTTTTTTTGCCAAATTCAGTTCCTTCAAATATCAAGTGGTTCTCTTCGTTGAAAAAAATAGATAGCATAATTATGATACTGCTGGATTCATACTCGAAGAGCTTAATTTTTGAAGTCATCTGATTAGGGTTTAATTTTTAGGTGGAAAATTCAAATTACGCCATTTTACAGGTTATTTTGGTTTAAAACTGATTTTACTCGCCGATACTCAATCTAACAAAAGCTTATCATAACACTTCAGTTTTTTATTTCACCTAGTTCCCGTATTTTTGGACTTCCTTTAAAATACTCATTACCAACTTATATTTATGGCATATCTATTTACCTCAGAATCCGTTTCTGAGGGGCATCCAGATAAAATCGCAGACCAAATTTCTGACGCGTTAATTGATAATTTTTTAGCGTTTGATCCAAATTCCAAAGTAGCCTGTGAGACTCTTGTGACTACTGGGCAGGTGTTTTTGGCGGGAGAGGTGAATTCTGACATCTACCTTGATGTGCAGAAAATTGCCCGTGATGTGATCAATCGAATCGGTTATACTAAGAGTGAGTATATGTTTGAGGGTAATTCTTGCGGAGTACTTTCTGCTATCCATGAGCAGTCTTCTGAAATTAATCAAGGCGTAGTTCGTCAAAATCCAGAGGAGCAAGGCGCAGGTGATCAGGGGATGATGTTTGGTTATGCAACCAACGAAACTGAAAATTTCATGCCTTTGGCTTTGGATCTTTCTCATATGATCCTTCGTGAATTGGCGGCTTTGAGAAGAGAAAATAAAGACATTACGTATATCCGTCCTGATTCTAAGGCTCAAGTCACTATCGAGTACAGTGACGATAATGTGCCTCAGCGTATTGAAGCAATTGTAGTTTCTACGCAGCACGATGATTTTGACGAGGAAGGTAAAATGCTTGCAAAAATCAAGTCGGATATCATTTCGATCTTGATCCCAAGAGTAGTTGCGAAGTTGAAGCCAGAAATACAGAAGCTTTTCACTTCTGAAATCAAATATCATATCAATCCAACGGGCAAGTTTGTGATCGGTGGACCACATGGTGACACTGGTTTGACAGGAAGAAAAATAATCGTAGATACTTACGGTGGAAAAGGTGCCCACGGTGGAGGAGCTTTCTCAGGAAAAGATCCTTCCAAGGTTGACCGTTCTGCAGCTTATGCTACGCGACACATTGCAAAAAACATGGTTGCTGCTGGTCTTGCTGATGAGGTTTTGGTGCAGGTTTCTTATGCAATTGGAGTTGCTAAGCCAATGGGGATTTATATCAATACATATGGCACGGCTAAAGTGGATATGCACGACGGTGACATAGCGAAGAAAATTGAAGAGCTATTCGATATGCGTCCTTATGCTATCGAGCAGCGTTTGAAGCTTCGCAATCCTATCTATGAGGAAACTGCTGCTTACGGCCACATGGGGAGAACAAATGAAGTGGTCACTAAGACTTTCTATTCTCCATACCGAGACGAAATTAAACTTGAGGTAGAGTTATTCACCTGGGAAAAACTAGACTACGTAGATAGAATCAAAAAAGCATTTGATCTATAAAAACAACAAAGCCTTCTGAACTTCAGAAGGCTTTGTTGTTTTACTGAAGTGTCTTTTCCTATAGTTTTCACTTAAGGAAAAGACACTTTATTTTTTAACTATTCATGCTGATCAAGAACTCAGCATTGTCGCGAGTTCCTTTCATACGCTGTAGCAAGAATTCCATAGACTCCTGAGAGTTCATGTCACTCATAAGCTTACGAAGGATCCACACACGTTGCATTTCTTCCTTATCCATCAATAGGTCTTCACGACGAGTACCTGAGTTAAGCACATCGATAGAAGGATAGATTCTTCTGTTGGCAAGTTTACGATCTAGCGCAAGTTCCATGTTACCAGTTCCTTTGAATTCTTCAAAGATCACTTCATCCATTTTAGAACCAGTTTCTACTAAGGCTGTAGCGATGATAGTCAATGAACCACCATTCTCTACATTACGAGCCGCACCGAAGAAACGCTTTGGCTTATGAAGTGCATTAGCATCCACACCACCAGAAAGGATCTTTCCTGAGCTTGGTACCACTGTATTGTGTGCTCTGGCAAGTCTAGTGATAGAGTCCAATAGGATTACCACATCATGACCAACTTCCACCATGCGCTTTGCTTTTTCCAAAACGATATTAGAAACTTTCACGTGTCTGTCGGCAGTCTCATCGAATGTAGAAGAAATCACTTCTGCATTTACCGAGCGAGCCATATCCGTCACTTCCTCAGGTCGCTCATCGATCAGTAAGATCATCAAGTGAACTTCAGGGTGATTTTTTGTAATCGCATTCGCGATCTGCTGTAGCAATACTGTCTTACCAGTTTTTGGCTGAGCTACGATCATGCCTCTTTGGCCTTTACCTATAGGAGCAAATAGATCTACTACTCGTGTGGAGAATTTATCTCCTGTGGTAGATAGATTTAATCTTTCTTCTGGGAAAAGAGGAGTTAGATATTCGAAAGGAACACGGTCCCTGATTTCATCTGTAGTTTTACCGTTGACGGTAGCAATTTTCAAAAGTGCAAAATACTTTTCACCTTCTTTAGGAGGACGAATAGATCCTTTGATATGATCGCCGGTTTTTAGTCCGAAAAGTTTTACTTGACTTGGTGATACATAGATATCATCTGGAGAAGCAAGGTAATTGTAGTCCAATGAACGAAGGAAGCCGTAGCCTTCTTGCATCATTTCCAAAACCCCTTCATTGTCGATAACTCCATCGAATTCACGAGGATTTACGCCTGGTCGTCTTCGATTGGAATGAGGAACTGTCTCAGCTGCTGGAGCCATCACCTCATCGGGTGACTTGAAGTTTCTTCTTCTTGGAAGTTCTGCTTCTTGCTCAGGTTTAGCTTGAGTCTGCGCAGGTGCACTTGCTGGCTTTTCTTCCTTTTTAGCTTCTGTAGTAGTTTCTGCTTCTTCAAAGACTTTACGTCTTGGTCTGAAGGTCTTTGGCTCTTCGCCTACAGGCTCAGACTTTGGTAAAGGCTTTCTTTCTACTTTCTCTGGTTGGGCTTCTTTTTTAGCTTTCCAGTCCGGTTTATTCTCTTTTGGCTTAGGAGCCTCTGCAGTATTTTTTGATTCTGGAGCAGGAGTAGTAGCAGGTGCTTCGGTTGCTTCCGGTACCGCTGTTACGTTTTGTCTCTTGAATTTTGGCTTGTATTCTGGCTCTTCAGGAGCTTTTACTGGAGCAGGCTTTGGTGCTTCTGCTGAATTTTCCGGTGCTTTAGCTGGCTCTGTGGCTGCTGAAGGCTTCTTTTTTGGCAAGGCTTGCTCTGGGGTGATAGCTTGCTGGTCAAGGATTGCATAGACGAGTTCGTCTTTCTTTAGAGATTTATGGCTTTTAACACCTAGCTCCTCAGCGATTTCCTTCAGTTCAGACAATAACCTGACTCTGAGTTCTTCTATGTTGTACATAAAGAGGGTATGAAATAAATAAAATGTAGTAAATGCGGTATTTGAGATCGTGGATGATTTTCTGAGCAAAAAAGATCTGCAGGAAATACTCAAGTCAAAGTGGGCTGACTTGCTCATTCACGGTGATGTCACAATATTAACCCATGTGTTTGTATTAACCAAATATTTATTCTGGATAGAAGGTAATTTCAATCAATTAGCTGGCTTTAACCATTTAATTGCCTAAGAATCACCAAAGATTTCCAGTTTCCAGGATTGTCCAGGTGCTGACTATAAAAGTCAAGCAGGTGATCCAAAAGCTTTTGGCGCAATATTTTTCCTATTTTGGCTTCATTGGAAAAAGAGGAACTCATGAGGGCTGCCAGGTAATTTTCGGCTTGAGTGAGTTCCAAAACAGAAAAGGGTTGTGAACGGCTTTCTGACAAAAAACCAAGGGCTTCCTGAGGAGCAAAGCCTAAATAGCTGGCTTTTTCGATTAAGAATACTAATGGGAATTGGCCGAGGTGTACCTCTTTGCTATCTAGATGAATGATACATTCTTTGAGAAAATCAAATAGGGATTCGTTCTGGTAATTTTCATAGATAGACTTACTGATTACTTCTGTGATAAAAAGTGCAATCCCTGTTCTAGTAAAATCAAAAGGAATAAGCTGGTGAGCTCTGTGTAATTGTGCTTCGGAGATACGCTGCAAGCCAGCTGTATCCTTATCGTAAACAACCAGTTCCAGCAATGTTAATGGTTGATATAAAGCAATTTTGGATTTATTTCCCTGAGTACGTACTCCGTTTACCAAATAGGATTTAAGGCCAAGTTCCCTAGTAAAGATCTTCACGATTATACTCGTTTCCTTGTATCGAATGGCACCTAGAACTATCCCTTGGGTCTTTTTAAGCATATTTTTGATGTAGTTGTCTGGCTTCGGTGTTTCAGTTAGGAATTAAGTGCTAGTGGAGTTGACTTCATCATTCGGCCTTCCTTATTTAATGGTAGTCTTTGCTCTTTGTCTCCCAAAACATCGGTCACCTAACATCCCACATCTTTCTATTTCTTATCCTCATTGAAACACTTTCTGCACCGAGCCTCATAACTTTCTTTTTCACCCAAAACCACTTTTTCTTTTGCATCAGACAATCTAAATGAGAATGCCGCCAAGTCTCCACATTTCATGCATATAGCATTTACTTTAGTGACATACTCAGCAATTGCCATGAGCTTTGGCATAGGATCGAATGGATTTCCTTCGAAATCCATGTCTAAACCTGCCAAAATCACGCGTTTTCCTTGATTGGCTAGCTTTTGAGCTACTGGAACGATTTGCTCATCGAAAAATTGAACCTCATCAATCCCCACTACGTCGCAATCCCCACTTAATAATAAGATGTCATTTGCAAAATTTACCGGTGTTGATCGGATCGAGTTATCATTGTGAGAAACAACAGCATTTTCGTCATATCGCTTATCTATCGACGGCTTGAAAATTTCCACTTTTTGCTTGGCAATTTTGGCGCGATTAAGTCTACGAATCAATTCTTCTGTTTTTCCGGAAAACATTGAGCCACAAATCACTTCGATCTGACCTCTGTTTCCTGAGGACTTTTGTCTACCAATTGAAGGTTCTATAAACATGCTTGATGCTATTCGCTATATTCTATATGTGGGAACTTATTGAATTTGCCCACTCGGACAACAATCTCTCCTGCTGGAAGTTCCGCCTGACAAGCCAATCTTTCTCCCGCTTTTAATCGGCCTTGTTCTAGAAAATCAAGTTCGGACTTAGTAGGAGGTGAAAGATTGTCTTCACCGGATTTCAGGATGATTTTACAGGTAGTACACCTACCTTTTTTCCCACAAGCATGCATCCAATCGATACCATTTTCATGAATAATTTCGATAACTTTACGATGAATGCTAATAGAATTAATCCTCAGATTAAATAGATTTTCTATGACGATTTGAGGCATTTGTTCGTTGACTTTTGTAAACACCACTCTTCAATGACAACTCAAATTAACAGCAATTATTTAGAAAAATACGCCGAAGACTATTCCGCGATTGTTTGTGGGCAGTTTTTCTCCTCCAAACAATACATGACGGGGCAGGACATTGTTCAGCTTACCAATAGCACTCAGGTGAATTTCTTCATTATCAAAAGGCTTTTCGAATTGTGGCAGCAAGAGCTCGCAAAGCTAAAGAGCAATCCTTATTTTGATTATCGGGATATTTCTGTGCACGAAGCTCTCACGGAGTTCATGAATGTGCTTTCTAAGAGAATCAAGATAGAAAGAGAGCAGCTACAGCCTTTGTTAAGGACTGCGGTGGAGCAAGCAATCCAACTTGCCACGGATCCGGTTACATTTTACCAAAATGAGATAACCAAAGCCCCATCAGGTCAGATTAATGAATTCCTGAAGGAAAATAAGAAATACTACAAATGGCATGACCAAGCGATCACGTTTTTAGTAGACAAGGCAGGTTTTGGACATGATGAAAGTGCTTATCTACGGGCAATCGCAGCTAATTATCAGGCGATAAATGAATCCTTAGAATCGGTGAATTTGCTTTTGGCTACACTCGGAGATATAAAACCATTTGATTTAGACGCTTATATAGTTCAGGATACTCCAGAGCCTGTACCAACTTCAATACCGGAATCAAGTAGGGAGCAGGAATCTAAAAGCTCATTCTTTGATCAGGTAGAAATGGAAGAATCAACTAGTAGAAATTCGGCTCCTGAGCCAGTGAGAACAGTTGAGCATGAGCCGGTGAAAGCAGTACAACCTAGTTATACAAATGGAGCAGAGCATGCTTTTAATTCAAGTAGTTTGAAGGCGAGATTTGAAACGCTCTCTTATAAAGGCATGAAAGGAGTAATGGGAGAACTTGCCGAAAGTCTTGCTATCAATCAGCGCTTTATGTTTACCAAAGAGCTTTTTGACGGAAATGCAGATCTACTCAAGCATGCACTAAAATCCATCGATAAATGTGACTCATTTGATGAAGCGATTGGATTGGTAAACACTCGTTTTGCAGGTGAGCTAGGATGGAAGTCAGAATCCGAGCCTGTGCAAGAGTTCCTGTTGCTAGTTTATAGGAAGTTTGAGGTATAGACTTCGGATATTTTGAAGAATCAAAGAGCTGGTTTCTAGCTCTTTTTTCTTTTTGTAAAATGAAATCTCCTTAATTCATAGGAATTGCTTAATTCACAGATTATCTTGTTTTTACATGTTGATATTTTTGAGTCAACTTTTTTAATCAATGCGTAAGAAACTTCAAGACCTAAAAGACCTCCCACCCTTAGAACCCGGCATTGATGCCGTGGATAACTATTGGTATCTAATCATGTACCTACGTGATTTAATTAAAGCTTCTGAGATCAAAGCTGGCTTAGTGTTGTCCTTCTATGGCTTATTGATGAATGTGTTTTTCCAATTTTATGAGCATTTGATAGAACTGGCAGCCTCTGATTTACTGACTTATGGCTTTATGGGGTTATGGTTTGTATTCAGCGTCATCTCTATTTATTATAGTTTCAGATGTTTTATGCCTCAGATTGAGACCAATTTTGACAAGAGCGTATTCTTTTTTGGGAATATTATTTCGTCTTATGGCCCGATTAAAGACTATGTAAAAGAATTGGAAAAAGTGAGTACCAATAGACGCCCACTCTTTGATCAGTTGGGAGAGCAGGTATTCATTAATGCAAAGATCACTGCTGAGAAATTCAAGAATGTCAACCTATCCGTTCGATACTTATCATTTAACATTGGCTTAGTGTTTGTTTTTATTTTGTACTACGCAATAAAAACGGCCTTTTAGCCAACAGCCCTGTTTCATCCCATGCAAGGATATCGTACTCTTCGAAAACGAGTTTTATCTAATCTTGAGGCTAATTTGCCCAAGTCTCTGACTTATCATGCTCTAGATCACACGCTGGACGTGTTGAATGTGTGTAATCAATATATAAGGCGGGAAAAGCTTTCTGAAGAAGATCGATATCTACTAAGAATGGGTGCGATAGTACACGATATGGGTTTTCTAAAAGGATCTTCAAATCATGAAGAAGTAGGTGCTGGTATGGCTGAAATTATTATGAAGGATTTGGGTGTAAAACCAAAAGCCATTGAGCAAGTGAAAGGTTTGGTAATGGCTACTAAAATCCCTCAAAGCCCTAAAAATCATCTGCAACGCATTATTTGCGATGCAGATTTGGATTACTTAGGTAGACAGGATTATCCTGAAATAAGTGAGAAATTATTTGAGGAACTGAAGAACATGAATGTGATCTCAACCCCTCAGCAGTGGAAGGATCTGCAGATTAATTTTTTGAAAGCGCATCAATACCATACGCCTTTTGCCATAAAGAATAGAGAGCCACAGAAGCAAATCTGGCTAAAAAAGCTACTAGCTTCTTAGCCCATTCTTCCAAGTTGCAATGCTCTGGCACTATCCATTTTGATGAAGACGAAGAGCAGAATTGTAAACGACCATAGAGAGGATCCTCCATAGCTAAAGAAAGGCAAAGGAATTCCTACCACAGGAAATAATCCAATGGTCATGGCGATATTGATCATGAAGTGAAACATCAGAATCGAAATCACACAATAGCCATATATTCTATTAAACCTGTTTTTTTGACGCTCCGCCATGAGCACCAATCGGGTAATCATGGCTACAAACAATGAAATGACAACAAAGCTGCCTAGCCAGCCAAACTCTTCTCCTAGCGTACAAAATATAAAATCTGTGTGTTGCTCAGGAACAAAGTCAAACTTCGTCTGCGTGCCTTGTAAATAGCCTTTTCCTGCAAGTCCACCTGAGCCGATAGCAATTTTGGATTGTGTAACATTCCATCCAACACCAAGCGGGTCTAGGTCTGGATTGAAAAGCACCATGATTCTATTTTGCTGGTGCTCAGGAAGTTTAGAGACTACAAAGTCAAGGCTATAGGTAAATGCTATTAATGCGATTCCTATTACACTGAAAGCAATTATTTGCTGAGGTGTCTTTTTTCCCATCATAATCAGGATGGCAACAATCACCACAATAGCACCCGCTAAATAGAGATTGTTTTCTATACCTAGTGCCAATAAAGCTATTGCAATTATACCGATGCCAAGCACATAGAACTTTTGTGGAAGCCCTTCACGATAGAACATGATCAGCATGGCAAAATATACCATGGCAGTACCAGTATCTGGCTGAAGAATGATCAGTACTATCGGTAGTAAGAGCACTCCAAATGCCTGTAATTGATATTTGGTTTTGGAGAGATCAAAGGTGGGTCTTTCCATAAACTTGGCTAGCGCTAGGGCTGTCGCAAATTTGGCAAACTCTCCGGGTTGTATACGGAAAGAACCGAATCCAATGGTAAGTATCTGTCCATTTACTTCTTTTCCTATAAAAGGAGTCAGTAGTAGTAATACCAGCATTACCAGATATATAGGAATTGCTAAATTTTCGAATAGACGGTAATCTGCCGCCATGATTACGATAATGATCGCTATCGCGGTCCCTATCCAGACTAGTTGAATACCGGAATTGATTGAAGTATCGAAAATACTTTTGTCCACTTGCCCATCGTAGACTGCGGCGTAGATATTGAACCAGCCTATCATTACTAATACGAAATAGATCATAACGGTGATCCAATCCACCCGACTTATGTTAATATCCTTCTCACGCATTAATAAATGAAGTTTCCTGTTATGACATATTTCTCAAGATCAGGTCTTGAGATACTGTCTTTAAGGTATTTTTCAATCATAAGAGATGCTGTACTCGCCGCAGCTCTTCCACCCCAACCTGCATTTTCCACGTACACCACAATGGCTATTTGAGGATTGTCCTTTGGTGCAAAAGCAATGAACACAGAGTGATCTTCTCCGTGAGGATTTTGGGCAGTTCCAGTTTTTCCAGCGATCTGAATATCCTTCATGATAGCTCGCTGAGCAGTCCCGTATAGAGCCTGAACCATCGCATCCTGTACCATATCAAAGTGGTGTGCATCTACACCTACTTCATGTTTGGTAAGATATTCCTGCGGAATCTGACTTTTGTCCCCGTCAATAGCTTTTACTAAATGAGGCGTGTAATAGTATCCTTTATTTGCAAAAATGGCTGCTAGATTAGCCATTTGAAGTGGTGTCACAAGCAGTTCTCCTTGGCCAATAGAAAGAGAATAGATGGTGGAATATTTCCAACGACCGTTACCATAATAGTGATCATAGTATCCGCTATTAGGCACTAGCCCTTTCTTTTCATTGGGCATATCTACACCCAAAGTACCGCCTAATCCGAATTTCAATACATGTTCCCGCCATGCATTTAATCCTATCTCGGTATCCTTATAGGTATTACTTGATACTTCCTGATTGATGATTTGTCTGAAAGCTTGGTGATAATATGGGTTACAGGAATTACGGATTGCTCCAAAAAGATTGACTGGAGAAGGGTGATTGTGACAAGCCACCAAAGACTTATTACAAGCAAAAGTGGTTTCAGGAGTCAAAATACCTTCTTGCAGACCGATGAGACTTTGCACTATTTTAAAAATTGATCCTGGAGGATAAGTCGCCATGATTGGACGATTAAACAAAGGCTTAGTCTCTAAGGAATTCAAAGCTCTGTAGCTTTTACTGAATTCTGCGCCTGTCAAGGAATTAGGATCATAGAATGGCGCAGAAATCATACTTAGGATTTCCCCAGTCTTTGGCTCAATAGCTACTACAGAACCTGTTTTTCCTTGCATTAGCAATTCGCCATATTTCTGTAACTCCATGTCAATTGAAGAAGTAATATTGCTACCTGCTACCGAAGCGGTATCATATTCACCGTCTTTGAAGGGACCTTTGTCTATTCCCCTTACATTGACCATTTTGTATTTCACGCCTTTGGTTCCCCTCATCTGATCTTCATAGAAGCGTTCCATTCCACTCAGTCCTACATAGTCCCCCTGTACATAATAGCCTGAGCTGTCACGTTCAAGTTGTCTCCCGCTGATCTCACCAATATACCCCAAGGCATGGGAAGCCACTGGCTCTGGATAAGAGCGCACTGAGCGAGTCATAATAAACAAGCCTGGGTAATCGATTAGAAAGTCTTGAATTTTAGCAAAATCATTGGTAGATATCTGCTTGATAAAAGTAGAAGGCTTTACATAAGAATATTTTCTTGCTGCCTGATATGATTCGATCAAGTGCTCTTTTGTAATCCCAAAAAGATTTAAGAAACGAGTAGTATCCCCTACTTCAAATTCCTTTGGGACTATCATCAAATCAAAAATTGGATTGTTATAAACGAGCAATTTACCATTGCGGTCGTAGACTAATCCTCGATAGGGGTGATCTACCACTCGTTGAATGGCATTCCGCTCAGCTTTTCGGATAAAGCTGTCGTCCATCACTTGGATCATAAAAAGCTTGGTTAAAAGCACCAAACCAATCACGAAAACAAAGATGATTATTACTACGGGCCTTTGGTCGTTCATTAGATTCCTCTCCTGCGTTTGAAGAACAGTAGTTGTACAATTATAGCCATAAAGACTGTAAATATCGAGGAGAAAAAGCTTTTGTTTAATACGCCAAATAATCCCCCTGTTCCCCATTGATCGGCAATGAAAAACATGAGTGAGAAGACAAAAACTAAAGGTAAAGTATAGCTGATGTACCATCCAATTCCCATTTCAGGAAGGGTGGGGATATTAGCATCGTCATAACCACCATTTGGACTGATGGCTTTGAGCCAAAAAGGGCGTAAGAAAGCCAAAAGTGTAACCGCCGAAGCATGAAGACCAAGTGTGTCGTAAAATACATCTATCAGTAGTCCAATGCCAAAACTGATTAAGATCAAGGGAAAGCCACGCATGGTGATAGGGAAACTCAATATAGCCAGTAGGTATATGAAGCAGAAAGCCACACCAAAAAGCGCGAGGTTTTTCAGCAGTAAAATCTGCACCAGGCACAAGCAAATCACCAAGAATACGTAAGTAATCAGACTCTTAAAATTCATTTTCTATATCTGAATTCATATGTAGAGAATCAATTTCATCTAATCGAGCATTTTCTACTAAATAGACATAATGCGCCTTGCTGAAATCTGTGCTTAGTTTTATTACAATGTCCAGAAAGTTAGGGTCTTCTCCTTGATTCACACTTTCTATAATTCCGATTATAATTCCCTCTGGGAAAACTGCACTAAATCCAGTTGTGACGATGGTGTCACCAGGATTAGCTGTTACGTGACGGGGAACATACAGAAGCTTCGATTTTTCGGAGTCCTTACCGTCCCATTTCGTCGTTCCAAATGAATTATTGGTCTTGATTTTAGAGGAAAGTTTAAGCTCCGTGTTTAGTAAAGAAAAAGCCACTGAGTAATTTTCAGATACTGACTTTATTCTTCCAATGACTCCTTCTTCGTTAAATACTCCCATTCCAGGTTTGACTCCATCTTTAGACCCTTTGTTAAGGGTTATATGATTTTGAGAAAAACGTAAGGAATTGCTAATAATTCGAGCGCCTTTGAAAGTAAACTGAGCTTCCAATGCGGAATCCAACTGGATAGAAATACTATCAGGTATAGAATTCAAAGTTTTAAGATGCTCCAACAGTGCGGCATTTTCCACAAGGAGCGCTTCATTAGCTTCCGCGAGTGAAAAGAAATCGACGACGTCTGAGCGGGTCTTAAGAACGGATCCGGTTACTGCATTGGAACTATTGAAGAAAGCTGCACCCTGAGGTGAATTATTGGAGACAATTAATCCTATCGCCAATACTTCAAGCAAAACAAATAATAGAAAAGACCTTAGGCTATAAAGGAATTGAAGGATGCGTAGCATTCGGAGTTTATGTCATCAATACTGTTCGGAAATTTTGTACGTTTTTCAAGGCTGTACCTGTTCCTCTTACTACAGCACGTAGCGGATCTTCAGCAATGTGAATCGGAAGTTTTGTCTTCTGATGAAGTCTTTTGTCAAGACCTTTCAGCAAAGCGCCACCACCTGTAAGGTGAATACCATTGTCGTAGATATCAGCAGATAGTTCCGGTGGAGATATTTCCAATGCTTTTAGCACGGCTTCTTCGATTTTCGAAACGGATTTATCTAAAGAGAATGCAATCTCAGAGTAAGATACTTTGATCACTTTAGGAATACCAGTCATCAAATCACGTCCTCTGATTTCGTAATCTTCAGGGGGATCATCGAGCTCTGTCAAGGCGGAACCAATAGCAATTTTGACTTTCTCGGCAGATCTCTCACCGATCAGCAAGTTGTGCTGGCGACGCATGTAATCCAAAATGTCTTTGGTAAACGTATCACCAGCCACACGGATAGATTGATCAGCAACGATACCTGAAAGCGCGATAAGTGCGATTTCAGTTGTACCACCTCCGATATCCACGATCATGGATCCCATTGGTTTTTCGATGTCGATCCCGATACCGATGGCCGCAGCGATCGGTTCGAAAATCATATATACTTCTTTGGCGCCAGCATGCTCTGCAGAGTCACGCACCGCTCTTTTTTCTACCTCGGTGATTCCAGAAGGAATACAGATCACCATGCGGTGAGACTGCGGGAATAAACCTTTTTTCTGACCTGGGATCATTTTGATCAAACCTCTGATCATTTGCTCCGCGGCGTAGAAATCTGCGATTACTCCATCTTTCAAAGGACGGATAGTTTTTATATTCTCATGCGTTTTCTCATGCATGTTCATTGCTTCACGTCCGACTGCCAATACACGATTGGTGGTCTTGTCGATTGCGATGATAGAAGGTTCGTCTACTACAATTTTATCTTTATGAATGATCAGGGTATTTGCGGTACCGAGGTCGATTGCAATATCACTTGAGAAAAAGTCAAATAATCCCATTTTTAGGTATTGATTGTAATTTACTGGAGTTAGGAGTTTAATATACTATGCTGCGCACTCATATTAAACGGAGGTGGGCAAAATTATTATCTTAATGGGACAAATTTGATAGAAACGGGATATTTTTTAATAACAAAATTAAATGATTCTCAGGTGGCTTTAGTTTGTTGAAGTTTTTTCGAAGAAAAAAAACCTAATCAACTCTATTTCTTGATTTAGGGGGCTCATTGTTTTTACTACAAAAATATTTACCTTTGCGTCGTATTCGAAAGTTTCTGGAGGGGACACCATATGGTCCCCTCTTTCATTATGCATACTATGACTGAATTGAAACAAGCTATCGAAGAGATTGTAGAGAAGCATCTTCCGGATGAAAATCATTTCATTGTAGAAGTGAAGATGTCTGAGAAATCAGGCAAAAAGCTTCTTAACATCCTTCTGGACGCTGATGAAGGTGTGACTATCCGAGCTTGCGCAAAGTTAAGCAGGGCAGTTTCTGAAGAACTTGAGGCAAAAGAAATGATGCCTGAAGCTTATATTCTTGAGGTTTCTTCCCCAGGATTGGATTTTCCTTTGAGCAGTAGAAGACAATTTCAGAAAAATATCAACAGGGAGCTAAAGATTTCTTTGACCTCGGGAGAGGAGATTGAAGGTAAACTACTGGAAGTATCAGAAACCGGTGTGAAACTACTGGTGAAAAAGAAAAAGGAAAAAGGCAAAAAAGCCACAGAGGAGGAAATTTCTCTTCCTTTCGAAGAGATGAAGAAATCAATTGTACAAGTATCTTTTAAATAAATCAAATGGATGCCAAAGTCTTAATAGAATCCTTCGCTGAATTTGCGAGATCTAAAAATGTGGATCGACCTACGATGATCCGTATCTTGGAAGATGTGTTCAGAGCGATGATTCGTAAGAAGTTTGAAACTGATGAGAACTTCGATGTGACTATTAACGCTGATCAAGGTGACCTTGAGATATTCCGTATCCGCGAGATTGTCGACGACAACTCTGAGGATATTTGGGATTTAGACAAAATCAGCTTTGCGGAAGCCCGCAAAATCGAACCAGATTTTGAAATAGGAGAAGAAGTTTACGAGAAAATTGAACTGGAAGCTTTTGGAAGACGTGCTGTACAAATGGCTCGTCAGACATTGATCCAGAGAATCAAGGATCTTGAGAAAGATATTCTATATACTAAGTATGAAGAGTTAGTAGGTGAAATTGTAAGTGCAGAGGTTTACCAGATTCTAGGAAGAGAGATACTTCTTATGGATGGTGATGGCAACGAGCTAATTTTACCGAAAGCAGAACAGATCTCTAAAGATCGCTTCAGAAAAGGTGATACCGTGAAGGCTATTGTTCACCGAGTGGATATGTCTAATGGCAACCCAAAGATTATTCTTTCTAGAACTTCTCCAGTTTTCTTGGAACGTTTGTTCGAAAACGAAGTTCCTGAAGTATACGATGGATTGATTACAATTATTAAGATTGTGAGAGAGCCAGGCGAAAGAGCAAAAGTTGCTGTGGAATCTTACGATGATCGTATTGATCCAGTAGGAGCTTGTGTGGGAATGAAAGGATCAAGAATTCATGCTGTGGTAAGAGAATTGCAGAATGAAAATATTGATGTAATCAACTTCACAGAAAATTTGGATTTGTATGTCACTCGCGCATTGAGTCCAGCCAAGGTTTCTTCTATCACTGCGAATGAGGAAACAAAAAGATTATCCGTATTCCTTAAGCCAGACCAGGTATCTCTGGCTATCGGTAAAGGTGGATACAACATCAAACTTGCCAGTAGATTGGTAGGTTATGAAATTGACGTTTTCCGTGAGTTGAACGAAAGCGAAGAAGAAGATGTCGACTTGATGGAGTTTGTTGATGAAATCGACAGCTGGATCATCGACGAATTAAAGAAGACAGGTTTAGATACGGCTAAAAGCGTATTGAGCTTGACTAAAGAGGACCTGACTCGAAGAACAGAGCTTGAAGAAGAAACTGTTGATGAGATATTCAGGATACTCGGACAAGAATTTGATCAATAAATCGGGAAATAATCCCCGTTTAATACCCTAATTATTTAAGATTTCGAAAGAAATTTTTGCTTATGTCAGAAGAAAAAATGATGCGTTTAGGCCAAATAGCCAGAAAACTCAACGTGGGTACGGCAACCATAGTTGAGTCATTGGCTAAAAAGGGCTATGAGGTGGAGAATAATCCTAATTCAAAAATCAACATGAATCAAGTTGAGATGCTGAATAAGGAATTCAAATCTTCTGCCCTAGATAAAGAGGAGGCATCGCACCTCTCCATAGGGAAGCGCCATGAGCCTATTTCTATGGAGCCAGAAACTCCAAAAGAGGAGCCAAAGCCAGTAGCACCACCAGCGCCAGCGCCAGCTCCTACTCCTGCTCCAAAAGCAGTGGAAGAGCCAAAGCCAGCAGCTGCTACTCCTCCGACTCCCGCGCCTGCTCCAAAAGCAGCCGAAGAGCCAAAGCCAGCGCCGTCTTCTACACCTTCTCCGCCTGCCGAGCCAGAGAAAATTTCTACTGAACCTCCTAAATTAGAGGGTATTAAAGTATTGGGTAAAATTGACTTGAGCAAAAATGTTGCTTCTGGCCCTAAGCATAAGCAGCAGCATGGTCAAAATAAGTATGGTCAAAAGCATGGGGATTCGAAGAAGCCTCAGTCTGGCCAGCAATCTAAACCTCAGCCAAGACCGGCTCAGGAAGATAGAAAGCCTAATGTTCAGCCTGCACCTCAGGTGAAAAAAGAACAGCCGAAGCCTGCGCCACAACAGCCGAGTTCTCCTGTACAGCCAAGTACTCCAGTTCCACCTGCACCTAAGGATCAAGTAATCGCTGCAAAGGCAGATTCACTTAAAGGACTTACGGTTTTAGGTAAAATAGAACTTCCAGCAGATCGCCCTAAGAAAAAGGGAGGTCCAGTTGCTTCTTCTGATGAAAGAGGAAGAGATAAAAAACGACCACGCAAGCGTATTGACAAGCCAGGAGGACCTGGTCAAGGAAACCGTCCAGGCGGTGGACCTGGTAATCGTCCTCATCCTGCAGGTAATCGTCCAGGTGGAAATCAAAGAAGTGGACCTCCAGTTAGAGTTCAGAAAGCTGAGCCTACTCAGAAAGAGATTCAAGATCAAATCAAGCAAACTCTAGCCCGTCTTCAGGGTAAGAGCGCTGGAGGAGGAAAAGGCAAGAGCCGAAGAGATAAGAAAGCTGAAAGAGTTAGAGATGTAGATTTTGAAACGGACGAGGTTAAAATCTTAAAGGTTACTGAATTTATTTCTGCAAATGATTTAGCTGCATTGATGGATTTGTCTGTCAATCAGGTTATCTCCGCTTGTATGTCACTAGGTATGTTTGTTTCCATCAACCAGAGATTGGATGCTGAAGCGATTACTATCATCGCTGACGAATTTGGATATGAAGTAGAATTCACCAAATCAATCGAAGATGAAATTGAGGTTGAGGAGCCAGATTCTCCAGAGGAACTTCTAGAAAGAGCTCCTATCGTTACCATCATGGGTCACGTCGATCACGGTAAAACTTCCTTGCTTGATTACATCCGTATGTCTAAAGTGACTGCAGATGAGGCAGGAGGAATCACCCAGCACATCGGTGCTTACGATGTAATGACTAAGACTGGTAACAAGATTGCATTCCTAGATACTCCAGGTCACGAAGCGTTTACAGCGATGCGTGCACGTGGTGCAAAAATCACGGATATCGCAATTATTGTGATTGCAGCTGATGATAACATCATGCCTCAGACTAAGGAAGCCATCAACCACGCACAAGTGGCAGGTGTCCCTATGATCTTTGCGATCAACAAAATAGACAGACCAAACGCCAACCCTGCCAAGATCAAAGAAGAGCTGGCTAATATGAATCTCTTGATTGAAGAGTGGGGTGGAAAATATCAATCTCAAGATATCTCTGCAAAAACAGGTGAGGGTATCGATGACCTTCTAGAAAAAGTACTCCTTGAAGCTGAAGTATTAGAGCTTACTGCTAATCCAGATAAAAATGCTGCTGGTACAGTTATAGAAGCTTCCTTGGATAAAGGACGTGGATATGTCTCTACTATAATGGTTCAGGCTGGTACGTTGAGAGTAGGAGATATCATTCTTGCAGGTCAGCATCACGGTCGTGTGAAAGCGATGTTTGATCATAAAGGTAAAAAGCTAAAAGAAGCTGGACCATCTACACCTGTACAGGTGTTAGGTCTTGGTGGAGCTCCACAAGCGGGTGATATCATAAAAGTTTATGGTACTGAGCGTGAAGCAAGAGACATTGCTAACTCTAGAGAGCAAATACAGAGAGAGCAAAGCTTAAGAACTAAGAAACATATTACATTGGATGAGATCGGTCGTCGTTTAGCAATCGGTTCATTTAAGGAATTGAATATAATCATCAAAGGTGATGTGGATGGATCAGTTGAAGCACTTTCTGATTCACTATTGAAGCTTTCTAAGGACGAAGTGAAAGTGAGCATTATCCACAAAGGTGTGGGTCAGATCTCTGAATCTGATGTCTTGCTAGCTTCTGCTTCTGATGCGATTATCCTTGGATTCCAGGTTAGACCATCTTCTAACGCTAAGAAATTGGCAGAGCAAGAAGAAATTGAAATCAGACATTACTCTATCATCTATGATGCGATCAACCAGATCAAAGATGCTATTGAGGGTATGTTGGAGCCTACATTTGAAGAAATCATTACTGGTAATATCCAAGTAAGAGAAGTCTTCAAAATCACGAAGATCGGAACTGTCGCAGGTTCGTATGTTACAGATGGTTTCATTACCAGAAAGAACAAGATCCGTGTGATCAGAGACGGTATCGTAATTCATGAAGGCGAAATCGATCAATTGAAGAGATTCAAAGACGATGTAGCTGAAGTGAAAGCTGGATATGAGTGTGGTATCTCAATCAAGAATTTCAATAACATTGAAATTGAGGATACGATTGAAGGTTACGAGATGAAAGAGATCAAGCGTAAGAAGTAATTCTCGCTTAGATATATTAATGAAAAGGAACAGCATTGCTGTTCCTTTTTTAGTTTTACCCTATGATGCCCGCTATTTTAATACTGCTTTGGATTCTGTTCTATTTCTGCCTTGTCAGCCTGGTTGTAGGGTTAATAAGTCCAGTAGTGGTGCTGTGGTTTATGGACAGGATGAACCGCATTAAAGTCTTAAAAATCTACGGGGTAACTTCCCTCATTATTCTGGTTTTTTTGAAAATATTTGAATATTATTTTAAATAAGCCGATCTATTGAATGATTATTTGGTCGTAGTGTGATCTGGTAAAATATTATTTAATTGAGCACTGGTTTTACAAATTGAATTTTAATACTTTTCGAATTGTAATAAATCCAGAATTGAAGAAAGCCCTTTCCATATTCCTTTTTGTTTGTTTTGCCATTTATCATTTTGGCTACTATGCATTCTATTTTTCCTATAATCAGCACCTTGAGAGTAAGTGGGAAGATATTATTTATGGAGAAAATTCAGTTGAAGGTCATGAGATGGTTCTTGAAATCCCGCTTTCGGCACCTTACATGGCCAATCAGGAGCAATTTCAGTCTACCAATACCTCATTCGAAAAGGATGGTCAATATTTCCGTGCAATCAGGCAGCGCTACCAAAACGATACATTACAGATCGTGGTGGTGCCAGATACCAGTAGAGAAGCATTAGACAATACGGTAAAAAAATGGATTTCCTTCTTGACAGATGATGAAACATCCCAGGATCCATCTGGTAAGGTCACCATTAGACTTATCGCCAAAGACTACATTCAGCCACTTAAATATGACGTAGACTTTACTGAGAGCCAAAATCAACCTAATTCACCTGAATTTCTTTTCTTTCCATATATAGATCCATTTTTTCAACTCGATAACCCGCCTCCGCAGGCTGGATAATTTCTTATTTAATTCTGCTTTATGACCTTCTCGGAGATCTCCGATGTCGTGTGATGCTATCTGCATATTTCTAAACGAAATGCTTTTGGCTAGAATAAGGCAATTCAACAAACATAAACTTGTTAAGAAATTATCTAATCTATCATGAAAAAAATCACAAAACTCCTATTTATACTTTCTGCATTTTATCTAGTTCCTTGTCAATCCTTTTCTCAAGGTTGTGTGGCTATCAGACAATTCTCTGGTCTTGGAAATGCTGTTGGCCAAGGAAATATGCTGAATAAGGGCGAATTGAACATCAGTGGCAGCTACCGCTATTTTAAGTCATTCAGACATTTTAGAGGCACAGAAGAAGAACACAATCGATTAACGGATCATACGGAAGTGATCAATAAGCAGCATGGCTTAGATATCAACCTTAGCTATGCTTTTTCTGAGCGCATGTATGGTATTGTTTCCATGCCTTTACAATACAATGAAAGAAGCTCTCTCTATGAACACGGCCGCACGGAGAGGCACACTTCTTACTCTAAAGGATTGGGGGACATGAGAATCGGAGCAGGTTACTGGTTGCTCTCTGGAGAAAAAGCCAAAAGAGGTAATACTGCTATAGGTCTTGGGATCAAATTCCCAACTGGTGATTATGCTGCTACAAGTACTTTTTACAATCAAGGAGCTGAAGGACTGGAATTAGAAAAAACGGTAGATCAATCCATTCAGTTAGGCGATGGAGGAACAGGTTTGATCGTAGATTTTCAAGGACTTTGGAATATGAGCAGTACGCTCTTTTGGTATTACGATGGGTTTTATATGTTCAATCCTAAAGAAACTAATGGAACGCCAACCAACAGAAGCCGGCCGAATGAAGCAATTATGAGCGTGCCAGATCAGTTCGCTTTGAGAACAGGCGTGTTCAAATCATTTGAAAAAATACACGGTTTGGGTGCTTCTCTTGGTGGAAGAATTGAAGGTATACCAGTTCACGATGTAATTGGCGGAAGCGAAGGATTTAGGAGACCAGGTTACGTTATTTCTGTGGAACCTGGAGTCAGCTACATGCTGGGAAATATAACAGGAACGCTAAATGTGCCTGTGGCATTGTTCAGAAATAGAACTCAAAGTGTAACAGATATTGAAAATTCCACGCCAGACAATGTGGTTCATGGTGATGCAGCATTTGCCGACTACCTCATCAATTTCACCGTAGCATTAAGAATTCCCAAGAAGGAAAAAGAAGTATTTAATTCTTTATAATCATCAGAAAGTCAAAGAGCCTTAGCAGGTTCTTTGACTTCTTTTTTCAAACTTTTTGTAGCCAAAACCATTAAGGAAATAGCTAAAACAAAAAGTAATGCTGCGATAATGGAGAGGACATAAACTTCGTTTTGGAAGTTTTTCCAGGCAAATAGCCCCAACGATGCCAATGTGACGGTGAACATAAAAAACATAGGTATGGTCACGAAGAGCGCATTAATGTTTTTCTTAATCAGCCAGACAGCGATAGTTAAAAGAGCAAGTGCAGCTAGCAGTTGATTTGCAGAGCCAAAAATTGGCCAGAGCGTTGTAAACTCTCCCGAAAGCAATAATAGAATAGAGAATACCACAACAATCCCAGTAGAAACGTATCTGTTTTTTGCCAGGTATTGACCTGCAGCTTGTGGCACATCTTCGAAATATTCCTGTAAAGTAAATCGAGCTAAACGGGTGCAAGTATCTAAAGTGGTGAGTGCAAATGCTGAAACTGTCAGTGCGACAAAACCTACAGCAAACTCTTCAGAAATGCCCAGAGTAGCAATCATGCCCCCTAAGCCAGTGGAGAAAAGTGCAACTGGACCTTCTCCAGACAGTCGATCAATGTATTCTGATCGGGATAAAATAACCACTGCTCCCACAGAGATGATAGCTAAAAATGACTCAATTAGCATCCCTCCAAATCCAACTAATTTGGCGTCAGATTCCTTATCTAATTGCTTAGAAGTAGTCCCTGAAGCAACTAGGGAGTGAAATCCGCTAATGGCTCCACAGGCAATAGTTACAAATAGAACTGGGAAAATGTATCCGAGATTTTCATCCGAGACGTGAATTTCATTACTCATCTGAATTTCCGGGTTGGCAATGAATACACCTAAAACGGCAGCTATGATCAATCCGTAAAGCAAAAAACTATTGAGGTAATCTCGCGGCTGAAGCAACATCCCCACCGGAGTAACAGATGCTATAAATGCATAGGCTAGTAGTGCCAAAACCCAAACTTTGTAATCCAATACAAAAGGTATTTTCATACCCAGATACACAAAGAAGTACATCAAAAGGACACCTACTATAGTGATGATGACAAATGATGTTTTCTTATCTCCAACCATTTTATTCACTATACCGAAAACTACAGCTAGCAAAATAAAAAGAATGGAGGCTGAGGCTACTCCAGGATTAGTGACGAAAGTTTTGGCAATAATATCAGCAAAAACACCAATGACAAGAATTAATGTGGAGAAACTGAAGATAATGAATAGTTGTTTTCCTTTCATTCCAATTTGATTTCGAATGATTACGCCTATAGATTTTCCATCAGTCTTGAGCGAAGTAGCCATACTTCCGAGGTCATGTACAGCTCCAAAGAATATTCCTCCTACCAAGATCCAAATGACTGCTGGGATCCATCCAAAAGTCACTGCTATGATAGGTCCAACTATTGGGCCTGCACCTGCAATTGAAGCAAAATGATGCCCCAAGACTACAATAGGCTTACTTGGTTCATAGTCCACACCATCTCTGTGGGTATGTGATGGCGCCGGATTTTTATCGTTTAGGCCAAATTTCTTGTATACATATTTGCCGTAAATCTTATAGGCTAAAAATAAAATAATGGCTGAAAAGAGAAGTAGAACTGCTAGGTTCATGCGTAGTTATTTGGGTATGAGAAGATTTGTCAATGAAAAACCTACTCTTTAGTGTACAATCTCAAAATAAGGTAAATATTAATCACCGAGAAAGCGATTTTCCATATTGTATCGTTTTCCTTTATGAAATAGAATTCCCTACCTATTTCCGAGGAGGTTTTATTTAACGGATTTTACGACTAAATTTGTAACCTTTGACTCGTCAAAAACAACCTAAAAACTCAATATGGCTTGGTTTAAAAGAACTGACAAAGGCATCAAAACGTCTACCGCTGAAAAGAAAGATGCACCTGATGGCCTTTGGTTTAAGACCCCAAATGGAAATATCATCCATACTAGAGAGCTCAAGAATAACGCTTATGTATGTCCTGATGATGATTTTCATGTGAAAATTGGTTCGAAGGAATATTTCGAAATTCTTTTTGACAACAACAAATTCAAGGAACTTGATGCCAATATGACCTCGGGAGATCCTTTGAAATTTACGGATACCAAACCTTACGTTTCCCGCATTGAAGCTACGATCAAGAAAACAGAGTTGAAAGACGCTGTACGATCTGCTGTGGGGAAAATGAATGGGTTGGACATTGTAGTTTCCTGTATGGACTTTAATTTTATCGGCGGATCTATGGGATCTGTAGTGGGTGAAAAAATCGCCAGAGCTATAGACCATTCTCTGAAAAATAAAATTCCATTCTTGATGATTTCAAAGTCCGGTGGTGCCCGAATGATGGAAGCTGGATTTTCTTTGATGCAAATGGCTAAAACATCTGCCAAGCTTGCGTTGTTAGATCAAGCAGGAGTTCCTTACATTTCTATGCTTACAGACCCAACTACTGGTGGAGTAACGGCTTCTTACGCAATGCTAGGTGATTTCAATATAGCAGAGCCTGAAGCTTTGATTGGTTTCGCAGGCCCTAGAGTAATTCGTGAGACTATCGGTAAGGATTTGCCTAAAGGCTTCCAAAGTTCTGAGTTTGTACTTGAACATGGATTCTTGGATTTCATTGTAGATCGTCGTCAATTGAAAGGCCGATTGACCACCTTACTAAACCTTTTAAATAATTAATCGAGATACTACTAGAAGGATTTGATTATTCGGGCCAAATTTGAACTGCGATTTGGTCTCTTTTAGTGATTAATAAATATATTTGTGCTCCCGTATTGGGCCAATCCATAAGAAAAATTAAACCGAAATTTCATGGGTTCAGTAATTATTACATCCATCGTAGCTTTTACAATAATTATACTGCTACTGGTATTTATTCTCCTTTTTGCCCAGTCTAAACTGGTCAATTCAGGTGATGTCAGCATTATTATCAATGGTGACGAGAGCTCTCCGATTGTAACAGCAGCAGGGACTACCTTGCTTTCTACACTTGGAGGCCAAAAAATCTTCCTTCCATCCGCTTGCGGTGGTGGCGGAACTTGCGCAATGTGTAAATGCGTGGTCGAAGAAGGTGGAGGAGAAGTTCTTCCAACTGAAGTAGGCCACTTGAGCAGAGCAGAGCAGCAAGGTAACGTCCGTCTAGCATGTCAGGTGAAAGTGAAAAATGATATGAAGATCAGAGTTCCTGAAGAGATCTTTGGTATCAAGAAGTGGGAATGTGAGGTTATCTCTAACTACAACGTTTCTACTTTCATCAAAGAATTCAAAGTGAAACTTCCTGAAGGTGAAACTCTTGATTTCGAAGCTGGTGGATACATCCAAATCGATGTGCCAATAGTGACGGTGAACTTCAAAGGAATGGATATCACTCCTCACCCTGATCTAGGTCACCCAGCTGATGTATATCAAAGTGATTGGGATAAGTTCGGTCTTTGGGACTTGACGATGAAAAATGATGAGGAGCTATTCAGAGCTTACTCCATGGCGAATCACCCAGCAGAAGGTAACATCGTGATGCTAACTATTCGTATCGCTACGCCACCTTGGGATAGAGCTAATAACAAATGGATGGATGTGAATCCTGGTGTTTGTTCTTCGTATGTATTCTCTAGAGTTCCTGGTGACAAGGTTACGATTTCTGGTCCTTACGGTGAATTCCATATTAATCCTACACAGCGTGAGATGGTTTACATCGGTGGTGGTGCAGGTATGGCTCCATTGAGAGCACAGATTTTCCACCTTTTCCATACGGAGAAGACTGGTAGAAAAGTATCTTACTGGTACGGAGGTAGATCTAAAAAGGAGCTTTTCTATGTTCCTCAATTCAGAGATATCGAAAAAGACTTCCCTAATTTCCAGTTCAACATTGGTCTTTCGGAGCCACTTCCAGAAGACAATTGGAAGATCAAAACATCAGAAGAAGATAAAGAAGGTGACGGATACGTTGGTTTCATTCACCAGGTATTATATGACAATTACTTGAAAAATCACCCTGAGCCAGATGAGGTAGAATATTACCTATGTGGTCCTCCTTTGATGAACTCAGCAGTATTGAAGTTGCTGGATGATCTAGGAATTCCTGAAGAAAACATCCGATTTGATGACTTCGGAGGGTAATAAGAAACAAAAGATCCCGCTTAGGCGGGATTTTTTATTTAAGAGCCTTTTTTGATTATTTTTACTTTAGACTATCGCCCTTTATGAATATCCAATCCTATTTTGATCCCGTAGCCGAATACCTTTGGCAGAAAAAATACCCAGACAATTCATTCTTCAAGCAAATACACTTTTTCGGAGAGGAGTTCCCAGATCTCAAAGGAGTACAAATTGCTTTAGTTGGGATCAAAGAAAATCGAGGTTTGGCTAGAGTCGAAAGTGCAGATCGAGGAAGTAGTGAGATTCGTGAGAAGCTCTATGAATTGAAAAAAGGCTTTGGTGCTTATCGAGTTGCTGATTTGGGAGATTTGATTTCTGGAGAAAAGCTAAGTGATACCTACCAAAGAATCCAGGAAGTAGGAGACTACCTGATGAAGAATCAGATTTTGCCTATCTATTTTGGAGGATCGCATGATCTGGATTATGGACAGTATTTGTCCTACCAGAAAATGAAAAAGCTGGTTAGTCTTTTGACCGTGGATGCCAAATTGGATATGGAAGAAGACGGGCCTCTTGCTGATCAGCATACACAGGAAATCATCCTTCATCAGCCTAATTTTCTCTTTTCTTCTGCACATTTAGCTTACCAAAGCTTCTTAGTGGATCCGTCTTTGATCAATGTGGTAGAAAAACTTTACTTCGAGCATGTACGCTTGGGAGAATTGAGAAATGAGTTCAAAGAAGTAGAGCCTTTGATCCGAAATGCGGATTTGTTGAGCTTTGACTTATGCGCGATACAGTCTGCGGATGCTCCGGGGGCAGTAAATGCCGAACCTTTCGGTTTGACCGCCGAAGAAGCTTGTCAGATTTGCTGGTTTGCTGGAACCAATGAGAAATTGAGTTCTATAGGAATATATGGTTACGAACCATATTATGACGATGCGGCAAATAAGACTGCGAAGGTGGTGTCTGTAATGATTTGGTATTTCTTGGAAGGATTTTATTCTCGTAAGGACAGCCTTTCTTTCAAAAGCAGCGATTATACTAAATACACTGTGTCATTGGACGCCAAACCAAATACCTTGGTGTTCTATAAAAGCAAGAGAAGTGGCAAATGGTGGATGGAAATTCCTCATAATGAAACTGAGAAATTTGACCGCGTGAGTACCGTTCCTTGCAGCTATGCTGACTATCAGATGGCTCAGAAAGGTGAGATACCAGAGCGTTGGATCAATGCTCAGATCAAGTTGCTTTAATGAAATCGAGCATGTTTCAAGCCTCACTTAGTAAGGTGCATATCCGTCATGCGAGATTCCATATGGCCTTTAAAAATCAAATAATGACCATATGAAAATATATACTAAGCAGCAGTTAGCCTTGCGGAATGGTCAGGACAAACCGGAAATATGGGTAGCCTACCAAGGCGTGATTTATGATGTAAGTAGTTCTAGACTTTGGAAAAAGGGCATGCATTACGAACATTGGGCAGGTCAGGATCTCACAGAGGAGCTTCCTGATGCTCCCCATACCGAAAAAGTATTTGAAAAATTTCAAGCCATTGGGCAATTAGCATAGATGATTTTAATCGCAGATAGTGGTTCAAGTAAGACGGACTGGAGAGTAATTCATTCCGATCGAAGAATTAGTCAGCATCGAGGGATGGGGTTTAATCCTTATTATCAAAACTCTGAAGAAATGGCTATTCAGATGCAGGATGATTTCCTGATAAATCTAGAAAGCGAAATAGAAGAGATATATTTCTATGGTGCCGGCTGCTCTAGTCCAGATCGGAAAAGCGAGGTTTCTTCAGCATTGAAAACTGTTTTTCCAAAGGCAATAATAACAATAGATCATGACCTAGCTGCTGCTGCCAAATCGACCTGTGGTCATCAGGCTGGAATTGCCTGTATTTTGGGAACTGGATCGAATAGCTGTGATTACGATGGAAAGGAAATCGTAGACAGACGACCTGCTCCAGGATATATTTTTGGTGATGAAGGAGGAGGAGGCTACATTGGAAGGAAGTTGTTGAAAGATTTTATCAATGACGAAATGCCAGCCCAGATCAAGCAAGACTTAATTGACAGCTTTAATCTTTCTACCATAACGATTCAGGAAAATGTTTATCAAAAGCCATTTCCGAATCGATACATGGCAAGTTTTTGTAGATTCATTACTGAGCACAAGTCCAATCCATACTGCTACATGCTCTATTACAATTCCTTTCAGGAGTTTTTCAAGCAGCATGTGATGAAGTACAAAGATTACAAGGAAAAGCCTGTGAATTTTGTAGGATCAATTGCTTTTTACAATTCTGATATTCTTCGCAAAGCTGCCTCAGACGTGCAGATCAATGTGAATTTAATAATAGAAAGCCCTATTGCAGGTTTGACACTTTACCACCTAGAAGCCTTATGAATATGAAAGTAACTGAAAGCACCTCTCATTATGACAATTTAGAGCAAATGGATTTGTTGGATTTGCTGCATAATATCAATACAGAGGACAAGAAAGTCCCACTGGCAGTAGAGAAAGTGATTCCGGAAATAAGCGCTTTAGTGGAAAAGATAGTTCCACGGATGGAAAAAGGAGGCAGATTGATTTATATAGGTGCAGGTACAAGCGGGCGACTAGGAGTGTTAGATGCATCTGAGTGCCCTCCTACTTATGGCGTTCCTTTTGATGTTGTATTAGGATTAATTGCCGGTGGCGACAAAGCGATCAGAAAAGCAGTAGAGAATGCCGAGGACAATCCAGATCAAGCTTGGAAAGATATTTTAGAATATGGATTCAATACTGAAGATACCGTAATAGGAATCGCAGCTTCTGGTACTACACCTTATGTGATCGGCGGCGTAAAGTCAGCTCGCTCATCAGGGCTTTTGACAGGAAGTATTACATGCAATCCTGCATCGCCGCTTTCCATGGAAGTTGATCATCCTATTGAGGCAGTGGTAGGCCCGGAATTTATCACAGGAAGTACAAGAATGAAGGCTGGTACAGCTCAGAAGCTAATTCTCAATATGATCTCCACTTCGGTTATGATCAAACTGGGTAAAGTGAAGGGCAATAAAATGGTAGATATGCAGCTTTCCAATGCGAAATTGGTGGATCGTGGTACCAAGATGATCAGGGAAGCAACGGGACTGGATGAAGAAACAGCCAAAGGATTGCTAATCAGTGAAGGCTCTGTTAGAAAGGCAACTGAATATTTTTACAAAAACCAGAAATAGTGCTTCAGGAAAAATTTTGAAGTTGATGATTAGAAATATCTAGATAGGACGTATCTTTGCAGCCCGATTAAGGGATTGGTTTTCAATCGCTTAATAATTTACAATCAATCCAGCAGGGATGCTGCAATTCTATGAAAGATAATAATTCAAAAAAGCCGTTTTTCGGCGAAGGTAAAAAAGATTCCAACTCTTCCAATTCAGGACAAAGAGGTGGTTACAAAGGAAAATCAGAAGGATTTAATAAATCCAAAGATTCAGGATTTTCGAAGTCAGGCGCAGGGAAAAAGCCTTTTAGCAAAAGTGAAGATGATTTCTCCGACTTCAACAAAAAACCGAGACAGAAAAAAGACGGCTTCAAAACGTTAGGAGAAAAGAAATTTGGTTCTAAATCCAAGTTTGCCTCCAAGCCCAATTTCGGTCCTAAAAAAGAGCAAGGATCTACTTTTGAGGATTCTCAAAAACCTAGCACTTCGAAAAAGCAATTTTTTGCCAAAAAAGATGATTCAGATGCTCCAAAGCCTTATAACAGAGATGCTAAATCTGGCAAGCCAGCATCATCTGAAAAGCCAGGCGGATTGATATACAAAGGTCGTGGCAGAGATCAAAAACCAGTTTTTGCCGAAGGCAAGCCTACCTACAAGTCAGATAAGCCTGATCGTAAAGGATTCGGAAAGAGCCGCTTTGTAGATCAGGATACCAATGTAGAAAGACCTGATTATAATTTTGATTCGCTTCCTCAGAAGAAAGCAAAACTTACAAACGACGAGACACTTCTGCGTCTGAATAAATACATTGCCAACTCAGGTATATGCAGCCGAAGAGAAGCTGATTCATTGATTTCTCAAGGTTTGGTGACAGTAAATGGACTTGTATGCACTGAGATGGGCAAGCAAGTGAAGCGTACGGATAGAGTAGTCTATCAAGGACGTAAAATAAATCCAGAGAAGCCTGTGTATGTGCTTTTGAACAAACCAAAGGACTTCATCACCACTACTGATGATCCTATGGATCGCAAAACTGTGATGAATCTGGTAGGAAATGCCTGTGAAGAGCGAATATTCCCTGTCGGTAGATTGGATAGAAATACCACTGGACTTCTGTTATTCACGAATGATGGAGAATTAGCAGCGAAGCTTTCTCATCCCTCGAATGAGATTAAAAAGATATATCAGGTGACGTTGGATAAACCACTAACCAAGAAGGACGAGGAAGCTATCATCGAAGGTTTGACCTTGGAAGATGGAAAAGCTGACGTGGATGATTTGCAGGTATTGTCTCTCGATCGATCTATTCTTGGTCTGGAAATTCATATTGGAAGAAACCGTATCGTAAGAAGAATATTTGCACACTTGGGATACGATGTTACTGCCTTGGATCGTGTGGTCTATGCCAAATTAGATAAAAAAGATTTGAAACGCGGACACTACCGATTCCTTTCTGAGCAAGAAGTGATTCGATTGAAGTTCTTTATATAAGAATTAAAAGCTCCCAACTTGGGAGCTTTTTTTATGTCTAAGAAGTTGGTCAACTCATATAAATAGTAAGATTCAACCAAAATTGAATTTAAAATTTATTTTGACTTAAAAATTATAATTCGCTGTAAATCAATAAAATAATAAATACTCATCCTTGCAAATTTAAAATGCTACTTTAAAAGTGCACGGAAGAAGACTTAGGTATGAATACCTTATAAAAACTCATTTTTCCTACCTTTGTCAAAATCCTACAATCCATGACCCGAGCAGAACTTTTCTCCCAAATCCAGCAAAAATCATCTTTTCTATGTGTTGGCCTCGATGCTGATCTCGCTAAAATCCCGACTCATCTGAAAAGTGAAGCAGATCCGATCTACAGCTTTTGCAAGGAGATTATCGAGGAAACAGCGGATTATGCAGTAGCCTACAAACCAAATATCGCTTTCTTCGAGGCTTTGGGTCCAAAAGGTTGGGAGACACTTCAAAAAGTTCTGGAATTTATCCCAAAAGATATATTCACCATCGCTGACGCAAAACGCGGAGATATAGGAAACACATCCAAACTTTACGCAAAGGCATTTTTTGAGCAAATGAACTTTGATTCTGTGACCGTCGCTCCGTACATGGGAGCAGATAGTGTGACACCTTTTTTAGAATTTGAGAACAAATGGGTGATACTCCTTGCCTTAACTTCAAATGCCGGCTCGATGGATTTTCAATTGATCAAGGATGAAAATGGTAAACCCCTCTATCAGTCTGTTTTGGAGAAAAGCCAGGAATGGGGTTCGCCTGAAAATCTAATGTATGTGGTAGGTGCAACGCGTGGCGAATTGATCGGTGAAGTGAGAAAGCTAGTTCCTGATAATTTCTTCCTCGTACCGGGAGTTGGAGCACAAGGTGGAAGCTTAGCCGAAGTAGCCAAATATGGTATGAATTCCAGCTGTGGGCTTTTGGTCAATTCCAGCCGTGGGATTATTTACGCTTCTTCTGAAAGGGATTTTGCTAAGGTAGCCCGCAGCGAAGCGAAGAAATTGCAGGTGGAGATGACAAGTTTGCTTGAGCAGTACCTTTAATCTGAATTTTTATCAGGTAATATTTTGAAAGTCAGGGTTTCCTGACTTTTTTATTTTTCAGCTTTTTGCTAAATTCATTTGATTTTTAGCCTGAACTTTTATGAATTTCAAAGAGGATTTTTTACAGCTAGTATGGAAGTATCAATACTTCGACAAGAAAGAACTTCGAACAACAGATCATGAGGTTCTGAAAATAATTCAAGTTGGATTTCATAATCTAAGTGAAGGGCCAGATTTTCGCGACTCTGTCGTAGTGATCGATAATGTTATCCTCCACGGTCATGTAGAAGTACATCGATTAGCTAGCGAATGGAAGCAGCACGCACACGGCGGTAATCCTGCCTATAATTCTGTGGTGCTACATGTGGTTTGGGAAAATGATCAGGAAGTCCTGAGAAATGACGGGACTTCTATGCCAACCTTGGAACTGAAAGGATTGATTTTTCTGGACATCTGGCGGAATTATGAGCAAATGCTTGATTACAAATCTGAATTACCTTGCGCACATGGACTGAAGGATGTGCCTGAGATTGTTCGCTTTTCTGCTATGGAGAAATCTCTCGTCGAGAGACTGCATGAAAAATCTTCCTTGATTCTAAATTTGCTCAAAGAAACCACAGACAACTGGGAAGAAACGGCTTATCGTTGGCTTTTTGTTTGTTTCGGCTTTAAAACCAATAGCCAGGCCATGGGCGAATTGGCTACTTTGGTGCCCTACAAAACCCTCCAAAAACACAGAGATCAATTGCCTGTTTTGGAAGCAATCCTCATGGGTCAAGCAGGCTTATTACCGTCAGAATCTGAGGAACCGTATGTGCAGCATTTGATTCGGGAGCATGATTTTTATCGCAAGAAATACGATTGGGATGCCACCATGAAGCGGCAACATTGGACGTTTATGAGTGTGCGCCCTAGTAATTTTCCTACGTTAAGAATTGCTCAATTAGCGGCTATTTTATCCAATGCACCGAGTTTACTCCAGTCAGTGTTGCAGGATTCCAGAGATTTTGCAGGAATGAAGAAATTACTGAGAGTGAAGCCTAGTGATTATTGGCAGTATCATTTCAATTTTGGGAAACCATCAGAGCGACAGACGAGCTCGGGGATTTCCACTACTGCGCTAGAGCTACTTGTTATCAATTATGTCATTCCGCTTTGGTTTGCCTACGGGCGATATTTTGAGGAGCCAGACTGGCAAGAACGGTGTTTCGATCTTTTACAGGAAGTTTCAGCGGAGAATAATTATATCATCCGACGATTTAAATCTCACGGATGGACTGCAGAGAATGCCTTCGACTCACAAGGAATGATCGGCTTATTTAAGAATTATTGCCAACCGAAAAAATGTCTCCAATGCAAAATTGCCCAAACGCTGATCAAAACTGAATCCAAGTGATTCTTGGGTAAGCCAGTGAATTCCTGTATTTTTGCAGCCTGAATTGCAGAAAACTATGGAAAAACCAGTTATTATTTTTGGGGCAAAAGGCATCGCCCATCCCGCGCTAGAGATATTCAATAGCAACAATGTCGTTGTATTTGGGTTTTTGGATGAGGATGAAAAAATTCATGGAACTGAGATTAACACAGTTTCCGTACTAGGAAATCCTGAGGACGACGGTTTCTTGAAGCTAATCGGTCAAAAGACAGAGGCTTTTGTAGCAGAAGAGAATCCGAAGTATCGTAAATTCTTGGTAGAACTATTGAACGATCGTCGCAAGGTACAGCCTGTGAATGCTATTCATAGACGATCATTTATTTCTACTGACGCTACTATCGGTCATGGTAATTTCATCAATGCCAATGTGAATATAGGTGCTGGAGCAGAGATCGGAAGTCATTGTATTATCAATTCCGCAGCGATCATAGAGCACAAGGCTAAGTTGGGAGATTTCGTCCAAATCGGAGCTGGCTCAGTGATCAATTCCGAAGTGACGATTGAAGAAGGTGCTTTCATTGGTTCTGGAGCGACTATTATATCTGGCCTAACTATCGGCAAAAATGCTCGAGTAGGTGCCGGATCAGTGGTGATCTCTTCAGTTGGGTCAAATGAAACAGTCTTTGGAAACCCTGCCGCAAAAGTTAAATAGTACGTACTAATTTGAAATTTGAAATTTCAAATCTAAAATTCTTAAACACCCTGCCGCAACAGGGCTCAAGTTATGGAAAACACCAATTACCAAATCCTCCTTTATTACTGCTACGCCAAGATTGATAATCCTGAAGAATATCGCGAGCAGCATCACCTGTTTTGTGTTGAGAATAACATCCGTGGAAGAGTCATCATTTCTGATGAGGGACTGAACGGAACTGTTTCTGGTTTAGTGGGAGACTGCGAGAAATACATGGCCTATATCCATGCTGATTCGAGGTTTGCTAAAACTGAATTTAAAATAGATTCGCATGACAAGCACGCATTTACCAAAACTCACGTGCGATACAAGCCTGAGATTGTCCACAGTGCACTGAGACATCTCGATCCTAACGTAAAAACAGGTAAGCATCTCGATCCTGAGCAATTCAAAGCCTTGAAGGATCAAGAAGATGTTGTCATCCTAGATGTTCGTTCTAATTACGAACATGAGTTGGGGCGTTTCAAAAATGCGTTAACGCTTGATATTGACAACTTCCGCGATTTCCCTGAAAAAGTAAAAGAACTGGAGCATCTGAAAAACAAGAAGGTTTTAACCTATTGCACTGGCGGAATCAAATGTGAAAAAGCATCTGCATTCCTTTTGGAGCAGGGTTTTGAAGATGTATACCAACTACACGGAGGTATCATCAAATACGGAATGGAAGCTGGAGGAGAAGATTTCGAAGGCAAGTGTTACGTATTTGACAATAGAATCGCGGTGGATGTGAATACTGTTAATCCGAAGATTGTATCTACTTGCCACGTGTGCGGTACACCTTCAGATCGTATGGTGAACTGTGCTAATCAAACCTGTAACGCGCATGTTGCCATGTGCGAAGAATGTGGTTGGGAAATGGAAGGAACTTGTTCCTCCGAGTGCAAGGAGAATCCTGAAAAGAGAAAATACGATGGTACAGGTTACTATCAGAAAAATACTAACGGTTATAATCCGTATAAAGGCCTTGTCCGTAAAGGCAAAGAAAAATCAATTGTTTAACTTGTAGTGTGAGTAGACAAATTCCAGAATCCGAACTGATACTGAATGCTGATGGAAGCATTTATCATTTGCATTTGAAGCCAGAGAACCTGGCTTCTCTTGTTTTTACCGTGGGAGATCCAGACCGGGTTGCTTTGGTATCTAAATACTTTGACCAAATTGATTTCAAGGGGAATAAGCGTGAATTTGTCACTCATACAGGAAGATTGAGAGGCAAGCGAGTTACCGTGATGAGTACGGGTATGGGGACGGATAATGTAGAGATTCTGATGACTGAATTGGACTCCTTAGTAAATGTGGATCTCAAAACGCATACAGTAAAGCCCTCAGAAACTAGTTTGGAAATTATCCGATTAGGAACTTCTGGGAGCATGCAGGCAGACTTACCTGTTGGTAGTTTGTTGGCTTCAGAGATTGCAGTGGGTGTAGATACGTTGATGCAGTTTTATCCAAAATTGGAAGGAAGTCAGGACTGGTCGAGGTTGGTTCAGAGAACACTTGACCTTACTTTTTTGCCATACCAAGCCTCAGCTTCACCTGAATTATTGCAAAAATTGCCTAATGAATTTTTCCGAGGAGTCACGCTTACGGCTCCAGGTTTCTATGCTCCACAAGGAAGAGAAATCAGGCTGAAACCAAAAATGGATAATATGATCGAGCGATTGGCTTCGTTGGAAGTTTCGGGTTTGAAGATGACAAACTTTGAGATGGAAACCGCCGGCTATTATGCTATGGGGCAACTACTTAATCATCGTGTTCTTAGTCTTAATGCAATTGTGGCGAATAGGCCTACTGGAGAGTTTGATAAAAAAGCTGAAAAAACCGTTGATCATATGATCCGCGCAGCTCTTGAAGTTTACTGCTGAAAAAATATCACCCTTATGCTTGGAATTGTTTGTGGTAAGTAGGCGCCTCTATCTTAAAGTTTTCCCACTCATTGTAATCAATATCCTGAATTATTTTATTCATGAACTCAGCACATTCTTGTTTGCAGAGGTAGATGCCAAAAAGCGATTCACTTCTGTTCACCAGAAAAGTTCTGCTACTATCAAACATTCTAACCAAATCCTGCCAAGATCCTAAGACAAGTAACTCGTCATGATTTTTTATAGTTTGGATTACTTTAAAATCCCCCTGTAGGCTAGATATTTTCATTTTGGAAAAAAAGTTGGTTTGTGCTGAAATCTTAAACCAAACCTAGCCAAAATTAAGAGACGACTCAATACGTATAAACACGTATATTTTGATTTCACTTAGGACAAAATACGCTCAATCTATAATATCACGGTTCTTTTGAGCCCAGATTAACAGAGAGTTATGCTTTTTTTCTAGTTGAAGCTTTACAATCATATTGCTCCTGTGCTTGTCTACAGTCCGCTCGGATATAAAAAGTTTGTTGGCAATTTCCTTGGTAGAAAGTCCGTCCGCTAATAATCTAAGGATTTTTACTTCTGAAGGTGTTAAGGGATTTTCACCTGATTGATACTTATTTTCTTTGAGACCTTCGAAAATTTTCTCGCTGAAAAATTGTCCTCCAGCTAAAACTTTAGATACAGCTTTTGATAAGTCATCGAGCGCAAATTCCTTCAAAATATAACCTGACAGGTTCAATTCCTTGGCCTGATGGTAGAGGTAAATTTCTTTATGAAGTGTAAGTAGGATCACTTTAGTGGAGAGGCCAAGTTTCTTGCAGTCGGCAGCAATCTCAAGCCCAGTTTTTTTAGGCATTTCCATGTCTAAAATAGCAAGCTGAGGATTGAATTTGATAATAAGATCTAGTGCGCTCTGCCCCTCATTGGCCATACCTATGATGTCCAATCCCATGTCGCTTAAGAAATCGTACAATCCTTTCAAAAGAATGGGATGATCATCCGCAATGATTACTGTTGGCTTTTGACTAGACATAAACGACAAAACTTAAGCTGGTTCCTGAGCCTTTTTCACTAGTAACTTTCATACTTCCTTGCATGGAGGCAATCCGTTCCTTTAGCGTTTTCAACCCGAGGCTTTGAAAGTCATTCAATTTTTCCGAAAAATCAAACCCTTTGCCATTGTCTTCGATCTTCAGTTCTACTCCTTTTTCAATTCTTTGGAATAAAACCCGCAATGCGCTTGCCTCGGAGTGTTTTAGGACATTATTGATTGATTCTTGAAGGATTCTATATAGTTGTAATTCCTCTTCTTTTTTCAAAACTCCTTTTAGCTCCTCGATCTCAGAGGAAACAAATATTTCCGTTTCGCGATCTATTTGATCTAGTAAGTGTTCAGCGGCTTTACTCAGGCCGAGTTTTTCTAGTTGCATGGGGTGAAGCGATCTGGCAATTGATCGTAATTCGCTTATGGCCGTATCCAATAATTCACCGGTAGTATTGTCCTTAGACAGGGCAACTTTGTTTTTGATCAAAAGTAGGCTTTGCCCTAAGCCATCGTGGAGATCTTTGGATATTCTTACTCGCTCTGCTTCCTGGTTTTTAAGGAGTTCTTGAGAAAATCTTGATTGCATTTGTTTCTTCTTCTTTTCGTGCTGCAAGTTTTTCCAGAGGAAAATTAAGACAGCTGAAATAATCAGCACAAATACGATGACTGCTATAATTCTAAGTTTGGCTTCGTTACTCTGATTGATTGATTCTATCTCCTGAGTTTTCGTCAGGATCTCTCTCTCTTTTCTTTCTGTCTCATAAAGTGTCTGGTAATAGGAGAAAGTAGTCGCTTGATTAGCTGCGAATATTGAATCAGTATAGCGGGTCAATTCTTCTCGGATTTCATATGCTTTGGCCGACTGACCCAGATCTTGGTACGTTTCTCCTAGTAGACGGTAGGCTTTGATTAAATGATCCATGTTTTTGGATTCTTTGGCCGCGCTTAAGGACTCTTGAACAAGCTTGTTGGCAGCTAATAAATTTCCTTGTGAATATTCTAACTGAGCTTTGGCATTGAGATAAACGGGACTGGTACTAGCTACTTCTGGCACAAATGAAATCATTTCTTGCGCCTGAGCGAAGTACTCTTTCTGCTTTGTCAAATCCCCATGCTCTCCAAAGAAGTTGCTTAGTGAAAGCTTAATCATGCTTTCGGTATAATAATCCTGTGGGTCAAATGGCGTCAGCGAATCAGCACTTGTGAGATAGCTTAGCTGATCGTCGAATCTTCCTTGTCTCCCAAAATCCTCAGATTGATTGTAAAGTTGAATCGCAGCATCGAAGGTGTTTTCACTTTTTTTATAAATCGAGATAAGAGAATTTCTGATTTTTTCTGCCTCATTATAAATGGCAAATTTGCTAAACAAAATAGCCATCCCACCATCTACATAGTTAACATATTCTTCGTCTTCAAGTGCATGGTAGATATCTTTGGCGGTTTGATAATCCTGCATACCTCCAAGTAGGTCTCCTTTATAATCTCTTGCTTGTCCACGAAAGAAGTAAGAATCTGCTATCAAAATGGAATCCTTTTTTGCGAATCTTTCTATTGCTATTCCATACTCCACTATGGCCGAGTCAAATTGCTCTAGGTTGAAATAGGATCCGGCTAATTTCAGGTGTAGAGTTCCTCTATTTTTAGAATCACTTACTTTTAGTTCATGGGTAATTGCTCTTTTAAGGACCTCTTTTTTCAGCTTGGGAGTTTGAATAGAAGGTGATGGGTGATGAAAAAATTGAATGGCCAGATCAGCCATCAAATCATAATTCCCTTCTTTTTCAGTAAGGTTAATCATCCTCGTTAAATATATTCCTGCCAATGAGTCACTAGGCTTTGTAGCTTCTAAAAGAGTGGTTAATTCTTTGAGATTATTTTTCTGAATATTGTCTCTTGTAGTTTGGGCAAAGGAACTTATGCTGCTAAGGGTAGTGATTAGCAAACAGCCCAATGAATAGATCAATCGAATCATTTTTAAAGATAAGTAAATCAACAATCTACAGGCTATTTATCTCTATTTATACAGAGTGCTCTGCTTTATGCAAGAGAAATAGACTACCGCTTGAACTGATAAATTTCATGTTATCCAGACATTTTTCCATAGAACAAGTTTTGCTAGAAAAGCGAAACCTTCATGTGAATTACAGGTTACTATTGTGAGATTTGGTTGTAAATAATTGATAATTAATTGTTTAAAATCCATTTCAGATTTTCCTTCATTCCCTAAACTGCTTCGATCTGTTGTTATGAATAAATTTTCCCCTCTATCAATTCTTTTATTTTTTCTGATGTCATCCTTTGATGCCTTTGCTCAAGAGATTCGAGTAAAAGGAAAAGTGATGGATGGTAAACGCGAAGCGGCTCTTGAGTTTGCGAATATCGCCCTATTGTCACCTAATGATTCTGCTGTTGTCACTGGGGGAATGAGTGATTTAGATGGGAGTTTTGAGTTTGTAACGAACCCTGGAGATTATATTTTGCGGGTTGGATTTATTGGTTACTTGGAGTTTTATGAAAAGATTACACTTGGCACAAACAAAAACTCGGTCAATCTCGGGACGATAACACTGGAGGAAGATGCGCAAAATCTACAAGAAGTAGTAGTGGAGGGAGTTACGTCAATGTTTGAGTCAGATATAGATAAGCGTATATACAATGTGGAAAACAGTATCGTAGCAGAAGGCCAAACTGCTTCCCAATTGCTAAGTACTTTGCCATCGATTCAAGTGGATGACGAAGGAGGAATCACGATGCGTGGGAGCGGTAATATTCTGATCTATATAAATGGCCGTCCTTCTAATCTTTCGGGCGATGATGCTGAGAGTATTTTGTCGCAATTTCCTGCCAATAGCATTAAGTCTGTAGAATTGATCACAAATCCATCTTCTCGATACGATGCCACAGGCGTGGGTGGGATTATCAATATTGTTTTAAAGAAAAATGAAAAAACGGGTTTCAATGGGCAGGTAAATGCTTCTATCGGAACACGCGAAAAATATCAAGCAGGTGTCAACTTGAATTATGGTACAGATAAAGCCAATTTCTATACTTCTTACAATTGGCAGAATAGACGGCAGCGGGAAAATGGTGAAGGAAGTAGAAATAATTACCTGGATGGTTTTTCTCCACGACTGGAGCAAGTTCAGGACGGGTATGAGATCGAAAAGACTCACTTAATCAGAGCAGGAGTAGATTACAATGTTTCAGATAGAGCATTGTTAGGAGTTTATTTTCAGGGGAATTTCGACGATGAAATAGAATACGCAGACATCACACAGCGTAACTTGAGTGAAAGCGGTATGCTGGATTCTAGTTTTGTTCGTATCAATGACGAATTAAGTAAAAGTGGGAATTATGAAGGCGGTATAAATTACACCTGGAACATCGATTCACTGGGTCAAAAGTTATACTCATCTCTTTCGTATTCTTATGACAACCGAGAGCAAACCGAATTTTATAATCAGGAGTTCTTTAATGCAGATGGCAATTCTGAACCTGCAAAACGATTGACCCAAACGAATGACAGGCCAAGAACAAGTAATCTATACGTAGCTCAGCTGGACTACGAGAAGCCTTTTACCAATGGAGCTTCGATAGAAACTGGCTTGAAAGCTACAGTTGGAAACTGGCAATGGAGCCAGCGATTTGCTCAGGGCGATGAGTTCTCAGACTTTGAACCTGTCGTCGTGGATTCTTTAACTGATACATTTGATTTTGACGAGCATGTCTACGCAGCCTATTTTACTTATAAAAACACCAAAGGAAAATTTGGTTACCAGCTCGGTCTAAGAGCAGAATACACGGAGACCTTGGGTGAAACTGTGAGGAAGAATGAAAGTATTCCTAATGATTACTTCAATGTCTTTCCAAGTGCTTTTTTGAGCTATACCCTCGCGCCAGAGAATGAGCTAACACTGAATTACACGCGAAGAATTTCCAGACCGAGCATTTGGGATTTGGCACCGATTTATAGAGTGCGGGATCAATACAATTTTAGCGTTGGTAATCCATATTTGAAGCCAGAATTCACTGATAGCTATGAAGTAGGCTACATGAAAGGCTGGGATAAGTACTTGCTGAATGCGACAGTATACCATCGTTTCAGTACGGATGTGGAAACTCGAATCACGATTCTGACTGATGATAACGTCGCTATTCAAAGTCGACAAAATGCAGATACGAGATCCAGTACCGGTTTTGAACTGATCAATCAGATTCAAGTCTTCAACAACCTTGATGCAACTTTGACTGGAAACTTATTCTATTCCAAAATCAATGCTGAGAACATAGAGCAAGATTTCAGCAATGAGAATTTCAGTTGGACCTTGAATTTGCTGGCAAATTGGTTAATCCCAAACTGGTTTAGTGTGCAGGCGCAGGGGAATTACCGAGGCCCGATCGTATTGGCTCAAGGCCAGATCGAGCCGCAGTACAGCTTGAATATGGGCTTACGCAAAGACATTTTTAATGGTAAAGCAACTATCTCTGCCAATGTCAGTGATATCTTCAATACTCGGAATTTTAGAATCACTACTACCAATCCTCGATTTGATGAGAAGCGGGTATTCCAGCGTGAAACTCGTGTTGGGACTCTTGCATTTACCTATAGATTTGGAGGATTCAAAGAGAAGGCTGGCGAAAACAGGAGCAGTAGAGAAGGAGGAGATGGTGGTGATGATTTTTAGAAAAAGATAAGGTTTCCTACTTTTGCCCATGAGCCTTTTAACAGAACAAATCAAAGCTTCACTTTCGGATAAGGCCATTCCTGAAAAAGCAGCTTTTTTCCCGCGCTTCTTCAAGTCTGGGCCAGGAGAATATGGTGAAGGAGATCAGTTTCTGGGAGTGATAGTTCCTGAGCAACGGAAAGTAGCCAAGGCAGTTTTCAAGGAGATAAGTTTTGCTGAGATCGAAGAACTTCTCCATGATGTCTATCATGAAGTTAGGCTCACTGCTATCTTTATTCTTGTTTACCGTTACCAGAAATTAAAGACTGATTCTGATAGAAAACAGTTGGTAGATTTCTACTTGTCCCAACTAGATTCAGTGAATAATTGGGACTTGGTTGACAGTTCTTGCTACAAGATTTTGGGGCATTATTACTTGCACAAAGAAAAATCAATATTCTATGAATTAGCCGATTCAGGTCATTTGTGGCGTGAACGAGTGGCGATGATAAGCTCTCTGTTTTGGATTAAGAGAGGTTATTTTGATGATGCATTGGCTCTGGCGGAGAAGCTATTGTATCACCCACACGACCTGATTCATAAAGCTGTAGGCTGGATGCTTCGAGAAATCGGAAACAAGGATTTCGAAGTGGAAATGGGGTTTTTAAGAAAGCATTATACGACCATGCCTCGGACTGCTTTGAGGTATGCGATTGAGAAATTTGATCCAGAATTGAGAAAACAGCTATTGACTGGAAAGTTGAACTGATTAATCTTATTACTAATGAGGGAATAGGCAACATAGAAAATATGTTATAACTTTGTAATTACAAATTAGGAAATTATGGAAGTATCAATTATTCAAATCGGTAATTCTAAAGGTCTCAGATTATCTAAAACGATTATTGAAAAGTATGGCTTAATCGATAAAGTTGAAATCATACTTGAAGAGGATCAGATTGTTTTGAAACCCATAAAAAATGTTCGTGAGGGATGGGGAGATTCTTTTGCTGAAATGCATGCCCAAGGTGATGATCACCTGTTGATCGATGATGTGTTGGAAGATGAAAATCTGGAGGAATGGAAATAATTCAGTATCTCATTGTATTGGTCAATCTGGATCCTACAGTAGGAAGTGAAATAAGGAAGACCAGGCCCTGTGTCGTTATTTCACCAGATGAAATGAACCGTCATCTCCAGACAATTGTGATCGCTCCGATGACAACTAACCTAAAGAAATACCCTACCCGAGTTGCTGTATATCATGAAAGCAAAAAAGGGATGATAGCTATAGATCAAGTTCGGACGATTGATAGATCAAGAATAATCAAAGTCTTTGATAAGCTAAAACCACAAGAAATAAGAAAATGTAAATCTGTGATCAAGGAAACTTTTGTCGATTAATAAACCTTAATCACATTCAATACTAGAATTAACTATTACCATATTATATGCAAAAGCCTGATTTCAACATCGAAGAAGTAAATAAAATTATCCGTGGACGTAGATCCATGTTTGCGGCTCAGTTCAAAGAAAATGATCCAGTAGATGATGCTGTCATCGAGGAGTTATTAGAAAATGCTCGTTGGGCTCCTACGCATAAATTGACTCAACCATGGAGATTTATCGTGTACACTGGAGATGGACTGAAGAAGTTCGCTGACTATCAGGCAGACATGTATAAGCTTCGTGCAGAGAAGAATGGTACGCCATTTTTGGAAGCAACTTATCAGAAGTTTAAGCAAGGCCCATTGAAAGCATCGCATATGATTGCCATCATCTTGAAAAGATCTGAAGGCATTCCATTGATGGAAGAGATTGCAGCAGTTTCTATGGCCGTGCAAAATATGTACTTAACAGCTTCTGCTCACGGACTCGCGGCATACTGGGGAACTGGTGGACCTACATTTTGGCAAGAAGCTAGAGAAGACTACGGTCTTGAAGGGGAAGATGCTCTAATGGGCTTTTTCTATATAGCCAAACCAGCGACGGATAATTGGCCGGAAGGCAAAAGAGAGTCTATGGATGAAAAAGTAGCTTGGATTAGAGAGTAATTACTCCATAAAAACAAAAACGGCAATGATTGATTTCATTGCCGTTTTTTTATGTTCTTAATTTTTCAAAGAAGCCATATCGATCACAAATCGGTAGTGAACATCACCAGCGATGGTGCGCTCGTACGCTTCATTGATTTTATCGATAGAGATCACTTCTACATCAGATACAATATTGTGCTCAGCACAGAAGTCCAGCATTTCCTGAGTTTCTTTAATACCGCCTACTAGTGATCCAACGAGGCTTTTTCGCCCAAAAATCAATGAGCCAGCGTGAATCTTCTCCATCTGTGGAGGAACGCCAAGAAGCACCATCGTCCCATCGGTTTTCAGTAATTTCAAATAGGAATTGTAATCATGCTGTGCAGATACTGTATCGATTATGATATCAAATCTCCCAGTCATTTTCTTCATATTTTCGGGATCAGTTGTCAACTCGAAATGATGAGCTCCTAGTGCATCGGCATCTTTTGCTTTCTCTGGAGATCTGCTTAGCATGGTCACTTCTGCGCCCATTGCCGCGGCAATTTTCACAGCCATGTGTCCCAAGCCGCCAAGTCCAACGACAGCTACTTTATCGCCAGCTTTCACATTCCAATGCTTCAAAGGTGAATAGGTAGTAATCCCGGCGCAAAGAAGTGGAGCTACAGCTTCAAGAGGCAATTTGTCTGAAACGCTCAAAACAAACTTCTCCGTCACGACGATATGAGTGGAATAACCTCCATAAGTAATGGTTTTCTTATCCTGCAACATAGAGTTGTAGGTCATAGAACTTCCATTTTCGCAGTATTGCTCAAGATCCTCTGCGCAATTGTTACAATGGCCACAGGAATCCACGAAGCAGCCCACGCCTACTGTATCACCAATTTTGTGTTTGGTGACTTCAGATCCTACTGAAGATACTTTACCTACGATTTCATGTCCAGGTACTACTGGGTACATGGTTCCTCCCCATTCATCTCGAGCCGTATGGATATCGGAGTGGCATACTCCGCAATACAAGATTTCGATTTCTATATCAGTTGGGCCTGGAGTACGTCTTTCTAGATCAAAAGGTGCAAGTGGTTGATCAGCTTTCTGCGCTGCGTATGATTTTACTTGTGTCATTATAATGCTTGGTTAATAGTTTTCTTATGAGCTCACAACAAGTTGCTAAGGGATTAAGTTTTGGCAGACCTGAATACTGGGGGGAAAAGCAAAAAAAAATCCTGCGGTTTGAGTCCGCAGGATTGAAGTTCAAGTTGTAAAACGTTGCTATTGGATTCCTTTTGCAGCATCCTGATCCAAAAACCAGATCAATTCTCCATGTAATGGTTGCACCAAGTGAGCAGGGTAGCTCGCAAAATCTTTTTCCTTTTTAAGGATTTCTTGGACTTTCTCAGCTTTACCGGCTCCAGTTACTAAGAAGGCCACCGCTTTAGAATTATTTACAATTTTACCAGTGATAGTCACTCTCTTTTGGCCAGAATCAGGATGTGTAGCTACGACACAGTTTTCTGGAGAATCCCAAAGTGAAATAGAGTCAGGGAAAATAGAAACCGTGTGCCCATCATCCCCCATTCCAAGCATGACTAGGTCAAACTGAGGAATATCATTCAAATTTGGCAATTTAGTTTCCAAAACTTGACCATAGCGAACGGCTTCTCCTTCTGGATCATTTTCTCCCAAAACTCGATGAATATTGGACTCAGGAATTTCAATCTTCGATAGAAGGTGATCTACTGTCATCTTGTAATTGCTTTCAGAATCGGTCGGTGCCACGCATCGCTCATCTCCCCAGTAGAAGTTGATTTTTGACCAGTCAATTTCACTTCCAAAGTGTTCAGCCAAATAATCGAAAATAATCTTAGGAGTGCTACCTCCAGAAAGTGCAATGTGGATGGTTTGATCGCTCATTGCCAAGTCTCTGAAGTATTCAGAAAACTCCTTTGCAACCTGATCTTTGGTATCGTAAATATTAAGTGTCATTGGTCTAGTAGATTTATTAAATCCCTAAATATGCATCATTTGGGATTTTATTATTATGGTTTGAATTACTATTTCGCTCCTTCAGAGCTTTGAGATAGTAAATTTATCATCTACCCAGCCCTTCAGGCTGGGCTATGTTATCTAGGGCTTTCAGCCCCTTTAATCTTAAGGTTTATTATAAACTGTGCTCTCTGTGAATTTGGTGGTTGGGGAGTTTCAAAAGATTACAGAATACAGAAGCCTGTTTCGTCAGTCAGACGATTGCCTGGGTTTCTCCAGCCAAAATGACCTTCGAACATGTCATCAGAATTTCTTGGTCCCCAAGTTCCGGCAGCATAACCATAAGTAGGTACATCCTCATTTTCCCAATACTTTAGGATTGGATCCACAAATTTCCAAGCAGCTTCCACTTCATCTGCTCTCGCATAAAGAGTTGCATCGCCTTGCATGGCATCCAACAGCAATCTTTCGTAAGCATCCATTATCTCGGCTGAGTCGAGGTCAGAGTAATAGAAATCCATATTGGCCTGCTCAACATTAAAACCTAATCCTGGCACCTTGACACCAAATTTGATTAGAATACCTTCGTCGGGCTGAATACGGATGATAAGCTTGTTGTCCTTTTTATAGACATCCTGACTTTTGAAAACCTCGTGCGCTGGGGACTTAAAGTGAATCACCACTTCAGTCACTTTAGTAGGCATATATTTGGCTGTACGTACGTAGAACGGCACATCTTTCCAGCGCCAGTTGTCAACAAAAAATTTCACAGCAGCGAAAGTTTCGGTTTTAGAATCAGGATTTACGCCCTCTTCCTCACGATATCCTTTCACCTTTTTACCATTGATGGTTGATGCCACATATTGGCCTTTCATGGTATGATTAGCAAGTTCTTCATCGCTAGTCATTATTCGAAGTGATTTCAAAGCTTTGACCTTCTCATCACGGATTTCCTCAGCGCTGGAATTGATTGGTGGCTCCATCACGATCAGTGAAACGACCTGAAGTAAGTGACTTTGGAACATATCGCGAAGCGCACCAGACTTGTCATAGTATCCGCCACGCTTTTCTACACCTACAGTTTCTGCATTAGTGATTTCCACATGATGGATGTATCGCCGATTCCAAGTCGGTTCGAATATAGAATTGGAAAAACGTGTTACAAGTAGGTTTTGAACCGTTTCTTTACCTAAATAATGATCAATTCTATAGACCTGAGGTTCCTTAAAGTACTTGTGCAAACCTTCGTTTAGCTCTTTTGCAGTAGCCAAGCTATAGCCAAAAGGTTTCTCCACAATGATGCGTTTCCAACCCTTTTCTTCCTGAGTCAATCCTGCTTCGCAAAGGTTCTTAGCGATTACTTCATATAGACTAGGAGGTGTAGAGAGATAGAAAATATAATTTTCCTCACAGCCCTTTTCTTCATTCAGCTGCTGAATTCTCTTCGACAGTCCAGTGTACTTAGTATCGTAATTGTCGCCCAAGTCCTCATAAAAAATTTTCTCAGCAAAATCAGCTATAAAGTCTTTGCCTTCTTTGCTGATTTTATCCTTCAAAAACTCGCTCTCCTGAACCACCTTTTGACGGAATTCCTCATCTGTCATCGCACTTCGGCTAGCTCCCAAAACCACAAAATTTTCGGGAAGATGCTTGCCTTTGTACAGGTTATATATTGCCGGAACCAGTTTTCTGGCAGTCAAATCACCTGACGCACCAAAAATTATTAGCATCTGGTTTTGTGTTTTTTTCATCAGTTAGGGCGTATTTTTATATTTTTTGTATCAAAACCCTTCTTTGGGCGATCACAAATTTATCAATCTTACTAGAAAGCCAACCTTCAATCCATTAATTTTGGACTTAAGAGACGCAAAAATAACCCATATTTATTTCTAACCTTGCAAGCGGTAAGGCATAGAAGCAAATTTGAAAAATAACAATTAGAAACGATGGAGTACACAAATTATGATTTTGGATTAGTTGGCCTTGGGGTAATGGGGCGAAATTTTATTTTGAATGTCGCCGACAATAATTTCAAAGCTTTTGGCTACGATCTGGATCAGGAGAAAGTTGATGCATTGAAAGAAGAAGGAGGAAATCTAGAAAAGGTGAGTGCATCCACTGATATCAAGACTTTTGTGGAAGCCTTGTCTTCTCCTCGTAAAATCATGCTCCTCGTGCCTGCCGGGAAGATTGTTGATCAAGCAATTGAAAGCCTTTTGCCACTTCTGGACAAAGGAGATATTATTATAGATGGTGGAAATTCATTTTTCACCGACACTGATAGAAGAGAAGCTTATCTTAAAGAAAAAGGAATTCACTTCTTTGGTTCTGGAGTTTCTGGTGGAGCAGAGGGCGCGAGAAAAGGCCCGAGCATCATGCCCGGTGGCGACAAAGAAGCATACGAATATGTAAAGCCAATTTTCGAAGCAGTTTCTGCAAAATATAAAGGCGAGCCGTGTGTCGCTTACCTAGGCCCAAAATCAGCTGGAAATTATGTGAAGATGGTGCACAATGGCATTGAGTACGCCATGATGCAGCTGACTTCCGAGATCTATGACTTGTTGAAAAAATCCTGTGACCTATCCAATGAAGAACTTCACCAAGTTTACGATACTTGGAACAAAGGCCGTTTGCAATCATTTTTGGTAGAAATCACTGCTGAAATTTTCACCCAAAAAGATGACTTGACATCAGGAGATTTGGTTGATATGATTCAGGACAAAGCCAAGCAAAAAGGAACTGGTAAATGGACTTCTCAGAATGCAATGGACTTGGGTATTCCTGTTCCTACCATCGATATGGCGGTAAGCATGCGTGAGATTTCTGCTTTGAAAGATGAACGAGTTCAAGCGGACGAATTGTATTCTCGACCTGAAGTGGCTGATATCGCCAAAGAAGAATTGATCGCTCAAGCTGAGCAAGCATTGTTCTTCTCATTCATCATCGCTTATTCTCAAGGTTTGCATCAGCTGATGTACGCTTCCAAGGAATACGGTTATGATCTAGATATGTCTACGATTGCTAAGATCTGGAGAGCGGGTTGTATTATCCGTGCGGGATTGTTGGCGGATATCGCAGAAGCGTATACTGCGGATAGTTCCATTCCAAACTTGTTGTTATCACCGTCCTTTGTTCCTAAGGTTCAAGGCACATTGCCAGCTGTTCGTGAGGTAGTTGCATTTGCTGCAAAAAACGGAATTCCTGTTCCGGGACTTTCCAGTGCATTGAGTTACTTCGATGCTTACACTTCTACCAAACTTCCGCTAAACCTGATCCAAGCTCAGCGTGACCACTTCGGTTCACATACCTACGAGCGTACTGATCGTGAGGGGATTTTCCATACTGAATGGGGGAAATAGTAGTAGGCAGTGGTCAGTTTTTAGTCACAGTCTCAAAAACTACTAGTATCAATAACATAAAAGCTCGCTAAGAATATTGGCGAGCTTTTGTTGTTAAACAGTTGGGTGAGTCCAGCTTCTGGAGAAGCAGGACAACAGCAACAAAATTTCTCCTTCTGCTCTCTGCGATCCCGACAGCCATTGGGACTCCGAGCACTCAGCGGTTAAAATTCCAAACAACAAAAAACCTCCCGATCGCTCAGGAGGTTTTTGCATTTATATACCGGACTATAATTCTTAATAGATCACTTTTACCATGCTGGTGATGACAGATGCCATACGGATGGATTCGAAGATTCTTTCTTCAGTAGTTCCCAATTCGATCAGGTGATTCTCGTGAGAGGCTACGCACATCTGGCAACCATTCACTGCAGAAACTGCCGTAGAGATCAATTCGAAAAACTCTTTACCCAATACCGGATTCATCATGATGTTCATACGAAGTCTAGCTGGGATTTGTGCATACTTTTCCTTTTCCACAAAGTGGCGGAATCTGTACAACACGTTATTGCTGCTTAGCAAAGAAGCACATGCAACCGCTTCACCGATCTCGGCAATAGTAGCTTCGTTTTCTTCTGCTAATTTTCTAAAAAATCTCTGAAGAGGATTGTTTGCCGCGTTAGCTGCAAGTGCCAAGCCCATCAAGGCAACTTCCTTTTGGTTTAGCTTATCTCCTTTGAGGATAGTCTTGAAATTGAGTTTCAAATCTTTCACATATCTGGAATCAGCATCGCCCAGATTTCTCAAAGATTCGTTGGTAAATTCTTCATTCAGTCCTACTACTTCCAAAAGTTCGGCTACTGACTGATTAATGTTTAATACTTCCATGGTGTTAGAGTTAGGTTTGAAACTGGATTTAAGCAAGCAAAGGAGATCCTGAGACCTCCTTTGCTTAAATTAGATTTGAGATCTGAATTAGTTCAGGTTCAAAGTTTCTTCTCCTTTTTCCCAGTTACATGGGCAAAGCTCGTCAGTCTGAAGTGCATCAAGCACTCTCAATACTTCCTCTACATTTCTTCCTACAGAAAGATCATAAGCAGATACCCAACGAACGATTCCTTGAGGATCGATGATGAAAGTAGCTCTGTAAGCGATTTTCTCAGTTGCTTCCAGGATACCAAGTTCTTCTGCAAGAGACTTAGAAGTATCCGCTAGCATAGGGAATTTAAGGTCACGAAGATCTTCGTGGTTGTTTCTCCAAGCCAAGTGAACGAATTCAGAATCAGTAGAAGCACCTACCAATACAGTATCTCTGTCTGCAAATTCACCTGCGTTTTTGTTGAATTCAGCGATCTCAGTAGGACATACAAAAGTGAAATCCTTTGGCCACCAGAACATCACCATCCATTTGCCATCGGCAGTGTGGATATCGTTGCTGATAGTCTGGAATTCTTGTCCTTTTTCTCTAGATACTACTGCGGTTTTTTCGAAAGCTGGGAATTCAGCACCCAAGCCTAATATGCGATTGCTCATATGATATATGTTTTTAGTTTTCAAAATTGTTACACAAAGTTGTCTCACATTTTCTCATAAATCAAATTAATATTTCTTATCTATTCATAACTTTAGGTTATATGACAATAGCCCAACTTGAGTATATCGTAGCTTTAGATAATTTCAGACATTTTGTAACAGCGGCAGAAAGCTGTAATGTCTCTCAGCCAAATCTCACTACGCAGGTGAAAAAGTTGGAGGAAGAGATTGGTGTCAAAATTTTCGATCGTGATACAAAACCACTTCAGCCGACAGTTGCAGGTAATTTGATCCTCCTAAAGGCTAGAAAAATTTTGAAGGAAATTTCAGAATTAAGGGAGTTTGTGCTCACTGAAAAGGAATCTTTAGAAGGGGAATTTACCCTTGGCGTGATACCTACTATTTCTCCCTATTTACTGCCGCTATTTTTACCTGAGTTTGTGAAGTCAAATCCACAAACCAAATTGGTTATACGGGAAATGCAGACCGCTGAAATCATCCTGGAATTACAGCGTGGAACCTTGGATGTCGGTTTGCTGGCAACTCCTTTGGAGGAAAAAACTATCCGAGAGATACCTCTTTTCTACGAGCCGTTTCTCTTGTATCTTCCTGATGATCATCCTTTCCTAAAGAGAAACCACATCATTCCTGCGATGCTGGATCCAAATCAAATCTTGGTATTGGATGAAGGCCATTGTTTTCGAGATCAGATTCTTTCAATTTGTAACAGCAAAGCTTCCAAAAACAACTTTGGATTTGAATTTCAAAGTGGCTCCATCGAGTCTCTCATGCGATTGGTAGATAAGGGTGTGGGCTATACACTCGTGCCCGAAATGGCAGTGTTGGATAAAAAAGAATCTGGCTTGATAAGAAGGTTTGATGCACCTGAACCAGTGAGGGAAATAAGTCTGGTGGTTGCCAAAAACTTCACTAAAAACGTATTGATTCATGCGATCCGCAAATCTATTCTGCTTTCAATACCAGAGCGATTTCAGAAAGAAGATCAGTATAAAATGATTAATTGGAAGTAGGGTATAAAATGAAGCTTTATAACTTTTCTTCAGCTCAACCGACTTTCAGTCGAAGTTCACCATGTCTTTTCACAACCTTCAACTCAAAGTGTTGATTGATGAAAGCCTTGCAGTGATTTTCTGCCCATTCGGCACGTGACTCGGTATCAAAAAGTAATGTCATTCTCAGCATGGTTTTTACATACTGCTCGTAAATACCTAATTCGCTGACATAGGCAATAAATGCTGCAGACCAATCCTCTTGGAATTTTTCTAAATGTGTTCTTCCATCAAAAAGCATCTCTAGCTGATTGTCACCATGCTTGTAGCGATAGATACCGCTAAGTTGGCGATAGATAAGGCGAGCACGTTCGCGGGGAAACTCAAAGGTATCAAGAATCTGAGCGTAGGTAGTATCCATGAGTTGAAGCGGATTATACAGAGAAGTATAGGATCGTTTCAATTCAAAAATCATTCGATCAATTAGCTCCTCTTCCAGCACAGACTGCGCCTGACGGAGGATATAATTTTTGTCTAATGGAAAGAGTTTTTGGATCATTGCTGCGCAAAAGTAATAAATTATCTTTTTAGGATGGGTTTAAATAGCATTTTATATGTTAAATGTTGATCCTGAAAATTCACGCTATTCAGTGAAAGTCACCATGTTCAGCAGTTTTCTCAAGCTCAATCGCAGGCCAAACCTGTAATCCCATTTTTTAAATCTTTACTTTTGCGCCCTTGTAAGAACACTACCATGGAAAAGGAAACAGAATCTGTAAACCCAGTGAAAATCACCCCCGAACAAATTGCACAATGCATCGCCGTTTTGGAGGGGTTGAACGCAGATACAGATCAGATTTTCGCTATTCCGACCGAGAATAGACTTGCATTGCTCATGGCTGCGGGGCAATTTTCCCGACCAAGCAAAGAGGAGCTTGCTGAGCGAAAAAAGGGTGCGAAAAAGATCCATCGAAAGAAAATTGCTGATAAAGACAAAACAGCTCGAAAGACAACAGGCATTCGTTCTGCGCGTGAAGCCTCGATTTTCATAGCTCCAAGCATGCTGGCTTTGACAGGTAAGGAGGCCGACGAGGCCATCCTGCTTGAAACACCTCGTGAATGCTACGTCTGTAAGAATTCTTTTGACAGACTTCATCATTTCTACGATACCATGTGTACGAGTTGTGGTGATTTCAATTACGCTAAGCGTTTCCAGACCGCCGATCTGCAAGGTCAAGTGGCTTTGGTGACAGGCTCTAGGTTGAAAATCGGTTACCATATCACCTTAATGATGCTACGTGCAGGAGCGACGGTGATTGCCACCACCAGATTCCCTATAGATTCTGCATTGCGCTATGCCAAAGAGCCTGATTTCAAAGAATGGGGAGGTCGTCTTCATATTCATGGTTTGGATTTGAGACATATTCCAAGTGTTGAGATTTTTTGCAATTACATCGAGCAGCAATACGATCGCCTAGATGTGCTGATCAACAATGCTGCGCAGACAGTGCGCAGACCAAGTGGTTTTTATCAGCACTTGATGGAAAATGAATCCTTGGCTTGGACAGATCTTGCTCCAGCTACGCAAAAATTGCTTTCAGACCATCATGCTTGCTTGCAAGAAATACGAATTCTCAGTCAGGAATTTGCCGAAGGCGAAAACAAAAACCTACCAGTATCCTGGCATGGAAAACAGCTTGGAATTGGTCTTACTTCTTCTGCTCAACTGACACAAATTCCCTATAGCATAGATGATTCTTTGAGTTCGGAGGAGATTTTTCCTATCGGCAAACTCGATGCAGATCTGCAGCAAGTGGACCTAAGAAAGACAAATAGCTGGAGACTGAAGCTTGGTGAAATCCATACCAATGAAATGCTGGAAGTGCAGTTGGTGAATTCTGTTGCACCTTTTGTGCTGTGTAACCGTCTTGTGAATATCATGAAGAAGGATAATACAGGCAAAAAACATATCATCAATGTGTCTGCCATGGAAGGTAAATTCCATCAGTTTCACAAAGAAGCCCGCCATCCACATACCAATATGGCTAAGGCAGCGCTGAACATGATGACACTTACTTCGGCTGCGGAATTGCCAAAATTCGGGATTTACACCAATGCTGTGGACACAGGCTGGGTGACGGATGAGGATCCTGCTGAACTGGCTAAGCGCAAGCAGGATCTGCATGACTTCCAACCTCCACTGGATATCGTCGATGGGGCAGCACGGGTAATGGATCCGCTATTTGATGGGATCAATACAGGCAAGCATTGGAACGGGAAGTTTCTGAAGGATTATAAGCCGACGAGCTGGTAGAGTATCTCCCGCCACGGCACATGATTTTTGTAAGTGGTGAGTAGTAAGTAGTTTCCATCCAGTTTATTTAGGTGTAGTACAACTTACAACTCACAATTTTTACCATTACAACGTATTTCATCAAAGGACTCCATTTACTTCACCCGTTCTTTAATCCAATTTAAAACTACCTCCATAGCCACAGGAGAAAAAGTCTGCTCAATCGTCCCATATTCACTTGGTGCGCCGGTTTGAGCTTCTTGAAATAAGTGATTCAAACCTTGCAATTCCACTGTGGTTATGTCTTTATTTCCGCCTTTTTCCAATGCGGCTTTTATTGCTCCTAGATTTTCCTTTGGTGGCACTTGCAGATCCTTTTCTCCATTGATTGCCAATACTGGAGAAGTGACTTTTTCCAATGCTGGAACCGGATCATATTTGATAAAATACTCCATCCATGGACTCGTCAACTGATCTATTTGGGCTTTTACAAATTCTTCCTCACTCATTCCACCAGGGATATTTTCTGCAGGTATTTGGCGGAAAACCTGAGTCATATATGCCGACATTTCGGTTTTTAAGTCTTCTGAACTTTGGTCTTTGACCATGATCTCAAATGCCTTTCTGCTGATCATGTCGTTTTCTGCCAGTTGATTTGGGCTCATTCCAGAAGCTTTCCCAATCAGAGCTTGCTGCGCCAAAAGCAATTGGTCACCCCGAATTCCTGTGCCAGCAAGAAGTACAAGGAAGTCAACATCTTCACTTTGATTTGCCACCATAGGAGCAATCAGCCCGCCTTCACTATGACCAATCAATCCTATATGACTGTGATCTATTTCAGTTCTTGTTTTCAGATATTTTACTGCAGCAGCTACATCAGTAGCAAAGTCTGCGCTTGTTGCCGTACTGAAATCACCTTGGGATGCTGCAGTTCCGCGGTCATCAAAGCGTAGTACTGCAATTCCATTTTTGGTCAAATAATCTGACAATACCAGAAATGGCTTATGCCCCATTAATTCTTCGTCACGGTTTTGAGGACCAGATCCAGAGATCAAGACTACCGCAGGAAAATTGCCGGATGTCTGAGGTAAGGTAAGTGTCCCGGCAAGTGTTATTCCAGCTTGCTCATTGTCAAAAGTTACATTTTCAGCCTCATAAGGATAAGGCTTTACCGGTTCCTGAGGTCTTTTCGATTCTTGTTTTTTAATTTCTTCACGAGAAAGATTCATTGGAAAAGACTGCCCAGCTTGGGTGAAAACACCGATAATCACTTGGTCATCGCCGAGACTTCCTTCGTATTTAATATTCGCGTTGGAGATGGCGATCTTCAAAGTGCCATTCTCAAAACTGGTGGAGGAGACAGGAATTCCGAATGCTCCTTGATCAGGACTATCCATGGTAGAACTGAAGCCACTTGCTGTTTTCGAAATATTAAAGACTAGTCTTAATTGCACGCCCTGCACTTTCAAGACACCGTTCCATTGGCCGGTGATCTCTTGAGCAAAACTGGAAAACGAGAATACAACACTGAGTAGTACTAAGAAAAAAGCCTTCATAGTTAAAATTGGTTAGCTGGTAGCAATAGAAATTCTCTAATAGGAATTCAGAATGGAAATTAAGGAAAAATCTGTAGTCTATAGTTTACCATATGAATCACTCAGAGAAGAATGCTGCTGTAAGCTTAATCTTTTATTGCCACAGCAATTCTAATTTCCTATTTTTCCAGAATACAATTTTGATAAACCCTCTCAATCCAAAATAATTGCTTACACTTTTCAGTTTCTTAGCTTTCACAGGCTTTGTAGCGATCTACTCTACGTGGATGCTTCGCAAACAAAACCTTCAAACCCAAGACGGATATTTCCTAGGGGGCCGCAGCTTGACAGGCGTGGTCATCGCTGGTTCCATGTTGTTAACCAATATTTCCACGGAGCACCTCGTGGGAATGAACGGTTCAGCTTATAAAAACGGTGCGATTATAATTGCTTGGGAGGTTACCTCAGCCATCGCGCTGGTGATCGGCGCATTGTATTTTATTCCCAAATACCTGAGAATGGGGCTCACTACCATTCCTGAGTTTTTGGAGAAAAGGTTTGATAAAATGACCCAGGCGCTGATTTCCCTGTTACTTATTATCTCATTTGTGGTGACGCTTTTACCTATCGTACTCTACACGGGAGCGATTAATATTGAATCAATTTTCGGGATTTCAGAAACGCTGGGGATTACCCAGTCCGAAGGGATTTGGCTCACAGTCGTCGTGGTGGGAGTAATAGGAGCTGTTTACGCGATTTTTGGAGGATTGAAAATGGTTGCTTACACGGATACTATTAATGGTTTTGGATTGCTGATTGCGGGATTGTTGGTTCCCATTTTTGCACTTTGGGATATCGGAGATGGAAATGTGATCGATGGCCTAGTAAAGGTTTTTAACAACGCGCCGGAGAAATTCAATGTGATCAGTAAGGAACCTTCGATTGGTCTAGGATCGAGAGATTCTATTTTGCCTTTTGAGGTGCTCTTCACAGGATTGATCATCAACCAACTTTACTTCTGGACAATGCACCAATCCATCGTTCAGCGAGCACTTGGAGCGGTGAGTTTAAAAGAAGCACAAAAGGGCTTATTGTTTACGGGGGTTTTGAAAATCCTGATTCCTCTGGTGATAGTCCTTCCAGGAATTATCGGTTTTTACTATTTCGGTGATACGCTTTTCGATTCTCAGGACAGTGTGTATCCGGAGTTAGTAAAGCGAGTACTGCCCTCTTGGATGACTGGCTTCTTTGTAGCTGTCATTATGGGAGCGATTTTGAGTACGTTCAATAGTGCTCTGAATAGCGCTGCAACGATTTTCAGTCTGGATATTTTCAAAGTTTATATTAAGAAAGCAGCCAAAGAAGGCCAACTCGTTCGAGTAGGAAAGTGGGTTTCAGCAATTTTGGCTGTAGTTTCTATACTGGTAGCGCCCTATGTGGCAAATGCACCTGCAGGACTTTACCAACTTTTGCAGCAGCTGAACGGGATCTTCTTTATTCCGATGGCAACGGTGATTATTGCGGGATTCTTTTTCCCTAAGGTATCCGCAGCAGGAGCCAAAGCTGGATTGATTTTCGGATTGGGATTCTATATTCTTATGGATTTGGTGCTCAAAGTCAACATCCATTTTGTTCACATTTGGGGCATTGAATTTATCCTCAATCTGATCGTGATGCATCTGGTGTCAGCAAAATACCCAGTCGCAATTCCATTTGTAATGGCAGATTCAGGTAAGTTAAGTATAGTCCCTTGGAAATATGCCAAAACTCTGGGTTGGGTTTTGATTGCAATCACAGTAATTATTTATGTAATTTTAGGCACAATCGCTTAATACTATGGAGACTACAGAAAAGGAATTCAGAAATTATAATCACGTCGACATAAAGGCGGCCGTGAAAGAGCATTACAGAAAAATGCGCATGTATCAAACCTACGATTACGTGCATCAAATGAAATCTAAGTACCTCACATTTGACAAACCAATGAGTCTTTGGGATGCGATGGAAAAGCTCAACGCACTGATAGATGTGAGTGATCCGGATCTTGATTTGCCAAATGTGCAACACTTGATTCAATCAGCCGAAGCTTTACGTGCTGACAATCGCCCTGACTGGATGCAATTGGTTGGTTTGATTCACGACCTCGGTAAGGTGATGTATTTATTCGGGTCTGATGAAGACGGAACTAGCCAAGCTGAGCAGTGGGGACTGGTTGGGGATGTATTTGTTGTCGGAGCAAAATTGCCTGACACCTGTGTTTATTCCGAGTTCAATGAGCTGAATCCCGACATGAAAGATCCTCGGTATAATACAGAGTTGGGCGTTTATGAAAAAGGCTGTGGGCTAGACAATTTACAGTTAGCCTGGGGTCATGATGAGTATTTTTACCAAGTCTTGAAAAATCATTCTGAAAATACGATTCCTGAAGCTGGAATGGTGATGGTACGCTATCACTCTTTTTATCCTTGGCACAATGGTGGAAGTTATTCGCAGTTTGAAGCTCCACAAGATGCACAATACAAGGAATGGATTCTGGATTTTAATCGATATGATCTGTATACCAAGTCGCCAAAAATCTACGACCTGGATGATGTAAAGGATTACTATTTGCCAATTGCTGAGAAGTACTTGGGAAAAGGACCGATTAATTGGTAAGTTGAAACGACATACATTAAAAAAGGCAGATGCAGTAAGTAAGCATCTGCCTTTATCATACCAGTCATTTTTTAATAGAAAGTCTACAAGTGAAATTGCCCTAAAAACTCAGTACTACTTCCGATATTGATTTCATTGAGTCCACCTGAATTTTTTTCCGACACCCCAAAAAATAGATTAAATACACAAGTGTCCTTAAAAACAACTTCGGCAGTTCCACTTTGCTTGGGGTTGCTGATCGTCACACATTTACCGTCAATCTTTGCGTAAAGTGTGTTGTCCGCGTAGACCTCAAATTCTCCCACAGTACCATTAGGAAAAGGGCTATTGGCAGTTGCGTATTGCATGGTTAATGTATACTTCCCTACCACCGAAGATGCTACCATACCTGCTGTTTCGCCGCTTGCTATGGTTCCAGTGCATACAGTTCCACAATCGCCAACTTTTGGATCATCGTCATCTTTTGAACAAGAGGTATTGATTGCAACAAATAGGATTAAGATTAAAAATAGTCTAGAATTTTTCATATAAATAAGTTGATTTTGAATACTCAAAAATCAACTAAAATTCCTCTTCTGGGAATACGGCAAAAGCACTAGATAGCAAAGCTGTTGGCTAGTTTGATAGCACTAGAAGGCACCTATTTTTTTGATCCTTTCTTCACCGCCTCCACCTGAAGTTTGATCAAATCAAGCTGCTCTTGTGTTTTTTGTTTGATTTGGGAGAGTTCTCCTACTTGATTACTTAAGCTTAGAGAACGTTTGATTTCGGTTTGTACTAAGCCTTCCATATCCTTCAGGCGTTTACTTTGGAGTTTATCCTGATGAATATATTCTCGAAATAGCAAGTAATGCAGCAGTGCAATACTGCCTAAAACTAATAGGACTAAAATGCCAAGTAGATGATTTTCAAAAATGGATAAGACCATTGAAAGTTAAAAAGGAGAAGCTTACCAAAACTAGGCATATGTAAACACCGAGGTAATACGGCAAATGGACTATTTCAGTCTCTCCTTCGCTTGCAATATTCAGAGTTCATGTTACTTCTTTGGAAGCAAAAGTGTTATTGAGGTGCCTTTTCCCGCTTGAGATAGTACTTCTAGTTTGCCACCAAGTTCCTCAGCTCGTTTTCGCATATTGAACAATCCATTTCCAGCTTTGATTTCAGACTCTACAAACCCAGTTCCATCATCTTTAATGATGAGTTGAAGTAGGTTATCAACTTGTGAGACGCTTACAAGTATCTGGCTTGGATAGGCATATTTTAGCGAATTTTGAATCGCTTCCTGCACTATTCTATAGATCTGTATCCCTTCGGATGAGACCAGATGGAAGTTTGGATCTAAGCTTTTTTCCACTTCAAATTCAAAATTGATCCCTAGCGTAGAAATCCCCGCTTGCTGCAGGTAATCCGAAATTCTAGCAGAAAGTTGCTCCCATGTGATTTGCCCAGAATTCATTGCCCAGATCGTGTCTCGAAGCTCTGTTATGGTTTGCTTCGTGAAATTCGCAATCGAATCATATCGATGTGTCAGTGTATCCTTGATTGGGTCAAAATACTTGAGGTTTTCTATCGCTGAAATTATAAAAGTAAGCTGAGCTCCTATATTGTCATGAAGGTCGCGTGATATAAGCATGCGTTGTTCTTGCAGTTTATTCTGAGTTTCTATTTGGCCCAAAGCAGCTTTCAACTTCCCTTCTTGCCTCAACTGCTGGTTTTTTAGCTTTTGCTGACTGTAAAGCAAATACCCCACGATGCCAAGAACCACTGCTAAAACCAAAGAGCCATAGAGCTGAAAATTCTTATTTCGAAGCTCAAGTTGCTGGCGGGCGATGGCTGCATCCTTTTGCTCGGATTGATACCTTGCTTCTAGATCGGAAGTGAGTTGCTGGATTTCCTGCTCAGTCAGTCTCTTGTTCAAATCGACATAGGACGTAGTATAATAAGCCGAGCTATCTGGCATGCCTAAAGCAGCGTAAACGGGAGACATCAGCAGATACATGGAGGCGATATCTTCTTCAGCATTTTGCGCTTTGAAGTGTGTCAATGCACGGAGATAAAACTCTCTAGACTTTGGGTAATCTTTTAAATCATGGTAAGATTGAGCCAAATTCGATTCGATCAGTGCATAGTCATAATCAGCTCCGACTTGTTCTGCTAGCACAAGCCCCATTTCTGCATGGGAAATAGCAAGATCACTTTTTTGCTGAGCATTATAGAGGGTTGCAAGATTGTTGTAGGTGGTGGAAGTGTAAAAATCGTCACCTTCTGCTTTGAAAATCCGAAGTGCTTCCAAATAAACCTCTTCGGATTTCTCAAATTCTTTCAAATTTTTATAAATACTTCCGATGTTGGTAAGAGTAGAAGCGTACAAATAGTCATCTTTTTGGGCTTTTCTATATGCCGCTGCTACTTGAAAAATCTCCAACGCCTTAGGATAATTCCTCATGTCTAGGTAGATCACACCTATGTTGTTCCGCACAAAATCAGCATTTCGATCATTCCCTGTTCGCTCAAAAAAGCTAAGAGCTTTCAAGTAATTTACCATCGCTGAATCTGACTGAAAATCCCGTTGATATACAGAGCCCAGATTCGTGATTGTCGCGTAGATTTGGGTAGAGTCACCCGTTTGATATCGCAATTTCAGAGACTCATGATAGTTTTTTCTCGATTCTATCAACTCCCCTTTTTCCATATAGGCATAACCGAGGTCGCTAAATGCTTGGCCCAGTATAGCATCATCTTTAAGTGATTTTGCTACTTCTATATTTTTCATTCCATAGCTTATCGCCGTATCGTGAGAAACAGGAACATAATACCACGTCAGTTCTGAAAGAATTAAAGAACGAGCTTTGGCTGTGGAGGCTATGGAAAGTTCGGTTTTAAGGCTGTCGAGCAGTTCTGAACTGGTCTGTGCAAAAAGCATCTGCGGACACAATAAGAAGAGACAAACACCTAAGAATCGGCAAAAAGAATACATAAACAATTGATTTGATGGGAAATAAATCAAAAAATATTTCTCTCGCAAGATGCTATTAAAAGTGGTTGAAAATATAAAGCGAGCTAGAATACAAAGATCTTTTCTCAAAAAGCTTATATATATGATTGAGAAAGAGTTAAAAATAAAATTTGCTATGGAATTATAGGATTTGTTGAATCCAAACTATTTCTGAATCTTAGGGTTCTTATAGAAGGAAATAAACCCAAATAATATAGAAATGCTAGACTTCAACCAAAATGAAAATCAACGGATGATCGCTCAGATGATCCGTGATTTCGGCGCCAAAGAGATTACACCTTTTAGAAAGGAATGGGATGACAAGCAGTTTTTCCCAATGGAGGTATTCAAGAAACTCGGCGAACTAGGCCTTATGGGAGTTCTTATTCCTACAGAATATGGTGGCTCCGGATTTGGTTATACAGAGTATGTTACCGCCATAGTAGAGCTATCCAAATTGGATCCTTCTGTGGGTTTATCCATGGCTGCCCACAATTCACTTTGTTCAGGTCATATAATGGCTTTTGGCTCTGAGGAGCAGAAGAAGAAATATTTGCCTAAACTCGCTTCCTGCGAATGGCTTGGTGCTTGGGGCTTGACAGAACCTAATACGGGTTCGGATGCTGGGAATATGCGTACAGTAGCCAAAAAAGAAGGTGATCATTGGATTATCAATGGAGCAAAAAATTTCATCACCCACGGTGTTTCTGGTGATGTGGCTGTTGTGATCGTACGAACTGGAGAGATAGGAGATTCGCATGGTATGACCGCATTCATTGTAGAACGCGGAACGCCAGGATTTGAAGGTGGCAGAAAGGAAGATAAGCTAGGAATGCGCGCGTCTGAAACTGCAGAAATGATCTTCACGGATTGTAAAATTCACGAAAGTCAGGTTTTAGGAGAAGTTGGCGATGGCTTTATCCAATCTATGAAAGTGCTGGATGGTGGTAGAATCTCTATTGCTGCGCTAGGCCAAGGAATCGCTGAAGGGGCTCTAGAAGCATCTATTCAATATTCTAAAGAAAGACATCAATTCAACAAGCCAATTAGCTCTTTTCAAGGTATTTCCTTTAAGCTAGCTGATATGGCGACTCAAGTGGAGGCATCAAGCTTGTTAATTTTTAAAGCTGCAGATCTTAAAAACCGTGGAGAAAAAGTGACTTTGGCAGGAGCTCAAGCCAAGTATTTTTCCTCTGAAGTAGCAGTTTCAGTTTCTAATGATGCAGTTCAAATCTTTGGTGGTTATGGCTTTACGAAGGATTATCCAGTGGAGAAATTCTATCGTGATTCCAAGCTTTGTACCATTGGAGAAGGAACGTCGGAAATCCAGAAAATGGTAATTGCTCGCGAGATATTGAAATAAAATACAGTAGCTGAAAATTGAAAAAGCCTGAAATCTGTGAAGATTTCAGGCTTTTTCAATTAGAAACGCATATGCGGTGATCGCAATCGCCAAATAGACGTATTTATGGTGATTACGATCACTGAAATTACTTTTTTAGCAATAAAATGAGGATTAATTATTTGGAGACAATTTCCAGAATTAATTAGGATCCGGCCACCAAAAACAATCCAGCTGCTAAAGCAGCCCCTACGCAAGGACCTAAAATCGGAACCCATGCATAACCCCAATCCGAACTTCCTTTGCCCTTAATTGGTAAAATTGCGTGCATCAATCTTGGTCCGAAATCACGGGCTGGGTTAATTGCATAACCTGTAGTTCCTCCTAATGACAAACCAATAACCCATACCAAGAATGCGACAGGAATTGCTCCAAGAGAGCCCATACCAATAGGGGTAGAGTCCATGTCTCCGATTTCAACACCATCGTTGTAAAGTATGACTAATAACAAGACGAACGTTCCGATTACTTCAGAAAAGAAGTTCAAGGGAAGGTTTCTAATTGCTGGTGAAGTACCAAATGGAGCGGCTTTCAAGCCGGCATCATCTGTAGCATCGTAGTGATCCTTATAAAACAACCAAGCTATTCCAACACCTATCATTGCTCCTAAAACCTGCGCAATAATATATCCTGGTGCTAAAGCCCAGTCAAACTGTCCTGTCAAAGCTAATCCCAACGTAACAGCCGGATTTAAATGTGCGCCGCTATATGGGCCAGCCACCACTACTCCGACAAAAACAGCCAAAGCCCAAGCGGTACTGATTTCCATGATTCCTCCGCCATAACCCTTGGTTTTTGACAAAAGCATATTGGCAACAACACCGGATCCCAATAGTATCAACAAGCCTGTTCCTATTAATTCTGCTAGATATATATTCATTATTCTACCCAGTTTTTAGAGCGCTCCACCGCTTTGTGCCAAAAATGAATCAATTTATCTCGTTCTCCTTTTTCCATTCTAGGAGTAAAGCTTTTATCAGCATTCCAAAGTGATTTGATCTCTTCTTGATCTTTCCAGAATCCTACGGCTAAACCAGCTAAAAACGCGGCTCCAATTGCAGTAGTCTCTATAATCTCAGGTCGTTTGATTTCGCAATCGAGCAAGTTTGCTTGAAACTGCATAAGGAAATTATTCGCAGTCGCTCCACCATCTACACGTAGTTCTTGGGTGGATTTTCCGGCATCTTTTTCCATCGCTTTCAGCACATCGTAAACCTGATAGGCAATTGCCTCTAGCGCTGCTCTGGCCATATGTGCTTTCTCTGTTCCTCTAGTGATCCCAAAAAAAGCTCCTCTTGCATTTTGATCCCAATGTGGCGCGCCTAACCCTGATAGGGCTGGGACAAAGTAAACTCCGTCATTTCCTTCGATACTTTCCGCTAATCGCTCACTTTCCTTTGCGTGATCTAATAGGCCGATTCCATCTCTTAGCCACTGAATTGCGGCTCCGCCAATAAAAACCGAACCTTCCAATGCGTAATTAATCTCATCGCCAATTTTCCATGCAACAGTAGTGAGCAATTGATTTTTTGATCTAACAGCCTCTTTTCCTGTATTCATTACCAAAAAGCAGCCTGTTCCGTAAGTTGTTTTTGCCATCCCTGGCTTAGTACAAAGCTGTCCAAAAAGTGCCGCTTGCTGATCTCCAGCAATACCAGCGATAGGAATTTTCACGCTTAATACATCTCCTGCCGTCTCACAGTAAACTTCACTACAGCTTTTTACCTCAGGTAAAAGCGATGCAGGAATACCAAATAGATCCAACAATTCCTGATCCCATTCCTGAGAATGGATATTGAACAGCATGGTTCGACTTGCGTTGGTAATGTCTGTAATATGAGTTTTGCCAGCCGTCAGTTTCCAAACTAACCAAGAATCAACCGTTCCAAAAGCAAGTTCGCCAGCTTCAGCTCGCTCTCTCGCACCTTCTACATTTTCAAGAATCCATCGGATTTTGGTAGCAGAGAAATAAGCATCGATAATCAATCCAGTCTTGGATACTACCAATTCAGCATGTCCTTGGTCCTTGAGTTGATTGCAATACTCCGCTGTTCTCCTATCCTGCCAAACTATGGCATTGTAAACTGCTTCACCTGTTTTTCTGTCCCACACAATAGTCGTCTCGCGTTGATTCGTAATCCCAATCGCAGCTACTTGATTAGCTCGGATACTTTTGTTGATAAGAGATTCGATCATCACTGAAGACTGGGAAGTCCAGATTTCTTCGGGATCATGTTCTACCCATCCGGGCTTGGGGAAATGTTGCTTAAAATCCTTTTGGGCTACAGAGACGATTTTGCCCTTTTTATCAAAAATAATAGCTCTAGAACTGGTTGTGCCTTGGTCTAGAGCCATCAAATAAGGTTTGTTTTGGCTCATTTTGGGTTATTTTTTTATCAAGTATTTGGAAGCTGTTTTGGTGAATTCAGCCAATTCCGATTCAATCCATTTTTCATCTTTGCCCATTTCCTTGGCCATCAATGCTGCTACTTTGGGTGCTGTATCTATAGCGGCTTGGGCATCTAGGAAGAGCATTCTGATTCTTCTCGCCAAAGCATCTTCTACTTTCATCGCCATCTCTTCTCTGACAGCCCAGATTACTTCGGCTTCGATATTTGGGAAGTCAGGGTGCAGTTGTGCTCCCCATTCTTTGTTCTCTTTTGTTAGGTCCTGAATAGGTTGGGCATCAAAGCCATAAATACCCCAGTGTCCATCCGGCACACGGGATGTAGCTCCGTGGATTTTCATATCCAGAGACTTACTGTCCTTGAGCTTTTCTCCAGTGACTTTGGTAAAATACTCCACTGTGTCCTCACCCATTTTTCGGAAGGTCGTCCACTTACCACCAGTCAAAGTGACCAAGCCACTTTCTGATAAGATCACTTTATGAGACCGTGAAATTTCTTTGGTTTTGGTGCTACCTTCTTTTGGTCTGGCAAGAGGTCTAAGACCTGCAAAAACTGACTTTACATCTGCTCTAGTAGGATTTCTAGCCAAATAACCGGCAGCAGTTTCCAGTACAAAATCTATCTCTTTTTGCAGCGCTTCTGGTTCTAATTTTGGTTTTTCACGAAGTGTATCGGTAGTGCCAACTACAAGTTTCCCATGCCATGGCACTGCAAAAAGTACTCTTCCATCTCTTGTTTTCGGGATCATCAAAGCATCTTTTCCGCCCAAAAAGTCAAGATCCAAAACCAAATGTATTCCTTGGCTTGGCTGTATCATTTTAGGTGCTTCCGGATTATCCATTTGCAGGATCTTATCCGCGAATACACCCGTAGCATTGACCACCATTTTGGCGTTCACTTCATATTTTTTTCTGGATAGCTTATCCGAAACCTGCAAACCGGTGATTTTACCAGCTTCATTTTTCACCAAATTATTCACGCTGACGTAATTCAACACGCAGGTGCCTGCTTCGTCTGCTGACTGGGCGAGATTCAAAGCAAGTCTTGCATCGTCAAACTGACCGTCGTGATAGACTACTCCGCCATAAAGGCCTTCAGATTTTAGGCCTGGAAGTCGTTTTAGCGTTTCTTCTTTTGAGATGAATTCAGATTTACCCAAACTTAGTCGACCAGACATCCAATCGTAGATCTTCAGGCCAACACTGTACATTATCCGATCCTTAGCTGTGAAAATCGGGATAATAAAGGGCTGATCATGAGCCAAATGTGGAGCGTTTTGTAGTAATTTTCCCCGCTCCTTAAGCGCCTCGAAAACTAACCCTACATCTCCTTGGGCAAGATACCTCACTCCTCCATGGACGAGCTTAGTACTACGGCTGGAAGTGCCTTTGGCAAAATCGGATTTTTCAAATAAAATCACGGATAAGCCCCTTGAAATGGCATCTAAGGCCACTCCTAAGCCGGAGGAACCTCCGCCGATCACGGCAATATCCCAAATTTTACTTGTGTTTTGAAGCTGACTTATGTTTTCTTCTCTATTCATAGACGATAAAAATACCGTTTTAAGGTAGGGAAAAAACGGGAAAGCTAAAGAGTAGTTATAAGTTAAAAATGTATCTTCAAAAAAATGAGTAGAATTGTAATCTTTAAGTTATGCCAATTTGACTTATACCAAAAATACTAAAATAAGCTTTTTATTTACTCAAAAAGCTTAGTATATAGAACATCCAGGTGTGTTAGAGCATCATTTTTTTAGGGATAGAACTTTTTTAAAAAAAATAACTATTAATTTTTTTATTAATAGATTTAGTTATGTTGCAACTACATTTTAAATCATATAGTTTGCCTAAATTAAAAAAAATGAAAAAATCATTGTTTTACGTGTTGACGATGTTAATGATCGTCGCTTTTTCAGGAAATGTTCTAGCTTTAGAAGATAACGGGGGTTGGCTTTGGCAAAAGCATGAAGTTAATTGTACGGCTACAATCACCGTTACGGCTGGTCCATTGACATATACACAAACTTGGGATGGAATAAAGGATGTATGTAGAGATGGTGGTAACCTGTGTTGGGGTAGTGATTGCGGTTAAATGAAGACTGCGTTTAGAAAGTTTAAGAAGGGTCGGATATATTCTATCTGCCTCTTTTTTTTATCGCTTCTTATAATTTCGGCATGTTCTCAAAAACGAGGACCAGAAAAGTCCGACAACAAGTTTAATTGGATTAATGATTCTGAACTAAACATCAGCAATTTACCAGTTACGGATTCTGGATATGTAGCGTTTGACCTTAGTAAAAGTGAAATTGAAAAAAGTCAGCTTTCTTTGGATAAATTGATTGATTCGTTTCATTATTTGGAACTGAATAGTGCTCCGAATCATTTTTTCGGGGATATAGATAAGCTGTTAATCAATGATACTCTGATTTTTGTTCTTGATTCATATATTACCAAAACGGTTTCCATATATGACCGAGAAACTGGGAATGAGCTGGTTTTTTTAGAGCCAAAAGGAGAAGGTCCAGGTGAATTTTTGGAAGTCTATGATATCGCTTTGGATGACAATGGCGAGCAGCTATTCCTGTATGATGGGCGGTTGTCAAAATTATTAGCTTATGATTTTCATGGCCGATTTCAGCATGAAATGAAAGTCCCGATAAGAGCAACTCAGTTTCGACATCTAAATGATTCCATCTATTTATGGTACACTCAGGGATTATCAAATGATCATATTTCATCGATCAATCAAAGTGATATAAGTATCTCTGATTCTTTGTTAATGCCTAAGTCAGTTTATTCTTCAGATAAAATCGCCAGTGATTTTTCTGATTATAGATCGAGGGATTACTTTTTTCAAAACAATAGAGATACTTATTATTTCCCAAGATTCGAGAATTCCATTTATAAGTTTTCTGGAACCAAAGGTGAGCTTCAAAAAATAGCTGAATTCAATTTGAATGATGCAGGTCTCTCAGAAAGTGATTTAGAAGGTACTGCTATAGACTTCACAGCTGAGAGAAGAAACGATGGTAAATTCTTTGGCTTTGGTTCACACATAGTTACCAAGGATTGGATGGGTGTAAAATTTAATAGAATAGGGAAAAGCGAGTTCAACTTATTTTACAATAAAGAAGCCGATAAATTGCTATTTGGCGAGCAAATCATCTTTGATAAGGAAGGCCTTCCATTTTACTCATTTCCATTGGATTGTCACGGAAATGATTGTGTTTCGGTTATTAAGCTGCATGGATTGACCTTAGAAACGGTTGACTCTTTTATCGAAGGATTTAAAAAGAGGGGGATTTACACGGTTGAAATTGAAGATTTTATAAGAAGTATAGAAGATTTTGAGCAGCCAGTAGTCATGTTTTTCCGGTTTAAAGAATCGACCTAATAATCCTTATATGTTTTTGTGATTACAGATGAATTTCCCTCCTTATCTAGCGTGACCACATAGATAAAATTGTATTCTGAATCTTCCAGATCTTGGTAATTATCACCATCACCTACAAAATAATTGGCGACTTGACCCACCGTATTGCTGTGTCCAACTACTAATGCATTTCCTTCCAGCTTCCTAAGTTGATCTATAAGAGTATCGTGATTTTCCGGCTCATACGTTTCTATCTCAATACCAGCTTCGCTAGCTGTAGGTGTCGCCGTTAATTTGGTTCTTTTGTAATCAGTGCTATAGATATGCTTAATGTCCTTATCTGCTAAAATCTGGGAAAGCTTTACTGCACGGGCGTTTCCTGCGACAGAAAGCCCTGGATCATTTCCTGTCAACAGCTTTTCTGCATGACGAACGATGTAGATGGTTTTCGGTTCTTGCTTGCTTGAGCATGCCGCAAAAAGTAAGATACCGATGAGAATAAGTAAGATGTTTTTCATAGGCAAAAGTTAAACAATTCTAAAATTGATTTTTAGCCAACCATAAAAAACAGAGCCAGCCATAATATGTCATTATCCCTAAAAAATAAGAGCTAAGGGCTAATCTCTCAGCCTCTTTGCGAAACCTTTGATTGGTGAGCCTGCCGAACCATTGTGCTCTTTGCTGTAAATTCCCATAAAAAAACCTTTGAGATTTTATAAATCTCAAAGGTTAAATTCTTTATCCACTGAACGAATTATCCAAGTGCTGATCTTTCGTCTTGATGCTTTCGTATTCTAGGAACTGCTCCCAGAATTCCTCCTCCGGCACAGCGGCTCGTAAGTAGAGTTTTTCCTTTTTGATCGGATGTACAAAAATCAAATTGAATGCATGCAAGTTGATGCTCGCATCTGGATTTGGCTTTGCGAAGCCATACTTAATATCTCCACGAATCGGGCAACCCATAGATGCCAACTGAACGCGGATCTGATGCGGACGACCAGATATAGGGCGAACTTCTAATAGCCAGTGGTCATTCATAAATCCAAGCGTCTTGTAATTCAACTCGGCTTTTTGAGATCCTGGTACTTCACGATCGTGTGCAGTCACCACATTTTTCTGTTCGTCTTTGACAAGATAATGGGTCAGTTTCCCACTTTCTTCCCTTGGCTTTCTCTTTACGAGTGCCCAATAAACTTTATGTATCTCTCGCTTTCGGAAAATCTCCATCATGCGCTCCAGCCCCTTCGATGTACGGGCAAAAGCAACTAATCCACTTACTGGGCGATCCAGCCGGTGAATCGGGTGTAAAAAAACATCCCCTGGTTTGTTGTATTTCTTTGCTATGTACTCTTTGAGGTAATCCGTCAAGGTTTTGTCCCCCGTCTTATCTCCCTGCACCAATAGACCAGCGGCTTTATTTACTATCAAAAGGTGGTTGTCCTCATAGACAACTGTGAATGGCTTCTTTTTCATCTGTTTATAATTGTTTTTCAATCGTCAGATGGAATCTCGCAGCGCACTTAATCATTTCTCTTTGTCACTTTCAGAATATTGCTCGATTTCATAATCAGCTACAAAGGTAAGAATTTCGCAGGAGTTGAATAATTGATTTTTCAGTAGCTACAATAAAAGTGTTTAAAAATGAGAACGCAGCACCTTCAACTAACTTAAATTTCTTATAATAGTATTCTTAAAACTACCTCTATGAAGATTCAATGGCTTTTTACTTCAGTAGTATGTCTGATTTTTTCTTGTCAGACAAAGGATAATCAATCTGAAAACAGTTCAAATGAATTGCCCAGCTATGAACTGGAGGTTTTAGATTCAGTGACGGTGCATGATATACTTACACGGGTTTTTCTTTTTCAAACGGCTGATGAGGATGGTATTATTTTCAGAGATGGAGCTTCTTCTGATGTTTACCTATTCGACAGGGATGGAAATCCAACAGGTAAATGGGACAAGACAGGTGATGTGCCGGGAGCTTTCTCTATGACTGGTGGAAACTTCGCACAAGATAAGGCAGGGAATCTGGTGATTTTGGATATTATGAATGGTCTGAAAGTTTTCAAGAAAGACGGTGAAATAGTCCAGAATTTTGGGATTTATCAGAACCAATGGAGTTTAGGAGGACCTTTTTCGCATTTCAAAACTTATCAAGTCATAGAAAAAGGCGGAAAGGAATACCTGCTTTATTCACTGGACATAATCGAAGAGGCACCTGGCGACTATGACCCTGAATTCCTCCAAACAAGGAGAAATTTGATTCTATCAGATCTGGAAACAGAGGAAACCAAAACCTTTTTACCATTCCCAGAGGGCTCTCAATTCTTAAATGGAAATGTGTTTTTCTTCGCTGATTTTAGACCTGTATTCTCCTACGATGAAAAATCTCAGTTGCTGTATCTTATGTTTCAAAATGAGCCAATTTTATATACGTATGATTGGTCTGGAGAATCTCCTGTCTTGAAGGAAAAGACAGCGCTTAACTTAGAGGGATTTGCAGCGGGCGAAGGATTCGAAAAGGGAGCGGTGAGCTTCGCACAAATTTTTGATTATAAGATCATTCCATACCCTTCGCAAATACTCAATCTTGAAAAATATGGGGATGACTTGTTGATCAGCTACAAACCTACTCCGGCTAATAAAGATGATATAGCGCGAGTAATTGCAAAAGAAGCATCAAAAGAGTTAAGAGCGGAGCTATCCAAAGAAGCAAAAATGCGAACAGTAGTACTCACACAGGACGGCGATATCATTCCCTTAGCATTGCCAGAAATGAACCCGTATAATTTCTCTGTAATCGGAGAGGATATTTGGTGGATGAAAAAATACGTGGGAGAGGAAGAGCAGGAAGATTTTACGCTTTATAGAAGTAGGCTTGTCAAAAAATAAGTAGATCTACAAACTAGCTGCTTTCAGAGCTTGAACCCAGCTTTTCACCAGTGCCAAGCCATATTCAGTCAAGTGCGCTTCCGGGTGATATTGAATCCCAAGAATCGGTAAACTTTTATGTGCCATCCCCATTACTTCTCCAGACGTAGTCTCTAAAAGCACTTCGAGTTCCTCTGGTAAATTGGCTAATTGTAAAGAATGATAACGGGTTACTTTGAAGGATTCAGGTAGTTCCATAGTGTATAGATGAGCATTAGTCTTTCTGACTTGATGCACTTTCCCATGAGTAGGAACCGCATTCTTTTTCAGGCTTGCTCCAAAAAATTCGCCTATAGCCTGATGTCCCAGGCAGACTCCCAGCACAGGGACTTTATCGTAATACGCTGCGAAGATTTTATTGAGATTTCCAGCATTTTGAGGAATGCCTGGTCCAGGAGATATGACCAGGCCATTAAATTCCAACCTTTTGATTTCCTCCAGCGAGACATCATTGCGAAGCACAAGTAATTGCTCCCCCGTCTGTCTCAGCAAATCAGCCAACATATGGCTGAAGGAATCAAAATTATCAATCAGTAGTAGCATCTTTGATTTTCTCCACTACCTCTTCCAACTTCTTTAAGCTTTCTTCAATACTTGGGAAAAACGGTTCAATGGCAGCGACAATTGCTGGTGCTATTGGCTCAATGAAGTATAGCATTTCTGAATCCTTAGTCCATTTCTTTGGCATCTCCAATTTGAAAAGACTGGCCTGCCAAAAGAATAAACTGATAAAAAAAGCTGCTTTCACCGCTCCAAAAAGTGCTCCGACAATCGCGTCTAACGGTCCAAGTAGAACCATATCCATGACCTGTTTCAATATCCAGCCAGCAATTTTGATGAACAACAGCGTAAGTACAAAGACGACTATAAAGCCAAAAATGGGAAACCCGAGATTGAATTCTGTGACATTTTCGGCGAGCCAGTCATTCATAGGCGCCATAAAATATAGTCCCAAGATCACCGCGATCACAAAACCAAAAAGGCCCAGAACACCAAGAAGGAAACCTTTACGGTATCCTTCATAGGTTCCTAGACCAAGAATGACGACTATGATTATATCTATTGCGCTCAACCTAGCTGTTCAGTATAGCTTTCACTTTCTCAGAGATCACTTTACCATCAGCTTTTCCAGCTAATTGCTTGCTAGCGACACCCATTACTTTGCCCATGTCTTTTGGACTTGTAGCACCTGTCTGAGCTATAATTTCCTTGATAGCAGCAGAAATTTCCTCGTCTGTCATCGCCACTGGAAGGAATTCCTGAAGCACTTTCAACTCAGCCATTTCCACCTCATATAAATCAAAACGTGCTTGCTGCTCATAGATATCTGCCGAATCCTTGCGCTGCTTAGCTGCTTTGGTCAAAAGTTTCAACTCGTCCTCTTCAGTGATGTCAGCTTTTGCTCCACTTTTAGTTTCTTCCAAAAGTATCAGCGACTTGATAGATCGCAAAGCTCCCAATCGGATTTTGTCTCTAGCAATCATTGCTGATTTAATTTCACTTTCTATTTTCTGCTTTAAACTCATTAGTCCTAAGTTTGCGTTACACTTCTAATAATACTGACAAAAATACCTTTTTCGACTCGGATATGACCAAGCTAAGCGTAAATATTAACAAGATCGCCACCCTTCGCAATGCACGCGGAGCTGATAATCCAAATGTAGTGAAAGTTGCACTCGACGCAGAGCGCTTTGGTTCACAGGGAATTACCGTACACCCAAGACCGGATGAGCGCCACATTCGCTATCAGGATGTAATCGATCTGGCGAAAGTAGTAACCACTGAATTCAATATAGAAGGTTATCCTGATAAGCGTTTTATGGAGATGGTTCGTATGATTAAGCCTGCTCAAGCTACGCTTGTTCCCGATCCACCGACGGCGATTACTTCAAATAATGGCTGGGATACGATTGCCAATCAGAGCATGTTAAAAGACATCGTCGCCGAACTTCATGAGTCTGGCGTACGTGTTTCGATTTTTATCAATCCGGAGACTAAATACTTCGAACCTGCTAAACTCACGGGCACAGATCGCGTAGAGCTTTACACCGAGCCTTACGCTGCCAATTATCACAAAGACCGTGATGCAGCCGTGAAACCTTACATAGAAGTAGCGGAATTGGCGCGGGAATTGGGAATGGGACTAAATGCCGGACACGATCTTGACTTGCAAAACTTAGCCTTTTTGAAACAAAGCATTCCTTACCTAGATGAAGTTTCTATTGGCCATGCATTGGTTTGTGATGCGCTTTATTATGGCTTGGAAAACACAATTCAGATGTACAGAAGGAAACTAGAGTAAATATTGTCTGGTGTTTGTTGCCCGATGCCAGATGTTATGTCACATATAAAAGAGGCTTGAATAGAAAAATAGAGGTGTGAGGTTCAAAGGATCTCGTAAATCAAAAATCGTAAATCCAAAATGCAGTTAAATTTTAAAAAACTAGGCTCTGGAAAGCCATTAATTATACTTCACGGCCTTTTTGGTTCGGCGGATAATTGGTTTAGTATTTCCAAAGAGCTTAAGGATAACTTTACGCTTTATTTAGTAGATCAGCGAAATCACGGGGATTCTCCCCAATCTGATGAGTGGAACTACGATGTGATGGTGGAAGACTTGAAAGAGCTGATGGACCATGAAGGTCTGAAAAAAGCTTTCCTAATGGGACATTCTATGGGTGGGAAAACAGCAATGAATTTTGCCTTGAAATATCCCGAGAAAGTAGAAAAATTGATCGTAGCTGACATAGCACCACGCTATTATGCAGTGCATCATCAAAGTATTTTGGAGGGATTGAATTCGCTGGATCTTACAGAAATCCAATCCAGAAAGGATGCAGATGACGAGCTAGCAAAGTACATCCCTGAAATCGGAGTGCGTCAGTTTTTGCTAAAAAGTCTGGGAAGAGATTCAGATGGATTTGTGTGGAAAATCAATCTCCCTGTCATTACTGAGAATATCAACGAAGTAGGAACTGCTCTGCCAGATGGCAAAAGTTTCACTGGACCCACTCTTTTCTTGGCGGGATCAAATTCCAGTTATGTGCAGCAATCTGACTTAGATGACATCGACAAGTTTTTCCCAAACAATGAAGTGGAATTCATCGCAGATGCAGGTCATTGGCTTCACGCTGAACAACCCGATGCGGTCGTGGAGGAAATCAGACGGTTTTTGAAGTAGACTTGCTCTCCACCACTTCCAGCATAATTAAGAAAAGTTTCCAATCCCAAAAACCCCATTTCACCTAACTTTCCGTTCTTTTTTAAACAACCAACCTCAAAATGCCCAAAGGAAAACTCTTCCTCATTCCGAATGTACTGGCGGACAACACGCAAGACGCAGTTATTTCACCCCAAGTGAAAGAGGTGATTGCAAATACAAAAGTCTACCTAGTGGAAAACATGCGTACAGCACGGCGATACATCTCTAGCTTGAAACTCGGCGTAAACTTAGAGCAAGTTCACATGGAGATTTTGGACAAGGGGACTTCTCCAGAGTTTATCAATCGACTGATGCAGCCGCTTATGAATGGTGCAGATATAGGGATAATCTCCGAAGCTGGATGTCCTGGCATCGCCGATCCAGGTGCTTTGGCAGTAGAGCATGCACATAGAAAAGGCATACAGGTCGTGCCGCTTTCGGGACCTAGCTCCATGTTTATGGCATTGATGGGGTCTGGATTTTCAGGCCAGTCATTCGCTTTTCATGGCTATTTGCCCATAGACAAAAAGGATAAAACGGCAGCAATCAAGAAGCTGGAAGCTGAGTCTCTTCGAGAAAAAAGAGCACAGATCTTTATGGAAACACCGTTTCGAAATAACCAATTGCTGGAAGACTTATTAAAGACTCTTTCTCCTCAGACCAAGCTTTGCATCGCAAAAAACATTACAGGTTCGGACGAAATGATCCTGACCAAAACAGCTCAAGAATGGAAACAATTCCCTCTCGATCTACATAAAATCCCTACTGTTTTCGTACTTCAAAGCTTTTAAACCATGTTTACAATAGACGCCCACCTAGACCTGAGTATGAATGCACTGGAATGGAATCGTGATCTTAAGCTTCCCGTTTCAGAGATTAATGCCAGAGAAATAGGTCTTACTGATAAACCAGATCGTAGTAATGCAGTAGTTTCTCTACCTGCACTTCGTGAAGGAAATATAGGTTTGGTCGTCGCTACGCAAATCGCCCGCTATGTAGCACCAGGAAATTCACTGCCAGGCTGGAATTCTCCAGAGCAAGCTTGGGCTCAGACTAAAGGTCAGTTGGCTTGGTATCAGGCGATGGTGGATAAAGGAGAAATGTCGCAAATCAGAAATCTTGCTGAGTTGGATTCCCATCTGGCTCTTTGGGAAAATGGAGAGGATAATTCCAGCAAACCTGTTGGTTTCATCCTTTCGCTCGAAGGTGCCGATTCTATGGTATCTGTAGACTATTTGGAAAATGCTTATGAAAACGGGCTCCGAGCACTTGGCCCAGCTCATTATGGTCCTGGACGTTATGCTCATGGCACAGATGCTTCTGCCCCTTTGAACGAACAAGGCAAAGCACTTATCCGAAAAATGGATGAATTGGGAATTATCCTAGATGCAACTCATTTGTGCGATTTGGCTTTTTGGGAAGCTCTGGATATTTACAACGGCCCAGTTTGGGCAAGTCATAATAATTGCCGAGCCTTAGTAGATCACAACCGCCAATTTTCTGATGAAATGATAAAAGCATTAATAGATCGCGGAGCTGTGATCGGCGGAGCGATGGATGCCTGGATGCTTAGCTCAGGATGGGAAAGAGGGAAATCAAGTCCCAAGGAAAGAAATGTGACATTGAATACGGTTATAGATCACATGGAGCATATTTGCCAGATTGCTGGAAATTCTAATCACATTGGAATTGGATCTGATTTGGATGGAGCTTTTGGTACCGAGCAGTGTCCAGCTGATCTAAATACGATTAGCGATTTGAATACTATACCAGAATTACTGCGCAAAAGAGGTTTTACCGAAAAAGACATTACCAAAGTAATGCATGGTAACTGGCTGAAATTCCTCAGGAAAGCCTGGTCATAATTTTCACAACATCATTCAACAAGCCCTTTTCTTTTCCAGAATAGGGCTTTTTTTTATGACTTTACTTACCTAAAAGCCGCCAAGATCACAGAGAATTTCGCAAAGATTGATTCAATACGTATTAGTAGAGTGTCTCTGCGAAAAAGACTTTGAGTCCTTCGCGATTTTGCGGTAAACAATCTCATGAATGATTTTTTCACTGATTTACAGAATATAATCTTCCATTCATCCCAAAACAGGAAAGTATCTTTTTCAAATTTCCTTATCTTAAAAATCTGAGCATATCCTGATAGCTATCGGGACTCTTTTTTTCATTGCTTTACTTTTAACCCAACCCAAAATGAAACCTATAGTACAAATCTCATTAGATCTGACTGACATAGATGAAGCGCTGGAAACAGCTGCTTTGGCAATTCGTGCAGGAGTAGACTGGCTGGAAGCTGGCACTCCGCTGATTCTCGCCGAAGGTCTTCATGGCGTCAGAAAATTGCGGGAAGCTTTCCCGGGAATACCAATCGTAGCCGATCTTAAGACCATGGATGGTGGATATTTGGAAGCAGAAATGATGGCAAAAGCTGGTGCAACGCACGTAGTAGTGATGGCAAGAGCACATCCTGAAACAATCAAATGCGTGGTGCAGGCAGGAAAAGATTATGGAGTGAAAGTGATGGGAGACAATTTGGGTTGCCCAGATATGGTGGAGGGAGCGAGATTTTTAGAGGATCTGGGGTGTGACTATGTGATTCATCATATTGGTTACGATGAGCGCCGGGGAATTGCAGCTGCCGGTCATAGAATGCCAAGTCCGCTGGATCAATTACGAGAAGTGGTAAAAGCGGTAAAAGTCCCTGTTCAGGCCGTAGGTGGACTTACTTTAGAGCAAGCGATCCAATGTCCACAATTCGGTGCGCCACTTGTTGTACTCGGTGCGCCGCTGACTATAGACGCAGACGCTTTCAAAACTGCTGACGGCGATCTTGAAGCCTCTTTGAGGAAAATTTGCGCTGCCATACATTCTCAAACCATCAACAATTCTTAAAACCATTATTTCATGTCAATATCAGGTAAATCAGCCGCGGTAGTTAATTTTTCAGAGAAAAAAGGCTCAGTAGAAATCAGAGAAATTTCCGTCCCAGAAATCGGGGAGGACGATATTCTTTTGGAAGTAGAAAATGTGGGAGTTTGCGGTAGCGATCTTCATCAATGGACTTCAGATCATTCGTGGCCAGTGAATTATCCAGTGGTTTTGGGTCACGAGTTTGGTGGTAAAATAGCTGTGGTCGGAGATCGAGTGACTGGCTGGAAAGTGGGAGACCGAGTAGTTAGCGAAACCGCGGCGGTCATAGACCCACAAAATCCCATGAGCAAGAATGGCTTGTATAACCTAGATCCTACACGAAAGGGTTTTGGATATGGAGTAAATGGTGCCATGACGAGATTCGTGAGAGTTCCTGCTAGATGTTTGCACCGTGTGCCTGATGGATTGTCATTTGAAGAGGCATGTCTCACCGAACCTTGCTCGGTAGCTTACAATGCGGTCGCGGTCAATTCTCATATTAAACCCGGAGATCGGGTGATCGTGATCGGCCCTGGAACTATCGGAATTCTTTGTGCAGCAGTAGCGAAAATCTGTGGTGGAGATGTCGCTATTTTAGGTTTGGAAAAAGACCGAGGACGACTGGAAATAGCAAGAAGCTACGGTATCACTCCGATCATCAACGACGCTTCCGACTGGGCTAGAAAAACAGATGGCTTGGGGGCCGATTTGATAATTGACGCTGCAGGACATAGTGCTACTTTAAAAATCGCCATGGATCTTGTGCGCCCCAATGGACAAATTACCAAGGTAGGCTGGGGGCCAACTCCATTCAACTTTTCTCTGGATCCTTTAGTGCAAAAAAATGTTCGTCTTCAGGGAAGTTTCAGCCACAACTGGCCGATTTGGGAAAAAGTCATTGGGCTGTTAGCCAGCGGAATATTAGATGTGAAGCCCATCATTGGAGGAGTCTGGCCGATTACAGAATGGCATGAGGCTTTTGAGAAAATGCATAGTGGAGAAGTCGTGAAAAGCGTGCTAAAACCAGTGTAAGATGCGGTTAAGAGATAAAGTCATTATAGTCACAGGTAGCACAATGGGCATCGGCAAAGCCATTGCCAGAAAGGCTGTTGCTGAAGGTGCAAAAGTCATCATTCATGGTTTGGAAGAAGACCTTGGGCTAGCAGTAGTCCAAGAACTAGGGGGAGAAAATGCAAAACTGCATATCGAAGAAATATCTGTAGATGGCGCCACTCAGCGATTAGTGGATTTGGCCATCAATTCCTGGGGACATTTGGACGCAATTGTGAACAATGCCGCACTTGTTGTTCCTTCTAATATTTCCACCACAGACAAAGCATTTTTGAATAGAGTGTTGGAAGTAAATACCATTGCGCCATTTCAGCTGATTCAAGCCGCCCTTCCCTTTTTAACCAAAAGTCACGGGGCTGTTTTAAATATCGGTTCGGTAAATGCCTGGAGTGGTGAACCCAATTTATTGGCCTACAGCATCTCCAAGGGAGCTTTGATGACGATGACAAGAAATCTAGGCGATGCTTTGATTAGAGAAAATGGAGTCAAAGTAAATCAACTTAATCCAGGCTGGGTGCTTACTGAGAAGGAAATTGAACGCAAAAGAGAACATGGTCTGGCTGACACTTGGTACGAGGATTTACCGGCACTTTATGCACCTGCGGGGAGAATCCTTTGGCCAGAGGAAATTGCAGCGGCAGCCATTTACTGGCTTTCAGATGAAAGCGGCCCGATAAGCGGGCAAGTCATTGATTTGGAGCAATATCCCATGATTGGAAGAAACGCTCCTAAAGACACGAGTACAATTCCCAACAAATAATTTAACCCTGAAAAACTATACATAATGCCACAAATAGCCGCCTTCCCCAAAGCCTTTATGCATGCACTTTGCAAGGACGGAAGTATGAAAATTTCCGAATGGATAGAACTTGCCTCCGCTCTCGAAATCGACGGATTGGAATGGTATGCAGGTTTTCTGGAAATGGAAAAAGAAGAAAACTGGCGCCTATTCCGAAGAATGGTAGAAGACAAAGGAATGGTCATTCCTATGATGTGTTGTTCCCCTGATTTCACACATCCAGATAAGGCTTTTCGAGACAAAGAAATTCAAAAACAAAGACGTTGGATAGAAATGACCGACGAACTTGGAGGAAAGTATTGTCGAGTGCTTTCCGGTCAATATCGTCCCGAACTTAGCGTTGATGAGGGGATAAAATTTGCCTCAGAGTCTATCCAAGCCTGTCTACCCTATGCAAAATCACTTGGAATCACCTTGATTTTGGAGAATCACTACAAGGACGATTTTTGGGATTATCCTGAGTTCGCGCAGAAAAGAGCTCTTTTCACCAAGCTAGTCAACAGCATAAAGCATCCCAATTTCGGAGTGAATTACGATCCCAGCAATGCTTTTTTGGCTGGAGAAGATCCACTGGATTTATTGTATGACGTTTCGGAGCGAGTAGTCACCATGCATGCCAGTGATCGTTTCTTGAAGTATGGTACTATCGAAGATTTGAAAAATGAGGAGAGTGGAGTGACTGGCTATGCAGCAAGATTGAGTCATGGTGAAGTTGGCAAAGGCTTAAATGATTATGATGCGATTTTCACCGAGTTGAAGCGCGTAGGATTTGACAATTGGATCAGCATAGAGGATGGCGTGGATGGAATGGATCAACTCCAGCGGAGTGTCGCATTTTTGAAAAAGAAAATTGCTCAATATTGGCAATCATGATTTACGATTGCAGCATTCCGATTTACGGGCCAGTTTAGAACCTTTGAAATCTTTGAGAATGAAATGATTTTGAAGAGAAATTATTTACAACTATTTCAATTAAAACAACCTTGGACAGATACAACTATACCACTATCCCCGCGCAATGTTTTCTCGGAGAAAGCCCTTACTGGCATGCAACACGTAGAAGTTTCTTCTGGGTTGATATCGAAAACGGGAAATTGTTTGAGTACCATTTAGCTACTGAAAAAACTCTGGTCAAATCCTTCCCGTATCGGCTGACGCTAGTTCTGGAAGGAAAGGGAAACGAAATGATTCTTGCTCTGGATCGTAAAATCGCCTCCTATGATCTGGATACTGAAAAGCTTAATTGGCTAGTAGAAGTGGAGTCAGATTTGCCGCTAAACCGGTTTAACGATGGGAAGTGCGATGCAATAGGCAGACTTTGGATCGGCACGCTCAGCACAAAATTCACGCAAGGATCAGGATCGCTCTATAGAGTAGATAAAGATTTGAAGCCAGAGAAGCAACTGGATGAACTGACCATTGCCAATGGAATGGCTTGGACTGAGGACAATCAGACTTTTTACTTTATCGATACACCGACCAGACAGATCAAGGCGTATAAATTTGACTTGGAATCAGGTAAAATAGAATTTGATAGAATTGCTATCGAGATTCCAGAAGAGTTGGGATTCCCTGATGGGATGTGCATAGACCAAGAAGGGATGCTCTGGGTGGCACATTATGGCGGGGCTGGAGTTTACCGCTGGAATCCGATCACAGGAAAATTGGTTGAAAAGATAGACTTGCCAGTACCGCACATTACTTCATGTACTTTCGGAGGTGAAAATCTTGATATGCTGTTGATCACTACGGCTCAGGAAAATATGAGCTCAGAACAATTGAAGGAATATCCTTTAAGTGGAGATGTGTTTATGGTGAAGACTGTTAGCAGAGGATACTTATCTTATCCATGTAAATTATAACTCGTTTATTTATAGATCATAAGAATATGAAACTAAATCAGAAAGAGAAACTTAGGACAATTGCCATCCTTCTTATTTTGTTTGCAAGTTTCCCTTTGGTAGGAGAGTCACAGCAAAGATTTCCAACGAAATTAAAGACCAGCTTGAATGCTTTTTCTTTTAATGGCCCGTTGATGAAAGGCGAAATGAATTTGGATGATCTGTTGGATTACTGTGCTACCAATCAGTTTGATGCGGTAGATATTACAGCTTACTATTTTCCAGGTTATCCTGAGGTTCCTTCCGATGAATATTTATATCACATCAAACAAAAAGCTTTTTTGCTTGGGCTGGAAATTAGCGGAACAGGTGTGCGCAATGATTTTTCTGATCCAGATCCTGTCGTACGAAAAGCAAGTGTTGAGCTGGTGAAGAGTTGGATTTTAGCAGCCGAAAAGCTAGGAGCTCCTGTTATCCGGGTTTTCTCCGGAACAGCTGATGTTAGTACTATCCCTCGCGAAAAAGTAGTTGATTATATGGTCGCTGACCTTAAAGAATGTGCTGAGTTTGGGGAAGCTCATGGAGTCATTGTAGCAATACAAAACCACCATGATTTTCTTAAAACAGCCGATGAGACTATCGAAATCATAAATCGTGTCAATTCAGATTGGTTTGGACTGATATTGGATATTGGCAGTTTTCGTAATGATGCCTATCAGGAAATAGAGAAGGCCATTCCATACGCAGTCAGTTGGCAATTAAAAGAGAATCTATATGTGAATGGTATCGAACAAAAAACTGATGTAGACAAAGTCATGGCGCTAATTAAGAAGTCTGGCTATCGCGGATATATTCCTCTTGAAACATTAGGTGCGGGCGATCCTAAAGTCAAAGTGAAGTTGTTTTTGGAGGAAATTAGAGAGGCGATGAAATAAGAAATTAAATGACTATAGAGCCTATCAGATAGACTTTTTATCGAATCATTAGTCACCTACAAGACGAATATTTTTTAGAATTATCCTACGAAGTAGCCCCGCTAAGAATCCCCGTCCGACCGGGTCATCCGGGCGGAGAACTTAGATCTAGCGTTTAGGAAACGCTTGTTCTATCCCTGTCCGAATGGCTTCAGCCGGGCGGGCCCGTCCGAATGGTGACTCGTCCTAAAAAAAGTTTACAGGTTAGAGTTTAAATACTGGTATAGATTTACAGTTTCATTTAGTCCTGTAATGGATTTACAAGAGTACGTTTTTTAGGGTAATAGTTTCTCCATAGCCTTTCTGTTTTTTGATTGGTTTGATGGATTTCTTCCGGTGTCAGGTTCCCAATGCTCATGTGTGGTCTTTCCTGATTGTAGAGCTTGACAACTTCTTCTAAGAGCAAAGTAGCCTCCTGGATAGTTTCTATTTGATAGCAGTCCAGGTATTCTTCTTTTATTATTCCATTTATCCGTTCTGCCAATGCATTCTCCAATGGATCTCCATTTTCGGTCA
>NZ_FOKK01000037.1 GCF_900112005.1 Algoriphagus aquimarinus | reverse complement strand
TTAGAACCTACAAAAAGAAAAATAGCACCGTGTCGAAACCCGATGCTATCTAAATTATCCTTTAAAACTGTAACGCCTATTCAGGACTAGTCAATGCCATAATTAAAACTTAACGCTAACTCAAAGTTGAGACCTTAAACACACATAAAAAATACCCTATACAGGGTATTTTTTAATGATTTTGTCACTTTCTCAGCTGTTTTCACAAGTATTTTCAAATTTCCAAAAATCATTGGATCACTTATTGATATATGAATACCTGTAAAATGAGTGATTTTAAAGGCCTAGGGAGTAACCGCTCTCGTGGCTCATGCACCGCTCAGAGGACATTTGAAAATATTAACAAAAAGCATTTTTGATTTGGAATATCTATTGTGAGTTAATCATATGATTTTATTTACTTTGTACCCAAATCAAGAAGTAGGGGAAGTCCCTGTTTTAAAAATTTTAAAAAATAAAAAAACCTCATCATCTTAATCTAATCCCCAAAATGAAGCAAAAATTGTTCTCTATTTCGGTTAACCGCTCACTTATGATTGCCTTAGTAGCCATGTTGGCAATGGGTGCATGTAAGAGTAAAAAGAAAGTAGCACAGCCTGCACCACCAGCGCCAGTTGAGCAGGTTCAACAGCCAGCCCCTCCTCCAGCTCCAGTATCTTCAGCCGAAGAAATTGCAGTAGGTAAGTTGGAAAATTATTTTAACAGCGTAGCTGCAGCAGGTAATGCGTCTATCGCAAACCAAACTATCCAAGAAGCGCTTGCTATGTTCTCTAACCAAGAAACTCCAGTTTTGATCGTGATTCACGAAGAAAACGGAATTAAGGATTACGATGAGCCTACAACTATCAAAAAGTACTTGGAGTACTTGAAGGATACCAAAAAGAACTTGAATTACATCAGCGATATCCGTATGGATGCTAATGGTAAGGTCTCTGAATTGGAGCTTAGAAGAAAATAATCGCCCATCTGAAAAAATAATTTACACATGAAAAATATAATGATCCTTTTCCTGGGCCTTTTCCTTGCTACTTCAGCAAGCGTACTAGCTCAGTCAGAAACAATTAGCCCAGCTAGAAAGCAAGCGATTGACTCTCTTGCACTAGAGAAAGTTAAAGATTTGAGTAAGTATATCAGCATCATCGGAAGCAAAGAGACTCAGTTCTCTGAAGCTAACCGTGTTATGGATCGTGCTGAAGAGCTTTTCTCTCCAGGAGCTGAAATGGGTGTGTCTAGCATCAACACAAACGAAATCGCTTACTACAAAGTAAGACGTTATTTCGAGCGCCTAATGGCTTTGAACTACGATAGAGTTAACATCACTTGGTACGATATCCAGTACATCTCTGATCTTGAAAGACAGCCTGATGGAAGATATGTAGGTGTTGTTACAGTTTTCCAACGTTTCGAAGGAACATCTATCGAGACAGGTATGAATTACAAAGACACAACTAAGAAAGATATCACAATCTACGTCGAGAAAAAGCAAACCCAAATCGCTGGTAGAACCATCGAATTCTGGGACGTCATGCTAGGTGACGTGAGAGTGACTGAAACTTCCGCATGAGAATAGTAACTTTAATTTTTGCGATACTAATCGCAAGCATCTCAATCGTCTCAGGGCAGGGCATAGGCAGCCCTGGGACGATTAAAGATGATGGCAAGTTTGCCGCTTCTACCAAACAACTAAACCAATTCTTCCGAAGATTTAATGGAGAAGAATCTCCTACGGATGGCAATGTGCGCTATTACCCTGGCGACAAAGACTACCATAGTACTCCACTGAGAAACGGGTTTTTGAAAATACTTTTTGACAATCAAACCTCCTCAGTAAGTCAAGAATTGAAAACACAGTTCTCTGATTCTGTGCTTTCGCCAAATTATCCTAAATACCTAAACTTCCATCGAGAAGGATGGTATGCCGAAGTACAAGCAATATTCCTGTACAAAGGAAAACGAGAGACCGCAACCTTAATATTGAAAATTCAACCTGAAGGACTTGGGTATGAATGGGTAATAGATGAGGTGGCATTTCCCCCTTTCAAGGACATATTCAACAAGCCTGTTGGCGACTCAAAAGACTTTTTACACCCACTAAGTCATGAGCTAGGGTTTATGAACCTTAGAAGAGCCTTTCAGGACTCAAAAATGCCTGAATCATTTACAGAGTCAAGTTTTAAACCCGATTACCTGACCTTGTTTTTGTACGAAATGAAGCAAAATAATCTTCGTTACGAGACCGTAACCGATGTTAAATTTCACTTCTTCCAAATAGAAGGCTGGTATTTTGAAGTACATCAATTCAACCGCCCTGGCTTTAATACAGGTTGGCTGATTTCAAACCTTGTCAAACTTAACCCTGGTGACAAGGAAACTATCCAGAAATACATTTATGATCAGAACTAAGACCATTTATCTAAGTTTTCTTCTCTTTTGTTTGAGCTTCTCCGGAATTGCTCAAACTATTAAAGGCTATACCAAAGCTGAAATAGATGACTATTCAGCTAAAGTAGAAGATCAGGTACGCTTTTTAGAATACCTGCTTAATACAATTGGATCAGCCGAAACTCAGTCTAGAGATAAGGACGTAGTGATTCGTGAAAGCTACTTGAAGATTTTCCGCGATGGAGAAGTTCAGGTAGAAGATGATCTCCTGCTGGACAGAAAAGTTGTTACCAATAAGAATGTTACAGCCTACCTGAAAGACATCGAGTTTTTCTACAAGGATGTCAACTTCAAATTTAAAATTAGAGAGGTAAAGCCTCATCAGAAAGATAATGGTGACGTGTATTTTACAGCTTCTCTAGATAGAACGATCACTGCCATCGGCATCAACAATGAGAAGGTGTCCAATACCAAACCACGTTTCGTGGAGGTTAACTTGGATAGCAAAACTCAGGAATTGAAAATCGCCAGCGTATATACTACCAAAGTAAGCCGTGATGAAGAACTCGCAGAATGGTGGGGAGTCCTTGACCCGCACTGGCAAGATTACTTTAAAAAGCGCTTTGCTATAGCAGCATATGATTCTATCAAACTAGACCAACTCTACAAATTTGTAGAAGTGGATTCCCTGGATCTCTCAGGTACCAATTCCATTCTGGATCTTAGTCCTATGGAAGCCATGAGAAATCTGAAATATGTAAATCTTAGCAATACTCAGATTACCGAATTAGGACCTATCTCTAACGTCACCTTCTTGGAATACTTGGATGTGTCTAATACCCCAACTTCGGATATTCAGTTTATTAAGTACTCAGACCGCCTCAAACACCTCGATATTTCCAATACGCGTATTCGGGATATTAGCGAATTAGTCAACCTGAAATCTATCAGGTCTCTAAGAGTAGAAGAAACTCCGATTATGAGCTTTGCAGTGCTGAATGAATTCGACAGCCTTAAAAGCCTCTATATCGCCAAAAGTGGTTTTAATAATACCGAAAATATCAAGGACCTTTCAAAATTGGAAAACCTTGACCTAAGCCAAAATTACCTGGTCAACTTCAGTCAACTGTCTGATTTGACCTCTCTGAAGACCTTGGATTTGTCAGGAACCAATATTCAGGATCTTGCTCCTTTAGCAGCATTGAATAACCTGGAAGTTCTGGACATTACAGGCACAGAAGTTTCTGATATCTCAGCTCTGAATGGTAAAAATGAATTGAGTAAGGTTCTGGCAGATGAAACCAAGCTTACTGTACTAGCTTCAGACAATTTCATCCGTACCAATCCTAAGGTTTTATTGATCCATCACGTGAAGGATCTGGAAAGCTGGTGGACAGGATTATCTGATGCTTGGAAAACCAGCCTGAAAAAAGCCAATCCAAGAATTACTACTGATCATCCTAGCGTAGAGATACTGACAGGTACCATTGGTCTGGAGGAATTAGACCTGAGCGGTGCCGGTATTACTACCCTCAATCCTATCACCAGATTCGTCAAACTTACCAAAGTCGATTTCTCAGACAACCCAGTTTCTGAAATCATTTCTCTTAGTGAGGTAAAAACCCTGGTTGAAATCACCGGAAAGAACTCTCAGGTTAAAGATATTTCTCCTCTGAAATCCAATGAGGAATTAGTGAAAATCAATCTGGATGGAAGTCCAGTGTCTAGTATACTTACTGTAACCAGCCTTCCTAACCTGACCTACCTGAACGTAAACAGCTCAGAGATATTTACAGATGAAATTCCAGAAGTGCTTATCCAAAAGCCAAGTTTGACTATAGTTTATCGTACCGAGGAATTGAATACCTGGTGGATGGGACTTGACCAAGGCTGGAAGGAAATCTTCAAAAAGCAGTTTTCACTGCCTGAAGATCCTACCACAGAGCAGCTTCATGCGATGACAGAAAAGTCATCTCTAACCTTCGAGCGAGTTTCTGTAGATGATATCCATGCACTTACAGCATTTGTAAATCTTCGTTCCTTAGTGATCTTTGATGCTCCTATAGGATATATAGCTCCTATTTCTGAACTCAAACTATTGGAGAAATTGAGAATTTCTCAGGTACCAGTTGTTGATTTCTCCCCATTGAAAAGCCTTTCTCTATTGAAAGAATTGGATATCAGTAATTCTGGAATAGAAGACTTAGACCCCTTATCAGGATTGCTGAATCTGAAGATTCTAAATATCTCGGGCACCAACCTGAAGACACTGAAAGGTCTTGAAGGCTTGGTTCACTTGGAACAAATGGATGTGGCTAGTACCAACCTAAGATCCCTAAGACCAATTGAAGGACTTACAAACCTCAAAAAATTATCCTGCTTCAACACTAGATTGAGCAGCAGAGCCGTAGATAATTTCAAAAGCGCAAACCCAGATTGTGAAGTAAGATTCTACTAGAGTACTAAGTAGCCGTCTGCCGTCTGCTATCTTCGGTCTTCGGTCTTCGGTCTTCGGTCTTCCATCTTAACACCTAAATCTATCAGCTAGCACTATCAAACTCCCCTTCAGGGGTTGGGGGTGGGGGGCTCTATCGCTAGCTGACTTGTCCTAGAATAGGTTTACACAAAACGTAAACTATGAAAAGACAGCAAAAGAAGATAAGAACAGGTGGTTCTTTGAGTTGGGAAGAACGGGAAGCCATGATCAAAGAATTTTTGACTGGTAAGTATCTTAAAAATGAGTTGTGGGAAAAATATACTGGTCAAGATAAGGAGCATGGTCAGCTTTTGGACTGGATGAGAAAACTTGGCTATATTTCCGATGACAGGGAACTAGGTCCTGTTAAATCTTTTTATCCAACTTCTTTACCATTGAGCCATTCAAAGAACATAGATGATCCCATTGCACTTCAGCGCCGT
>NZ_FOKK01000002.1:429803-431962 GCF_900112005.1 Algoriphagus aquimarinus | reverse complement strand
CCTGCTCCTGCATGTGATGCTACTACAGTAACAATCACGTTCACTGCGCTTGATGGAGTAGAATATTCCTTGAATTCAGATTTCAGCACGTCGATCACTGATGGCAGCTTTACAGCAGATGTAAACAGCTCAGGAACGGTGTATGCGAGAACAACAGGTACTACTTGTGTGATCAGCTCAGGCTACGAAGTAGCTCCAGCACCTGTGACGCCAGCAGCACCAGTATTAGATGTTCCTGCTCCTGCATGTGATGCGGCTTCGGTAACGATCACGTTCACTGCAGTTGATGGAGTAGAATATTCCTTGAATTCAGATTTCAGCACTTCGATCACTGACGGCAGTTTTACAGCAGATGTAAACAGCTCAGGAACGGTATATGCGAGAACAATAGGTACTACATGTGTTACTAGCTCAGGCTACGAAGTAGCTCCAGCTCCGGTAACACCAGCAGCTCCAGAACTTGATGTTCCAGCTCCTACGTGTGATGCTCCTTCTGTGACGATTACATTTATAGAAGTTGAAGGAGTTGAATATTCTTTGAGTGCGGATTTCAGTTCTACGATCATTGATGGCAGCTTTACTGCCGCAGTGAACAGCACAGGGTCAGTATATGCGAGAACGATAGGTACTACTTGTGTGATCAGCTCAGGCTACGAAGTAGCTCCAGCTCCTGGTTCACCAGAAGCGCCAGTATTGACTGTTCCAGCCCCACTGTGTGATGCTACTACGGTAATTATCACTTTCACTCCTGATCAAGAAGTAGAATATTCTTTAAATTCAGATTTCAGCACTACGATTACTGACGGTAGCTTTACAGCAGATGTAAACAGCTCAGGAACAGTTTATGCGAGAACAATAGGTACTACTTGTGTAACCAGTTCAAGCTACGAAGTAGCTCCAGCTCCAATAACACCAGTAGCACCGGTATTGACAGTTCCTGCACCATTGTGTGATGCGACTAAAGTAACGATTACATTCACTGCAGTTGAAGGAGAGGAATATTCCTTGAATTCAGATTTCAGCTCTACTATCACTGATGGCAGCTTTACAGCAGATGTAAACAGCTCGGGAACAGTTTATGCGAGAACTGCAGGAACAACGTGTGTTATCAGCTCAGATTTTGAAGTAGCTCCTGCGCCTGTAACCCCAGCAGCACCGGTATTAGATGTGCCAGCTCCAGCGTGTGACGCGACAACAGTAACGATCACATACACAGAAGTAGAGGGTGTAGAGTTCTCGTTGACAGAAGATTTCACAACCTTACTTGAAGGCGGCAGCTTTACAGCGGATGTAAACAGCTCAGGAAAAGTATATGCGAGAACAGCAGGAACTACTTGTGTTATCAGCTCAGATTTTGAAGTAGCTCCAGCACCTGTAACCCCAGCAGCACCGGTATTAGATGTGCCAGCTCCAGCCTGTGACGCGACAACAGTAACGATTACCTATACAGAAGTAGAGGGTGTAGAGTTCTCGTTGACAGAAGATTTCACAACCTTACTTGAAGGCGGTAGCTTTGAAGCAGACGTAAACAGTAACGGAACAGTATATGCGAGAACGATAGGTACTACTTGTGTGATCAGCTCAGGTTTCGAAGTAGCTCCAGCACCTGTAACCCCAGCAGCACCGGTATTGACAGTGCCAGCACCAACCTGTGATGCTACTACGGTAACGATAACTTTCACTCCTAACCAAGGGGTTGAATACTCCTTGACTTCGGACTTTAGCACTACGATCGCTGAAGGTAGTTTTACAGCGGTTGTAAACAGCACGGGAACGGTGTATGCGAGAACAATAGGTACTACTTGTTTGATTAGCTCAGGCTATGATGTAGCTCCAGCTCCAGGATCTCCAGAAGCTCCTGTATTGATAGTTCCTACACCATTGTGTGACGCGACTACAGTAGCTATCACGTACACTGCAGTTGAAGGAGTTGAATACTCCTTGAATTCAGACTTTAGCACAACGATTACTGGTGGCAGCTTTACAGCAAATGCAAACAGTACAGGAACAGTATATGCGAGAACAACAGGTACTACATGTGTTACTAGTTCAGGTTACTCAGTAGCTCCAGCTCCAGTAACACCTACAGCACCAGTATTGACAGTTCCTGCACCACTTTGTGATGCGACTACTGTAGCTATCACGTTCACTGCAGTTGA
>NZ_FOKK01000002.1:381724-428939 GCF_900112005.1 Algoriphagus aquimarinus | reverse complement strand
TGTGTTATCAGCTCAGGTTACTCAGTAGCTCCAGCGCCAGTAACACCAGCAGCACCAGTATTGACAGTTCCTGCACCATTGTGTGATGCGACTACAGTTGCGATAACGTTCACTGCAGTTGACGGAGTTGAGTACTCCTTGAGTTCAGACTTCACGACTACAATTACCAACGGCAGCTTTACAGCAAATGCAAACAGCACAGGAACAGTATATGCAAGAGCAACGGGTACAACCTGCGTGATCAGCTCAGGCTACACAGTAGCTCCAGCGCCAGTAACACCAGCAGCACCAGTTTTGACAGTTCCTGCACCACTTTGTGATGCGACTACGGTAACGATCACGTTCACTGCAGTTGAAGGAGTAGAATACTCATTGACTTCAGACTTCAGTACCACGATTTCAGAGGGTAGCTTTACAACAGAAGTAAACAGCTCAGGAACGGTATATGCACGAACTGAAGGAACAACATGTGTTATTAGCTCTGACTACACTGTAGCTCCAGCGCCGATATCACCTGCAGCACCAACTACTGATGGAGACCAAGTTGAGTGTCTTCAGGATCAAATGGATGCTTTGACAGCATCCGCAACAGTGGGCGAAGGACTTAGCTTAGTTTGGTACGATGCGCCAACAGGAGGAAATGAAGTGGCTGACCCAAGCTTAAGTACTGTAGGGAATATAACCTACTATGCAGAAGCAGTAAATAATGCAACTGGTTGTGTAAGTGTGACTAGAACTCCAGTAACCCTAACCATATTTAATTGTGCAATTCAGTTTACTAAAACAGCTGATGTGACTGAGGTTAAGGAAATTGGTGAAGTGATTACTTACACCTTAACAGTAACCAATACTGGAAATGGAACATTGACTGACGTGATTATCACTGATCCAATGACAGGATTAGATAAGAACATTGGCACTTTACTTCCTGGAGAGGTTAAAACTGAGGAGACAACCTATACTGTTACTGACTCTGATCTTCAGAAAGAATCCATCTTGAACGTAGCTACGGTGAAAGCCACTCTACCAAATGATGAAACTATTGAAGAAGAAGCTAGTGAGACAGTAGGAGTGTCAAACAACCAGATTATTGCAAACGATGATGACTTTGGAACCTACTTCCTTAGCTATGGCGGAAGACTAGGTAACATCTTAGATAACGATATCTTGGATGGTGTTAGACCAGATGATGCTGATGTCGATTTCGAATTCACTGAATTGGATGGAATAATAGGTTTGTTAATTGACGAAAACGGTGAATTGAACCTAATCCCAGGAGTGAATGAAGCGAGAGAATATACATTGAAGTATACCTTACGTGAGGTAGTCAATCCTTCCAATACTGATGATGCGATTGTAGTATTCAGATTAACAAATGACGAAGTCAACTTAAATATCACTAAGACAAGCTTCGAGAAAGAAGTATTTGTTGGAGATGAATTCGAATACGAAATTGTCCTTAGCAATATCGGAGGAACTCCGGCTAGTAATGTGATCGTTTCCGATGACTTGCCAAATGGTGTGACTTATATAAGTTCTCAAGTGACGGCTAACAGTAGCAATGCTGAAGTGGTACTGTCTGTAACTGGAAGTAGACTCACATGGACAATCGCTAATTTGGCAGCAGATGCTAAAGTGACATTCAGAGTAAAAGTCCTTGCTGCAACAGCAGGATCAATTACCAACGTCGTGGTAGTAGGTGCGGAAGAGGATGACACTGATGAGGTAGATAATCAAGATGACGATGTCAATACGATCAAGCCGTTCCATATTCCGAATGTGATCACTCCGAATAATGACGGAGACAATGATACTTTTGAAATTGAAGGGATTAACATATTTGTTAGCACTGAGATTACCATATTTAATAGGTACGGTGATCATGTATTTGAAAAGAAGAATTACCAAAATGATTGGAATGCTCCAGGACAAGCAGCAGGAACTTACTTCTACGTGTTGACAGCTATTGATAAAGCTGGTCAGGCACACGAGTACAAAGGTTGGATACAAGTAATAAAGAGTAATTAAGATACGTCTGCGGACAGGAAGAAAATAGACAGCATATGAAAACTACTTTTAAAATCATTGGAATGACCTTTCTGGTGGCCATATTGGCCACCGGTGGGACTTTTGGACAGCAGCTTCCGCAGTTCAGCCAGTATATCTTTAATGGGTTACACATTAATCCAGGATATGCAGGGTATAAGCAGGAGGCGTATATTCAGTCTACTTACCGAAGCCAGTGGGTTAATTTCCCTGGAGCTCCGGAGACGTTCACTGTAACGGCAGATTTATCTGCCAACGAAGGCAAGATGGGCTTCGGTATTTCTTTTCTAAGTGACAATTTAGGTCCTGCAAAAACTACTGGAGGCATGTTAACTTATGCTTATCGTATTCAGACAGGAACCAATAGTCATTTAGGTTTAGGGGTGAGCGCTGGCTTCTCTCAGTATTCGATAGATGGTAGTATGCTCGACCCGAATGACTATCCTGATTCACAGATTCCTGACGGTAGAATTAATGTGACCGCACCGAATTTGAATACTGGATTGTTTTTCAACACAAACAGGTTCTATGCCGGTTTCAGTGTTTACAATATGGTAGGAAAGAAATCTTTGGAGAAAGAAGATGTAGCACTTGCCTATCATGATTTCCACTATTACCTGACCGCAGGAGCGATCTTTGATTTTGGAGATATGGTTAAGTTTAAGCCTAGCTTTTTGATCAAAGAAGTAAAAGGTGCACCGACCAATTATGATTTGAATGCGATGTTCCTACTTGGGGAAAGACTTTGGGTAGGAGGATCTTATCGAAGCAACATCAAAATTTGGAATGACAATCTACAGGAGAACCTGAACAGTCGCAATGCAGTAGCAGCGATAGTGGAGATCTACGCTACCAAGCGATTACGTCTGGGCTATGCCTATGACCATAACCTTAATGTGTTGAGTAACTATCGAAATAACTCTCATGAGCTTTCTGTAGGCTACTATATCACTCCAAGAACAGCAGTAATGAAAAACCAAAGATGGTTCTGATTATGAAAAATACAATTACAATACTCAGTATTACCGCCGCGATGATCTTTGGATCCGTAGGAATAGCAGATGCTCAAAACAGCAAGGTGCGTTATGCCGACCAACAGGTCAAGCTGATGAATTATACGCATGCATTAGATGTGTATGAGCAGTCGTATGCGAAGAAACCTAACTATGAGACTGCTAAAAAAATCTCTATGACACAGGATGTCATTCGGGATTATGACAAGTCATATGAGTGGTGGAAAACTACAGTAGGTTATGAAGATGCTCAAAATTCCGATTATACTAGTTTCTTAAGGTCTGCTCAGTTAACAGATAATTTTAATGAGGCTGTAAGTATATTAGAAGCAAAAGGAGTAGCAGCCGACAGCTTGGGAGTAGCCAAGTTATTGACACTTCAAAGCAAAAAGAAAGTAAAGCTGGAGCAGGCTGAAGGGCTAAACTCTGCTGGATCTGATTTTGATCTGTCTGTGGATTCAGATGGAAACAAATACTTCGTATCAGACAGAGGTGGAGTGTATCCAAGTGAAATGCCAAGTTTGAGAATAGATGCCAAAAACAAATACTTCAGTGAAGAGAAAAGTGACTTCAATGATAGAGAGTACTTTTCGGTATATAGACAAGATACTACAGGCAACATAACAGCATTGGTGTCGAATGTACCAGGTACATATCATTTTTCAGATCCTAGTTACGACAAAGGACTAGGAATCTTGTTTTACTCAGTAACCAGAGATATTAAGAAAGTTAAGAAACGCGATAATATAGTCGTTCAACCAGAGATATTTTACAGCAAACTGAATGCAGACGGCACCATGGAAGGGTTTTATCCTGTACCGTTCAATGATTCAATTGGCTATTCTGTAATGAATCCTTTTGTGGATGAAGACGCCAAGCGACTTTATTTCACATCTGATATGCCTGGCGGAATGGGAGGTACAGATTTGTATTATGCTACCTACGATGAAAACATGACTTTTGGTACTCCAGTCAACCTGGGTTCTCAAATAAACTCATCAGGTAATGAATCTCACGCCTTCAGGAATGGTAATAAATTTTACTTTAGTTCTGCTGGACATCCAGGAGTAGGTGGAATGGATGTTTTCCAGGCTAACTATACAGCTACACAGTTTAGTAATGTGCAGAACATGGGGATTCCGATCAACTCGACAGCAGATGACTTTGCTTACCGCGAAATCCTAGACAAAAATGGCAACCCAGAAGTTTACGTGTCCTCAAATAGACAAGGTGGACAGGGACTTGATGATATCTACACGATACAGGAAGTGTATAAGCAATTCCTTGCTAGAGTAATTGACTGTGATGGATTGGTGGTCACTGATAGCTACATGGCTACTTTGAGAGATAAGACTCAGAATGGCAATGTGCAGACTACTAGAGGGAAGTCTGGAGAACTGCTTGCAGAACTTGAACCAGAAAGTGATTTTGGTCTTGTCATTTCCAAGCCTGGTTATTTTAGTGTGACAGACGAGAGTCTTACCACAAAAGGTTTTGCAGGAGACACAGTAAAAAGAGAATATACACTAATTGCTATTCCTTACCAATTACCAGTTCATGTAGATATTGTCTACTATGACCTTGATAAATTTAAGATAAGAGAAGATGCAAAGCCAGTTTTGGATAAGATGGGTGAGATGATGAACAAGTATCCATTCTTGGATCTATTGGTTGCTTCTCATACAGATTCTAGAGCTAGTGATGAGTATAACATTATCCTTTCCAATAACAGAGCGAAAGCAGTGACAGAATACATGGCACAGCATAATATTTCTGGAGACAGAATCAGGCTAGAATGGTTTGGAGAGCAAGGATTGGTGAATAATTGCGGGAATGGAGTTCCATGCCCTGAAGTTGATCATCAGTTAAACAGAAGGTCAGAATTGATTCTTGAAGCTTTTCCAGATCCTAGTAAGCAATACGAAATCCCAGCTAGCTTCAAAGACATGAACTTCTGTGATCCGGAAACTTTGTTTGAGGAGATACAAAAAGAGCTAGCCTCAATTCCTACAATCTATTTTGATTTTGACAAGTCTATGCTAAGATCAGTACATAAGAAAGAGTTGGAGCGCACAGCTATTATGCTGAAGCGTATGCCAAATCTGATGCTGTACATTGAAGGACATACCGATCAGCGAGGAGACGACGCATACAACAAACCTTTGTCTGAGCGTAGAGCCGAAGTTGTTAAGGCATATCTTACTAAGAGAGGTATAGAAGCTAACCGAATGGAAGATACCTGGTTCGGAGAAACTAAGCCGGTAAATGACTGCAATGAAATCACTTGTACTGAAGCGATGCACCAGTTGAATAGACGTACCGAACTTAGAGTAGGCAAATCATCATTTACTTATTCAGGTAGAAAGAAGAAAGTAGATACAATGTAATACGCTATTGATGTGAATAGTATAGTGCTAAAAGAGGCTGCCATTTGGTAGCCTCTTTTTTGTTTTTGAGCTATCGAAGCTTGATCTGTTATTATTGATCTGTGAAATTTCCGGTAATTTTTTATGAGCAAGGGCTATACTAATTATTTATAGCTTTCGACCTCATGTTCTTTATTCTAGTAATAATCTTCACTCTTTTACCTGCCTGATCTTTTAGCGCATTTGCTGAAAACTATTTTGGACTTATCTTAATCTTTTCTATTGTCCCAAAACCCTTAAAATGATCAAGCATATACTTCCCATTCTATTTTTCACACTTGGAATTGCTACCGTAGCTCAGGCACAATTCAATCCTATTGGGACAGAATATAAATTAGTTTGGCAGGAGGAATTTGAAAATGAAGGTGAAGTAAATCCTGGAATTTGGTCTCATGAGAAAGGCTTCGTGAGGAACAATGAACTGCAGTGGTATCAAGAGGCAAATGCTAAAGTAGAAGATGGAAATCTTGTGTTCATAGGAAAAAGAGAACAAGTGAAAAACACTAGGTTCGATCCAGGAAACAAGGATTGGAGAAGAAATCGGGAGTTTGCAGAATACTCGTCATCCAGTATTAATACGCGTGGAAAATATGAGTTCCTATATGGAATAATGGAAGTGCGTGCGAAAATAGACACGTCTATGGGTATGTGGCCAGCGATCTGGACACTCGGAGTTTCTAAACCTTGGCCATCTAACGGGGAGATCGATGTGATGGAATATTATCGAGTGAAAGGCGCGGCAACCATATTAGCCAATGCAGCTTGGGCAGACGAAGGGCAATACAATGCCAAGTGGGATGAGTCTAAAATTCCTTTTTCCAAGGTTCTGGAGAAAGACCCTGAATGGCCAAGTAAATTTCATCTATGGAGAATGGAATGGACAGAGAAATCCATCAAAATTTTCTTAGATGATGAATTGCTAAATGAGGTTGACTTAGCTCGAACAATCAATCCTGATGGATCCAATCCATTTCAACAACCGCATTATGTCTTACTTAATCTTGCGATAGGAGGCAATGGAGGAGATCCAAGCTCAACTTTATTTCCTAAACAATATGTGGTGGATTATGTCCGTGTTTACCAGAAATAAAGGATGCTAAAAGTTTTGCTGCACCTCCAGAAGTAGCAATTCTTGTATGATTAGAAAAGGCTTCTGGTAATGCAGCACAGCAGGAGTCCAACTAGTTCGAAAACTCCTTAATCAAAAGTCTTCGAGCTATCAGAAACCATTTCGTTAATCTCATCCATTTCTTTCTCTGTTAGGTCACGCCACTTTCCTACAGGTATGTCCAAATGAACGTTCATGATTCGGATACGCTTTAACTGAACCACTTTAAAGCCAAAGTGCTCGCACATTCTACGGATTTGTCTATTTAGACCTTGAGCTAGAATAATACGAAATTTGAATTTACTGATTGGTTCTACTTTACAAGGATTAGTGACGGTGTCTAAAATAGGAACGCCGGAACCCATAAGTCGAACAAACTCATCATTAACAGGTCTATCTACCGTGACAATATATTCCTTTTCGTGATTGTTTTTTGAGCGAAGTATCTTGTTTACAATATCACCTTCACTAGTCAGCAAAATCAAGCCTTCACTGTCTTTGTCTAATCTTCCTATTGGAAAAATGCGTTGTGGGTGACCGATGTAATCAATGATATTATCCTTTTCGCCTTTGGTGTCGGTAGTACTTACAATTCCAACAGGCTTATTAAAAGCGATGTAAGTATGAGCTTGTATAGGTTTTCCTACAGGCTTGCCATCTACTGCTACCACATCAGTTGATCCGACTTTAGTCCCAAGTTCTGGGACTATACCGTTGATAGTGATTCTGCCTTCCTCCAGCAGTTTATCTGCTGCTCGCCTGGAGCAGAAGCCAACTTCACTGAGGTATTTATTGATTCGTATTTGTTGATCTGCTTCCACTGGTAATAGAAAATGGATTAAGGCTGCAAGTTACGGAAACTGATCGAGGACTTTGTTTCTATTGGTTCAAGTCTTCAGACCTGTCCGATGCCAGGCGGGCTTGGATCCAAACCAATGCAGTTTTCTGACTGTGCAAATCATTTTTAAAGTATAGTGGTTGCGTCTTTTCTCACTAAACTAGACTTTGTTATTAATCATTATCATTCTAAAAATAATGTACTTCATTTACAAGACTCTTTGAGCAGTATGAAGACTGCCGTGAAATCAGTCCAAGTCATGAGGTTTGAACTAAAAAAAGCGCAAATCCGGAGATCTGCGCTTTTGTATAAATGTGTTTAAAGCCTACTCGCTCTTAGCTGGTGCAAATGGTTTTGGGGTTTCTGCCACTAATCTTTCTGGATCACCAGGAAGTCGTATTAGTGCCAGCCTTTCTAGATACTCAGCCTTTGTTGATTCAAAAGCCAATTTGTTTTTAGAAGAGATCGGCTCGGAAGGTGGGATTTTTTCGCTCAACCAATCTTCCTGTTTGCCATTTTTCCAAAATCTAAAGCAAAGATGCGGGCCAGTTGCTAATCCAGTGCTCCCTACGTAGCCAATTACTTGACCTTGTTTGATGCGTGCTCCAGGCTTAATGCCTTTAGCGATTTTTGACATGTGAAGGTACTGCGTAGTATAGGTGCCGTTATGCTTGATTTTCACATAATTGCCATTCGCAGAAGTGTAACGTGCATCTACTACTGTTCCTTCGCCTACCGATCTGATATCTGTTCCTGTAGGTGCAGCGTAGTCCGTGCCTAAGTGCGCTTTGTAACGTTTCTGAACAGGATGGAATCTTTTTAAACTATATCTAGAGCTAATTCTAGAATATTTTAAAGGGTCTCTCAAGAATGCTTTTTTAAAGCTGTCTCCATTTTGATCGAAGAAAGTAACTTCTCCATTTTGCTCAAAAGGAATAGCATAATAAGGTTCGCCTTTATGCTCAAAATATGCCGTCTGAATATCAGAAACGCCAACAACTATACCGTCAATTACTTTTTCCTGATAAGTCACTTTGAACTTATCGCCTTTTTGCAAAGCTCCAAAATCAATAGACCAGCCATATAGATCAGCAAACTGATCAATGATGTCATAAGTCACACCTAATCCAGTCATGTCAGAAGAAAGATTGGAATTGATGATGCCGCCAGCTTCTTTGGTTCTGAATTCTGCTGGTTTCTCAGCTTTATAAATGTCGATAGAGTCCAAATTGAATACTACATATTCTGCTGGATTTGGCTCGTAAATGAAAAATGCAGCCTGAGATGAATCAGCTGGAGTTACTACTGTGAATTTCTTATTAGCTGCTATACCTCTTACATCAAAAATAGCCTTTGATTTCTTGGCGATTTGATCGATGATTTGGTAAGGCACATTGAAAGGCGCGAGAATAGAACCGAGCGTCTGGTTTTTACTTACTGTGCCTTCTACAATATTCAGTCCGGTGACGTTGATTCCGTAGAGAAATACCTGATTCGCAAGGGAATCAATTAGTGGCGGTTCTACGATCTCTGCTTCCTTTTCGGATTGAAAAGGCAGGCTGAAAAATTGGAGTGAAGATGCTGCGCCAATGGTAATAATGAGTGCAGCAATTCCTATCCAAGTCTTTTTCATTAATCTTTACTATTAAGGGAGGGTGAAATTTAACTCAATGAAGCAAAAAAGGGCTTTTATTCCAAGTTTTGGGGTACAAACCTTTTGACCGCTCATCTTCAACTATCATACCAACGAATAAAAAGCGGTTATTATTTTATAACAAATCCTAAATATAGAATTCTCTCAATTTTCAGGATATTTTGCCTTTTCTTGAAGATCTGCTTACTTTTCTATGAAAATCGCAAAGAAATTATCGAAAAGATTGCTAATCATCCAATGATTCGTGTGTTCTCACGGTCATTTCTTTATCTTTGACCTCCCAAAAAAAACGAAATTAACATGCTGAGAACGCATACTTGTGGCGAACTTCGCCTGGATCACGTAAATCAAGAAGTAACTCTTGCCGGCTGGGTACAGCGAGTGAGAAACAAAGGAGGTTTAATCTGGGTCGATCTTCGCGATCGTTATGGTTTGACTCAATTGATTTTTGAAGAGGACTCCAGCGAAAAAGCATTATTGGAAAAAGCAGCCGAGCTAGGACGTGAGTTCGTAGTTCAGACTACCGGTAAAGTAATAGAACGGACTTCTAAAAACGATAAGATCCCAACAGGCTCTATAGAAATCAAAGTAACAGCACTTGAGGTGTTGAATGCTGCGAAAGTCCCTCCGTTTATCATCGAAGACGAAACAGACGGTGGCGAAGAGCTCCGTATGAAATACAGATATTTAGATCTTCGTAGAAATGTAGTTCGTGAGAAGCTTCAACTGCGTCATAAAATGATGCAGGAAACGCGTAAATACATGGATGCGCAGGATTTTATCGAGGTAGAAACCCCGGTTTTGATCAAGTCCACTCCAGAAGGAGCACGTGATTTTGTAGTGCCTAGTCGTACTAATCCAGGTGAATTCTATGCCTTGCCACAGTCCCCACAGACCTTCAAGCAATTGCTGATGGTTTCTGGTTTTGATAGATATTTCCAGATTGTAAAGTGTTTCCGTGATGAGGATTTGAGAGCAGATCGCCAGCCTGAGTTTACTCAGATTGACTGTGAAATGGCTTTCGTGACTCAGGAAGATATCCTAAATACCTTCGAAGGCTTGACTAAGCATTTGTTTAGTAAAGTGAAAGGTGTGGAATTGGAAGAAGTGAAGCGAATGACGTATGCTGATGCCATGAAATACTATGGTAATGACAAGCCAGATGTTCGTTTTGATATGAAATTTGTTGAGCTGAATGAACTTGCTCAAGGTAAAGGATTTAGCATTTTTGATCAGGCTGAACTGGTAGTAGGTATCTGTGCCAAAGGAGCTGCAGAGTATACCCGTAAGCAAATTGATGCACTGACTGAATGGGTAAAACGCCCTCAGATTGGAGCAAAAGGCATGATCTACGCCAAATACAATGCTGACGGCACGATCAAATCTTCTGTGGATAAGTTCTATTCCCCTGATGATCTTCAGGATTGGGCAGATGCATTTGGAGCCGCTCAGGGAGACTTGATGTTGATCCTAAGTGGTGATGCTGATAAAGTTCGTAAACAACTTTCTGAGCTTCGTTTGAAGATGGGTGAAGACCTTGGCCTTCGTGATCGTACGGTTTTCAAACCACTTTGGGTGATGGACTTTCCATTGTTAGAGTGGGATGAGGAGACGGCACGGTTCCATGCAATGCACCATCCATTCACTTCTCCTAAGAAGGAAGACATGGCACTTTTGGATACTGATCCAGGAGCTGTGCGTGCAAATGCATATGATTTGGTCATCAATGGGGTTGAAATTGGAGGCGGATCTATTCGTATTCACGATCGAACTACGCAGCAATTGATGTTCAAACATCTTGGATTTACCGAAGAAGAAGCACAAAAACAGTTTGGATTCCTGATGGAAGCATTCGAATACGGAGCGCCACCGCACGGAGGAATTGCCTTTGGTTTTGATAGATTGTGTGCAATTTTCGGAGGATCTGATTCTATCCGTGATTACATCGCCTTCCCGAAAAACAACTCTGGAAGAGACGTCATGATCGATTCACCAAGTAGCATTGCCGATGAGCAATTGAAAGAACTGTCCATCCAATTAGCAATGAAAAAGTAAGGGCGGGTCAGCATTCGCCTTGTAGCGAACAATCTTTCGACCAAATAAATCATATACAAAAAAGCTGTTTCTTAAATGAGGCAGCTTTTTTTGTTTTTTAGTTAATGTGTTGACAATGAGTGAAATGATGTTTTCATAGATGTGAGTCATATTTTGAATGCTTTAATACAATTGAAGCCATTTTTTTTAAATATTTTTATCAATTCATTTAACTATTCTAATATTAATGGTTAAATTCTTAGCCAGAAACTATAATTTTTGATTTGTTGACTTGATTTAACTTGGCTAATTTTTCTAGTGTTGAGCTGAACTCAAAAGAAGGTCAAGACTTGTTTTTTTTCTATTAAACACTTTTAAATCCAAACGTCATGGAAAACACAGCACAACAACCCAATCCAGAAAACATCTTGAAAATTGGTTCAAGTTTTATGGCATGCAAAACCCTATTAGCTGCCGTCAATTTTCAACTTTTCACAAAGCTTGCAGCTCATCCCGATCAATCGGCAAGAGCATTAAAGAGCCAGTTGAACCTTAATTGTACAGATCGCCATTTTTTTGATTTCCTAGATACCTTGACGGGATTTGGTTTTTTGACTCGGAATGGAATTTTGGATGAAGCTTTGTACTCTAACTCAATAGATACAGAAGTCTTTCTGGATAGAAATAAACCTTCTTATATAGGAGGGATCTTAGAAATGATGAATAAAAGACTTTATGGGTTTTGGGGAAACCTTGAAGAAGGTTTAAAAACCGGGACACCTCAAAATGAAGCAAGGAATGGTGTGAATATATTTGAGGAAATATACAAGGATCCAGAAATTCTGGAAAATTTTGTAAATGGAATGACTGGAGTGCAATTGGGTAATTTCATGACTTTTGCTAAGAAATTTGACTTTTCTCCTTACAAAACATTAACAGATGCAGGTGGATCTGCAGGGTACCTTTCAATAATGGTTGCTAAGGAAAATCCTCATATGACATGCACTAGTTTTGACTTGCCTCCTGTGGAACCTATTGCAAAAGAAACCATCAAAAACCTACGTTTAGGAGACCGAGTAAAAGCTGAGAGTGGAAATTTTTTTGTGGATCCAATACCCGCTTCGGACATTATTGTTATGGGAAATATCCTTCACGATTGGAATGAGTCCGAAAAGTTACAACTCCTACAAAAAGCCTATGATACCTTACCTGAAGGAGGAGTGTTTGTTGCTATAGAGAATATCATTGACGATGAACGTAAACATAACCTCTTTGGAATGATGATGAGTTTAAATATGATGATCGAAACCACAGGTGGATTTGATTATACCTTCATAGATTTTAATAAATGGGCAAATTCCGTAGGCTTTAAATCTTGCGAAATTCTTCCACTTGCAGGGCCAGCAAGTGCAGCCATAGCATACAAATAACATTATTTTAAAAAGGATTGCTAAGTGCTTTACCATTTGATCTGATTTAAGCGGATCGATACTTTATGTCAAGATTAACGGAAGCTTTTTAGAGCTTTTAGTATACGCAAGTTGCTTTTTATACTTTCCCAATAGTTAGTGCCATTTCTATTATGAATGATTCTCTCTTGCGTAAACTCAACGAATTCACTTGATGATCACTGCTGACGGTTATCAGGCCTTAGTCACACAACTGTATTTTTCAGGAGATGTAAATATCCAGAAAGATGTCTGGGCATCTGCGGATGTTGCAAAAAATAGAATTCTTGAAGTAATTAAGGGAAGTAATGGTGTGAATACAGTGACTTTCAATGTTGGCCTTGCCAAAAAACTAAGCATGGAAAATGCTTCTCTGGATAAACTTACTGGAACCTATGAGCCAGATGATGGAAAGGGTGACCAAATTGAGCTTTTTCAAAGTGGAGGAAAACTGTGGAAAAAGAATGAAGTTTTCGGAGATACTTATGAATATTTAGGAGACAATATTTTCGAGTATCTAGGTTTTCATGATGGATCGTATTTAAGGATTCAATTTGTGCCAGAAACTGCACATGTGAAAATGATCCAGCATAGATTTCAGCCTGGCTCAGAAATTCAGACCAAAACATTTGTTAAAAAGCCTTGAAGAAAGTTCTTGCAGAGTCTAAGTTGGTTCGAATGTAATACCTCACTCCTATTTTCCCCTAATTAATAGGTTGTCAATTCATAGTAGGCTGGATTATATGAGACCTGATTCCCATGACGATCATTAATTGGGCTATTGCGTAGGTTCCCATAATCATTAAATCGGCATCAGGAATTGCCTGGTAAAATTTGTCCAGTGCGATCAGGCCATCAGAAATAAAGAATAGACTGGCACCTATGAAAACTTGCCAAAAGGAAGCTTTATTACACTTGTTATATCGCTCTCTAGCAGTTGTTAGCATGCTTACGATCGCTATGATGTAGACAATCACCGGGATTTTAAGTACCCCCAGATTAGGGTTGATCATATAGAATACAAAAGCCGCCACAAAGTAGATTGGTAGATTGATAAAGAAGGTCTTTACGAAATTTACATTCAATATAGATTCAGGAGCTTTTTGAGCTACTTTGAAACCTATGATATAGCATACATGAGCGATGAGAAATGCTCCGATTCCATACATGAAAAGGTTGTCCCAGAGAAGTAAAATATCGCCAATAAGGGAGAAAATCAGTCCACCAAGAATTGACTTTGCCAGTAAAGTGGAGGAAATTGGTTTGGTGATTTGATAGAAATAGAGTGCTAAGCCTAAAATAATCAGAGGTTTGGAAAAAAATCTCAATTCATTTTTTTGCTCTAGAATAAAGGCCATATCTGTCATAGAAGCGAACAAAAACAGGTAAAGCCACAGGATATTTTTCTTTTTCAAGGAGTTATAAATTTTGAGTGGTATAAATAATGTGAATCAATAATTTGAAATAATGCGATTTATCCAAAATAAATTTGGTAAAAACATCACTTAACAATTTGGTAATGGTTTGGGCTTAATTTAGAATATTATTCTAAGTTAAGCGGGTATTTCCTATTCAATGAATGGTGAAACATATTTTTTTCTTACATAAACAGAATATTATTCACCTATCAATGTTAACAAATTGTTAAAAATTGTGAAATTTGAGGCGTAAAACTTAACGGTAAGTACCCTTATATGCCAAAAGGCGAATTTACCTTTGCAACTGAAATTTATTTCAAACCAACTTATATCAAAACGTACAAATTATGAGGCAAAATTTACTTAAAAGTTTGATTTCACTCGTATTGGTTGTGATTGCAACTATCGGCGTGTCACAAGCACAGGTCACCACTAGTTCCATCGTAGGACAAGTGGTGGACGCACAGGGAGAAACTCTTCCAGGGGCGAATGTTGTAGCTACGCACGAGCCGTCAGGTACTCGTTATGGAGCTGTTTCCAATTTGGATGGTAGATTTACTATTCCAAACATGAGAATTGGTGGTCCATACACTATTCAAGTAAGCTTTATTGGGTACCAGCCTGCTACTTATGGCAATGTGGTATTAAGATTGGGCGAGCCATTTGCTCTTTCCATTACACTAAACGATGATAGCACAGAACTTGGTGAAGTGATTGTTTCTGGAGCAAAATCATCAGAATTTGACTCTAACAAAACAGGTACTTCTACTAATATCTCGAAGAAGCAACTTACTGATCTTCCTCAAATCAATAGAAGTGTAACTGAATTTACTCGTTTGACTCCTCAAGCAAACGGGACTTCTTTTGCAGGTCGTGACTCACGATACAACAATTTGCAGGTAGATGGTGCTAATTTCAATAACGGTTTTGGTCTAAGCGGTAATCCACTTCCAGGTGGTAATGCTCAGCCAATTTCTTTGGATGCAATTGAAGAAATTACGGTAAATATCGCGCCATTTGATGTGACTCAAAGTGGTTTTACAGGTGCAGGTATAAATGCAGTAACTCGTAGTGGTACAAATACATTGCAAGGTTCAGCTTACTACTTCACCAAAAACCAAGATTTACAGGGTAAAAAAATCGGAGACAATGAATTGGAATCTGTAGATGCAGGTACTAAAAACTTTGGCTTTAGATTAGGTGGTCCAATCATTAAGAACAAATTGTTCTTTTTCGTCAATGCAGAAAGAGAAAACGAAACAGGAGCTAATGCTTCGGGTACTAACCTTTGGAGACCATCTGAAAATGGTATCGCTGATGCTGAAAACAACGTCACTAGAGTAAGAAGATCTGAGATGGATGCGGTAAGCAATCACCTTATCAACGTTTGGGGATATGATCCAGGTAGATATGAAGGATATGCAAATGAAGCGGAGCAGCACAACACTAAATTTCTAGCAAGAATTGACTGGAACATCAGTGATAAGCACAAGCTTGCAGTGAGATATAACCAAGTAGTTGGTATTTCTAATCAATTGACTAACGGATCTTCAGGTCCTAGACCAAGAACTACTAGTGATGCAAACAGAGTAAGCCAGAATTCAATGGCATTTGAGAATGCTAGCTATGGTTTTGAAAACTCTGTGAAATCGTTAACGGCTGAATTGAACTCCTACTTAAGTCCAAAGATCTCTAATCAGTTCTTGTTCACATATTCTAAGATTCAGGATGTAAGAACTACTCCAAGCAGTCAACTCTTCCCAATGGTAGATATTTGGGATGCTGGAAGAGGTGATGGTGACAGAAACTACATCAGTTTTGGTACAGAATTGTTCTCTTATAATAACGACGTTATTAACGATAACTTTTCTTTCATCGACAACTTGACCTATATCAACGGTAAGCATACCGTTACTGCAGGTGCTGCATTTGAAGTTCAGAAATTCGGTAACAGTTTTACTAGAATGGGAACATCTTACTATAGATATGCATCTGTTGAAGATTTCTTGACTACTGGAACACCAAATGAAGTGGCTCCTATCATGTTTGGTTTGACTTATCCTTATGAAGGTCAAGAAACATACGCTAGAGTGAATTTTGGACTTGCATCAATTTATGCTCAGGACAAATTCGCTGTCAATAATCAATTGACTTTGACATTTGGATTAAGAGCTGAGTTGCCAATCTATTTGAATGATTTGACTGCTAACCCATCGATCAATGCCCTTACATTATTGGATACTGATGGACAACCTAAAAATTACGATTCAGGTAACTGGCCAACCTCTAGAGTGATGGTTTCACCACGTTTTGGTTTTAACTATGACGTGTCTGGCGACAGAAGCTTTATCGTAAGAGGTGGTACAGGTATCTTCACAGGTAGAGTACCATTCGTATGGTTGACAAATATGCCTACAGGTGCTGGTGTACTTCAGAACACTATTGAACCAGGTAGTTACGCTGAAGTAGCTCCTTGGATTGGTAATGTGACTTTCCAGCCTGAAAGATATTACTATGTGAATACTCCTCCTGCTGGTGGTGAAAATGTATTCATTAAAAGCCCGGCTGGTGGCGCTCCTGGATCATTTGCTTTGGTTGATAGAGATTTCAGAATGCCATCTGTATGGAGAACTAGCTTAGGTGCAGATTACCAACTTGGTAATTCTCCTTTTATCTTGACTGCTGACCTCCTTTACACTAAGGATATCAATGCTGTATACCAGTTTGGTGCAAATAGAGCCATATCTCCAAACAGGATGAACTATGATGCAGGTGATAACAGAGAAGTGGTTCTGTCTTCAAGCAATATTCAGTACAACTCAGCTTTGGGTGCTAATAACGCGACAATCTTGACAAATACTGATCTTAAAGGTCACGCTTTCAGTGCAACAGCTGGAGTTTTGATACCTGAATTCAATGGTCTTTCTGGAAGCATCTACTATACTTATTCTGAAGCGAAAGAAGTTAGTGCAAACTCTGGTTCTTCTGCTACTTCAGCTTGGGGTGCTAGCCCGAGCATCAACAGCCCGAACGATCAGATGTTGAACATCTCAAACTTTGCAGTTCCTCATAGAGTAGTAGCTAACCTAGCTTACCGAGTTGAGTATGCTAAGAATTTTGCTACATCAATTGGTGTGTACTATAGCGGATCTGCTCAAGGTAGATACTCGTACACTTATGGTAATGATTTTAATGGAGACGGTATCAATGCTGATTTACTATTCTTACCTGAGAATACAAGTAGCTTGAAGTTTGTAGATATCGTATCTAGTGGTAATGTAGTTTACACTGCTGCAGAACAAGCAGCTGCTTTTGATAAGTATGTAGCTAGCAATGACCTAGAGCAATACAGAGGAGATTATGTTCCTAGAAATGCATTTGTAATGCCTTGGTTGAGCAGATTTGATGTAAGAGTGCTTCAGGATATCTTCACTAACATCGGTGAAAGAAAAAATACAATCCAGTTAAGTTTGGATATTGTAAACTTTGGTAACCTATTGAACAAAGACTGGGGAATTCAGGATAACCTAAACGGTGCTCAAAACCTGCTTTCTAGATCAGGTTCTGTAAGTCAAAGTCCTAGTGTTGTCATGAACCGAGTTTCTGGTGAGTTGCCAACTAATCCTTATCAAAATGCTTCTAGCTTCTCCACAACTTGGAGTATGCAGTTTGGCCTTAGATATATTTTCTAAGTCCGAAAAGATATAAGTTTAAAGGCATCCCAGATTTGGGATGCCTTTTTTTATGTAGAAAGTAGAAAGGCTAAGCTTCATGCTTGGAGTATAGTCTTTCAGAGTTGAGTATCCTTTATTTTTTCCATTAATAGAGGAGATTTGCCATCAGTAAGTTTTATTGATTTTTACAGTTTTATGTGAGTTATTTTTGCATTCTGACAACCTTGTGAAAGGTCTAAAGGTTAACCAAGCATGTTGTATTATAAAATATTTTCTCATTCAGTGAGCAAAGAATGGGTCGTGTTTATACATGGTGCAGGAGGATCCTCTGCGGTTTGGTTTAAGCAACTCAAGGACTTCAAAGAAAAGTACAATCTATTGCTCATTGATCTTCGTGGACATGGTAAATCAGCTGATTTGCCTCAAGCGATCTACAATGAAGAATATACATTTCAGGGAGTAACAGAGGATATAATTGAAGTGTTGGATCACTTAAAGATCCCGCCAGCACATTTTATGGGGGTTTCGCTGGGGACAATCATCGTTCGTCAGCTTGCAGAGCTAGAACAATGGCGTGTGAAATCACTGGTGATGGCTGGTGCAGTGACTCGATTGACTACTCAGTCTAGGATATTAGTTTTCTTGGGAAGTACTTTCAAGCGAGTGATTCCTTATATGTGGCTTTACAGATTATTTGCATTTGTAATTATGCCCCGTAAGCAACACGCGGAGTCTAGAAATCTTTTTGTCCGAGAAGCTCAAAAATTATGTCAGAAAGAATTTATACGCTGGTTTCAATTGACAAAGGACATTAATCCGCTCCTTAGATACTTTAAGGAATCCGATTTGGGAATCCCTACGTTGTATGTGATGGGAGATCAGGATGTTATGTTTTTGGAGCCAGTAAAGAAAATAATTAAGACACATAAAAACTCAGTATTGAATATTTTGAAGAAATGCGGACACGTGGTGAACGTGGAAAGACCACAAGAATTTAATAAGCTGTCACTAGCATTTCTCCAGAATCAAACTTTATAAGCCTATTACTTTTCTACATGAAAAAGCAAACTAAAACCATATTGATCATTGCGGTTATTTTGATTGCTGCCGTGGCATACATTTATCCTAGAATGGATAGTCGCAAGAGCAATGAATCTGGGGTGGCGTCTGTGGGTGCTGGACCAGGGACTCCTGCCGATTTACCGGTGAAAGTGGTGAAGCTTGCACGCGAAACTCTCCGTAACCAACTTTCCGTAACGGGTACAATCATACCAAATGAATCTGTTAATCTGAGAACAGAGATCTCCGGTTTGATCACTAAAATTTCTTTTAAAGAAGGTCAATATGTAAGCAAAGGAACTCCTTTACTTTATCTGAATGATGATGAGCTACAAGCTCAGTTTCAGCGACTCCAGTATACTCAGAAACTTTTTGAAACTCAGGAGAACAGACAAAAGCAGTTGTTGGCACGGGAGGCAATTAGCCAAGAAGAATACGACATAGTACTGAATCAATTCAATACCACGCTGTCAGATTTGAAATTGGTGGAAGCTCAACTTTCTAAAACAGTCATTAGAGCCCCCTTTAATGGGATTTTGGGATTGAGGCAAGTGAGTGAAGGCTCTGTAATCGGTACCAATGATATTATTGCAAATTTTGTGAATATCGATCCGATTAAAATTGAGTTTTCTATCCCTGAGCGCTATGCTAATCAGGTTTCTGTGGGTTCTCCTATATATTTCACTAATGAATCTACTCCTGAGGAGGTTTTGGGTAAGGTGTATGCTTTTGAACCTCAAATAGATGCCGCTACACGAACCTTAAAGTTACGAGCTGAAAGCCCAAATAAGGAAAGAAAGTATTTGCCTGGAATGTTTGTTAGAATTCGCTTTGTGTTGGGAGAGGTGGAGGATGCCTTGATGGTTCCTTCAGAGTCTGTAATTCCTGAGTTGCAAGGGTATAAAGTTTTTGTAGTTGGCGCCGATAACAAAGCTGAGGAGCGCTCGGTAGAAATCGGTACTCGTACAGATACACACGTTCAGATCATGAGTGGTCTGGAAGTAGGGGATCTGGTACTCACCACTGGTGTATTGCAAGCTAGGACTGGAACTCCTTTGGAATTTACTCAAATAAACTAAAATGGCGAGCTTATCAAGTGTAAGTATCAACCGGCCTGTATTGGCCATTGTGATGTCACTGGTCATCATGCTTTTTGGAGCTATTGGGATTTCCCTTTTAGGAATCCGGGAGTTTCCAAGTGTGGATCCACCAGTTATCAATGTAAGGACAACCTACGTTGGAGCTAATGCTGATGTCATTGAAGCACAAATAACAGAGCCTCTGGAAGAGGCCATTAATGGGATTCAAGGGATCAAATCCCTGACTTCGACGAGTAACGATGGCGGAAGTAGTATCACCGTTGAATTTGATGTGGGAGCTGATTTGGAAGCTGCTGCGAATGATGTGCGGGATAAAGTTTCTGGGGCACAACGAAATCTCCCCCCTGATGCGGAACCTCCTGTAGTTTCCAAGGCTGATGCGGATTCTGAGCCTATTGTGTTCTTAAATGTAAAGAGTGACGAGAGAAGCCTTTTGGATCTCTCAGATATTGCAGAGAATATTTTCAAAGAAAGACTTCAAACTATCCCAGGAGTAAGTAGGGTACAGATCTGGGGTGAAAAAGAGTATGCGATCCGATTAAGAATGGATCCGCTTAAAATGGCGTCTTACGGAGTCACTCCGCTAGATATACTTTCGAAAGTACAAAGTGAAAATGTAGAATTGCCTTCCGGAAAAATAGAAGGTGAGACCATTGAACTGTCTGTCCGAACTAAAAGCAGATTGAGTTCTCCACAGGAATTTAATGATCTGATTATTAAAGAAGATCAGAATAATATAGTTCGTTTTCAGGATGTGGGTAGTGCTGAATTAGCAGCGCTAAATGAGCGTAGTATCTTAAAACGGGATGGCGTGCCCATGGTAGGGGTTGTGCTTGTTCCTTTGCCCGGTTCAAATAGTATTGAGATTGCAGATGAATTTTACAGAAGATTAGAATTTATCGAAAAGGACTTACCGGATGATGTAGGCTTGGAGATTGGTTTTGATAAGACGAAATTCATTAGGAACTCAATTTCAGAAGTTCAAGAAACTATTATCGTCGCCTTTATTTTGGTTGTAGCCATTATCTTCCTTTTCCTTCGGGATTGGAGGACTACCTTCATTCCAGTATTGACGATTCCTATTTCTCTGGTCGGGGTATTTTTTATTATGTATTTGATGGATTTCTCCATCAACGTTCTGACGCTTTTAGGTATTGTTCTCTCTATTGGACTCGTCGTCGATGATGCGATTGTTGTGTTGGAGAATATTTACTCTCGAATCGAAAAAGGAGAAGAACCTCAAAAAGCAGCTGAGCAGGGATCTGAGGAGATTTTCTTTGCTGTCATTGCCACTACTGTAGCTTTGGCTGCAGTATTTTTACCAGTTATATTTTTGACAGGAACTACTGGGCGACTTTTCCGTGAATTCGGAATTGTGGTAGCCGGAGCTGTAATCATTTCTTCTTTTGTGGCATTGACTATGACTCCGATGCTGAGTTCCAAGTTGTTGAAACGAAGAGAAAAGCACAATAAATTCTACACATTCACCGAGCCAGGCTTTGTTTGGATTAACGATAAGTACGATTCCGCTCTATCATGGTTTATGCAATTCCGATGGGTATCATTCCTGTTGGTAGGATGTATGGGTTTTGGGATCTACTGGCTGTTTCAAGAAATCCCTACAGAACTTGCGCCTACCGAGGACAGAGGAGAAATAGTAATACGAATGAGTGGCCCAGAGGGCGCTACGTTCAGCTACATGGATCAGGTGATAGATCAAATGGTGGCAGATTTTAGAAGTGATTATCCGAAAGAAGAAGTAAGCGGAATGGTATCCGTGACCTCGCCAGGTTTTGGTTCCTCTAGCACAAATTCCGGTTTTGTCAGATTTATCCTTACAGATGCTGCAAATAGAGAAAAGACCCAAGGAGAATATTTCAACGAGATCAATGAGAAACTTAAAAGTTATACTGGAGTAAAGGCTTTTGCTTCCCAAGCTCAATCCATAGGAAATAGCCGTGGAGGTCTCCCAGTTCAATATGTATTGCAGGCACCTACTTTGGATAAGTTGAAGGAAGTGATTCCTACTTTCATGTCAGAGGTCGGTAAGAGCCCAATATTTATTTTCTCGGATATTAATTTGAAGTTTACTAAGCCAGAACTAGAAATTGAGATAGATAGAGCAAAAGCTAGAAACATTGGTGTATCTATTCAGGAAATAGCCAGAACACTACAACTGTCGTATTCGGGACAGCGTTTTGCTTATTTCATCAAGAATGGTAAGCAATACCAAGTCGTTGGTGAAATGAGACTGGAGGATAGAAATGAGCCTGTAAATCTTCGGATGCTCTACGTACGTGCTGAAAATGGATCATTGGTTCAGCTAGACAATTTGGTCACTGTTACAGAAAAAAGTACTCCGCCACAGTTGTATAGATTCAACCGATTCGTAGCAGGTACAGTATCAGCCAACCTTGCTGAAGGATATACGATTGGGGATGGTTTGGAAGAAATGGACAGGATCGCTGCCGAAGTGTTGGATGATTCATTTACTACTGATGTTTCAGGTCCTTCTAAGGAATTTAGAGAAAGCTCAAACAGTTTGCTATTCGCATTCATTTTCGCTTTGGTATTGATTTACCTAGTGCTTTCTGCACAATTTGAAAGTTTCTTGGATCCACTTACCATCATGTTTACTGTTCCATTAGCACTCTTTGGTGCATTATTTACACTTTGGTTTTTTGGGTTTACACTGAACATCTTCAGCCAAATTGGAATAATCATGCTTATAGGATTAGTGACCAAAAACGGTATTCTTATAGTGGAGTTTGCCAACCAGCGAAAAGCTACAGGAATGTCAGTTCATGAAGCAATTTTTGGAGCGGCAGTAGCCAGATTCAGACCGATCTTGATGACCAGTTTATCTACTATCTTGGGTATTATGCCTATCGCACTTGGTTTAGGAGCTGGAGCGGAAAGCCGTGTTCCTATGGGGGCTGCGGTAATTGGAGGCCTAACATTTGCCACTGTTTTGACACTTTTCGTGATCCCAGCTATTTATACTTATCTCACTTCCAAAGAAGGAAGATTAGCCAGAATTTGATGAAAAAACTACGCCTATTGCTCTTATTGAGTGTCATTGGAACAAGCCTATATGCTCAAAGTAATGAATCTCTGGATTTGGAGAGAGCGATTACTATTGGGTTGGAGAAAAATCTGGATGTAAAAATTGCTGTAGAAACAGTAGCTATTCAAGAAGGCAATAAGCGCATTGGTGCTGGTGACTATTTGTTGCCTAGCTTAAATGCTGCCTATACCAGAAGCTATAGCAATGAGGATGTGGAACAAGTTTTTGCTACAGATCCAAATCCCAGAACTATCGATAACGCAAAATCCAGATCCAAAAATTTCAGTTTGGCAGCTATTTATGGGTTCCGACCAGAAAGCTTTGTAGTTATGGAGCGATTCGGAGTGTTGACTGAAATCTCTGAGTTGGATGCAAAAATTGCAGTGGAGAATACCGTCGCCAATATTTCCTCAGCTTATTATAGACTGGTTTTGGAGCTTCAGCGTCAGGAAGTTTTGCAGCGTACACTAGAACTTAGCCAGTCTAGATTAGATATCGCTGAAGCGCAATATTCTCTTGGCGGTGCTGGGAAGCGTGATTTTCTTACAGCAGAAGTAGATTATAATTCTGATTTGAGTTTGCTGCTAGGCCAGGAACAAGTAATTCAAAATGCGCGGATTAACCTGAATGAACTGATGGCTTTGAATCCAGATCAGCAATTTGTTGTTAAGGATACAATTCTTATTGGAGAGCCTTTATTGCTTCAAGACTTAGTAGAGAATGCTTTTTTGGAGAATAAAACCTACTTAATTACTCAGCGTCAAGAGAATGTAGCTTTTCTTCAGATGAAGGAGCTGCGTGCTTCTAGGTTGCCAGTCATTAACTTGAATGCCAATTATGCAAACAATACATCCAATTCAGATGCAGGGATTTTGATTCAGAACCAGCGTTCTGGATTTAATTATGGAGGTAATATCCAGTTGAATGTATTTAATGGATTTACGTTGAACAGAAGGATTCAAAATGCCAAAGTGCAACAGAAAATCCAGTCTTACGCGGTAGATCAGTATGAGATCCAGTTGCGTTCTGATATTCACAGGTCTTTTAATACCTATACCACTAATCGTAACCTGTTAGAAGTGGAGCAAAAGAATTATGCGGTAGCGAAAGAAAGCTCTGAAATTGCCTTGGAGCGATTCAGATTGGGTATCTCTTCTTACCTAGAATTCAGGGATGCTCAGGTGAATTTACTGACAGCGGAAAACAGATTAATCACATCTATTTATAATATAAAGGAACAAGAAATCGAGTTGAGAAGGCTTTCTGGAAAGATTTTCTTTCAAAATAGCTTCGAAGATTTTGAGTTGACTTCAGAAGATTAGTTACGAAACGAAGGCCTCACCAATAGCCTTCGTTTTTTTATTTGCTTTTTTTAACGAATGCTTTATTTTTATTTTGGCACAGCATTTGCCAAATGGGCTTTCGTGTAACATCCAGAGTCTTATGGCTCTAGTGAATGAAAAAATCATTAATTCTCTTTTTCTCCATATTGACTCTTCTTCTCTTTGGTGTGCAATGCACCTTTATAGAGAAGAACTTTGGCTCCAAATTCAAGGAGGAAGTCTATATACTTGACCTCGCAGGAATCCAAAATCGAGGATTTATCCGAGCTGCTGTGGATAATAATTCCACAGGTTATTATATCTATCGCGGACGAAGAATGGGCTATGAATATGAGCTACTTCGTGACCTTGCCAAGAGACTGAATGTTCAGTTGCATTTGGTTATGGTTGCAGATATAGACAAAGCTTTTGACTACCTACAAGAAGGCAAGGTCGATTTGATTGCCATGAATCTTGAAAAGAATATGGAACGGTCTGAAAAGGCTTCTTTTTCTATTCCTTTGGGGAAAATGAACACGGTTCTCGTCGGAAATGAATCCTCTGGCAAAATCACTGCATGGGATCAATTGGCTTCTGATACGATATATGTCAGAGAAGGCGCTGTATATAAGAGCCAGCTCTGTGCTCTGAAAGATTCTCTTCTATTGAAGTACACGATTGTGACTACTCCTGATCATGAGGAAACACTGATTGATCAAGTGGCTGATGGAACAATCAAGTGGACTATTGCTGATCAGAATATCGCGCAGGCAAATGCTACCTACTACGATGGGTTGGATATATCATGGAAAGTTCAGAAAGAAGGAGATGTATCTTGGGTAGTTCGGGAGAATTCTCCAAAACTATTGACTGCTCTGGATGATTGGCTCGAGGATAAGCAGAAGAGATTTATACCTGATCTATACGCTAAGTATTTCCTGAATTCTAAAAACAGTTATTTCAGAAGTAATAGCCCTTTTTCATCTCTAGCAGGAAATCAGATTTCTGTCTATGATGATATGATTAAAAATGGCGCAGAACAGCTAGGCTGGGATTGGCGCTTGTTGGCTTCACTTGTATATAAGGAATCTCGTTTCGATACGGTTGCTACTTCATATGCTGGCGCAAAAGGTTTGCTTCAACTCATGCCAGTGACCTTAGAACGCTTTGGTGTGGATAATCCTAATGATCCGCAGCAGTCCTTAATGGGAGGCGTTAGATACTTAAGGTATTTGGATAAGTTCTGGATGGAAAGAGTGCCAGACACCAGTGAGCGTCTCAAATTTATTTTAGCCTCTTATAATATTGGTCATGGGCATGTAGAAGATGCTTGGAGATTGACCATGAAATTTGGTGAAAACACGCAGACTTGGGCAGATGTCTCCAAATTCTTAGAGTTAAAAAGTGATCCCGACTATTACCGGGATCCTATTGTCAAGAGTGGCTTTGCCAAAGGACATTTAGCTGTGAACTACGTCAAGGATGTAATGTCCGTCTTCGAGTCCTACAAGGCCCTCGTAGAGCCTTAAGCTCCTTATTCAACTAATTGTAATCTTCATGGTCTGTCTCTCACAGACCATTTTTTTTTTTATCCTACAAAGCAATCGTGCGGTATCAAGCTCCTTCGTGAAGCTCAAACATTGCTTCTACTTCCACAGGTATATTGTCTGGCAATGTTCCCATTCCGACAGCTGATCGTACGCCAATTCCATATTCTTCTCCCCAGACCTGAGCGAAAAGCTCACTACATCCATTGATGATATAAGGATGGCGCTCGAATGTAGAGACGCAGTTCACCATTCCTAAGACTTTGATCACTCGCTTCACTCGATTGAGAGAGCCAAGGTTAGCTTTGATGGTTGAGAGCATTGCCAGCCCAACTTGTCTTGCCGCCAGTTTTCCGGCTTCTATATCAAGTTCTTCTCCAATTCTTCCGATGATTAAGCTGCCATCATCTTGGACAGTACCATGGCCTGAGAGGTACAAGTATTTTCCGTCAATCAAGCAAGGTTTGTAAACGCCAAGTGGCTTTGGAGCTGGAGGAAGATTGAGACCAAGTTTGGTGAAATTGCTTTCTGGAGTTTCCATTTGGGTGATTTTTTGTAATTAAAATTAGACGAAAATATCAAGGATTAGCACGCCTGCTAATCCGGCTACGGCAACGATAGTTTCCATCAGAGACCAGGATTTGATGGTGTCTTTGATGCTTACGTTGAAGAATTCCTTGTACATCCAGAATCCGGCATCGTTGAAATGTGAGAACATCAAGCTTCCTGCACCGATGGATAATACCAAAAGGTTGGGATCTACATTCATCGTAGTCACTAAAGGGGCAATTATCCCGGCGGTTGTCAAGCCAGCTACAGTCGCAGAGCCCACGCAAACTCGAATAATGGCAGTAATAATCCAGGCCAAGATCAGTGGGTGAATGTCCCAAGTTTGAAGTCCTTCGGCGATCACCAAGCTAACTCCGGTGTCAGTGAAGATTTGCTTCAAAGCGCCCGCCCCAGCAACGATCAATAGAATCATTGCGATGTCTTTGGTCGCGACCGTGTATAGATCCATGATTTGCTTCATGTTGAAACCACGATTTAAACCCAGCGTGTAGGTCGCGATAAGTACGGATACCAACATCACAATTCCTGGATCTGCTACAAAGGCAATGATCGGAGCTAAGCTGCTTTCCGGAGAAATATTTAGATTCAAAGCTGTAGTGCCCACTAGGAGAAACACAGGAAGTAGTGCGGTGAAAAAGCTATTTGAAGCAGAAGGAAGCTCAGATTCAGGTTTTGTTTCTGCCTGGAAGGTCTTTAGAGGTTCAGCTTTCATATTCTTCAGAGTTCTCGCGAATAGAGGTCCTGCAAGAGCAATGGTAGGGATAGCGATCATAAAACCGTAGAAGAGTGTCAATCCCATGTTGGCATCAAACTGAGCTACTAAAGCGGCTGGTGAAGGATGTGGAGGCAAAAAACCATGTGTCACAGAAAGTGCCGCCAGAAGGGGTATTCCCACATAGACAGCCGAGATCTTGTACTGATAAGCTACCGTGAACGCAAGGGGAACAAGTAATACGAAGCCCACATTATAAAACAAGGGAATTCCCACTACTAATCCCGTGATGGCCATAGCCCAGGTGATGTGTTTTTGTCCAAAGATTTTCATGAGGAAACCAGCAATTCGCTGAGCAGCGCCAGATTCAGCTACCAGCTTGCCTAGCATCGCGCCCATGACGATTACTATGACTAGGTCTCCTAATAATACTCCCATGCCGCGCTGTACTGAGCCGGCTATCTGGTTTGCCGGGAGTCCGAGTAGAAAGCCTGCGCTAATGGATGAGATAAGAAATGCTAAAAATGGATTGAGCTTGGCCCAGACAATCAGCAGCACAAGAATGGCAATACTGAGCAGTACAAGAAGAATGGTCATAGGAATAGGTTGGGTTTAGCTGGCTAAGATAAAAAAATTGGGCTAAAGTGTGTTTCAGCTAAGATAATTCCTCGGAAATCATTCTTAGTGCTTAATCCATCTGCTTTGAATGGTGTTCTCTTGGTTTGAAAACTTGATTAGATAGATGCCTGGATTTAACACTTCTAATTTTTCTGAAAGGAGAATTTCATGATACTTAAAGTCTGAAATCAACAAACCTTGAATTGAATAGACACTTATTTGAGAATTCTCGAGATTGAAACTTTCGGGGAGCGATACACTGATTTTACCAGAGAAATGTGGGTTTGGTGAAATGGTGACCTGATCTTTAGAAGTTGAAGTGTCATTTTCAAGTCTCACCACCTTGCTCCAAAATTCTTGCCCTGAGAAATTTATAAGTCTAATTAGATAATAGGTTGAAGAGGATTTTGATAAGTTTTCGTCAGTGAATGAGTACAAAGCTGGAGTGTCGGAATCGCCTTGGCTGTGGATTTCTCCGATTTTTATCCAATCATTTAGCGGGTTGTTGGAGCTATAGATCTCGAACTTTTCATTGTCTTTTTCTTCTGCAACTGACCAAGAAACCTGCTTGATATTGTTCTTTATATTGGCAGAAATGGATAGCCATGTGACTGGTAAGATGCTGAGTGTTCTGAAGCTACCAACAGTGAAATTTTTACCTGTAAGATCATCAAAAGTAAGACTTCTGATTGCCCACAGATTCACTCTATCTGAACTCTCAATATGAGTACCAGGAGCAGCATAACCAGTGCATACTAACCTAAGATCTTCAGGCTCATCCACGATTAGCTTTTCTGCAGAAATTCTCAATTCCAATGGATTCGAACTAGCATTGAGTCCCGAGAAATTGAAGTAGCTGAAAAGTCGATAAAGTATTGGAGTACCGTCCAAGTCATTGAAACTTGGGTTGAAATCTGCTCCTTTATATTCTGTGAATTGAATGTTTAAATGTCCGCCAGCTGAAGTTCCGAGCATTTGAACCTTACGAATACCTCCTTGATACTGATCGTAAAAGGGGAATGTGGCATTTATAGAGGTCATGGAAGAAGGTGTGTTTTGATAAGTGAATTGGCCAATATTTATCCAGTGTCCAGCGCTGTATACCAATCCTCCAGATCCCAAAGTGTTTAGAGTGAGATTATTTCCTTGGAGGTTTAGTCCTCCAGCATCCATTTTAAGAGTATGGCGAATAGCTAAATTTTGTGCGAAAAAAGCTGTTCCAGCAGGCTTGTTTACAGTAAGCTTATTAACATTCATAGCGAAACCTATGATGTGTTGATCTGTTGAGCCAATTAGATTAAGTTCTGTATTGATAAGAACAAAGGCGCCTGAGCCAACTTGAGTCATATCTCCATTCAATGATAAAGTGTTCGGCAATGTGACATTCTGAGAGCCTTGGATCTCTAGGTCGTGGAAGGTTAAAGGAACTGCTGAACTAGCATAAGATTTTGAAAGAAAATCCTGAGTGCCTGAGTTTTTTCTGAATGTTACTTTCCCGTTTAGTTGAAAAGTAGCCGCTTCAATTTTTGGTGAAGATCCTTCGAGAATCAGTTCAGCACCTGATTGAAGATCGAAGAGGTTAGCACTAACCGATCCTGAGATAGATCTGGCTATGACATTGTCACTGCATTCAGAAATAAAAATCCCGCCTGACTCAATTATGAAATCTCCGAATGGTCCAGAAGGATAAAAGCTTGTTTCCGTATTAAATGAGATAGACGAACAAAAATTAGGAACTACTGAAATGTCTAACTTTTGACGTAAAATCCCAGAACGAAGAATGAATTTCACAGCTTTAAATGGTTCTTCAATTGTCAAAGTATTGCCAGCACCTGGGTCAAATATCACTGTATATCTACTCTGGGTAGTAAAGCCACTCCATGCATTTTTTGGGGTAATTATTCTTGTGCTACCCTTAAATGTAATTGTACTTGCGATAGAATTACCAATCCAATTTTGGCTATTCCACGTGCCTGAAGGGATGCCTGGCGCTGCGCCTGAGAATGCTTGCAAAGAACCATAGAGATTGATATTTCTACCGTTGAGATTCAATTTCTCACCTGCTCCAGTCTCGGAATTGATAAATAGACTCTTAGCTTCTTCATTAGCGGTTAAAGTGACTTTGTGATTCTGATTTATATAAATATCATTACCCAGATTTGGTTTAGCTGTAGCTGGAACCCATACCAATCCGTTGTATACTTCCCAGATGCCGAGATTTCCAAAATTTCCAGAAGCGACTGTGCGGTAAGCGCCAATTTCCTGACAGAAGGAAGCGTTTAAGTAAAGGCAATGAAATGTAACTGCCGAGAATATGAAGTATATTCGGCATTGAAAAAGTGCCCTCCAGGCCAACGTTTTGCCCCGTGTTTTCATATAAAAAAGTATATTAAAAAACGTCTATTAATTTAGTGAAATGAACTTGATAAAAATAGCAATTAGTTTAATTTTTTTACTGACTGTCAGTAGTTTAGCTTCTTTGCAAGCCCAGGAATACCAGATCAGTTTGCTCACTTGTGACCCTGGAGAGGAGATTTACAGTTCCTTTGGCCACAGCGGTATTCGGGTACTGGATCTCAACACAGGTAGGGATGTGGTGTACAACTACGGTACCTTTGATTTTGGTGCGCCGAACTTTGTCCTGAATTTTGCCGGAGGCAGATTGGATTACTACCTCTCTGTATCTACGTTTGATCGCTTTATAGCTGAGTATGATTACTTTCAGCGCTCCGTTCGGGAGCAGGTGCTGAGTCTCAATGAACAGCAGAAAACAGAGTTGATCCAGTTTTTGGAGACTAATTATCTCCCGGAGAATCGGGCTTATCGCTACGATTTCTTCTTTGACAATTGTGCCACCCGGGTACGTGACGCGATCAGTACAGTGTTGGGCGATCAGCTAGTCTGGCATGATGAGGTACGGGAGCCTATTGAAAAAACTTTTCGGGAACTGATCGATGAGATGGTTTATTACATGTCCTGGTCGGATCTTGGGATTGACTTGGCACTGGGTTCTCGGCTGGATAGAGATGCTACACCGCTGGAAGAGCAGTTTCTGCCTAAGTATGTGGAGGGGGCTTTTTCGAGAGCTGAGATCCAAGGTGATGGGCCTACCCGTCCGTTGGTAGGGCAGAGCAGAGTTATTTTAGATTTTGAAAAACCAGCGGGTTCTTTTGGAGCTGTCAATCCTTATTGGATTTTCTGGGTGATCGCTATCATTTTTACCGCAATCACATTTATAGGATTTAAGAAAGGAAAGCTGTTTATAGGTTTTGATGTGGTATTTTTTGGCATTCTTGGAGTCATAGGGTTGGTGATGTCTGCACTTTGGATAGGATCTGAAATTCCTTCTACCAAGTACAACTGGAATATTCTCTGGGCCTTCCCGGGTCACCTTGTGCTAGCTATCGTTTTGGTCAAGAAAACCATTAAACCTTGGGTTTTGAAATACTTGCTATTTGCTTTGATCATGGCAGACGCGGCGGTTGTTTTCTGGATCTTGGGTTGGCAGTCTTTTCATCCAAGTTTGATTCCCCTGCTTTTGGTACTGATCCTCAGAACAAATTATTTGTATTATAACCTGGGTAAATTCAAACGAGTCGAAAAGTAATTTTCTCTTTCCCTCTAAACTTTTGCATAGGGGATTGGTGTTGGGTATTTTCGGACGAAGCTTATGGAATTCAAACTTACCTCAGATTATCAGCCTACTGGAGATCAGCCCAAGGCTATAGAACAGCTTACGGCAGGAGTGAATAATGGCGATGCCGCTCAGGTTTTGCTGGGTGTGACGGGGTCCGGTAAAACTTTTACCGTAGCCAATCTTATTCAGCAGACCCAGAAACCTACCTTAATTCTAAGCCATAATAAGACACTCGCAGCCCAGCTGTACGGGGAATTCAAGCAATTTTTTCCAGATAATGCTGTTGAGTATTTTATTTCTTACTACGATTATTACCAGCCAGAAGCATTTATACCTACTTCAGGCACTTATATAGAAAAGGATCTATCGATCAATCAAGAGATAGAGAAGCTTCGCTTGAGTGCTTCTTCCGCGCTGCTAACTGGGCGGAGAGATGTGATCGTAGTGGCTTCTGTTTCCTGTATCTATGGTATAGGAAACCCGGATGAGTTTAGTAAAAATGTCATCAAACTTCAGGAGGGCGACCGAATTCCTAGGAATCAGTTGCTTTTCAAATTGGTAGATATTCTATATAGCCGAACCCAGCATGAGCTGACTCACGGGACTTTCCGTGTGAAAGGAGATACAGTCGATATCTTTGTGGCTTATGCCGATTGGGGCTATAGAATTTTCTTTTGGGGAGACGAGATTGAAGCGATACAGCGATTTGATCCAGCTACGGGAAAAAAGCTGAATGACGAAAAGATCATTTCTATTTTCCCTGCAAACTTGTTTGTAACAGGGAAAGACACCTTACAAACGGCCATTCATGAGATTCAATATGATATGGTAGATCAGGTGAATTTCTTTGAAAGAGAAGGAAGGTTTGCTGAAGCAAAACGTCTACAAGAACGAACGGAGTTTGATTTGGAAATGATGCGAGAGCTAGGATACTGTTCTGGCGTAGAGAATTACTCCAGATATTTTGACAGAAGGGCTCCTGGTGCAAGACCTTTCTGCTTGATTGATTATTTCCCGGATGATTTTCTTTTAGTTGTAGATGAAAGTCACGTGACCTTACCTCAAGTTCGCGCGATGTGGGGGGGAGATAGGTCCAGAAAAATCAATTTGGTGGACTTTGGGTTCAGACTTCCCTCGGCTTTGGATAACAGACCTTTGAAGTTTGAAGAGTTTCAAGACCTATGCGATCAGGTGATCTATGTGTCTGCGACGCCGGCAGATTATGAGTTGTCTTTGACAGAAGGTGTGGTCGTAGAGCAAATCATTCGTCCTACGGGGCTATTAGATCCTACTATTGAGGTGAGACCGAGTCAGAATCAAATCGATGATTTGCTGGAGGAAATTGACCAGACGATTAAATCTGGCATGAGAACGCTAGTAACTACGCTGACCAAGCGAATGGCTGAGGAACTTCAGAAGTTTCTCGAAAGAGCTGGAGTGAAGTCCCGCTACATTCACTCTGAGGTGAAAACTCTTGATCGTGTGGAAATATTGCGTGAGTTACGTTTGGGGATTTTCGATGTGCTTGTTGGTGTGAACTTATTGAGAGAAGGGTTGGATTTGCCTGAGGTTTCCTTGGTAGCAATTCTGGATGCTGATAAAGAAGGTTTCTTGAGAAATGAGCGGAGTTTGGTGCAGACCATTGGTCGTGCGGCTCGAAATTCAGAAGGGAGAGTGATTATGTATGCGGATAAAATCACCAATTCCATGCAGCTCGCGATGGATGAAACGAAGCGAAGACGTGCCCTACAGATTGCGTATAATACTGAGCATGGAATCACTCCTACTACTGTGGTGAAATCGCATGATAAAATCATGGGTCAAACCAAGGTAGCTGACTCTAAGAAAAACCCTAAATACTATGCAGAGCCTATGCCTGGTGAAGCAAGCATGGCGGCAGATCCAGTGGTGCAATACCTAAGTAAAGAAAAGCTGGAAAAGCTGATTCAGCAAACGCAGAAAATGATGGAGAAAGCGGCGAAAGAGCTTAATTTCATGGAGGCTGCGCGCATTCGCGATGAGTGGCAATCTCAAAAATCCAGATTAGAGCAATTGAACCGTGGAGTAAGTAAATAGGCTTTATCTATCTAAAATCTATTAAAATGACGCTGCAGGATGTGAAGGTACTCGCTGCCAAAGGGGAGGGGCTACGAATAGAATTTAAAAAGAAAGCGACTTTTCCTGAGAAGATAGTCCGAGAGCTTATCGCCTTTGCCAATACTTCGGGCGGTGATTTGCTGATCGGAGTAGATGATGATGGGACTGTCAGCGGACAGCGATATATAGAAGAGGAGATTTTTGTGATGGAGAAAGCTATAAATGAGCTTATTTTCCCTCGATTAGAGTATCAATTATATTCCTTAAAGCTCAATGAGAAAAAGGGAGTGGCAGTTTTCAAAGTTCCAGTAAGTATGGAGCGCCCGCATTATCTTAAAGAGAAAGATAGAAAGCGAGCTTATATTCGAGTTGCGGATCGATCAGTACAGGCAAGTAAGGAAGTTTGGGAGATTTTGAGAAGAGGGAAAACGCCGAGGGATATGGTCTTTACTTATGGTAGAAAGGAAGAGCTCCTGATGAAAGCACTTGGCGAATCCGACAAAATCACACTTAATGAATTCTCTAAGTTGGCAAATCTTCCAAGGTTTCTGGCGTCCAAAACTCTGGTACGCTTGGTGCTTGCTAATGTGCTTCTGATTCACCCTCAGGAGTCCGAAGACTTATTTACACTTAAGGATTCGGGAGTTTAATTCCTGTCATTTGTGTAAATCCATTATTTCCCTGCAGTCCTCCGGAATGAATCATCAGGATTTTTGAGCTATAAAAGAAATAGTCATTTTTGATTAAATCCCAAATTCCAAAAGCCATCTTCCCAGTATAGATAGGGTCTAGGACAATGCCAAAACTCTCATAAAACCACCAGATAAAATCGATGAGTTCTTGGGTGTGTTTGGCATAGCCACCATAGTGGTAAGTCGTGAAAATCTCATACAAACCTTGACTGTTGAGTTGGTTTTTCTGGAGTAACTCAGCAATTTCTTCATGAATGAATTCCCCTTTCAGCGATGAGAATCCAAGTAGCTTTTGATTTTCAGAAAGTGATGAATATAGCCCGCAAAAAGTACCACCAGTTCCTATGGAAGAGCAGACATGTGAAAAATTCAGGTCATCAGAATCTAGTATTTCTTTTGTTCCCTCGATAGCCAATTCATTAGTGCCGCCTTCTGGAATTAGATAGAAATCACCGAATTTTTTTTGCAGAGTGGCCAGAAATTGAGGCTGTGATTTATTTCTGTAACTATTTCTATCTATAAAATGAAGATGCATGCCTAGGTTTTCGGCATGTAAAAGCGTAGCGTTAAGCGGCTCAGTTCTTTCCCCTCGTATGATGCCGATGGCTTCTATGTTTTCCGCTTTTGCTGCTTCGGCAGTGGCGTAGATATGATTCGAAAAAGCCCCTCCAAAGGTCAGAATCTTATTTTTCCCTTCTTTTTTAGCTTTTTCCAGGTTGTATTTGAGTTTGAAAAATTTGTTTCCAGAAACTTCTGGATGCACTAGATCTAAACGCTTTACGGCAAGTTCGATACCTTTTTCTTCAAGAATAGAGTGAGCAAGAAATTGAATAGGAGCCGGATTTGGAAGGAGCATTTAGGGTGCTTTTTTGCAGAGTTGTCAAAGTTAAGCTTGATAATCTTATTTTTGCAGCATGAGCATGCAACCAGAAGAAGATTTCGAAGAGGAAGAATTAGAGCTTTATGAACATTTTAAGTTTATAATCGATAAGGGACAGACTCCAATTAGGATCGATAAGTTTTTGACAGACAAGATAGCTTTTGCCACCAGAAATAAGATTCAGCAGGCTATTGATGCTGGCCTAATCCAAGTAAATGGTGAATCCATCAAGGGGAGCTATAAGGTGAAGCCGTTGGATGATATTCGGGTGCACATGGGTAAGCCTCCGCGCGATACCGAAGTGGTGCCAGAAGACATTCCACTTAATATCGTCTTTGAGGATCAACATCTTCTTGTGGTCAATAAGGAGGCTGGAATGGTTGTTCATCCTGCCCATGGAAACTGGACAGGCACGCTAGTGAATGCTTTGGTTTTTTACTTTCAGAATCTTCCTGAGATGAAGGGTAATGAAGGTAGGCCAGGCTTGGTCCATAGAATTGATAAGGATACTTCTGGGCTATTAGTAATAGCTAAATCTGAGGAGGCTATGACTCACTTAGCTTCTCAGTTTTTCCACCATACAATAGAACGTACTTATTTGGCTCTTGTATGGGGTGAAATAGAAGAAGAGGGTGGAACTATCACAGGTAACGTCGGTAGAAGTGCTAAAAACAGAAAGATAATGGATGTGTTTCCAGACGGAAGTCAAGGGAAGCATGCTGTTACGCACTGGAAAGTTTTGAATAGGCTTCGGTATGTGTCCCTGATTCAGTGTAATCTAGAGACAGGGCGTACGCATCAGATCCGTGCTCATATGAAGTATTTGGGACATCCGCTTTTCAATGATGCAACCTATGGAGGTGACAAAATCCGTAAAGGAACTCAATTCTCTAAGTACAAGACCTTTGTTCATAATGCATTTAATCTTTTGCCAAGACAGGCATTACATGCGAAGTCTTTGGGATTTATACATCCTGTTACCAAGGAGAAACTATATTTTGAAGCTCCATTACCTCAGGATTTCCAGGCCGTTTTAGACAAGTGGGAGAATTACGTGAACTTTGAATAAGCATGTGAATATTAGAGAATAAGTAATAATTCGCTCGAATTGATATGATTTTGACAACAAAACAGCCCTTTACGGGCTGTTTTGGCAATATTGGGTTGATCTTTTGAAAAATAGTCAATATACAAGTCGATATTAATGCCCTTTTTGCCGATACTGTATTTTTCAATCGTTATCATTAAAAATACTGTAAAAATTCAGTTTTATTTTTGAATTATTTTTAATAAACAAACCCGTCTGCTATATTTGAATCATACAAAGAGAGCAAACACACGGTAAGCACTCAAAATACATTGAAATTACACAACACTGTAGGATGTTGAAACTGGCAGACAAGCCCTCCTGTCTCGGGGGTGGAGGTTATAGAATAAAGCATTTAGCGAGCTCGTAAATTTGCCTAACTACTCCGTGGAGGTTCGAATCCTTCTCCTACAGCAGGTTATTTTGGGTTTATTGTTAATTGACTAAAACCATGAAATTTTGTTTCATGGTTTTTTTTATGCCCTTTTCAAAATAGGACTCTTTTTAAATTTGGTTTATAAAAGCATTTGCCCAATAAGATTTTGATTAAATGCATGCTCACCTCTATTAATGAATTAGTAATTCACATGCTTAATTGTCCTTTGTATTTATGGTTATGATATTAAAATGATGTCTTTGATATAAATACTGTAAAAAAAATAATTAATTGTTATAATAATTTTAATAAACGAATGGTATTTCTAATTTTGACCCAGCAAAATAAAAGTCGGTTAGTGTAAAACAGCCAGACTTGCTTAACCAAACCTATTAAACCTTTGGTTTTTCTATTAATCAGGAAAAATCAATAAGTACTGGCAGAAGGTCAGTAGAAATTAAAATTCATCATTGTAGGATGTTGAAACTGGCAGACAAGCCCTCCTGTCTCGGGGGTGGGGATCCGGACCTGATATCTATTGGGATCGGAAAGCATAAAGCGTAATTCAACCGGACTATTGCCTAACTGCCCCGTGGAGGTTCGAATCCTTCTCCTACAGCTTTTAAAAGCAGCACATCTGTGCTGCTTTTTTCATTTAAGTTTGCACTAATTGTCTATTTTAGACAAAAATCCGTGCTATATGGCTGAAGAGCAAAAAGACAAACATTCCAAACATCCCTTTAGAAAGAAGGTGCTGAGGTGGATGATGTTTGCTTTTCTATCCATCATTTTTTTAGAGTTTCTGTTTTATTTCGGAGCCAACTTTGTGCTTGCTGATTGGGCTAGACGAAAAATAAACGATTCTGCGCAGGGTGTCTATACAATTGATTTTAATAGAGTTAGATTCTCATTAATCAGGAGGGGCGTGTTTTTAGACGGCTTAATCATGAAGCCGGTAGGGGAGAGAAGACCAGATCAGAAGCAGGCATTATTTGACTTGACATTGGATGAACTGTCACTCCGTAATCTGTGGTATGATTTCTCGGAAGGGGTTTTTTATATTGGGAAACTGGGCTTTGATAACCCTGTTATCAGTATGGATTTGCCAATTTCAGACAGTTTGGACAATGCTATTATCAAAGAATCCTCGGTAAAAGCGTTAGAGAATGAGCTAAAGAAAATTATTAATAATACTAGATTTAAAGGTGTCTATATCTCCGAATTATCAATCAATCATGCGGATTTATTCTTTTTAAACTTCCTCAGCCAAAACTCCTTAAAAGCTGAAAATACCAGACTTTTAGTAAAGGATATCGATTGGACAAGTCGGGAGGAATGGAAAACACCATTCAATGCGAGAGGGTTTGAGTTTGATCTCAATAATGTTGATTTTCCTCTTCCAGATGGAGTTCATTCCATCACTGCGAGTCAGGTTTATGTTAGTTCATTGGATAATGTGATAGATATCAAAGGCTTCAAGCTTTATCCTGATAGAACTCGTGATAGTAAAACCTATTATGATGTGAGTTTGGATGAGCTACGGGTTGGTAATGTTGCGCTGAATGAAGCTTTCATGACTTCCAATGTTGCGATAGATGAGATCATTCTTAACAATCCAGAATTTCGGGTACTGCAAAGTAAACGGGAAACGATAGATAGTACCGCTACGGGTGATTTGAATGAGTTGATTAAGGGGATATTGGAGTCATTTGAGGTAAAGGAGCTTTCTGTTAATAATGGAAAGTTTATCATTTCCGATGCTGAAGACACGCTGAAAAACCGTATTGATATCCAGAAGCTTGATTTTAAGATGGTCAAGTTTTATTTGGGTGCGGATGAGTCTAGAAAAGGAAATCAGTTTTTTTATGGTGAAGATGCTGCCATGGAAATTCAAGATGCTGATTTGTATTTATCTGACGAGATTCATGTGATATACAGTGATCGGGTAAGCGTCTCTTCCTTTAAAGATGAAATTATCATAGAAAATGTGCTGGTGGAGCCTAGGAAGACGGCACTTGAAAAATTGCAGCCGAAAAATATTATCAGGATCTCATTACCCAAACTCTCTCTTAACAAAGCCAATCTAAAGAAACTCTATCGAGAGGGGAAATTGAGTATTGATGAAATGTTGGTTCAATCTCCTAAAGTAGAGATTACAGAACTACTGAGTGGATCCGGGGATGGGGGTAGTGAGCCTATTGCAGAGCTATTGAAGGGCTATTTGAATGAGGTAGCCATAGGAAGGTTTGATTTGCAGGAGGGCGAAGTCCAATTCAAAAATGAGCAGGGTGTAAGGAGTAATGATATTGGGTTTGAAAAATTCAGTTTGCTATTAGAAAAAGTGTTCCTTCAGCCGAATTCGGATATTGATGTTAGAAATCAATTCCTAGCGGAGGAAATGGTGCTTAGTTTGGATAAATACAGGCTGAAATTGCGAGATAATCTCCATGAATTCATGGCTGATAAGGTCTTGATAGACTCGAAGAATTCCCTGGTAGTGGTAAACAATTTTACCCTGAGACCCGAAAATCCAGACTCCATTCAGTACATCCTAGATAGTTATGGCAAGACTGTGATCTTGAACCTTACCATACCTGAATTTAGAGTCGAAGGGATTGATCTGATGGCAGCCTATCAAGACGAAAAGCTACTAATTAACAGGATTCTGGTTCCCTCACCTAATGCAAGTTTAACTCGATTTAGGAAGAAGAATACAGCCGGTGGCGGCTCAAACCAGGTAGAATCTTCTGATGAAATTGAAGAGTTACTCACCTCATATTTTTCTCATATACAGATAGATTCAGTCAGTTTCAGTGATGGCCAGGTGCATTATCTTAATCATGCAGCGACCAAGGAATTGTCTTTAAGCGAGGATAGTCTTTCTCTGAATCTTAAGGGGTTTTATCTGCAAAAGGGGCAAGTTTCTGATCCTGGGAGGACATTCTTCTCTGATGAAATAGAGTTGATATTGAGGAAATATGATTTTTCTGTAGCAGGTGGGAATTATGAGGTGGATACTGATGGATTGAGATTCAATTCAAAATCAAAAACTATATCTGTCGATAATCTAATATTGAAGCCAAGTAAGTCTATAAAGAGTAAAATCGCACTTTCTCTGGTCTTGCCAAGTGTGTTATTCGAGGGAGTGGATATAGAGTCTTTTTTGTTTGAAAATCAACTTGATTTGGATAGGCTGGTAGTAGATGGTAGTACGATCAGTTTAGAAATTAATAGAGATTATGAGGAGAGTGGGGATGGGAAAAAAGATGATTCTCTAGATGGTAAGTCTCTTCCAAAGTCTATTGAGCGAGTTACAATTGAAGGAGTTGTGGCAAAGAATTCAAAATTGAGTTTGAACTATAGAATTGGAGATAACGATTTCCAGTCCATTCAAACAGATTTTGATTTGGAAATAAATGGGTTGAATCTGGATTCGGCAACAAATGCAAAGCAGGATATAGAAGGGCTTTTTAGAGAAATAAATTTGACGTTGGAAGATTTCTCCTATGCATTGCCAGATAGTATGCATACGATTAAGTTCTCTAGCTTGACAGTAGATAATACGGATGTAGAAACTGTTTTTTCTGATTTTGAAATAATCCCAAGAAATACTACCGGTGCTCCCGGACGACCGATCGTATCTGCGAAGATTGATCAACTTGGCGTGCGAAATAACAATCTCCGTGACATTCAGTCCACGGGGATTTTTGATCTAAGTCAGCTTCGATTAAGTAATCCAACGATTAAAGTATATCTGGATTCGGGCGAGAAATCCAAAAAACCTGAAAATCCCAGAAAGGATTCCAAGGAATCTGGGCTAATAGAATCTGTGCTTTTGCAGGATGTGTTAGTTCAAAAAGGAAATATTGCTTTCTATCACAAGGATGGAGGCCAAATACCTAGAATGGCTTTTCGAGATGTGGATTTTGGATTAAAAGCCATGAATCTGGATTTGCTGAAAAAGAGTAAGGATTTTAGTCCTCAGTTACTGCTTGAGAAGGATCTTAGTTTATCTCTTTCCAACTACCGCATTTATACAAAAGATAGTATGAGTAGGCTAACTATTGGTAAGATCAGGTATTTGAACAATGATATTATACTTGATAGTGTCTATTTCGAGCCAGCTATGGGGAGATACGAGTTCCTGAGGAAAAGAGTATATCAAGACAATACAATCACGGCTTTTGCTAGTAGCGTACATCTAAAGGACATAGATTTTCAAGAATATTTTAATAACAACAACTTAAAGGCTCATTCACTAAAGTTGGATGGTTTTCAAATGGATGTGTTTAGAGATAAGAGAATTCCCATTAAGGAAGGAATTATCAAGCCAATGCCTCAGCAATTAATGGAAAATGCTCCGTTTGATTTAACTATAGATTCGGTGATAGTTAGCGATGGATTGGTCAGGTATCAGGAGTTTGCCCCAAAAGCGATGCTTCCTGGGGCTATTCACTTTGATGACCTCAATGCTTCTATTGTTCCATTTGCAATGAGAAGAAGTGGTGAGCAATTCCCCGTAGAGTCTAGTTTGCTGTCGGCCACTTCTAAACTGATGGGCGACGGAGAAGTGCAATTAACAGCTAACATGTATTTTGGTGATCCTTACCCTATGGATGTGGATGTGGAATTGGGAAAGTTTGACCTTAAACATCTTAATAATATGCTCAGTAGAGGGCTTTTTTTAAGAGTGGTAGATGGTCGAGTTACTGATGGTAAATGGAATTTCAGAATGGACGACGATGTGGCTCGAGGTAAAATGAACTTTAAGTATAAGGATCTGAAGATTGAGTTCTTGGATTCTTTGACTTTAGAGAAGGGCAGAGGTAAACTTGGTTTGATGACTTTCCTTGCCAACACCTTTGCTAAAAATAATAACCCAAGGAAGTTTCTGAATCATCGTGTGACCTCACGAGTGTACTTCGAGCGAGACAAGTCCAAGTTTATTTTTGGAGGATGGTGGCGAGCTACATTTAGTGGACTTAAAGGGACTTTGGGACTCGGACAACCCAAAGCGCCAAAGAGAAAGGAAGAGGATTAGAGTTGGTATATATATCGCATTTAAATGAGAAAAGCCCTTATGAAATTGATTTCATAAGGGCTTTTCAGTTAGTTCTTAATTCGTTTACCTTCTAACGATTTTGAGTTGCTCGCTATTAGTACCCCAAATTAACTGAACGATATGTATGCCAGGAGCAGCTTGCTCTAAATACTTATTAACGGCTATGCTTACCTCTTCAATTGTATTGACAGAATGAGATTGGAAAACTCCCTTCACATCAGAGATTTTGATTATTATTTGCTCATCTCTAAAGTTACTTCTGTCCAATAAATCAACAGTTACATAGTTTCCTGGACTGCTAGGATTAGGATAGGCAATCCATTTTGATTGTCCTTTTAAACTTGGGACTTTGATGGATCGAGTGACGCTATAAGTAAATGACCCATCTACATCAATTTGTTTCAATCGATAGAAAATATTACCTCCAGCTGCTGGCAGATTTGTGTCTTCAAATTTGTAATCAGTAGCAGAGTCGCTATATCCTTGACCTTTCACTTCTCCGATTTTAGTCCAAGAAGTTAAGTCACCGTTTGTTGCTCTTTCAATCTCAAAACGGTCATTTTCCCACTCCTTTGCTGTTGCCCAAGTAAGTTCACCTGATCGATTAGCTGTGTTGAGCTTGGCTTCGAAATAGAGGTATTCTACTTGGAGGATGCGGTAGTTATAGTAGGTGATGTATGCTACGCCACTAGAACCGTTTCCTCCTCCTAATGTTCCAGCTCCCCCTCCTGAACCGGTGTAAATAGTACCATTTCCTCCAATTCCATTATCAGTTGCAGTACCTCCTATAATAACTCCATTTACTTCACCTCCAAGTCCTGGGTCATTGGTATTTCCATTGAAATTAAATCCTATTCCTCCTCCTCCTGCTCCATATGGGTAAGTGGTACCACCTAATGAAATAGCAACTCCATTCCCCCCAACCCCTGATTTTGAAATACCAACACCTGCTCCACTACCATTTTCTCCGATTCCACCTACGCCACCACCTCCAGCTCCACCACGAGCATGATTAGGTCGATTTCCTCTACCTCCATTGCCACCATTATTTCCTTGTCCAGGCATGCCGGCACCTCCTATCCCTGGGGTATCGTTTGACTGATCACTGTAAGCACCACCTCCACCGGATGCACCGTTACCACCATCAAGATTATTAAAAGAACCTCCGCCTCCACCTCCTTGGGCAGTTAGGTTGACGGAAATATTTCCGCTAGGATCTGATACTTCCGTTTCCCCGCCATTTCCTCCTTTAACATTTACGGTTGGTGCGCCTAGTCCAACTGTACCGATGTCAATGGTCAATGAATTTCCTGCCGCAATCCCATACGGATCTGTGCTCGTGAATGTGGTCGAGGTAAATCCGCCTGCACCCCCTCCGCCAGCTGTTGGGCCCATTCCACCACCCCCACCGGCACCTATGGCATAAACTGAAAATTCAACAAGTCCTTCCGGAATATCCCAAGCATCATCACAAATGAATCTAATAACGGTTAGGCCAGATTGCCCCCCATCGTCGATCACTTCAATACAATCATTACTATTTGGGTCAGGACACGAGTATGAGATCAGTACTTGTCCATTGACATTTCCACCCGATCCGCTTACATATGTCAGGGCAGTGCTTTGTGGATTTGGATCCGAGGAGTCCCGTGTAACCCATGAGTCTCTATCAGTTCCTGCGGCACCTCCTACTCCGACAAATATCCCCAGCGGTTCACCAGGAGTTACTGGTATGGTAATTAAATCCGAATTGCCGGCACTACCAGCAGCGATGGCCTGAATAGTTATTTCATATATCCCGGCAGGAACATAGAAGGTGCCATCTTCATTAAAAGGAGCTCCACAGAGACTGAAGAAGGTCGTATTCACAGGGTCATTAACATCTAGATTGATAGTACAAACATCTGTTACCTTTTTAATGCTCTTTATGGTTAGTTCATATACTTCTATAGTCTCGTCACTGAGTTCGATTGAAGGAAAGGATCCTCGTCCATTTGAAACTGTAAATGGTGCGGAGCCAATGTTTCCTTGAATAAGATTATTATCCTGGTCAAACAAATCGTATGTCACTACATATTGACCATCTGGAAGAGAAGATACGTTACCGTTAATAATTATCGTCGCGGATCCTGGTAATACTGTGGCTGATACTGATCCAACGGAAGTCAATTCATAATCCGGCGTTACATCAATCGTACCAGTTGCGGTAAGGCCATTGATACAATTTCCGGTCAATGGGATACTATAAGTATAAAGCTGGGTAGGGGCTCCAGATACATTTCCGGAGAACTCAATTTCTCCTGTCGATTGGTTAAATGTGGCAGTGACACCAAGAGGAAGTCCTGTCGGTGTTCCTATTCCCGTTACTCCTGTGGTAGGTTGGGTAAAGGGACTTAATATGGGAGAACTGATACATACACTAGGAAAAGAATTGGAGGTGGGACTTACCGTCGCTAATTCCTCTACATCTGTAGTAAAAGAAGCAGGGCTAGCTGCAACACAGCCTGTGCTGCTATTGGTGTAGCTTACTTCAACGGTTTTAGACCCATCTGTTAACCAAATGATACTTACACTATTGTTTGAGGGGCTAACTCCACCTGCAGTAATGTTATAATCTGTCCCGGCTACTCCAGGAATAGTCCAAATATAATTGGTTTGTCCCGACTGCGTAGTATAAGTTATTTCATCTATTTCCGCACAAACGTTAGAAGCTGGAGAGCTGGTAAAGGTAGGGACTGGTAGGGGATCAACGCTGACTACATAGTCAGTAGCAGGTCCTGAGCATCCGTTTGCGCTCGGTATAATGGAATAGGTAACAGTTCCCTGTGTAGTTCCGGAATTGGAGATAGTTTCAACTGGGATTGGTCCAGATCCACTTATTGTAAATCCGGATATATCTGTAGAGGATGCACTAGCTGTCCAGTTGAAGATAACTCCAGAAACATCAGATGTGAGGTCAACTTGTGTAGTACTTCCACCAGAGCAAATGGTTTGAGTCAATGAAGTGTTGGTTACTGTTGGAAGCGGATCAACTAATACGGTATAGTTTGTTGCTGGACCAGGACATCCACTAGCAGTCGGAGTAATTACATAAGTGACCATTCCCTGCGTATTCTCTGAAGTAGATATGGCTTCGACAGGGATCGGTCCTGAACCACTAGCCGTAAATCCGGAAACTCCGGTGGTTGCCGTTGCTGTCCAATTAAAAGTAGTTCCCGCGACATCTGAGGTAGGTAAGACTTCTGTTGTATTACCTCCGGAGCAAATCGTCTGAGTTAGCAATGTATTGGTTACCGTAGGAATTGGATCCACTAATACGGTATAGTTCGTTGGTGGTCCAGGACAGCCGCTTGCAATTGGAGTAATTACATAAGTAACCGTTCCTTGTGAAGTTGCTGTCGTTGTTATTTTTTCAACAGGGATAGGACCGGAACCACTAGCTGTAAATCCAGAAACTCCAGTTGTTGCGGTTGCCGTCCAATTAAAAGTAGTTCCCGCCACATCTGAAGTCAGCGGAACTTCAGTGGTACTTGCACCTGAGCAAATAGTTTGAGTTAACGGTGTGTTGGTTACCGTAGGTAACGGATCCACAAATACTGTATAGCTTGTCGTTGGCCCAGGACATCCATTAGCAGTTGGAGTAATTACATAAGTAACCGTTCCTTGTGTAGTGGCCGTGGTGGATATTGTTTCAATAGGGATTGGCCCTGAACCGTTTCCTGTAAACCCTGAAACACCGGTAGTTGCGGTTGCAGTCCAATTAAAAATTGTTCCTGATACATCAGAAGTGAATATGACTTCTGTTGTGCTACCACTGGAACAAATGGTTTGGTCTAAATATGTATTGGTGACGGTTGGGATGGGATTGACTGTAAATAGACCAGAAACTGAGGAAGTTTCATCCGGTCCACAATCACTAGAAACGACCACAAAGTAGTAATATGTGCCTAAAGTTGCTGGGGGGGTAAATAAGTTAGAACCTGAACCTATCGCCGTGATGTTTCCCGTAGATGTAGAATTCTGATCGTTTTGATACCACTGGTAAGTCAAAGTACCTGTACCGATTGCATCCACTGATATTGAGCTAAAGAATGCTCCATCACAAATGGTTTGTCCTGCCAAATCTTCATCAGTAATTTCTGTGAGGGGGGTAACAGTATGCGCTCCTGAAACATCAGTTGGTACAGTGCCGCATTTGGAAGCTGCGGTTGCATAATAGTACACTATACCCACTGTATTACTAGGAGGGGTGAAAGTTGAGGAATTAGCTCCTAAAATTAAAGTTCCACCTGTATTTGATGGGCTAGTATTACTATACCATTGATAAATAATGGCTGGGAATGTTGCATCTATCTCACCAATTGCAATGACTTCTAATGGGATGAAAGAGCCATCTTTACATCTCTCAACATCAGTGGTTAAGGGTTGCTGTATTATTGAAGTAGCAGGCGGAGTAACAATATATTCGCCAGAAAGTGACGAGATTTCAACTCCACAATTACCTGTAACCGCTACATAATAGTAATAACTATTAAAAAACGGAGTAGTTGAAGGTGGAGTAAAGCTTGCCGAGGTTGCACCTGAAACCACGGTTCCAGGATTTGATACTGGATCTGATGTATCCGTCTTAGAATACCATTGGTAAGTAAGACCACCACCTATTGCCGTGACAGAAATTGGGTCAAAACCATCCCCAAAACACTCAATATCTCCGGTATTTGTTGGTTGAGCAGTTATTGCAGTAATGGGGTCGACTGTCAGTGTTACAGTAAACGTCGGTCCAATACAGCTGCCCGAAGTTGGAGTAACGGTATAAGTTGCAGTTTGGGGAGTATTTGTTGGATTGACTAGCGTACCATCGATGCTAATTCCAGATCCAGCCGCTCCTCCAGTAATGCCGCCAGTTACCATAGGTGAGTCCCAAGTATAGGTAGTCCCAGTTGGTACAATTCCATCAGTTCCGTTAGCTGGTGTGATTGAAAAGGCATCCCCAGTACAAACGTTGTCGGTGATAGGGGTTATAGTTGCAATAGGGTCCACAGTTACAGTAACTGTGAAATTTGGACCTGTACAGCCATTTACAGTAGGAGTAACGGTATATGTTGCTGTTTGAACAGTATTGGTAGGGTTGGTCAAAGTACCAGAAATGCTACTTCCGGATCCAATCGCTCCACCAGTTAAACCACCGGAAATTGCAGGAACTCCCCATGAGTAAGTAGTGCCTGGAGGTACAATTCCATCTGTTGCATCAATAGGTGTCAGAGCAAAGGAATCTCCACTACAAATGGTGTCAGCGATGTCCGTTACTTCAGGTTTTGGGTCCACTGTGACAGTCACCAAAAATGTATTATCAGAACAACTACCTGAGGTAGGAGTGACCTCATATATAGCGGTTTGAGGAACACTGGTCGGGTTCGTAAGTGTACCCGTGATACTGCTTCCACTTCCTGAAGTTCCTCCGGTTAGGCCTCCAGTCACTGATAGCAAGTTCCAAGAATAAGTTGTCCCTGCCGGAACGACTCCATTGGTGCCATTAGCTGGTGTTGCGGTAAATGCATCGCCACTACAAACCGCGCTAGTCATGTTTGTAACCGCTGGTTTTGGACTGAGGGTTACTATTACAGTAAAGGTATTTCCAGTACAGCTTCCAGAAGTAGGCGTCACGGTGTAAGTGGCCGTTTGTGGGGTATTGGTTGGGTTGGTAAGTGTCCCTGAAATGTTGCTTGCTCC
>NZ_FOKK01000002.1:0-380904 GCF_900112005.1 Algoriphagus aquimarinus | reverse complement strand
CATTGGTGCCATTAGCTGGTGTTGCGGTAAATGCATCGCCACTACAAACCGTGCTAGTCATGTTTGTAACCGCTGGTTTTGGACTGAGGGTTACTGAAACTGTGAAAATTGGACCTGTACAGCCATTTACTGTAGGAGTGACGGAATAAGTCGCTGTTTGAACAGTGTTGGTGGTATTAGTCAAAGTACCCGTTATAGTACTTCCGCTACCAGCGGCACCACCAGTTATTCCACCTGAAATTGCGGGAACTCCCCATGAGTAGGTGGTTCCGGTTGGAACGAATCCGTTGGTGCCATCAATTGGTGTTACTGTGAATGTCTCTCCACTGCAAACAGTGGCAGTCATGTTCTCAACAGCAGGCCTTCGTATTACTGTAACTGTTCCTGTTCTGGTTAGTGTAATGGGAACTGAAGAAAAATAACTAGGAGTTGCAGTAATTGTGTATGTTCCACTTGCTGTGGGAGTTCCTGAAATTGTTATTGTATTAGTTCCGTTATAGTTTTGTGATAAACCAGCAGGAAGATTGGTTACTGAGACGGTTGAACCTGTTGGTACAGTATAAGTAGTAGTAGTAATAGCATCATTTTCACAAACAAATTGATTATCGGTTCCACTCGCTGAAGTTAAACGAATGTAAGAAATACGTATCTGACCATTTCCTCCATATCCGCCAACCTGTTCTGTACCTGCAGCATTTGTTCTTCGTGCACCTCCACCACCTCCTCCTGGAGGGGTTCCATTTCCTCCACTTCCTTGACCACTGGAAACTCCATTACCTCCACCTCCACCACCAATTGGTGCTGTTGCTCCATTTTGATTAGTAGCATTGTTTCCATTTGCTGCAATACCAGCTGAAGAGCCACCGCCACCAGCTATATTGGAACCTACATTAGCACCTTTTCCTCCGCCATATTTTACAGTTCCAACTCCTGAGGCTGCTAAACCACCATTGGCACCAGTTGGTGAATTGTCTGCTGCTGAGTTACCTCCCTTAGCCATAAGGGTAGTATTACTTGAAAACCAAGAATCTTCCCCTGGAGCAGATGTAAGTGCTCCAAAACCAACATAATAATTGAGCGCTTGACCAGGAGTAACTGTAATTACGCTTCTTGAGTATGCTCCTCCTCCTCCTCCTCCAGATTCGCCATTTGATCCAAATCTGGCTCCCCCTCCTCCACCTCCCCCCCATACTTCTACAGTAATTGAGGTTACACCTGAGGGAACAATGAATGTTTCTCCTCCTCCTGGTACAGGAGCAATGATTATTTGTGTCTGCCCATAAGCATCCCAGCCGATCGAAATCAGTAAAAAAATCAGTATACTTTGAAGTAGACGTTTCCCCATATTTTTATTTAAGCACTAATTAAATTTTAGCCCTATAAAAATGCATTTCAAATATATGACAATGGTTTGGAACTATAAAGAAATGGTGGATAAATTATTGATAAACAAATGTGTATGAAATATTTTTTCTTAGTTGCTAATTCTAATCATTGCAGTACCCGTTTCTAAATCTCATAATTATATATCAAATACTATTTTTTTAATAAAGGGGATTTACATTTTCATATATGTGAAAAACATTTGTATTAAGGGTTTAGAATATTATTCTGCTATTGCCTAAAATTAGGTATTGAATTTACGATTCTTTGAAAGGATAGCAAATTTTATTTCAAATAATTAGAGCCTTTTAAACTTACGAAATATAAGGATAGATTGGATTAAATTTAGAATTGTTGATATATATAAGGAGAGACCATGTTTCCTTCTGTTTCAGCGTTATAAAAAAGGGGATGACAGTAAAAACTGTCATCCCCTTTTTTTGCTTCAATTTGGTTTATTTAAGATTTCCTTCGGTATCAGTATAACTTCCTATGATTTGAGCTCCACTACTAACAGTCACTGTACCATAAACTGTAATGGTGTTGCCTTCTCCTAAGAACTCCAAAGTGGCTCCACTATTTAGTTTAAGGTCACCGTAAATTACTGTGCTACCGTGTAGTTGAAGTTTGGAGTTACTGTTGACGTTCAAACTTGTATTCTTTTTGAATTGTCCGAAGACAAAAGATCCATTTACGGTCATCATGCCATTACTGTTGACATTCAAGTTTTGTTCGATTGCCAATGAGCCACAGAATAAGAATGTGCCTCCTATGTTTACATTTTTCAGAACAGTAGAACCTGAATAAGCCGCTGACTCATTTCCGTTAATATTCAAGTTTGCATTTCCTGTGTAGCTCGCTAAGCCTTCACAGTTTACGTCATTAGATTCCTCGCTTTTGTTGATTTTCAATATCTGAAGACCACCTGAGCCAGTTGCTACGAATACAAATTCCTCTTCATTTCTCACGAAGTTGGAAGAACCATCCAGATCTAATACGCCGAACTGCTTGATTGCAGCCAGATCAGACACATCTGAGATAGAGATGCCTGCTGCACCATTTGCCATAAACAGCAAATTATTATCAACGGATACTGCGTTAGTGACCAGGTCACCTGATTCTACATTTTCAGGGCGAATTGGGATGGCTAGCTTGCTGATCAGGCTACCATCTGCCATATTGTAGATGCCAGCACCGTTTGCGCCTTCCGCTACATAAAGATTACCGTTATCAATATCCAAGGTTCTTTTTGCACCCGGTATATCTGCAGTTAATGGAATAGAAATTATTTCAGCAAGACTGTTCGGATCTAAAATGTGCACACCTGTGGTGCCACTAAGTACGGCTAGTTTGTCGCTACCGAATGCAACAGCTCTTAAGTCGGTTATTTCAACGGAGTTTCCAGGTGTTTGAGAAGCATCGAAAAGTCCGATTATACCCGCGTTTCCGCTGCTTACAGCTGTATTAGAATTGGTGTTAGCTACATCTGTAGCTACAAAACCAGGTAAAGAAGTGTAGACAAAGTCTGAAGTAAATCTTCCTCCTGATACTGAAACGGTGATTAAGTTAGCTGGCGAAGTTACCTCATCGTTTTGATCGATGCTTACTGCTGCTGCTATATAGAGCTTACCATTTTTGTATTCAAGTGAGCTGATATCGGTATCAGTGAAAATTGCTTGTTGTGTAATCTTCGGGCTATAAATATTGGTGATATCAAAAATATCAATCGCTCCCAAATAGGTGTCTCCTTCTGTATTGTAAGATACATAGGCATAATTTCCGTCGATATCTACGTGCGTAGCCTTTAGAGTTTTGCCATCAAATTCTGGGGCATCGACTTGAGAAACTAAAACCAGCGGAAGGTCGGTTGCCTCTTCCTGAATTCTTCCAGCAGGTGCGTTAGGGTCAATTAGTCCTATTACACCAGCATTATCTAATTTCACTCGAGTAGTGAGCGTTTCTGAATTTGAATTGATCAAAATTGACCCTTCGGAGATTGGGTTTGAAGTGTCATTACAAGAATAAAGAGCTAGGGCAAGTCCCAAGCTAAGGAGTAAGTGTTTTTTCATAGAATATTAAATTGCTCTTTGTGGTATTAATTACGGAGTTCACATACTTTAATTTGAAATTAAATTCTGAAACCGGGTTTTTTTCGAATAATTACATCTGATAATTGTGTAATTAGATACAATAATAAAATATTATTTTGATTTTGGTTAAAAAGGAAGGGGTGTGTTTTTGGAGAAGACACCATGACTTTTCCCTATTTCAAATGAAAAATAGGGGTGCAAAAATTTACAGCGCGTAAAAATTAGTTTCTCAGTAACTTGATTAGCTGTGTGTTGTTTCCCCATCTAATTTCGATGATATGGAGCCCTGTGCGCTGGTTTCGTAGCCAATCTGAGACTATTGGAGAAATTTGATCTGGTGAGGAAAGTATTTGTGTATTTCCATTTCCAAGAAAGGTTATGAAACGGAGATAAATCAATTCGTCCAAATATTTATCAGGTTGAGCTAGATCTATTTTAATTTCAGATCCGGATGTGCTTGGATTGGGGTATGTTATCCAAACGTCGCTGCTTTCTAATGCTTCTGCCTGAATCGATCTTGTATTACTATAACTGAATTTTCCAGCATAATCTACTTGCTTTAATCTGTAGAAAATATTTCCACCTGACCTAGGAAGATCTATATCGGTGAAATTGTATTTAATCGGTTGGTCGGAATAACCATTGCCTTCTACACTACCGATGGTTTCCCATGTTTTCACTGAATTTATAGCTCTTTCAATATTGAAATGGGAATTTTCCCATTCTTTGGCTGTAGCCCATTCTAAAGTTGTAGTATGATTGGATGACTTATATGAAGTATTAAAATATAGAAATTCTACTGGCAGAATTCTGTAGGTGATTTGTACTACTACTATACCATCTGAACCATTTCCTCCTTTTGTGGAGGAACTTCCTGCTCCACCTCCAGATCCTGAATTTGCAGATGCATTAGCTCCTTGTCCAGATGGATTTGCGTTTCCAGTACCTCCAGATCCTGCAGAACCACCATTTCTTCCATTTCCCCCTCCTCCAGCGCCATAGCTTTTTCCCGTAAATGCTACAAATGCTCCATCTCCTCCATTACCGCCAGTAGACGAAGAGCCATTGCCTGATCCATTAGTACCAGGACCACCATTACCGCCGCCACCGCCGCCTTTGACATTTTGACCATTTCCATTTCCATTTCCTCCGGAATTCCCATTTCCACTATTGCCTCCATTTCCATTTCCAGTTCCTCCCTTGCCACCGCTTGCTATGTAGCCCATAGAAGTAGTTCCAGAAACTAAATTGACGTCTGTTTGAGTGCCTTCGTTACCATCATTGGAATTGTTCCCCGATTGTTTGGCACCAGATCCACCGGGACCCACAGTAATATTTAGAGTTGCACCTAAATTTAGATTGATTGTCTCAACTCTAACTTGGCCTCCACCTCCTCCTCCAGCAGAATTACCTCTTCCGCCACCTCCACCTCCACCTACTAACAAAACTTCCACCTCGGCTAAGGCAAAAATCTCATTATTAGGATCATAGCCTGAGATGTCAGTAAGATCTGTAATCGTAAAAGTGCCTGAAGTCGTATATGTTTTGGTCGCAATTACAGATCTAGAATATTGGGCAGATGCCTCATTTCCAGAAATATAGGCATAGGTGATAACTAGAAGAACTAAAAGTCTACTCTTCATTGAAAATACTATAAGAATTGATGAGCCAGGGTGAGCCCAAGGGGTACTGATTAAGCTACTACGGTGATTACAAAGGTAAGGAGACTTTATTAGACGCGTGAAAAAACAATGTTAAAAATGTCATTTAAATACATGTAATGGCTTTTTGTATTGAGATGACCCGATTGTTACTACTGTGATCATTAGCCTAGTTTAACTATATAAACCGCTAACAATTAAAGAATAAGAGTCCTTGATTTATGTAAATCAAGGACTCTTATTCAATTATTGGAATAGGGTATTAGGCAAGCGCCTATTTCCTAATTAAAACATCTCTTCAATTAGTTCAGTATAAAAATCTCGGACGTCGATGCCTATAGCACGTACCTGTTGTGAAATTAGACTTGTTTCAGTTTGGCCAGGAACGGTGTTGACCTCGATAAAGTAAAATTTTCCTGTCTCGTGCTGTAGAAAATAATCGACTCTGATAGCACCTTTGCAGTTTAGCTTCGCATAGATTTTAGGGATAATTCTATTGACTCGTCCTACTTCTTCCTCAGTTTGTCGGCCAGGAGTGATTTCTTCACATACACCAGCGGTATATTTTGCTTCAAAATCAAAAAACTCTTTACTACTAACGATCTCAGTAGCTGGAAGAACGGTGATTTGTCCCTTGCCTTTATAACATCCAATAGAGAATTCTCGACCAGACACAAACTCCTCTACGAGCACTTGGCTATCTTCGACAAAAGCTTTCTCTAGCGCATCTGGCAACTCTCCCCAAGTTTTCACTTTAGACATTCCAATAGAGCTACCACCATTGTTTGGCTTGATGAAAAGTGGTAATGTTAGCTCATTTTCTACCCGTAGTACATTTGCTGGAGAGTTTTCAAAAAGCTGAAGGGATTTGGCAATGTAAAGTTCCTCGATATCATCCACAATGGCCTTGGTGTAGCCTTTGTTCATCGTAATAGCAGAGCTTAGCTGATCGCATGTATTATAAGGAATCCCTATCATGTCGAAGTACCCAGCCAATTTACCATCCTCTCCTGGTGAACCGTGCAGAATATTGAAGACTCCGTCAAAAGTGATTTTGTCATCACCTATTTTAATACTGAAATCATTTAAATCCACTGGAATTTTTTCCCCTGACACACTTAAAAAATGCCAATCTCCTGGGTATATCAGGATTTTGTACACGTCATAAAGTTCTCGATCTATAGTTTTCTCTACTACAGCGGCACTTTTCAGTGAAATCACAGATTCTCCAGTGTATCCACCTGTCACAAGGGCAATTTTTCTCTTCATGAGTATTAGAATTAGCGATACGAATTACTTGAATTTTGGGGGATTTCCTGCAGAGGATGGAGGATTGTTTTCTTGAAGATGTCCTGGATTGTGTTCCCAGAGAAGATTAGTAGATTTCTTTCCCGCAGATTTTCGCGGATAACTATCGCAGAGTGCCACTGATTTAATATAGTATCTAAGGAATCTGTACTCAAAATAAATCCCCGAACATCAACCTTTTTTTTCTGCATGGATTTGCGGGAAATTTGCCACGATTCAAATGTTTTTATTTCCCGCAGATATTCGCAGATAACTGTCGCGGATTTTCGCTGAATCAAAAAAAATCAATGTAGTTATGTGCTCAAAAAAAATCTCCGAAAATCTGCGTGTTTTTTCTGCGTGGATCTGCGGGAAATTTAAAGTTTATTGACTTTTCTGATAATTCCTTCAGTAATATCCTCCACATTGAAATTAATCAAGAGTCCCAGTTTTAATCCTGACAGTCTCAAATAGGTAATGATTTGTTTATGGTGTACCTCCAAGAGATTTTCAACTGATTTAATCTCTATAATGACCTTATTTTCAACAATTAAGTCGATTCTGTAACCAACATCTAGCTTAATAGTGTCATAAACTAGTGGTAGACCAACTTGTCGTTTAATATTTAGCTCTTCTTTTTCCAATTCATGTGCTAATGCTAATTCATACGCAGATTCCAGCAACCCTGGGCCAAGGCAGTTATATACTTTAAAAATACACCCGCGTATTTTATAGGAGATGTCGTTTTCAATCATTTTTTCAGTTTTAAAAATATTATCTAAAATACTGAAAGTGAAGTGATCTTTCGTGTTGTTGGTAATGAAAATTTCCCGCAGATTTTTGCCGATAACTATCGCAGATTGCCGCAGATTGGAGTCGTACTAAGATTAAGAGTAGTTATCTTAATCCCCGTAGATCAGCGTGTTTTTTCTGCGAACATCTGCGGGAAATCAAGAATATTAATCCAGTTTAATCTGATCCAAATAGAACTTCATTCTTGTATGATCGCGTGGCAAAAAGTCAATCTTATCGATTTTGTCCTGCTTGTGGTTGTAGAAGACTTCCACGTATTCATCTTCCAGTAAATACAAATTCACCTTATGCTTATAATAGCGAATACCCACGACGAAGGTGCCTTCTGTGTAGAGGGTATTTATTTTTTTGTGGAAGGGAAGGCTGGCGAATTCTTCTTTACTCATAATCTGGCATTGCACTCGTTAAAGTTAGGGAAATGAATTCCTTTTTTGATCAAAATGATTGATTCCTGATCGACTTCGTCTTATACTTGAAAGAACAAAAACCACTATGCTGCGCAAACAATTCCGTTTTACTGTTTTTTTTCTTGTTTTGGGATTGATGGTTGCTAGTTCTTGTGCATCCAAAAAGAAAATGGCAAATGAGCCGTTTAAGACTGTTGTTCAGACTGCTAGAAGTTACACGGGTACGCCGTATAGATATGGTGGAACTACACGTTCAGGAATGGATTGCTCTGCTTTAGTGTATCATTCTTTTTATTCAGTAGGGCTTACGATGCCGAGAATCTCAGCAGATCAAAGTAAGATGGGAAGAAGTATCCGTACCAATGAGATAAAACCTGGGGATGTGTTGTTTTTTGCCACAGGCAAAAAGAAGAAGCAGGTTACTCACTCCGGTATTGTAACGGAGACTTCTCGTGGTGACGTCCGATTTATACATTCTTCTACATCGCTTGGAGTTTCGGAAGATTACCTAAGCAATAATTACTGGTCGAAAGCATTTTTGTTTGCGAGACGGGTGCTAGATTGAGCTCTTTTTACCACAGAGTTCAAAGAGGTTTCGCGGAGGGCGCAATCAATTTGTTTTAAGCTCTTTTGCGATTTTTATGAAGATATTTCACGTAAATGAATTCTACTATTTTGGCTATACTTTGCTAAAAAGGAGGACGTAAAAGTTCAGCGTAATAACTAGCATTACAACTGAAAATTTGTGCCCGCTGTGCACTCCGATGTTTAAACAAAAAAAACCAAGAACAGCTTACGCTATCCCTGGCCTTTTCGATATTCTGAACCTAATACTTTATAGTTCTTCAGATACAAGTTCGAACTCTAAGCTCGGCTTGCCTCTTTCTCCGTCTTTTGTTAGGGAGAGGAATCTCACTTTGTAAATGTTTGCTTCAGCATCTTTCACTAGGTAATAGATGTCTTCTTTTACTGCCGGAGAACTGGATGGGCCACCGCCGCTTCTCCAGCTAGAGCCAATTGTTAGACGGTTATTTGTAGAAAAAGTCAAAGAGAATACATCTGCCTCTGTGAAATCAGAATAAGCAATGTCTGTTTCTACTACTTGCGCCACGCCTACACCACCGTAAATGTTACTGTAAACTAGATCTTGGAAGAAATAAGCTAAAGTGCCGTTAGTTGCATCTGGGTATGGAGTGGAGGAGGTTCCTGCAGTCCAAGCAATATCCCAAGCCGCTTTAGCTGGCTCTACTTCTACTATTCCATTTTCAAAGCTTACGTAAACGAAATTGTCTTCTGCATTTTTCGATACTTCTAATGAAGTAAAAGTATCTGAGTCTGCATCAGCATGCTCAAGTGTATAGCCAGTTCCGTTTCTAGTAATTCTGATTTTTTTCCAAGGTCTCTCCGTTGCCGCGCTAGTCCCTCTATTCAAAAGATATACTTCGTTTTCAGCATCAGTAGAGCTAATAGATGCGATTGCTGGATTTGTAAGGGGATTAGCAGCATCATCTACATGAAGGATACCTTCCAAATTGGTGAAAGTAAGGATCAATTCACCACTTGCTTCAGCAGCAGCGATCTCGTCAGCGCCTACTGTGCTGATGTCAGTTTTGCCAGTAGCAGAAGCCATAGCGCCTGTAGTTCCGTTGATTAGAACTTTGAAGTCAGACCCTGAAGAAAACGCAAGATCCCAAGATTCTCTGGCTACTGCGGTTTGCGTACCCGTGCGGAACTGGATAAAAGCTGTATTCGGATATTCCGCTCCACCACCATCTACTTCTATGATTCCTGATTCTGTAGGAGGTACGATCACTGGTTCTGGATCATCGTCGCAGGATGAGAAGATTGTTGCTCCAGCCAAAAGGGCCGTAAGGGATAAAAAACGATACTGTTTCATTGTATATAAATTTTAGAGTTGGTTATTTATTTAGTTGATAGGTGAGGCCAAGGAAATAAGATCTTCCGTAACCTACTGGTCTTTGGGTTCCTGTTCCATGTGCATCTCCGCCCTGAGAAGTGCTGCTGATTTGCTTCACGTCAAGGATGTTTCTGGCTCCGGCATTCACGGATAGATGTCCGCCAAAATCCTTTTTGAAAGAGATATCCATCCAGTGGTAGCCGTCCAGCATGATTTGAGTAGCTGAAGGATTTCCCTCAGAATCAGCTGTAGTCTCGTAGCCGGGAAGTGCCCCTGTCCATTTGTAGAATAGTGTCGCGGTGGATCTCCATGGCGAAATCTGATAAGTCAGATTCGCATTCACTTCTGGAGTCCAGCTCATCTGAGGAACTACAGTTTGTTCTTCGGAAAGCAGATTGTATCGACCGATGTAAGAGAAGCCGATATTAGCTGTAAGGTTTTTGAAGGAATGTGCTTGGTTCAGCGTGAATCCTGTGGTTTTGTAATGTTCTACATTAAATAAGGTTGTCACCTGAATGTTATCCGGATCCTGTCCGTAAGCGATTCTGTCTTTTACATCATTGTAAAAAGCTCCCAGAACGGTTGAGGTTTTCCAAGTAGGATTGACTTCAGTTTTCCAGTCTAGCGAGCCATTGAAACTGTTTGAAGTCTCCGCCTTCAAGTCTGGATTACCCGTGATGCTATGACTTGCGTCAAAGAAGTTGAAATACAGCTCGCGGATAGAAGGAGCTCTGAATCCATTAGCATAAGCCAGCCTTAAATCAAGATTCTCATTCAAGGCAAACTTGGTATTCAGAGAAGGAATCAAAGCAGGTGTGTCGTAAGCAGAATTCCAGCTTTTGCGAAGTCCTGGCTTTATCTTAATGGTAGAGATTGGAGACCATTCTCCAGATAAGAATACTGCATAGTCTTGAATACCTTCATTTTCGGTGATGCGTTCACCTGATCCATTTTCAAGATTAAGATCGATTCCAGGTTGCAACTTGAACTTCTCAGCAATCTTCCAGTCACCGATCATTCTCCAGCTAAAGCCGATGTAATCGATGGTTGTATTTGTTCCCGGAGCTTGCGATTGGTAATGCTCTCCAGTTCGCGCATTGGTCACCCAAGTCTGGCTTTCTCTGGCATAGTCCGTAAACGCACCCTGCCATGTTACTCCGAATTTGGAATTGGTGTCCCACCTTCCGCTCAGTCTATGCATCCAGCGAGAAGTGATGAATTCCTGATCGAGCATTTCTAGGCGCGCCTCTGGGCCGTAAGAGAAAACTGTTTCATCCAAAAAGTCCAGTTGATATTCCAAGTTTAGAGATTCGTTTCCCCAGCCTGCTTTGAGGTTTAGGAAATTCTGATCTTTAGGAAGCCATTCGTATTCTCTGCCCGTTTCTTCGCCTTTCCATCCTCCGAAATTGTTCTGGGAAAAAGAAGCGCCAAAGTCCCAGTTTTTAAATTTGTAACTACCTGTCACACTTCTGATGTGTGTGCCTTTTCCATCAAAAGGACTGTATTCATTGCCTACAGTTTCTTCTTGAACACGAGCTTTCACGTCGAATTTTTCTGACCCGTCTGACTTGGTGATAATATTGATCACACCAGCCAGTGCGTCGGCTCCGTAAACCACAGACATCGGTCCTTCGACGATCTCTACTCGCTCTATGCGGTTGATATCGATCTGGTTGATGTTGATCTCGTTGGAAGTTCCCTGACGGCCAACCATCGGGATGCCGTCGATCAGGATCTTCACGTTTTGTCCAGACATGCCGAGTAGCTCCATGTTACTTGAGCCTAGGGCATTGTCTTGTGAGAAGCGAATGCCAAGTTCAGTGCTTAGAACTTCTTGGATATTTCTTGGAGCACGATTTTGAATCACTTCAGAGCTGATTGTTCGTACTTGATAGACAGATTGTCTGGCAGATTGAGGTTCAAAATTTCCCGTGACTACCACTGTTTCCAATTCTGAAGTTGATGCAGATAAAACGAAGGATTCTGAAGTTTTTCCCGCAGGCCAAGTTGACCAAATAGTCTCAAATCCCACTGCGGAAATTTTGAGTTTCCCTTCCTTTGGGAGTTTTGTAAGGGTGAAATTCCCCTGCTCATCTGCAACTTCTCCTTTAAGTTCCGCCAGCCAAATAGTAGCATGAGAAACAGCTTCTCCTTTAGTGTTCACTACTTTACCTTTCAGCACAGTTTGGGCTTGTGTCCAAAGTGGCATTGCCAGCAATAGCAGCAAGAAAAGGAGGAAGTGTTTATTTAGATTAAATCTATGCATGAGCATAAAATTTTTTTGTGAAATGGCGGGAACTAAAACTCCCCGTGATATTTAGTTGGTTGTGCCAACTGTTTTCTTCCAGCAAAGCGACACAGATTTTATATGATTTGGTGAACTCAGCATTTATGCCATTTCGGTTTCCTGTCTTCTGTCGCCCGATAGTTATCGGGACAGCCAAGAAATCAAAGAATAGGAAGCAATTGGCCTAAATGCGGATGATCAAATCAAAGGCTATCTACCAGAGTTTTCCACTCAGGTTTCTGAGGAAGTCCTGGCTTTCTCAATCCGAAGAATTGAGCGACCATTTCACCTTCTTTGTCGAAAAGCTCCACTGCCGATACCAATCCGTCTTCAGTGCTTTTGTGAACCACATAAGCCTTATCTACTACATTTTCATTCAAATGCATGTTGAAATCTGGATCAAGGACATTTAGCCAATCGCCCATCTGTCGTACAGTCTGTACTTTGCCTTGGTGGATTTGGATATTGCCTTTATTTCCTGCGAAAATCATGATTGGAAGCTTAGTCTCAGCAGCAGTTTCTACGATTTTGCGTGCAGAAAGTCTGTCGATCTCATAAGCCCATTTGTCATCGATCCACTTCACAGCATCTTGTCTGTTCAGTTTGTATTTGCGAAGCATACCGAAGAAATCATGCGTATCCTTCATCGTTTCCCAGTCTTTAGAGAATCCTTCGAAGTCTAATTCTTCTCTGGAAGTGTACTCAGGAGTAGGGAAGGCTTCCAATTCTAGGTCTGCAGATTGATCAGCAGCGCTGTTGTTTTTCACCAATTCCTCGTAAGCTTCGGGATTCGATTTATCCTGCAAGTAGACTTTCATCACTGCTTCACCAGCTTTGTCGAAGTATTGCAAGCTTTTCATCGTGCCACGAGGAGTCTCGGTAGTCACTGCAAAACCAAATTTCCAACCTGCGAAAAATACACGTTGCTCGATTGGGCCGATCACAGTAGCGATCTTGTGTGGGCCAGCTTGATGCATTTCGATTTTCTGGAAAGGACCCTTGTGCTCCAATACACAGCCTTCGCTTCTTGTCAATGACATCACGCGACCTAGTTTTGGGAATTCTTCCAACTGCTCGGTAAAATTATCAGTCAGACGAATCACGTTTGCACCGATACCAGTTGCTAAAAGTTGTGCTTCAGTTACACCAAGTTTGGCAGCTGCGTCACGGATTCTAAGTTGTGGCTCAGACTCTTTCAGATTCTCCCATGCTTGCTTCAGGGATTGTGCGGATTCTTGAATAGTTTCCATTGTTACGCTTGTTTAAATGTGGGTATGGATGTGTGTGTCTGTGCAGCAGCAGATATGAGCACTCCGCCGGTGACAGGGTTTTTAATTAGATGAATAGGGTGATCAAATACGTATGCTAGAATTTTTTCCTCCAATACTTCTTCTACTGTTCCTGCTTTTGCGATCATGCCATTTTTCAGCAAGGCAATTTTATCGGCATATTGAGCAGCAAGATTCAGTTCGTGGAGGATCACCAAGATTCCGATGTTTCTGGATTTCAGTGTTTGAAGGATTTTCAAAACCGCATGCTGCTGCGCGATATCCAAACTGGAAGTAGGCTCGTCGAGCAGCAAATACCTTGGAAAAGGCTTTGTCTCCCAGATTTGAACCAGCACTCTTGCTAGTTGCACACGCTGCTTTTCTCCGCCGGAAAGGTGATTGAAAACCTGATTCTTCAAGTGGGAAGTATTGGTAGCTTCCAAAACCTCCTGAATGAGCTTTGCCGGTTGTTTTACTTTGGTGCTGATCAGGCCAAGCTCCACTACTTCTTGCACTGTAAATGGAAAATTAACCTGCGTATGTTGAGGCATTACAGCTCTTACGGCTGCAAGATCACACGCTTTTAGTTTATGAATATCGTGGCCATTGTAGCCCACAGAACCATGTTTGCATTTGATTTCTCCAGATAGAATTTTGAAAAAAGTTGATTTCCCAGCGCCATTAGGGCCGAGGACAGCCAAGATTTCTCCAGGATTTAATTCCAAACTTACCTCATCTACTATAGGTCTTTGGCGAATGCAAAAATGTACTTGTGAAGCTTGAAGCATTAGTTTTTGGATTTATTCAGGTTGAAAATAAGCCAGATAAAAAATGGTGCACCGATGAGTGCGGTGATCACGCCTATAGGCATTTCGGCAGGAATTACGATCACTCTTGCGATGAGATCGGCAAAATTTAATAAGATAGCACCTAGAAGAAATGATCCAGGTAGTACCAATCTATGATCCGCTCCAAACAGAATCCGAATCAAATGGGGTACGACTAAGCCTACAAAACCGATCATTCCCACCATTGATACTCCTACGCCAACGACTAAAGCGCTACATATAAGTAATCGTATTTTCACTTGCTGCACATTTACACCCATGTGGAAAGCTTCCTGCTCTCCAAGTGCCAGTGCATTAAGCTGTCTGGAATTTAATAGCAATAGAATTGATGGGACTCCTATAAGTGTGACACTTACTGGGATCTTGGCCCAAGTGGCTCCGCCAAGGTCGCCCAAGCTCCAGAATGTGAAGCTGCGCAAAGCTGAATCATCTGCAAAGAACAAAACCAATCCAATGAGCGATCCTGCTAATGCATTGATCGCGACGCCCGCCAAAATCAGCGTGGCAGCATCAGTTCTCCCTTGAGATTTGGACAGTTGATAGACTGCCGTCACACATATCAAACCTCCAATAAAAGCAAAAAGAGGTAGTCCAAGTGTTTTGATCCATGCCAATGAGCCAGCTGCTGGTATTATTACCATAAAGATCACAGCGAATAGTGCCGCTCCGCTACTTACTCCGATAAGTCCAGGTTCTACCAATGGATTTCTGAACATGCCCTGAAGAGCTGCTCCAGCAATACCTAAGCCACCGCCAACTAGCATAGCCATAAGGATTCGAGGCAAGCGGATTTGTAGGAGCACATTGGCTTGTTGAACTTCGAAAGTTCCTACTTGAATTCCGATTTGATCAAATAAGATAGAAAGAGTCTGTGGGAATGGTATGCTATAAGCGCCCAAAGAAAGGGATGCTAGCACTACCAAAACCAGCACAATTCCAAACCCAATAAGGGTGAGGTTTTGACTTTGGATCTTAGTATGACTCAATGCAGTGATCATTTATTATATGGCTGGAAGACCGAAGACGGGAGACCGAAGCGGCTTCAATGCTTGATTTTACTTTGTCTTTTTAAGCTCTTAAATTCTGCGTGTACTTTGATATTTTTACTGACGAACTGCTTTCGCTAGGTCTAATGCTGCTTTTCCTACTCTTGGCCCAAAGCCAGAAAGGTATTGGCCGTCTAGCGAGACGATATGATCTTCTTTGAAAGCAGTAGTTTGATCGATTCCTTGGATTGCGACCAAGCCATCTTTTCCACCTACACTTTGGATTCCTGAATCAAAGAATACGAGGTATTCAGGATTCATAGACACCAAAGACTCTGGAGTCAAAGGAGCGAATTCTTCAAATCCTGTTGCTCCTCCTTCGATTTCTGCCATCTTAAACATTTCTGCTGCAAAAGTTTTGTCTCCTGCAATGAATACTGTCTCAGGGCCACGTGCCATTACGAAAATTGCTTTTGGCTTAGATTCTACAGATTCTAAATAGTTCTTCAGTACGGCAATATCAGTATCGATCGCAGCAATTACTTCTTTCCCTTTTTTACCAACTTCAAAGAAAGTTGCCAATTCAGTTACCAATTTTTTAGTGCCTGCTACGGTAGTTGGTTTTGTGAAAACCTGAATGTTTACCTGAGCGGCTTTTAATTGGGTCACTACATCAGGGCTGAGGTAGCCTTCTTCTATAAGAACTAGATCTGGGCCTAATGCAAGTATGCCTTCGGCTTTGATTTGATTTCTATAACCTATAGAAGGAAGGCCTTGCATGAAAGCAGGAAAAGTGGACGTGATATCTGTAGCGATGATTTCGTCACTGAATCCAAGAGCGTCTACTACTTCAGTGATGGTGCCACCTGCAGTAATTATTTTTCGAGCGATTGGAGTTTGATCCTTCTTAGCGGGAGAGGAACATGCTGTGAAAACAACGAGTATGAGTGGGATAAATATCCTTAACATTATTTAGATTAAATTTAAATACTGCACAAATGTAGGTTTATCTAGATTGAATCCAAATAAAAACAAGCTGGATATTAAAAAATAATGGAGCATTATATAAGTGGTACTTCCAATATGAATTAGGGAGGAAGTAATGTTTTAGGATGGCCGGTAAGGAGACGAAAAATGAGCTAGAAGAATAAAAATCGGAGACTTAGCAGATTAATTCCCCAAATATCCTTTGGGTTTAGGCATTATTGGTTAATTTTGCGGTCGAATTCAAAAAGCATATCCTTTTTACATTTCAATTATCAAATGGCAAATATTGGAAAGATAACTCAAGTGATCGGGCCCGTAGTGGACGTTTCCTTTGAAGGCGGTAAACTGCCTAACATCCTTGACGCGGTAGAAGTTACCAAAGAAAATGGCCAAGTGGTCGTAATGGAAGTTCAACAGCACTTGGGCGAAGATCGAGTGAGAACTATTGCAATGGACTCCTCTGAAGGGATGGTTCGTGGCATGGAAGTAAGAGACCTTGGTCTTCCTATTTCGGTTCCTACTGGTGAAGGCATCAAAGGCCGTCTTTTCAACGTGGTTGGAGAACCTATCGATGGTTTACCTCCTCTTCCAGAAGGAAAAAGATTACCAATTCACAGATCTGCTCCTCGTTTCGAGGATCTTTCTACAGCTACAGAAGTACTTTTCACAGGTATCAAAGTAATTGATTTGATCGAGCCTTATGCAAAAGGTGGTAAGATCGGATTGTTCGGTGGTGCTGGTGTAGGTAAAACAGTATTGATTCAGGAACTGATCAACAACATTGCGAAAGCATATGCTGGTTTATCTGTATTTGCTGGTGTAGGTGAAAGAACAAGAGAAGGAAATGACTTGTTGAGAGAAATGATCGAGTCAGGCATCGTGACTTACGGTGATGACTTCGTCCACAGTCTGGAAACAGAAGGCGGATGGGATCTTTCTAAAGTTGATTTGAAAAAATTAGAAGACTCTAAAGCAACCTTTGTTTTCGGTCAGATGAACGAGCCTCCAGGGGCACGTGCACGAGTTGCCTTGACAGGTTTGACTTTGGCAGAATATTATAGAGATGGAGACGGCGATGAAGCAGGTAAGGATATTCTATTCTTTATCGATAACATCTTCCGATTTACTCAGGCAGGTTCTGAAGTGTCCGCACTTCTTGGCCGTATGCCATCTGCAGTAGGTTATCAGCCAACTTTGGCTACAGAAATGGGTACCATGCAGGAGCGTATTACTTCTACTAAAAATGGATCTATTACTTCTGTACAGGCGGTTTATGTACCTGCCGATGATTTGACGGATCCAGCTCCAGCGACGACTTTCGCTCACTTGGATGCAACTACTGTATTATCTAGAAAGATCGCCGAATTAGGTATTTACCCAGCGGTGGATCCTTTGGATTCTACTTCTAGAATTCTTTCTCCAGATATTTTGGGTGAAGAGCATTATGGCTGTGCGCAGCGAGTGAAAGAGCTTCTTCAGCGTTACAAAGAATTGCAGGATATTATTGCGATTCTTGGTATGGAAGAGCTTTCTGAAGAAGATAAGCAAGTGGTGCACAGAGCAAGACGTGTACAGCGTTTCCTTTCTCAGCCTTTCTTTGTAGCAGAGCAGTTTACTGGCTTGAAAGGTGTATTGGTAGATATCAAAGATACTATCAAAGGTTTCACCATGATTATGGATGGTGAGTTGGATCACCTTCCTGAGGCAGCTTTCAACTTGGTAGGTAACATCGATGATGCTATTGCTAAGGGAGAGAAAATGATGGCTGAAGTTAGATAAATTAGTTGTTGGTTGTTGATTGTTAGTTTTTAAAACCAACAATCAACAACTAATAACAGGTAAATCATTCACTGTTGACTTTTATGTCTACGCAATAGAATACGAGTCTCCAAACGATAAAAATTCCATGCATTTAGAAATCGTCACACCGGACAAAAAAGTATTTCAGGGTGAAGTATCCGAGGCCAGTTTTCCTGGTGCCAATGGATCATTTCAGGTGCTGAATAATCACGCTCCTATCGTTTCGGCTTTGGCAAAGGGAACTGTTTCCTTTACCACTCCTGAAGGAAAGCAATCCATGATAGTGGATGGCGGAGTAGTGGAAGTAAAAGACAATGTGATTGTAGTGTTGGCTGAGAAAGTAGTCGCGTAAGCAATTCATCCGAATATATAAAAAAGGTCTCCTGGGTGAATGGGAGACCTTTTTTTATTTTCTTACTACGAAGTTTTCCGCCTTTCAAAACTGTGGAAAGGATACGTTCTTAACAAAAAAAGGAAACCCGCAGGCTTCCTTTTTTTATTAAAATGAATTTCCGTATGCTTAACCGCACTTAGAAGAACCGCAGTCCTTACAGGTCAAGCAGCCTTCTTGGTAGATCAAATTGACAGATTTACATTGCTCACAAGCTTGTCCTTTAGCTTTCGTTCCATCTTCAACGTAGCGCTTTACTGCTCGTACTACGCCGTTTTTCCAAGTATTGATAGATTCGTTGTCCAATTGCAAGCTGTTTATCAGATCTACGATCTTGTCGATAGGCATGCCATAGCGAAGTGTACTGGAGATCAACTTAGCGTAGTTCCAATACTCCGGATCAAACTTATGTGATAAGCCTTCTATTGTCGTCTTGTACCCTCGCATATTCTTGTACTGGAAGTCATAGCGTGAACTACCATCTTCATTTCTGTTTTTGATGATCACGCCTTTGTTAGCCCATCTAGGAATTAGTATGCCATCTTCGTCATCTGCCAGACCCGTGAAAACTTCATAAGGTCTTCCGTCGATCAGCCCTATAAATGCGATCCATTTTTCTTTGTTGTTTTGGAAGCGAACTACATCTGCTTCCAAAATTTGAGGGCGTTTGGTAGGGAAAGGAGTGATCGAGTTTACTAGTTCTTCTTTTCCTTCTTCTTTTTTCTCCTCATTAGAAATCAAAACACCTGATCTCGATCCGTCTCTGTAGACGGTTACTCCTTTGCAGCCAGCTTCCCAAGCTTCCATGTATAATTGCCCTACCAGTTCTTCGGTAGCATCATTTGGAAGATTGATAGTGACTGAGATAGAATGATCCACCCATTTCTGAACTGCTCCCTGCATACTCACCTTGCTCATCCAGTCCACGTCATTTGAAGTAGCCATGTAGTATGGAGATTTTTTTATAATCTCATCCAGTTCTGTTTGCGGATAGTTCTTAGAAGTATCTATCCCGTTCACTTCCATCCATTGCTTAAATCTATGGTGGAAAACCACGTATTCTTCCCAAGAATCACCCAGCTCATCTACGAAATCTACTCTTACATTTTTGTCGTTAGGGTTTACCTTTCTCCTACGCTTATATACAGGCATAAATACCGGCTCAATGCCAGAGGAAGTCTGAGTCATCAAACTCGTGGTGCCAGTAGGAGCGATAGTTAGAAGGGCTATATTTCTTCTTCCATATTCCAGCATCTCAAAGTAAAGCTTGTCATCTGCTTCTTTCAAGCGCTGAATGAAAGGATTGTTTTTTTCTCGCTCTGCATCGAAAATAGCAAATGCTCCTCTGTCCTTAGCAGTATATACTGATGCTCTGTAGGCTTCGATAGCCAAAGTTTTGTGTACTTCCACAGAGAATTCATTTCCTTCTTTGCTTCCGTATCTGATCCCCAAGCCTGCTACCATGTCACCTTCGGCGGTGATGCCTATGCCTGTTCTACGGCCTTCATTAGCTTTTTTCTGGATATTCAACCATAGATTGCGCTCGGTTGCTTTTACCTCATCCTGCTCTGGATCTGCGTCTATTTTTGCTATGATAGCATCGATTTTTTCTAGTTCCAGATCTATGATATCATCCATGATGCGTTGTGCTGCATGGATATGCTTTTTGAATAGCTCAAAATTGAACTTTGCTTCTGGAGTGAATGGATTCTCTACGTAAGAGAAAAGATTAATAGCCAACAAGCGACAAGAATCGTAAGGGCAAAGCGGGATCTCTCCACAAGGGTTTGTAGAAACTGTCTTGTAGCCAAGATCTGCATAGCAATCTGGCACAGATTCATTGATGATCGTGTCCCAGAATAGAATTCCTGGCTCTGCAGATTTCCATGCGTTATGGACGATTTTTTTCCATATTCTCGTCGCCTCTATCGTCTTAGTGAACTTTGGTGTTTCGCTGAAAATCGGATATTTCTGAACATAGTCCGTATTTCCTTTCACGGCTTTCATGAACTGGTCATCTATTCTCACAGAGACATTTGCTCCAGTGACTTTTCCTTGCTCCAGTTTGGCATCGATGAAATCCTCAGAATCTGGATGATTGATAGAAACTGACAACATGAGCGCGCCACGACGTCCGTCCTGAGCTACTTCACGGGTAGAGTTGGAGTATCGTTCCATGAATGGAACAATGCCAGTAGAGGTAAGTGCAGAGTTTTTGACAGGAGAGCTTTTAGGGCGAATGTGTGAAAGGTCGTGACCTACACCACCACGTCTCTTCATCAGTTGCACCTGCTCCTGATCTATTTTCATGATGCCTCCGTAAGAATCGGATTCGCCATTATTCCCTATTACAAAGCAATTGGAAAGGGAGGCTATTTGGTACGGGTTACCAATTCCTGCCATAGGGCTTCCCTGAGGCACTATGTATTTAAAGTCCTTAATCAGATCAAAAATCTCTGATTCCGAAAGTGGATTTGGGTATCGTGCTTCAATTCTTGCCAGTTCCTTTGCAATTCTAGTATGCATTTCATTTGGCGTAGATTCATACAGATTGCCTTCTGAGTCTTTCAGAGCATATTTATTGATCCACACACGTGCTGCTAGATCATCTCCTTTAAAATAGGCTTGTGAAGCTTCAAATGCTTCGTCTTGCGTGTAAGTTTTGGGCGGAAGTTTAGATGTGATTTGTGTGCTCATTTTCTGTTGGTTTAAAAATACGCGGATGCTGTATGAATGCATGAAGTACGCTATAATTGGAATTTTAAAAAATGATTTTAATCAGCAAGTTTACAAGAAAAAAACGCAAACTATTATATGTCAATAGTTTGCGTTTTTAATGATTACAAAAAGTTTACAAAATTTTTATTTTAGATTTCTTTAATTCACGATTCATATAGGGCTTAAGTACTGCTCTAGCTACTTGATCTTCAATCGATTTGATGTAAACAAGTGCTCCAAGATTTGATAAAATTTCAATTGCTCCGAAACAAAATACTATGCTGTTAGATTTATAACGATTTAATTAGGGTATTCTGGTAGAGGCTTTCTGAATCCTACAAAATCATTTTCAGCTCAATCTTATATAATTGTTAATTGCTTTCAATCACCTGTCCTTTCTCCCGATAGAGATCTACCGGCCCATCAAGTAATACGGCTAGGACTGTAATGTCCTTATCATAGACATTGTCTGGGATATCTATGTATTTCATGCCAGGTACAGAGCTCCAGTACATTTTACCTACTTCTCTAGCTTGTAGTTTGGTACCATTGCCTACCACCCAAACCCGCTGGATTTTATTTTTTAGTCCTTTGATGGCAAGGGATTCATTCACTTTATAGTCTAGGTATATATATAGTATAGTCTTGTCTGGAGAAAGTGTGGTAGGAGCGAAGATATGTCCATCAGGAATGCCAGCTTGCGTCTCATAAATAGCGGACTCATGCTTGGTAGTCCAGCGTCCAAATTCAGTAAGTATGTTCTCAGCCTCCTCTGGAATTGTGCCATCAGGCTTTGGTCCGAAATCAAGTAATAGATTTCCTCCCATGTGTAGACAATCTACGAATATGCGTAGCAGCTCACTTGGGGTTTTGTATGCGTGATCATTACCCTGGTAGCCCCAGCTGTTGTTCATGGTCATACATAATTCCCAAAATTCACTACTAGGTCTAGTTACAGGTACTCCTTGTTCAGGGGTGTCATAGTCGCCGTAACCTGGCCCTAGTCTTGAGTTAATGATTAGGTTTTTATTATAAGTCAATAGTTTAGCTTTCAACTCAGCGCTTTTCCATTCTTCTGGTTTGTGCTCCCAGTCTCCATCAAACCAGTATAAATCTGGGTTGTACTTGCTCGATAATTCTTCTAACTGCTTGAAGTTGAAATCCACGAACTTCTGAAAGCGTACGGGATCATTTTTATATCGAAAAGTCTCTCGTGTATTTCTATCATAATCTGGATGAGACCAGTCTAAGACAGAATAGTAGATTCCTTTTTTAATTCCTTCCTTCTCTAGAGCGTTCATGAGTGGACCCACCAAATCTTTTCCTGCAGGAGTTTTTTTAACGACAGACAGATCAGAGGCCTTCGTGTCCCATAGCGCTACACCATCATGATGCTTGGCCGTAAGCACAGCATATTTTGCCCCACTCGATTTGATCAGTCTCGCCCACTTTTCAGGATCGTATTTACTAGCAGTAAATCCCGAAAGCTGCTTCATGTAGTCATCATAGCTGATGTAGTCATTGAAAAACGACCATGATTCATCGATCCCATTCACTGAATAAATGCCCCAGTGAATAAAAATACCCAATTTGGCGTCTTTAAACCATTCCATCTTCTCGGGACTTTCTTGGGAAAAGACTGGAGTGGATTGGCTGAGTAAAAGGACTAGGATGCCGAACGCTAGGGAGTAGCGTTTGAGCGGGTTACAGATCTTCACTTCGTAATAGTTTATAATTCGAGATAAAACTAGGCAAATAGCCCTAAAGTGCAATGGGATAAAAGGAGTTTGATCAGCCTATCCAGAATTTTTATGCTGTTTAGATATCATTTTTCTCTATCATGAAAAATGGAATTGTTATTTATGGGCTTTTCTGGCAGGTGTTTGACCTTCCGTTTTGTAGAAGGTTAATTGAGCCAGTTTCAGTCAGAATATGGATCTATTAAAAAGTAAGGGGATTTCTGGATCGCCAGTTTACTTATCTGCTTTCATTTGCTGCAATTGGTTGTCTATTGCTTCTTCCATTTCTTCCATTTCGAACCAAGATTGCTTCAAAAGCACTTCGCCATCTGTTGAAACCAAGATTGCCATATTAGGAGCTTGACCCATTAGGTTCCAAAATCCGTTTTTAGGGCCATCTAGAATTAAGGGGGCTTGAATGCCTGATTCCTTTATCCATTTTTCAGCCAGATCTATGCGCTCTTCTATAGTAGTGGGTTGCTCGGCAGCTATTGCTGAAGCAATGTTTTCCTTCACTAGCCATGGTTCTTCATTCATGGAATAAGGACTGTGGGAATTATGTGGATGAGCCTCTAGTGTGTTGACCAGATAAATATCAACTTCGTCTTTATATTTCATATAAAGCCAATCGATAGCCTGCAAATTGCCTCGAGTAATATCACAGGTATAGCTCCCTGAAATTAATAGTTTTGTAGTGTTGGCTTCTATTTCAAATTTTTCACCAGTTAAGGTGTAATAGAGGATTTCCGGTAGGTGCTGTCCAGTTTGGATGCCCAAAGAAGTAAAGTCCATGTTATTTAGAACTCCTTGAGAGATGGAAAATTCTATTGGTTCAGGAGCAGTTCGGCTACATGCTAAGCTAAAAATTAACCCGATCCAAAAGATGTTGAACTTGTTACCTAAGGTGTTCATAGGAAGATGATTTTGTAAAAAAAATACTTTGAGCAATCACCTAAAGAATTATCAGTTATCAACTAAAAAGTAAGATGACTGGTCAAAATACCCCATTACCGAGCTGTAAAAGATTTAACCGGACGAAATCCTACTAAAAGATTAAAACCATTTCGTCCGTTAAAAGGGATTAGGGGGCGTTTAGCATAAATTTGAAATTCTATGGTTAATCTGAAATATTATTCCCTACATTTGTGCCCACGAAAGGGGGTGTATAGATATGATCATAGTTAACGTAAAAGAGAACGAATCAATCGAGAAAGCGCTAAAGCGTTTCAAGAAGAAGTTTGACAAGACTGGTGCAGTCCGTGAACTTCGTGCGAGACAAGCTTTCACTAAGCCTTCCATTAAAAGAAGAGCACAAGTAATCAAGGCGGCTTACAAGCAGCATCTTCAAGAAGAAGCAGCGAAGTAATCAGTTTTGATCTTCCGATATTAAACGTACTTGTCTTCAGGCAAGTGCGTTTTTTTTATGCCTTTTTGTGAATTCGATGCGCATGACTTGTCATTTTTTACCCTAACTTATCTCCTGAGTTACGTGACATATGATCGATTCTTTCGTCAATTATTTAGAGTTTGAGAAAAAGGCCAGCCCGCATACGGTAGATGCGTATCGTCGGGATCTGACGCAATTCGAAGAGTTTGCGACCCTTTCTTTCGAGCAAATTGAAATTTCTGAAGCCCAACATCCGGAGCTGCGGGCATGGGTAATCGATCTGGTAGATAGTGGGTTAAGTACAACTTCGGTCAATCGTAAAATCGCCACTCTTCGGTCTTATTACAAGTTTTTGCTAAGATCTCGGATCATTTCTAAGGATCCAACGTATAAGTTAAAAGGTCTTAAAAACCCGAAGAAACTTCCTGAATTTGTACAGGAAGAGGCTATAAAATCCGTTCTAGATGAAAGCGTTTATCGGCCAACCTTCGAAGGACAGCGTGACAAGATGGTGATGGAGTTTCTTTACCTCACTGGGGTTAGGCTTTCGGAGTTGATTGGATTGCAATGGTCAGACATTAATCTAATCGAGGATTCGGTGAAGGTGCTTGGGAAGAGAAAAAAGGAAAGAATAATTCCTATCACAAGAGGATTAAAACAGAATATTTTGCTGTACAAAAAAGTATTTGAGGAAAGGTTTTCAAAAGTAGGTCAAAGTGAGTATTTTATTGTCAGCAATCAACAAAAGCAAAGTTACCCTATGATGATTTTTCGCATCGTCAGACATTATTTGGATCTTTTCGCGCAAACTTCCAAGCGCAGCCCACATGTGCTGAGACATACTTTTGCTACTCACCTCCTCAATAAAGGCGCTGATCTGAATGCTGTCAAAGATTTGCTAGGTCATGCAAGTCTCGCTGCCACTCAGGTGTACACGCATAATTCCATGGAAAAACTTAAGGCTGTGTTCGAACAGGCACATCCGAAAGCATAAATAAATCATTTGTTCACCACTAAATGCAATTGAATATGAAACTGCAGATGCACTCCATCCACTTCGACGCCGATCAAAAATTGATCGATTTTATTCAAAAAAAAGCCGATAAGTTGGATACTTACTTTGATCAAATAATAGACGGGGAAGTTTTTTTAAGACTTGACAAAAATGACAACAATGCCAACAAAATCGTAGAAATCAAACTGAATGTACCAGGGAAGCAGTTTTTTGCAAAGAATCAGGCAGATTCTTTCGAAGCGGCTTCAGATGATGCTATTGAAGGCTTAAGACGTCAGATTAAAAAATATAAAGAAAAAGTAGTATTGGCTAAGCAGTAAAAGCTCAGCATACCTAAATTTGAGGCATCTCTCGGGAATCGGGAGATGCCTTTTTGTTTAATACTCAGCAATGCAAAAGTCACCCAACTATACTTTATATTTTTGGCTCATTACCCTGGGACTAGTTGTCTCCAAGGTGCTGTTCACATTTCGGCCAGAAATAAGTCTATTCACTGAGGAAGCGCAGTATTGGCTTTGGTCTCAAAATATGGCTTGGCATTATTACTCCAAACCACCGCTGGTCGCCGTACTGAATTACATAAGCACGGATATTCTAGGCAATACGGAGATAGGGGTCAGAATTAATGCGATCATATTTGGAGTGGGGATTTCTTGGGTAACGTTCATTTTTGGTACTTATCTATTCTCGAAGAAAGTGGGGTTTTGGTCGGCTATGTTGCTTCAGGCAATGCCGCTTTGGTGGTTGGCCAGTACATTTCACATGACAGATACTTCCTTAACTTTTTTCTGGATTTTGAGCATTTATTTGGCCTATCGAGGAATAAGAGAGCAAAGGATGTCATGGTGGGTTTTGGCAGGGTTGGCTACAGCTTTTGGGCTAATGGCAAAAATGGTGATGATATTGATATTCCCATTTTTGTTATTCTTTTTACTTTATACAAAGCAGTGGGCAATTCAGAAGAAGTACCTTCTGAGCTACATCTTGGTTAGCGCACTTGGTTTTCTACCTATGCTGATCTGGAACTGGCAAAACGGTTTTGATACCTTCAAACACTTGGCTGCGCTGAGTGGAGCTGGAGGAGGAGAATCAACATCCTTCGATGTAGGCAAAGCAGCAAAGCAATTCTTTGAATATCTAGGTGGGCAGCTAGCGATGATTTCTATCTTTTTATTGCCTCTTTTTGGAGGTTTTTTGATAAAAATTAAAAAGTACAATGACTCTAAAATTATTTACTTACTGCTTCCTGCAGTTATGTCCTGGGCTGGCTTTGCATTTTTAAGCTTGTTGACTTCGATTGAAGTGAATTGGCCGGTCTTCGCATATAGCAGTTTAGCAATTGCAATTGCAGCGTGGATTTGTGAGCAAAAAGGGGTCTGGATTAAGTTAAGGAACTGGGGAGTTGGGCTTAGCATCTTTGTTCCTTTACTGTTTTTGTTGCCTGATTTTACTTTTCTCAAAAGTATTGCTCCCATCAAAAAAGCCGAAAAGTCAGCATTCAGAAGGATGTCGGGCTATCAGCCACTCGCTGATCGTGTCGCTTTCCTTCAGGATAGTTTAGGAGTGAAAGATGCTTACGTGTTCTCAGAGACGTATCACATGGCTTCAGAGCTCGCTTTTTATCTTCCGGGTAATCCTCAAACCTATATGGTGAATATGGGGTCAAGAAAGAACCAATTTGATCTCTGGCCAGGATTAGAGCAATTTGTCGGAAAAGAGCAGCAAGGAATTTTTGTCAGCTGGAACTATGAAAAGCCTGGAGAATTTGCAACGTTTCAGAACTTGAGGTATGAGGAGCATTTTCAAGTTTTATTTCGAGGAGAAAAACTTAGAGAAGCTACGATTCAGATTTGGGATAACATGGAGAGATATGACCCCTATATTTCTGATACTTATTGACATTACTTGGTCTCCAGTAGATAGTATTTTTGTCCTTTTTCTTCCAATAGTTTATCAAACTTAGGTGATCCTGCGGCAAAAAGAAGATCCGGAATTGCTCTTGACGCCCAATTCACAGAAATCACTTGCTTGGTGTATGCAGAAGCATCAATAGAATCCAAGTATTTATCCTCAATGATTAGTCGATCGTACTTATACAGCTCTTCTCGGAACTCATAACGAGGCAAGTCGATCATCTGGAAGTCAGTACCAAGACCGATTCTAATCTTACTGCTCGTGTGTAGATTCCCGATGAAACCAATTTTATCAGTTGGGTCAATATTCGCATTTAGGGCAAAGGATTTTACTTGCTGACCTTGATCTGGCAATGAAATCTGATAAGTACCTGTTGAGATCAAAAAGAAAAGGAGCATAAACCCATAAGCTATCGCTTTTGGAAGTTTTATGCTTTTAACGGTAAGTCTTCCGAGGTAAAATAAAATAAGGAGAGCAAACCCGAATTGGATCCAAATCAGGAGAGATGAACCTAGGTTGATATTCAACCAAAAGCTAAAAATGAATACGATGGAGTTCAGTATAAGAAAGAACCAGCTAGTGATTTTTAAACCTGTTTTTTTACTTTCAAAGTCTGCTTTTACCAGAATCCATGCTAATAAAATAGCTAATACAGGTGCTACAGGGAGTAAATAGCGTTCATAGAATTTGCTGGTCATAGCGCCCATTCCTAGTATCGCCAATCCCCAAAGGATAGCAAACCAGAAAAACGCTGGATCTTCCTTTTTTACACGTATGATTGAGGTTTTAGCTTGTGCCACCCCAAAAAGTACCCAGGGAAGAAAAATTAAAATAAGAATTCCCAGTGCTAGAAAGCCATTCTGAAAGATGAGCAAATACCGTGAAGCTACACGTGTGCCTACCTGGTCTTCCAGAAAACTATCTAGATATGTTGGCCCGTGGATTTTCCACATGGCTATAAACCAAAACAGGCCAATAAAGATGCTGACTAAAATGGAAGGGAAATGAAAGATCGTTTTGAAGGAGATTTTTTTCCAAGGATTAAAAAGTAAATAAATCAAACCTATACCTCCTAAAGCTGCTGCTGGAAGACCTTTCACTTCAAATGCCAATGCCAAGCTGAGGTACAGAATCCACAGGTACTTTTTTGGCGTAGCATCTCCAAATCGAATCAAACCCGCAAAGCCCACCGCACTGGCGGTCATAGTTAAAACTAACAGTACATCTGGAATGGATCGTGTTGCGCTGAAAATCAAAACAGGGTTGGAAGCTATGATCAAAGCCGAAAGTCCAGAGATTCTCTTGTCCTCAAATAAAACTTTTGCTGCCCAATAAGTGAATCCTATCGTTAATGCTCCAGCGATTAAAAAGAAAAACCTAGAAGCTAAAGGCGTAACTCCAAAAAGCTTAAATCCCGCAAGAACTGTCCAGTAGGTTCCGATGGGTTTTTTGAATCGTAGTTCGCCGCTCCCTAGGTAAGTAGTCAGGTAGTCACCGTTTTGTAGCATTTTGACTGCCGCATCCGTGTAGTACATCTCATCGGGATAGTGCATATGAAAGCCCAATGCAAAGGGACCAACCAAAATGGCAAATGCAATCATGATTACCCATGGGTTGATTCGAGAATTTTCAGAGGTGACTAAAGACATGCCGCAAAGATAAGCTGATTGAACTTTGTCACACCAAATTTTCGTTCGCTTCCCAAAGCCAATCGTAGCTTTTTTGTCCTAGGAACTATTTTACCGTATTTTTGACAAAATTTTATAGCATGTCCAAGCCACTTATTTCCATAGTAATCACTGTTTATAACGAAGAGGATAATATCCAACCTCTTCTGGAAGCCACTTATTCTGCTTTAGATGAGATTGATTACGAAGTGATTTTGATTGAAGATGGCTCTACGGACAGAACTGTAGCAGAAGTGAAAAAGTATGCTAACAGTAGAACCAAGCTGATTATTTTTAATAGAAATTTTGGGCAGACTACTGCATTAGCTGCAGGCATTGACATGGCTATTGGTGAATACATTGCTACCATGGACGGTGATTTGCAGAATGATCCAACTGATATTCCAGTGATGCTGAAAAAAGCAATGGAAGAAGAGTGGGATGTGGTTGCAGGTCGTAGAGCAAATCGAAAAGATGGATTTGTGCTTCGTAAAATACCAAGCAAAATTGCCAACTGGGTGATCAGAAATACGACCAAAGTATATCTCAAAGATTACGGTTGTACCCTAAGAGTTTATAAAGCTGAGATCGCTCAAGGAATGGGTTTGTATGGAGAATTACATCGTTTTATTCCTGTTTTGGCAAAACAGCAAGGGGCTAAAATGACAGAAATGGATGTGAAGCATCATCCACGAATCCACGGAGAGTCTAAGTATGGATTGAGCCGTACATTCAAGGTAATGTCGGATTTGATTCTAATGTTATTTTTTCAAAAGTACTTTCAGCGCCCAATTCACTTGTTTGGAGGCATAGGTATCATCTCGTTTATGATAGGTTTTTTGATCAATATTTACTTGCTCATACTCAAAGTAATGGGTGAGGATATCTGGGGAAGGCCTATTATGATCTTGGGTTTCATCTTGGTGCTTGGTGGAATTCAGTTTATCACCACAGGTATAATTGCCGAAATAATAGTTCGAACCTACTTCGAATCTCAGGATAAGAAGACTTACACCATTAAATCTGTCTATCAAGGAGTATTGGTGCCCGCTGCTGGAATCCAGTAAGGAATAGACAAGGTTTAGAGCGTTACCAAACATCAATTAAATTTTGGCGAAAACAGGGAGTTCTCTTAAGAAGAAAGTATCGACTGCTTTAAAACTGGTGTTAACCGGTTTGGCTCTTTTTCTGGTTTTTCGCAAGATTGACACTAACCAACTGTGGCAGATTGTCCAGACAATTCATTGGTTTTGGCTGATTCCTGCCGTTGCCCTATTTGTACTTAGTAAAGTATTTACTGCTTTTCGACTCAATTTATATTTTAAAAATATAGGATTGGCGATTTCCGAAAAGCTGAATATGAAGCTTTACCTCATTGGGATGTTCTATAATCTATTTCTACCGGGAGGAATTGGTGGCGACGGATACAAAGTCTATTTGCTGAATAAGCACTATAAAACTCCAGTTAAAGAGCTTGTGCAAGCTGCTTTGTTGGATAGGCTAGGGGGATTAGTAGCGATAGTGTTGTTGCTGCTTCTGATGGTACTTCCTGTAGACTTGACCTTACCTTTTGCTTCGGACATTGCTTGGGAGTTATTAATAGGTATAGCAGCAGTATTGGTTTTCCCCGCCTTTTGGTTGATGCAAAAGCTACTGTTTAAAAAGTTTCTTCCCTCATTTTGGAAGGCAAATGCTTGGTCTCTGTTAGGACAGCTAGCACAATTGGTTAGTGCTTTTTTCATATTAAGAGCTCTTGGAGTAACTGAGAATGTCCTTGCGTATCAATTGGTTTTTCTTCTATCATCGATAGTTGCTGTACTGCCCTTAACTATAGGTGGAGTAGGGGCTAGAGAACTTGTTTTCGTCTATGCTCACACCTATGCAGGGATAGAAGAAGCCACTGCAGTAGCATTTAGTCTTATATTCTTTGTGATCACCGCTATGGTGTCACTTATAGGTGCTGGAGTGAGGGTTGATTTTGATGAAAGTGCATTGAGGGACTGATATCAATAAATAGTTAGAATAGCTACGATACTCAGAAGGTCAAAATTGCTTCGAGATTTATAAGGTCAATCTTACTACCCTTTTCAAACAAAGCCTTTTAATGCGTGATGTAAATCTCGCTTGGTAATCAAACCTCCTTTTCTCCAGAGGATTTTCCCTTTTTTAAAAAGGATGTAATTAGGAATAGAGCGTACGGCAAACTGCTGAGCCATTTGAGGGCTTTTGTCGATGTTGATTTTGAGAAGCTTTACTTTTCCTCCAAGCTCATTTAGTACTTCATCGATAATAGGATTCATTGTTTGACACGGCCCGCACCAGTCCGCATAAAAATCTACTAAGACGGCATCTTGGCTTTTGCTGATTACATCTTTTGGGTTACGCTTTGGCATGTTTAAAGTAAAATGATATTAATCAAATGAATGAAACTGATGTTATGCATGTAGTTCTAAATTGTTTTTATCTAGTCCGACTGGGATTAAATACAACCAGAATTTAATATAAATGTAAGGCTTTTGTTGAACCTGTAAACTTTGTGTTTAGGACAGAATTAACAAAAAAAAGCCGCTAATTCGAATTAGATCGAACTAGCGGCTTCTCGATTACTAGTGGTTAATTAATTAGTCGCTGCAGGAGCAACTGGCATCTTAAGACCCAACTTAGCTAATACAAGCTCAGTGAATTTGTCTTCTTCTTTAGTGTATAGCAAAATAGGAGCTTGACCAGCTGAATCTGCGAAAATGTGGGTGTAGTTGTTCTCAGCAGCTACAGCATTGATCGCGTTAACTACCTTAGTTTGAACTGGAGCTAGAAGCTCTCCCAGTTTTCTTTGATAGCTTGTCTGAGCATCTTGCTCGTATTTTTGTAGTGTTCCCTGAAGAGTAGTTAATTCCTGCTCTTTGGCAGCTCTAGCTACTTCAGTCATTGTCTGAGCAGCTTGCTGATAGGTTTGAACTTGACGCTGAAAATCTTCAGCCTTAGTTTGGATATTTGTTTGAAGCTGAGTTTCGTAATCTTTAATATCAGCTCCGATTTGTTCCATTTCTGGCATCAAATCCATGATAAATTCCACATTGGTGTAACCAATTTTTACATCTTGTGCCTGAGCCACGAATCCTACGCAAAGCAAGGCTACTGCGGAAAGGATAACTTTTACTTTCATCATTCTGTGTTTCTATTTATTTGTTTTCTTCGATTCCTAATTCTTCCAATACGAACTCGGAATAATCATGTCTGGGGTCGGTGTAGATAATTGCTGAGGGTTCAGCAGCTTTATCAAACAGTATAGCCAAGTTATTCTTCCGAGATACACGCTCAATAGCGTCATACATTTTGGATTGTAACGGTTGCATTAATTCCGCTTGTTTTTGGAAGTATTGCCCGTTTATTCCGAAAATTCGACTATTGAATTCATGGGATTCTTTTTGTTTTAATTTAATGCCTTCCAGCCGTTGCTGGTACATTTCCTCGGTGAGGAGGACTTCCTCTGCTTTTAACTGAACAGAAAGATCTTTGATCTCTTTATCCAAATTTTGTGCCTCTTTCTTCCATTCGGAGCTAATGTTCTCGAGCTCTTGCTGGATAATTTTATAGTCTGGATGCTTGTTTAGAATATATTCTGAATCAATGTATCCCATCTTTTGAGCTGCCAATGGCGCTGCTTGTAGCGCTAAGAGCATCAAAAATACAATTTTCAGTGATTTATTCATGAGTTTGGGAAGTTAACAATGGCTCTAATTTTTTACATTCTTAGAGTGTCAATTTTTGCATAAATTAACTATTCGCCGCACTAAATCCATACTTATCTTATTTGTTGACCTATAGTGAAGTGAAATTGTGAGCCACTTCGCTGCGATGTTCCTGGAATAGCATCAAATCCATATCCCCAATCAATACCCAATAGACCAAATGCTGGCATAAAGATTCTTGCACCTGCTCCCGCTGATTTATTCAAATCATATGGATTGAAATCCTTGTAGGAACCCCAGTTATTTCCTGCCTCTGCAAAAGCTAGTACAAAGATCGTTGCAGATGGATTTGGAGAAACTAGGTATCTCACTTCCATCACATACTTATTGTAAACAATACCTCCGTATGGCTCTGGATCTGCTGTTCCTCGGCTATCTCTACCTGGCGTGATTGATTGGTTTTCATATCCACGTAGACCGATGATTTCTTGGCCTAATGCAAAGTTGTTCATTGACATACCATCACCACCCATTACAAATCTTTCCAGTGGTATAACTCCGATCTTTGAACTATAAGACCCCAAAAAGCCCATGTGAGCTCTTGCACTAGCTACCAATTTGGTCGAGCCAAACAGAGGAGTATAGATCGACGCATCAAACATCCACTTGTGGTATTCTAACCACTTGTATTTTTCCTGGTCTGTGGATTCTTCATCAATTTTCTTATTCAGAGAAGAATATGGTGGAGTAAAGGCTCCAGATAGAATAATGTTAGATCCGAATCTTGGATACGTTGGATTGTCTAGGTTGTATCTAGCAATCGTTGTATTCCATGTAACACTGTTGGATGTTCCTGTAGGATAACTCAAGCCAAAAGAGGTTCCGAATTCATCAAATTCATAAACTTGGAACTGGAGTGAGTTACTGATACTAAAGTTATCATCTGGCCAGGTGACACGCTTTGCAAGTCCCAAGGTCACACCTGTGATCTTGAAGTAACCCAATTCATCTCCGAAGCTTGCCTGATTGTAGAAGTCTACCTGGCGCTGTACAGAGTGATTGAATGAGAAGCTTAATGCATTTGGCTTTTTACCTCCGAACCATGGTTCAGTCAAAGAAACAGAGTAGTTCTGGAATGAGCGACCGTTAGCTTGTACTCTTAGTGAAAGCTTCTGTCCATCTCCTACTGGAAGTGGATCCCACTTGGAGAAGTCTTTGATGTTTCGGATAGAGAAGTTGTTGAATGAAAGGCCGACAGTTCCTACGAAACCATAGAATCCTCCCCATCCTCCTGAGAGCTCAATTTGATCATTTGGTCTTTCTTCTAGCTCAAAAGTAATATCTACTGTTGCAGCCTCGAAGTTTGGACGTAAATCTGGATTGATTTTTTCAGGGTCAAAATACCCAAGAGTAGAAAGTTCACGAATCGTACGGACTAGGAGCTCTCTATTGAATTTCTGACCTGGAAGGATACGTATTTCTCGCATTACTACGTGATCAGAAGTACGCTCATTTCCTTTTATGTTGACACTGTTCACAGTTACCTGCGGACCTTCAAAAATTCTCATTTCCAAGTCAATGGAATCTCCTGCAACATTAACTTCTACAGGATCAATGGAGAAGAATAGATATCCATCATTCTGGTACAATGAACTTACATCATCACCCTTTGTAGGATCGTAGTTTAGTCTTTTGTCAAGACGTTCTTTATCGTAAACGTCACCTTTTTGAATCCCTAGTTTAGCAAGAAGGATTTCGTCTGGATGGATAAAGTTTCCGTTAAACGTGATATTTCTATAGTAATACTTTCTGCCTTCTTCAAGCGCTATATCGATGTTGATTTTGTCCTGACCAAAGTTGTAAACAGAATCAGCGACGATCTTGGCATCTCTAAAACCCTTACTTTGATAGAAGTTGATCACATTGTCCTTGTCATTCCTGTATTCTTTTGGAATGTACTTGGAGCCGTTGAAAAAATTCAGTTTAAAGTTCTTATTGATGTAGTCTTTTACATCTTCGTTGGATACAGAGTCCGTGTATAGAAGGGTGTTCTTAACATCCGAAGCAGATGCATCTGCTATTCGGGAATAACCGTCTTTGAAAACACTAACTCTTGCATGCTCCTTAGTTTTCTTAAGCTTCTTTTTCAGTTTTGAATCAGTGACTTCTTGGTTGCCATAGAATTCGATGGCATTGATTCTGACTTTTGAATTTTGCTCTACGTCAAAAATTAATTTTACAGAGTTTGGTAGGGTAGTATCTCTTTCCTGTCTGATTTTAACATCAGCATTCATGAAGCCTTTATCAAGGTAATATTTTTCGATATTCCTTTTGGCGTTATTCAATACGTCATCTCTTACTACACGTCCTCGGATATTTACTTTGTCGCGGAGCTCACTTTCCTGAGTTTTGTTCATTCCGGTAAATTCTACGCGGGAGAACCTAGGTCTTTCAGTTAAATCTAAGAGCAGGGAAATATCTTCACCTTCGATTTTTGTAACCAAAATTTTGACATCCCCGATGATACCTTGTCCCCAAAGCTTTTTCAATGCATTGGAAATGGCATCTCCAGGCACTTCGATCTTATCATCCACTTTCAATCCTGAAAGGGAAAGAATGGCGATCTCATCCAAGGTATTCAGACCTACAGCTTTTATTTCTGCGATTCTATAGGTTTGGGGCTTAGCATAATTTAGCTCCAAAATATCTATTGGCTTGCTTGTGGCATAGCGACTTTGGCCCAAACGTATTTGCGCCATTGCTGAACTTGCCCAAACCAGACAAAACAGAATTAGTAAACTTCTTTTCATCAATTACTTAAGATTTAACTTGCTCACCCGTTTTTCCAAATCTCCGTTCACGTTTTTGGTAATCGGTGATTGCAGCATCTAGGTGTTCTCTTCTAAAATCTGGCCATAGCACGGGAGTGAAATACATTTCCGTGTAGGCCAATTGCCATAGCAGAAAATTGCTTAATCTGTGTTCTCCACTGGTTCTGATCATGAGTTCAGGATCAGGTATGCCAGCAGTTTCCAGATGGTTTGCCATCACCTCTTCAGTGATTTCATCCATTTTCAATTTTCCTTCTGAGACTTTTTGAGCAATGCGCTTAGCTGCTTGAGTGAGTTCCCACTTACCACTATAGCTGAGTGCTAAGATTACAGTGAGACCAGTGTTTTTGGAGGTGGTATTTTTTGCCTCCATTAGTTTTTCGTAGGCAGATTTAGGAAGACTATCCACATCACCAATACTCTCTAATTGGATGTTGTTTTTCATCATCATAGGGACTTCATCGGTAATAGTTTTTACTAGAAGTTCCATGAGTCCGTTGACTTCTTCCTGAGGTCTTGACCAGTTTTCTGTGGAGAATGAAAATAGAGTTAGGTATTTAACTCCTAAATTATCAGCCCCTTCTATAGAGTCTTTCACAGCCTTAATTGCATGTCGGTGCCCAAATATTCTCATGGCACCTTTCTTCTTGGCCCAGCGTCCATTGCCGTCCATGATAATTGCAATATGTCGGGGGATTCTGTTGGGGTCTAATGCGTTCTTCATTCCAGTCGTTTCCGAATGCTTACTTTTTTTGGAGGTACAAAAATGGTATTTCTTTTCCAATAATCAGCCCTAAGGGTCAATTAATTAATAGGCATAGCATTTTGTAGTTGCAAATGTATAGCTGATTGTGACTCCCAAAAAGTAGTACCAATCTTTATCGTATGCATTTCCAAAATTGATTCCATAAGGCTCTCCTGGATTGATTGGGTCCTGGAATCTAGGTATAACAGGTTCTTTACTGTCTATCTTATCTAGGTAATCAGTGAAGGTAGGTCTAAAGCCTAATTCTGTAGCTAAAGTCCATCGCTCATTGAGTTTATACTTAACTCCTCCTCCAAATGGAATGACAACCGTGCCTAAACTATACCTTGACGATACATTATAAGCGAAGGTATTCCCCTTAGCGAAAGCATAAGTATATCCAATCCCAAAGAATGCATAGGGTGAAAATCTGAATTCAGAATTACCAGACAAATAATCAAGGAAATTGAATTCCATTACTGCCGATGCCTCGATAATTCCTGCTCTAAATCTTGCATCTCTAATCTCTGCCAGTTGGTCTATTGGATTTATACTATCCGCACCATTTAGCATAGCTAAACTTCCTGCCACTCGCAGCGTCCACACATTATCAAAATTTCTCTTGCCAAACAACGTTCCTTGAGGTCCAATTTGACCCGGGTCAATTTTTCTGATGATGTCCCCTGAGTAAGTGGCGACACCTAAACCACCTCCAATTTCGTATTTCTGAGCCTGGATCTCCCCAGTAAAACCGAGAAAAACTAAAAACAGAATAAGTAAGTGATTGTAAATGTGAAAATTGACCTTTTTCAAGACGATGCAAGTTATGAAGTACCTAACGTTTAAAAAACGCATCTTTGTATTTAACGGGTTAATAATTGTTAAGCTCAAGTTTGGTTTTTTTACTGCTATTTATGTCTATTAATTCCTCATGTCAAAACCCCAATTAAGCTTTTGCCTTAATGTATCGAAGAAATGATAGTGCGGGAGCTTTACCAATTTAGCGGAAAACTTTTCCTTTTTGACACTCAACTTCATCTCAGAAGAAATAGAAGTAGAGCGCGAATCTAATGAAATCAGGAATTTTTCTGACCTTCCTTCGATCTCAAAACTTATTTCACTCTCATCTGATACGATTATTGGCCGCACATTGAGGTTGTGAGGACTTACGGGGGTGATGACCAAGTTCTTTGCTTCCGGGGAAATCAATGGCCCTCCGCAACTCAAGGAATACCCTGTGGAACCAGTGGGTGTAGAGACAATTAATCCATCTGCCCAATAGCTGTTGAGGTATTTTCCATCGATATAAGTATGAACAGTGATCATGGATGAGGTATCACGCTTATGTATGGTGAATTCGTTAAGTCCGAAATTCAAGCCATTAAATAGCTTCCTATGACTTTGGAGCGAGATCAGAGTTCTTGATTCTATTTGATAGTTGTTATTAGCCAAATCTGCGATAGAGTCAGAAATTTTTTCTGTTGCTACAGTGGCCAGAAAGCCAAGTCGCCCTGTATTGAGACCAAGTATGGGTATTTCTAAGTCGCCTACTTGGCACACAGCGTCTAGCAAGGTACCATCTCCGCCTATGGAGATAACAAAGTCCATAGCGGCCATGTCCTGACGGCTTTCCAGTACCCAGTAAGACAAAGATTTACCACCATGCTTTCGAAGTTGTTTGTCAAATTGCTCCGTGACGAAGATTTCGAATTGGTGGGTAGTAAGTTCGTTAAAAAGTGACTGAACTTCTGAAAACACTTCTGCTTTCAGAGCCAAGCCATGAAGGGCGACTTTCATGTCCTAAATATCTAAAAATCTTAACAAATTACCGATTCTGTCCTCTTCGCTAGTTACGCCAGATTCTTCTTGATAATGATCTATAATTTTATAGCCGAATCGCTCCAACGTTGCTTTGATGTGTCTAAGTTCTGTTTGATCGAGCTTCAAAGTGAGTTTGATCTTAGAATCATCCAAAGGATCAGTAGTGATAAATGAGCTTAGAACTTTGGCATTTTCTGATTCGATGATTCTAGAGATCTCGGATAGACTATAATCGGGCATACTCAAAGATAGAATCACTACACTTCCCTGCGATTTTATAGAAAGACTATCAGCAAAAGCAGCAATGGAATCCTCCATAGTCACGATTCCTAAATAATTTGATTCCCTGTCTAGAACTGCTACAATATTTGAATTTTGCTCTGAGCTGACTCTAAGCACATCGTAAATGTGTTTATCTGAAAAAACCCAACAATCAGGATTTGAGGGTTCAATATCAGCAATTAGGGTGTCTGGATTATTTATTTCAAATATCCTTTCCTCTTTGATCAATCCTAAAAAAACACCTTTATCGATAACTGGAAGTACGTCAGTTCTGATTTCTTCCATCCATGCTAAAGCCATTCCAGTTTTGTCAGAAAGCTTTAGTGGTGGGATCAGATTATTGATGTATTCGTAGGCGTGCATAGAAGAAAGATAGGGAATGAATTTAGATTTTAAAACGTGACTTGGGCTATTCTTGTTCCTTTTGGGGGAAATAAGCTGGGCATTTCTTCCGATTTATAGAAAAAAGCTATTGTAAATAATGCCTAATACTACACCACCAGCGATGATTAGAGGCGATGAGATTTTAGTGAACTGTAGTAACACATAGGTAGCTAATATGAAAATAATATTTAATCCATTTGCTTCAAGGGGCTCAAAAAGCAAGTAGGCAGCAGCAATTAACATCCCGCATGATACGGCGTTTATTCCCTCCAAAGCTGCTCTTACAGGGCGATATTTCTTAAGCTGATCCCAAAACCTGATCACAAAGAATATAAGGAAGATTCCAGGTAAGAATATTCCGGCAGCTGCTATAAATCCACCAATAAAGAAACCAGCTGTTCCAAATTCCTTCATCGAAAGTGCTCCTACATAAGATGATATGCTGAATGTGGGGCCTGGAATACCTTGAGAAATAGCATATCCTGTCAGAAATTCTTCCGAAGTGAGGAAATGTTTGAAGTCTACAAACTCAGTATACAAATACGGAACAAGTACTTGGCCGCCTCCGAAGATCAGACTTCCATTTCGATAGAAGTTCTCGAAAAGAATGACTGGTTGATATTTGGTGACCGCTCCCAATACCGCAGCTAAAATTAATACCCCGCCCCACAGGTAGAAGTTGGACCATTCGATGACCAGTGGAGCATCTTTCTCCTGTTTTGGTTGCTGCTTATATTTGATAGAGGTACTCAACCCTCCGATAGTCAGTAATACAGGGAAGATATAGGGGGAGCTATAGAAGAATGATACAAATGCAGAAATCAGTACCAGTACCATTGCTTCGGTGGTCTTGATGGTCTTTCCTATTATCTTTTGTGCGGCAAAAATGATAAAGCCAATTGCCATGGGTTGGATAAACCTCGCAAAATCCAATGCCCCAGGAGTATTCTCTTGAAGAAAGAAAATGAGCATTGCCGCAAAAATCATGAGTAAAGTGGCGGGCAAAATCCAGACAATGAGGGCAAGGTAGGCTAAGTTCGGACCACCAACTCGGTAAGCGATGGCACAAACTAGTTGAGTGGAAGATGGGCCGGGGAGCATGTTGCATAATGCATTCAGCTCCCATAGCTCATCTTCCTGAATATAGGCACGCCTAGTCACCATCCGCTCTAATAGCATGGCAAGAAATGCTTGCGGGCCACCAAATGCAGTTAGTGAAAGTGTAATTGTGTCTTTCAGAAATAAATAATATCGGACCTGTTTTACCGACATCCCTTATTTTCTGAGTCCTAGTTCACGAAGGCGTTCTTCCAAGAATTCACCTGCAGAGACATCTTCGAATTGTTTTGGATGATCTGTATCCACACAGCTTTCTAGGCAGGTAAGATCCATTTCAGAGCGCGGATGCATAAAGAATGGGATTGAGTACCTGCTTGTATTCATCTTTTCTCGAGGTGGGTTGACCACACGGTGAATGGTGGATTTCAATTTCTTATTTGTCAATCTCTCCAACATGTCACCCACGTTCACGACCAATTGATCAGGTAGGGCAGTGATTGGGATCCATTTCCCATCTCTTCTCAATACCTGAAGTCCATCTGCACTTGCTCCCATTAATAAAGTGATCAAATTAATGTCCCCATGCTCAGCGGCTCTTACTGCGTCAGCAGGAACTTCATCTGGGTTTTCAATGGGGAAGTAGTGGATTTGTCTTAGGATGGAATTTCCATGTGCGACTTTGTCCTCGAAGTAATTTTCGTCCAAATCCAATGAAAGCGCGATAGCTTGAAGCATGGCTTTGCCTGCACTTTCCAATGTGCGATACGCTTCATTTGCATCGTTTTGAAATTCCGGAAGTTCGGAAGGCCAGATGTTTGGCGGGTATTCGGCTTTGATAGGATCTGAGTCAGGGATTCGGCTGAGTTCCTGCCCAACATGATAAAATTCCTTTAAATCACCAGTGTTTCTGCCTTTGGCATGCTCTTTTCCCTTACCTGTATAGCCACGTTGAAATCCGATTTCTGGTTTTTCGTAATTGGTTTTGATTGTATCAGGGAGTTTGAAAAAATCTTTGATGGACCCATAAAGTCTATCTTGGAGATCTTGTGACAAACCATGATTCTTAATTGCCACGAAACCAATGTTTTGGTAAGCTTCTCCGAGTTTCTGTACAAATGCTGCCTTTTGGGCTGGAGAGCCAGAGGTGAAATCAGCTAAGTCTAAACTTGGTATCTCGTCAAATAGGATTTCCATATGGGTTTGTATTATAGTTATACGTCTAATTTATCTTTAAAATTAAATATCTTTAAACTCAATTTACATGCTGTATGAATAAAATCCTGACTTTACTCTTTTTGATTTGCCTTTTATCAGCTTGTTCTGCCGAAAAACAGCGAGTGAACGAGGAAGTAGTAGTAATGCCTCCTAACAACGATGCACAAGAACCAGATGCTCCTCAGGTAAAATTTTTTCAATATGAAGATCAAGCCGCGTACCCAGATGCAATACTTGAATTATATACCCCATTGGGAAATCAGATTTTCAAACCGGGGAAGGTGCCTTTTGAATTTAATGTCAAAAATTTTCCGTTTGACTTGAGTGCAACCAAAGAGTTTAAGCTGTATAATATATTAAATGGTGGCGATCCTGTTGGCTTTTATTCTCCAATCTTCCAAAGAGAGCTTACTTTAGGGAGTTATCGCGTAGTCGCCTACTTGGTAGATGAAGAAGGATTGGCTTTGAAAAATTTTGGCAACTATGTGGATAGAGACTTTCAGGTAGGTGAATCTAGACCTTTTCCTTATTCAGCCGAACCTTACCTTGCTTTGAATTTTCCTAGGTCAGATCAGTTCTACGAGGTTGGAAGCGAAGTGATTATTGATTTTCTGGTAGTAGGAGGCGATATGAAGTTGGATGGACTAAAAGTGGTTATTGAGGTAAATGATCTAACCTATGAAATAGATCATATGGCCCCTGTTCGCATAGAGAATTTGCCAGCTGGTGCTTATCAAGTGAAAGTGAGATTGCAACGATCTAATGGAAAAGAGCTAGATGGCCCATTTTCAAGTGTGAGTAAAGCCATCATTGTTCGTTAACATGCTTATCTTTGAAGCTTCAATTTCAAAGATTTTAAGATGCTTTTAGTTAATCAAATTCGAGAAAACTTCGACGGCGTACTTGCCGGACTTCAAAAGAGAAATTTCCCAAATGCAGAAGCTGTACTGAATCAGGCAGTTGAGCTGGACGAGTTGAGAAAGTCGAGCCAGTCAGAGCGTGATCAAATACAAAGCGAATCGAATGCAATTTCGAAGGAGATTGGGATATTGATGCGTGAGGGAAGAGCAGAAGAGGCAGTTAAAATCAAAGAGAAAACAGCAGAGCTTAAAATTCAGGTTAAAGACTTGGAAGAGCAAAACTCTAAGGCTGAAGCCGATTTGCTCGCTTTGCTCTATACCATTCCTAATGTTCCGCATGTATCTGTTCCTGCTGGCAAATCAGCGGAGGACAATGAGGTGGTATTGGAGAACGGAGCAATTCCTGACTTATATGAAGGTAAGCTTCCACACTGGGACTTGATCAAGAAGTACGACATTATTGATTTTGACCTTGGTGTGAAGATCACTGGGGCAGGATTCCCTGTTTATAAAGGCAAAGGCGCTAGACTTCAACGTGCACTCATAAACTTTTTCTTGGACGAAGCTTTAGCACAAGGCTATTACGAGATTCAGCCACCAATTTTGGTGAATGAAGACTCTGGTTTTGGCACTGGTCAACTTCCGGATAAGGAAGGGCAGATGTATTATGCTGATGCGGATAAATTGTATTTGATTCCAACAGGGGAGGTTCCAATCACGAATATTTATCGTGATGTGATACTTTCTGAAAGTGATCTTCCTATAAAAAATGTAGGTCATTCTCCATGTTTCCGTAGAGAAGCAGGCAGCTGGGGAGCGCACGTAAGAGGGCTAAACAGACTTCATCAGTTTGACAAAGTAGAGATCGTGCAGATCACTCATCCTGATAAATCCTATGAGACTTTGGAAAGCATGAGTTCTTATGTACAAGGTCTGCTGCAAAAGCTTGAGTTACCTTATCGCGTACTAAGACTTTGTGGAGGTGATATGGGCTTTACTTCTGCTTTGACATATGATATGGAAGTGTATTCTGCCGCTCAGGAGAGATGGTTGGAAGTTAGTTCTGTTTCTAACTTTGAAACATACCAATCGAACCGACTGAAACTGCGTTTCAGAGGAGCTGATAAGAAAACCCAGTTAGCACATTCTCTGAACGGTTCTGCTTTGGCATTGCCTAGAATTGTAGCTTCTATCTTAGAGAATAATCAAACACCTGATGGAATAAACATGCCGAAGGTGCTTCATCCGTATTTAGGATTTGATAAGATTTCCTGAGAAATACGACTATAAAAAAGCGTGAAGATTATTTCTTCACGCTTTTTTGATTTTTAGGCAATTCCAGTTAGCTCTCGCTTAGGTATATCGGCTTGTTTTTTTAATCCGATGGTTGATAGGTTTTTTTCTTAATTCTTGAATCTTATAGCTCAAGTCTACATTACCGCACATTTTCATCAAAAAGCCTTTCCAGCGTTTTCTCCAAATCATCGGCAAAGCCAGAATGCGGTCTTGAAGTTTGGATAATAGAGCTTCTAACCGCCGTTAGCCATCTGAATCTTGAGGCTAAATCCATCGTCGCGATATTGCCTCCATTGTTTGCGCCAGCGCATATTTTTTCAAAAGAAGCCAAATTCAATTGTATCATTTCTACGTCAGCCAAAGGATCTAACATCAACAATTTCTTAGAATCAAGCTGAATCTTGCTCCGCAGAAAGTCTCTTTTCCAATGACAGATTACTACTCCGACATTGATAAATTCTTCTCTCTCCACCCGTGGTACTACGCGGATGACGGCATATTCATATAAGTGCTGTTCTTGCATCTTGAGCTTCTTTTATGAATTGATCAGAATAGGAAAGGCGAAGAGTGAGGAAGTCTAGGTAGACTTGTCTGCTCTCTTCAGCATCTTCGGAATCGCCACCAGCAAGTAGCCATACCTCAGGTATAGTATTTACGATTGCTTTGATTTTTTCATGTGTCAAAATCTTTTTGAAATCTTCATTCACTGCTTCTAGCTCCGAGGCTACAGGAAGGAGCACATGGTTTTTGATAATTGGGAATGGGCCTTCTGCATTTTTTCTCCAATTAACCCAGGCATGTTGAAACAAAAACGACGCTCCGTGATCGATCAGCCAAAGCTCTCGATTCCAAATCAGCATGTTTGTGTTTCTAAAAGTTCGATCCACATTTGTGATGAACATATCCAACCAAACAATTTGCGAAGCTAACTTTGGGTCTGTGCTCATGGCTACAGGATCATAATTGATGGCACTGGAGAGGAAGTGCAATGCAAGGTTTAATCCCTGACTTCCTTTTAGAAGGTCTTGGATTTCTTCGTCTCCTTCCGATCTGCCAAAAGCAGGATCTAAATTGGCAAACACGAGTTCAGGAACTTTCAATCCCAAAGCTCTTGCAATTTCTCCTCCTAGCAGTTCAGCTATAAGTGCTTTTTCGCGCTGACCTGCTCCCCGAAATTTCAATACGTATTTGAATCCGTCATCCGCATCTGCCAGTGCAGGCAAGGAGCCGCCCTCCCGTAAAGGCAGGATATAACGTGTCACGTTTACCGTGCGAAGAGTTACATTTTCGTCCATTAGATTTTCAAAACTGGTAGGTATGGTTTAGATAAGCACTATTGGCTTAGACAAAGTTCCTATTTGAAATACCGAACAAATTCTCAGCAATCAAAATTACAGGGAATATGAAGGCGAGTTCAAATTAATTCTTGAACATGCTTTTGAATGTTTTCAGACAATTTACCCATGGGTAAATCATTTGCGTCATTGCCAAAAGGCTCTTCGATTTCTTCTGCGACTATTTCCAAGCTGGCTAACACGTAAAAAATGAATGTGACAATAGGAGCAGCATAATAACCTAGCGAAAAAACATAGCCAAGCGGTAAGGTAAGTACATAAGCTAGGATGAATTTTTTGATAAAGGAACTGTAAGAATAAGGAATCGGGGTGTTCTTAATTCGCTCGCAAGCTCCGCATATATCAGTGAATGAAACTAGTTCATTATTTAAAATGATCAATTGATCACCTGTGATCTTTTTCGCTTTATAAAGGTCATTTACTTTGGCAAACATCAATTTAGCCACTTGGTTTGGGACATGCTTTTCGGGGTCGATCTCAGGCTTTATTTCTCCATCTTTCTCGTCATCCAGCATATACATAGTTACGTTATTCTGTAAATGTTCCTTTAGCGCGAAAGCATAAATCGGAATAGTTCTTCTGAAAAAGTGTCTGCATTCTTCATCCTCGTTGTCCAGAATTCCGGCTAATTTGATGGCTAAGTTTCTGCTGTTATTTACCAGTTGACCCCAAAGCTTTCTGCCTTCCCACCATCTGTCGTAGGCTGTGTTTGTGCGAAAAACAAGTAGCAGTGAGATCACGAAGCTTAGCAGGCTATGCATAATAGGGATATTCTGTACCCAACTATTCTTTCCGATATTCAGGTAATCCATTTCTAGCCAAGCTATTCCTAGCGAGTAAAGAAAAATCACAACCATGAATGGACCAAGCTTGACTAGCGTATCAGATTTTTGGACTAAAAACAGAATTTTAAACCAGTCCTTAGGATTGTAGGCTTTCATAATTGATCAAAAGTGTTTTGTAACCGAAAGAAGAAAAATAGGGATAATGGTCCTTTTATCACACACTTGAGATGTCTAATTCTCTGAAATCAGTTGCTGATGGATTTTTAGAACCTGCGGAATCAAGAGCTTATTATCTGTATTCTTGATAACAAAATCAGCTAATTCGTTTTTCTGCTCATCGGGGAGTTGTTGATTGATAATTTGATTGACCTGCTCTTCCGAACGAAAAGGATCTCTCATCAGTGTTCTTGCAATTCGTACTTTAAGAGGGGAGCTGACATTAATCACATGGTCCAACGAATCATTACTTCCTGTTTCGAAGATCAAAGCTGCTTCTTTTAGCACGTAAGGAGCAGTTTGCTGAAATGCCCAATCCTTAAAATCCCGTCCAACCGCAGGATGAACAAGTGAATTAATTGTTTTTACTTTCGGTGGGTCGGAAAAAACTGTTTTTGCTAGAAAATCCCTATCAAGAGCTCCGTCACTAAGGTAAGACTCCTCTCCAAATGCATCTTTAATCTGACTTTTGAGATGTTCGTCATTTCCCATCAACCACTTGGCTCGATCATCAGCGGAATAGATAGGAATACCTAGTATTGAAAAAATTTTGGCTACAGTAGATTTACCAGATCCGATTCCACCGGTGATACCTACCAAAATGGGACTGTGATTACTCATATTTCAGCTTCAGGATTTCTGGAGTGATCACTACTTTATCTAAGTAATCAGGCATTGGCTTCACTTGAACCGTAATCGTGCTATCCTCTTTGTTTCTTTTGTAGTAATCGAGAACGGCTTCGAATTCAATATCTTTTAATTCAGCTACTTTTCTACCATCGATTAGATAGGAAATCATTATAACGACTTCATTATCCAAGGTAACTGATTTTGGAAAATTCATTTTATTGATTTTCAGCCTTTTGTTTCCTTCCAGAAAGGCGATGACATCGAATTTAATTCTGATGTCCTTATTTTCTATCTGTACAAGGTTGATCAAAGAGTCAGGTACCTCAAGAGTAATCACTTTGTCTATTGACTTATTGATGCGCGTTTCGTCTAGGCTAATAGGGAAGTTGCTATCCAGGCTGTCCAGAATTGAACTAGGCCCTCTAAGAGTGATTGTTTCCGAGCTAAAAGTAACTTGGTCAAAAATCCTATAGTTCTTAGCCATGGAAAAGCTATTTGAATCAAGAACTGGCTTTACTTTGATCGACTTAATTTTGTCTATTTTAAACTTAAGAGAATCGTCGAGTACGGAGACGAGTTGGGTAGGAGAGAGGAATTCACCCAGAGATCTTTTGAGATCGGATGTAAGGAGGTAGTTTTTTGCAGCAGGATTTTTAATCTCAATAGGATAAGCGTCGTTGTTGAAGTTGAAATACTTTCTCAGGAGATCCCAGCCATTACCAGAAATTTCTATTTCCAACGTTTTTGGTAGCCCTGCTACAGCGATAAACTGGTTTTGATCGTAAACAATCTCCACTGGAAAATCGACAATAGTATTATAATCGTCCTTATTCAGGGCGTTTAAAATCCAAAAAGTGGTAGCTGCTGCAATGCAGAGGACTACCACTTTCAGATTAGAGAGTTTTTTGGGAGAAATCCTTTGGGAGGATTTTTTAGTTTCCGGCAAAATTCAATTTATTTTTTTATTTCTGGCTTCTTTGAGAAATCTAGAGAAATAGCTGATTTTTCCACTTTGACTTTAAGGCCTCTGTCAAGCTCAAGCATAACGGCATCGCCTTCTACAGAACTTACTTTACCATGAAGTCCTCCGATGGTCACTACTTCATCTCCTTTTTTTATTTCTTCAATAAATTTCTTGCTTTCCTTTTGCTTCTTTTGCTGAGGTCTGATCATAAAGAAATACATGATCAGAATAATTGAACCGAATAGGAAAACTTGTCCTAAAATTCCACTACCACCTGCGGCAGCTTGAGCTAATACTGTAGAAATCATAATTATCGTTTAACCGGGCCTACTGGTGCGGCCGCGCCTGCAATTTTTGGAGTAACTGTACCTTTTAATCTTAATCGGGTTACAGCTGGGTTTGTATTAGCTTGGATGCTGACAGTAGGAGCTTGAGCGCCTGACTTAGCAGCAGAATTGAATACAACTTTCACATAACCTTCATCGCCTGGCTTCACTGGTGCTTTGGACCAGTCAGGACTAGTACAACCACATGATGCGGTGATATTAGAGATTACTAATGGAGCTTGTCCATTATTTGTGAATTTGAAGATATGCTCTACTACTTGGCCTTCGTTGATAGCACCAAAGTCATATTCCATTTCTGGAAATGCAAATGCACCCTGCGTAGCTGGGTCAGCCACAGAAGTAGCCTGAGCATTCACTGGAGTTACCGCTGTGTTACCGGTTTCTAGTTGAGCAATTTTGTCTTCGAGTGCCTGAATCTTGGCATCTTGATCACTTTTTTGGTTACATGAAGTTCCCAATGCAAGTGCGACGGTGAATACCGCCATATTCAATACGTTGATTTTCATCTGTATATGTTTTGTTTTTAAATGGTCATATGGAATCTCGCTTTATCGATTATCATTCCTTTGTATAAGGATATGTCGCGCTCGATTTCATAACGATTAATTATTTCCTTGATTGATTTGATCTATTAATTTATTGACATCGCTAAGCAGGTTTTCTGCTTTGTTCTTAGCTTCAGAAATTACGCGCTTCCCTTCGGTTTTTGCCTCATTTAGATGCATTTCTTTTCCATCTACTAAGTCATCGATCAATTCCTCTAATTCTTTCTTGTATTTAGAAAGTTTGAAAGAAAGTCGATCACGGGTGTTTGTTCCCGCGTCAGGTGCAAAAAGTACCCCAAGTGCTGCGCCCGCGCCTGCACCTAGAAGGAATGCGATGAGTGAATTACTGCTCTTGCTCATAGTTATATTATTTATTGTCCAAAAGGCCTCTACCGCTCTTACGGATTTCTCCACTTTCGGTTAACTCTTTTGCCATAACATCTAGCAATCCATTGACAAATTGCTTGCTTTTGGGCGTGCTGTAGGTTTTAGAGATATCGATGTACTCATTAATACTTACTTTGACTGGGATGCTTGGAAAGTTTTTCATCTCTGCAATTGCCATAGAGATAATCACCTTATCTGTAAATGCCAGTCTTTCAATATCCCAGTTTTTAGTTTTTTGAGAAATAAGAGCTTTACTATTTATGTCATTTTCAATGGTGAAGTTAAAGATATTTTGAAAAAACTCCTTATCCTCATCCCAGTTCATAGCAATCTCTGGCATTTGGCTTTCATTTTCTTCATGAAGGTTAGCCGCATTTTTCAAAACCTTTGATGCTAAGCTTCTCACAACGGATTTATCTTCTACCCAGTTAAGGTCTTTCTCTGAAAAGAAATTGAGGATAACTTCGTTTTTGAAAATCACTTTTTTCAATATGTCATCTGCCAAATCAAAATCCTGCTCTAGCGTTGGGCTTTCCAGTTGAAGGTAAGCCTGATAATGGTCCGATGGCTTCACATAGTCTCTAAACCATTCTCTTATTTCAAGTTCAATATCATCCAAGTGTACATTGTATCTAGCTATTGCGCCTTTGTACAGATTAGATTCTCGTAGTGTGCGTAAGACTTGGTTGTTTGGAAGATTCAATTCATTCCCAAACCCAACTGGATTGTTGCCTGCGAATTTCTTTTTCTTCTCAATTTCTTTTTCCACATGTGCAGTAAAAGCCTGAAGTAGCTCAATAGCCAATAGATAGAGCTGTGGGATGCGTTCGGCAGATACTACCATATTCTTTAAGAGGAATTGGTGATCCTTTTCGTTTGCATCATGAAACTTTGTCAAAGCCTCCAATACGACTTGCTTTACTTTGCGACTAGCGTCGCTTGATTTCAGCAGGTCTTTAGAAGTAAGGTTTTGATCAAAAAGCTTGATAGCTTCCTCAGCCTCTTTATTAAGTGCGGTTTTATCTTGCACTTCCATGCTGTTCAGATCCGGCATGAATGAAGTTCGGATAAAATCTTTTGAGAGGTTTAGGTTGGAACCCTTGCACTGTTCGTATGCATATAGGTTTTGAAAAGCCTTTACTCTGAGTATTCTTCTGTTTAGCATGTCTTCGAAATGAGTTGCAAATATAGGTAATTTGACGGGGCTATTGCCTAGTTGGCATAGACAAAAAAACCACCGGAAGTCATTTCCGGTGGTTTAGAAAAGGATATGGTTAATGCTTAAAAAGAAAGCTTCACTCTTCCGATGGCTTCAATTCTTGCTTTTGCTGTTTCTATTGCAGCTTGCTGAGCAGGGATATTTTCCTTTTCAGATTTGTCCAAAATACCTAAACAGGTATCATAGATTTTTTCAGTTTGCTTGTAAACGGTCTCTCTATTGTATCCGCCAAAGTACTCAGCGCCTACATTAATTACACCGCCAGCATTGATCAGGAAGTCTGGTGCATATACTATTCCTTTTTCTACTAGAATTCGGCCATGTTTGGCTTCGTCCTTCAGTTGGTTATTTGCACCGCCGGCAATCACTGCACATTTCAATCGATCGATAGTTTGATCATTGATAGTAGCACCTAGAGCACAAGGAGAATAAATATCCATTTCCATGTCGTAGATTACATTTGGGTCCACTACCTGAGCTCCTGTAGCCTTAGCTACTTGCTGTAATTTGTCCTCGAAGATATCAGTCACTAATACATGTGCTCCTTCTTTGACCAAGTGTTCTATCAAGTATTTACCTACTTGACCCACACCTTGAACTCCGATTCGCTTTCCTTCTAGCGATTCCGAGCCAAAAGCTTTTTTGGCAGCAGCCTTCATCCCCATGTACACACCATAAGCTGTAACTGGTGAAGGATCTCCTCCTCCGCCTTTGATTTCAGGCAGACCAGTGACGTGACGAGTCTCAAGTCCAATGAATTCCATGTCAGAAGTATTCATATTCACGTCTTCTGCAGTCACATACCTACCGCCAAGACTCTGAACGAATCTTCCGAAACGTCTTAGAAAGGCTTCATTTTTCAATTTTGGATCGCCCAAAATCACTGCCTTACCACCGCCGAGATTCAGTCCGGCTAAGGCATTTTTGAATGTCATTCCTCTGGAAAGACGAAGGACGTCTGTAATCGCTTCCTCTTCAGAAGCATAAGGCCACATACGGGTTCCGCCCAATGCTGGACCCAAGGTGGTGTTGTGAATTCCGATCAATGCCTTAAGGCCGGTTGCTTCATCATTACAAATCACAAGTTGCTCGTGATCCATTGTGGTGATTTGGCCAAAGATCGAACCTTCACGTACTGTTTCGGTAGCTTTAATCTCTAACATGTGAACTTAGCTTTTTAGAATGTGTTATATTTGGGTACTCCTTGCGATAATAGCCGATACAAAATTAAATACTTTTATTGGCCTTCAAAGGATTAATATACCCAGTTTTCCTAATCTAATTCCTTCATTTTAAAATTTTTATTTGGTGAAACCACTTTGGCGACTCAATAAGTATTTGTACAAATACAAGGGCTTGATCCTTTTGGGGATAGTTTTTACGGTGATTTCTAACATTTTCGTAATTATCCCAGCGCAACTAGTCAGACTTGCAATAGATTATGTTGTTGAAAGTTTTTCTATTTATAGGCCTTTGGAACAAGGTGGAATGGGTGATCAGGCACAAGATATTTTCTTAAAATTTGTTGTAGTCTTTGGAGTTTTGATCCTAGTAATGGCTTTGCTACGAGGAGTTTTCTTGTTTTTCATACGTCAGACCCTCATCATCATGTCCCGAAAAGTGGAATATGATATTAAGAATGAGATTTTTGATCACTACCAAAAATTGCCTCTTAGCTTCTACAGAAAAAATAGCACCGGTGATCTGATGGCAAGAATCACAGAAGATGTGAGTCGTGTGCGGATGTATCTTGGTCCAGCTATCATGTACGGTTTGAATCTCTTGATTCTTTTCCCGCTAGTGATTACCTATATGATCACTGTGAATCCTGTTTTGACGCTTTATGCACTGCTGCCACTTCCAGTTCTTTCCTTAAGTATCTATTATGTGAATAATATGATCAATGAGCGCTCTGAGAAGATTCAGCGAAGTTTGAGTGGGTTGAGCACTTTTGTTCAGGAAGCATTTTCGGGCATTCGTGTTCTAAAGGCGTTCGTACGAGAAAGTGACAGTGCTAATGATTTTGCTACAGCAAGTGAAGACTACAAATTAAAATCCATTCGGCTCACTCGAGTGAATGCGCTTTTCTTTCCTATAATTATGGCCCTTGTCGGTGTGTCTACAATTATCACCGTGTACGTTGGAGGTCTGCAGGTGATCAGTGGAGAGATAGGGTATGGAGTGATCGCAGAGTTTATTCTCTATGTAAATATGCTTACCTGGCCGGTAACTTCCCTTGGTTGGGTAACTAGCATCGTGCAGCGTGCAGCAGCTTCGCAGACAAGGATCAATGAGTTTTTGGATGAAAAAAGTGAAATAATAAGTACTAATAATATCAAAGCAACTATCCATGGAACAGTGGAAGTTGAGAACCTCTCGTTCATCTATCCTGATTCTGGAATTCAAGCGCTTAAGGATGTTAGTTTTCAGATCAAAGAGGGTCAGACTCTGGGGATAATTGGAACGACAGGCTCTGGGAAGTCAACTATTGCCAATCTACTGATGCGTATGTATGATCCTTCCACTGGTGTGATCAAGGTAGATGGAAACCCGATAGATCAATATGATATCTCTGACCTTCGCAGACAGATAGGATATGTGCCACAAGACGTATTCTTGTTTTCAGATAGCATCGGCAATAACATTGCTTTTGGCATAGAAGAGTCTGATCCTAAGATTATAGAGCAGGCAGCTAAAGATGCAGACGTGTATCAAAACATTGTAGAATTTCCGAAGGGATTTGAGACAATGCTTGGAGAGCGGGGAATCACCCTTTCAGGTGGGCAGAAGCAGCGTGTGTCCATTGCAAGAGCGATAGCCAAGGAACCTAAGATTCTTATTTTAGATGATTGCCTTTCGGCGGTTGATACTAAAACGGAAAATGTGATCTTGACGGCGCTGAAAAATATAATGAAAGATCGAACTTCCATTATTATTTCCCATCGTGTGTCCTCAGCTAAGCTAGCAGATCAGATCATTGTCTTGGATGATGGTAAAGTTATAGAAAGAGGAAACCATGCCTCACTGATGAAGCAAAAAGGAGTTTATGCTGAGCTTTATGAAAAGCAAACTCAGGCAGGGGAATCCATTGATAATTAAGGTTTTTAATCTTATTTTAATTTAGGAAATCAGCTTTCGAAAAAAGTATTTAACTTGATGTCTATCAGTTCATCTAAAATTTTTAGTCATGGAAGAAAAGAAATCCAGCACTCAAGACATAGAAAAAGTACTCAAGGAAATCGGAGACAAAATTGAAGAGCTTGTAAAGAAAGGTGCTGACGCAGGAATGGATGCGAAAGAGGATATCGAAAAGAAGATCCAAGACTTGAAAGAGAATAAGACTACCCTTGAATCAGAATTTAAAAAGGGTAAGGAGATTTTAGAGCGAGAATTTAAAGAACGTACTGAAGACTTCAAGCCAAAGCTGCAGGAATCTAAAGGGTTGTTCAAAGAAGGATTGAAGCAAATCGCAATGGCTTTTAAGGCACTGTTTGCAAAGAAGTAAGTAGTAAGGATTGAATCCTTTCAATAACAAAAAAAACTGCCCGAGGATAACCTCGGGCAGTTTTTGTTACTTTTCTGCGAGTGCATTACATCGATCATAGGCGGGATCGAGGTCAATGAAAATATCTTCTTTGGCTGTAATAAACCATTTCCCAAGAAGTTCATCCTCTTTTTTACGTAGTGCAGCTGCTTTTAGCTTTTCGTAGTCATCTTCCATATTCGCTCGGTGCGCAGGGTATTTAGCCTTATAATATAGAATCCGGACTTTGGTGCCTTCTCTTGGATCTTCAAACTGCATAGGCATAGTGATGTCACCTACCTTCATCGTATCTATCATAAAGAATAGCAATGGATCTTCAAGCGTTCTTAAGGATAGACGATTTGAATTGTTGGAAGGATCAGTAAAGAAACCACCGGCATCTGAAGTACTTCTGTCATCAGAAAAGTCCTTTGCAGCTTTAGCAAAATCCAATCTTCCTGCTTCAATTTCTGTTCTTAAACTGTCAAGATATCGTTCTGATTTTTCAATGTCAGCAATAGTTGCCTTTGGAATCCTTAAAATATGTCTGGAATTGTAGGAACCGTCATTGCGTCTTTCAAGTAATTGAATGAGGTGAACACCAAAAGCTGTTTCTACAGGATCACTTAATTCACCTGGCTTCAATGCTAGAGCTGTAGACTCAAATTCCGGTGCTAATTCGCCTCTTCTAAAAAAGCCTAGATCGCCTCCCTGTGCTCCAGATCCTGGATCTTCGGAATATTGTTTGGCAAGGTCTGCAAAATCAGCTCTTCCTTCACCGATATCTTTTTTGAATTGATTCAATTGTTTGAAAATATCATCTTTTGTCTGAGGATTCACTTTAGGTTTTACTACAATTTGACCTACTGTAGCTTCTGAAGTGAATAGCGGTAAGGAATCTTTTGGGATACTGTTGTAAAACTCTCTTACGTCATTAGGAGATACAGTCAACCCTTCTGTAATCTGACTTCTCATACGTTGTACGATTAGTTGTTCTCTGATCACATCTTCTATTTCATCTTTTAGCTGATCTGAGGATTTGCCATAAGCTTCGACAAGTGTATTTTCATCTCCGCCAAATTGCTGCATAACCATATTAAATCGCTGCTCTGTCTGTAGCATTACTTCAGCGTCAGTGACAATAACAGAATCAACTTCTGCTTTGGCGACCATTAGTTTATTGATCATCAACGATTCAAATACTTGGCAACGAGAAACAGCTGCTTGTCCCTGCTGATTCTGAGATAGAGCTTCTATATACGCTTTCTGTACATCTGATTCCAGTAAGATATAATTATCCACCTTAGCCACGATTTTATCAAGAACCTGTCCTGTTGGAGGAGTCTCTTGAGCAAATGATGCAGTTATCAGCAAGCTGGCGATTAGAGTGAAAGTAAGTCGGTTTAGCAATTTCATGGATGTTTTTCCGTCTCTTAATACTAGGGTGACGGTTTTCTTTTGTGAATTATTATTGATTTAAAGCAATGAAAGTTTCCTCTTTTGCTTTAGGGTTGATCTTAATTGGGTATTTCTTACGTAGGGATTCAACGAGGCTTTCATCCAAAAATTCCTGGTAATCTCGTATCACCAACCCGCGCGTTTCATCGAATTTCTTTGGACTTGCTGGAATCCTTTCTCCTAAGAGAACTAAATGCAAATGACCATTTACTTCAAGTTCCTGATAGCTCTCTTTCAGATCTGCCTTTGACAAAACTGCGTGGTCACTGTATTCGATGTTTCCGGATTCTGTTTGGTAGGCTAAAGGATTGGAAAGTTTATAGCTGCCTTCAAAAGAAGCTTTTAACTCTTCAGAAAGTGGTTTTCCTACTAGCATTTTGCGAGCAGCATCTAGCTGAGTCATGTCAAGCACTTTGACGATGAAAGCGTCCACTCGGCCTTTCCATTGGTAATCTCTAATGTTTTTTTCGTAAAACGACTTTTGTGCTACGGAATCCATAAGGCCTTTTTGCCAAACTTCATCATTCATCAGTGAGAATAGCAGGATGCCATCTCGATACTCCTTCAAAAGCATTCTATACTCCTTATTATTTGCAGCTAAGTCCGCCTCTTCAGCCATATTAAGTTCTGATGCAGCAAAGCGTTCATACCAAGTGTCAAATATACCCGCTTTATTTCTGAGGGTAAACTCTTCTTCTGCCATGAAATCGGCTAGGTCTTGAGCTACAAAGCTTTTTCCTTTGAGCGTAAAGATTTGATTGTTGGCTAGATCTTTTTCTATCAGAGTCTGAGCAAAGCTATTTTTGGTGACGCTTGCCATTTCGGTTCTCAACTTGGCAACATTCACCTCATTTTCATCAAAATTGTATCGTGATTTCTGTATAGCCATCACCTGAGAAAGGATCATTGTGGAGCGAGAGTCTCTCAAGATTTTGGAACGAATACTCTCTTCCATTGCTTCAAAGCTCTCTACTGGCCTTTTATCTTCTAATCTTAAAATATGATAGCCATAGCGCGTCCGAATAGGAGGGGATACTTCACCAATTTCTGTCAATGAAAACGCAGCCATTTCAAAATCTGGGATCATAGACCCTACACTGAACCAAGGCAGCATTCCGCCTTTTTGACTACTGGCAGGATCTTCAGAATAGTTTTTTACAATGTTTTCCCAAATGGTACTTTCTTTCTGAATCTCATTATATATATCGGCGACTTTACGCTTAGCTAGATCTTCACCATTGGGTGCTTTCTCATCTATCCTTACCAATATATGTGAAACACGAACTTGCCCAGGGTTGGGTTGGCGATCGAGTACTTTTATGATATGATAGCCGAAGTTGGTTAATACAGGGCTGGAAACCTGTCCTGCTTGTAAGTTATAGGCAGCATCTTCAAAAGGCTGAACCATTTGCAACGCTGTGAAATAGCCCAAATCACCTTTATTTACTTGCGCAGAAGGATCATCAGAATATTCTACAGCAAGGTCATTGATGCTTCCATTCTTTTTGATCTCATCCTCGATTTTTAAGGCCATTCGTAGTACGATCAAACTATCTTCTTTACTCGCTTCTGGCGGGAATTGAAGAAGAATGTGGCTAGCACGGATAATTTCCTGCATTCTGGAATAGGCTTTTCTTAATTCCCCTTCTTCCAGAGAATTTCTGATAAGGAATGGTGCTTTTAGATTTTCCCGAAAAGATTCAAATTCTCTAAGAAACTCTTCTGATTGATCAAGTCCTTTGGCTTCAGCTTCTCTTACTTTAAGCTTGTAATTGATGAAAAGATCAAGGTTTTCATCAAACTCTTCTCTGGACATTCCAGGTGTACCAGGCTCAGATTTATTGCCTTTAGAAAGTAGGTAGATCAACTCATCTTTGTCCACTGGTTTTCCACCTATGGTCAATAAAGGATCATCCTGCCCAGATGCCTGAACAAAGGCCGTCGCAGGGACGGAGAATTCAAATGCTAGGAGAATAGTGAATATAAGTGCCGAAATGGTTCGGTTTGTCATGTTTTAAATGGCAGAATTTGAATGCAATTTTACAAATTTATTAGGATTTCAAGTCAAATGTCCCGAATACTAAGCATTTAACAAGAATTAGGACTGAAACCATTTGATCAACCGGCAGGTATTAGTGCCCTTGTTGGATTCAAATTCTATTTCATCCATTATCTTCTTGACCAAAATTATGCCTAAACCGCCTTTTCGCTTTTCTCCTTTTACTTTATTAAGGTCAGGGACCTCATAATCAAGCATATTAAAGGCTTTTCCCTCGTCAGTAATTTCAAAAATTAATTTCCCGGGATTTTGTTTGACGTTGAGTTCTATATAATCTAATGCGTTGCAGTTATGGGAATGGATGATCAGATTAGCACATACCTCTTCTACAGCCAGTGTGATCTGGTGTTGGTCAATGTCAGAAATACGTAACTCTCCCAGGGTCTTTTTTAAAAAGACTCTCAGCTCAGAAAGTGCTGTAGTTTGACAAGATATTCTCATCTGATGTTTCATTTCAGGCAAGTAGTGCAGTTTTTTTGTCTGGATAAATTTGGATGAGCTGATCTAATCCCAAAATCTTAAATACTTCAAAGACGCGATCAGATAGGGAAAAGATTTTTAAATCGATTTCTTTTTCCTGAAAATCTTCAAGATAAGACATGAAAACGCCTAATCCCGCGGAAGAAATGTACTCCAGACCAGTACCATCTACTAAAATGGAGCTACTGCCATCCGTAACTAACTTAGTGATGGCTTCATCCAGTATGACGGAGTTACTCGCATCTACTTCCCCTTTGAGGAAAAGTATATGGTGTCCGTTTTCTATTTGGGTTTCTATTGTTAGCATCTTTTAGCTGTCTTTTTGTTGGGTAAATTTTACCACCATCATAGAATAATCATCATCTATTAATCTATCACCACCTACAAAGGCATGCAGGGAATCAATTATCTTAGTCTGAATTTCTTGAGGACTGAGTTCGTGATATACTTCTAGTAAGGTTCTGATGCGCTCAAAACCGAATTGATGGGATTTTTCATTTTTTGCTTCTACGATACCATCTGTAAATAGGACCAGCGCATCTCCTGCTTGATACGTAAATGTCTTCTCCACAACGTGTTTTTCATATTGCATGTTTCTTAAAATACCTAAGCCTAAGCCATCAATCTGTAAATATTCAGATTTATTAAGACTTTTCTGATGAAAAAGGGTGGGTACATGACCAGCTCGGGAATGACAAATGGTTTGTTCTGCAGTATTGATGATGAAAATCGATGCTGTAATGAAATGGTTCCTTTCCAGACATTTACCCAAAGCAGAATTGGCTTTGATCATAAAATCCGATGGACTGAGATTTAATTGTATCAGACTTTGGAAAATGCCTTTCATCTGAGACATGTGGAATGCTGCAGAAGTCCCTTTACCGGATACGTCTCCGATAATCAACACGTAGCGGTCCTCATCTAATTTATAAGTATCGTAATAGTCACCACCGACTTCATCCGCAGCATTGGAATATGCACAGATTTCGAAGCTTTGATTATGGTCTAATTTGGTAGGTAGAAGTGATTTCTGTACCCGTTGGGCAATTTTCAACTCTTCCTGGTAGCGCTCGTTAAGGATGGCTTGATTCAACAATCGATGATTTTCTACCGCAATACAAGCCTGTCTCGCAAAAGTGCTAATGATAGTCAACATCTCTTTATTGAATCCATCGCGGACTTCCTTACAGAGTACAATTTTCCCAAATACTGATTTATTTATTACCAAAGGGACCAGCAGAACGGATTCATACTTAGGATGGACAACCTTAAGAGTGAAAGGATTTAAGTTGTCAGCGCGTTTTTCTGAAGCCCAATCTTGCACTGTTTTATCGTGTTGAATAAGTTCAGAAATTTCTTCCCTCGTTTTACGATCTATAAAACGCTCCTGAGTAAGGCCTTCCGGAAATTCTTCACTGGTCATTTCCAGCCAAGCTGCATCAGCGTACGCTGCGCTCATGCAAGAATCCATCAGTATATCCAGTACTTCTTCCTCATTTTCTTCAGGCTGAATAGATTGACTTAGGCGTTGAAAATTAATCGCTTCGGTTAGTTTTTGCTCAAAAACTGAGGAAGTTGGTAGGTTGAAAAGAGTTACTAAAAAGCTAAGAACGGCGTACACCAGTACAAACCAGAAAAGAGCTAAAAGGAATAGACTGCCAGTTAGGTTTACGGGAGTGATTATGTTGTCCGTAGATACATAGGTGTTCCATATCAAATAGGCAACAGAGAAAATAATAATGGCAAGGAAAAGCAAGGACTTCCATTTCTCTTTAAATGTCAGATAGGGTATCCATTTCAAATTAGCAGAAAGGATTGTTCCCAAGATTCCGAGTAATGCGAGGCTAAAAAAGTAGGTGTATTCAGGATCACCTCTGTCGAAAAACACGACAAACATGGAAATCAGCATGGCTATTTCATAAGCTTGCCATTGCTTTACTATTCGTTTTGATTTTTGATAAAGGATCAGATGCTGCCACAAAATCGCTGTGGAAATCACAAAAATGGTGATAAGACCAAACTCTACATGGTAGAAGAAGTTATCAAGGAAAGGGTCATTTGCTAGTTTGCTTTGCCCTAAGGATGATTTGAATAAATCAATGATCACAAAAATTGCTACCGCAAAAATCCCTGTTGACGCTCCTCGCCAAATGAGATTTAGGAAGTCACCTTGTGAGCTCTTATTTATAGAGTATTTATAAAACCCATAAACACAAATAAAATATAGTGTTTGCAAGATCCAGGTGAACTCAATCGCTATACCAGACTCAATTTGATTGAGAATACCAATAAGCCGAACTAAATCAACAAATAGCAAGGCAAGCCATACCAAGATGGCGAGCAACAAGCTTAGCTTTCCGATATGGATTGGTGGTAGTTTGATCATGGATGCGCTACCACAATAATACTCATTCGGAATGGAAAATAATGAAGGAGGTGAAGTAAGTGGAGGTAGTCAGATGTTAAAAAGTCTAAATAGAAAGGTGGCCAAGTGAATTTTCAAATTTACATACAGACCAGGTCATCAATTATTCCTGCTCCATACTTCTCATCGATCAAGGTGAGGACCTTGCTTTTATGCATTAGTAATTCCTTCTTGATTGGGCCTGAATTTAGTTTTACAAAGAGCTTTTTGTCTTTTATAAAAACTGACGTAGTTCGATCTGCTATGGTTTTTCCTACAATTTCTGGCCAATCATGAACCAAAGACTTCTCTCTGAATTTGCCTTCCAATCGGTAAGCTTTGAGCAGATCGTTGAAAGCGGACTCTAATGGTGCCACTTCTTTTTTTCTGCTGAAATATCCGTCTCTTGCCATAATTTATGTAAATCTCAAACAAAAAGTGCCGCCGCGATGCTATCGGCTAGCAGTTTTCCGCTTTTGGTCAAAGATAGTTTTTTATCCTGCCAAAGGAGCCAGCCTTCCGAATCCATTTGAGATAAAATAGACTTTTTAGAAGTTAGGAGATCATGACCGAAATCTCTGTGGATAAATTCGAAGTCAATGCCCCAAAGTGTTCTAAGGCCTGTTAGTATATATTCATTTAAGCGCTCGTCCTCAGTGAGGTTATCCACAGCAAATGGGGGTGTACCGTTCTCCATGCTTTTTAGATAAAGAGAATTGCTGGATGGATTTGCGCCTCTGTTTTTTCCGTCAAAAGAGTGAGCACTTGGTCCTACTCCTAGGTAAGGCACCCCTTTCCAGTAGTTCGTGTTATGTAATGCAAATTGATCAGGCTTTCCAAAATTGGAAACTTCGTATTGAATATATCCCGCTGTTTCGGTTTGCTCTTGCAGAATTTCAAATTGCTCAGCTACAAAATCTTCATCAGCAGGCTGAAATTGCCCTTTTTGTGTCCAGTTTCCCAGAGCAGTTTTAGGTTCTACTGTAAGTGCGTAGCTAGAAATATGACCTGGGTTTTGGGCGATTGCTTCTGATAAATCACGCTTCCATAACTCATGATTGGGCTGTGGAAAGCCATAGATCAAGTCGAGACTGAATTTTTCAAAGCCTACTTTCCTTGCCTTTTCTATCGCCGATCTAGACTCTTCGGCAGAATGAGCGCGGTTGTAAAATTTCAAAACCTCCTCATCGAAACTCTGAATTCCCAGACTTAATCTGTCTATTCCAAGATTTTGCCAAGAGCGAAGGTTGTCCTCGCTCAAATCATCGGGATTTGCCTCCAGCGTTACTTCTTTCCAATTCGAATTATAGGTCTTGGCAATCTGATTCAGGATTTTCTCAATCAGTTTAGGTTTTAATAGAGAAGGTGTTCCTCCTCCAAAATAGATCGTTTCTAAATCCTTATTTAGTAAGTATTCGGCCCTCAATTCCAGTTCTTTGCAAATCATATCAGCCATTTGCTCCATTCTGTCCAGATTGGTGCTGAAGTGGAAATCGCAATAATGGCATGCCTGCCTGCAAAAAGGAATGTGTATGTATATGCCCGCCAATGTGAATTCTATTATTTTGCGAATATAATCAATCCCCGATAGCCCTTTGAAAACCTTCCTTTTGGCATGCTTCCTTTTTTTTGTTGCCGGAGGGTTCATTTGCGTGGCACAAAATAGCTATTGGGTAAAATTGACTAGCGATGAGCTGGAAGGATATGCGGATTGGAAAGCCTTTTCTGGTAAAATAGCAGGAAGGAATTACCTTGACTCCATTCAAAGCTCTCTTCAAAACGAAGGATATCTAGGTCTTTATTTGCTAGAAGATGATATAGCGAATGATTCTGCACGGGTGAAATTGGTCTTAGGCAAGAAATATATCTGGGATTTCATTTCTGAAGGAAATGTTCCTCGTGAATTCTCTAAAGATGCTAATCCAATCACTCAGGAATATTCCTCAGCAGTAGCATGGATGAGGAAAGTGATCCGTGAAGCAGAAAACCATGGTTTTCCTTTTGCGGAAATAAAGCTGGATAGTATTCAGCGAAGTGGGAATAGACTTTCCGCAGTTTTTAGCTATGATTCGGGCCCTCTGATACTTTGGGATAGCGTGAAAGTAGAAGGAGAAACCAAAACACAAGAGAGTTATATTCAGAATATTACAGGTATTCGTCCAGGGACTCCATTTTCCCAAAGTCAATTTGAAGAGGCAAATCAGATACTTACACGCTCTCCATATTTTCTGCAGACCCAATCGCCCTCCGTTGAATTCCAAATCAAAAAGGCTCAGCCGACATTTACTTTAAGAGATAGAAATACCAATGTTTTGGACGGCATAATAGGATTACTGCCTAATGCCAATGAACCTGGTAAAATGCTTATTACGGGGCAGTTGGATTTGGAATTATACCATTTGGGGGGCAAAGGAAGAGATGTTGCTGTTCATTGGCAGCGGCTGAATGTGGCGACACAATCTCTGGACATTTCCGCAAAAGAGTCATTTCTTTTTAATTCCCCACTCGATGTCAGCCTGGGATTCAATCTCCTAAAGCAAGATTCTACATTTTTAAATAGGTATTTGAGTTTGGATTTTGGTTATCACATGAGTTCGAATAGTTATCTGCGGTTTTTTACGAGAAGGCAGTCCAGTGATGTGCTGAGTACCAAGTCCTACGAGGATGCTACTAAACTTCCAGATATAGCAGATTATCGATGGAATCAGTATGGGGTGGGTTGGAACTGGAATAAATTGGATTCGCCGTATTTCCCTAGGAGAGGTTTTCTTATTAGCAGTGAATTTGCAATGGGGAATAAGAGGATTCTTGAAAATACGGGATTCCCGCCTGAGGTATATGTGGGGTTGGATTTGAATAGTCCGCAATATCTGGGAAAGGGTGAAATTGAGAAGCATTTTTACATTAGTCCTATATGGGGAATGTGGTTTAAGGGAAGTATGGGATTCACTCAAAATAAAAATCTCCTTTTGAATGATTTATTTCGCTTAGGCGGACTGAAAAGCATTCGTGGCTTTAATGAGAATTTCTTTTTTGCGAGATCATATGGTTATATTAATATGGAGCAGCGACTTTTTTTTGGAGAAAACTCATTTCTAATGGTATTTGCTGACTTTGGGATTCTGGAAAACCCGTACTTTGCACCCTCGCTTGATAAACCGGTCTCTTTTGGTGCAGGAATCAATCTGGAGACTGGCTCTGGCATCTTTCGATTTATCTACGGAGTCGGGAAGTCTAATTTACAACCTTTACAATTCTCCTATTCTAGGATTCATTTTGGCTACTTAGCCAGATTTTGAGTATGAAAAAATTGATCAGCAAGTCAATACTTATATTCTCACTGTTTTTTACAGTGGGGTCACAGGCGTTTTCTCAGGTTTTGGAAGATTATAATTCAAAGTGGGAAGAAGGAGAACGCGAGACTTGGTTTAGCTCAAATGATCGTTTGCTATTGGAATTGGATATAGAATCTTTCCCACTAGCCTATTTTTCTTTTGAATTCCCAGATCATTCTGTGGTTTTTGTAGGAGAGAAACTTTGGTTTTTTACAGATCAAGACACGGCGTTCACGGAGCAAGTAGCTGAGTTTAAAAAGGAATTTTCTGGAAATCAGGCAAATCTTACTGTTTTTAAGAATGGAATTTCATCGGAACAGGCAAGTGTAAAGAAGATATTGCAATCGGAGAGGATAGAAACTACTATTAATGGAGATATACTGCTTTCAGAAAAGAGGGGTTTTGATAGGCAAAGTATTCGCGACTTTTTTGTTTTAGGATTACTAATATCGCTCTTATTGATTTCGCTTTACAAATTGGCTTACCCATTCATTTTCGCTATGATGATTAAGCCTCTCTCTTTGCTAAATGCAGAAGATTTTTCGGAAAGTGGGAGTTTGCAGAAGTTTTTCTCCTTAGATATTCTGTTTTATGTTTTTATAGTTAATATGCTTTTGTCACTCGCGATGGTGACTAGTGTGGTGGTGTTTCGTCAAGAGTGGTTAGAAGCACGTGTAGCATTGGGTTTTAACGTCCTAATTATGCTTTGGATTGGAGGAGCATTTTTTCTATTGATACTTACTATTGTCAAGTTTACTGCAATTAAAATTTTATCTTATTTATTTGATTTGGGGAAATTAGAATTCCCTCACTTCTTTTACTTATTGAGATTAGTAGTAATAGCAACTATTGGTTTAATATTGATATGTGCATTTTTCTTATTTAATGAGTTCTCAAGTGTCAAAAGAGCCTTGGAGTTGTCCTTTGTAGGTTTTTTCTGGATATATATATTAGGTATTCTAGGTTTGTTCCTAATTATGGTGAATAGATTGGGCTTTAAGAAATATCATTTATTTACTTACCTTTGCATCGCAGAATTAGTGCCCTTTTTAATCTTGGCCAAATTGGTGCTTGATTTGGGTCATTAATCTCGGTAATCACCAAATGGAATAATAGAAGTATGAGCGCAGTTACCAAAGACAGGTTTAGACCAGTAAAAAGTATTCTAGTATCTCAACCAGCCCCAGCGGGGGCGAATTCTCCCTACGTGCAGTTGGCTGAGAAATATAATCTGAAGATAGATTTTCGACAGTTTATTAAGGTTGAACCAGTTGTGCCAAAGGAATTCCGCAAGCAGAAGATTGATATATTGAAGCATACAGCTGTGATTTTCACGAGCCGGAATGCGATTGATCACTTCTTTGCTATCTGCAAAGATTTCAAAATCGAAATGCCTGCAGATATGAAGTATTTTTGTATTTCAGACCAAACGGCTCATTATCTTCAGAAGTATATAGTAATCCGAAAGCGTAAATTATTCGTAGGTCAGAAGACGGCACAGGATTTATTTGATTATTTCAAAAAGCATAAATCAGAGAAATATCTATTCCCGTGCTCGGATATTCGTAAAGATGATATTCCGGAATACATGGAAAAGAATGGGATTGCGTTTACAGAAGCCATTATTTACCACACGTTGGAGGCTGATTTGTCTGATTTGGCTGACGTTAAATATGATATCCTTGCATTTTTCAGTCCATCGGGAATTAAATCGTTGAAAATTAATTTTCCAGATTTTAAACAGGGGAATACTAGAATAGCTGCATTTGGACCTACTACGTCACAGGCTGTGAGGGATTTGGATTTAATTTTAGATATTGAAGCACCTATGCCAAATGCTCCAAGTATGACTGGTGCATTGGAACTTTATATCAAAAAGGTGAATAATTTGTAAATCATAGGATCTAAATCTGTGGTTTTTCAGTTTAAATTCTTACAATAGATCTTAAGTTAGTCGAAAACCACAATACAATGATTCGAAGAGGCCATGGTAAACACTTTTTGAGATATTCCATTCTCCTACTATTCTTTTTTGAGGTTTCTTCGCTGATGGCCCAGCAGGATCCTCAATTTACTCAATACATGTATAATGGCATGTATTACAACCCAGCATTTGCAGGTAAAGAAGGCGGATTTAGGTTTTCGGCCTTGCATAGATCTCAATGGTTGAATTACACCACTAACTCAGGACAAGGAGGTGCGCCTGTTACTCAATTGGTAACCGCGCAAGGAAGGCTAAAAGGTAAAAATATTGGATATGGCCTTACACTTGTCAATGATCAAATAGGTGCAACTGGTAACCTGGAAGTCAATCTTCAGGGTGCTTACCATAAAAAGCTTAACAAATCTACGTTAAGCGTTGGTGCATATATAGGTATGTATTCCAGTTCGATCGATTATGGCGAGCTTATTGTAGTGAATCCCGAGCCAAACCTCCCGAATTCTGGAAAGGAGAGTCAACTAAACTTGAATTTTGGGGCAGGCTTGTTATTGGATGGGCGTGATTATTATATAGGTTTAAGTAGCCGGCATATTAATGAGCCTAACTTCGATTTTGGAGATGGCTCTTACGCAAATCAGCTGAAGAACCACTCGTATTTGTTGGTAGGATATAGATTTAGACCAGTAGGGCAACTTGCTATCGAGCCAAGTTTTCTGCTAAAATCAGTGTCTTTTAATAATTTTTCCTACGAAGTGAGCGTTATTGCTACGCATCAAAATAAGATAAGCGGAGGAATTGCTTTTAGAGGAGAGGAGTCAGTGTCTTTTATTTTAGGATATAGTCTGTTGAAAGATAATTCGCTAAAATTGGGATATGCGTTTGATTTGGTTGTAGGTGGAGTAGAAGCAAAATCTCCTACTAGTCATGAGCTGATGCTTCGTTATACCTTATCTGATATGAGTAGAGAGGTACAACGAGTAATTCAAAGAACGCCACGATTTAGATTTTAAAATATTGTATTAAATAGTATAGTTTACACCAAGTTGATTTTTAAACATATATAATCATTGACCTTTATTTTGGCAGGTTATTTGCATTATTGTGCCAAATTCAGCTAAATTTCGAATCTTGAAGATACTTTACACAGCGTAATTATTTGATGAACGAAAAAACGTCATTTATGTATAAAAAAATCAATGTTCGCTTAGTGCCCATCACATTAGGGTTGGCAATAGCGACACTTTTGCCGGGTTGCGGCCTTTTTAATAAGAAAGGTTCAGCTAGCGAAAAGATGAATAGAAGGGGAGAGGTGACGGGTGTTCCGAAGCGAGCAAACTGGCAACAGAGTCTTCCCTATGATATGGTTCCAGTGAAAGCCGGGACTTTCTGGATGGGGCAATCTGATGAAGATATAGCCTACACTCAATCCGCCTTAAATAAGCAGATTACGATTTCAGAATTTTTCATGGACAAATACGAAGTGTCCAACAATAAGTATCGTCAATTTTTAGAATCTGTAAAAAGCGGAACGCTTGAGACAGGTACTTCTACTACTTTGAAAGATCCACCTCAGTTGAATTATGATGAGCTAAGACCTGATACGACAGTATGGTCAACCAGCTTTGCATACCACTATGGAGATCCTTTAATGGAATTCTACTTTGATCATCCAGCCTTTGATAACTATCCAGTTGTAGGGGTATCTTGGGATCAGGCTAAAAAATATTGTGAGTGGAGAACTTACCACATGAATGCCAATGACGAATCTGACTTTGATGCACCAAGCTTTCGTCTCCCATCGGAGGCAGAATGGGAATATGCGGCAAAAGGAGGTAAAGATGTTGCCAAATATCCATGGGGCGGACCTTATTTAAAGAACAAGAGAGGCTGTTTAATGGCTAATTTCAAACCTGGAAGAGGTAATTACATTGATGATGGGTTTGCTTACACTGCTCCTGTAGATGTGTTTGCTCCAAATGGTTTTGGGTTGTATAATATGTCTGGAAATGTGGCTGAGTGGGTACTAGATGCCTACGCTACTACATCCAGCTCTATTACTTGGGATTTGGATCCAGTCTATCTTGATCCAAATGAGCCTAGAAAAGTAGTAAGAGGTGGTAGCTGGAAAGATATTGCTCATTACCTTGAGACAAGTACAAGAACTTATGAGTATGAAGATGTTGCTCAGGCACACATTGGTTTTAGAACAACGATGACATTCATAGGTAGATCCGGTTCAATGGATGTGAAAACGTCAACTAGAAGAAGAAGATAAAAGTAAAATACATACCCACAAACGAAACTTACCTTAAAACATTAATTTAAACTTTACACATGGCTAGCAACAGCAATTCGTTCTCAACAAAATTTTATTCCAGCATAATGCCAAAGATTTATGGTATCGGTGCTGCAGTCGTTATTTTAGGTGCGATGTTCAAGATTTTGGATTGGACTGGTGCCAATTGGATGATTGGTATTGGACTTAGTACAGAAGCGCTAATATTTTTCTTTTCAGCTTTTGAACCAACTCACAAAGAGGTGGACTGGGCTGTGGTTTATCCAGAGCTTGCAGGTGATGCTCCTGCAGCGCCAAGAACACAACGAGTAGCAGCAGGTGGAGATCAAGTTTCTCAGAAACTTGATGAAATGCTTGCTAACGCTAAAGTAGGGCCAGAACTTATTGAAAGCTTAGGTAAAGGAATGCAAAACCTAGCTACTTCTGCTCAGAAGATGGGTAACCTATCGGATGCAGCTGTAGCAACTAATGAGTATGCTACTAATGTTAAATCTGCTGCCAAGACTTTGGTAGATATGAATGCATCTTACAGTAAGACAGCAGCGGCACTTACAGAAATGTCATCTGCATCTCAAGATGCAAAAGCGTACCATACTCAGGTGGTAACTGTTACAAAAAATCTTTCAGCTTTGAATTCTGTCTATGAGATGGAGCTTCAGGATGCAAATAGCCATGTGAAGACATTGAATAAATTCTATGCAAACATGACTGCTGCTATGGAAGGTCTTACCGAAGCTGGTAAAGAGACTCAAGCATTTAAAACAGAATTATCAAAATTGAATCAGAACGTTAGTTCATTGAATAAAATCTATGGTGGAATGTTATCCGCTATGAAAGGTTAATTTCTCTTCAATTCATTTAAAATCCATTAAAACCTACAAATGGCAGGAGCAAAAGAGACACCTAGACAGCGGATGATTGGTATGATGTACCTGGTTTTGACGGCCCTATTGGCCCTCCAGGTAAGTAATAAGATCCTCCAGAAATTCGTATTGATTAACGATGGGATGGAAAGAACATCCAAGAACTTTATCAATAAGAATGTTAAAACTGTTGAGTCTATCGCGTATACGGTAGAGCAGCAGGGAAATAAAGACGTAGACGTACCTAAGGTAGCTGCATCACAGAAAATTAGACAAGCGACTTCAGAAATCTACGATTACCTAGAAGGAGTAAAGCAAGACTTGATTGTACAGTCTAATGCAAAGAATGATGAAGGTAACTTTGTCAATGCAAACCTTAAGAATACAGAAATCACAGGTAATATGTTCGTCAATAAGGGCATAGGTGAAGAGATGAAGAATAAGTTGAATTCTTATCCTACTCAAATCACTGAGATATTATCTGGTATTGGTCTTGGAGATTTGAGATTTGATCCTATCGCTAAAGATGCTAAGGACATTGAATTATTTGTAAACGATAGAGAAGCTCAGAACTTAAGCTTTGAGAAGCTTAATTTTGTCAAATCTCCAGTGGGTGCAGTTATTGCATTGATTTCTCAGTACCAAAATGAAGTTTTGAATATTGAAGGTGAGTCATTGACTGCTGTGCAGAATACCATTGGTTCATTCTTTTTCAAGGCGGATGTGACGGAAGCTAGAATTGCAGCGTTATCTAATGTAGTTGCAGCTGGTACAAAGTTTGAAGCAGATATGTTTATTGCTTCTAGTTCTACTTCAGCGGCTCCTACTATGACTATAGACGGTCGTTCAGTGACAGTTGATCCAAAAGGATTTGGTAAGATTGAATTTACTGTGACTCCAGCTGGATCATATGATGAAAGAGGATTAGCAAAAAGAACGCTTAAAGGTGAGATTATAACCAATATTGGAGGAGAAGATAAAGTGCTTCCTGTTGACTATGATTATTTTGTTGCTCAGCCAGTCATTAAAGTCTCTTCTGAAGTTGTTCAACAGCTATACGCAGATTGTGCAAACGAATTATTGATTGAAGTACCTGCTTTAGGTAATACTTATTCTCCTGAGTTTACGGTTAGTAATGGTAACTCTATTAAAGGAAGTAAGCCTGGGCAATTAACAGTAATTCCTGCAGCATCAGGAAAAGTGAATATTGGGGTAAGTAGTGGAGGAAATAAAATTGGTACGGTAGATTATGATATCAAGCCTGTTCCAGCTCCTACTCTAGTTCCTGTCACTTCCAATGGTGCTGAAGTTGATTTGAGTCAAGCGCAAGCGGTTAGCTCTATGATGGGTCTTAAGTTGCTTGCGAAGGCAGAACCAACTTTCGCGAGAACAATGGCTAAAGACGCAATATTTGAAGTAACTGGTGGAGAAATGAGATTGTTGAGAAATGAAGTGCCAAGACAAACAGCTCAAATCTCAAGCGGAAATAATTTGGCTATGCGTTCCTTGTTGGAAAGTGCTAAGCCTGGTGATGTGCTAGTCTTTGAAATTAGACAAGTGACAAGAACCAACTTTCGAGGAAATAAAATTGCCTCAGAATTAAGACAAGTTGTACCTATTCGTATTAAGTAATAAGAATAGGGATCAAGATAAACGAATGATTATGAAAAAGTTTCTTCCAAAATTAATCTTGTCTCTGCTTTTAGCAGCAGGCATCGCTCCTCTAATTGCTGAGGCGCAGATTCCAGCTACAAGCGTTAATCCTTCGGGATTTGGCGATCGTCAATTTGACATGGATACTATCTACTCTGCGAAGAGAATCCGCGAGGATGATAAGATGTATCAAGTTGGAGTTTGGAGAAGGATTGATCTTAGGGAAAAGTATAATCTTCCTTTATACGGTCAAGGAGATACTAAGGCTAATGGAATAGTTAATCAAATCTATAAAGCCGTAGTAGAAGAGAATGCTATTGAAGTTTTCGGTGATGAGAACTTCACTCAGCCACTTTCCATTGCAGAATTCCAAGACAATTTCTGGCTAAACGCAACAGGGGACAGTATTTTCTCTAAGCAGCTTTATTACCTAGACTTTAGAGAAGACTTTGTTTTTGACAAACACCACTCTGATATGGTATTTGACATCAAATATCTTGAGTTGGTAATGCCATCTGAGACTAATTCTAACGCTGGTCAAAAAACTATTGCTTTCATTCGGTATAAGGACTTCTATAATCACTTCAAAAATCATCCTGAAGCTAGATGGTTGAATTTCCAGAATATCTCAAAGAGTTTGACATATGATCAGGCTTTTGAAACAAGGTTGTTTAGATCTGTAGTTAGAAGGTTTACTAACTCGGAAGAAGCTTTGATTGCGGATCTTGTATCAGTTGATCATCCTAATCCTGAGATGCAGGCGTATGTAAATGCACTTGCATTTGAATATAAACTGTTAGAATACGAGAACTCCCTTTGGGAGTGGTAATATAAAAAGGGGCTTTTTAAGCCCCTTTATTTTTTTCTTTCCATGCTACCAATATTTTGGCTCTATTGGCCCCAATCACTGTAGCTATTTCATCTTCAGTTGCCTCGCTTATTTTCTTTACTGATTTAAAGTGACTCAGTAACCTGTCTGCAGTGCTTTCCCCTATTCCTGGTATATCCGTTAGCTGAGTACCAAAAGCATTTTTACTTCTTAAGTTTCTATGAAAGGTAATTGCGAATCGGTGCGCTTCATCACGAATTCGCTGTAGTAATCGTAAGCTTTCTGATTTCTTGTCAATGTGAATTGGGTAGGAGTCCCCTGGAAAGTAGATCTCTTCCAAACGCTTTGCTATGCCAATGACCGGCATCTGTCCATATACACCTAATTCTTTTAACGCTTCTACCGCAGAAGATAGCTGTCCTTTACCGCCATCAATTACTACTAACTTTGGCATTGGCTTGCCTTCCTCTAATAATCGCTTATATCTCCTTCCTACGACCTCTTTCATACTAGCGAAGTCATCGGGTCCTACTACGGTTTTTATGTGGTAGTGCCGATATTCTTTCACAGCTGGTTTTCCATTTAGAAAACATACCATACTAGCCACAGGGTTTGTTCCTTGGATGTTCGAGTTATCAAAGCACTCGATGTGATCTGGGATTTCCGGTAAGCTTAGGTCCTGTTGAAGTTGACGAATTACTCTGTCTTTTTTGTCTTGATTTAGGCCGAGTAGTAACGCTTTTTCCTTTTTATAATACAGTGCATTCTTCAGTGAAAGCTCTATGAGCTTTTTCTTATCTCCAATTTTCGGCATCACTACATTCAACCCTTCTATTGGCTCTGATAATTCTATGTTTAGTAATACCTCTTCAGCATCACTTTGAAATTGGTCTTGAAGTCTTATTAACGCTGTCAAAAGTAATTCCTCGTCAGATTCATCCAGTTTCTTCTTGAGTTCAACATTCTTAGACGTGATCAAGGAACCATTTTTTACTCGCATGAAATTCACATATGCACTTTTATCATCAGAGACTATGGTGCAAACGTCTATGTTATTGATCGAAGGGCTCGCTACCAATGATTTTGCTTGGTAATTTTCTAGCGATTCTAATTTCCCCTTTAACAGGTGTGCTTTCTCGAATTCCAAATTCTCAGCATGATGCTGCATCTCCTGCTTGAAGTAGGTTTTTGCCACACCTAAATTCCCTTTCAATATATGCTTTACATGCTCTAAGTCCCTTTGGTAGTCAACTTCTCTTTGTAACCCAACACAAGGGCCTTTACAGTTGCCAATGTGGTATTCTAAACATACTTTGTAGTTACCTTCATCTATTTTATAAGGAGATAGATCCAGCTTACATGTTCTGATTGTGAAAAGCTCGCGTATCAATTCAAGCACATTGTTCATTGCTTTTACGCTTGCAAATGGCCCATAGTATGTGCCTTTTTTAGGAATAACTTTCCTTGTAGGGAATATCCTAGGGAAGTTCTCTTTGGTCAATAAGAGGTATGGGTAAGTCTTATCATCGCGAAGTAGAATATTATACTTAGGATGAGATTTTTTTATTAGGTTATTCTCTAGAAGGAGCGCATCAAATTCGCTGTCCACCAACGTGATTTCAATTCTACGGATCTCTTTGACCATTTTTCTGGTCTTAAGATTTACCCCAGCATTTTTGTTGAAGTAGCTACTCACTCGCTTTTTAAGACTTTTGGCTTTGCCTACATAGATTAATTCATCTTCCTCATTGAAATACTTATACACGCCTGGGTGATCAGGAAGTGTAAGATGAGCGGTAGGCAAAAAGGAAGATGACTGCATGGGCTAAAATTAAAAAAAAACAGCCTTGTATTAAGGCTGTTTTTGAAAGAGGATTTATGTTTTTCTAAAAATCGTTTTTCTTAGCGTCATAATCAAAGTCAGCAAATCGTTGGCTTTCTTTTTCATAGACATCACAATTTATCTCAATACTTAATGGGCGATCAGGCCTAGGGAATGGACCCTTGGTGTAACCGAGGCTTTTATCACCATATACCTTAATCATATAATTCTGCCAGATTGGTCTGGCGGTCCTGCCTCCTTGTCCTTCATACCAAGTTCTGAAGTGAATAGCACGATCATCTCCACCTACCCAAGCTCCACTTACTAGATCTTTGCTTATCCCCATGTACCAGCCATCGGATGCATTTTGTGTAGTACCTGTCTTACCGCCTAGTTCTAGACCCTGTCGCAAATCCCAATTCACACCTTGACTCGTTCCGCCGCTTTCTTCAAAACCTCCTCTTAACATATAGGTCATTAAGTAGGCGTGTTCTTCACTCATTGCAGGCCTCTTTTTCGCCGTAAATTGCTGTATTACATTACCATTTTTATCTTCAATCCGGTCTATATAAAATGGAGTGGTATGCTCGCCTTTGTTGACGAAAGTTCCAAATGCTCCAACCATTTCGAAAATAGACACATCATTTACACCAAGGGCCAAAGCTGGTACTTCCTCCAAATCACTGGTAATACCCAGCCTACGGGCTGTCTCGACCACTATTTTTGGACTCAATTTCTTCATCATATAGGCCGTGATGGAGTTGACGGATTCAGCCATAGCATGTCTGATGGTCATTTTCTTATAGGAAAACTTACCATCTGCATTCGATGGACTCCATGCAGGTTGACCTGGTATATAGACTTCTACTGGCTGATCAATGACGCTATAGCATGGGCTATATCCATTTTCAATTGCTGCTGCATATACGAATGGCTTGAAGGTAGATCCAGGCTGTCTTTTTGCCCTTGCTACATGGTCGAATTTAAAGTATTTGTGATCTAAACCACCCACCCAAGCTTTGATCTGGCCCGTATGTGGATCCATACTCATAAAGCCAGTTTGAAGGAATTTCTTATAATACCTCATGGAATCCATAGAACTCATAAGGGTGTCTATTTCACCTTTTTCCCAAGAGAAAACCTTCATTTGTTTTTTCTCATTCAGCTTAAGATTGATAGAGTCAGTGTCATTTCCATACCGAATTTTCAGTAATCTATAAGCTTCCGTTCTTCTCACTGCATCTTCGATGAAATTTGGTATGACACGATTGCTCCCATCTACCCATGGATCTCTAGTGCCCATTTCCTTGTAGAATTTAGCTTGTAGAATTTTCATGTGATCTTCTACAGCTTCTTCTGCATAGCGCTGCATTCTACTGTCAATGGTCGCATAAACTTTTAATCCATCACCATATAGGTCGTATGCAGTGCCATCTGATTTTAGGTTTTCTTTAGTCCATTTAATCAAATCTGCTTTTACGATTTCACGGAAATAGGTAGCCAAACCTTTATTTTGATTTGCTACACTATAATTCAATTTGATTGGTTTGCTGGATAGTGAGTCAAATTCTTCTCTAGTCAAGTAATCATTCCTCATCATTTGAGCCAGAACCGTGTTTCTTCTTCGAAGTGAATTCTCTGGATTGTATACTGGGCTGTAATAGGTAGGTGCCTTGAATAGACCTACAAGCACCGCCGCTTCTTCTGTAGCTAAAGTGGCAGGTGTTTTATTGAAGAAAGTCTCTGAAGCAGTTTTAATTCCAAAGGCATTAGAACCAAAGTCCGATGTATTTAGATAAAGGGTGAGTATCTCATTTTTTGTATATGCTTTTTCCAGTTGTGTGGCAACAATCCATTCTTTCGTTTTGATAATAAGCATACGAAGTCCAGGGATAGAGCTAAGTAAACCATTACTGGCATCAGTTCTAGTCTTGAATAAGTTCTTGGCTGTCTGCTGACTCAATGTAGAGCCACCACCTGCATCTTGTCCCAAGAGAATGGATTTTACAAACACTCTCATCATCGCTTTCATGTCGATTCCCGAATGATCTTGGAATCGAACATCTTCAGTAGCTATCAATGCTTGGACGAGCTTAGGAGAGAGTTCGTCGTATGACACTGGACTTCTGTTTTCACGAATATATCTACCGAGAAGCATTCCGTCAGAAGAATACAATTCAGAGGCTATCTGCGAGTCCGGATTTTCCAGTGCTTTGAAATCAGGAAGAGATCCAAAAAGCCCAAGGAAATTGATGCTGATCATCCAAACAAACAGAATGAACCCAAAAATCCCTGCTATAAAGGCGATCCAAAGATATTTTATGGTCTTAGATACCCAAGTGGTATCCTGGGGTTTTGCTTTGTTACTCATAGTTTACTTATAAGCGGACTTAAAGAAAGTCCTATATTCTTCTAAATTTTTGCTTTTGATTAATACTTGAAAGTTTTCAATCGATATCACGAATGAATTGGGCTTTACCTGATCTGGAAGTCCTTCGGATTTGAATTCTTTTTGAAACTTACTGTAATATTCTTTTGCTTTTTCAGCATTTGAAAAAGGACTAATGATGTAAATCGCATTTTCCCTATTCATGTTCATATTTCCTGTTCTCAATCTATCCTTACCGAAATTTGTTGAATGGAAACTATCCAAATCAGCCAATAGATTTTTCACTTCTTCTACTTGTCCTGGATCGATCGCAATCACAAATATGTGAGTTGCTGATGCATTGTATTCATAGGGCGAGTCAGATAAAGCTTCATTCCCCCCATTTTCAGCTAATTCCGAACGTTCTACTTGTGCGGAGTCGGCTGCTACTATTTCTTTTGGATTAAGCTCAGCTAGCTCTGCTGAGGATAGTAAAGGTTTTAGCATATTCCTTGCCAATTCTACCAAAGCTTGATCTTGCGTATTCTGAATATAAATTTCCAGTCGTTCTCTATACCTAGCACGGCTCTCCGTTTTGCCAGAATTCATAATATCTAAAAGGAGAAGTCGCTCGGTATTGCGAGTAAGGGGGTAATCTTCTAGTGTAGCTCTAATGATATCCTTACTCGATTGAAATTCCCCTTGATAATAAGCGTTATAAGCTTTTTCGTATCTTTTTGAAGATTCCACATAAGCTAGATTCCCAGAAGCAGCATCTGGGTTGTTTACTGAAAAAGTATATTGCGACTCAGGAAATTCTCTATTCAAACGTCCTACATATTGTTGTGAATTTCCTGCCAAATCTTTTTGCGCTAAGTACAACAAATAATAAGCTTCTGGCTTTCTGGAAGAAGCTGGATATTCTCGGACTAAAGTCTCAAGGTTATCAATGCTTTGTTCTGTTTCCTTCAGATCGAAGTATAGAAGTTTACCTAATTCAAAGTAGGACTCCTCAAGTTCAAGATTTAGGACATCAATTTGTTCTGGAGAATTAGGAATCTCAGCCATTAATCCTTCTACAGTTGGGAGTTGATTGACCAGGCTTTCTGCTTCAGTAGCTGTTGAATCACTTTCTGTAGGTTCAGTAATTGTAGGAGCAGAATTCTGAAAACTTATAGCGCTTCTTCTCCAATTATCTTGCAATGCTCGATTGCCCCATGTTCTTCTGAAATCTATGGCTCCTTGCTGCATTGCAACTCCATTGTCAAAATAGAATGTAGAGCCTGATCCTTTGTCACTGAATGCCAGTAGGTTGTCGAAAATACTAGAAGCTTTAGGTTTCTGAAGAGCTTCTGCTTCACGCATTAATCGTTCTTCTTCCGATTTAATAAAATTCTCAGCTACTAGTTTTTGTTCATCAGGACTCAATTGTGCCAATTTTAGCAGACTATCATTGTCTTGTATCCGTTCAAAGTGGAATACATACTGATCAAGCGATTCTTTTTGACTTGTGATTTCGAGGGCTATTGGATCAGATTCATTAATGAAGGTAAGTGCAGAATCTAGGTAATACTTGGTTGCTCTGTAATCCTTAAACTCGTTAAGATTTATCTCAGCAAGTTTCTGATAGATATACCCTTTCACTCTTGGGTTACTCCCAGGCTCCTTTGCTGCTTGGTGAAGTAGCTCAATGGTAAGTTCAGTATCTCCTTGCTTTTCCTCAAAGAGAGCCTGCTCGTAGACTACTACATCTTTTAAATCCCTGTTTTTGGGATCCTCGTATAGGTCATCATAATATTTCCTGACTTTCTTGAGATCTTTTGAAGCGTTTAGCTCTGCTACCTGCTGTGCGTAAAGTTGCGCATAGAAACTTCGCTCATAGGGAGGGTTTCCTTCTAGAGCCTGGTTGTAGTAATCATAGGCTAGTGCATCTAAGCCTTCTCTTTGGTATCGCTGTGCAAGGATAAAGTTGATCCTGGATTTCTCTTTTTTATCCTGAGAATATTCGATTGCCTTATCTAAAGCCCCAATTACTCCACTTTTATCCCCTCTTTTTTCATAATAATAGGCAAGGGTTCTATACAGTTCGTAACGGTTTCTTTCCGAGATACCACTTTCCTTGGAGAGGTAGTCAATAGTGAAGTTTGCGTTTTCTACTTCCCCCTGATCCACATAGAGACGAAGCAAGGTGATCAGTGTCTGATGCCGTAGATCCGGACTTTTTGAATTGACATTAATGTATTTGAAGGTATTCTGAGCGTCATCAAAGTGTGATTGATAATAATCAAGCTTTCCGAGAAGGTAATAACTATCATCAACCCAATTACTGATTCTATGCCATTCGATGGCTTTGGAAGCCAATTCACGGGAAGATTGAAGTTTCTCCGCATTGGATTGAATCGTGGCAGAATCAAATGGTATAAAAACAGGAAGGATCTGAGTGTAGTCCTCTTTGTAATTTTGAAAAACTTCAGTTTCTACCTCTGTTAATTTGACATCAGCAAGGTAATAGGCATTGAAATGCGCAGTGACATTATGAAATGTCCTGTTAGTAAAGGTGTTGCGCTCAGAAGAACACGCTACGCTAAAAAGTAAAATGACTATCGCTAGTCCAGAAAATATCCTCATGAGTGGTTTTGCCCAATTCAAGTAGCAAAATAGGTTTTTTGGTTTACTTAGTGAACGAATTGAGCCTTCTATTATTTCTTCATTTTCATGTGGCAGGATATTCGCTCGTAGTTTTCCATATTTTTAAGGAATAGAAAACAATCCTATGACACCAGAATCAAAAAATACAGAACCAAAGAGCACACCTGTTTATGTAAAATACATAGGTTTATCGTTTCAGCTTTTTGGAGTAATTGGTGGCGGCACTTGGTTTGGGTGGTGGCTGCAGCAAAAGAGTGATATGAAATTCCCCGTATGGTTACTTCTTTTTTGTTTCCTTTCCATTGGGATTGCCTTTTACCAATTATGGAATTCGATTCGGTCGGATAAGTAGTTAGACAAAAGAAAATTTGGGATAAATTTGTGATAAATTAATCCCCATGGTTTTGAAATCTAACCATCATTTAAAATTTTTCCTTCTGACAGGAATTTTGAGTTTACTGGTGATATTGCTTAGCTGCTTGCTGCCATCTACGATTCATGCTGACATTTGGAAAATTCTGTTATTTCTAGCAATATCCTCTTATTTGGTAGGTGTAACAAGCATTTGGCTGCTTAAAGGTTCTACTGAAAACCTTATTCAGGTTAAAATGTTGGGTATGGTAATTAGGTTAATCGCCTCCTTATCCTTCATAGGAATCATGGTTTTTATGGGGACAGAGAATATTCTAGTGTTTGTTGTGGATTTCTTTATTCTCTTTTTGTTCTATCTGGTTTTTGATATCTACACCTTTCTGGCTAACTTGCGCCCGATTTCGAAGTAGCCCTCAAAAAAAGAGTAGATGACGCGCAAATTTCTTTCCCTAAGTATTTTATTGTCAGCGTTTTTGCTGAGTTTATCCAGTGTGTCTTTTGCTGCTGGAGCTGATTCTGAAGATGGAGGTGAAGACCCTACGGGCTTCATCATGCATCACATCAAGGACTCACACGAATGGCATTTTTTCAATGTTGGCCACACTCATGTGACACTTTCATTGCCGGTGATTGTATATTCTGGTGATAGAGGATTGGAGATATTTAATTCTTCAGACTTCCAAAATCATGATACACATGCTTTCGGCGAAGAATATGCACACGAAGGGTATTTTATTGATTCTCATGATCACATGGGAAGAGTAGATGGTGCTAGTTTTACGGATTTATCTATTACAAAGAACGTCGCGATGATGTTTTTAGTGATTGCAGTGGTTTTGATTTTGTCTCTTTCTGCAGCAGGTCATTATAAGAAGCATGGTGCTGTTGCTCCAAAAGGAGCTGCGGCATTTGTAGAGCCTATAGTGATCTTTGTCAGGGACGAGATAGCTCTTACTGCTATAGGGCCGAAGTATAAGAAATTTGTTCCTTACCTTCTTACTCTATTCTTCTTTATCTGGATAGGTAACTTGATCGGTTTGCTACCTGGTGCAGCCAACCTTACAGGTAATATCGCTGTCACTGCGACACTAGCAGTTTTGACATTCATTATTGTAAATGTCAATGGTAATAAGGATTACTGGAAGCACGTCTTCATGACTCCTGGAGTTCCTATTCCTTTGCTTTTGGTGATCGTTCCTGTTGAGATTATTGGTTTGTTTACTAAGCCTTTCGCTTTGATGGTTCGTCTTTTTGTAGCAATTACGGCAGGACACATTGTGATCTTGGCTTTTATAGCTTTGGTCTTTATCTTTGAGTCGTACACTATAGGTGTGATTAGCACGCTGATGGTGACATTTATCAACCTGATTGAGCTATTGGTAGCTACTATCCAGGCTTATGTCTTTACACTCTTCACTGCCATGTATATTGGATCTGCGGTAGCAGAGCATGCACATGATGAAGCGCATTAATTAGGAATTTCTTTGTTCAATTTATAAATAAAAACGTATGTTAACTTCAATCTTATTATCAGCTGGAATGGCACTTATGGGTGCTGGTATCGGTGCAGGTATTGTTGCGATTGGCGCAGGACTTGGTATCGGTAGAATTGGTGGACAAGCTATGGAATCTATTGCTCGTCAGCCTGAGGCTGCTGGTAAAATCCAGACTGCTATGTTGATCATTGCAGCTTTGATCGAGGTGGTTTCCCTGTTTGCAGTAGTAGTATGTCTACTTATTGCTTTGAATGCAGGCGGTATCGCTTTCTAAGAACAAATGAAACGGGATTGGTCTTTCAGGCCAATCCCTCTTTTTGAACAATAACGAAATTATATATATCTAATGGATCTTATTTTACCTAGTTCCGGACTGATCTTCTGGCAGTTGTTTGGGTTTTTAGCACTCTTGTTTATCCTAATCAAGTTTGCGTGGAAGCCGATGCTTGCAGCTATTGAAGAGAGAGAAACCAGTATCAACAATGCATTGAAAGCAGCAGAAACTGCTAGAAATGAAATGGCTAACTTGAAAGCAGAGAATGAAAAACTTCTTGCTGACGCTAGACTGGAGAGAGATACCATCCTGAAAAAAGCACAAGATGTGTCAGTAAAAATGATCGATGATGCGAAGAACGAAGCTCTAAAGGCAGGTGCTTTGATGATCGAAAATGCTAAGGCTGTCATCGAAACTGAAAAGAAGGCTGCTTTGGCTGATGTGAAGAATCAGGTAGCTGCTCTTTCTTTAGACATTACTGAGAAATTGTTGAGAAAAAATCTATCTGACGACAAGTCTCAAAAGGATTTGGTTGATGGATTTATCAAAGAACTTAAGCTTAATTAAAACTCCTCCATGTCAAACCAGAGAGTAGCATCCCGCTATGCCAAGTCAATCATGGAACTTTCTTTGGAAAAAGGAAGACTAGAGGAGGTACATACAGATTTCCTAAGACTGACTGCATTGGCAGAAAGTAATCATGAATTGTCGGTTGTTCTTAGGAATCCAGTTGTCAATTCTGATAAGAAACTGAATGTGCTGAAAGCGCTTTTTGCTAATAAAGTTGAACCGCTTACGATGACTTTCTTCGAAATCGTGTCGGGTAAGAACAGAGAAGAGATTCTTCTTGACGTAGCAAAGGAATTTGAAAACCAGTATAACCTACATAAGTCTATTCAGGTAGCTGAAGTGACGACTACTTTCCCTATCGATGACAACCTTCGTAAGGAGTTTGCAGAAGTAGTGAAGGAGATTTCTGGTAAGCAATCAGTACAATTGGTAGAGAAAATAAATCCAGACCTGATAGGTGGATATATTTTGACAGTAAATGATCGTCAGATTGACGAGTCATTGAGTAGCAAACTGAGAATTTTGAAAACTCAGTTTACCCAAAATCATTACGAAAGTAAAATCTAATCAAAAGCATTAATCTTAATATATCATGGCAGAAGTAAGACCTGATGAAGTTTCGGCAATTTTAAGAGAGCAACTCTCTGGTGCAAGAACCGAAGCAGAACTCGAAGAAGTAGGTACAGTCCTTCAAGTGGGGGATGGTGTAGCTCGTATCTATGGACTTTCTAAGGCTCAAGCTGGTGAATTGCTAGAATTCGACAATGGTCTGAAAGCAATGGTACTGAACCTTGAAGAAGACAATGTAGGAGCTGTACTTTTCGGAGATTCCAGAGGAATCAAAGAAGGTGATACAGTAAAGAGAACGAAGAGAATTGCTTCACTTCAAGTAGGTGAAGGAATGCTTGGCCGTGTAGTGGATACCTTGGGTAACCCTATTGACGGTAAAGGCCCTATCACTGGTGAATTGTACGAGATGCCTTTGGAGCGTAAAGCACCAGGTGTTATCTATCGTCAGCCAGTAACTGAGCCTCTTCAGACAGGTATCAAAGCAATCGATGCAATGATTCCTATCGGTAGAGGACAAAGAGAATTAGTAATTGGTGACCGTCAGACTGGTAAGACAGCAGTAGTTATCGATGCTATTCTTAACCAAAAAGAGTTTTACGACAAAGGTGAGCCAGTTTTCTGTATCTACGTTGCAATCGGTCAGAAAGCATCTACCGTTGCTGGAGTAGTAGCAGCATTAGAAAAAGGCGGCGCACTTCCTTATACAGTAATTGTAGCAGCTCCAGCATCTGAGCCAGCTCCAATGCAATTCTTTGCTCCATTTACGGGTGCCTCGATCGGTGAATTCTTCCGAGATACAGGTCGTCCTGCATTGGTAGTTTATGATGATCTTTCTAAGCAAGCTGTAGCTTACCGTGAAGTTTCTCTTCTTTTGAGAAGACCTCCGGGACGTGAAGCCTATCCAGGTGACGTATTCTACCTTCACTCTAGATTGTTGGAAAGAGCTGCAAAAATTAATAAGTCTGACAAGATCGCTCAGGAAATGAACGATTTGCCAGATTCTATCAAACATTTGGTAAAAGGTGGTGGATCTTTGACTGCACTTCCAATTATCGAAACTCAAGCTGGTGACGTTTCTGCATATATCCCAACTAACGTAATTTCTATTACGGATGGTCAGATCTTCTTGGAGACTAACTTGTTTAACTCCGGTATCCGTCCTGCGATTAACGTAGGTATCTCCGTATCTAGAGTAGGTGGTAACGCACAGATTAAAGCGATGAAGAAAATTGCCGGTACCTTGAAATTGGATCAGGCAGCTTTCCGTGAATTGGAAGCATTCTCTAAGTTTGGTTCTGATCTAGATGCGACTACTAAGCGTACGATCGAAAGAGGAAGAAGAAACCAGGAAATCTTGAAGCAAGCACAGTACTCTCCAGTATCTGTAGCACATCAAGTAGCTATTATCTATGCTTCCGCAAAAGGATTGATGGATACTGTTCCTGTAGAAAAAGCAAGAGCATTTGAGAAAGAATTCTACACCTTATTGGATACTTCTTATCCTGAGGCGCTTCAACTGATCCTGAAAGGTGATGTGGACGGAGCTGCAAAAGTTCTTTCTAAGGCAGCTGCAGAATTAGCTCCTAAGTTCTCTAAATAATTGATTTGAATTCCGGAAGGCGAAAGTCTTCCGGTTATTTATACCCTAGCACAACGCAACCAAGATGGCAAATCTTAAGGAAGTAAAGGAACGGATAACGTCAGTAGTCTCTACCCAGCAGATTACTAAGGCCATGAAAATGGTGTCCGCCGCCAAACTTAGAAGAGCGCAGGACAAAATCACACAGATGCGTCCTTACTCTCAGAAGTTGACCCAGATCCTGAATAACGTATCCGCTGCTTCAGAAGGAGCTGCAGATATTGTATTTGCTGAAAAAAGAGAAGTGAGAAATGTATTGATCATTCCTGTGACTTCAGACAAAGGACTTTGTGGTGCTTTCAATTCAAACATTATCAAAGCTGTAAATGGCGCCATAGCTAGACAGTTTGTAGGTATGAATATTACTATTCTTCCTATCGGTAAGAAGGCATTTGAATCTTTTAAGAAGAATGACTTCAACATGGTATCTGATTATTCTCAGCTATTTCAAGATCTTACTTTTGGAAATGCTAGAAGCGCAGCTGAATTTGCTATGAACGCATTTATTGCTGGCGAATATGATCAAGTTGTATTGGTATTCAATGAGTTCAAAAACGTAGCTACTCAAGAAGTTAAGGTGGAGCAATTCCTGCCAATGGCAAAGGATGATACCGCTGAAGAGAAAGTGCCTGATACGGACTACATCTTGGAGCCATCCAGAAAATACATTATCGAAGAGTTGGTTCCGACTTCTTTGAAAATACAATTCTACAAAGCTGTACTAGAAAGTAATGCTTCAGAGCATGCCGCTAGAATGATAGCCATGGATAAGGCCACAGAAAATGCAGGCGAATTGCTGAAAGAACTTCGATTCATGTACAACAGAACTCGTCAGGCAGCAATTACCAATGAAATTCTTGAAATTGTTTCAGGTGCTAATGCACTTGAAGGTAAATAAAAACAATAGACCTACTTTCCAAAACCACAGCTCGGAAGGGTTGTGGTTTTTTTGTTTTGAGAGCTCCTTCCTAATTCATTCATATATTTTTTACTCTCAAAATTGGTTCTTTTGCCCTAAATTGCTGATCTAATAAATAGCCTTTTATGAAACACCTCCTTCAGCTACTTGCTCTGGTATTAACCTTCCAGCTTTATTCCTGCTCACCTAAAGAACCTCAAGTAAAACAGCCAAACATCATAGTGATTCTTGCAGATGACTTAGGCTATGGAGATGTGAAAGCTTTTAATCCAGAGGGCAAAATTGCCACTCCGTTTTTGGATCAATTGGCTTCTGAAGGAATGATATTCACCGATGCGCATACACCTTCAGCTGTTTGTACTCCTACGCGATACGGATTTATGACGGGTAGGTATAATTGGAGGAGTACGTTGAAAAGTGGAGTATTGACAGGTAATTCTAAAGCATTAATTCCTGATAGTCGAAGTACCATGGCTTCTGTGCTTAAAGCGCAGGGATATAGCACCGCATTTATAGGTAAGTGGCACCTAGGATGGGACTGGGCTACGCTGGATGGAGATCCGCTGACGGCTGAGGGTTGGGGACCACATGATTTTGATCAGATAGATTTCACTAAGCCAGTGACTCATACTCCCAATGATCTAGGTTTTGACTATGCCTATGGACATAATGGTTCCCTGGATATGGCTCCTTATGTGTATGTAGAGAATGGCCAAATCACAGCAATTCCTGATACAGTAACCGTCAACAAGGGCAAATATTCTTGGTGGAGAGAAGGACCAACTTCCCCAGATTTCGATCATGAGAAAGTTACCCCGAATTTCTTTGAGCGATCTATAGCTTACATTCAAGAGCAGGCAAAGGAAGAAAAGCCATTTTTCCTATACTTGGCTTTACCATCTCCACATACACCGATTTTGCCTCCAGCAGAATGGCAGGGCAAAAGCGGATTGGCTCCCTATGCCGATTTCATGATGATGATTGATGAGTATGTAGGTCAGTTGAATGAAGCAATCAAAAAGGCGGGGATTGAAGAAAACACATTAATAGTATTCACGAGTGACAATGGAGGTTCTCCAGCTGCAGGTCTGGATGTGATGCAGGAAGCCGGACACTTCAGCAGTTATATCTACCGTGGGCACAAAGCTGATATTTTCGAAGGAGGACATCGAGTTCCTTTTATTGCCAAGTGGCCAGCTAAGATTCAGAAAGGAACTTCTAGAAGTGAAACAATTTGTCTAACTGATTTGATGGCAACAGGAGCAGAGCTTTCTGGGTATGAGCTTAAGGATAACGAAGGCGAGGATAGCTACAGTTTGGTGTCGCTTTTTGATGCCAATAACAAAGTGGCCCAATTCCGTGAAGCCACCGTTTCACACTCTATCAACGGGAGCTTCGCGATCCGTCAAGGAGACTGGAAGCTTATTATGGCTAAAGGTTCTGGAGGTTGGAGCTTTCCAAAACCAGGTGATCCATCTGAAGCCGAACTTCCAGATGTTCAATTGTATAATTTAGCTTCCGATCCAGGAGAGACGAATAATATCTATGCTGAAAATGGCGACAAAGTAGCTTCGCTAAAAGCATTGTTGTCCAAGTATATCAAAGAAGGAAGAAGCACCCCCGGCGCTCCACAATCCAACGATCAAATCGATGGAGAATGGAAGCAAATTGGGTTTGTGGAGTAGTGATAGATTTAATAGTGGGAAATTCTCCCGCAACGGCGCAACGGCGCAATGTGTTAATTTGCAAGTTTGAGTAACTGCTCATCGCCAAAGTGAATCTATCCACTTTCGTGTTAACCCTCCAGGTTTCCAAAACCTGGAGGGTTTAATGCTAAAAGCACCCGACATCCGTCACCGGACTTTTTTACAATCGAATCGCTCTTGCAATCACTTTCGCCATAATGCCTAATCCTTCGGTGTTTGGATGTACACCATCAGCAAAGAGGTCTTCGTGTCCCATAAAAGGAGTGAATAAATCGACTAGCTCAGAACCGCTTTCGTCAGCGATATCCACTAGCATCATGCGCTGCTCATTGTTCATGACTGAAGCCGTAATACCGAAGTTGTCCTTGGTCACTGGCACTGGCATGATCACATATACTTTGCCGTCTGCAGGCATGGTTTTCTTGAATTCTGCAATCATGTCTAAGTAATCTTGTCTGAATTCTGAGGCAAACTTCCAGTTCTGAGGTTTGGAATCATTCGTTCCTAGCATGATGATCAGCACATCTGCTTTGAAATCTTTCACCTGCTGAAACTGTGGTTCATTCCAAAAGGGGTAATCTCCTTTTCGAAGTAGAGTTCTTCCACTAACACCGAAATTACCGACTTCATACGCATCACCGAGTATGGCTTGCATCTGTAGTGGCCAGCTATCAGGATTGTCTCTGCCTGGACCCTGCGTGATGCTATTGCCTACGCAGGCAATTTTGATAGGTGCTTGCGCAAAAGAAACCGTGGCAAAAGCGAGCAGGGCGACTAAAAGTAAATTGAGTTTTTTCATAAGTAAGGATTAGATTTTAGGTTTATTGATTTGAGAATTAGAAGTGTAATCTGGGCCTCAGCTTCGCTCGGCCACTGGGTTTTATGTTGTTAAGATGGGAGTGGAAGGAGGCTCTGCAGCCTACTTCCACTCCCATAATATTCATTTTAAATTTCGGACCCCGAGCAGAGTCGAGGGGGAAGGATATAAGGCCGTTAAAATAACAATTATCTGTGAGCATTAGTCCACCAACTATGGACTTTTGCCCATTCACGCTATCTTTAGCCTGTGCAGTTTCTTTTTAAATTCTATCAGCGCATTACCTGGCTTTCCATTGATGTAGTTCTAGGCACTATGGCGGGAATGCTATTTTTTTCGCGAGCCTTGAGAACAGAACTTGCATGGCAAGAGTACGCCTTGCTAGGAATGGCTGTCTGGTGTATTTACACTGCTGATCATTTGATGGATGCCCGGAAATTGACCGTGGATCATGCCGAGGATAGGCATCATTTTCATCTGATTTATCGGAAACCCTTACTCGTCCTACTTGCACTAGTCGGAGCAGTTGGACTATTTTGGGCGATCGTATTCTTCGGTTTTTCAAACGAGCTGTTTTTCGGAGCAGGGCTTGGATTGGTGATTTTGGGGATCATGCTTGCAGTGCGCAAGTTGGGTGCAAAGCAGGTGAGATTAAAAGAACTCAGCTCAGCAATTTTCTATGTAGTAGGGATTTCTTGGTTGCCATGGTATGAAACAGTGGAAATTGATTACACCTGGACTGCTTTTGCCCTCACTATTCTTTATATGGGATTAGCCTATCTGAACCTAATTATGCTTTCAAGTTTGGATTCTGAATCTGACAAGGAAGCCGGGTTTTCGTCCATCGCCACCATTATTCCTCAGGAAAAACTCGATCCGAGAATTCGCCAACTGGCAATCGGATTAATTCTCGTTGCTTTAATCGGATTGGTATTGGTGAATTCTCTTTATAGGATCTTCCCGAGTTTAGTACTGATTATGCTGTTGCTGCACTATCTGAGCTTTTTCAAATCTGGCCTGAGACCTGAGCAAATCAGAATGCGTATGGAGATTGTATTTCTTATACCTGCCCTTTTGCTCTTGTTTTAAACAAAAGCACTGTGTCCTGTAATTGCACGGCCAACGATCAAAGAGTTGATTTCCTTGGTGCCTTCATAACTATAAACTGCCTCGGCATCTGCTACAAATCTCGCGATGTCATGGCGTAGCAAAATGCCATTTCCTCCAAATAATGCCCGGGAATTATCCACGATAGAGCGCATTCGAAGTGTACAGAATACTTTAGCAAGGGAAGCATGCTCATCTTTCAAGATGTCTGTGTCCTGCATCTCAGACAGTCGGAAAACCATCGTCTGCATAGCTGTCAAGTCTCCAAGCATAGTTACCAACAAATCCTGAACGAGCTGGAAGGAGGCTATTGGGCGACCAAACTGCTTTCGTTCATTCGTGTAAGCCAAAGCCAATTCATACGCTCCTCGTGCACATCCTACAGCTTGCCAAGCTACCCCAGCTCTGGTCATCCGAAGGACTTTCGCAGTATCCTTAAATGAATTTGCTTCTTGGAGTCGATCCGTTTCTGGAACTTCACAATTCGTCAGGGTGATCAATGCATTTTGCACTGTTCTCAGTGCCATTTTATCTTCCAATTTTTCAGCAAGAAATCCAGGGTTTCCTTTTCTTACGATAAATCCTTTGACTTGCTGATCTTCCAAATCTCTTGCCCAGATGATGGTCATATCTGAGAAGGTGGCATTTCCTATCCATTTTTTCTGCCCATTGAGCACCCAAGCATCTCCTTCTCTTTTACAAGTAGTCGTCAAACCTCCTGCAACACCAGATCCCACTTCAGGTTCTGTTAATCCAAATGCACCAATTTTTTCCATTTTCTGCATAGGAGGAAGCCATTCTTTCTTCTGCTCTTCTGATCCACATAGGTAGATCGAACCCATAGCCAAACCACTTTGCACCCCGAAAAAAGTAGAGATCGACGTGTCGATTCTGGCCATTTCCATGGCTACAAAACCTTCCAGCAATGCGGAGTGTCCTGGACAGCCATAACCCTGATATGTCAATCCAGCGATGTCCAACTCCGCCATTTTTGGAATTATCTGCATCGGGAATTCTCCTCGATTCCAGTAGTCATTTGCGATGGGCTTGATCTCTCGCTCCATGAATTCTCTCACCCGAAGTTGGATGTCTCGTTCATGGGACGGTAGACTTTTGCCCAACTCATAGAAATCTCCATTGACAGGAGGGATGACCTTAGGTTTACTGCCTACCTTCATCATTCCCATCATTTTAGAAAGATCCTCTTCGCTCATCTGCGATACCAGACCTACCATTTTGGAGATGTCTACTTTTTCTGAAAGCTTAGAGATTTGATCCAGATCGATACTGGACAAAAGTTGGCGAAGTCCACCGAGGGTTTTAAAAACATTTTTCATACAAAGGTATTTTGGAGTTTATTCTATGTGATTATCCGCTTAAGTGATAAATGCATCAAAGGATTTGCTGAACTCAATCATTGAGGCCACTTCGGTCTCCCATAATCCGTCTTCCCGCCAATTGATCCATGAAAATAACGCCACTGGCATATTTGCGCGTTAAAACTTTAATCTATTCCTTTAAACTAGTGAAAGATCATTACAGTTTCCTAGCTCCATTTTACAATCACCTGACCAAACTGGTTTTTGGCGATCAATTGATGCTGGCAAAAGCCCATTTTGTAGAAGAGCTATCGAGTAAAAAAATCTTAATTATAGGAGGTGGAGATGGGCTTGACTATCTGGGCTTCCAAGCTCAGCTATCAGGTGAATACTGGGAGATCTCCCATGCGATGCTCAGCAAGGCTAAGGTGAATCTGGTAAAAAGCAGCTTGACCTATCATTTGGACTTTTTCCAAGCTGAAAAGGGAAAGTTATTTGATGAAGTCTGGCTTCATTTTGTGCTGGACACGATGAAAGATGAAGAGATTCACAGTCTTTTGGGAGAAATTAGAAAAAGTATTAAACCAGCAGGAAGGATTTACCTCTCTGATTTTTTTGCTCCCAAAAACTTCTATCAACGATTTATGCACAGGAGCATGATTACATTTTTTAGACTAGTGACAAAGCACAAGCGGGCAAGTATTCCTGATTATGAGAAAATTTTCCTTGCCAACAACTGGAAGAAAAACTCAGAAAAGAAATTTCTGAAAGGTTGGGTGAAAGCCCAGATTTGGCAATCAAACTGAATTCTTTTCCAGTTGTTCTCTAAATTGTTCTGGAGTCGCTCCAGTCTTCTTTTTAAATAGTCGACTAAAATAGGAAGCATCTTCAAATTCCAATTCATAGGCTATTTTGGAAATATTCAGGTCAGCATGAATTAAGAGTCGTTGAGCTTCCAAAATTACTCGGTCTAGTACAAGTTGAGTGATGGTTTTAGAGACAGTTCTTTTACAAAGTGCGTTGAGTTGTTTCAAACTTAGATTTAGTTTCTCTGCATAGAACCCCGCTTCTCTATGCTGTTTGAAATTGCTTTCAAGTAGCATTTCTACTTGTTGAAACTGATCATAAACGATTTTCTCATCCTTTGAATAGGGATTTTTCTTGGCTTTAAATCTTTGAAAGTATATAAGCAACACATCAATGTAGTTTCTCAAGAGATCATTCGTAGCCCATTGTGGGTTGCTAGTTTCTACTAGTATTTTTCCAAAAACATTAAAAATCTCATCTTTTTCCAATGAACCTGTTTCCAAGTGTGGAAAAGCTTGAGAGGAATTGAAGAGAGAATAGCCTTTCAGTCTGCTTCTAGAAAAGAGGGAAGCGTAAAACGCTGCGCTAAAAAATAAAATATGTCCATCCGAATCTTCAGACAACGACCAAGAATGAACTTGACCTGGTCTTAAAAAAAATACGGCTCCTCCGCTAACGGGATAGCTTTGAAAATCAATTGTATGTGAGCCTTTTCCCTGAGAAAATAATACAATAATGTAAAAATCGTGCTTATGAGGTTTTTGAATGAACTGGTGTGTGGCCAGATGATTTTTCAACCCTGCGTAATAGAAATTGGTGGGATCAGGAGTGGCTGGCTCAAAATCGAGAATTTGAAATATAGGCAGTGGGCTATTCGGCATCATTGAAATTTCTCATAATTCATGAGATTTCCAATTTAGCCATTTTTGATTCGGTGGATTTTCAGTTAGAAGGCTGCCGATCGTCGCCGCGATACGGGATAAAGATTGCGATCCATATGGATCTACTGACTCGGTAAATAAAGGGCAGAAAAACGATGGCTGCGACACCCAATAGCGTCAGTAGTAGTGTGAGTGAATAATCTGGCTTTATCACAGTGAGTGCTATCCAGGCGGCAATAAAAATACCTGTATTGATCCCGTAGCTAATGAACATAGCTCCGAAATAATAGCCAGGCTCAGGCTCAAAAGATTGTTCGCAGTGGGCGCAACTTTTATTCATGAACGTAAATTTGGTCGGACTCAATAATTTGCCTCGCAAAAACATATCTCCTTCATGGCAACGAGGGCACTTGCATTGATATATGCTCTTTAGGGTGGAAAACTTCATAGGACTTAATTTTCCACAAACTTATGACGGAAGTTTTTTTTGTAGCTGGATAAAACAGACCAATCCAAGGACATTTGGGACTTTTATGGCGTTGATTTGTCAATGATTTTCAAAACCATCTCATCAAAGTACTGCCCGTTTCCAGGTCCGTACCAGTTCATTTCCCGGACTTCATGAAAGTTTTCGTCATACAAACTATCTGGCGTAATGTACCCGATGTAGCCACCATTAAACGTAGTAACAATAAGATTCAATCCTTTGCTTTGCGCCAGCTGTTCCCACTTTTCATAGAATACTCCCGATAGCTCGCCGCTAGAAGCGATCATCAGCGTATTGCCGATCTGAGTAATATCCAGATGAGCATTGGTATCGCCTAATAGGTAATTGAAAAGCCAGGGACGAAGGCGAAGATTATCTGAAACTCTCAGATGCGGTTCTCGCAAAGTGATTGGCAAGTATCCACTTCTGATTCGGTGATTTTTGACCGTAGCAAAATAAGTCATCCTCAGGTTCAGCGCCGAATCCAGCTGATGTGCGTATAGCTCGACCAGTTCGGGCGTGTTTCCAGGTCTTAGCGGGCGGTGACTTCCTACAGTTCCGGCAGCGTACATGGCAAAGTCAAAATCACCTTCTTCCAATTCTTTGGTCAGGTAAAAAGGATAATCACCGGACAAGCCCATAAACTTGGTGCTCATCGTGGTAGCATGTGCCGAATAGGTGAGGAAAGTGGCTTTTTTGCCAGACTTTTTGGTGAAAATAAGCTGACGGACATAGGGGTCTGTCGGCCCATCTTTCACGAATCTATTGGCAACCAGATCACCTGCGTCCGACTTGCGATAGGTGATAGAAACAGTGTCTTGAGTGGCGATGGCATTTTGCAAAGCAGAAAGACTACTCGACACAATCAAATCCACGATGCTTTGATCGAAGCCTCCAAAAGCAATTTCTCCCATAGGGCCAGGCATGTAGCCACCCATTCCCGAGTGAGTATGTGTAGCAGTGGAAATCACCTGATCTACTGGTAGATTTGCTTCTTTGATAGCTGACTGAAGTTGCGCAGCAAGAGTCGGGTGTACGATCAGCAGTTCATAATTGAGCCAGGCAATTCGAGTTTTGCCATTGGAAAGAGCCAATGCTTTGACATAGCTGCTGTCTTGGACGAACTCGTATTTTCCTCTAGGCGCATAGCCTACCAGAGCAGCAGGTTCGGCTGGAGTCATATTAGAGCGTGACCAACCTGCGATCCAAGCGTCTCCCTGTGATCCTGAAAAAGTCGTCTGATCTAATCGCTCCAAAGTCTCGGTATAAAAGTCCTGATTTTGAATCGGTGAGCGATCTACTTTGGTCAAAATGATCATTCCAATTACCATCAAAACAACAAAAGCCCAGATTAGGACTTTTGTTGTTTTGATTAAGATGCTTTTTGCTATCATAGTTTATTGATATGAATATCAGTTTTTCAGCCAGTAATGCATTGTAGGATTTGGTAAACATAAGCATTGAGGCAACATCGGTCACCCGTCTTCGGTCTTCCAACCATGCAATCAAAGAAAGTTAGTTTACTGACATCATTGCGGATAATCAGAATAAATTAATATTCAAAAGTGCCATGAGGGCTAGTAATCGTTACTTTTTTACCTTGATGCGGTTCTACTCGACCAATGATCTGTGCTTCTACGCCATAAGATTCTGCGATGTCGATGATCTCTTCCGCGTAGCGCTCGTCCAAATAAACTTCCATTCTGTGGCCCATGTTGAAGACTTTGTACATTTCCTTCCAGTCCGTTCCACTTTCTTCCTGTATGATTTGGAAAAGGGGAGGAGTCTCAAAAAGATTGTCTTTGATCACATGCACATCATCTACAAAGTGAAGCACCTTCGTCTGCGCTCCACCGCTGCAATGCACCAAACCATGAATCCTAGGTCTCATGTAATTCAACACATCTACCATAATAGGTGCATATGTTCTGGTCGGAGAAAGTACCAACTTACCAATATTCACAGGAGCTCCTGGAGCTGGATCGGTTAGATTATATTTTCCTGAGTACACCAGATCTTCGGGAACAGAAGCATCAAAGCTCTCGGGATATTTTGTTTTCAATACTTTGTTGAACACATCATGACGCGCAGAGGTAAGTCCGTTGCTTCCCATGCCGCCATTGTATGCTGTTTCATATTTGGCCTGACCAAAAGAAGCCAAACCTACGATCACATCACCGCCTTGAATCTGATCATTGGAGATCACTTCGTCACGTCGCATTCTGCAGGTAACCGTGCTATCCACGATGATCGTACGAACTAAGTCTCCCACATCGGCAGTTTCCCCGCCTGTGAGTACAGCATTGACGCCATTGTCGCGAAGCATTTGAAGAACTTCTTCAGTGCCTTCGATGATGGCAGAGATCACTTCGCCAGGGATTAGATTTTTATTTCGGCCAATCGTAGAGGAAACGAGGATGTTATTGATCGCACCCACACAAAGCAAATCATCGGTGTTCATGATGATGGCATCCTGCGCGATACCTTTCCACACACTCACATCGCCAGTCTCTTTCCAGTAGGAATAAGCCAAGGAAGATTTGGTTCCAGCCCCATCTGCATGCATGATATTGCAGTATTCGGGATCGTTGCCAAGTGTGTCTTCCACGATCTTACAAAATGCTTTTGGGTAAAGACCTTTATCAAGTTTTGAAATGGCCTGATGCACATCTTCTTTGGAGGCGGAAACTCCGCGCTGCATGTATCGCTCGTTCATGGAGGCAAAGTTAATAGGTTCTATCCAAAATGGATGAATAAGAGGGGTAAAGTTCAGTTGCTTATCGGGAGGATGATTTTAACCACAGAATGCGCGCACTCCCCAGTTAACGTCAGGTAACTCAAGAATGCTCCAGCACCATCTCCTTCACACATTCTACCCAGGTGTTTTCAGAATTCAGACTTGGAACCAAGTCCCATTCTTCACCGCCTAGTTCAAGGAATTTATCCCTGTATTCTCCAGCGACTTCTACGGTGGTTTCCAGGCAGTCGGCCACAAAAGCCGGTGAGAAAGCTAATACTTTCTTCACTCCTTGTGCTGACAATTCGGTGATGACTTCATCCGTATATGGCTTTACCCAAGGATCCTTTCCTAACCTAGACTGGAAGCAGTTCACCGCTTTATCGGCTGGTATTCCAAGTTTTTCGCAGATCAAACGTGTAGTTTGAAAGCACTGCGCACGGTAGCAATAATGATTCTTTGCTCCATATTTATTACAGCACGCTCCTAGTTGGCAGTATCCATCGACAGAACCTTTGAGGATCTGACGCTCAGGAAGTCCATGATAAGAGAAAAGTATTTTGTCGTATTCCTTGCCTTCGAGCATAGCTCGTCCGCGTTCTGCCCAAGCTTCCAGAAACAATGGATGCTCGATGAAATTACTGATAAATGAAATGTCTGGGATAATCTGCCAGCCTCTGGCTATCTCCATCACTTTGTCCTGAACGGAACCTGTAGAGGCAGAAGCATACTGTGGGAAAAGTGGAAGCACGATGATTTTAGTCACATGTGCTTTTCGTAGTTCTTCCAGTCCAGCTTCTATGGATGGAGTTTGGTAGCGCATGGCAATGGCCACTTTGTATTGCTTAGCATCTAGTTTTTCGATCAAGCGATCTCTGAGATCTTCGGTATGAAAAAGTAGCGGAGAACCTCGATCTGTCCAAAGTTTGCGGTATTCATGCGCAGATTTTGGTGCGCGAAAAGGAGCGATGATCAAATTGATCAACATCCATCTATTGATGTAAGGAATGTCGATCACCCGTCCATCCATTAGAAATTCACGAAGGTATTTTCTTACGTCGCCGGTAGCGGTACTATCTGGGGTTCCCAGGTTCACCAGCAAAACGCCGATTTTTCCCGATTTATTCATGTGTGCTCTAATTGAGAGGATTTCCGATTATGAACCCAAAAATACGTCCTATTGTTAGATTTAGCCAATTGATCTTGAGAATCACTGAGTGAAAAAAGCTCTTAGATTTTCAGATTCCTTGCCCAGCCTATCAAAGGTCCAGCACTCATACTGGCGATTATTGCTAGAATTACCAGTCCTATAAAGAGCGGTTCGGTCACCAAACCGTTTTCTAAAGCGATCAGCCCCAGTACAATATCCATACTTCCTCTAGTGCTCATACCAAAGCCAGCGACAATGGATTCTTTGCGCGGAACCCCTGCAAGTCTTCCTCCGAAGTAAGCTCCATAATACTTGGTCACTAAGCCCACAATAATCACAACTCCGACGATTCCCGGATCAAATCCTGTGATAAAGTTCACCTTTAGACCAATCGAGACGAAGAAGATAGGAGCGAAAATGTTATTGATAAACTGATGTAAAATCTCCTTGGCTTTTTCTGTCAAATACTCCGAATCGCCAAGTGCTACTCCAATGATAAATGCACCAAAAATGGCATGTATTCCTATGAATTCTGTGAATGATGCAGCTAAAAAGCAAAGTGCTAAGGAAAGAGAAAGTAAGCCGCCGGGCCAAGCCATTTTTTTATTAATCCATGGTAAGACTCGATTGATGAGTCCTTTCCCTATGGTCAGCATGCCTAAGGTGAAAAGTAGCGTGAGTCCAATGGTTGGCCAAACTCCCAGTCCTTCACTTCCAGACTCAGAAAGTGATAAAATCACGGAGAAAATCAGCCAGCCGAGTACATCCACGATCATCGCTCCCGCTATGATAAGCAAGCCTGATGAAGTCTTGAACAGGTTTAAATCCATGAGAATCCTGGCTACAATAGCCAAACCTGTGATGGAAATAGCTAGCCCGAAAAAGGTGGATGCGACTATTCTATCGTTGATATTGACTCCTAGAAACTCTGGGAAGGCATAGGCTACGACAAACCCGGCTATGATCGGCAAGATCATAGAGGCTACGGCTATGTAAAGGGCTTTTTTGCCCTGACTCCAAACGATATGTAACTCTACTTCCAGACCTGCGATGAATAGCAATAGCACCACCGAGATCTGGACGAAGCCATCGAAGGCTATATTGGTCATCTCATTCGAAGCAAATAAATACTCATGTGCGCCGGGAAAGAAATTCCCAAGTATAGTTGGGCCGAGGATTATCCCGGCAAATATTTCACCTACTACGGCTGGTTGTTTGAATTTTCTGGCTATTTCAGCAAATACTCTTGCCAGAATAAGAATGGACGCGAGTTGGAGGAGTAAGTTAATTACCTCCGTATGGTCTAAAGTTTCCATGGAGGTTTAATTTTTTACGATTAATAAATTACAAGGTAAAGTGCTCAATAGGTCTTCCAAATCATGTGGAAATATCCTGTCGAAGAAATTCAATTTATGATCATCACCTACCACGAGCAAGTCAGCGTCTATTTTCTCGCAGAATCTGGCAAGTTCAACAGCCCATCTTCCACCAGTCACTTTTATATTAAGCTTCAAATCTCCCGGATCTATTTTTTTCATAATTTCCTCCACGTACTCCATTTCATTCTGCACTAACTGTCTGCGAGTTTGAGAGGCTTCTTCTTCTGAGTCTTCGCTGGCAGTTCCCATTTGAAGTCCATACATTTTGATTTCATTCAAAATATGAACCTGCTCAGCCTTGATTTTTTTGGAGAAATTAATCCCTACTTCGATCACGTGTGGAGTGATTTCTAATTGCGTTCCGTTCAGAACTATTTTGTCGAAAACGGTAGATCCTACTTTAGGTTCGATCAGTGTCAAAACTGAGCAAGGAGCTTTTCTAATAATTTTTCTACCTACAGAACCCATATAGTAGGTCAAGAATCCTTCACGTTTTAAGGCTCCCGCAACCAGAAGATCTGCTTGCTCCTCCTTACATGCTTGGATGATCATTTTCACCGGCTTGCCCTCTTTCCAGATCAGTTTGGTTTTCACTTTATCCAAACCTGTTTTCACAATTATTTCGTCAAGTTTGGCTTCCAGTTCATCGGTTTTTTTACCAATGTGAATAAGGATCAGTTCAGAGCCGAAAAGCTCCACTAGACGTTTTGTTTCTGAAATAAGAGCTTCCATCCGTGGGGAAAAAGCTATGGCAAGGGCTACTTTTTGATACATTTTAAAAAAGCTAATGCCCTTAAATAAGCGAATTTTCATCATCTGTACAATAGCTGGGGCTCAACTCCATTTATCCTGATCCATATCCATTCAAGAGCTATTTCTGCATTCAGAAAAAGGAAAGGGCATATTGTCACGAAATTTTAGTAAAATTTAGGTGTTGATCTTTTTTTTGGATTGGACGAAATTGAATAATATAACCCAAAGAGATTCCTCTCGATTGCCCCGATTATTATCGGAGGGAGGACCATTTAAAACAAATTATAATCATATGAAAAAAACACTACTCAGTTGGTTGTTGATCGGAGGTATGGGGCTTTCAGGAGCTGCGGTTGCGCAGTCGGATTACCCTACTATCAGTCAACTTAATCAACGTTTGCAGCGTGTGGCTTCCAACGCCTCAGCTACGCTCACTTCGCTCACCAAAACGGAAGGCGGAAAAGATATCTGGGTGCTGAAAATAGGCACTGGACAATTGGATCAAAAACCCGCTATTGCTGTAGTAGGTGGAGTGGAAGGTTATGAAGTTTTAAGTGTAGAGCTTGCAGTTCAATTTGCTGAAAAGCTAGTTGCTGATCACTCAGACGCACTTGAAGCGAGCACTTTTTACATTTTTCCAAATATGTCTCCAGATGCTTATGAGCAATATTACGCTTCTTTGAAATATGAGAGAAGGGGAAATGCAGTTTCAGTAGATCATGATAGAGATGGCACTCCAGGTGGAAGTGGTTATTCTGATCTAAACGGTGATGGCATGATCACTATGATGCGTGTAGAAGATCCTATGGGAGACTATATGATTTCAAAAGAGGATGATCGAGTGCTTGTAAAAGCAGATCGTTCTAAAGGTGAATCAGGCAAGTACTCGCTTTATAAGGAGTCTAGGGATGACGACAAAGACGGTGAATTTGCAGAGGACTTGAAAGAAGGAATAGCCTTCAACAAGTCTTTGACTTACAAATTCCCAGTGTTTGAGCCTTTGGCGGGCGATATGCCAGTGACACAAAAAGAGTCTAGAGCCATGTTAGATTATCTTTTCGAGCAATGGAATATTTTTGCTTTCGTTACTTTTTCTCCAGCTAACAACTTGACTTCACCTTTGAAATACAATGCGGGAAATGCAAAGAAAAGAGTAGTCACCTCTATTTTGGAGAAAGATCAGGCGCTTAATGTGTTGGTTTCTGACCTTTACAAAGAGACGGTGAAACAGAAAGCTTTCCAGCAAGACAACCAAGGGACTGATGGTGATTTTTTCCAGTGGGCCTATTTTCACTTTGGTAGATTGAGTTTCGGAACACCGGGTTATTGGACTCCTGAATTCAAAGACTCTACAGGAAAAGGCAAGTCGAATGCAGAAGCAAATTACTTGGCTTGGGCGGATTCACTGAACAATGATGTATTTGTACCATGGACAGAAGTGAAGCATCCTGACTTTCCTGGAAAAAAGGTAGAAGTTGGTGGTGTGAAGCCGTTTGCGATGACAACTCCTTCTTATGATAAAGTTGGGGAGATAGCAGAGCAGCATACAGAATTTATACTGAAACTAGCAGCAATGCAGCCTAAGCTTGAGATTCACAATGTGAAGACTGAGTCGCTTGGTAATGGATTAACTCGGGTGACGATGGATCTTTTCAATAATTCCTCCATGCCTACACATTCAGAAATGGGTGAAAAATCCAGATGGCTTCGCAAAATTAGAATCGATATAGATGCCGCCGCAGACAAAATCGTCTCTGGAAATAAGATTGAGCTTATGGAATCATTAGGTGCCTATGAGAAAGCTAGTTTTAGCTGGATCATTAAAGGCTCCGGAAATGTGACAGTAAAGGCCGGCGCTTCTCATGCTGGATTCACTACTTCAACTGTAAAACTCTAAGCCATGAAAAAGATGATAACAAAAAAATTGATCCTTTCCTTGGCTGTAGGCGCACTTAGTCTTGGAAGCTATACCACTGCCGATGCGCAGGAGAAATTTTTCCGAGCCGTAGGTACACCGCACAATCCTAAAGTAGATATCGCTTTCAATAGATATTATACCTATGAGGGATTGGTAGATAATATGAAAAAGATTGCCGCAGCACATCCCGATATCGCCAAACTTGAAACGATAGGGAAATCCTTCGAAGGCAGAGACATAATGACGCTGACGATTACAGATTTCTCTACAGGTAAAGATACAGACAAGCCAGGCATGTGGATCGATGGCAATATTCACTCTAATGAAATTCAGGGTGGGGAATTCTCACTCTATGGTGCTTGGTATTTGACTGAGATGTTTGCTGATAATGAGTTTGTCCAGCAATTATTGAAGGACAAGGTGTTTTATATCACTCCGACTATCAATCCTGATGCGCGAAATGATTTCTTCTTAGAACCTAACACCGCTAATTCGCCTAGATCTGGAATGATTACTCTCGATAACGATGGTGATGGTATAGCAGGTGAAGATGGAATGGATGATCTCGACGGTGATGGTCATATTACTATGATGATCAGAAAATCTCCTACTGGACGATATATCAAAGATCCCCAAGATGGCCGAAAGCTCATTATGGTTGGGGCTGATAAAGTGGGAGAGTATGAAATGCTTGGTCAGGAAGGTACTGATGGTGATGGTGATGGTCGCGTGAACGATGATGGAGTTGGGTATTATGACCCGAATAGAGATTGGGGATGGAATTGGCAGCCTGATTATATCCAGCGTGGTGCGATGAGATATCCGTTTACACTACCTGAAAATCGCTCTGTGATGGAGTTTGTGATGAAACATCCAAATATCGCTGGAGCTCAGAGTTTCCACAATTCAGGCGGAATGATTCTTCGTGGTCCAGGTGCCGAAGAAGATGCAGGTACGTACAATAGAGAAGATATACGGATCTATGATGCGATAGCAAATAAAGGAGAAGAGATTATTCCTGGCTATAGATATCTGACAGTTTACAAGGATATGTATTCTGTATTTGGCGGAGAGTTAGATTGGTTTTATGGAGTAAGAGGTGTTTTTACGTACTCAAATGAGTTGATGACGCCTTATCTATATTTCCATAAGGACTCTCAAGGACGTGGACAAGATGAGATGTTCAAAGTAGATGAATTGTTGACTATGGGCGATGCTTTTGTCAACTGGCATGAATTTGAGCATCCGCAGTTTGGAACTGTGGAAATTGGAGGATTTAAGAAAAACTTCGGACGTGCTCACCCAGGTTTCTTGCTTGAGCAAGATGCGCATAGAAATATTGCGTTCACGATCTATCATGGTTATCACACGCCAAAACTATCTGTAATGGATGTGAAGGAAGAAGATCTTGGTGGAGGCTTAAAAGCTATCACGGCTACGATCTTCAACGAGCGCTTAATGCCAACTCATGCGAGCCAGGATCTCAAGTACAAAATCGAACGGCCTGATTACGTAACGCTTTCAGGAGCCAAAGTTGTCGCAGGTTTTGTAGTAGAAGATGAAGACTTTAACAAGTTGACAGAGCAGAAATTGACTCCTGAGAAAATCTCTGTTGCTAATGTTCCGGGGATGACTGGAGTAAAAGTGAAGTGGATTGTATCCTCAGGATCTAATTATTCTATCACTGTTGATTCTGCCAAAGGTGGAAAAGCGAGCTGGAAGAAAGAGAAATAGGGTCGCAGAGGTCATCACTCAGTGATCTCGCAGTTTAAGATTGAAAAATGGAATGCGGAGCAGAGATGTTCCGCATTTTTTTTGGTTTAACCGAAATGGGTACAAACAAAGGTTAACACAGAGGGCGCAACTTTGGCGGTAATTGAATTCAAGTCCCTTTAGGGACGAACTATGGCTAGGAAAGTAAGGAAGAATTAATCTTTTATCTCTGTCCCTTTAGGCACGGGACTAGAGAACAATTATTAATAGAAATGAATAAATCCTGATTCTGGAAAAGAAGGATAACATTAAATGTAGCATGTGGGAAGAGCAGGGAACTCCGCAACAAAACCAGTACAAATCCTTATAAACAACAAAACCCCGCTTGATTGCTCAAGCGGGGTTTCTTTACAGAAAGTTGGTTTAGCTTAAAGGCTAGTCACGTATCCTTCAAATCCTGAAGCAGTTTTTACTTTGAAGTTGATACCTGCTCCACTAAGATTGCTTAGTGTATAGATTTTGTGAAGTCCCTGTGGGTTATCGATTTTCTCTGTGTGGATCAATTTGTCACCATCGTAGATCATCACTTCTACATCTTTAGACTGTAGGTTGCTTACAAGCAATCTGTATTGATTGTCACCCATTGGAGATACTCTAGAGAATACAGCTGGAACTTCTGTTACGAAGTTGTTGAAAGAAGCAGTTCTTAAAACGCCTGATTCGTCCATAACTTCTACAGAGTATGATCCTTGAGGAAGAGATTTTAGATCATATTTCTTAGCAAACGCTTCGTCCTTGTTGATTCTGTCTCTCAAGATCAAACGATCTTCTGAATCTGTGATTTTCACGATCACAGTTCCTTGTGGTGCTTCATTGAAGGACACTGCTACCTTAGTAGTTTCAGTTTTTCTAATTAGAACAGTTGTTCCTTCAGATTTTGCAAAAGCTCCTGCAGCGATCCCCGCTACAAAAAGCAAAGTGAATAATTTTTTCATGTTAATAATTGGTTTGAATAGGTTCTAAATTTTGTGTAACCGCCAGACGACTGATCCGTCTTTTAGTGAGTATTTTGGGTTACAGTTTCCATCGGGGTAACCGATTGGTTTGTTATTATGATTCAAAGGTACTACGGAAAAACTCAATTGCAAATACTTCAATAAAAAAACATCATTGTTAATGATTCCATAACATAACATTGTAAAAATTGTAAATACAATAAAATGCTTTCGCAATCGATAGCGTGCCTTGTTGCATTTTGATTTTTGGGCTATTTGTAAAATATTTGTTTGTTATTTTGAAATACACAAAATATAATTACTTCAAGGCAAAAGGATTTCTATAGAATTCCAATGTAAATTTTGTGAAAAAAAAATCTCAAGTTTTAATATTGACCTTAAAAATTGAGGTTAAATCAGACCATTATTATAATAATCTCCTGAAAAATATTTCTTGATAGATGTGTTTTTACCCTATGATTCTAGATTTGACAAAAAAAATAGGTTTAGAGTTAAATTTCTAAACCTGTTTGGATGAATATAGCGAAAACTGAAATATTGCTGTTTTCGGCCTTTTGGGTAAAATCAGTTTTTGTTCTTATAATTTGTCGCTTTAGCCACCAATTCTTGATCAAACTTACCTTTCAATTCTACTACCATCAAGTCTCCATCATCACCTCCAACAAGTACCACTAAATCTGAAATGGTATTACCTCCTTTTGAATATACGATTACCCCGCCTTTTCCTTCAGAAGCTTCCATCAACAGCTCATATCTTTCTCGCTCCAATCCTTTCTGTAGTGCTTTGTATTCTTGACGTGTGTCATCAGCGTGGTCTGGTAGTGTGAAGAAGTTCAATTTCTCGATTGACTTTGCTACAGTAGCCATGTCATTTTTATCGATATCGATTTTGAAGCCTTCGGCAAAGTTCATGAAGTTGCCTCCCAGCTCCATGTGGAAGAAGTCATCTTCACCTTTGAATTTTTCATAAAGTGCTTTGACGCTTTTGCTTTGTGCCTGAACGGACATTACCGCTCCAATTAGTGCTAGGGTTAGAATGAGCTTTTTCATATGCGTATTATATAGTATGATTTGTTTAATGTTTTCCGAATTGTGAAACCTAGGGACTACCTTCTAGTTTCGCTTTACTTAATACTTATTTAACTCCCTTTGGCCCCTTGCTTCCTTTGCCATACATGTCCATTCCAGGAATATTAGTCTTTTCAGCAAGTAGGTTGAGATCTTCGTAAGTGAAGTTTCCTAGCATAGATAATAAGGTAAAGTCTCCCTCTTCTCCAGAGATCATCATTAGCTCTTTTACTAACCCGCCCTCCTCGCGAACCATAAACTTGAGGCTACTTCCTTTGTCTTCGACAATCATCAGGTCCTCGTACTTATTTTTGGAGAGTGTTCCCATTGCCTCTTTATAGAAAGTCAATCCATTGACCTCGTCTGAGGAAAGTATTCGGATCCCTTTTACTTTTTGTATTAGGGCGCCTAGGTCTTTCGAGTCTTTGTCTGTCCCCGCATTGCTTTTCAGAAATCCTCCCGCCATCTGCATCATCTTAGGGCTGATGTACACTCTGGAGAATCGATCGTCATCCATGTACTTGGAGAAAAAGCGCTGAATAGCATCATCCTGAGCCTGCGCTTTAATAATAAAGGCAAATAGCAATAGCGGAATTAGTATGAATTTTTTCATAGCTTATTTATTTGAAGGGTTGCCAAATAGTTGGTTAGTCGTATTCAGGTATTTCATATCATTCATTATGGTCATTTGCTCTTGCCCTCTGGAGAGATTGGTTTGGATCAGCGCAAAAGCCTGCATGACTTCCATATAAGCTTCTTGCTCAGCCTGCTTTTGCTCATAAACTCTCCATCCCCATACAGAACCTATCAGGATTGCTGCAGATGCCGCCCAATTCATCCAGTTTCTGGATTTGATTGGTACTACCTTGGTTGGCATTTTTAGGCTTGGCTCTTCAGAGGAAAAGTCACTTAAGCCCAAGAACAAGGCTTTTTCATCGGCATAGCCTTCAGTAGATAGGAGTAAGGTCTTGAGTTCTTGCTCTTCTTCTTGGCTGCTTTCAGCTTCCCAGTACTTTTCGAGTAATTCTTCTATTCGCTGGCTCATTTGGTTAATTTTTGGTTGAGCATCCGCTCTCGAATGCTTTTTCTGGCTCTGTGAAGGTTTACTTTCACTTGTTCCAGGCTTATATCTAGGTGCTCAGTGATTTCCTCGTAACTCAATCCTTCTACTTCTCTCAGGTGAAAAATCTCCTGCTGACGCAAAGGCAGTTCCTTGACAAGGATCATTACTTTTCGTACCGAGTCTTTCGTGTCCTCTGAAATTGATTCTTCTGCTTTCAATGCTTCCAGTCCTTCCAAAGAGTCGAGCTTTTTGGTTTGCCGAAAGTGCATCAAAGCTTCATTTTTTAAGCTGCTTACTAGCCAGCCCATCAGGTTTGGGTGGCTCCGAAGTTCATCTTCCCGTGCAAAAGATTTTTCGAAGACATTCTGAAGCATATCCTCAGCAAGGGATCTATCCCTCACCCAGAGATACCCTAGCCGGTAGAGCCTGCCTCTTTGCGGCCAGATATGTGCTTCAAAAAATGACTTCATTTGATACGGTAATGCATGGGAATTGTAAATGTTACAGTTGAGATGAGAAAAAAATTTAAAGTTTTTTAGATAAACTACAATAAAGGAGAGGGGAAGATGCTCAATAAATTAGGGTTTGGCTGAGATGGCTGTCTAGACTAAATTGCTTCTAAATTAGAGAGGGAAATAGTATGCATGCCGACTATTTCTTAATTTGCTAGAGCCTTATGGAAAAAATGACTGGAAATCTTACGAAAAAACGCATAAAAAAAGCCCTGAATTGCTTCAGGGCTTGTGGTGATAAATGGACTCGAACCATCGACTCACGGATTTTCAGTCCGATGCTCTACCAACTGAGCTATATCACCTTGTTTGTAAAGTGATGCAAAGGTAATTATTTGAGCATTTGATGCAAGTCATTTCATGAAAAAAAAACAGTCTAAAACCCAAAAAACACGCTAATAACATCACTATGAGCTTTTTACCTCAATTAATATTTTTGATCATTTTGAGCGCTGCAGGCTTCTTTCTGGTCAAACGGGTCAAATTCCTCCGAAGGAACATTCTTTTGGGTAAGGATGAAATCAGAAACGATCAGCCGGACAAGCGTTGGAAGACAATGCTGTTGGTGGCTTTTGGTCAGCAGAAAATGTTTAAGCGCTTTATCCCCGCATTTCTCCACTTCTTCGTCTATATAGGCTTTCTGGTTATCAATCTTGAAGTCCTAGAATTTGTCCTAGACGGTATTTTCGGTACGCATAGATTATTTGCTCCTTATCTCGGTGGTGCTTATCTGGCGGCGATGAACTTCTTTGAGTTTCTTGCTGTGATGGTTCTTGTTTCCTGTGTGATCTTTTTGATCCGAAGAAATGTGGTCAAGGTGCCTCGCTTTACGAAGCCAGAGATGAAAGGATGGCCAGCGATGGATGGTAACTTGATCCTTTGTATTGAGATCGTCTTAATGATGGCGATTTTGAAAATGAATGCAGCTGATCAGATCCTAGCTTCGAGAGGAGTGGGGCATTACATCGTAGTTGGGGATTTGTTCTTCAGTGGTCTGCTCCATCCGATTTTCGAAAGCATGAGTACGGGATTCTTGATTTTCGTGGAGAGAGCAGCTTGGTGGTTTCACATTGTTGGGATTTTAGCCTTCGCTATTTACGTGACGTATTCGAAGCATTTACATATTTTCCTAGCCTTCCCTAATACCTGGTATTCGAATTTGAAGCCTAAGGGTGAAATGGAAAACATGCCAGCCGTCACCAATGAGGTGAATATGATGCTTGGAATTCCTACAGAAGCGCCAGCTGATCCTCCCGCTGAGATTGGCAGGTTTGGAGCCAAAGATATCAATGACTTGAGCTGGATAAATGTGATGAATGCGTATTCCTGCACCGAATGTGGGAGATGTACTTCAGAATGCCCGGCAAATCTCACTGGAAAGAAGCTTTCCCCTCGTAAGATCATGATGGATGTGCGGGATCGTGCTGAGGAAGTAGGAAAGAGTTTGGATGCAGGAGGAAAAGGTTTGGAAGATGGTAAGTCTCTTTTGGGGGATTACATCACCAAGGAAGAATTGAATGCCTGTACGAGTTGTAATGCATGCGTGGAAGCATGCCCAGTGAATATAGATCCGCTAGCTATCATTCTGGAGATGCGGCGCTATGTCGCCATGGAAGAATCCGGAACACCAGCGCAGTGGAACGCGATGTTCCAAAACATGGAAACCAGCTTTGCTCCTTGGAAATTTAGTCCTCAGGATAGATTCAATTGGGCAGAGAAGGTGAAAGATGAAGAGATTCCAGATTAAAAAATTGAAAAATTTTGTAACCCAAAGAGTTTGAATTCGCGAGAATAAGCACAACTCTGAAGTTGCCCTCGCAAATCCAATATCGTAAATCGTAAATCAAAATCATGTCAACATATAAAGTACCAACCATGGCCGAAATGGCCGGCAAAGGAGAAAGTCCAGAAGTATTGTTCTGGGTAGGTTGCGCCGGGTCATTTGATGAGCGATATAAAGCCGTCACACAGGCTTTCGTGAAAATCTTAAATAAGGTAGGAACAAGCTTTGCCGTGCTCGGTCCAGAAGAAGCCTGTACCGGAGATCCTGCTAGACGTGCTGGAAATGAATTTCTTTTCCAAATGCAAGCAGTAGCAAATATCCAGGTGATGAATGGCTACAACATCAAAAAAGTAGTCACTGCCTGTCCTCATTGCTTCAATACCATCAAAAACGAATACCCTGCTTTGGGAGGGAATTATGAAGTGATTCACCATTCTCAGTTTCTCCAGCAACTCATCAATGATGGGAAAGTGGCGCTGAAAGGTGGTGGAGAATTTAAAGGAAAGAAAATAACCTTCCATGATTCCTGCTACTTAGGACGCGGAAACGATGTGTATGAAGCTCCTAGAGATGTTATCAAAGCGTTGGATGTGGAATTGGTGGAGATGAAGCGCTGCAAGACCAAAGGGCTTTGCTGTGGAGCTGGTGGAGCGCAGATGTTCAAGGAGCCAGAGCCAGGTAAAAAAGACATTAACGTGGAGCGTACCGAGGAAGCTTTGGCTACTGGTGCGAGCACAATAGCAGTAGGATGTCCTTTCTGTCTGACCATGATGACGGACGGTGTGAAGAACAAAGAAAAGGAAGCGGAAGTGAAAGTTTATGATTTGGCAGAAATGATCGCCAAGGACATGGGGATTTAAGTATTTTCTCTGAATCAATTTGGCCCTTTTTGCCGTTAGGTAGAAAGGGTTTTTCTTTGCCAACAAGAAACAAGCAATTATGTACGTAGAATTTAAAGATATGCCGGAAGATTCGCGGGTTTGGGTTTACCAGGCTGCACGCCAATTTTCTGAGCAGGAAAAAGAGTTAATAGCTTCCAGATTATCCCTCTTCTGTAATGGGTGGAATACACATGGCAATAGAATGCCGACTTCCTTCCAGATCTTGGAGGATCAGATTCTGGTTTTAGCGGTAGATGAGTCAGGACTTGGGGCAAGTGGTTGTTCTATTGATAGCTCCGTTAGAACTTTACGGGAACTGGAGGATGAACTGGAAAACAATATCACGGATCAAGGCAAAGTGACTTTTAAATCCAATTCGGGTGAAATCAACGTAGCTTCTGCTTTGGGAATCAAGTCAAAAGTCACTTCTGGAGAGATTGATTCGCAAACACTAGTGATCAATCCGCAGGTGCAAAGCAAAAAAGAACTTGAAAGTGTGTGGATTTTGGCAGGGAATAGCTGGCTGAACCGATACTTTCCAAATTAATTTAGTAATATTCAGAATAGATCATCAATAGCCGTTTCAGATGAAAAACCATTTTTTTTGGATTTGTCTTATACTCCTCATCGGGGTAAGCTCATGCAAAAGCCTTCAGGAAAAAGGTAATGACCAGTTTCTATCTGGTCAGTATCAGTATGCCATCAATTCTTTTTCTCAGATCTTGGCAGATGATCCTGAAAACAAGGAAGCAAATCAGGTGATCGCAGAGAGTTATAGACTGTCTAATAGGATCGAAGATGCTGCTCCGTATTACCAGAAACTAGTCGAGGCAGACCCTACTTTTGATAGCTATTATCGACTAGGTTTGAGCTTGAAAGCTCAAGATAAAAACGAGGAGGCACTGGAAGCTTTTGAAAAAGCTAAAGGCTACACACAGGACGAAACTTACTTGGCAGAGACTCAGCGTCAGCTCGAAGCTATCAAACTGACAAAGGGTATTAAAGATTATTGGCCTTATCATGAGTTGGTTAATTACAAAGAACTCAACACGTCGGGGCCTGACTATGCGCCTGTAGTCTCCGAGGATTTCATTTATTTCACTTCAGGTCGTCAAGCAAGCGGGCTTTATCCTGCCGATGGGTCGCCCTATACTAAAATATTCCGAGCAAGAGCAGAAGGACTTCGTGTAGATGTCACTGGAGCACAGCCTCTTCCTGAGTTTAAAAATGAAGAAGGATTGAATCAGGCGGCAATTGCTGTTAGTCCTGATGGAAATACGATTATTTACGCGAGAGGAAACTCTACCTCTGATAAAGATCTTCCAGAAACTGCGCTTTTTGTTTCTTATTTCAGAGGAGGAGGCTTTACACAGCCGATATGGATGCCTGTGAATGAGGATGAAACTTGGTGGAATTCTACTCCAGCTTTCTCCGCGGATGGTTCTGAATTGTATTTTGCTTCAAATAGACCAGGTGGTTATGGAGGGGTAGACCTTTATAAAGCAACCAAGTTAGCAAATGGAGATTTTGGAAGTCCTGTGAATGTTGGGCCAAATATCAATACTCCAGGCAATGAGCTTTTCCCAAGGCCGATGGCTGATGGTAAGTTTTTCTTTTCTTCAGACGGACATCCTGGTTATGGTAAACTTGATCTTTTCGTAGCTGAAAAAGATGCTTCCGGTGCTCAGGTGATCAAAAACCTAGGAGAAAACTTCAACAGTACAAATGATGATTTTGCTCTTTTCTTCACCGAATATCCAAAAGCTGGTTTCATCTCATCCAATCGTGATGGTGGTCTAGGTGATGATGATATCTATTTCTTTGAGGATAAAACACCGAAGCCAAAAATCATTAATGTCTTGCTAAATGTATTTACCAAACAGAGAGTGGCAGGAGCGGATGACGCTGTGCTAGAGCAAGCTCGAGTGGTATTGTATGATGAAAATAGTAAACAAGCAGGAGGAGATTTCTCGAACACCACTGGTCGTGTGAGATTTACATTGACACCAGATGCTGACTTTACTATCATAGCTTCAAAGAGTGGCTACTTCTCTAAGTCCATACCTTATACCACAAAAGGTAAAACGCCTGATATTTCCACACTCATCCAAGATGTAACCAATATTACGTTGGATACTACGATCGTGTTAGATCAGCTTGTTCTTGATCGTTCTATCGTATTGGAGAATATCTATTACGATTTGGATAAAGCGGAAATTAGAGCTGATGCAGCAGTGGAACTGAGTAAATTGGTTCAGATTTTAAAGGATAATCCGGCGATAAAAATTGAGTTGAGCTCACATACCGATTCGCGTTCTGGAGATGCTTATAATCAAAACCTTTCACAGAGAAGAGCTCAATCAGCGGTTGATTACATTGTTTCGCAAGGTATAGCTGCAGATAGACTGGTAGCCAAAGGCTATGGAGAAAGTCAGTTGATCGTCGCGAACGCAACTACTGAAGAAGAGCATCAGATTAACCGTAGAACTGAATTTAAGGTAATCGAGATTAAAGAGTAAGACAATATCTCCGATGAAGTAAATGGGCCTGTGCAAATCACTTTGCACAGGCCCATTTGTTTTAAGTGTATAGAACTTATAGATATTCCGCTTTGCTGCCAGTAGTTATTATTTTGCAATTGGCCTCGACTGCGCTCGGCCACCGGATTTAGGTAATTGTTAGGAGGGGGAGGAAAAGTGCGGCAGCGCCGCACTTTTCCTCCCCCTCTATATCTTCATTAAACGGCCGCCGAGCGTAGTCGAGGTGCAACAATTTTTATTTGGGTATTGATGCAATCTAGTATATACACGCATTGAATTACCTCTTTACTGACTTACTACTTATCACTTTTTACTTCCTTTTTACCTTCTCTACAATATCCTTCACGATCATCCCAGCATGTACTACGCTGTTTTCGATGAAGAACTCCCGGGTATTTAATCCACCGCAAACTACCCCTGCTAGGTAAACTCCCTGCACGTTAGTCTCGTGAGTGTGCTCGTCGTATTGTGGCTGGCATTTCTCGTCTTCACTCAGTTTTACTCCTAATTGATTTAATAATCCAAAATTCGGCTTGTAGCCTGTCATGGCAAGCACGAAGTCATTTTCTATGGTCACTTCTCCCTCAGGAGTTGAAATCACGACTTCATGCGCACGGATTTCCTTAAGCCTAGATTTGGTGAAGGCTTTGATAGATCCTTCCTTGATTCTGTTTACAATGTCTGGACGCACCCAGTATTTCACTGCTTGGTCTACTTCTTCTTCGAGTAAAACCATGCTTACTTCTGCTCCTTTTCTCCAGCATTCCAATGCTGCATCTACCGCGGAATTTGCTCCGCCAACTACCACGATTTTTTGGTTGATAAATGGCCAAGGCTCCTTGTAGTAGTGCTGCACTTTTGGTAAGTCTTCGCCTGGAATATTCATCAGATTTGGCAAATCGTAAAAGCCAGTGGCCAGAACCACATTCTTAGCTTGATATTTTCCCTTGGAGGTTTTGATGTGGAACAGCTCATCTTTCTTCTCTAGTATCTGCACCGCTTCATACAGTTTGACATTCAGATCGAAATGGGAGAAAATCCTTCTGTAATATTCCAGAGCTTCGGTGCGGTTAGGCTTGTTGCCAATTGACATAAAAGGTATATCTGCCATCTCCAGCCTATCTGAGGTGGAGAAAAAAGTCATGTTGATCGGGTAATTAAAGATAGAATTCGTAAGTGCTCCTTTTTCTACAATCACATAATCCAATCCTGCTTTTCCTGCTTCTACACCGCAAGCCAGACCAATTGGTCCACCGCCGATGATCAGCATATCGTATATTTTGTTTGACATTTGGTTTTAGGTTTGATCGAGTTGAAATTGAAAATCCAAGTCCTGAAAGATCTCAGGTTTCCATTGAAAACTTCGTTGTTTGAGCTGAACCAGCCCAGATGTATGTTGAACCACCGCAGCTGCCGAAACCGTTCCATAATTACCTGACATTCGAATTAATTGAGATGAAAGGCAAGTTTCCATTTCTAGGGGAATACCGGTTTTGGGAAGTTTTTCTGGCGGATAAGTGTCTTTGGATTTCAGGATATTAAGCAGATCATTGGTGGAAAAATCAGTCTTAATTAATTGCTCAAGCTGTTGTTTTGCCAATTGTACTTTTGGCCAAGGATCATCGAGAAGGGCATTACTCAAACCATAAGTTCCTGGTTGAACTTCCTGTATATCAAGTGAATAATTGCTTAGGTAAAACAGCTTTTTCCCATCACTGACCAATAGATTAAATCCATCATATTGATCTTGGTGTTTTTGAATTCCTTTCAGATATTCCTCCGCAGTAATATCAGTTTCAAGCCAATCCTGAACAAGCTTACCTCGGCTGATTTTTGCATTTCTAGGATTGTCAAAATCCCGATAATTTGTTAAAAGAGACCATCGTCCGTTAGGATGAAATCCCATCCAAGTACCACCGCTTCTAAGATCTTTACCAGCGTAAAATCCGCTTTCCCAGACGTGCATTGCTTGGGTAGGGCGTTCAAAAAACTCATCACGATTGGTACTGATGATCAATGGGTATTCTGGATGATTTCTCCAAGAAAAAGCTACTAGACACATAGGCTAAAAATAAAGAAAAGGCCGGGAATTCCGGCCTTTAGGGTGATTATCCAACTTTTATTTCTTCTAGTGTAGGGTAATCGGTGTAACCTGTTTCTCCAGGAGTATAGAACGTGTCCTTGTCTGGACTTTCAAGCTCGGCATTCTGCTCGAAACGCTCAACCAGATCTGGATTAGAGATATATAGTGTACCAAATGCAACCGCATCTGCATCGCCTTCTTCAATCACTTTATTTCCTTTTTCTTGATCAAAATCTGCGTTGATTACTAAGGTGCCATGATACAATGGACGGAAATGCTTCGCAATTTTGCTTACCAAATAAGGGATTTCTCTAACGTCATTAAAAGGCTCAGATAGGTGTAGATAAGCTAAATCGTACTCATTCAGTTTTTTGACGATGTACTCAAAAGTAGGGATGGTTTCTTCATCAGCAGTCATTCCGAAAATACCATTAAGAGATGGGTTTAGTCTCAAACCGATCTTTTGCTCAGGCATTACTTCTTTGAGTGCATCGATGATTTCAAATAGAATTTTTGCTCTATTCTCAATAGATCCTCCATATTCATCCCTTCTTGTATTACTGGTAGCATTGAAGAACTGATGAAGCAAGTAGCCATTAGAACTGTGAATCTCAATTCCGTCAAAACCAGCTTCCATTGCATTTTTACCAGCATTCTTAAAATCCTGAATGGTCTGCTTAATTTCTGCACGACTCATCTCTTTCGGAGTGACAGTTTCTTTGAAACCTTCAGGGGTAAAAGACTTTTCGTGCGGGTTAATGGCTGAAGGAGCTAAAGGCAATTCACCGTTATGAAAATCTGGGTGAGAGATCCTGCCTACATGCCAAAGTTGAATGAAGATGTGTCCACCTTTCTCATGTACAGCTTTCGTGACGCCTTTCCAACCTTCTACCTGTATGTCGGAGTAAATCCCTGGCGTGTTAATATAACCTATTGCCTGCTTAGAAACTTGTGAACCTTCGGTAATGATAAGTCCTGAAGAGGCGCGCTGAGCGTAATATTTTTCATGGATGTCAAAAGGTTTGTTGGAAGGATTGTCAGCTCTGCTTCTTGTCATTGGTGCCATCCAAACTCTATTTTTTAATTCTAACCCGCCTGCTAGAGTAATGGGTTTAAGTAATGCTTGATCGGTATTCATGGTATAGTTGGTTTACTTTTCAAAAATTCAATGTCTATACAACTAATGTCAGGGAAGTAAAGTTCAGCGTTTAAGGCTTAAGCTTATAGACTATGACATAAGGTTTATGCGAATTCCTTATTTGTATTCAAAACCTTTCCAAAGATTACCAATGGAACGAATTTCATCTTAAAATTAGGCGTAAATATGAGCTAGCTTTTACAGTGGGAGTGTTTTCAAAACATTTTTTCTATATATAATCGTTTGTTAAATAAGGTTTTAACGATTTTTAATACGATTATTTTCGTAGATGTTTTGACTTACGATTCTCTTCGTATATCTTTGGTACGAAAGTTATCGTATAACCTCCTATGAGTAAGCCAACCGAGTCAGAATTAGAAATACTTTCCCTGTTGTGGGAAATGAAGCAGTCCAATGTTCGTCAGATTCATGAGCGTTTAGCTCTGACAAAGGACACTGGGTACACTACTACCTTGAAGACCATGCAGAACATGCACGCCAAAGGAATGGTCAATCGAAATGAAGACCAGCGAACTCATGTTTATAGTCCTGTGACCAATCAAAAGGAGACCCAAAAGTCTTTGCTAAAGAATCTGGTAACTACGGCTTTTGGGGGGTCTGCGCAGAAATTGGTACTCCAGGCACTGGGGGAAGAGAATCCTTCTAAAGAGGAATTAGATGAAATACGTGCATTTTTAGACCAACTCGAAAACAAGAAATAATGAATCTTTTAAACGACTGGGTTCCTGAAAGTTTGCTTTATGCCATGGGCTGGACGCTCGTGCATTCACTTTGGCAATTAGTATTGATAGGAGCGGCTCTGTGGTTGATGCTGAAAGTTTTTCACAAAAACAGTCCCAATTTCAAGTATAATCTGGCTTTGGGAAGTCTGGGAATGAGTTTGCTTTTTGCGATAGCCACTTTCATCTATGAATTCTCAAGCTTTAGTCCGACTCCACTAGTGGATCGAATAGCATTTGAGGGAATGGTACTAAGTCAAGTTCAATCCTCAGCGAGCTTAGGAATCGAGAGTTTGATCAACCAATCAATTAACTGGATTGAAGGTCAACTTCCGCTCTTGGTTAATTTTTGGTTTTTGGGAGCACTGCTCTTTCTTTTCCGCTTAGTTAATAGCCTTTCAGAAATCAGAACACTTCGAAAATCATCCTCGGATCCTCAAGATTTTCAATTAGAAAAAATGCTTTACCGCCTAATGGGTAAAATGAATGTTTCCAGAAATGTGGAGATTCGACTTACTTCTTACGGTGTGTCTCCAGTCACTTTCGGCTATCTCAAACCTATTATTCTTATTCCGTCAGCACTGATTTTACAATTAGCACCAGTACAGCTTGAAGCGATCATCGCTCATGAACTGGCACATGTGAAGCGTAATGACTACCTCTCGAACCTACTGCAGTCTGCTCTAGAAGTACTTTTCTTCTATCATCCATGCTACTGGTGGATGAACCAGACGGTCAAAGAATTGAGAGAAAATGCTGCCGATGATGTGGCGGTGAAGGCGGGTGTAGCTCCTAAGGAATTAGCTTATAGTTTGGCTGAGGTCTTGAACTTTGCTAAGCAAAATCCTCCGGAATTAGCGCTGGCAGCAGCTAAAAAGAGAAATCCTACGCTGCAGAGAATCAAAAGAATACTAGGCCATCCAGCCCAGACTTATCCACAAAACCCTATTATTTCTATCCCTATGTTACTTACACTCTTATTAAGTGCTGGCCTGATGGCTACAGCGCAGCAGGACGTTTCTGTCTCTGTAGAAAATGCGAAGACGGTAGCCGTGAATGTGAATACCAATTTAAATCCGGTTGTTGAAGTTCAGAAAAATGCCAACGTTAATTTGGATGTCAATACGAATGTCAATGTGACTGTTGACACGATTATTTCCAAGTCCGATACCGTAATTGTGAAGAATAGCAACAAAAGGTCTTACGTATATAGTCATAATGGAGAGACCATCATTTTGGAGGATATGCCAGCGCTAGAGCTGACTCCAATGCCTCCGTTCCCAGCTGAATCGATGGCTCCTGTGATGGATTTCGTCATGGCAAGTGCTCCAGTAATGGACTTTGCAATGTCTCCAGTTCCTGGGTTCGAAATGGGTTCTATGCCAGCTATGGACTTTGATATGGGTGCCATGCCTATTATGGATTTCAAAATTTCTCCGCCGGTTTTTGATTATAGTTTTTATTCTTTCTCGTCAAAAGACACGATCAATATGTCAAAATCGGAGAAAGAGAACTGGGTAAAAGACATGGAGAAACGTGCCGATGAGTATGCCAAAAAGATGGAGAATTGGGAAAGTTCTATGAAGCCACAAATGGAAGCGTATGAGGCAAAAATGGCTGAGTGGCAAAAAGCATATGAGCCAAAAATGGAAGCTTACGAAGAGAAAATGAAGGCTTGGCAAAAGGAAATGGAGCCAAAAATGAAAGAGTTTGAGCAGAAGATGGAGGCGTGGCAAAAGACGCAAGAGCCTAAATTGAAGGAGTTTGAAGCTAAAATGAAAGCATGGCAAGATGCTAATGAGCCGAAAATGAAAGACTATGAGGCTAAGATGAAGGCGTGGGAAAAAGAGATGAAGCCAAAGATGGAGGAGTACGAGCGTAAAATGGAAATCTGGCACCAAGAGAATGCTGCCAAAATTGAAGGATACCAGAAAAAACTTGAGCAAGAATTAAAGAAAAAAGAAGACAATAAATAGACCTTTTATTCTTACGAACTTATCTGAAAAGATAATTGTGTGTTGATGCTTTGAAAAAGACCTGTCCGTTGGGCAGGTCTTTTTTTGGTTCTAGTTTAATTGCGCTAGTAAAGAGAATATCACGGTCAGTAGACGTGTAGATTCTGTTCTTTTTGTCCCAAATTCATTTCTGTTTTTTGGCTCTAATTTTAAGATTTTTCTAGTTTGATTTTTCAGCACTTTGGTCCTGACTAAGGGATCATCTAATCAGAAAAAGTCACCATTTCACTCTTTTTTTTGCTAAAAATGAGTGTTCAGTATTTAAATTTTCAAAATCAGAGTGAAGTACCGTGGGATTTTTCCCCACTTCACCGTAGAGTCTTCATCATTTACGGGAAATCACCCCACTTTTCTTCTGAGGGATAGGACTCTAATGCTATCATATTCCTTTCTGGCTATGAAAAACCTGTAATACGCTCTGTTTTACCCCATTTTGGGGAATGTCTAACCGCTTTCTAATCAATACTATACCCCTAAAAAAAACCTAGATTTTTTACTGATAAATATTGGGATGGAATAAAGATTTGTCTACTTTTAAGTCAAAGTGGGAATTTGTGGGGGAAAGTGGTAGAAAGTGAAAGTCATTTTGCTACTTTTGTCTTTACTACATACTCATCATTCTAAAGAGTTCAAGAAATTATGTTCAACAGTCAATACGATTGCAAGCTAGATCCCAAAGGGCGTCTGGTATTGCCAGCCAAGATCAAGGCGGCAATTCCGGAGGCTAACGGCGCTACGCTTATGCTTCGGATGGCTGAAGATAGATGTTTGGCTCTTTATCCTATGGTGGAATACAAGAAACTTGAGAATCAAATCAAGTCACTCTCCATTCATAATCCGGAGCAAAGAATGTTGCAACGTTCCTTTTTCAATTCTGTCGTCGATGTGGAGTTGGATAGTGCAGGGCGCTTGTTGATCCCAAAAGCTTACCAAGCCTACGCAGGTCTTGAAAAAGATGTAATCGTGATAGGTAATGGAGGGAGAATCGAATTCTGGAATCAAGAAAATTATAGCAAGAATATCATAGTTGATCCTGCGGACTTATCCAGTCTAATGGAAAAGCATCTCTCTTAATCACATGACAGAGTCTATTTACCATATCCCAGTGATGCTAGCCAAATGCACTGAAGGCTTGTCTATTGATCCCAATGGGATTTATGTAGATGTGACTTTTGGTGGAGGAGGTCATTCCAGAGAGATTCTGAAGCACCTTGATAAAGGGCATTTATATGCTTTTGATCAGGATGTAGATGCTGAAGCAAACATACCTGCCAGTGACAACTTTACTTTCATTGCTGCCAATTTCAGGGATTTGAAAAGATACCTGAGGCTTCATGGTGTAAAGAAAGTGGATGGCATCTTGGCTGACTTGGGAATTTCATCTCATCAGATCGATGAGCCCAGCCGAGGTTTTTCTACCAGATTCAGCGGTGATTTGGATATGAGGATGAACCAGTCAGATGAAGTTTCTGCCAAAGAAATTTTGAACACATACGACGAGGGCAGACTTCATAAAATTTTGGGGATGTATGGCGAGGTGAAAAATGCTAAGACCTTGGCGCAGGCCATCGTCTCTGAAAGAACCTCACAACAATTTGAGACTACAGAAGGATTTACCTCCTTCCTAAAAAGATATGCTCCTCGGGGCAAAGACTTCAAGTATTACGCTCAGGTCTTCCAGGCATTGAGAATAGAAGTGAACGATGAAATGGGCGCTTTGGAGGAAATGCTTTTAGAAGCAGTGGAGTTGCTGAAGCCTGAAGGCAGATTGGTGGTGATGAGTTACCATAGTCTAGAAGATCGATTGGTGAAAAATCTGATGATCAAAGGCAAGTTTCAGGGCGAAGTCGAGAAGGATTTCTACGGAAATCTTATTCGTCCGCTTGAGCCTATCAGCAAAGGTGCTGTGGTGGCGGATGCAGAGGAGATAGCATCTAATCCTAGAGCAAGAAGTGCAAAACTGAGAATAGCGAAGAAGATAGAGGCATGAGCAATAACACGTTCAGAAAGAAATTAAAGTCAGGTAACAAGCCAAAAGGCGGTCCTCGCAAATCCATATTTAGTTGGATTGAGGAGAAGTTGGATGTCACTGGAATTTTGGGTGAAGGCGTACCTGTCCAATTGGTTCCTCCTGTTGGATTTGTGGCTTTACTGGCTTTGGTCTATATCTGGAGTAATCACCGCGCAGAAAACATGGTGCGGAAGATTGAAAAGGCTCAGCAAGAAGTAGAGGATTTGCGTGCAGATGTCACTACGCTTGAAGCTGAGTACATGCTTAGTAGCATGCAGTCTGAAGTGGCGAAGCGTGTAGCAGCACAAGGAATATTTGAACTCAATCAACCACCGATTAAAATCGAGGTAGAAAAGTGAATTTTAAGCGATCCATATTGCTCCGAGTACGGGTGGTGTTCATCCTGATAGCGCTTTGTGCAGCGGCGATTCCTTATAGGGTTGCGAAGCTTCAGATGGCGGAGGGAGACGTATGGCGCGAAAAAGCTGAAACAATCAACTTCCAATACAGAGAAGTGCCAGCTACTCGTGGTAATATTTACGCAAGCGATGGGTCCTTGTTGGCTACTAGTTTACCATTCTATAGAGTAGCGCTCGATCCTACTATTGCGAAGTCTGATCGATACAAAGCTGGAATTGATTCCCTTTCAAGAATGCTTTCTGCCTACTATAAGGACAAGTCATCTGCCTCTTATAAAAGAATGATTAATGATGCCAGGTTGGATAACAAACGCTACTTGGTGTTGAACAGAAAACAAATCGGTTACCAAGGCATGCAGGAAATGTCCAACTGGCCGATTTTCAGAGAAGGAAGACTGGGAGGTGGAGTGATTTTCGAGAAAGTAGAGAAAAGATATAGACCATTTAATTCCCTTGCCAGCCGTACAGTTGGCTTTTTGAATGAAGATGATTACGGTGCAGGAATTGAATATAGTTTCAATAATTATCTACAAGGTCAGGATGGCAAGGCTCTTTTTCAGCGACTAGCTGGTGGAAGCTGGAAGCCAGTATTTGACGCAGAAGATGTAAAGCCTGAAAATGGCTATGATGTCACCACTACGCTGGATGTAAATATGCAGGATGTGGCTGAAACTGCGCTTCGTCGTCAGTTGACTGATCGGGATGCGGATTTTGGTTCGGTGATCGTGATGGAAGTGAAGACTGGGCAGATCAAGGCCATTACCAATTTGCAACGCAACAGCAACGGCAATGGCTATGGTGAGAATTACAATTATGCCATTGGTGATCAAGGGAACACGGAGCCTGGCTCTACTTTCAAACTGCTTTCCATGCTTGCGCTCTTGGAAGAGAATAAAATCACTCTAGAAGAAACTGTGGAAACCGGAAATGGTGCACACAAATTCTATAACCAAGTGATGCGTGATTCTAAGAATGGCGGTTACGGAACCTTGACTATTCGTGAGGCATTCGAAAAATCCTCCAATGTAGGTATCTCCAAATTGGTAGATGAGCACTTCGGGGCAAGTCCTTCCAAATTCATGGCATACATAGATAAAGTCGGTTTGAGAGAGCCTTTTGGTTTTCAGTTAATCGGTGAGGGTAAGCCTTACTTCAAGAAGCCAGGTGATAAAAATTGGTATGGAACTACTCTCCCTTGGGTTTCTATAGGGTACGAAGTAAAGCTAAATCCACTTCATACGCTGGCATTGTACAATGCAGTAGCGAACGGTGGAAAGATGATGAAGCCATATATCGTAAAGTCAGTTTCTAGAGGAAATACCATCGAGCAACGATATGAGCCTGAGGTGGTGCGCAAGCAAATTGCCTCTGAGAAAAATATTAAACTTCTACAGAGTCTTCTGGAAGGGGTAGTGGAAAAAGGGACTGCAAGAAATATTGCTAACGCAGATTATAAAATCGCCGGCAAAACAGGTACTGCGCAGAAGCTTCTAAACGGGAAATACACTAAGAATTACTATACGAGTTTTGCTGGGTACTTCCCAGCTGATCATCCAAAGTATTCCATGGTGGTGGTGATCGATAGCCCTAAGGGTCTATTTGCCTACGGGGGAGATGTTTCAGCGCCAGTTTTCAAGGAAATCGCAGACAAAATCTACGCACTTGATGTAGAGTTGAACCCTGAGAATCAGAAGGGAATAATTAGAGCCGAAGCAAATGGAACTCAATTGCCTTATGTGCAAGCAGGTAAGGCGGAGGAGCTACAGGGGATATTCCAGGAATTAGGATTGAAGGCGACTGCTGCCAATCCAGAAGAATGGGTGAAGACGGTGGCTCATGAAGCTAGTGTGCAAATGAACGTTAATGACACGGATCAATCACTTGTTCCAGATGTGTCAGGTCTTCCACTTAGAGATGCACTTTTCATCTTGGAAAACAAAGGAATGAAAGTGAATTACTCTGGAAAAGGCCGGGTGAAAGGCCAGTCTATTTCACCGGGAACACAATTAACTCCAAACGCAACTATAAATCTTGTATTAGGATAAATGAAAGTACTGAAAGACATATTATATAAAGTATCACTTACCTCTACTACCGGAGACATGGAGTTAGGGGTGAAAGATATTGTCTTTGACAGTCGTCAGGTGACGGAGGGAAGTGCTTTTGTAGCTATCAAAGGCACTCAGGTTGATGGACATGAGTTTATAGAAAAAGCGATCGGGCTTGGAGCTCAGATTGTAGTTTGTGAGCAATTGCCAGAGAAATTGATCGATGGAATTACCTACGTAGAAGTAGTGAATTCTGCTCGTGCGCTAGGTATCATGGCAAGCAATTACTTTGACAATCCTTCTGAGAGTATCAAAGTCGTAGCGATCACCGGAACCAACGGCAAAACAACGACAGCCACACTTTTGCATCAGTTATTTATGCGAATGGGCTACAGCACAGGTTTGCTTTCTACAGTAGAAAATAAGATCAATGAAACAGTAATTCACGCTACTCACACTACGCCAGATGCGGTAAGTGTGCAGGCTTTGCTTCGCAAAATGGTAGCGGAAGGATGTACCCACTGCTTTATGGAAGCGAGTTCTCATGCGATTGTGCAAGAGAGAATAGCTGGATTGAAGTTAGTTGGAGCTGTTTTTACAAATATCAGCCATGACCACTTGGATTATCATGGCACCTTTGACGAGTACATCAAGGCTAAGAAAAAGTTATTTGATGAGCTTCCAAAAGATGCTTTCGCACTAGTAAACGGTGACGATAAGCGCGGATCTGTCATGCTTCAGAATTGCAAAGCTTCGCATCAGTTTTTTGCGCTGAAATCTCCAGCTGAATTCAAAGCCAAAATCATCTCCAACACGCTTGAAGGCTTAGAGCTAGAAATTAACGGCAAGTTGATTTGGTTCAGAATGATCGGTGCCTTCAATGCTTACAATCTGTTGGCGGTATTGGGTGTCACGGTTCTTTTGGGTGAAGAGGAGGATGAAGTTCTTCGTGAGCTATCTGGAATTCGTGGAGCCAAAGGCCGTTTTGATAGAATTTCCATTGCCGGCATTACTGCCATCGTGGATTATGCACATACGCCAGATGCTTTGGACAATGTACTGAAGACAATCAACGGAGCACGAACTGGCGGCGAGCAACTGATCACAGTCGTGGGCTGTGGAGGAAATAGAGATAAAACCAAGCGTCCTGTTATGGCAAAGATCGCTGTTCAGGAAAGTGATAAAGCAATTCTTACTTCCGACAATCCTCGCTTTGAGGAGCCTGAGGAAATATTGAAGGATATGCAGGCTGGCGTAGGCCCGTCTGAAATCAGAAAAACATTAACTATTGTTGATCGTCGAGAAGCTATTAAAACGGCTTGCATGCTTTCGCAAAAAGGAGATATCATCCTTATCGCTGGTAAAGGCCATGAGGATTATCAGGAAGTCAAAGGGGTGAAGCATCACTTTGATGATACTGAAATAGTAACCGAGTTTTTACAACAATTGACACAAAGCTGAGATGTTATATCCTCTTTTTGATTATTTGGACAAAGTGCTTGATATCCCTGGAACAGGGGTGTTTAGATATATCTCGTTTCGTGCGGGAATGGCATCGCTTTTTTCATTAATCATTACGATATCCTTCGGTCACAAAATCATCGCTTGGATCAGAAATAAGCAGATCGGAGAAACTGTAAGAGATCTTGGTCTGGAAGGTCAGCAGGAGAAGAAAGGCACGCCTACGATGGGTGGCTTGATGATCATGGCTGCCATTTTGATCCCAACTTTGCTTTTCGCAGATCTTAATAATATCTACATCATCCTACTCCTTATTACTACTGTTTGGTTAGGAGCGATAGGCTTTGTAGATGATTATATTAAGGTTTTTAAGAAAAACAAGGAAGGTCTAGCCGGTAGATTTAAAATTATCGGTCAGATCGGTATCGGTATTATCGTGGGTTCTACGCTTTATTTTAATGAGAGTGTTGTGATTCGTGAATTTACCAATCCGGTTTCCATAGAAGAAGGCGTGGTAGAGACACCAGCTTACAGAGATGTGAAAGTGGCGAAAACCACCATTCCTTTTACCAAAAATAATGAGTTGAATTACGAGACTATGCTTGGCTTCATGGGCGAGGCGATGACTCCTATTCTCTACATTTTCGTGGTGACCTTTATCATTACGGCTGTTTCCAATGGTGCAAATATCACGGATGGGATAGACGGACTTGCGGCTGGTACTTCGGCTATCATTGGTATTACCATTGCGATTTTTGCCTACATCAGCGGCAACGCCATTTTCTCCCAATACCTCAATATCATGTACATCCCCAACTCAGGGGAGCTGGTGATTTTTGCTTCGGCATTTGTTGGAGCATGCGTGGGTTTCCTTTGGTACAATGCTTATCCAGCTCAGGTTTTCATGGGCGACACGGGCAGCTTGATGCTGGGTGGGGTGATAGCAGTTTTGGCTTTGACGCTTCGCAAAGAATTACTGATACCGGTAATGTGTGGGGTGTTTGTTATAGAAAATGTCAGTGTCATGCTCCAAGTGGGCTATTTCAAATACACGAGAAAAAAATACGGTGAGGGCAGGAGAATATTCTTGATGTCTCCACTGCATCACCACTACCAAAAGAAAAATATACCTGAAGCCAAGATCGTAACTCGATTCTGGATTGTAGGGATTTTATTGGCAGTGATCACTTTGGCAACACTAAAACTTAGATAATAGAAATGAAAAGAATAGTCGTTCTGGGCGCAGGAGAAAGCGGATTGGGAGCAGCAATGCTTGCCAGACAGAAGGGCTATGCCGTTTTCGTTTCAGATGCAGGACAGATTTCTGAAGCTAGAAAAGCTGAAATGCAGAGTTTAGAGATTCCATTTGAAGAAGGAACACATACGGAAGAGCAAATCCTAAATGCTGACCTGATAATCAAAAGCCCAGGGATTCCTTCTAATGTAGCAATTGTTCAAAAAGCGATAAAAGCTAGAATTCATGTTATAGATGAGCTGGAATTTGCATTTGGCTATAGCAAAGGTAAAGTGATTGCCATCACTGGTACAAATGGAAAAACCACGACCACACTTCTTGCCTACCACTTGATGAAAGAGGCAGGACTTGATGTGGGATTGGCTGGAAATGTTGGTAAAAGCTGGGCTGCCCAATTACTCGAGGGAGATCACGAGTGGTGGGTGATCGAATGTAGCAGCTTCCAAATCGATGGGTTTGAAAACTTCAAGCCTGCTATCGGTATTCTTACGAATATCACTCCAGATCATCTTGATCGATACGACTATCAAATTGATAAATACATCGATTCTAAGTTTTCTATTTTCAAAAATATGAAAGTCACGGATCAGGCAATCCTGTGTGATCAGGATTTCTTGACTTTGGAAGGGTTAAAATACCGAGCTATTCTACCTGCTTTAAACTGGATTTCTTTAGAAACTGAGCAAAAAAGTGGGGGATTTTTCAATGGAAATACTTTGGAGATCACCATAGCTGAGCAGTCAGCATCTATTCCGCTTAACATCCTTCCTATAAAAGGGAAGCATAATATTTTGAATGCCCTTTGTGCTGCTACAGCAGCATTGATTACTGGAGTGAATGAAGCAGCATTACTAGCTGGATTAAAAACTTTCAAGAATGCCCCGCACCGTATGGAGCAGATCAGAGAAGTGGATGGTGTCACGTTTGTCAACGACAGCAAAGGCACTAACGTGGAGGCCACAGCTTATGCCCTGGCTAGCTACGAGAATCCATTAATCTGGATTGCAGGTGGAGTGGATAAAGGGAATAATTACTCTGTCCTTTTGCCCGTGGTAAGTCATAAAGTGAAATCATTGATATGCCTTGGCAAAGACAACGAGAAATTGAAAATGGCTTTCGGGTCAGTGGTAAGTGACATCCGTGAAACTCAGGATATTTCAGAAGCAGTGAAGTGGGGACAAATGCTTGGAGAAGCTGGAGACATAGTCTTGCTATCACCAGCATGTGCAAGCTTTGACTTGTTTAAAAATTATGAAGATCGCGGCAATCAATTTCGCGAGGCTGTTGAAAACCTTAAATCTAAAACCATCGCATGACACAGTTTAAAGCATGGATAGACAGGAATTTCAAAGGCGACCCAATTATTTGGGGTATAGTCATTCTATTGTCTCTTTTCAGTATTCTGGTCGTGTATTCTGCTACGGGTTCGTTGGCCTATAAGTATGCTGGAGGCAATACCGAAATCTATCTGATCAGACATTCCATGTTGATTTTCGTGTCGTTGGTAGTGATGTGGTTTGCACATAAGATTCCATATAGAAAGTATGCCGTTTATGCTCGGTTGGGAGTGATTATATCTATTCCACTCTTGCTGGTTACTTACTTGTTTGGCTCTAATATCAATGAAGCTAATCGCTGGATCACTATTCCGGTAATCAACCAGGCTTTCCAGCCTTCAGATTTGGCGAAACTTGCCTTGATCGCTTCCATAGCAGGAATGCTGGCTAAGCGTCAAAATAATATTAAAGACTTCAAGAGCACCTTCGTGCCTATCATAATCGCTATAGGTTTGATCTCCGGATTGATTGCTATGGCAAATTTCTCTACAGCCATTCTTCTATTGGTGACCTGTCTTTTGATCATGTTTATTGGAAGAGTGCCAGTAAAATACCTAGCGATGGTATTGTTGGTAGGAGCTTTAGGCTTGACTGCTGCGGGATTCATTGGCCAAAGAGGAGCGACGCTAGTGTCTCGAGTGGAAGACTTCATGAACAAGGATGAGATTCCATTTCAAGCTGAGCAATCATATATCGCTATTGCTACTGGTGGAATCGGGGGGAAAGGTCCAGGGAATTCTGAGCAGAGAAACTCCCTTCCACATCCATATTCAGATTTTATCTACGCTATCATAATAGAGGAATATGGACTGATCGGAGGATTCTCTGTGCTGTTCCTTTACCTCGCGCTTCTGTATAGAGGAATGCGAATCGTGGCGAATTCAAACAAAGCATTTGGAGGATTGCTGTCTGCGGGACTGAGTTTCGCTCTAGTAATCCAAGCATTGGTAAATATGGCTGTAGCCGTTGGCTTAGGCCCGATTACAGGTTTGCCACTTCCGCTTTTAAGTATGGGAGGAACATCATTGGTATTCACGGGAATTTCTTTGGGAATCATCCTATCAGTGAGTCGTGGTGATCATCAAGATGAATCTCAAGGAAGTAGTGCTAATAGCGCTGCATTTGGAAATAGATCAAGACTTAAAACCGCATAATTATTAACGCACAACGCACATATCGCATTTTGATCAGTGGTGGAGGTACCGGAGGGCATATCTATCCGGCTATCGCTATTGCAAATGCCTGGAAGGAAAAGCATCCTTCTAGCGAGATCTTATTTGTGGGTGCATTAGGCAAAATGGAGATGCAGAAGGTTCCTGAGGCTGGATACAAAATCAAAGGACTTCCAGTAGCTGGATTACAAAGAAGTTTAACACTTGAAAACCTCAAGTTTCCTTTCAAACTGTTGAAAAGTCTGACTCAAGCTTCGCAGATCATCAAGGATTTTAATCCAGATGCAGTGGTAGGAGTCGGTGGCTATGCAAGCGGGCCGGTGCTTTATGCTGCGCAAAGAAAGGGTATTCCTACGCTGGTACAGGAGCAAAATTCCTATGCTGGCTTGACTAATAAGATTCTGGCTAAAAGAGCCAAAAAAATATGTGTTGCTTATCCTGAGATGGATCGCTTTTTCCCAGCTGATAGCATAGCCTATACAGGAAACCCTGTTCGAAAGGACATTCTTGACTTATCGGGGAAAAGAGAAAAGGCATTGACACATTTCGGATTGGATCCTGCTAAAAAAACGCTGTTGGTTTTGGGAGGATCTCTTGGAGCTAGAACACTCAATCAAGCGGTACTTGCAGATCTGCAAAAGCTGGATGCGGAAGGTTACCAAGTGCTTTGGCAATGTGGTAAGTTTTATTTCCAAGAGATGAAATCAAAGCTGGCAGAATCAGGCTTGACAACAATTCATCTGAATGAATTTATCCGCGAAATGGATTTGGCTTATGCTGCTGCAGATGTGATCGTGTCAAGAGCTGGCGCTTTATCGGTTTCAGAACTTTCACTAGTGGGCAAGCCAGTGATTTTCATTCCTTCTCCGAATGTGGCGGAAGACCATCAGACCAAAAATGCCATGGCTTATGTAAGTCATGATGCAGCTTTGCTTTTGAAGGATTCAGAGGCAATAGGTGCTTTGAAACAAAAAGTGAAAGAGTTAATGGAAGACAGTAAGCTGTCTGAATCATTAGGGAGAAATATAAAGAATCTGGCCAAGCCGAATGCGGCAAATGCCATAGTGGAAGAAATAGAACAATTGATTGCATGAGTTTCGAAGGAATAAATAGCGTCCATTTGCTCGGTATCGGCGGCATAGGCATGAGTGCCTTAGCTCGATGGTTCCGCCATGAAGGATATGCTGTGTCTGGGTATGACCGTACGCCTTCGTCACTTACAGATGAATTGATCGCTGAAGGAATGCAGATTTCTTTCGAAGATAAGTTGGAGACCATACCAAATGTGATCAAAGACAGCCCGGAAAAGACGCTGATCATCTGGACTCCAGCAATGCCGAAAGGCAGTGTTCAGCTTAATTTCTTTCAGGAAAATGGCTATCAATTCAAGAAGAGATCGGAAGTGTTAGGTATGGTGACGAGTTCCTATTACACCATTGCGGTGGCGGGGACACATGGAAAGACGACTACTTCTTCCATGATCGCGCACATGCTCAAGTCTGCAGGTAAACCTGTAGTAGCATTTCTAGGAGGAATCACTCAGAACTATCAGAGTAACCTGATTCTTGGAGACAAAAAGTCAAAAGAAAAGACGCTAGTTGTGGTAGAAGCTGATGAATTTGATCGCTCTTTCCTAAGACTTCATCCTAACGAAGTGGTATTGACAAGTGCTGATCCGGATCACCTAGATATCTATGGTGATGAGCAGCACATACTTGATGGATTTTTGGAGTTCGTCAATCTGGTAGATAAAAAAGGAAGATTATATATACAGCAGAATGCTGCGCAAAGACTTGGTGAAGGTAAGCTGCCGAAAGTGGCTACCAGAGAATATGGCTTGAGATCAACTGGAATTGGAGCTGAAAATATTCAGGCGCGACCAGGGTCATTCGTGTTTGACTATTTGGCAGGTAAGAATGAGATCAAAGGTCTGGAGCTATTTATTCCAGGTTTTCATAATGTGGAAAATGCTTTGGCAGCAATTGCTATCGCCTTGGATCACCAGATTTCAGTAGAGCAGATTCGAAATGGAATTAGCTCATTCAAGGGGGTGAAGAGAAGATTTGAGATTCATGTGAATGAAGGTAATAGTGTCTTCATTGATGACTATGCGCATCACCCTGAGGAGATCAGAGCTTGCTTAAGTTCTGTTCGGGCAATGTTCCCTACAAAGAAATTGACGGTGATTTTCCAGCCTCATTTGTTCTCACGTACGAGGGATTTTGCAGCGGGTTTTTCTGAAAGTCTATCACTAGCTGATTCGGTGTTTTTGTTGGACATCTATCCAGCGAGAGAGCTTCCGATTGAGGGAGTTTCTTCTGCTATGCTATTGGAAGGTATCAATACTGGACACAAGGAATTGGTTGCGAAAGAGGATTTGATAAATCACTTGAATCAGGCTTCGCCTGAGGTTTTGGTTACGCTGGGAGCAGGAGATATAGATCGTTTGGTGCCAGGAATTGCTTCGTGGATGAAAGAGGGACTTAACCGATCTGCATCATGATAACGGCAAACGTAAAAAAGATACTCGCTTTTGTAGTGCTCACTTTAGTACTGGTAGGATTTATTGGCTTTGTGGAAAAGCAGACGCTGTATAAAACTTTCCAAGGGACTGAAATAAATATTGAAGGAGTAAGCGGAGTCTATTTCGTAGAGGATGCTGAAATCGCTAGGATACTAAGCCAAGCATTTCCTGATCTAAAACCAGGATTAATGCTGGAAGAGGTACCGATGAAAGACATTGAAACTAGGCTGCTAGGACATCCTTTCGTGAAGTCTGTACAAGCAATGATTGGTCAAAAGGGCATTTTGAATTTAAAGATCAGTCAGCATCAGCCAATTGCGAGAATTGCTCAGCCGATTGGTGCTGATGGATATATCACTACGGAAGGGAAAGTGATCCCTACCTCTACTTCATACACTAGTCGTGTGTTGATTTTGGAAGGTGATTATGCAGAGATGCTGATGGATAAAGGTGATATCAAAGCAGATATGCCTGAGCTGATGGACCTGATCACATTCATCACTGAAGATGAATTTTGGAATGCACAGATCACCGAATTGGAAGTGAATTCCAAAGATAATATTCGCCTATTCCAACAAGTAGGGAGGCAAATTATCGAATTCGGAGATGCCCATGATATAGCAAATAAGTTTGACCGTATAGCGGTCTTTTATAAGGAAATATTGCCCCGAAAGGGTTGGAACGCTTATGATAGGGTAAGTGTAAAGTTTAAGGATCAAATCGTCTGTGAATAATAGCTTGGATATGGAAAATAAAGAATTAATAGTAGGACTGGACATTGGGACAACCAAGATCTGTGTCATCGTGGGTCGCAAAAATGAGTACGGCAAGCTCGAGGTTTTGGGCATGGGCAAAGCCGTTTCTGACGGGGTTGATCGTGGCGTTGTGACCAATATTGACAAGACTGTTCATGCAATCGAAAAGGCAGTGGAAGAAGCGTCAGAAATGGCGAATGTGGACATTGTGGATGTCATTGTAGGAATTGCTGGCCAACATATTCAAAGCAAGATTCAAAGTGGCAGCATTATGCGTCAGCCGACGGATGATGAGATTACTATTGAGGATGTGAGGAGACTTTCCAGTGAAATGGAAAATATCCTGATCCCTCCGGGAAATACAATTATTCACGTAATGCCACAGGATTACACCGTGGATTATGAAGGTGGTATCAAAGATCCTGTAGGGATGTCTGGTACACGTCTAGAGGCTGATTTCCATATCATCACCGCTCAGACCACCGCTATCAACAACATTAACAGATGTGTTCGCCGTGCCGAATTAGTTTCCAAGCAATTAATTCTAGAACCACTAGCGAGTTCACTATCTGTTTTAAGCGACGATGAGAAAGAAGCAGGCGTTTGCCTGATTGACATAGGAGGCGGAACCACAGACATCGCCATTTTCTATGAAAATATAATCCGCCACACGGCTGTGATTCCTTTGGGTGGGAATATTATCACCAAGGATATCAAAGAAGGCTGTATGGTGATGCAGAATCAGGCTGAACTTCTGAAGACAAAATTTGGCAAAGCCATCACTGAAGAAGCTAATCCAAACGAGATCGTATCGATTCCAGGTTTGAGAAATCGGGCGCCAAAAGAGATTTCTATCAGAAACTTGGCTTCTATCATTCAGGCAAGAATGGAAGAGATCATTGAGATCGTGCAGAACGAGATCATGCAAAGTGGTCACTACAAAAAACTGGCAGGCGGAATCGTACTGACCGGTGGTGGCTCCCAACTGCAATTTATCAGTCAATTATTCGAATACATGACTGGACTGGATACAAGAATAGGCTATCCAAATGAACACTTGGGTAAGTCAGTGATAGAAGAGGTCAAAAGTCCAATGTATGCAACATCGGTAGGGCTAGTACTTGCAGGTTTCAAAGCGCTAGACGACAGAGATCAGGGGTATACCAATCGCACTGCCAATGGAAAGACTGTGAAAAAAGTAAAAAGTATGGACATCAATCCAAAAGATATATTCGATAAAATCGCCGGAAGACTGAAAGGGATTCTAAGCGATGATATCGGTGACGATTCAAATTACTAGGGCTTATGATTGGGGGAGATTGCTGGCTTTGCTGCCAATTTCCCCATTTAAAACCCCACAAAAACAACCATAGAAATTTCACCAATAAATATAAATATGTCAGATAACATGAAAGATTACAGATTTGATTTACACAAAAACCCGAAGTCGATAATTAAAGTAATCGGCGTAGGTGGAGGCGGTTCTAATGCCGTAAACCACATGTATGGTCTAGGTATTAAGGACGTTGAGTTTGTGGTAGTCAATACCGATGCTCAAGCTCTTAAGTCTAGCCCAGTTCCACTTAGATTGCAACTTGGTGCCAATTTGACCGAAGGTCTAGGTGCTGGAGCGAATCCTGAGCAAGGAAAAAATGCAGCGATAGAATCAGAGGATGAGATCCGTGAACTATTGGCTGATAATACCAAAATGGTATTTATCACAGCTGGAATGGGTGGAGGTACCGGTACTGGTGCAGCTCCTGTAGTAGCTAGAATCGCGAAAGAACTGAATATCCTGACTGTGGGTATTGTTACCGCTCCATTCATGTTCGAAGGTAAGAAGAAGATGAATGTAGCTCAGGCGGGTATTGAAGCGCTTCGTGAGAACTGTGATACCGTACTGGTTATTTTGAATGACAAATTGAGAGAGATCTATGGTAACCTTGCCATCAGAACAGCCTTCAGCAAAGCGGATGATATTCTATCTACTGCTGCAAGATCTATCGCTGAAATCATTACTATCCATCAGGATGTCAATGTGGATTTTGAAGATGTGAAGACAGTAATGAAAGATGCCGGTGCTGCTGTGATGGGTTCTTCCACTGAGGAAGGCGAAGGACGTGCGATCCGTGCAGCTGGTGCTGCGATTTCTTCTCCATTGTTGAACAATGTAGACATCAAAGGAGCTGAGAAAATCTTGCTTTCTATTATGTCTGGTGAAGATGAGGAGTTGTCAATGGACGAATTGAGCGAAATCACTGAGTACATTCAGGAGAAAGCTGGTGACAATGCTGAGGTAATCTTCGGTCAGGGTATCGATCCAGAATTAGGCAAAGCTATTCGTGTAACTGTAATTGCTACAGGATTCGAAATGGACAGACTTCAAGGAGCTAGCAAGAAAGTGGAAGTAGCAAAAGCGGTAGTAATTCCTGCACCTGCTCCAGTAGCAAGCACTCCAGTAGAAGAAGTAGAGGAAGAAAAGACAGTAATCAATTTGGATTCTGGAAAATCTGAAAAAGTGAAGGAAGAGTCAGTTTCTGGAGGGTCTACTTTTGTATTCTCTATGCCTAAAACTCCTGCACCTGCACCAGCTCCAGAAGTGAAGCCTGTAGCTGAAACTCCTAAAAGAGAAGAGCCTATTCAAACTCCTGCTCCTAAAAAGGAAAGCCTATTTACTTTCATGAAGCCTAAGGATGAAATTAAAGCTGAAGCTCCAAAGCCTGCTCAAGAGAAAATCGTTCATGATCTTTTCGAAGAGGAAGATGAGAAGAAAACAGAAGATGAGCCTAAGAAAGAAGAGCCTGCAAGTCCTGCTTTTGCCAATGATTACTATGAGCAAATGAAGCAGAAGGCAATTCAGAGAGCGCACGAGCGTTTCGAAAAGCTAAAAGGTAACCGTGCATTCAATCCAACTCCAGACGAATTGAAGGAGAAAATGGAAGTGCCAGCTTATCAGCGTAAAAATGTAGTATTGAACGAACCTCAGCATAGCTCAGAGCCAAGCATCAGTAAGTACAACTTGAGCGATGACAATGAGATTCTAGGTAATAATAGATTCCTGCATGATAATGTGGACTAAGTCCTAAAATTCAAGCAGCATGTCTGCCTGGGTTTGCAGCAAGTCCATGTACAACCTGTTGGTGAGCAGGTTATCTGACATATTTTGCTCTATCTTAGCCAGTCTTGGCTTGAGAGCAAGGACATGCATTCCCAGATAATGGAAGATGTCGGTAAGGTGGCTCATAGCGATGCCACCCCCGCCTATTCCAGATGAAATCCCCACCAAAGCACACTTTTTATTCCTAAATGTATTAGGATAGGTCATCCCATCAATAAAAGTTTTTAGAATGCCCGGGAAAGATCCATTGTACTCAGGTACGATGAAAACAAACTTTTTTCCATCCACTAATTGATCGTGGAATTCGTTGTACGAGTCATGTTTCCCATTATTTTCATACAAAGCATTCTCAATAAAATCACTGGGTAAGTTTTCCAATTCAAGGATTTCTGATTGCTCCCCTCTCTCATTCAGTAGATGTTGATATAGCTCTGCGATGGTTTTGGAAACTGAATTCTTGCGGTTTGTTCCTACGATTATCTTGATCATTTTCTTGTTTTTCTGAAAGGATTACATTCTTGCCAAGGCAAAAGTTCGAAGCTGGGAGGTAATTTATATATTTAGGACTGGCAAATTAATCTCTATGAATTACCTAAATCAAATTTCAGAAGCAACTTCTTTCATTCGCTCACAATATACTGGTGAAGTATCAATCGCCATCATTCTAGGAACGGGCCTCGGTCATTTGGGTGATCAGATTACCGTAGAAAAAGAAATTGACTATGCGGATATTCCTAATTTCCCACTTTCTACTGTGGAAAGCCATTCTGGGAAATTGATTTTTGGAGAGCTTTCAGGCAAAAAGGTTATGGCTATGAAAGGGCGTTTCCATTACTACGAAGGCTATTCCATGCAGGAGGTCACTTTTCCAGTCCGAGTGATGAAAAAGCTTGGGATAAAGACTTTACTTGTTTCAAATGCTAGTGGAGGGCTGAACCCTGATCAGGAAGTAGGAGATGTGATGCTGATACGTGATCATATAGATTTGTTTCCAGAGAGTCCCCTTCGTGGAAAACACTACGAGGAATTTGGGCCAAGATTTCCAGATATGAGCGATGCTTATTCATCAGAATTGCATGCAGTTGCACGGGGTTTTGCGAAAGCAAATAATTTTAGAGTACACACTGGAATCTATGCAGGTGTCCAAGGGCCAAATCTCGAAACTCCCGCTGAGTACAAATATCTACGAGGAATTGGAGCTGATGCGGTGGGTATGAGTACCGTGCCTGAAGTGATCGTCGCGAGACAAATGGGTATTGAAGTTTTTGGGATTTCCGCAATAACCGATTTGGGTGTGGAGGGGAAGATCAAAAGAATCACACTAGAGGAAGTATTAGCTGCTGCCTCTATCGCTGAGCCGATGATGGCAGCGATTATCAAGGAATTGGTAAGAGTGATTAAATAAAGGGCTATTGGGTTAATCTAGCGTAGAGACCTCACTTCTAGTTCTATAGCTAGCCCACTTGCTCAGTAAACCGGCAATAGAAATTATGTGAAGAATCATTGCAGATCCCAGGATTAAGTCAGCGTTTGGATGATCGTTGATTTTAAAATAAGCTCCAAAAAACACCAAACTTACACTGAGAAGCAACACACGAAACATCAGTTTCTGACGCTTGGTTAAGCTGTCCAGCTTTGGGGAAAGTTTGTATAAGAGATTAATCATGTAGGTAAGTTAGTTGCAATAGTGTCAAAACCTGTATCCAAATCTGAGATGCAAATTCACCATGAAGTTCCCCTCATCATAAGAGTATCCTTGGGATTTGTAGAAATAATGTATGTAACCGAATCCAATCCCTGTTTCAAATACAAAATTTGTGGATAAAGGTCGGCGGATTCCCCAAGTGGGTACAATCGACAAATCAGGGATGACGATATCATCGTATTGAGAAATCACAAAGAGATCAGGATGAAAACTGGTTTTTAAAGAAAAGAAATTTCCAAAGTTACCTTTAGTGGTCTTTCCCTTATTACTTCGTTTTGCTAAATTATAATACCATCTAGGTTCCGCTGTGATTACGGGCAAAAACACGTAGCTACTTGTATAGTTCAAATCTCCCCAAGCCTGCATATCTAATCCGATTTCTGCTCTTAAGGCAAATTGATCCGAAAGCCTATATTCATTGTTCAGCCAAACTCCTAAGAAACCTATTTGAAGTTCTGGTTTATTGGTTGTCACTTCTACTTCCTGAGCATTGGCAAGTGAAATTGAAAATAGAAAGACATAAAGAGTGAATAGTTTTTTCATTGAGACTATAATTTTAATTCTCCAAAACTATTCTTTTTTGATTAACAACCAACCAACAACCAACAACCAACAATTATTTCCTAGGATGAAAATCTGTCAGCACCTGCCTCAAATAATCCCGATCTAGATGCGTGTAAATCTCAGTCGTCGTGATGCTTTCATGACCGAGCATTTCCTGAACAGCTCGAAGATCTGCTCCGCCCTCTATCAGATGGGTGGCAAAAGAATGGCGGAACGTATGTGGGCTTATGTTTTTATCAATGCCAGCTTGTTCTGCAGTTTTTTTGATAATCAGAAAAATCATTACTCGTGAAAGCTTTTTGCCACGGCGATTAAGGAATACGAATTCTTCATGGCCTTTGGCAATGGCTTGATGCACACGTACGTCATCTTTATAGATATTCAAATACTTCAGCGCATCCTTCCCGATGGGAACCAAGCGCTCTTTGTTTCCTTTTCCAGTCACTCTCAGAAAACCTACGTCTTCGAAGACCTGACCTTTTTTCAATTCTGTTAGTTCCGAAACACGCAATCCAGAGCTATACAACATCTCTAACATAGCACGATTGCGGTGACCTTCAGGTTCGCCAAGTGGGATAGCTTCTAAGAGTTGGACTATTTCCTGATAACTCAAGGTGTCAGGGAGTTTTCTGCCAAGCTTCGGAGCTTCCAAGAGTTGCGCAGGATCTTCGGTTATGATGTCTTCATACATCAGGTATTTGTAGAAGGCTTTGATGCCGGAGATGATTCTTGCGTGCGTGTAATCTGATATTTCCAGTTTTGCTAAGTCATTCACAAACTTCCGTAAGTGCTCCAATTCCAGGTTCAAAGGGCTTTTTTCTTGGAAATTTGTTTCTGAGTAAGCTGCCAATTTCTCCACATCACGGGTATAAGCTTCTATAGAATTTTCGCTTAGGGATCGCTCCAGCTTGAGGTAATGACGGAATTGTTTGATGTAGTTTTGCCAGGTCTTAGACATTGGAAGATTAAAAATTGAAATATTGGGAAATTAGGTTGGAAAGTTGGAACGTTCAAATGTTGAAAGGTTTTAACTTTCCAATCAGAAACCAATTACCTTTGAATCATCAACCATCAAACCGAATTTTGTTTTGAAAATCCTGATAATAAACGGTCCAAATCTTAATCTTCTTGGAAAAAGAGAGCCAGAAGTCTATGGAAGCACTTCTTTTGAAGAATATTTTGAGGGAATGAAAGTTGCTTTTCCTGATGTTGATCTTCATTATTACCAAAGTAATGTGGAAGGTGAGCTGATCAATAAAATCCACGAAGTAGGCTTTACTTTTGATGCCATATTATTGAATGCCGGAGGATACACCCACACTTCCGTGGCGATCTCTGATGCCATTGCTGGGGTAACTACTCCGACTCTGGAAATACATATTTCGAATATTTATAAGCGGGAAGAATTCCGCCACAAAAGCATTATTTCCAAATCCTGCGTCGGAATGATCTCCGGACTTGGCCTTAAAGGCTACGCACTTGGAATTCTCTATTTTCAATAACCTATTTCCCTATGCTCACATTTGCTCCCGGGCCATCTAAAGTATATGATGCCCTTCCGACTTATTTGCAAGATGCCTACAATGAAGGCATTCTGAGTGCCAATCACCGTAGCAGTGCTTTCATGAACTTGTATCAGGCAACTGAGCAATTGATGCGTGAAAAGCTCCACATGCCAGATGATTACAAGTTGCTTTTCACTTCCAGTGCTACTGAAAATTGGGAAATTATCACCCAGTCCATCGTGCAGCAGGCGAGTTTTCATATTTACTCAGGTTCCTTTGGGAAAAAGTGGATCGGCTTCGCAAAGCATATCAATCCAGCTACTGACGGACTGAAAATCGAAGCAAATGTAGCTATCGATGTCGCAAACTTGGAGATCTCTGAAAACTTCGATGTGATCGCGCTTACGCAAAATGAAACTGCCAATGCTACTCAGGTCTCGATGTCAGTGATTGCTGAGATCAAGGAAAAATATCCTGAAAAAATGATCGCAGTAGACACTACTTCTTCCATGTCTGGAATCGAATTGGATTTCAGTCTGGCGGATATTTGGTATGCATCAGTGCAGAAATGTTTTGGTCTTCCCGCAGGTTTGGGGATACTTATTCTTTCTCCAAAAGCCATAGAAAAGTGCGAAAGCAAAGGAGAAAAGGGGCTATATAACAGCTTGAGTTTTATTCTTGAAAATGCAGCTGGCTATCAGACCCATTATACACCAAATGTACTGGGAATCTATCTGCTCAACCGGGTACTGAAGGATCTGGAAGAAATACAGCACATCGACGAAAATCTGCGCGCGCGTATGCAGAAGTTAGAAACAGCTATAGCTCAATCCAAGTCACTTAGAATGCTAGTGGACAATGCCGAGACTAGAAGTACTACAGTTTTAGCCGTGACTGGCTCGGAAGAATTAATTGCATCTGTGAAAAAGGATGCCGAAAAAGAAGGAATGCAGCTGGGGTCTGGGTACGGCCCACACAAGCCAACAAGTTTCCGAATCGCAAATTTCCCTGCTGTGACAAACGCAGAAATGAATAAGTTGATAGCGTTTTTATCGAAGTATTGAATTTGACCTTTGGGGTTTTCAAAACCCCGAAGGTCTAATGTGTATAAACCTCCGAAGTCTTGATGACTTCGGAGGTTTTGTTTTTATGTAATCGTTGAGTACATAATTTATTGTAATGCTGAAATCTTTTAGTACTGCAATTCCCCCTTGGACTGCATATTCATTTTGGAAATGAGAAGTTAACAAAGGGGGATTTGATTTTCGATCTGGATCCTAGGTCCAAAGCAAATTCCTTTCCTTCACCATTTCATAATCTAAAAACCTTCGAGGTTTTTGAAACCTCAAAGGTTAAATGTCTACTTTCGCGCAATGTTTGATTACAAAGAAATTCTCTCGGTTTCCCTGATCCTTTTTTCTGTGATTGATATACTCGGTTCTATTCCGATTATCGTCAATCTAAGGCAGAAGGTGGGGCATATTCAGTCTGAAAAAGCAACGTTGGCTGCGGGAGTTTTGATGATTCTATTTCTTTTCGCTGGAAAATCGATTTTGAGCCTTTTTGGAATAGGTGTAGAAGATTTTGCAATCGCTGGAGCGCTGATCATTTTTGCTATTGGAGCAGAAATGATCTTGGGTATTGAACTTTTCAAGTCCGATCCCGATGCTAAAGACAGTGCGTCCATTGTGCCTATTGCTTTTCCATTGATCGCAGGAGCAGGGACACTCACTACGATTTTGACTCTGAAAGCTGAGTTTGCACAGATCAATATTGCGATAGGAATTCTTTTAAATCTAGTCTTGGTTTACATCGTGCTGAAAAGTACGGGTTGGCTAGAGCGGAAAATCGGCAAAACTGGTTTGGATGTCCTAAGAAGGATTTTTGGAATTATTTTGCTTTCCATCGCTGTGAAGATTTTCAAAACAAATGCCTTTCCTATTGGAGTAGAATCTGGGATTTAACATTATTCTCCATTTCATTTTTCTTTTCTTTGTCGCATGATTACCATTTATACTGATGGCGCTGCCAAAGGCAATCCCGGTCGGGGCGGCTATGGTGCCGTTCTGAAATTCAACAAACATCGCAAGGAGCTTTCCGAAGGCTTTCGGCTCACTACGAATAACCGCATGGAATTGCTTGCGGTAATTCGTGCACTTCAAGCGATTAATACTACTGAATTCCCTGTTCAGATTTATTCGGACAGCAAATATGTAGTTGACTCGGTAGAGAAAGGCTGGATATGGGGCTGGCAAAAAAAAGGCTTCAAAGACAAAAAAAATCCTGATCTCTGGTTACGCTACATTCCACTTCATCTGAAGTACAAGCCCAAATTTATCTGGGTAAAAGGGCATGCTGGCAACATCGAGAATGAGCGTTGCGACCAGCTCGCTGTGGCTGCAGCAGAGGGATCAGACTTGCTAGTCGATACAGGGTATGAAGAAAGCCAGAAATGAAAGTGAAAAATCATAAGTCCGAAGTGCTTTTTTCAGACTTATGATCTAATACTTTATAATTTTTCCATAGTCACTAACGGTACATCCCCGCGATTGATTTCCAAAAGTGGCTTGTATTCTGACTCTGGATATTGCCAGCCATCTTCTCCCAACTCATAAAGTAGCGGAGCTAGATTTTGCACTGCAGCTTTACAGCCTTGGACGATGGCTCCCATGTTTCCGGTTTGTTTGGAGAGAACTGCCTCGTTTTCGATTTCAAAAGGCCCAGTGAACTTGCGCTCCTTTAGAATATTCACAAATGCTCGCCAATCCATCGAGTCGCCTAATCCAAAACCAGGAAGCGTGGCTTCGTAATGATGTCGATCCCACGGGTTCGTGCTGCTCGTAATTCCAAGTTTAGATGCCAATTCAGGATTTACTTCCTGCATAGGATACATATTTCCCCAGAATGGATCAGGATTGTTTCTAGTGGATTTTACGTGGATTCTCTTCAGGCGATTCATGTCCGTATGTTTGATCACTTCCATAGGATCTGTGTGTTGCCAGACGTCGTGAGAAGGATCGTAGATTTCTCCATGATTTGTTTCTGGAACAAGCTCATACATGATTTTTCGTGCAGCTAAGACTCCTGTAAGGTTATTGAAGGTGCCGAAATGACCTGAGCTTCTCCAGCCTTCCATCGGGCAGTTTTCATAGAGAACTGTCACTCCGAGGCTATTTGCATAGCGGATGATCGGCCCAAAGATCCGCTGATATTCCAACAGGTTTTTCTCAAATCCACCTTCTTGATTTCCGAGTTCGTGATTGTAACCCACGAATGTTCCAACTTTCACATCATTTTCATCCCCACCGAGTAGGTATGCCATTCGGATGAGTCTCAAAAGATGGTTTTGATTCTTAATACGCTCCGCTGGATCTCCTCCGATAAGGTTATCGAAAGCTCCTATGGAAAGTCGAAGTTTGGCTCCATTAAATTTCTCAAGTAGTTTTTTGGCTGCTTCAGGCCCGAAGTTTTCATACTCGAGGTGAGTAGCCACGAAGTCATCACGCGTTCCATCTTTGCGGAAAACACAAAGATCTAGGCCTTGAGAACCAATTTCTAAAGCTTTTTCTACTGTTTGATCCAAATTAAGTTGGTCAAAAGCAGAGGTCATGATCCAGATTGGATTTGCCATTTTATGATAGTTTGGGTGTGAAACAAAAAAAGGAAATAAACCAACTGCTTACAAGCTCATGGTCTATTTCCTTTTAAGGACTTAAAGAAGTTGAAGGCAAATCAATGAACCAATGTGAGCTTTACTTCTTGAGTGCCAAAGTTTGGTATTGATACATTTTGAGAAAGTACAAGCTCAATACTAGTGACGCTGACTACTTTTAAATCTCCGGATGCTCCAGGAATATCTATGACATCACTATTGACTGATAAGATCTTAGTGGATTCATTGTAATCCCATGTGAAGTCCTCAGTCTGTGGAGAAGAGCTATCACATTTGGTAGCGCCAGAATCTACTACTCCAGTTTTAAGATTAGTCTGGAAGTTGAATGTAATAAGGTTGTCAAGATGGCAAGCATCTATAAAAGCACTTGCATCAATTCCTGCTGCAGTGACTTTGCTAAATTTCCAAGTAATGCCTGATCCGATCAGTTCGGCGTCTGTCTTCGGGGGATCAGTATCGTCGTCGCTGCTACATGATCCTAAAACAACAAGGCAAGTGAGTGCCACTAGAAAATTTAATTTGAATAATGATTTCATAGAGAAAAATAGTTTTAAATAGAAAGTCTAAAAATAGGAAAAATTAGAGTTAGGCTAGTCGATATAATGACGAAGAGCTCTATTCGTTTGCTGAATACCTTTTTCTGATTTCTATTTTTTGCTTTTGGCGATTCCAGAGCGCACGAGCTAAATCTGGGGCTACTTGGTCTGGTTCGGATACGTGTAGGATTTTTTTGAGCTTTTCTTCTCCTAGATCAATGCGGTAACAAATCTGTAGCAAGCGCTCAAATTCCCGGTCTAGCATGTATGCGATGACTTTGGTTAGTGTCAGAACGGCCTTTTCTTCGTCAAATTCAGATGTGACTTCTGGAAGTTCAAAGTCTTTTCGAAGCAAAGAAAAAGTATCGAGGGTTATGGATTCACTCATGCTGGGATCAAAAAAGCCCCGAGGTTAACCGGGGCAGTACTATTATTCTTTAGTTTTTCCTTTAGCCTTGGCTTTAGGTTTTTCCACTTTAGCTTTTTCTTCCACTTCAGGAGTTTTTTCTACTTCAGTATCCTCTTTTTTCAATACTTCAGGAGCTTGAACTCGAAGTAATTTGTACCAAGTGATCAATTTCTTGATATCAGAAGTGTAAACTCTCGCTTCGTCTACTTCAGGAAGTATATGCTTCATGAAAGCTCTAAGTTCTGAATCGTCTGGATTAGCATCCAATCCAAGATCACCTTGGAATTCTGCTTCAATCTTTTGCATAACAGACTCTAATGGCTCAGCACCCTCTTCTGTCAATGTGTAGATAGAAATATCGCTTAGAATAGATACACGCTGGGACATGCCTGCAACGAGTTTAGTTTTTTTAGCGTCCATGCTTTCTAGGATCACTCCTGTGCGTGAAGGCTTCAAAACTTTGAACAAACCGGGTTTACCGGCTACGGTGGCAAGATCTTTAAAATTCATTTGGTTTATTTTTTCGAGGATGCAAATATAGGATTATCAATTAAATGATTCACCTAGCTGTATATTCTGTTACTAGTTGTTCCATAAACTTCGTTAGTTCCTTTTTGCCGGTGCTTGCTTCTGCACTTGTCACGAAGTAATCGGGATTTTCTCCGAACATTTCTCTCGTTTTCTTAAGAAACTTCTGGATGTTTAGATCAGTTTTTGATTTGGACTGCTTATCAGCTTTAGTGAATACCAGTGCTGTAGGTACTTCCTGTGTGCCACACCAAAGCAAAAATTCTAAATCAATCTGCTGTGGTTCTAATCTGCTGTCTATCAGTACGAAAACGCCACATAGATTTTCTCGCTTCGTAAGGTATGTAGTGATCATACTTTCCCAACCTTGCTTCACTTTCAGGTTTACTTTGGCGAAGCCATAGCCTGGAAGATCGACTAGGTACCACTTGTCATTGATGACGAAGTGGTTGATCAACTGGGTTTTACCTGGCTTTTGAGAAGTCTTTGCGAGTCCTTTTTGGTTGACTAGCATGTTGATCAATGAGCTTTTGCCCACATTAGATCTACCGATAAAAGCAATCTCAGCTCGGTCTGGCTTTGGACAATTTCCGGGGTTAGAATTACTGATTACAAAGGTTGCTGTCTGGATCATCTGCTGGTATTTGTTTGCAAAAGTACGATATTATCCGAAAAGGGAAGGATGAAGCGGAAGTGTAAGATTTTTCCATTCCTCGTGATTCTTGCCTATTATTGTTCTTTCAAAGACAGAATACAGAATGGCCGTAGTTCCTTACAAAGACAAGCAAGATTCCAAAAAAGATCAGGTAGCTGAGATGTTCAATAACATTTCTGGCAAATATGATTTGCTCAATCACGTGCTCAGCATGGGGATTGATATCACTTGGAGAAAAAAAGCAATTAAATATCTGAAAGATGATCAGCCAAAGTTGATCTTGGATATTGCTACTGGTACCGGAGATTTTGCAATTGAAGCGCTTTCTCTAAACCCAGATAAGATCATCGGAGTGGATATTTCCGAAGGAATGCTAGAGGAAGGACGAAAGAAAATGAAGAAAAAAGGTCTGGAAGATAAAATCGAGCTTCAGCTTGGTGATTCTGAAGGATTGCTTTTTGAAGATAATAAGTTTGACGCAGTCATCGTTTCTTTTGGTGTTAGGAACTTTGAGAACCTGGATAAAGGGCTAGCTGATATGTATCGCGTGCTCAAGCCAGGAGGAAAAGTGGTGATTTTGGAATTTAGCAAGCCAACTAAAGCTCCGATGAAGCAGGCGTATGCGTTTTATTCCAAAGCAATTTTACCGCAAATCGGTAAATTAGTATCGAAAGATAATTCTGCTTATACCTATCTTCCTGAGTCAGTACAGGCATTTCCAGACGGAATGGACTTCCTGAGAATTATGAATAACGTTGGATTCACTAGTAACCTATGCAAACCACTCACATTTGGAATAAGCTCAATCTACGTAGGAACAAAGTAGTCCTAGTAGGTTTAGTATTTTTCTTAGCAACGATTCCAACGTTTGGGCAAGGGATGTTTGGCTTGACTTCAGCTTCAAGCTCTGATAATAAACCTCTTTCTTACGGATTCTTTTTGGCTACCCATAATAGCACACTGAGAGTGAAGTATTCTGATGCTTTTCTGAATTCTTCGGTGACAAATGCCTTCACTAATGTGCGAAGTATACAGCCTAAGTTTTCTCCTGGATTTTCACTGGGCTTCATAGGGATCTTGAGATTTCATGATCAGGTTTCTATGATGTTTACTCCTAAAGTGGGGTTCTATGAGTATAAGACGGAGGTGACTTATTTTGGTGTAGAATTAGATCAAAGTCTTATTCAGACTAATCCTGTTGGGTTTCCTATAGACGGTGAGCCGCCTAGGGTAGGAGGAATAGTTGAGTATACCTCGGAAGAAACTGTAGTAGAACTTCCACTTCTATTCAAATACCGGTCACAACGATTCAACAATACAAGAATGTATTGGCTGGGTGGAGCGAGCTATCAGTTCCGTACCAAAAGCCAGGATGAAGCAAATGTGGATGATATCGTCATGACTGGTCAGGATTTTTCGCTTGAGGCAGGAATGGGGTTTGAAGTTTATTTTAAGTACTTCAAATTTGCTCCAGAGATCCGCTTCTCTCATGGTTTGAATAATCTTTATCAGGCCGAAAATACAATTCCAGAGCTAAGGGATGCCATTTCTTCGCTTAAGAAAAAATCAATTACTATTTATCTGAATTTTCAGTAAAGGTTAGATTTGGGAAGGGTTTTTTAACTTGATCATTGAGTATTGAAAATTGTCCATTGATATTTTTTTTATCTTGCCTTGATGAAAAACAAAATTGCCTTAGTCACCGGAGCGACTTCTGGAATCGGCAAAGCTGCTGCAATTACCCTTGCCAAATTAGGTTACAACATTATCGCCACAGGCAGACGTGGAAATCGTCTGGAAGAACTAAAGTCAGAATTGCCTGAAGGGATTGATTTTTTGCCCTTGATATTCGATGTGCGTGACAGAGAAAAGGTAGTGGAAATACTACAGAATCTGCCCGAAAGATGGAAAGCAATCGATGTGCTGATCAATAATGCTGGCAATGCCCATGGGATTGACCCAGTGCAAACTGCCAATCTCGATGATTGGGATGCAATGATGGATATCAATGTGAAAGGGCTTCTTTATGTCTCCCGAGCGATTATTCCTGGGATGACAGAAAGGACGTCAGGGATGATCATCAATATTGGTTCTATCGCCGGAAAGGAAGTGTATCCCAATGGTAGTGTCTATTGCGGAAGCAAGCATGCTGTGGATGCCATCACGAAAGGTATGCGAATGGACTTGAATTCATTTGGAATTCGGGTAGTAGCGATTCACCCAGGCTTGGTGGAGACGGAGTTTTCTCTCGTCCGCTTCAAAGGAGATGAAGGTAAGGCGGAGACTGTTTATCAAGGAATTGAACCATTGGTAGCTCAGGATATTGCGGATATTGTAGAGTTTGCCGTAACTAGACCTGCTCATGTGACCATCGCTGATGTAGTGGTTTTGCCAACAGCGCAAGCATCTGCTACGATTGTGAATAGAAATTCGAAATCTTGAAAAGATCAGCTTTAATTTTTCTTACCCTAGCGATTGCCTGCTCATCTCCGAAAAGCGATCAGGAGGTATTCTCTGAGCAGCAACGGGAAGAATTGGACCCAATAAGGGAAATAGATCTGGTGGAGGAAATGCCTGAATTGGAAATGACTCTTCGCGATCAAGGATTGGTGAATGTGGAGGAAGAAATTCCTGGAATTATGGTAGAGCTAAAGTATTCTACAACTGATAATTTCTTTAAGCAAGACGTTTATGGAGATCTTACGAAAGCATTTCTTCAGCCAGAGGTAGCGGAGCGCCTGAAGAAGGCTCAGGAAATGCTACAAGCGGAGAATCCCGGTTATACTTTACTTGTTTATGATGGCGTTCGTCCCTCTTCTGTTCAGCAGATTCTTTGGGACAATCTGGATAAACCCGATAGTTTGAAGCCACTTTATGTTGCGGATCCTAAAAAAGGTAGTTTACACAACTTTGGAGTTGCGGTGGATTTGACGATTTTTGACACGAAAGCTGACTCAACTTTGGATATGGGCACTAGCTATGATTACTTTGGCTATCCGGCTTATCCTGACCGTGAAAAACAAATGCTTTCCGAAGGAAAACTTACCAGAGCTCAAATTGCTAATCGGGATATTCTTCGAAAAGTGATGACAGCAAATGGCTTCTCAGGAATCGGATCGGAATGGTGGCATTTCAATGCTTTTTCCAGAAAAGAAGCTGGCGAGAAGTTTGAAATTATTAAGTAATAACACCCTATTTTCAATATTCATTTAATTAATATCAATATTCAATAACCCTATAACTCAATACCTATGACCTTAAAAAGAACACTTCTCACCCTCTCGCTGATATTCAGTATAGCGATGGTATCACAAGCACAGCAATTCAAAGCCTTAGTTTTCAGTAAAACTGCAGGCTTCCGCCACCAATCTATTCCTGAAGCCGTAGCGGCGATTAAGGAACTTGGTAAAACTCAAGGATTCGGTGTTTATACGACCGAAGATGCAGGGGCTTTCAACGACGAAAATCTAGCAAAATATGACGTGGTGATTTTAGCTTCCACTACAGGCACGATTTTCAATGAGGAGCAGAAAGCAGCTTTTCAGAAGTTCGTTCAGAGTGGTAAAGGAGTTGTAGGAATTCACTCTGCGACTGATACAGAATATGAGTGGCCTTGGTACAATAAGATGATTGGTGCTTATTTTCTTACCCACCCTGCACAGCAAACTTTACGATTGGAAGTAGTGGATCAAAATCACCCAGCTACTTGGCACTTATCTAAAAGCTGGATGTGGTTTGACGAGCTATATGAGTTCAGAGATATCAATCCAGATATTAAGGTCTTGATAAAAGCAGACGAAAGCACCTATAAGGTAGGAAAAGGTAACGGAGATAATCATCCTATGGCTTGGTACCATGAGTTTGATGGCGGTAGAGTGTTCTACACGGCGCTGGGTCATGTGGAGTCCGCATGGGTAGAAGCCGATTTCCTAAAGCATGTGTCCGGCGGAATCTGGTATGCAGCGACTGGTCATCCTTTTAAGAAGTAATTATTTGACCCAATTGGACTAAGCCAATTGCAATCAAATTGAAGAATACAAATGAAATTCCGATTTGCTGGAACTTAAAACCGGCAAATCGGATTTCTAAACAAAAATCAAGAATACCATGCTACAAGCACAAGCAAGACCTGTACACCTCTACATGGAGGCTAATCCAAATCCTAATTCTTTGAAATTTGTTGCCAACTTTATGTTGGTAGATGAGGGCGTAAGTTTTGATTTTCCAGATGCTGAAAGTGCTAAAATCAGTCCTTTAGCTCAGGAGCTTTTCAATTTTGCAGCGGTCGAGCGCGTTTTTGTCGCTTCTAATTTTGTGACTGTTACCAAGTCTGAAAGCGTTGATTGGTCCGAGATTCAGGGCATTGTTCGTGATCATATCAAGCAATATCTGGAAGCAGGCAAAGCGCCAGTTCCAGTAAATATTGAGAAGGATCCACTTTTTGATGAGAACGACTCTGAAGTAGTGAAAAAGATCAAAGGAATTTTAGATGAATATATTCGTCCAGCTGTAGAGCAGGATGGAGGTGCCATCGTATTCCATTCCTTCAATGAAGGAGTAGTGAAAGTTCAGTTACAAGGCTCCTGTTCAGGATGTCCTTCAAGTACGGTGACATTGAAAGCCGGCATACAAAATCTTCTTACCAGAATGCTTCCAGAAGTAAAGGAAGTGGTAGCAGAAGGAGTTTAAGCTTTTAAATATGGGTAAGAGAGATTGGTCCTGGGCGATTCTTGGAGTTATTGCTTTGGGAATACGTTATTTGGCGGCTCAGAACCCTGAAGCAACAGACGATATTTATTCTAGAGTATTCTTTCCGGGCATTCGGAATGTAATCGATATGACGCTGGGAAGACTGCCTTTTCCCAGCGTTTATTTGTTTATAGTGTCAGTGATGCTGGTCATTGGCATTTATCTTTTTAGGGTTACCAAGCGAAAAGGTTGGAAATGGAAATTGTTCTACACTTTTCGGGCATTAGCCAATGGAGTTGGGGCATTGATCTTCTTTTTCCTTTTCCTTTGGGGTTTTAATTATCAGCGCACTCCAATAGTGCAGCAATTGGGACTTAATCCACATGCTATGAATTTGGAGGAATTGAAACATGAGGTTCTGATCACGCAGCGCCTAGTGCAACAATACAGGAATTCTATCACACAGGACACTGTCGCTATTGAAGAGATTTTGCCTTATCCTGAGTTGGAAAAACTCGTGCGGTCGAATATTGCAGACAATCTCGATATGCTTGGTTTAAATTTCACAGGTAGGCCACGAACCAAACTTTTTCCTCCGCCTGGATTCATGCGGAAAATGGGGATTCTTGGAATCTATTTTCCCTTTACGGGCGAAAGCTACATCGACCCTACTTTACACGCGCTAGAGCAGCCTTTTACAGTTGCACATGAGATGGCACATAGCTATGGTGTGACAGATGAGGGAGAGGCGAATTTTATTGCTTGGGTGATCTGTACCAATAGTGATGATCCACTCTTACGCTATTCAGGACAATTAAGGTTATTGACTTATCAAATCCGTGACTATTACCGAATGGCGCCGGATGAATACAAAGTATGGGTGAAAACCTTGGATAGAGGAGTACGGAATGATTTGGTTTCCTTGCAAAAAGCCAGTGAATCTGTCAAAGCTTATTCTTTAGAATTAAGCAGAAAAACAAACGATGTGTTTCTGAAAACACAGGGTGTTAAAGCTGGGATCAACAGCTATCAACAACTGCCTAAACTAGCTTTTGCTTGGAGAGAGCGGATGAAGTGGGAGTAGTTTGACTATTTGATTATTGGAACTTTTTTGTTTTTAGTTTGAGCTGATTTGACAAATCACTATTTTGGTGATTGCTTTACTAAGTTCCAGATTCTATGGAGCGAGTACAGAATTTAGCTTTTACTCCAAAATCAACTTATGCGTCCATTTCTAGCTGTCGTGTGTTATTTCTTTTTCTGGCAAGTTAGCCTAGCTCAAATCACCATGGAAACTGTTCGGGCTGAAGAGGGAGGTATGGAATTGTATGCTACTAATACGGGAAATGTACCTTACACTGTTTTAATTGACTACACGGAGTTAACTAACTTGAATTCAATAGGTAGTTCGGGGATTGTGGTTGCTCGGCCAGGAAAATCTAAAGTATTAACTCTGAAGAGAGTAACGGAAAGTCAGTCTACAAATCTTCGTTATACTTATTCATTTATCAAAGGCGATTACAGCCGGAGATCAAAAGAGGAAACTGTTTACTTGATTCCACTGCCAGAAGGCACAGTTGCGACGGGAATTCGCATGACTCATATAGAAAATCGTCTCCAGCCAAAGGAGGAGAATACGGATTATGTTGGGGTTTCTTTCAGGTTTGGCTTGCCTACGGAGGTGGTCGCTCCTCGCAAAGGAGTCGTTTCGGAGATCAGTATGGATAAATATTCAGATAAAAATAATCTGGATTTCGACCGAGGAGAAAACTTCATAGAGCTATTTCATGATGATGGGTCCCTGACTAAAATAATGGTCTTAAGTCCGGGAAGTGAAAAAGTGAAATTGGGTCAGGTTGTTTTTCCGGGCGATGTGATTGCGGAGTCAGCAGGGGAGAGCTATAACTCTGGTTTGCATGTCAGGCTGGCCAATATGAAACCTGTAAAGGACGGCACAACAAAGCTTAAGTACGAAATGCTACCGATGAAGTTTGTATCAAAAGAAGGCGTGTCTGATGTCGCTGAAATACAAGAATTAGTCGTGGTGCATCCCGACGAGGTAGTGACAGCAGAAATGAGCAAAAAGGAGAAAAAGACCTATGAGGCGGGGAATTAAGGCTGAGTTACTTTCTTTCTATTTCCAAACCATACTCCTATGATCACAGCTACGATTCCTATATAATGACCGAAAAGTAGAACTTCGCCATCAAGCACGCCCCAAAATATGGCAACAATTGGAATAATGTAGGTAACTGAAGCTGCGAAAACTGGCGTTGCCGTTTTTACCATCACATTGAAAATAATCAAGGCGATGGCTGTTCCCATTACTCCCAAAAGAGTGACATAACCAAGGGCTGGAAGTGCGCCATCAATATTCACGACTTTGTAAGAAAACTGTGTGCCGGCCATCAGGTAAATCAACGCCATAGGCAAAACCATGATTAGGGAAATAGCAGTGATCTCTATTGGTTTGAGTTTTTGAAAACGGTATTTGATAATATTCAGATTGAACCCATAGCATACACAAGCTAGGATCACATAGAATGCATGTGAATTGATATCAGCAAATGCACCGAATCCTGAACCTTCTTTTACAGTCACCAAGATAAAAACCCCGATAAATGCGATGGCTAGGCCGATTCCATTTCGACGGGTGATTTTGGAATTAAAAAACAATGCGCCGATTACGACAACAGCAAGTGGGGTGAGCGCATTGAGAACACCTGTCAAGGAGCTACTAAGTTGAGTTTGTGCTTTCGCAAAAAGAAAAGCAGGGATAAAACTACCTACCAAGCCTACGATAATTAGGTTTTTGATCTGGGTTTTATCTAAATTTTTTAGTCTTGGAATTGAAAGTGGCAAGAGGAAGGTCGCTGCTGCTACGATTCTATATGCACCAACTTCCCCAGCAGAAAATACTTCCAATCCTCTCTTGATCAGAATAAATGAACTGCCCCAAATCAGGGACAAAAGTATGAGTAAACCCCAGTTTCTGAGATTGCTGTCGTTGGTGGTAGTGGACATCTGCTAGTGCGGAGAATTGTCCGCGTCACAAAGGAAGCAAAACCAAAGAATATTTGTTTGGAAAAATAAAGTCTGAAGAGTAAAAAATTTAGGAGACTAAAAATAGAAAAGCGGTGAAGTTGAAGCTAACCTGTCAACCTCACCGCCTTTCAACTTATTTCTCCTAGAAAATGTGATCTGCATATACGTCAGAAACTTTCTCCAATACTTCACAAACATGCTCGTAAGTTTCAGCAGTGACCATTTCTGCTCGGTATTGTTTGAAATTCGGCATGCCTCGAAAGTAATTTGTGTAATGTCTTCTCATTTCCAGAATCCCAAGTTTTGGACCTTTCCACTCTACTGAGAAATCCAGATGTTTCTTTGCGACAGCAATTCTTTCATCCAGTCCAGGAGCAGCAAGTTTTTCACCAGTAGCAAGAAAATGTTTGATCTCATTGAAAATCCAAGGATACCCTATCGATGCTCTGCCGATCATCATGCCATCGACGTTATATTTATTCTTGTATTCCTGCGCCTTTTCCGGAGAATCAATGTCTCCATTTCCAAACACTGGAATATGTAAGCGCGGATTGTCTTTGACAAGATTCAAATAACTCCAATCTGCTTCGCCTTTGTACATTTGAGCTCGGGTACGGGCGTGGATACTAATTGCTTGTATTCCTACATCTTGAAGTCGCTCAGCTACCTCTACGATACGAATGGTGTTCTGATCCCAGCCTAGTCTAGTTTTCACGGTGACGGGGATGTTTACTGATTTCACGATTTCGGCAGTCATGGAGACCATCTTATCGATGTCTAAGAGTATCCCTGCACCAGCTCCTTTACAAGCTACCTTATTTACAGGGCAACCATAATTGATGTCCAATATATCAGGTTGAGCTTCTTCCACGATCGCCGCAGCTTCTCGCATGGAATCAATCTCATTTCCGAAAATCTGAATTCCAATTGGCTTCTCGTAGTCAAAAATATCAAGTTTTGCCACGCTCTTCGCTGCATCACGAATCAAGCCTTCTGAACTGATAAACTCCGTGTACATGAGGTCTGCACCGTTCTGTTTGCAGACTGCTCTGAACGGCGGATCGCTCACGTCTTCCATTGGTGCAAGCAACAATGGGAAGTCCCCTAACTCCAAGTTTCCTATCTTAACCACTTCTTATTTTAAATTTGCGCGTAAATTTACCTCAATTATGGAGATATACGAAACGGAATCAGAAATTGGTAAACGAAAGAGTTGGCTTTTGTCCTTGATAGTCATTGTTTTAGTGACAATAGGAGTTTTGATTGTACTTCAAGTTGTTGCTTTGGCAATCGCACCATTTCTTTTTAATATCTCTATGGAGGAGATAATTGGGCTCATGACAGGCGATTATTCACCGAGTAACGGGAGAATGGCGATGTATTTTGTGCAAGGAATAGGATCTGGTATTGGCTTTTGGGTAGCTGCTTATGTAATCATGCGCTTCATTGATAAGGCTGATTTACATTGGGAGATACAGTTACCAAGATTTACTATAAAAGGAGCAGGTTTGGTCTTGTTAATCACCGTGGGAGGAATGCTCTTCAATGGTTTGCTTGTCTATTTGAATTCACAATTAATTCTTCCGGAATTCTTGTCTGGAATGGAGGCGTGGATGCTGGAAATGGAGGAGCAATTATTAGAGTTGACTAAGTTTCTTACCGATTATCAAAGTATTCCAGAATTGCTTGTTGGGATTTTGGTAATAGGTGTTCTAGCTGGAATTGGGGAGGAAATGTTTTTTAGAGGGCTTATTCAGCCTAAACTGCATTTATACACAGGAAATGGTCACGCAGGAGTTTGGGTGACAGCTTTTATATTCTCAGCTATTCACTTACAATTTTATGGGTTTCTGCCTCGATTGTTTTTAGGAGGGATGTTTGGTTACCTTTATTATTATTCTGGAAGTCTTACCTATCCTATACTTGCTCATATTTTGAATAATACGGTAACGGTTTTGATGGTCTATGCTTCTAATCAAGGAATGATAGATTTTGATATGGAGTCGACAGATACAGTGTCTTATCCTGCTGCCATTATTGGATTATTGGTTCTTTTGGCAGGAATCTTTTACTTTAAGAAAATAAATAAACCCGATGGAGAACTGGAACAAGGTATTTGAAACCCCAATGCAGGTGAGAGCTGAGATCGTCAAAGGCGTCTTGGAAGAGCATCAAATACAGGCTGTGATATTGAATAAAAAGGAAACTGTTTATCAGATTTTTGGGAATTATGAGGTTCATGTGCAGAGTGAAAATATGATGTCGGCGAATAATATAATCCAGAATGAGATCACGTTTTAGTATAAATAATTACAGTAATCTAGGTCAGAGAGCCATCACCGCATTGTTTGGAGCGTTGATTATCGTGGGAGGCTGCATATATTCTGACTACACTTATTTTCTGGTTTTCGCAGGGATTTTGGGTTTTTCCCAAATGGAATTCTATAAACTGAGTGGCTTGGATGGGATGCTTCCCCTTAAAAGCTTTGGGACATTTCTGGGTCTGATGATTTTCTGTCTCACCTTTCTGGTGGAGAAGGAGCATTTGTCCAGTAATTACTTCTTTCTGATCTTCCCAATAGTCTCACTTACCTTTTTTATTAAGCTTTATCGCAAAACTGATAAGAAACCTTTCACTGGAGTTGCCTATACTTTTTTGGGTCTTTTCTATGTAGCAGTGCCCTTTTCTCTGCTTAATCTTGCCGTATTTTCAGTAGATGCCACATATAATTATCAGATCATTATCGGGTGTTTGTTGATTCTATGGGCTAGTGATACAGGAGCCTATTTTGCGGGAACAAAATTTGGTAAGACTAAGTTATTCGAACGGGTTTCACCAAAGAAATCATGGGAAGGGTTTTTGGGCGGAGCTTTCTCTGCAATCGGAGTAGCATTTGTCCTGACACGATACTTTCACGTGATTGAAGATTGGAAATGGTTAGTGATTGCCGGGATTATAATTATAGCCGGTACATATGGAGATCTTATCGAGTCGCTTTTTAAGCGATCTATAGAGATTAAGGATTCTGGAAAAGGCCTTCCTGGACACGGTGGATTTATGGACCGTTTTGACGGATTGTTACTTTCAGCCCCATTTATCACTGCCTTTTTGAAAATCTTCTAATTCTGACCCCTGTTGATTGAAAATCTGCTTAATATTGCAGCGCATTTGAATAACTAAATCAAACCCGAATATGGCTTACATTGAACCGGCTCCAATCAAGGATAAAGAGAATCCTTTGGAGTCAATGATGGAAAGATTCAACATTGCAGCTGAAAAGCTAGGCCTCTCCGATGAGGTGTACAATGTTCTGAAAAATCCTGCCAAACAAGTAATCGTTTCCCTTCCTATCACGATGGACAATGGAAAAATCCAGGTCTTCGAAGGTATCCGAGTAATCCACTCAAATATTCTTGGCCCAGCAAAAGGCGGTATCCGCTTTGCTCCCGATGTACACATCGATGAGGTGCGTGCACTAGCGGCTTGGATGACTTGGAAATGTGCCGTAGTGGACATTCCCTATGGTGGAGGTAAAGGTGGAGTGAGATGTAATCCTAGAGAAATGTCTAGCGGTGAAATCGAACGTCTTGTCAGAGCCTATACTATGGCAATGATCGATGTCTTCGGTCCGGATAAGGATATTCCTGCGCCAGACATGGGTACAGGGCCTAGAGAAATGGCTTGGCTGATGGATGAGTACTCTAAAGCGAAAGGAATGACAGTGAGTTCAGTTGTGACGGGTAAGCCACTTGTACTTGGTGGATCTCTTGGAAGAACTGAAGCTACTGGCCGTGGCGTGATGGTTTCCGCTTTGGCAGCCATGCAGAAGTTGAAAATTAACCCTTTTCAGGCTACTTGTGCAGTTCAAGGCTTTGGTAATGTAGGCTCTTGGGCAGCTAGACTTTTGGAAGAAAGAGGTCTGAAAATTGTATCTATCTCCGATCACACTGGAGCATTTTACAATGAAAAAGGAATCAATATCGTAGAAGCGATAGAGTACCGCGATGCAAATGGCGGAAATCTAGAAGGCTTCAAAGGCGGCGACAAAATGGAGAATGCAGCTGATTTGTTGACTTTGGATGTCGATGTACTTGTGCCTGCTGCAGTAGAAGATGTAATCACTATTCACAATGTGAATGATATCAAAGCTAAACTGATCGTAGAAGGAGCCAATGGGCCTACTTCTGCTAAGGCAGATGCGATCATCAACGAAAAAGGTATTATGGCTGTACCAGATATCCTGGCAAATGCTGGAGGTGTGACAGTATCTTACTTCGAATGGGTACAAAATAGATTAGGCTACAAATGGACTGCTGACCGCGTGAATCGCCGTTCAGACAGAATCATGAAAGATGCCTTTGATATGGTGTATCAGACCTCATTGAAGTATGATGTGCCTATGAGAATTGCAGCTTATATCGTTGCTATTGATAAAGTTGCGAAGACTTATACATATAGAGGAGGATTCTAAGCCTTTTCTATCGAAAGAATATTTTATCTTTGAGGCGTGGGGAAATCTCCACGCCTTTTAGTTTTAAAGCTTATGACCATACACAGAGAAGGACGAGTTTTGTTATTTTGGATGCTAATTATATTAGTAGCTGGTAATTACCTCATCATCTATTTCATGCCAGATGCTAGAGTACTTTCTAATGTTGCTGTATTAGGAAGTATTGTTCTCTATCTGATTATACTTCAGTTTTTCAGAAGCCCAATTATCCAATTGCCATCAGACGAAAGTTTGGTATATGCTCCCGTAGATGGGAAAGTAGTGGTGATTGAAGAGGCTTTTGAGGGTGAGTATTTGAAAGAAAACCGTAGACAGGTATCGATTTTCATGTCTCCGATCAATGTGCATATCACTAGATCTCCGATCAAAGGCATTGTGGAGTTTTTTCAATATCATCCAGGAAAATACCTGGTAGCATGGCACCCAAAGTCAAGCACAGAGAATGAGCGTACTACGATGGTGGTGACGCACCAGAATGGCACTAAGCTGCTGGTAAGACAGGTTGCAGGTGCGCTTGCTAGAAGAATTAAATGGTATGTGAAGCCAGGTTCTGAATTGGAACAAGGTGGGGAATTCGGTTTTATCAAATTTGGATCTCGTGTAGATGTTTATCTTCCTTTGGATGCTGAAATCATCGTTGGATTGGAAGAGAAGACTAAGGGCGGTAGAACTCCTATTGCAAGGTTGAAATAGGGTTGCCATTCCTTTATTGAAAATACTTTTAGATTAGTTTGAATTTCTGTAGCGATATTAGTCTTCGTTTCGTAATAGACTTTGTTAGCCAAATTTTTGAATTATGAGATACCTATGCCTACTTGTTATTGCTGCTTGTACAGTGTCCCTTTCTAGTTGTAGCGACGTAGAGGAACCTATATCTCCACTAATAGGAGCTTGGGAAAATAGGGTGTTCGTAGATTCCCTCAATTATTGGATAGTAGAGAGGTATGATTTTGTCAATGATAGCATCTATGATATCAATGTTACAGTCAGAGAGTCAGAAACAAGTAAAGATCTTGGCTATAGGTTCGCGACTCGTGGTTGGTATAATCTGCAGGAAAATGCTTTTACCTTTACGTATTCAGAGATTTATCAAGTAAAGGATTATTATCTCCCTAGTCGCGCTAATTTATACGCCCCTAAAAATGAATTGAGATTTATTGAAATTGACTTTAGCAATACCCCTACTGCCAATTTGACTTTTTCAACAGATCGAAAGCAATTTGAGTTTTTGGCTGAGTGCTTAGAGTATTATTCTGAATGCTCACTCCCAAAAACGTATATTAAAATTAATTAGGAAGTTTTTCTACTTCTATAAATCCAATAGCCTAAGCCCAGCGTGCTTAGAAAAAAAATAGTAGTAGTCCACTCAAATGCCCTTCGTGAACTGAGCATTTTATCAAGTGACTTGTCTCTTTCTGCTACAGCTCTTTTTAGCGCCTGTACATCCTTTTCTTGTTTGAAAGCAATGGCTTTGTAGTCATCTCCAGTTTGAGTAGCCGTGGTGGTCTCTATATCCCCGATCATTCGCAGCTCATCCATGATCAGGTTGTCTTTCTGAATGATTCTCTCCAGCCATTCATTCGTTTCGATCATATCCTTTTTGGTACGATTGCCGAATATTCCAGATTTTCTGCTTTCTGATTGTTTCCATTGCTGCGTGAGGGCATCGCGATCTTTAACCATCTTTTCCAGTTTCGCTTGGCCAGCTTCAGTGAATTGAGGAGAGAATAGGTTTAAAATCAGTAGAATTAATCCAAAGGTCATTTTTGTTGCGGGTATAAGGTGCTATAAGTAAGCGTTTCTTGATGCTCATCAGTTCGCTTGCTTCTAATATAAAGTAAAGCGAAGACAAGCATGCCTACAAAGAAAATCAATGTGGCAGTTTTAGATTTCCATTGATCCAATTCTTGTGTGTAGATCTCATGGTTTTTATGTGCTAGTTGACTCTTTAGCCTTTGAATATCTTTTTCTTGTGAAACTGCAATAGCTTGAAAATTTGCGCTCCTATCTGTAGGTTCGGCGCTAGCGATAAGCTCAGTACTTCCAAGATCCATTGCTTGTGTACTACTCTCTATTCGGTTAGTATTTTGAGTCAAATCTTCCGAGTGACGGGAATCATACCCACTTGCATAAATTTGAAGCGGTAATAAAAATAGCCAAGTAAAAATTGCAGTTTTCATAAGTGTATAATTTGTTTGTAAAGGCCTTATGATATCTCACATGATAAATAAATATGCAAGTGTGTTACACTCGCCATGTTCGATTTCATAAGGCTGGTGGTTTTTTCTATCCACTATCCAAACAGCATTCCACTTGACAAATTATTTTTTCCAACCCCGTGTCATTTCTTTTTTGCCAGGAGGTCCAGGTAAGATTTCCACTTCAAGTCCTACATCTTTCAGGTCTCTTCTCAGCTGCCCAGTAGCGCAGTAAGTTGTTAATATTCCACCGGGGTTTAAGGATGAACAAACCTTGCTTAGAATCTCCTTTGTCCACATTTCTGGTTGTTTACTCGGCGCAAAAGCGTCATAGAAGACGACATCAGTAGGATAGAGGATCACATCTTGAAGGCTTATTTTTTCCTTTTTCATGTTGAAATACTCAGACATAATAAGGCCTTTATCCCAATCGGCTTTGTGCAATCTCTGTAGATATGGCTTGTAATGAAATATAGCATCATCCATATCTCCATAGTTTAACTGGGAATAAATATCCTCAGTTAGTGGAAAGGGCTCAATACTGTGGTAAAGCACTGGAATTTGATTTTGCTCCGCCCAAACTAGGGTGAGCCAAGCATTCAATCCTGTTCCGAAGCCTACTTCGAAAATGCGAATAGGTTTTTTGTTGGGATTATTCATAACCCAAGAGTCTAACCCATAAAGCATACATATATGGATGGATTCTTTGAAAGCTCCACCTGAATTGTGGTAGCTTTCTTTCAGCTCATCGTTGTATAGAGAATGTGAGCCGTCCTCAGTAGTTATAATTCTTAAGTTTCCACTCATACAGAATATATTAAGGCAGAACAATACGCAGAAACACCTTCTTGTCTACCAACAAAACCTAATTTCTCAGTGGTTGTAGCTTTGATTGAAATATCATTTTCAGAAACATTCATCACTTCAGAAAGACATGCCTTCATCGTTGGGATGTGTGGGTTGACTTTCGGGAGTTGCAGGCAGATCGTCGTGTCTAAGTTGCCTACTTCATAACCAGCTTCTCTAATGAGAACCATTACTTCGGCAAGAAGGATTTTGCTGTCTATGCCTTTGAATTTCGGGTCTTGATCGGAAAAATGATGTCCAATGTCACGCAGATTAGCTGCTCCAAGAAGCGCGTCGCAAATCACATGTATAAGAACATCGGCATCCGAATGACCGACAGCGCCTTTTTCATATTCTAATTTGATTCCGCCCAGCCAGAAGTCATAGCCTTCTTTAAGTTGATGGACATCGTAACCGAAACCTATTCTGAATTTGTTCATGCAGGTACAGATTTATAGTATAAGACAGAGGAGTTTTCTTCACGGATCAGGCGATTTGCCCAAGTCATGATTTCTTCTCCTTTTATTTTTGATTTATTTTCGAATTCCTCCCAGTAAAGGTCTGGATTTCCAAGCTGCGCATAATTCGCCAGATTCATTGCTCGATTGAGTACTTGAATAGATTCGTAGGTTTTCATGGCTTCTCCCTGATTCTTCACTTTCTGAAGAGCAAGGTCAGATATTTCCGAAGTTAGGAATTTGGAAACCACCTCGTCTAAAGCCTTTTCGGCTTCTTCCGCAGAAACCCCAGATTCCATTTTTCCTGAGAAGATCAACAACCCGGGATCCACAGATCCTAAGATGTAGGCTCCCACAGATGCGAAAAGCTTCCCGTTTTTTACCAAGGTTTGCTCCAAGAGAGAAGACTTGCCAAAGCCTATGATGTCAGTGATCAGATCCGCTTCCAAATATCCCTCAGCCAGTTTCGCTGGCATTTTATAGGCTTTGTATAGTGCATCAGTTGGGACAGGAGCTTCTACCACCTTGGTGTTTTTGGTAAGTTGGGTTGGCTCGACAGGGATTTGGTGGTTTGATTCTGAAAGGTTCGGTATTGGTTCAAACCATTTCTTCGCCAGTCGTTCTACTTCTGCTTGAGTTACCGCACCAGCAACCACTAATATGGCATTGTCAGGCCTATAATTTGCACGATAAAACTCCCAGACATCTTCTGCTGTATAGTTAATAATGTCATCTAGATTCTGCCCGATGGTAGGCCAGCGGTAAGGGTGGGTATGGTAAGCAAGGTCCCGCAAGTGATGGAACACATCGCCATAGGGCTGATTGATATAGCGCTGCTTGTATTCTTCCATCACTACTTTTCGCTGCGTTTCTATTGTCTTCTCGCTGAGAGTCAATTGAAGCATACGATCAGATTCCAGCCAAAATGCTGTTTCTAAATTCGCTGCCGGAATGGTGATGTAGTAGTTAGTGATGTCGGGACTGGTGAATGCATTGCAAGCACCGCCGACACGTTCTAATTCACGATCGAAAACCGGGACATTGGCAGAACTACCGAACATCAAATGCTCGAAGAAATGGGCAAGACCAGTTTTGCCGAGCTTTTCATTTCGGGATCCGACTTTATATAGCAGGTTGAAAACAGCGATTTTACTGCCGTGATCTTCATGGACGATCACTTCCAGTCCGTTTTCTAGGAAAAATCTTGTGTAGGGTAGCATAATTGTAGCTTGCAAAGCTAAGATAATTGCCAATTCTGGCTAATCGGGAAGGCGTATTTTAAATAAACCTTCTGTCTAAAACTTCAGTTTAACCAGAAACAATCCCATTGATGTAAGCTTACCGGATTTTTTCGAAAAAAAAGCGAACTTTGAAATGATTGCTTAAGTTAGTTACCCATTACAACTCTCCGCTCAGCTTCCTCATGAAATTGAGCATTGCTCAAGTGTCACAAACTATTATGACTAACATGTATGCGAAATTCCATGTGGCCTTTGAAAATCAAATTATAGACACATGAAAAAACATTGCGTAGAACTCCATCAAACGGGACAGTTTTCACAATTTTTTTTGGATTACATAGGAGGGAAGGAAGAGTTGACTCCTTTCTATTCTCATGCTCCGAAGTTGGAAAGTTTCAAGGAAGCAATTGAGCAGAAAACTTTTTCCGAAGGAAATAGAAAAGTACTGGTCGAAGCGCTGCATAGCCAATATGCCAATCAGGAAGTGAGTTATGCGGTATCTTCGAATATTGATTCCTTGGCCTCTGACCGTACGTTTACAGTCACGACTGGGCATCAATTAAATCTCTTCACGGGGCCATTATACTTTATTTACAAAATCGTTTCTACGATCAATCTAGCCAAGAAATTGGCGGAGACTTATCCTAAAAATAAGTTTGTGCCGGTGTATTGGATGGCTACAGAGGATCATGATTTTGACGAGATCAATTACTTCAAGCTAGATGGGAAGAAATATCAGTGGAATTCTGAGCAGACAGGTGCTGTCGGAGATTTTGAATTGGATAAGAGTTTCAAGGAATTTCTAAAGACAGTTTCATTTGCGCCGGAGGTTTTTCAAGAAGCTTATTCCACCTCCAAAACTTTGGCAGAAGCGGTAAGAAAATACGTGGATGCGTTATTTGGAGAGCAGGGATTGGTAATCGTAGATGGTGATGATGAGAATTTGAAAAGAGAATTCTCAGAAGTGATAATTTCCGATTTGTTTGACCATACTCCATTCGTAAAAGCTAGCCAGGCGACTGAGGAATTGGAAGAATTAGGATACAGCAGTCAGATATTCCCTCGAGAGGTCAATTTCTTTTACTTGGAGAAAGGGCTTCGAGAGCGGATCGAAAGAATGGAGTCTGGATTTGGTGTGGTAAATACTGAATTGAGGTTTACAGATGAGGAAATGAAAGTACTAGTGGAGAAGCACCCGGAGCGATTCAGTCCAAATGTGGTGTTAAGACCATTGTATCAAGAAGTGATCTTGCCAAACCTTGCCTACCTTGGTGGGCCAGCAGAAGTGGTGTATTGGCTTCAGTTGAAAGGTGTTTTTGATCATTTTGAAGTTCCTTTTCCGGTCGTTTTGCCTCGTAATTTTGCTTTGCTGATCAACGAGAAAGTACAGCGCAAAATGAAGCAGATGAATTGGGATGTGGAAGACCTTTTCGTGGATATAGAGCATTGGAAAAAAACTTTTGTGAAAGCAGAGGCTAGTATTGATATAGAGCTTGCCAAGCAAAAGGAAGTGATTTCTATGCTTTTTGATGTAAAAGGGAAGGAAGCTGCTCATTTAGAGAAAAGTCTAGAAAATGCTTTTGAAGCAGGGAAAGTACGTTCGCTGAAGATTATCGATCAAATGGCGACAAAGCTTCGCAAAGCTGAAGAGCGCAGATTGCATACGCAGATAGAACGTGCCTGTTGTATTCAGGAGTTAGTGAAGCCAGGTGGTAGTCCACAGGAGCGGGTTGTGAATATGATGCAATTCTATCTGAGTAATCCTGATTTGATATCAGAGTTGTTGGATTGTTTTGATCCGCTGGATTTCAGAATGATGGTATTGGCAAATGAGTCTTGACAAACCACAGCTAAGAACTTTCTATAGGGAACTGCGAGCAGCACTTTCTGATGAAGATCTGGAGAGGAAATCATTAGCGATCACAGATAATGTGATTGTATTTTTAAGTGATAGAAAAGAGCTAACCCAGTTTCATCTATTTTTCCCAATCCCTAAGCAAAGGGAGATCAATACTTATCCGATTAAAGAGTATTTAGAGAAAAGGGGAGATGCTGTTTACACTTCAAGAGTGGAGTTGGATTCCTTGTCATTACAGACTCTACTTTTAAAGCCTAATACAAAATTTCAGTATGATGCATGGGGGATTCCAGTCCCGGAAGAGTTTGAATTGGTGACAAATGAGTCAATTCAAATTGTTTTTGTACCGTTGTTGGCTTTTGATCAAAAAGGAAATAGAATCGGTTTTGGCAAAGGGTATTACGATGTGTTTTTAGCTAGTCTTGATCCTTCGGTATTAAAAGTTGGACTGAGTTTTTTTTCCGCTGAGCTAAGTATTTCGCCAGAATTGCACGATATCCCATTGGATTATTGCATTACGCCAGAAAATATCATTACTTTTTGATCAATTATTAATTGAACATTCCATGCGATTTACTCTTTTTGTGGTTTTTGCCACCCTTTCTCTTGCGTTTTCATCAATCAAAGAATCGAAGGCGCAGATTGTAGATTATAATACCATGATTGGTGTTACAGGCGGGACGAACATTGGAGGAACTGTAAAACAATTTGTGTCAGCACAAGGCGCAGTTGATCTTCTGGTCTATAGAAGATGGAAAGGCTGGGTGGCAGCTGCCCTGTATGAACACCACATGGATATTAGGGAATTCCGAGGTTTAGAGTGGTATTTTGGTGGAGGAGCACACTACGGGATGTGGAAAGATGGAAAGGGAGAGCCACCGTGGGTTTATAAAATTGATCAAGATTATAATGTATATGGGGTAGATGCGATCGTAGGTGTGGAATACAATATCAATCAAAGTAATTTTTATGTAGGGTTATACTGGAAGCCAGCTTATAATTTTAATGAATTCACTAAGGTTTGGGAAGATGACGCGGCCTTTACATTGAGGTATTCCCTTTGATTTAAAGATATTGTAATTCAAAAATGTTTTTTGCAATTGGAGGAAAAGGTTTGCTAAGTCACCGTTTTGATGCAGTCAGTCTTATCTAAGAGGAGATTTTGTCAGTTACTTGCTAGGACATTTCTACGAAACTCGTGGTTTTTTTAGCCTATATCAGGATAGATGAATGGCTGTAGGGAATGACCACAGAAGTTTAGCCCATGAGTTTTACTAATTACAGTGTTATGGCGCAGTAGATCTTTAGTTTATAGGTATTATCTATAAGTCAGATTTGTATATTTGTAAAGGCAAATAGGCAATTTTTTAATATTGATTTAAGAACTTAGCTTTGAATTCTTCTTTAAGAATCAATTATGGATAAGTTTTCTTACATCGCTAACGCTCACGTGTCCTACATCGATGAGCTTTACTCTTCTTTCAAGAGTGACCCAGAATCAATCGACCCAAGCTGGAAAGAGTTTTTTGAAGGTTTTGACTTTGCACTGACTAATTACGGTGACGAAGAAAATACAGCTTTATCGAATGGAAAAGCTACTGCACCTGCGAAGAATGGCGCTCTTGCTACTCCAGGTACCATTATGGACATGGAGCAGCTGCCTAAGGAAATTAAGGTTAGAGCTTTAATCCACGCCTATCGCTCTAGAGCTCACTTGAGATCTAAGACAAACCCAGTAAGAGAGCGTAGAGATAGAAAGGCATTAATTGATCCTCAAGATTTTGGTCTAGGCCAAGAGGATATGAATACTGAATTCCAGGCTGGAAATGAGATTGGAATCGGAAGTGCTAAATTGTCAAAAATTTTAGATTCACTGAAATCCATTTATGAAGGATCGGTTGGATTTGAATATTTATATATAAGAGATCCAGAGATGCTGGATTGGTTTAAAACCAAAGTTGAAAAAGAAGCTTTAGCTTTTAACCCTACTCACGAAGAGAAAAAGAGAATACTTTCGAAGCTGAATCAAGCGGTAGTATTCGAGAATTTTTTGCATACCAAATATCTTGGTCAAAAGCGCTTCTCCCTTGAAGGTGGTGAAAGCACTATCCCATTTTTGGATGCAGTGATTAATACCTCTTCCCAGTTAGGTGTGAAGGAAGTGATGATAGGCATGGCTCACCGTGGTCGACTGAACGTGCTTGCAAACATCATGGGCAAAACCTATGAGCAGATTTTCTCTGAATTCGAAGGAACGGCTAAGCCTGATTTGACTATGGGTGATGGCGATGTGAAATATCACATGGGCTATTCCAGTGATATCGTAACGCATAGCGAGAACAAGGTTCATTTGAAACTTGCTCCAAACCCATCTCACCTAGAAGCGGTGGATCCAGTGGTTGAAGGTTTCCTTCGTGCCAAAATCGATTCAGAATATAAAGGAGATGTAACCAAAGTACTTCCAATTTTGATTCACGGAGATGCAGCTGTCGCAGGACAAGGTATCGTCTATGAAGTGACTCAGATGGAGAGCCTGAAAGGATATAACACGGGTGGTACGATTCACTTTGTTATTAACAACCAAGTTGGGTTTACTACCGATTTTGATGATGCGCGTTCCTCCATTTACTGTACTGATGTTGCTAAAATCATCGATGCACCAGTTATTCACGTGAATGGTGACAATGCGGAGTCAGTAGTTTTTGCTGCTAAACTAGCTGCAGAGTTCAGACAGAAATTCAGTCGTGATATTTTTATAGACATGGTCTGCTACAGACGTCATGGACATAACGAATCAGATGAACCTAAATTTACTCAGCCGGAGCTTTATAATATTATTTCCAAGCATCCAAATCCAAGAGAAATCTACGTGAAGCGCTTAGCAGAACGTGGTGATATTGAAGCAAAATTAGCTTCGCAAATGGATGAGGAATTCAGGCAATTGCTTCAGGATCGTTTGAATCTAGTGAAAGAAAAGCCACTTCCTTACCAAGCTACTCGTTTTGAGCAGGAGTGGAGTAGCTTAAGAAGATCCAAGCCAGAAGATTTTGACCAGTCTCCGGAAACAGGTGTTACTCAGGAGCAAATCGAAAAAGTAGCTGAAGCACTTACTATTATTCCTAAGGGGTTTAAGCCACTTAAGCAGATTGAAGCGCAGTTGAAGCAGCGTAAGGACATGTTCTTCCAGTCCAAATCTTTGAACTGGGCAGCAGCTGAATTGCTTGCTTACGGCTCCTTGACTTTAGAAGGAAAGACCGTGCGACTGACAGGTCAAGATGTGCAGAGAGGTACTTTCTCTCACCGTCATGCTGTTCTTCATGATGCTAATACAAACAAAGCCTACAATTCCTTGAAGGAAATGAAGGAAAGAAAAGGTGAATTCTACATCTATAACTCTCTTCTTTCCGAATATGCTGTACTAGGCTTTGAATATGGTTATGCAATGGCAAACCCTAATTCACTGACTATATGGGAAGCTCAATTTGGTGATTTCGCCAATGGTGCTCAAACTATGATTGATCAGTTTATTTCTTCTGGGGAATCGAAATGGCAGAAAATGAATGGATTGGTGATGCTACTGCCTCATGGCTACGAAGGTCAGGGACCAGAGCACTCCAATGCTCGTCCTGAGCGTTTTCTGCAGCTTTCTGCTGAATACAATATGATCGTGGCAAACATCACAGAACCTTCTAACTTCTTCCACTTATTGAGAAGACAGTTGGCATGGGAATTCAGAAAGCCATGTATCGTGATGTCACCGAAGTCTCTTTTGAGACATCCAAAAGTTGTTTCTCCACTTTCTGAGTTTACCTCTGGTACGTTCAGAGAAGTGCTTCCAGATACTACTGTTGATGCAAAGGACGTGAAGAGAGTAGTGCTTTGCTCTGGCAAAATCTTTTACGACCTTGATGAGGCGAGAGAAAAGGAGAAAGTGAAAGATGTCGCTATCGTAAGAATTGAGCAGCTGCATCCACTTCCTAAGAAACAAATGCTTGATGTGCTAGCAGGTTATCCAGAAGCTGAAATTGTTTGGGTTCAGGAAGAGCCTTCCAATATGGGTTACTGGAATTATATTCTCAGATTGCTTTACAAGGAAATACCAATGGAGGTAATTGCTCGAAAGGCTAGTGCTTCTCCTGCAACTGGATATAACAAAGTCCATGTGGAAGAGCAGAAGAATATTATTGCTCAGGCACTTAAATTGAAATAATCACAGCTCTTTTTTATAAAGACATCCAAAATAATCGTATCATTTTGTTCCTCTCTTTTTGACTAGAAAGAGAAAAAAAGAAAAACTTATGAGCAAAGAAATTAAAGTCCCGGCTGTAGGCGAGTCCATCACGGAAGTTACCATCGGCCAATGGTTTAAAAAAGACGGAGATGAGGTTCAGATGGACGAAGTCCTATGTGAATTGGAATCCGATAAAGCCACTTTTGAGTTGCCAGCTGAAGCTGCGGGCGTACTTAGAATCAAAGCCCAAGAAGGCGATGTATTGGAAATCGGAGCTGTGATCTGCGAAATTGACGAAACTGGAACTCCAGGCAAGTCTGAGCCAGCTGCTGCTGCTCCAAAAGCTGAAGAAAAATCTTCTGGTGCGAAAGCTACAGGAGAAGTAAAAGATATGGTGGTACCTACTGTAGGTGAGTCCATCACTGAGGTTACTTTGGCAAATTGGCTTAAAAGCGACGGCGATTACGTGAAGTTGGATGAGATCATCGCTGAGGTGGACTCTGATAAAGCCACTTTTGAATTGCCAGCCGAGGCATCAGGAATTCTTCGCCATGTGGCGCAAGAAGGTGACGTGCTTGAGATTGGTGGAATGATCTGTAAGATCGAAGTAACAGAAGGCGCGCCAGCTGCAGCTGCTTCTTCTGAATCCTCGACTGCTCCAGCATCTGCTGCGCCGTCAGGAAATACAAATTATGCTACTGGGCATGCTTCTCCAGCTGCTTCCAAGATTTTGGCAGAAAAAGGAGTTTCTCCAGAGTCAGTTCAAGGAACTGGAAAAGACGGAAGAATCACGAAAGAAGATGCACAATCAGCTCAGAAATCAGCTCCTGCACCAGCAAAAGCTGAAAGCAAACCAGCTGCGGCTGCAGCTCCAGCTCCAGTTGCAGGTTCTAGAAATGAGCGCAGAGAGAAAATGTCTTCTTTGAGAAAGACAGTAGCTAGAAGATTGGTTTCTGTAAAAAATGAGACAGCCATGCTCACCACATTTAATGAGGTGAACATGAAGCCGATCATGGACTTGAGATCCAAATTCAAAGAGCAATTCAAAGAAAAACACGGTGTAGGACTTGGATTCATGTCTTTCTTCACCAAAGCAGTTTGCGTAGCACTTCAGGAATGGCCATCTGTCAATGCTAAAATCGACGGAAATGAGATGGTTTTCAACGATTTCTGTGATATCTCTATCGCTGTATCTGCACCAAAGGGATTGGTAGTTCCAGTAATCAGAAATGCCGAAGCAATGAGTTTCGATCAGATAGAAAAAGAAGTAGTTAGACTGGCGATGAAAGCTAGAGACAACAAGCTTTCTATCGAAGAGATGACTGGTGGTACGTTCACATTGACTAACGGAGGAATCTTCGGGTCCATGATGTCCACACCGATCATCAACGCTCCACAATCTGCGATCCTAGGGATGCACAATATCGTGCAACGTCCAATGGCTGTCAACGGTGAAGTTGTCATTCTTCCGATGATGTACTTGGCGCTTTCTTATGATCACAGAATCATCGATGGTCGTGAGTCAGTAAGCTTCCTAGTTAGAGTAAAAGAATTGCTTGAAGATCCGACAAGATTGTTGTTTGGAGTTTAAAAGTATCTAGTCACAAATACAAAGTATCAAGAAAGGGGGCGTTTTCAAAAGAGCTCATTGTTAATGCTCCCAATCCTGACACCCTAGTATTTCAATTATAAGTAAGGGCAAGTCTTGGTACTTGCTACTCACTACTAAAATCTAAAATAATGTACGACGTCATAGTTATTGGTTCTGGTCCAGGTGGATATGTAGCAGCGATTCGCTGTGCACAACTTGGGCTGAAAACCGCCATCGTTGAAAAATACCCTACGCTGGGAGGGACTTGCCTGAATGTAGGCTGTATTCCTTCTAAAGCACTTTTGGATTCATCTGAGCATTACCATAATGCTGCTCATACCTTCGAAACTCACGGAATTAAGTTGAGCAATTTGAAAGTTGATTTGAAGCAGATGATCACGCGAAAGAACGATGTGGTAAAGCAGAATACGGATGGGATCCAGTATTTGATGAAAAAGAACAAGATCGATGTTCATCAGGGAGTGGGTTCTTTTGTAGACAAAACCACTGTGAAAGTGACTAAAGGTGACGGTACTTCTTCTGATATTCAGGGGAAGAATATCATCATTGCAACGGGTTCAAAGCCTTCATCTTTGCCTTTCATCAAATTGGACAAAGACAGAGTGATCACTTCAACTGAGACGCTGAACTTGAAAGAGATTCCAAAACACTTGGTAGTAATCGGTGGTGGAGTAATTGGTTTGGAGCTAGGTTCTGTGTATGCGAGATTGGGAGCCAAAGTTTCTGTGATCGAATTCATGGATTCCTTGATCCCTACTATGGATCGTACGATGGGCAAAGAACTTCAGAAGTCACTGAAGAAAATCGGTTTCGAATTTTTCCTAAAGCATAAAGTAACTGCAGTAGAAAGCAAAGGCAAAGAAGTAACTGTCAAAGCTGAGAACGGTAAAGGTGAAATTATAGAAGTGAAAGGCGATTATGTCTTGGTTTCTATCGGAAGAAAACCTTACACTGATGGCTTGAATGCTGAAGCTGCTGGTGTGAAAATCACCGACAGAGGTCAGGTGGAAGTTAATGATCACTTGCAGACCAATGTGCCAAATATCTATGCAATCGGTGATGTGGTGAAAGGTGCAATGCTAGCCCACAAAGCTGAAGAAGAAGGTGTATTTGTAGCTGAGACTATTTTGGGTCAAAAGCCGCATATCAATTATAACCTGATTCCAGGTGTAGTTTATACTTGGCCTGAAGTGGCTGCGGTAGGATATACTGAAGAGCAACTGAAAGAAAAAGGCATCAAGTATAAAACGGGTAAATTCCCGTTCATGGCTTCGGGCCGTGCGAGAGCTTCTATGGATACAGATGGTTTGGTGAAAGTTTTGGCAGATGCTGAAACAGACGAAATCCTTGGCGTTCACATGATCGGCCCAAGAACTGCTGATATGATTGCTGAAGCTGTGGTAGCGATGGAGTACAGAGCATCCGCTGAGGATATCTCCCGAATGTCTCATGCGCATCCGACCTACACTGAAGCTTTCAAGGAAGCTTGTCTGGCAGCTACAGACAATAGAGCACTACATATTTAGATCAGAATATATATTTTTGAGAAGGAGCCATTCGGAGAGATTCGAATGGTTTTTTCTTTTTGGGGAAAAATAGTTTACTTCCATTATGAAGTTTAAAATTGCCATTATCGGTGCTGGAAATGTTGCTTGGCATTTGGCTCCAGCTTTGGAAGATGCTGGACATGTCATCACAGAAGTCTATGCCCGCACTTTAAAAAGTGCAGGGTTGATCACAGATCGAGTTTATGCAGGTGAACCGAAGGATGATCTTGATTTTTCTACGAGTGAGGCAGAGATTTTTATTCTAGCAGTGAAGGATTCAGCGATCCTTGAAGTAGCAGATGAGATTATTCTGCCTGAGGATAGCATTCTGGTTCATACTTCTGGATCGGTACCCTTGGATATTTTGAACTATAGTTCTGCTACTTATACAGGTATATTTTATCCTTTGCAATCATTTACAAAGGGGCGAAAAATTGAGTTTGACGAAGTTCCTTTTTTGCTTGAATCTGATGATGAGGAAACGTTGCAGAAGCTGAAAAAGCTGGCAAAAAGTTTGACGCCGCTAACTTATACGGTGCGCTCAAAGGATAGGAAAGCCATGCACATTGCGGCAGTCTTTGCGAGCAACTTCTCGAATCATATGATTAGAATTGCTGAGGAAGTGATGCGGAGGCAGGGGCTGGATTTTGAGATGCTCAAACCTTTGATTATTGAAACGATATCCAAAAGCCTCCAAATAGGTGCAAAAGCCGCTCAAACGGGGCCGGCAATTCGTGAAGATTACGAAACGCTGGAGGATCATCATCGATTTTTGAGTTACAATGAAGGAATCGCAGAAATCTATAGACTAGTGTCTCAGGATATTATAGATAGTTGATTAGTGCGTCCAAGTTCCGAATTTACCAGCTTGGTAATCATCGTAAGCCTCGCGGATTTGCTTATGTGTATTCATTACAAATGGACCTTGTGCGACCATAGGTTCCTTGAATGATGCAGCATTTCCAAGAATTAGAATTGAATCTTCACTTGCTTCTACTTCGATTTTTTCACCATTATTTTCAAATTCCACCAAGTGACGAAATTGAATTTCCTGTGCATTTACTTTGAGCTCACCACGAACTATATAGAAGAATATAGCATCTGAAGTAGGAATTGATTTTTCAAATTTGCCACCTTTTCCAAGATAAATCGTACTCATCGTAATCGGGAAATTTCCCTCAAATGCTCCCTTGGTGCCTTCCCACGCTCCAAATAATTGTTGGACTTTTACTTTTCCTCCATCCAATTCGAAAGTAGGAATCTCGGGCTTTTGAAGACCGATATAGCTCGGTTTCATCATCTTTTTATCAGAAAGCAGATTTAGCCAAAGTTGAAGTATTTCCAGATCTCCTCCGTTTTTTTTGAACTCAGCACTGCTCACTTCAGAATGGATCAAGCCGCTGCCTGCAGTCATGTATTGTACACCGCCTGGACCGATTACAGATTCGTGACCAGAGGAGTCCATGTGCATAATGTCTCCTTCCAGTATGAAAGTAACTGTCTCCATTCCTCTATGTGGATGTGGGCCAAAAGGTAGGCCTTGATTATTTGCTGAGTAGGTTTGGAAACCGTGATGGTTCAGGAAAATAAATGGATCAATATGATCAAGTGAACGAGTCGGCATAGGACTGTAAGTCACCAAATCTGCTATTGGTCGGTATTCTGCTTCATGTATTTTCTTGATTGAGCGCATCTTGATCACTAGTTAGGCAGAATTATTTTGGAATGTCTTTTAGCCTAAGTTCGAACAAGTCAGTTCGTCGATCTTTTAGGTTTCGTACACTGCCAAATTGATTTAACTCCCTTAAAAGCGATAGGTCAACATCTGCGATCAGAGTCATTTCATTATTTGGTGTAGCTTCCGCTTTGATACCATTGCTTGGAAAGGGGAAGTCACATGGGGTAATCACCATGGATTGAGCGTATTGCATGTCCATGTTGTGAACCTTAGGCAGATTTCCCACACTTCCAGCCATCGCAACGTAGCACTCGTTTTCTATGGCTCTAGCCATTGCGCAATTGCGGACTCGAGAGTAACCGTTCTGCGTATCAGTCAAAAATGGGATGAATAGGATGTCCATACCTTGATCAGCTAGGATTCTACTCAGTTCGGGAAACTCAGCATCGTAGCATATCAAAATCCCGATTTTACCACAATCTGTGTCAAATGATTTGAGGACGTTTCCACCCTGCATTCCCCATACTTTAGCCTCCAGCGGCGAAATATGAAGTTTCTCGTACGATTCAATTGAACCATCTCTTTTGCAGAGGTAACCTACATTGTACAGCTTGTCATTTTTGACTTTCGGCATGGAGCCGGTGATGATGTTGATATTGTAGGATACAGATAGCTGCGCAAAACGTTTTACAATCTCATCGGTGTATTTCGCCAAGCCACGAACTGCCTGCGCTTCACTTAGGTGATTGAATTCCGCCATTAGCGGTGCATTGAAGAGCTCTGGGAAAAGGGCGAAATCAGAACGATAACCGGAAACAGCATCGATGAAGTATTCTGCCTGTTGCATCAGTTCATCCAAGTCATCATATAAGCGCATCTGCCATTGGATCAATCCAAGGCGCACGATGGTTTTATTTGTTGATGCTTTTTTGTTTGGCTTTTCGTAGAAAATATTATTCCATTCCAGCAATACTGCAAACTCACTGGAGGCAGAGTCGCCTTCCAGGTAATTCTTCATAATACGAGCAGGGTGAAAGTCATTTGCCAGCTGAAAATTCAAAACAGGATCATAAATTTCCTTAAGCTTAACTTTTTCCAAGTACTCTTTTGGCCCCATCTGATCAGCATACTTATGGTAATTAGGGATTCGTCCGCCAAACACGATTCCTTTCAGATTCAGTTTTTCACAAAGCTCTTTTCGGTAATCATATAATCTCCTACCTAGTCTCAATCCCCGAAATTCCGGTTTGATAAAAACGTCAATACCGTAAAGCATATCACCAGTGTCGTTGTGATTTTCGAAAGTGAAGTTGGTCGTAATATCTTTGTAAGTATGTTCTCCCTCTAACTCCACATCATTTACAATGATAGAAAGCGCACAACCAGCCAGCTGATCATTGATTTTGATGACCACTTGCCCAGCAGGAAACTTAGTAATCAACGTTTCGATTTGGCTTTCAGCCCAATATGATCCAGGCATGCTTCTGTATGCTTCGATCATTGCTGCCTTGAGGTCCTTGTAATCAGATGGCTGAAGGTAGGATAATGATATATTTTCTGCTTGGGTATTATCCATTGGTTAAGGTGATTGCGTTGTTGTTTTGGGAAAAGTGTAAGGGGAGTTAATTGCTTTAGCTTTATAGATGCAGGAATTAATCATAAGATAAGCATAGTGCTTTCAACCAAAAAAATCCTTTCCGAAATGGAAAGGATTTGAAATGGTTTTTGTGTTAGGCTATTTAAGCCAAGCTAGTTTTACTTCTTCAGGAGCTTTCATCCTATCTGCTAGCCTCATATATCTATCAGCTAATTTCACGAGGTAATCCTGCGCTTTGGAGGCTACGTCATTTAATCCTGTCAAGCTTTCTATTTTCCATAGATCGACTAGATGTTCTATAATTCTAGCATAATCCCAGCCAGTGTATATACCTACTTTTTGTGTAATAGCGGAGAATTCAGTGAATAGAGAAGGATTTGAACCACCTTCACCCATTAATACCGCTGGCATGACGATCTGCTTTCTCATCAATTTCTCAAACGCTAGAATTGCTCCATTTGGATCAATTTCAAAAATAGCCGACATAAAGCTCTTGTAAGCTTTTTCGTGTCTAGCTTCATCTCCAGCAATTTGCTTACAGATTCTTCCTAAAACAGGGTCTCCAGCGATATCTGCCAATTTCCCCGTATTAACGTGAGAAACTTTGGTAGCTCGCTCTTGAAATGAAGTGTAGACAATCGCCTGATATGGGTCACCGCCAGTATTTGGGTCAAACCCATTGGTAAGCAATCTGTGGATTGTTTGCTCTACAGCTTTCATGTCTACTCTACCAGTCATGTAGAGGTATTTGTTCAGAAGGTCACCATGACGGTTTTCTTCTGCAGTCCAGGATTTGGACCATCTGACCCAACCTGAAGGTGAAAGAAGATTTCTTTCCGGATTGATTCCTTCCAAAAGATTGAAGTATGTCTGATAACTTGGAAGAGCTTCCTCTGTAATCATATTCCCGACTAAGGAAGTTAAAACTGTGTCAGGAATGCCTTCTGATCTTTGTTGAAGTAACTTTACTTGGTCATGAATATCTGGATCTCCAAAATCTGGTAGGAAATCTGATGGTTGCCAGCACTTGTCCGGATCAACGAGGATATTATCTACGGCCTCGCCAACAAGACCATCCAATTGTGAGATGACCTCTATGTTCTTTTCTAGTTCGTAATTTATTTCTCCTGATTTCATCATGGATAAATTTAGGCCCGAATTATAATAACTCGGTCGGATTTTGAATTAGGACAAATTTACTCACAAATAGACAAATTACAGATAGAATGTGTCTATCAATGATTCAAGATTCTATAAGTGACCAACATACAGTTAATTAGAGGGGCAAACAGTTGAATATATCGAGTGAGGTTATCAAATTTTGCCCTTTGCGGCCCCAATTTGGTGATAATTCTGTTGGTCGCTTGCCCATTAATATAAGGAAATTTATGTCCTCTCAGTTCATTAACTAATAAAAAGCCTTCGTATGAAGGCTTTTTTATGTATGGATAAACCTATTCTTAGTAGTCTAATTTGTAGGCTACTACTTTATTTTTGAAGAAAGTTGGGACTAAAACTATGTTGTCTCCAGGAATGAATCCAATATCTGCGGTGTTTGATTCAGCGTCTTTGGTGTCTAACAGAAGCGTCTCGCCACCATCGCTATTTACAAAGTAAATCTCTCCTGCCCATCTTGACGCAACGTAATTACCATCTCCTAAAATCACAAGGCCATCTCCGCCAGTGACAGTTTTATTCAGGTTTGTGGAAGTGCCGTCTTCATTAAGCATTTTCAGTCCTGATTTATCCAACATATAAAGGCTGCCATTCTCAGCGATAGCTATACCATTAATAGATTCATGCCCTTCAGTTACAGTTGAGATTTTACCTCCATCAAGTAGATGAACTTTACCCGTGTTCATATCAGTGAAATATACTTTTCCATTACTGGTGGCAAGATCATTCAAAAAGCCAGCTCCTTCAACTTTGTATTTATTGCTGATTTTTCCTGATTCAAGGTTCACCTCTATGAGCTGATCAATGTCTGTTACATATAAGTTACCATTAGTAATACCCATTCCTTTAGGAGCATTTAGACCAGTAACCCAGTTTTGGTTAACTACTTTTCCGTCCTTGTCAATGATAGAAATAGAGCCTTTTCCGTCTTTACCTCGAGGGTCTCCTTCTATGTTTGATACATATATTTTACCTGATTCAGCATCATACAATACCGACTCGTTGGTGGTTAAAGTGGTGTCTGTCTCCCAGATTTTAGTCAAAGTCGGTGTTTTCACTTCTTCGGCCACTACTACTTCAGTCGTTTCTTCAGTTTTTTGTGGACTACATTGAGCGAATAACAAGGTGGATGATATACCGAGTAGGATCAGTTTTAAATTAGATTTCATGAGTTTAGATTTAGGATTGTCAAAGGTTGATTTTTAGCAGTGAAGATTAATAAATGCTGCGCAAGTAACTTCTATTCACTATGAAAAGTTACGACAAAAGAATCTTGGTGTCAAAGAAATGGGAGTAATAGAGAACGACTTTTAAGTGCTGAAAGTCAAGTTCGCGCCATAAACACAGCTATCTCTTATTTGTGTAAGTTTATATATTCCGGCCAAAAATTGTCATGTATCTGTCTTTCTAATCCAAAGTTTTGTGTTTCGGGGGCATTATTCTTTCATTAATACGTCGATTTTTTGCAACAACTACCAGTGATGGATTTTTTTTACTTCCAAAAAGAAAAAGCACTTATCTTGGGATTAATACTAACCCACCAACTTATGAGAAAATATTTTAACGCTGCATTGCTAGTCACTTTGGCATTTGCATGTGCGCCCAAAGAACAGGGGGCAACAATTGATTACACGACCATGTCTGATGCAGAACGGTTGGAAGTGGCTACCAAAATGGCGCAGGAAACGATTATGGTAGATGGACACGTGGACTTGCCTTACCGTATGAAAGTAGGAGGTTTTACTTTGCAGCGAGAAGTTTTGGACGTTTCGGTTCGTACGCCAGATGGCAACTTTGATTTTCCTAGAGCAAAAGAAGGCGGATTAGATGCGCCATTTATGTCTATATATATTCCTGCTGGTCTTCAGCAGACTCCTGGCTCTTCGAAAGCATTGGCAGATTCTCTGATCCTGATGACAGAGCGTTTGGCGGAAACTTTTCCTAGTCAATTTGCGATGGCCTATAGCCCAGCGGATGTGGAAGCTAATTTTGCCGCAGGCAAAGTCTCACTTCCTATGGGAATGGAAAATGGATCAGCACTAGAAGACGATATATCAAATGTGGCCTATTTTCACGAAAGAGGGATACGTTACATTACACTTACTCATGGTAAGGCAAATCTGATTGGAGATAGTAGTTATGACACAGTAAGGTTATACAATGGTCTGAGTGAGTACGGTGAGAAAGTAGTGGCTGAAATGAATCGAGTAGGAATAATGGTCGATTTATCTCACGTTTCTGATGATACTTTTAAGGATGCTTTGGCCTTGACGAAAGCGCCAGTAATTGCTTCTCATTCTTCAGTGAGAAAATTCACTCCAGGCTTTGAGAGAAATATGAGTGACGAGTTGATTCAGGCAATGGCCAAAAATGGCGGAGTGATGATGATCAATTTCGGAGGGACTTTTATTGATTCAGCTTATGCTACAGGTGCGGATAAGGTACGTGAGCATCTGATTAACTATATGGCTGAAAATAATTTGAGTAGACGGGACTCTGCTGCTCAAGCTTACATCGCTGAATATTCATCGGCAAATAACCCTTTCCCAACAGTACAGCGAGTAGCAGATCATATTGATCATGTGAAGAATTTAGTTGGGATTGATTACGTAGGCTTAGGATCTGATTTTGATGGTGTGGGTGATTCCTTGCCTACAGGATTGAAAGATGTTTCTATGTACCCTAATTTGATTGCGGAGCTATTGAAGCGTGGTTACACGAAAGAAGAGATTGAGAAAATATGTTACAAAAATGTATTCAGAGTTTGGAAAGCAGTCGATGATTATGCTGCTTCTCAAAAGGGATAACATTTGATATAGCTATTTTTTTAGACCCTGCTTCAGTAAAATGGAACAGGGTCTATTTTTTTAATCCAACTTTTCCCGTCTTTCCCAGACTTGGCTTTAAAGTTCTTCTATCATTTGATAGATATAATTGATGTGCTGGTTTTGGTTGGATTCGGCATCTTTCAATGCCTGAATTTTGTCCTGTAATTCTGAATAATTTAAGGCCCATTCCCTGATCCTGACGAATGTCCGAATAATCGAGATGTTTACCTGAATGGCTCGCGTATTATTCAACACTGAAGATAACATCGCCACTCCTTGTTCTGTGAAAACAAATGGAAGAGTTCGTCGTCCTCCCCATCTTGAGGTCACATTTTGTGACTTTAAGTTTTGCCTCTCTTATTCAGAAATTTGAAACATGAAGTCTAAAGGGAATCTGTCAGGGTTTCTCTTGACAGATTGATTAAGAGCTTTGGTCAGACTTAAGAAAATAAAAGAACGATTTTATATGCACAAAATGTCGTAAACCTTTCCTGTTCAGAATATAATTCTGTCAAGTTTTCCGTTTTCGTGTAATTTAAGGAGCTTATTCGGTCATTATGGCTGTTATATGTGATTGGATGTAGTTTTGATAGTAGAGTGGAAGTTGGGTGATGGGAAGTTGCTCTTAGGGCCCAACTAATAAAAATTGAAACCACTAATAACCAACCATACAATGGACTTTAAACAATTCACTATAAAATCTCAGGAGGCAATTCAAAAGGCTGTGGAATTGGCATCATCGGCAGGACAGCCGAATGTTGAGCCAGCGCACTTGATGAAAGGGATTATCACTGAGGATGAAAATGTGATTGAGTTTTTGTTCAAAAAGCTCGGCACCAATAAACAGCTCATTTCTCAAAAGCTTGATGAGCAATTAGCGCGTTTGCCAAAAGTGACAGGCGGACAGCAACAGCCATATTTGTCGAATTATTCGAATCAGGCATTGACGAAAGCCAAGGATTATCTCAAGACTTTCGGTGATGAATATGTTGCAATTGAGCATTTGTTACTAGCTATACTAGCTGGCGGCGATGCTACTTCACAACTTTTGAAAGATCAGGGGATTGCTGAAAAGCCTTTGATTGAAGCTATCAAAGAACTTAGAAAAGGAAATAAAGTGACAGATCCAAACGCAGAAAGTAAGTACCAGGCATTGGAGAAATACTCCAAAAACCTAAATGAAATGGCTAAGAAGGGTAAAATTGACCCTGTAATTGGCCGTGATGAGGAGATCAGGAGAGTACTCCAGATCTTGGCTCGAAGAACCAAAAACAATCCGATTCTGCTTGGTGAGCCTGGTGTAGGTAAGACTGCCATTGTTGAAGGGCTTGCTCAAAGAATCGTTTCTGGTGATGTGCCCGAAAACCTGAAGTCAAAGACTTTGATTTCCCTAGACATGGGTCTATTGGTAGCTGGAGCTAAATACAAAGGTGAATTTGAAGAGCGCTTGAAAGCAGTCATCAAAGAGGTGACAGATGCTGAAGGTGAGATCATCCTTTTCATTGATGAGATACACACGCTGATAGGTGCAGGTGGAGGCGGAGAAGGAGCGATGGATGCGGCAAACTTGCTGAAACCTGCTTTGGCACGCGGAGAACTCCATGCCATCGGTGCTACTACACTTAAGGAATATCAGAAATACATAGAGAAAGATAAAGCGCTTGAACGTCGATTCCAGACTGTAATCGTGGACGAGCCAGATGCTGCGGATGCGATTTCAATTCTAAGAGGAATTAAAGATAAATATGAGTTACACCACGGTGTGCGAATTAAAGATGATGCGGTAATTGCAGCTGTAGAGCTTTCTCAGCGATACATTTCTGATCGATTTTTGCCAGATAAGGCGATTGATTTGATGGATGAAGCTGGCGCAAAATTGCGGATGGAAATAGATTCCTTGCCGCAGGAGCTAGACGAATTAAATCGTCGAATCATGCAATTGGAAATCGAACGCGAAGCGATTCGTAGAGAGAAAAACAAAGACAAAGAAACTGTCCTAAGTAAAGAGCTAGCTGAGCTCGCCGAAAAGCGGGATAGCGTGAAAGCCAAGTGGGAAAGTGAGAAAGCTGTAATCACAGGAATCCAGCGTGAGAAAGAGCGAATCGATAATTACAAACTGGAAGCGGAGCAGGCTGAGAGGGCTGGTGATTTTGGTAAAGTTGCTGAGATCAGATACGGTAAAATCGTGGAGGCTGAGAAGAAACTTGAATCCTTCAAGTCTCAGTTGGCAGAAATGCAGGCAGGGTCTCCTTTGTTGAAAGAGGAAGTAGATCAGGAAGATATTGCTGCGGTAGTGTCTAAATGGACTGGTATTCCGATGAATAAAATGATTCAGTCTGAGCGCGAAAAGTTACTGCATTTAGAATTGGAACTTGGGCATAGAGTGGCTGGTCAGAAGGAAGCGATTACTGCTTTGTCTGATGCTGTACGTAGAAGTCGAGCTGGATTGCAAGATCCAAAGCGTCCGATTGGTAGCTTTATCTTCATGGGAACCACAGGCGTGGGTAAAACCGAGCTAGCGAAAGCTTTGGCAGAATACCTCTTCAATGATGAAAATGCCATGGTGAGAATAGATATGTCAGAATATCAAGAGCGACATTCAGTAAGCCGCTTGGTAGGAGCGCCTCCAGGTTATGTAGGTTATGATGAAGGAGGGCAATTGACTGAGGCAGTTCGTAGAAAGCCGTATTCTGTGATCTTGCTAGATGAGATCGAGAAAGCACACCCCGACGTGTTCAATATTCTCTTACAGGTTCTGGATGATGGTAGATTGACTGATAACAAGGGTCGTGTGGCTAATTTCAAAAACACCATTATTATCCTGACTACTAATATTGGGTCGCATTTGATCCAAGAGCGTTTTGCGGAGATGGAAGAATGGAACAAAGATGAGATACTCGATAAGACCAAGAAAGAGGTTTATGAGCTTTTGAAAAAGTCCGTTAGACCTGAATTCTTGAACAGAATAGACGAGACGATCATGTTTGAGCCGCTAAATAAAAAGATCATTCGTAAGATCGTGGATATTCAGTGGAAGGAAATTCAGAATAGATTAGCTGAGTCTGGAATTGAAATCGAAGCGACCAAAGAGGTGTTAGATCACTTAGGAGAAGTTGGTTTTGATGCAAACTTCGGAGCTAGACCACTGAAGAGAACTATGCAGCGATTGGTTCTGAATGAACTTTCGAAGCAGATTTTGTCTGGATATATAAAAAATGATTCTGCAGTGATGGTAGACTTGGATGCTGATAAGCAGGTTTACTTTAAAAATGTAGGTACAGAAATAGAAGTGTAATTTAGGTTAATGGTTAGAGTTAAAACCTCGGAGCGAATGCTTCGAGGTTTTTTTGTGGGAGATTACCCTCCGATCCAATCTAAGTAATTCCCCGTATGAATGGTTTCGTAACTGGCGTGGGGATACGCTTTTGCCCATGCTCCAGGGACTTTGGACCCTTTGCTGTTTTGATATTTGAATTCAAAAGCTCGGAGCTTATCTCCTTCTTCTTCCACCCAGTCGATTTCCTGCTGGTCGTATGTTCTCCAGAAATAGTTATTGCAATGCATCTGGCTGTAATTCTGAAATTTCATTCGTTCTACCGCAAGGTAATTTTCCCAAAGTTCGCCTACGTCGGCTCGAAGATCCAGTCGGTTGAAGTTCTGAATGATCGCATTTCTCACACCATTGTCATAGAAATACCAGCGACTGTTTTTTACGATTTCCTTGCGGAGATTTCTACTATATCCTCCGATTTTGAATACCACAAATACTTTCGAAAGTAGATCCAAATAGCGCTCCACTGTGTTTTTGGACATTCCTAACTGCTTTCCGAGTTCTTCAAGTGAAACTTCCTTGCCAACTTGGAAGGCCACTAAGCGAAGTAATGAGTAGAGTTTGTCTGAGTTTTTTACCCCATCGACCATCAGGATATCTTTCAAAAGATAATCGTTCATGATCTGGTAGAGGTAATCTTCCTTGTCCTTCCAGTCCGAGAAGTGGATGAGTTCTGGGTAGCCTCCGAAAATCAAACGTTCTTCACGTTTTTCTATAGTAGCCTTGAGATCTTCGATTTTAGCAAATTCCATCTGCGCCAGTGGATAAAGGAAAAGCGTGTTTTTCCTCCCTACTAGAGGTTCACCAACCTGCTGATGCATGTCAAATGAAGATGAGCCAGTAGCTATGACTTGTATGCCGTCGATGCTGTCTACGATCAACTTCAGTATAAGACCAATGTCAGGAATGTGCTGAGCTTCGTCGATAACAAGAAGCGTTTTGCCAGCAAGCAATCGACTGTAGTTGGCAACTGATCTTTCTTGTAAAAGCGCAGCATCGAGCACGTCTTCTCCATTTAGAATCAAGCATTGCTGATGATCTACATCTTTTGTAAACTGACGAACGAGCGCAGTTTTCCCAGACCGCCGTGGGCCTAATATCATCAATACCTTGTTAGGCTTGAGTTTTCGATCAAAATCGGCTTGTAAAGCTCTTGGGATATTTTGCATCTGCTATCTTGTTGAACTACAGTGCAAAGTAAATTTTTTTCTTTCAATTAAAAAATGGGACTGACGGAATTAATGTAAATACCGTCAGTTGACTGACTCAATTAACGTTAATACCGTCAGTATATTGACGTAATTGATGTGAATTCCGTCAGTTGAAGAGTATTGTGTATTTGATTACCTTGAAGAATGCTTGAGCACTACTTTCAATGTCCTTACTGTTTAGCTGAGATAACTATGTTGATTGACTCATCAATCTCCTCCCAGCAGTATATCGAAGACTGTGAAGTTTGCTGCAATCCTATAGACATTAGGGTTGATATTGAGGAAGGAGAAATTGTTTCTTTCGAAGCGAAATCAATTGAGCAATAAGTTATTCAGCTTCGCTATTCAAAATGAAATAATCCTAATATTTAAGTTGTTTAATTGACTGGAGTGTGGGTCATTAGATAATTTGTGAGTAGCGTGTATAAATGTAGACTAGTCCCAGCTCCTTCGTTGATCCCATGCGAGCGATTTGGGTAGGGCATCATCTGGAATTGCTTGTTATGCTTGATCAGTTCATTCATGAGCATTTCTGCTCCTTGGTAGTGAACATTGTCGTCGCCTGTGCCATGCACGATCAAAAGATTACCTTCCAACTTTTTAGCATAAGTGATCGGAGAACCATTAACGAAATCTTCCATGTTTTCCTGAGGAAGTCCCATGTAGCGCTCTTGATAGATATTATCGTAAATCAGTTGATTTGAGACAGCAGCCACAGACATTCCTGTTTGATAAACTTCAGGGAATTTGAACATCAGATTAAGTGTCATCGAACCACCACCACTCCAACCCCAAACAGCTACTCTACTTTCGTCCAAGTAAGGGAGCTTCAGTAATTCCTTTGCTGCCAAACCTTGATCCTGCGCATTGATTACGCCGATTTTTCTATAAATGCTTTTCCTCCAAGCGCTTCCTTTCAAGGTCGGTGTGCCTCGGTTATCCATGTCAATGATGAAATAACCTTTTTGCGCAAGCATAATATTGTAAAGTCCAACTTGAGTATCTGTTGCGACAGTACTCCAAGGTTCTCCATAAACATGGAAAAGAACTGGATACTTCTTCGATTCGTCAAAATCAACTGGGTAAATAACCCGAGCATCCAGAGATACTCCTTCGGAAGTAGTCACGGTAGTGAATTTGATTTCAGGAGTTTTCAATGATGCTAGCTTTTGGGTATAAGCTGTGTTTTCGACCAAGTTTTTGACTATAGTGTGTTTTGGTAGGCTGATGAGGCGCACCGTTGATGGCTTCTTCGTACTCTGATTCGTATGTATTGCAGCTAGACCATTTGGAGTGATATCATAGGTGTTTACACCTTCGAAAGCTTCTGGAGTTACTCTACGGAGTTTTCCTTTTCCTACCAAATCAATGGCATAGAGGTATCGTTGAGTAGCATTTTCTGGCGATGCAATAAAATAAACTTCCGTGTCAGTTACTCCACCGAATGAAGCTACGTCAAATTCACCTGGAGTAAGTAATGTCTTATTTCCTGAGGCTATTTCGACTTTGTAGATATGTCTCCAGCCATCATTTTCTGTCATTCGTAGGAAAGCTTTTCCTCCATCTACTAACGGCAAGCTGTTGTCACTCCAGCCATTTTTGGATAAATCAGGATAGGCAAGGTCAACCCAAGTTTCTTCTGATTCGGTATAGACTTTCTTTAGCGCAGCAGAGGAAGGTTGGTATGTCCATATTGTCAAAAGATTTTGCTTGCGATTCATCTGCTGGATCAAAAGTAAATCAGCATTGATCCATTGCATCCCGGGGAGATAATTTTCCTTTTCGCGTCCAGGGACAGCAACCCAAATCTTCTCGTTAGATATCAAGTTAATCAAGCCGATTTTAGCTCCAGCTGGCTCCTGACCCACTTTTGGGTATTGCAGTGGAATAGGTTTTGAGTAAACGGAGTCCGTATTATTGATCATGTAAAACGTCCGAATCTTGGATGCGTCGATCTGCCAAAATGCAATGAGGGCTGCATCTGGGCTCCACGCAAATCCATCTCGTTTTCCAAATTCCTCTTCATAAGCCCAATCAAACGTGCCGTTGATGATTTTGTCCGTGCCGTCGCTGGTGAGCTGAGTAATTTCTCCTGTCTTGAAATTTTCTTTGTACAAATTGAATTTTTGGACGTAGGCTACATATTCATTGTCCGCTGAAAATTTTGCAAACATCAGTGAAGAAGCTTCGAACTTGCTCCCAAGCTGCTTGAGCTCTCTGGAAGCTAGATCATACACCCAGTAGTCGCCTTTAGTATTTGATCTCCAAACTCTGCTAGAGTTAGTGAAAATCAGAACTTTTGAACCATCATCTGATAGTGAAAATGATTCAATTGAAATTGGTTTTCCGCCACTTTGCAATGCTGATCCGGGCACAAAAACACTTTTTTCCAATGTTTTGGAATCCCAGCGACTCAATTCATTTCCATTTTCCACAGTCACATAGGCTTCTCCGTTTTCTATCCATTGGATTGGTTGGAGTCTTTCCTGTACAAATTCTTTGGAGTTGTAAATTCTATCAAGGGAGAGAAGTTCTGGAGCTGAAGTCTGTTGTGCAACTACAGTGAAGATTTGAAAACATACAAAAAGTAAACTAGCGAATAAGTGGAAGCTCTTCATTTTTTCTTAGGATAAATCAATCTTAGTGAGTAATTCCTGAACGGAAATTGCAGGAATTGATGAGGTTTTGAAATCTTTCAAATTCCGGCTAACAATGTAATCAATGTCGCTCTTTGACTCAGCGCATCCTATTTGAATGGCATCCTCAAAGTCTCTATGAGCAGATTTGAGAGATGTTCTTGCGATAGTTTGGGTGATGTCAAGAACTGTAACGATCTCGGAAATTTCAGAAAGTAAGTGTCTTAAATGATTTTCAGAGACTTGTTTTTTTAGAATGTAGTGCGTTGCGGCGATAGAATGTGTGGAAGTGAAAAGTTGAATTTTTCCTTCCTCGCTTAACGCGAAAATTTCTAATGCCTCAGAAGAAAACGGAGGACGATTGGTGAGAAAATCGATTAATATGTTTGTATCAAGAAAAACTTTCATTTCAGATGCTTCTCCTCCATAGCTTTCCGTAACTCTTCCTCATCTTCAAAATTGGGGGGAAGCTCAATTTTGCCCGCAATTGCCTGAAGTCTTTCAGAAATAGTATGGCGTGCGTATGAGCTGGTTATTTTTTCAAAATAATCTTCCACTAAACCTGAGAGGCTATTCCCAGTGTTTTCAGCATAAAGCTTTGCCTTCTTTATGACTTTCTCATTAAGTGATAATGTGAGCTTTTTATTCATTGCACGTGTGGTTTATTTAAATGTACGTACAAATCTACAGATTGATCATTTTTTTAAGATTAATTCAAAGCTGAAATACTGACTATCTTCTGTCTACAAATTCCACCAATAGGTAAACTTCAGCACCAATGATCTGTTTTTAGTGTAAAATGGGGCGGGAAGGTAATTGTCTGTGTAAACCAAAAACAGATCGGAAGCAGGCTTGAATCGCCACTGGAAGCGGGTGTTCAGGTTAATATTTTCTATCTGTTCGTTATACTGAACAAAAGCCGTGAAGAAGAGCGTATTTGTCATAGTGACATCTACCCTAGGACCCACTAACCAGAAGCTGGTCGTATTCCAAGGTTCAGGCAAGTGTATTTCGTTATAGCCAGCATTCATCGTAATGCTTACGTATGGCTGAAACCTATAGCCGAGCTCAGCTGTCACATTGTATCGCTCGCCATTTGCATAGTATCCACCCAAACGTGTGGTGAATGCATAGGTAAATACACTTTGTGGTTTTGATGTGAATTCAGCTCCCATGGCGTACCATTGATGTTCCGTCCCTGTAGCTAGTGTGTCTCCGCTGTAGTTTGTGGGGTCAAAAGGTCGCTGTAGCCTCACATAATCGGTACTCGTCCACATCATGAAAGTGCTTTGACTTCGCCATTTCAAGTTATAAGCCAAGAATGTAGTGTTGTCAGTTTTCTCTCCGTTTTTGTTGAAAAAGAAGGTTGTGCTTACGTCTGGCCCATGGCTTAGGATTTTTTCGCTTTTAGGAAACCAGCGGTAGCCTACCTGTGGATTGGCTTTGTAAAAGCCCCTTCTCGGCACATAGCCTACTTCTGCGGTATAGTTTTCAGATACATATTCATGTTGCCAGCTCCATGTGAGATTTCCGGCGGTGTATTTCAGATTGGCAGCATGGACAAATCCATTGCCTACATTGTCTGGCCCAAAGCTTTGAAGCATCATCGCTTTTCCTGTCCAGAGGTTGTTGGACGAAGCTAGGTTGTATTCCAAGCCTACATTTCTATTGAACTGAGAATAAATTGGTGCTTCTGCGTCTGGGTCAGGATTGTAATTCAGTGATTGCTTATTGATAAAGAGTCCTGTGATATTTGAGCGTGCGCCTACTTGCCGCTGAAGTGCCAAGACAGTGAAGTTTTGAGCTGGTAGTTCATCTTCTTTCACTTTTCCAGTTTGCATATTCATTGCCCCAACGCGCCAGTTTTTATTGATTTTGCCGCTAAGTCTAGCTCCAAATTGTATTGGAGCATTCAGACCTATTCTTCTGGAGAAAAATGGTCGGATAGTGCTGTAGCCAAAGCCTGCGAATAAATCTCCATTTTCAAGAAAAAACTGCCTTCGCTCAGGGAAAAACAATTCAAATCGATCCAGATTCGTCACCTGCCGATCCACTTCCACTTGGGAGAAATCGGGGTTTACCGTAAGATCCAGATTCAAGGAAGAAGTCAAGCCTATTTTAGCATCCAAACCAACTTCTTTTCTATATACAGCTTCTTCGCCTGACGACACGTCTTTACTAAACCCTCCCAATGCGTAAGGGATCACAGAGATATTTGCGCCAGTTTGTGGAGGAGCTTCGTCCCAAACCAAGATTCCTGTATAAGCTAAGGAAGCAGAGGGGAATTGTCGTGGGACTGGAGCCCAGCCTGATTTCTCAGTGGTTTTAAGATCAAGTCGGGAAAAATTAATTCCCCATTCGGTAATCCCTTTTTTGTAGCGGATGGATTTGAAAGGAATTTTGGCTTCAAAAACCCACTTGTCATCATAGTTAGTGACTTTGGATGACCATTTATTATCCCAACTGAGGTCCACACTTCCGCCATTATACATGATTCCATCCCATTGCGCACCTGCAGCATTGGCACCAAAAGAAAATCCATTCGTCTGGTCATCGAATGGATCCATGAAGAGTAAGAAGTTGTCATTTTTGCCAAAGCTGAAATCTCTTCGAAGTGATTCGACCATATATGGGCCTTCAACGGCATGAAAATTCTCAACAAGTAAATAGAGATTTTCATCATCATAGGTCATTCTCACATCAGTTCTTACTCGCGCAAAACTCGTATCCATCGGAGTAATCATGAAGAAATCTGTGGCAACTTCTGCGTCTAACCAGGCTTGTTCATCTAGCGCGCCATCAATAAGGATTTCTGAGCTTGCTTTTTGGATATGTAGTTGATAATCCGAATTGATCTTTTGGGCTGACAGAGATGCCGCTAAGAATAAATTTAGAAAGAGAAATAAGAGGAGTTTGGACATGCAAAAGGAGACTTTCAAAGGTATTTATGGAATACTTGAAGGCGCTGAAATTCATTTTAAACGTACAAGCGTCTCACTTCCAGCAATAAGTTACTGCTTTAGGCGGTAATTCATGGTCAGGTTGATTTGTCTCATTTGACGTTGTGAGCTGCCTTCAGTATAGAAGTTTACTCCCTCCGTGATGTACCTGTTTTTACGGGAGTTTAGGATGTCGATCACATTTAAGGTTAAGGTTCCACGATCCTGGATGATGCCTTTACTTGCAGATAAATCCATGAAGAATATGCCTTTACGGATTCCTTGAGCTGTTTTTTGACGTGCTTCGTAATTCATTCTAAGTTGTAGATCTAGACCGTTGTTCAAGGTGAATCTTGAAGTTTGACGGAGCAACCAGGAATAAGTTTTTGCAGTATAGCCCGCTTGAATATTACTTCCATCAATGTTTGCATGGAAGAAATTCAAATTCATGTCGATTTTCCACCATTCCTTAGGACGGTAATCGCCACTCAGTTCCACGCCAAAAGAGTTCTCACCATTCAAGTTGTAAGGTTTTGTGACCGAATTTCCTTCTTCGTTTACCGTACGAAGTCGTTCGATTTTATCATCTGTGCTTCGGTAGTAAACTGTAGTGAAAAGTGTTCCATTGTCAAAATACTTAATGTGGCCTAGTTCGAAGGCATTAGTGTATTCAGGGTTCAAATCTGGATTTCCACTGAAGAAATTTCTAGAATCAGAGAAGGTAACATAGGGACTTAAATCATTATAAACAGGTCTCTGAACTCTTCTGCTGTAGCTAAGCTGAAAGGCATTTTCTTGCGTAATGTTATAGGTCAAATGTGCACTTGGGAATAGGTTAGTGTAATTCCTTGGATTTTCCTCGTTCGTCTCTTCCAAAGTCGTTTTGACATCGGTGTACTCCGCACGTAAACCTGCCTGATAACTCCAGTTTTTCGTTTTATTTCCTACAATCCCGTATGCGGCCATGATATTTTCATCGTAGAGAAAAATGTTGTCCAAGCCTGGGATCGGTGTAAATTCTCCATCCTCGCCTTTTTCCTTCACGATGTAGTCATTTTTCATTCTTCGAAAGCTTGTTCTAAAACCAGTCTCAAATTTCCCCTCTTTTGCAAAAGGCTTCACATAATCCAACATTGCTAAATATTGATTTTCGTACTCGTCATTTAGCGAAGTTTGTACTTGTCTGAGCGCTGTTTGTTCTATTCCTACTGGTGAAAAAGTATTCTGTGTGAAGAGTTGATCTGAATTCTCCCAGTAATTTAGGTAGGTGAAAGTTGTCGTGAGTTCATGTCCTTTTTGCTCAAAGGTCCGCTTATAATTTGCAGATATTTCTGAGTTTGGCTCCTCTTCGGTTTCATCTTGCCTTCTTAGCGTGTAGCTCTGTAGGTTTTCAGATGTATTCCAAGAATCCTCGTATCGAATGTCTGTAATGCGATGTGCATCGCTTCTTCGCCATAAGTAGGATAGGGTAAGGATACTTTTTTCATTGAAGTAGTAGTCCAATCCACCCCGAATATTGTTGTTTAGGCTAGTAACGTTCCCTTTATTTGACTGATTAAGAATGAAAGTCGTGTCCTGCCCATAAACTTCCTGATACAACTCTCCCACATTTGGGGATCTGCGGTGAGACAACCCGTAATTGATGAACCAATTGATTTTTTTATGACGATAATTCAAATTAGCAGTAAAACCAAGGTTAGTTGGTGTGCCAGCGATTACCTCGAAAGAGCCGTTGAAGCCTTGATTGTTTTCCTTTTTTAGAATGATGTTGATGACTCCCGCCATTCCTTCTGCTTCGTAGCGGGCGGATGGATTCGTGATGATTTCCACGCGTTCTACCATATTGGCGGGAAGTTGACGCAGTCCACTGCTGCCTTTGAAGCTCACCAGTCCGGATGGCTTTCCATCAATGAGGATTCTCACATTCGCAGAGCCTCTCAAGCGAACATTTCCTTCTGGATCTACCGATACTGAAGGCAAGTTCATTAAAATATCATTTGCATTGCCTCCTGCATTTGCAAGATCTTTTCCCACATTGAAAATCCGCTTATCTAGGGAAAGCTCCATAATCGTCTTTTCGCCACGAACAACAACTTCGTCCAAATCACCAGCGGTAGATTTCATTTTAATCTGACCGAGATTATATGAGGGAGAATCTTTTGTGGTAGAAAAGAGATCAGTTCTAAAGGGTTCGTACCCCATGAACTCCACCAACGCATAGAATTGTCCGTTGGTAATTTCGATTTTGAATTCACCGTTATCATCCGATAAACCTCCCGAGATCAAACTATCCGCACTGGTGTAAATACCGATGGAAGCAAAAGGAAGTGGTGAGTCTGTGCCTTCTTCTAGGATAATCCCTGTAAGTGTGATTTTTTTTGGACCTTGCTGAGCTAGGAGGGGAATAGACAAAAACAGGCTTAGGATAAGCACAACGGAACTCTTGCCATAAGAGCGATGTAAGGCAGTAGACATTAGATGTCAGTTAAGTTTAGGTTTGAGGTGATTTTACATCCAAAGCAAATCTTGCTGGGAATTAAAATCATGGAAAGATATTTTGATTTTGCGTAAAAATCAGTTAAAAAATGATCAAAGGTGGATTTATACAGACGAACAGCTTGGGGCTAGTCCAGCTGTTGTAATACTTATTTTCTTTTCAAAAGACTAGCAACTGTTCTTCCTATCCAATCCAAACGCTCAATTGGCCCAATCAACGAACCGTGCATCATATCCATTATTGGCATCCTGCCAGCTTTGGGTTGATTTGGATAGATGAGAATAAAGCTGTGGTTTTTAAGCCAAATATTAATCAATTGAGGTACTCGCTCTAGTCGAGGATGGTAAGACGCTTCTCCTTTGCGACTGAGTACCATTATCAGATTGTCGTCAGGCTTGAGCAATATATTCAGATTCCCAAGTTCATCCCACTCAGGAAAAGGCCTGAAATCTACTCGTATTGGATGCTTTTGGAGAATGTCTCCTAGGTATTCTCTAGTTTCTTCGGAAGCATAAAAGATCATTCTAGCTCCAGAGTTTCTCGCGATGTTCCATACTTTAACTAACCAAAAAGGGAAGCCAAGCTCCTTTTCAGCATAAGGAGGTATAAAAACCAAATGTCGCTTATGCGTGTCAAAAGGCTGATGAGGCTTATAAATAAACGTTGTTGTATTACACCTGCTTAGCAGCCCTTCAGTGAGATTACCAAGAAAACTATCATCCATTTTTGACTTTTCGTGTAATCCTAGTACCAAATCTGTGATTTTGTTTTCATGAATCACTCCTGAAATTCCATGTTCTACATTAGTGTCATAGCGTAGCAGTTCGTATAGGAAATGATCTGTTGATCCGGCTGTTTTGCTAGCTTGATTGAGAGTCTTCTGAGCTTTCATTTCAGCATTAGTATCTTCCAAGTCTGGATTGATAATGCTGAGTGCATACAGATTAGATTGTTTTTGAGGTGATTTTAGCATGATGCTAAGATGAATCAGCTCATCGGAAGTTTCCTGATTTCTCACTGGAATGAGGATCCGTTCTTGCACGTCTTCGTTGGTGTCTTCATCCAGTGGTGAATCGGCCATTACCAATCGTTTGGCCCCTTTTTGCGCTTCTAAGGAAGCAATAGTGCAGGTCACAAGGATCATGATGATAGTACCATTTAGCACATATTCCGAGAGAAGTCGAATCGGTTCTCCATTGGCATCAGTTCCTATAATAATTTTATAGCCTACAGTCACAGCTGCCAAAGTCGCTGCAGCCTGAGCATTGCTTAATCCGAAAATGATTCTTCGCTCATCTTTCGAAAAGCCATAGGTTTTCTGAGTAGCCAATGCAGCCAAATACTTGGAGAGCGTGGCTACCACTGTCATAACTATCGCTACTAAGATGGCTTCCCAACCATTGATGAACACTGAGAAATCAACTAACATCCCTACACCAATCAGGAAAAAAGGAATGAAAATTGCGTTTCCGACAAACTCTATCCTATTCATCAGGGGAGAAGTGTGCGAGATTAATGGATTTACTGCCAAGCCTACGAGAAATGCGCCGATAATTGGTTCCACGCCTGCCAATTCTGCCAAGGCTGCCCCTAGAAAAACGAGAACCAAACAAAATACATATTGGGAGACGCTGTCTTCATACTTCTTGAGAAACCAACGGGCAATCATTGGGAGCAGAAATAAGATGATGCAGGTAAAGATTATTAAAGACACAACTAACTTGGTCCAGAAAATGGTGTTTACTTCACCTTGAGTGGCGCCAACAACTATCGCAAGTACTAACAAGGCAAGTGTGTCTGTGATCAGCGTGCCTCCAACTGTAATGTTGACAGCCTTATTTTTTGCGATGCCCATCTTTGAAATCATTGGGTAAGCAATGAGTGTGTGAGAAGCAAACATACTCGCAAGCAAAATTGAGGTGAGTATCCCGAAATTTAAAATATACAATCCAGTGATCATTCCCAGAATCATAGGAATCAGGAAGGTGTACATGCCAAATACAATGCTTTTTTTACTGTTTTTCCGAAAATCTGCTAGGTCAATTTCCAATCCTGCCAGAAACATAATGTAAAGCATTCCAGCAGTACCCGAGAGGATTATGCTACTGTCACGTTCAATCCAATTTAGTCCCTTCGGGCCTACAACAGCCCCTGCTATAATTAGCCCCAGAAGTGGAGGGATTTTTAATCGATTAAGGGCAATCGGTGCAAGCAAAATGATCAATAAAATCAATAGGAATTTGAGCACCGGATTATCGATGGGCAAGATTAATTCCGAAAGTTGATCTAGGTGCATATTTTATAAATTTAAGCAGGAAATCAGATTTCTCCGCTAACTAAATAAACGGTGTAGCCCAAGTATGAAACTAAAAGTATGGCAGCTTCCCAGCGGTCTAATTTTTTGCGCTTTCCGGTAAACATAGCGACAAACAAAAAAAGCGTTCCTGCACCTAAAATGGCAAGGTCAGTATTGAATGTGAGCGTATAGTCCAGAGGGGTGATAAGCGAACTCACCCCAAGTATTAAGAAGATGTTGAAGATGTTGGAGCCAATAATATTGCCGATAGCTATGTCATTATTCTTTTTCATCGATGCGACTACAGAAGTGGCAAGTTCTGGAAGGGAAGTTCCAGCAGCCACGATGGTAAGTCCGATGATTTTCTCACTCACACCAAATGATTGAGCCATCGCTACTGCATTATCTACAACCAGCTTTCCACCTAAAACTAGTCCTGTCAAACCTGCGAGAATGAACATCCAAATCTTAAGATTGGAGTAATCCTTTTGAATAATATCATTATTGTCTGGCTCGGATTTTAGCTGGGTAAAGACGTAGTATAGAAAACCCGCAAATAGGGTTAGGAGGATAATTCCATCTACAGCTGATAGACCAGGAGTGTCAGAACTGAAGAAGTTGTTTGCTAAAAATAGCAGGATAATGGCTGCTAGGAATGAAAATGGAATTTCCTTCCAAACAGAACTTGACTGCACAGTAAGAGGAGTGATCAGGCCAGCTATCCCTAAGATGATAAATAAGTTGAAGTTATTCGAGCCAATTACATTGCCAAAAACAATGTCAGGATAGCCTCCCATGGAAGCAACAGAATTAACGACCAATTCTGGTGCGGAAGTACCAAAAGCAACTATCGTTAAGCCAATAGCTAGATCTGATACTTTGTGTTTTTTTGCCAATACGGAGGCACCATCAACAAGCCAATCAGCGCCTTTTACAAGAAGTAGCAGGCCGACAATTAAGAGAATAATAGGTAAAGTCATTTCAGTAGCTCGGTTGGAATAAGTATGATTTTATAACCAAATAAATCTGTCAAAAGTAGTGGGAAAAGGTGCTCCGAAATTCAGCACAGAAGTAATTATTTTTTGGAATAAAATATATTTATGTATGCACTGCTTTTATCCTGATAAAGTAGGTTTTGCTTTCCCATGAAATATCTCTATTTTTCCTAATACTCTTTAAACCAAAATGTTATGAAACGTTTTTTTTATCCATTATTCTTACTGATTATTTTAAATTATTCAGGAGCAATGGCACAAGGGCAAATGCCTGATTACATCAAAGAGAAAATAACCTATCCGGTCTTTGATTTCCATCCTTGGGTAGGGGTAATGCCCGTATCTAATGGGGCTTTGCCTTACGATTCGACGCTTGATTATAAGGTTGCCTTAGATCTCTATGGTAAAATGAAAGATTCCACAGCGATTCATCCTACTATTTTGGAAGTGGCAAGGACTTACAATCTCAATATTGCGAATGGTGTTCCTGCCGAAAAAATTCAGATTGTAGCAGTTATTCATGGGGGGCTAGTACAAGCAATTCTTTCGGAAGAGGAGTATCAGAAAAAGTATCAAACTACCAATCCAAACATAGCGGCAATAAAAGCCTTAGAAGGTGCTGGAGTTAAATTTTACGTCTGTGGACAGAGTATGGCTTTTTATAAACTTGGAAGTGAGAATATTACCCCAATGGTTAAAATGGCCATTTCTGCCAAAACTACTTTCATCACATTGGACCAAATGGGATACTCTTATCTCAACGTCAGTGATGATTAACAAATTGACGTAGATTATAATAGAATCTAGATATGCTAAATACCTGCTGAATTGGGGTTCGATTCCTATTTGACTTATCAGGTTTAGGATTCTACTATCCTATAGCATCTGGAGGCTACTATCTATTAGGGCTTTACGGATTACTGGTTTTTGTTTTATTAGCAAGACAATTTTTCAATCAGTGGTAGTTCAATTGAGAATCCTCATTGCATGATGGGAGTTGCTTTCAAAGTCCCTGTGAAAAATCGATAATCCTCAATTTATAGCAGTAGGAGGTGTGCTTTTAATAAGGCTTAATTCATTTCAGTTCCGAGCAATGGTTGTTTAGCCGTCTACTTTTCTAACAATAAAAATTTCGATCTAAGTAGCCAGTATGTACTAGCTCACCAGCAGAAGCAGCATTAAGCAGTCAAAAAGTGTGAGACTTTAAAGCAAAGTAATATTTGCAAGAAAATTTAAGGCAATAAAAAAGAGCTCGATATAATATCGAGCTCTTTTTATTATTAGTATGTCGGGTGAATTACTTCACTTCGAAGCTAGCTCTTCTAGCCAACTGTCTTGCGTCAGCAGAAGATTTGTCAACACTAGTATCTTCGCCATATCCTTTGTAAGATAATCTAGAAGCATCAACTCCAGAAGCAACTATGATGTCATATACTGACTTAGCTCTTCTTTCAGAAAGCTTCATGTTGTAATCTTCAGGGCCGATTTCGTCAGCATAACCTTTAATCTCAACACTTACTCCTGGATTCTTTTTCAAGAAGTTAGACACATAGCTAGCAGCGCTAGTAGAGTATCCAAGAGGCTTAGCGCTATCGAATGCGTAGTAAACGTTTACATAACCGTCATTGATCGCTTTCTTGAAGAAATCAACCTGCTCTTGTACTTCCTCAACAGGACATCCGTTTGTAGATGCTGGGCCAGGAAGGAATGGACACTTGTCCATGTGATCAGGAGTTCCGTCACCGTCAGAATCCAAAGTCATACCAGAAGAGTTAACTCTAGCTCCAGCTGGAGTATTAGGCTCTTTGTCCAAGTAATCAGGAACGCCATCACCATCAGAATCTTTCAACATGTCTTTGATACCGTTGATCTGAGTAGCAAGCTCCTCTTTAGTAGCATATTTATCAGCTGCGATGAACCAATCAGCATGCTCTTCATTTTTACCTAGGTAAAACTGAACTCCAAGAGTTCCAGTCCACCAAGTACCATTAGCTCCGTAGAAGCCATTGTTTGATTGAGGAGTGATTGCTGAAGCGCCATCAAATGCAACAGTCTGACGACCATTTAGGATAGTAGAGATGTCACCTACAAGTGCAACTCCTTTACCCAACTTCAATTGTGGGGTTACTCCAAAAATTAACGTGTAAACATCATCTTTGAAGCCAGCATGAAGATTCTCTTCAGGCTTAACTTGGCCAATGCCTGCTCCACCATGTAGTAACAATCCAAATGATCTTGTGAAAGATTCAAAATTCATGATACGACCAATGTTTGCAACACCTTGAAGATCTAATCGGTTGTATTTTGTACTAAAAGTACCAGTCGAAGGGTTTCCGTTTTCAGCTTCTTTAAAAGAACCAAAACCGTAGTCTACTTTGACACCGAATTTTTCATTGAACATGTAACGAGCACCAAAGTCAATGTGACCAAGGTTAAGGGAAGGCGAAAGAAATCCAGGGGTCAAAGGAGCCATTGGTTTGTTAAAACCGCCGTTTACTTCAAGTGACCACTTGTCGAATTCTTGGGCGTTGGCTCCAAATGCCAAAGCTCCTGCCATTAGGGTAGATAGTATTAGTTTTTTCATAACAAAAAATTTTTGTTCAAATTTTAAGTGTTGATTGATGTGAATACAAATTTATTAACTTTTAATTTACTACAAATCTAGCTGAATTATTTTAAACCCAATTCCGGGAAAAAAATAATTCCTGTCTTTGTTCAAATTTATCGAAGAAATATTAACATAATTTATGCCAAAATGAAATTTCTATACGAAATCCTCAAACAAAATAGTGTTTCGGGTGATGAGTCTGAAACGTCAGATTTTCTTTTACAATATATAGACCAACGAAAGAATTATTGGAATGTTTTGCCTGAAATCTATTCTGGTGAAGATTTTCATGATTGTATTTTATTGAAATTTGGAGTGCCTAGAACTGCTGTTTTTGCGCATATGGATACCATTGGTTTCATGTCAAGGTATAATAATCAGTTGATTAGCGTTGGTGGACCCGAGATAATTGAAGGTACTAATCTAGAGGGAAGAGATTCTTTAGGTGAGATATCTTGTAAATTAAAAGGTGACGAAAACGCTATTTCTCATGATTTTCCTCGTGGAATTGATCCAGGGACACGACTTTCTTTTGCCCAAAACGTCAGAATTGACGAGGAATTTATTCAGGCAGCGTACCTAGATAATAGATTGGGGGTATATACTGCGATGGAATTGTGTGAAACTATTACCGATGGTTGGGTGATTTTTTCCACATATGAGGAACATGGGGGCGGTAGTATGCCTTTTTTGCTCAAGTTCATCCAAGAAACTTCTCCTATAAAGCAGGCGTTGATAGCAGATATCACGTGGATTACTGAAGGAGTACAGTTCCATAATGGGGTGGTGATCTCTATTCGGGACAAATTTATTCCGCGAAAGAAGTTTATTGATAAAATCATTGAGCTTGTAAGCGAAAGTGGGATTCCTTATCAGCTTGAAGTTGAAGAGTACGGCGGCAGCGACGGTAGAGAAGTTCAGTTTTCTCCATATGCCATTGATTGGTGTTTTATCGGTGCGGCTGAGGAGAATGTCCACACGCCTGATGAAAAAGTCTCCTTAGCTGATTTGGAAGCAATGATTAAGATTTATCCTTATTTATTGGAAAGACTCTAATTATATAGAATGAATATAGTAGTAAAAGACAAAGAATTTGAAATATATCTCAGCGCTGAGAAAATTAATCAACGGAATTCCCAGCTTGGGCAGGCAATCACCGCAGACTTTACAGGGGAGGAATTAATTGTTCTTGGAATTTTGAATGGCTCATTTGTATTTATGGCAGACCTGTGTAGGTATATCGACCTACCTCTCTCCACTTCTTTTATAAAGGTAAGTAGCTATTCGGGTACAGAATCTACTGGAAAAGTACGTTCTATATTGGGTTTGGAAGAAAAAATTGAAGGCAAAAGTGTTCTGATCGTAGAAGATATAGTGGATACAGGAATCAGCATGGATTATTTGTTAAAGGCACTTTCCGAATTCAATCCTGCCAAACTTTCCATAGTCACACTGCTGCATAAACCTGACGCTTTTCGTTTTAATTACGCTTTAGATTATGTCGGTTTTGAAATTCCCAATAAATTTGTGGTTGGTTACGGCCTTGATTACGATGGTTTGGGTAGGAATCTATCCGATATTTATCAACTCAGTACTCCTTAAATAATAGACTTACGAATGTATAATATTGTATTATTTGGCCCTCCGGGTGCAGGCAAAGGCACTCAAAGTGAAAAGCTTATCGAGAAATACGGACTCACGCACTTATCTACAGGAGATCTTTTTAGAAAGCATCTAGGAGAAGGTACGGAACTCGGTCAGCTCGCAAAAAAGTACATGAACGAAGGCCGTCTAGTACCTGACGAAGTAGTAATCGGTATGGTAGAGGACAAAATCAATGAAACTAAGGACGCTCGCGGATTTATTTTTGATGGGTTTCCACGTACTACCGCTCAGGCTGAAGCGCTGGACGAAATGCTATCTCATCACAAGCTACAGATCAATGGAATGATAGCGTTGGATGTCCCTGAGGAGGTGTTACGAGTTAGAATCAAGGAAAGAGGTAAAACCTCTAATCGTGTGGATGATCAGGATGATGAGAAAATCAATACAAGGATAAAAGTGTACTTAGACGAGACTCTTCCTGTGGCTGACTATTATGCTTCGCAAAGCAAACTTCAGAAAATCAATGGTGTAGGAGAAATCAACCAAATCTTCAATGACATCACTTCGGTGATTGATAGCTACTGATTCCCTTTATTTTCCTAATTTTGCAATTCATATTTGGCTAGGCTTTTAAGCTTAGCCTTTTTCTTTATCAAAAAATGGCTGATTCAAATTTCATAGATTACGTTAAGTTCTGCTCCCGATCAGGCGCAGGTGGACCTGGGTCGACTCATTTTCGAAGAGAAAAGCACGTTCCAAAAGGTGGTCCCGATGGTGGTGACGGTGGAAGAGGTGGACACATTATAGTAAGAGGTACTACCCAAGTGTGGACGTTACTCCATCTGAAATATAAAAAACATGTGATAGCTGATGCTGGTAAAAGCGGAGAAGGTGGAAGAAGAACTGGAGCGGACGGAAAGGACATGATCCTAGAAGTACCTCTTGGAACTATTGCCAAAGATGCTGAGACAGGAGAGAAGCGATTTGAAATCACCGAAGATGGACAGGAAATTATTCTGACCAAAGGTGGAAGAGGTGGTTTGGGAAATGACCATTTCAAAACATCGACTAATCAAGCGCCACATTATTCTCAGCCAGGTGAAGAAGGAATAGAAGAGTGGATCATTCTAGAGCTAAAGCTTCTCGCTGATGTTGGTTTGGTAGGATTTCCAAATGCAGGTAAATCAACTTTGCTTTCATCCATATCAGCTGCTAGACCAGAGATAGGGGATTATCCATTTACTACACTGGTTCCTAATCTAGGAGTAGTTGGCTATCATGGTGATCAGTCCTTTGTCATGGCTGATATTCCTGGGATTATTGAAGGAGCAGCGGAGGGGAAAGGTCTTGGTATTCGATTCCTTCGTCATATTGAGCGTAACTCGATTTTGCTTTTCATGGTACCTGCCGATGCACCTGATATCGCAGAGCAATACAAAATTCTTCTAGGTGAATTGGAGAAATATAATCCCGAACTTCTTGATAAAAGAAGACTCTTGGCTATATCTAAGACAGATATGCTGGACGAGGAACTAATCAAAGAAATGGAGAAGGAAGTGCCAAAGGGAATTCCTCACGTTTTTATTTCATCTGTCTCTCAGTACAATCTTGACAGGCTCAAGGATCTAATCTGGCAGGCTATTCACGAAGGTTAAGGTTAAGGTGTCAGTTTGTCAGAGAAAGTGCGCTGGCAACAATATTGATAAGCTCATAGCTCCAATTATTGTCTATTTCAATTATGAATAATAACGAACAAGTGGATCAAGAAATGAATTTTAAGGACGAGAAACTTAATGAAGACACAGTTGAGAACACTTCTTCTGAAGTGGATTTCGAGGGCTTAGAATCTCAGGCTGTATCTGAAGAGAATAAGCTTGAATACGAGGTCGCTGATCTGAAAGATAAATATTTACGTCTATACTCAGATTTTGAGAATTATAGAAAAAGAACCGCTAAGGAGCGTTTGGATTTAATTACCACCGCTTCTGAAGATATGTTGAGGGATTTGATTCCAGTAGTCGATGACTTTGAACGTGCCTTCAAGGCGAGTGAGAATGATACAGAAGGTTCAAAAGTGAGAGAGGGTAACCTTCTTATTTTTCAAAAATTAGTAAAAATCCTAGAATCGAAAGGTTTAAAACCAATGGATAACCTGATTGGTAATGCGTTCGATGCAGAAACTCAAGAAGCAATCACTCAGATCCCAGCACCAAGTGAGGCGCTGAAAGGAAAAGTGGTCGATGTAATCGAAAAAGGTTACGTCCTAGGAGGTAAAGTAGTACGCTACGCAAAAGTAGTGATAGGAGCATAAGATTATGGCTAAAAGAGATTATTACGAAGTACTTGGAGTAGCGAAATCCGCTTCCGCAGACGAAATAAAGAAAGCTTACAGGAAATTAGCGATTCAATATCACCCTGATAAAAATCCTGATAATCCTGCAGCTGAAGATAAATTCAAGGAGGCAGCCGAAGCTTACGAGGTTCTAAGTAACTCAGAGAAAAAACAACGTTACGATCAATTCGGTCATCAAGGTGTAGGCGGTGCTGGAGGATATGGCGGCGGTGGAATGAATATGGATGATATCTTTTCCCAATTCGGCGATATTTTCGGCGGCGGCGGAGGAGGTGGCGGATTTGGTTCGTTCTTCGGTGGCGGCGGCGGTGGCCGACGTACTAAGAAAGGAACAAATCTTCGCGTGAAGATGAAAATGACCCTTGCCGAGATTGCAAATGGAGTAGAAAAGAAGATAAAGGTTAAACGCCATCTGATAGCAGATGGAGTGACGTTTAAGACCTGTTCTACTTGTCAAGGTGCTGGACAAGTGAAGAAGGTTGTCAATACCATGCTTGGCCAGATGGTTTCAGCTAGCACATGTGGAGTTTGTGGAGGTAGTGGTCAGATTGTCGACAAAAAGCCTGCAGATGCAGATGCTAGAGGCCTGATAGTAAAAGAGGAGGTAATCTCTATAAATATCCCAGGAGGTGTGGCTGAAGGAATGCAGCTAAGTATGTCTGGAAAAGGGAATGAGATTCCTGGTGGAATCGCTGGTGACCTGCTTATTGTAATTGAGGAAATTGAGGATAAGCTTCTTCAGCGTGATGGGAACAATGTGATTTATGATCTATACGTTTCCTTTATAGATGCAGCTCTAGGTGCTTCGGTAGAAGTACCTACTATTGAAGGAAAAGTGAAGATAAAAATTGATCAAGGAACTCAAAGCGGTAAGATGCTCCGCTTGAAAGGAAAAGGGATCAAAGATATCAATGGATACGCTAAAGGAGATCAACTCATCATGGTAAATGTGTGGACACCTACGCATTTGTCAAGGGAGGAAAAAGAAACGTTGGAGAATTTCAAGGACTCGGATAATTTTAAACCTGACCCTGGAAATAGCGAAAAATCATTCTTCGATAAGATGAAAGAGTTCTTTTAATATAAAATAAGCCGGAAGTAATTCTGGCTTTTTTTATATTTTTAAAAAACCTTTTTAAAGACGCCTCGTAACCTTACCGTATGCTTAGAAAATTGTGTCTGCTTTTTCTGATGATGATTGGATGGGTAGCTGTGAGTAAGGCGCAACTAGTCAAAGAGTTCAAAGCGACAGAAAAAGACGGTTTTGATATGGTTGCTCTTGAGTTCACTACTTATAAGAGTGCCACTCAGATGAGGCGAACCAAATCTTCCGACCCTGTCTATATTCATGGACATCTAGAAAAGGCGAATATACTTCCTGTATTTTCCCATAAAATCTCCAATAATATCCTACAGACTTCTTTAATTCATAAGAATGTGGAGTCTGAAAACTTAGGGAAAAGTATCACGTCCAAATTATTCTCAGGTTCTGGCGATGACTTTGACCATAGCTGGAATGTGGGCTTGAGTACTAATTACCTCTATCATCTTGATTTTAATTTGGGAATGGGCAAGTCGGATTTTGACTTGGCGAATTTGACCATCAATCAGCTGAAGGTGAAAAGTGCCAGTGCCGACGTGACTATTCGTTATGGAAGTAATTCTCCGAACCAAGTCCAGATGGATACGCTGCTTGTTACCTTGAACATGGGGACAGTAGTGATTGAAAATGCCAATTTCACGAATGCTAAAAAGATGATTTTTGAGGTGAATTATGGCAAGATTGATTTGACTTTCTCTGAAGGAATGCCCAATGGTAGTCAGGTAATTGCTGCTGTAGGAGCGGGTTCACTCCATTTGAAACTACCTTCGGATTCATTTCCTATCAAAATAAAAATGAGAACAACGGCTATGTGTAAAACTACCTTGCCGAAATATTTAAAATCATTAGAAAAAGGGACCTACGTCACTAAAGGCTATGATGCCACGGACCCTAGATTAATGGAATTGATCATTGATGTGGGAGTCGGTTCATTAGTTGTAGAATAATCCCTATTTTTTGGATCATGCTAAAAATAGAAAAGCTTAATAAGTCTTACGGAGTCAATAAAGCGCTTACAGATGTAGATTTGAATGTGTCTGAAGGAGTTGTGTTTGGACTACTTGGTCCGAATGGAGCAGGTAAGACTACGTTGATCCGGATTATCAATCAGATTATTGATGGTGATAGCGGTGAAGTCTACATAGGTGGAGAACTTCTGGCTCCAAAGCATATTGAATTAATCGGATATCTACCTGAAGAGCGAGGCCTTTATAAGAAAATGAAGGTCTGGGATCAGATGCTTTATTTTGCCAGACTCAAAGGATTAAGTCCACAGGAAGCCAAGATAAAAATCAAATACTGGCTGGAGAAGCTAGAAATGGAAACTTGGAAAGACAAGAAGATTGAAGACCTCTCTAAAGGGATGGCTCAGAAAGTCCAATTTATTTCCACCATTATTCACAATCCCCCGCTTTTGATTCTTGACGAGCCATTTTCAGGCTTTGACCCAGTAAATGCTGAGATTATCAAAAATGAGATTTTGGAACTTAAAGAGAAGGGCACAACTGTGATCCTAAGTACTCATCGTATGGAGTCAGTCGAACTCCTGTGTGATCAGGTAGCAATGATCAATCGCTCCAAAAAAATACTTGACGGCACGATCAAAAAGCTTAAATCCACTTATCGGCCAGAGGTCTATTCCGTCACATTAGATCAACTTAAGAAAGATTTGCCTACAGAGTGGATATCTAAAGAAGATGAAGGTAGTTTCAATTTCACACTTCCGCTCAGCGGAAAGAAGCCGAACGATCTGCTTAATGAATTAATGCAATACGGGCAAGTGAGTAGATTCCAAGAGCTTATACCAAGCATGGAAGAAATTTTTATTCACCAGGTAAAGTCAACAGAGAATGGATAAGATCTGGTTAGTGATTCAACGTGAGTATGTATCACGTGTCAAAAAGAAGTCTTTTTTACTCGTTACTTTATTAACTCCATTGATTTTTCCGGCTATCATGGGAGTCTTTGTCTGGATAGCTTTAGAAGAAGAGGATAATCAAGCCCTTCGAATTATAGAAGTAGTAGACGATAATAAGCTGTTTTTCTTGGAGAGCTCAGAGCAATATGCTTTTTCCTTTTCCGATTTAAGTTCTGAAAAAGCGAAGAAGCTAGTCCAGGATGGGGATCGCTATGGTTTCCTGCATATTCCAGAATTTGATATAGAAGATCCAAGTGGGATTTCCTTTTATGGAGAGGAGAATCCAAGTATGAGTTTGATCAGTTACTTGGAAAATAATTTGCGAAAAAAAATCGAAGAGCAACGGCTTTTCGAAAGTGGGATTGATCCCAAAATCATCAATGATGTCCGAACAAAAGTAGCAATCAAATCGATCACCTTAGATGATGAAGGTACCGAAACTGTAAGTGATGCTACAGTGAATTATGCCATAGGATTTGTAGCAGGAATACTGATCTACATGTTTATTTTCATTTATGGAAATCAGATAATGCAAGGTGTTATTGAGGAGAAGTCCAGTAGGATCGTCGAGATTTTAGTTTCCTCACTGAAGCCATTTCAGCTGATGCTCGGCAAAATTATTGGAATCGCTGGAGTAGGCCTGACTCAACTGTTGATTTGGATTGTGTTAATCGGAACCCTTACCACTATCGTTACGGGTTTCCTTGGTATGCAGATGCCTCAGCAGCAGGCGATGGAGCTCGCTAATCCTGAATTGGCTCAAGGGTTAGCCCAAAACACTGACATGGGCGATATTCTACTAGTGCTTTCAGGTATCAATTACATTCAAATTGTATTAAGTTTTGTCTTTTACTTTTTGGGAGGATATTTACTTTATGGGGCCTTGTTTGCAGCAATTGGTTCGGCTGTAGATGCTCCCTCAGATGCTCAACAGTTTATGTTGCCTGTGACTATACCTTTGATAGTTGCCTACATGGGCTTGTTTGTGTTTGTTTTGAATGATCCTAACAGCACTACCTCATTTTGGCTTTCGGTCGTACCCTTAACCTCGCCAATAGCAATGATGGGAAGGGTTAGCTATGGTGTGCCAATTTGGGAGCTTATGCTTTCAATGGGACTTTTGATTGTGGGTTTTCTCTTTACTACCTGGGTAGCTGGAAAAATCTACAGAATCGGGATTCTAATGCATGGCACTAAGCCAAGTTACAAGACGCTTTGGAAGTGGATCAAAACCAATAATTGATTCGATGCTTTGTTAAAATCTAGGTAGAAAGAAGCTTTTGACAAAGCATCGAAATTTAATGACAATATAAACTGGGCTATCAGCCCGAGTTTTTATTTTATCTTCGCAGCATGTTTGTTCTATCTGATACACCATCACTAGCCAATCGCTTCCTGCGTGAAATGAGAGATATCCGCATTCAAAATGATAGAATGCGCTTTCGAAGAAACCTGGAGCGGATGGGTGAAATAATGGCTTATGAAATATCCAAGTCATTTGAATATGTTTCCGAGGTAATAGAAACTCCCCTTACATCATCTTCGGCACTGAATCCAATAGAGCAACCTGTAATCATATCCGTGATGCGGGCATCGTTGCCATTTTACCATGGTTTTTTAAACTATTTCGATCAGGCAGACAGTGGGTTTATAGGTGCTTTTCGAGATGAGAGTGAGCCTGGAGAAATCACCGTTCAGTTGGGGTATCACGCTAGTCCAAGCGTAGAGGGTAGGACAATAATTCTTGCTGACCCTATGCTCGCTACTGGTAAGTCTCTAGTAGAATCGATTCAATCTATTCTTTCTTACGGCACACCAAAGCACATTCACATTGCTTCTGTAATTGCAGCACCTGAGGGCATAGAATACCTCAGTAAAAACATCTCTTGCTCTTATTCACTTTGGCTGGGAGCGATTGACGATAAATTAAATCACCAATCCTACATCGTCCCTGGACTAGGTGATGCTGGAGATCTTGCTTTTGGCCCAAAACTTTAATTACTACATGCTACCTTATTTCCTATTATTTCTTGGTTTGGTCATTTTACTTTATGGCGGTAAAATTCTTGTAGATGGTGCTTCCGCTATGGCTGTAAAGCTCGGGATGAGTGCAGGACTAATTGGGATGACTGTGGTAGCTTTTGGTACATCTGCACCGGAGCTATTAGTAAGTGTGAATGCCGCCCTCAAGGGAAACAGTGATATATCTATTGGAAATGTGATTGGATCCAATATTGCCAATATTGCTCTGGTGCTAGGAATAAGCGGGATATTTTATCCCATTCTAATCCGAAAAACTCACATCCGATTTGATTATTTAGTTACGTTACTAGTTTCAATACTTTTTTACGGTTTAAGCTATAATGGGCTCATCGGATTTTGGGAAGGCATTCTACTATTTGGCTTGTTCATCACATTTAACATCTACCTGTTCAAAAGTCCGACAGCAGATTTAGTTGATAATACTGAAGTGGAAGAAGAAATAGAGCAGGTGAAGAGCTATACATGGTTTACATCCATTGCTTTATTTGTTGGAGGCGTGATAGGTTTGTACCTAGGATCTGAACTATTAGTCAATAATGCAGTGAAAATATCCAGGGAGTTCGGAGTTTCTGAGCGCATAATTGGTGTGACCATTATTGCCATTGGCACAAGCTTACCTGAACTTATTACCTCTATAATCGCTGCATTATCGAAGCGAACGGATTTAGCCTTAGGTAATATCCTAGGAAGTAATATCATGAATATTCTATCTATTATTGGGATTACGGCGATCATCAAGCCGATTGGCGTGTCGCAAGCATTTATAGATTCTGATTTCTTATGGATGCTTGGAATTACTCTCTTTCTATTCGTGTTGATGCGTACGAAGATGAGGGTTTCAAAAGTTGAAGGATCTCTTCTCTTACTAAGCTACTTTGCCTATTTGTTCTTCCTGTTATAATGGAATCTATTCTGACCTTACTGGGAATCTACTTTTTATGTTGGTTCAAGTTTCTTGCGGGACCAGTATTAGGATCAGCTGCGGGGTATAGTGTATGGCAGAATGTGCTAGTAACAGTCGCAGGAATGATGACCAGCGTTGTGATTTTCACTTTAGTAGGTACAAGGATAAAAGATACTTTAGATGAAAAAATATTTACAAAACCAAAACTAGTTTTCTCAAAGAAGAATAGGAGGATAGTTCAGCTTTGGAAAAAATACGGTGAAATAGGTATCGCTTTATTTACCCCAATACTACTTTCTCCAATAGGAGGAACGCTAATCATGGTTTCTTTTGGTGTCAAGAAAAGACACATTTATTTTCATATGTTTTGGAGCGCCTGCTTCTGGGCGGTTGTTTTCAGTTTGAGTATAGATCATCTTTTAGCGGTTCCGTTTATTAAGAATCTATTCCTCTAATTCTTCGTCGGGTAAGATTTCTATGTCTTTTATGAGTACCCGATCAGCAATGGCCTGACCTGTCAAGGTAGCAGCCAATCCACCCATAGCGGTTTCCTTATACCTACTTTCCATTGAGGCGCCTACCTCACCCATCGCGTCTATACATTCATCAACTGGGATCACGGCACTTACATTTGCCAAAGCTATTTGAGCTGAACTGAAAGCAATCGCAGCTGCACTTGCATTTCGTACCACACAAGGAACTTCTACTAAGCCTGCGACAGGATCACACACTAATCCCAGCATACACTGAATTGTAATAGCGACTGCATTATAAATCTGATCAGTATTTCCACCTAAACAGTATACAATAGCACCTGAAGCCATAGCTGCTGCAGAGCCTGTTTCAGCTTGACAACCACCAACAGCACCAGCCAAACTTGCTTTTTCTTCTATGATCAAAGCAATGCCAGCACCTACTAACAGTCCATCTACAATTTGCTCATCAGTTAAGCCGTGAATTTCTTGAAGTGTCACCAACGTGCCAGGGAGGATGCCGCTTGCACCTGCTGTAGGCGCGGCTACCACTCTGCCCATGCAAGAATTCACTTCTTTGGCAGCCAAAGCCCGGGAGATCAACTTCTGGAATTCAGGTGATAGGACTGACAAAGGGTGATTGAAAACTTTCTTAGCTCCGTTATTAATCATTCCAGAGCGAGAAGTCATTTCTTCTTCCAACCCAGTCTTCACCGCATCTTTCATCACGCCATATGCCTGAAGAAGTCCCGCTTTAATCTTTTCATCTGTTCCATTTTTCTGATCTACTTCATATTCGATGACAGATTCTGGTAGGGTTAGATTCTTCTCTTCGCAATAGCTTTTCCAGCCCTTGAAGGATTCAAATAAATAGCTCATAATAGATGGGTTTATATACTTTTACAGTGTTCTAAATAATACTAGCAAACTTAATTTCTTTAGTTTGAAGGTTGGAGGACCGAAGATAGATGTAACATCCTTGATAGAGACTAGTCATTCTAGATTTCGATTTTCCTTTACTTTTGCATTCAGAAATTGAAATTCAAAGTCTGCTTAATTTCCGAATCCAAGCTTAACGCAACTGGACAAGTTTTTGCAGCATTTTTCAATTTTTGGATCATCGACGTGTCAGTTATTGGGTTATCCCAATTAAAATCAACAATGATTTCATTTATTTTTCTAGGTGATCCTTGCATTATTTTGGTTACTTCCCAAGTTAATCCATCCAATGAAACTGAATCCCGATTCGCGACAATTCCCATGATTGTAACCATGCAGCTTCCTAAAGCGCTAGCTACCAAGTCGGTCGGAGAAAAAGCTTCTCCTTTTCCGTTATTATCCACGGGAGCATCAGTCAGTATTTTCACGCTTGATTGCAAGTGCTCAGATTCTGTTCTCAAATTCCCTAAATATGAACTTTTTATAGTGGGCATAAACTCTTATTTTTAAAATCAGTTAAAATACTAACACCCAAAAATAGGGCTATATTTTCGACCAATTCGAATGACCAAGCTGAAATTCATTTTACCACTTCTATTACTTTCCTTTTCCATAGAATCTTTTGCCCAAAGAGAAGATATAGGCAACTATGAATACGATAAGGAATACATGTTTGGCGGCAACAAAAACACTAACGGCGGACTGATCGGAGGTTTTGTGTTCAAAGTAGGAACGCGAATCGACGATACCCAGTTTAGTTTTTTGGCGTTGGAGCTTTCCAATGTCAAAAACCCTAAGGAAATCCGATACAACACAGTTCTGGGTAACAGCTATATTTTCGGGAAGTCCAACTACCTCTATTCGATTAGACCTCAATATGGTCGTGAGATAATTCTTTTTAAAAAAGCACCTAATCAAGGTGTTCAAGTTTCTGCGTTAGCAGCGATTGGACCATCCTTTGGTATAATCGCACCTTATTATATAGAGTATGCGCTAAACCGTGTAGAAACGGTTCGCGAGCAGTACAATCCTGAAGTTCATCAAAGCCGATTTAATATTTTGGGCACTGGTAGGCTTTTCGAAGGTATAGGACAATCAGAGTTTGCGTTCGGAGGTAATTTAAAAGCAGCTCTTAATTTTGAATTTGGGGTTTTTCGCTCAAATGCAATGGGATTGGAACTTGGATACATGCTTGAAGGTTTTACCAAAGAAATCCCGTTGATCCCTACTACAGAAAACCGACAGTTGTTCCAGTCCGCGTACTTCACGTTTTTCTACGGGTTCAGACGGTAAGTCAACTTGGGTTTTGACCTTGGCTGAGTTACCTTTGCATCAAATCAGAAATCAATGATCGAATTACCTGTAATTTCCCAAGAAGCCACTCGAAGAAAAAAGCCTGATTGGCTTAGAGTTAAACTTCCGGTAGGAAAAGAATACGCCAAAGTCCGCAAATTAGTCGATGAGCATAAGCTTCATACGATATGCGAAAGCGGCAATTGCCCGAACATGGGTGAATGCTGGGGCGCAGGCACCGCCACCTTTATGATTTTAGGAAATGTATGTACGCGTTCCTGCTCATTTTGTGCAGTAGCGACTGGCCGACCGCCTGAGTATGATACTGACGAACCTAGAAGAGTTGCCGAAGCTATTAAACTCATGGGAGTAAAACATGCGGTTTTAACTTCCGTGAATAGAGATGAGTTGAAAGATAAAGGAGCTGAAATATGGTATCAAACCGTCGTTCAGACCAAAGAGCTTTCTCCTGAGACTACTATTGAAACTTTGATCCCAGATGTAAAATCAAATTGGGATGCATTATATCGTATGATCAGCGCTGGACAGGAAGTTGTTTCTCATAATATGGAAACAGTGGAAAGTCTTTATAGAAGAGTTCGACCACAGGCAAAATATGCTCGTTCATTAGAACAAACCAAATTGACCAAGGAGTTTGGTAAAAGAACCAAAACAGGTATGATGCTTGGTTTGGGAGAGAAAAAGGAAGAGGTGTTAAAAGCCATGGATGATCTAGCTGCGCATGGTTGTGATATCCTGACCCTAGGACAATACCTTCAGCCTACCAAGATGCACATAGAAGTTGCTGAGTTTATACATCCGGATCTTTTCGCAGAATATAGAGAAGAAGGACTGGCAAGAGGTTTGAAATATGTAGAGTCTGGTCCGCTAGTAAGATCATCTTATCATGCAGAGAGACACGTTAATGTCTAGATTTTACGCTAATTGATACTGGTCCCTATTTCCTTTGGTTGACCGGACAGAAGACCGAAGACGGGTGGCCGAAGTATCGAATTCGCTACTGTCAATCAATTCGTTTGACTCTTTTTCCTCTTTGTAAAAAAGAATCTATTCATAAATTTCATAGACGAATAGTATAAGCACACTTTCGGGTGTGCTTTTTTTATGCCTAATTTTTTAATATTTTGAGGAAGTATATCTCACACTAAACTTTTAACCAAATGGTAAAAATTGAAAAAATAGGAGTTTCTTCCGCTGCCAAAATCTATGGTCTGACACTTGGCATTCTTGGCTTTGTGATAGGCATATTCTATGCATTGTTCCTATCTGCATTCTCTGGCTTACTAGGAAACTCTTTTCCTATCTCCAGTGCAGGTGGTTTAGGGATAGTAATGGTAATCGCTTTTCCAATTATGTATGGAATAATGGGCTTTATTATAGGAGCACTGGGATCAGTAATCTATAATTTTGTGGCTTCGAAAATTGGCGGACTGGAAATCCAGCTTTCAAAGGATGATGAAATTCCTTTATGAAAAGATAAATGAGGATTATAGCGTGTGCTCCAACTATAAAGAATTACGTTGAAACATATCTCATAGAAAAGTAGGCCAAGAGCGTAAATTGCGATAGGTCCAAAACTGAAGTCTTGAGCTAAATAGATCTATTTGTGAGTTCTTTTTGCCATGCTGAGAAGGATGACTAAGTGATTTTTCTTCGCCAATTTCACAAGCACACTTTACTGGTGCGCTTTTTTTATGCTTAATTTTTCAATATTTTGATGTCTATTAAAACTGGTCGAATTCACATTAAACTAAAAGCAAATGGTAAAAATTGAAAAAATCGGAATTTCTTCCGCAGCAAAAATTTACGGCTTGACACTTGGTGGTTTAGGCTTTGTGATTGGAATATTTTATGCGCTTTTCTTTTCCATATTTTCAGGACTCTTAGGGAATGAAATGTATTCTTATGGCCTAGGATTAGGTGTTGGAATGGCTATTGTCTTCCCGATTTTGTATGGAATCATAGGTTTTATAGTAGGGGCATTAGGGGCAATAGTCTATAATTTTGTGGCTTCAAAAATCGGAGGTTTGGAAATTCAACTTTCTGAAGAAGATAAGATGCCGTTACTCTAAGCCAAAAAAAAGGCTACCTAATTGGTAGCCTCTTCACTCTTTATCTTAAGCTAATTAAGCTTCTTCACTTGCGTAATCTTCTACTGGTATACAGCTACAGATCAAATTTCTGTCTCCGAAGGCCGAATCAATTCTTCTTACGCTTGGCCAGAATTTATTTCCTTTCACATACTCAAGAGGATAAACGGCTTTTTCTCTAGAATAAGGCAATTCCCACTTATCTGTAAGAACCATCATTGCCGTGTGAGGCGCATTTTTCAAAACGTTTTCTACTCGATCAGCTGCGCCATCTTCGATCTCTTGGATCTCCGCACGGATAGAAAGTAATGCATCACAGAATTTATCCAATTCAGCTTTAGTTTCAGACTCAGTTGGCTCGATCATCAAGGTGCCAGCTACTGGGAAAGAAACTGTAGGCGCGTGGTAACCATAATCCATCAATCGCTTAGCGATATCTTCTACTTCCACTCCTACTTCCTTAAAAGCTCGGCAATCGACGATCATTTCGTGAGCCGCTCTTCCCTGCGTTCCTGTATATAAAATAGGGAAATGATCTTTCAATCTTTCCTTAATGTAGTTAGCATTTAGGATTGCCATTTTCGTAGCATTTGTCAAACCATCTCCTCCCATCATTGCGATGTAAGCATAAGAGATTGGCAAAATGCTCGCACTACCATAAGGTGCTGCCGAAATAGAAGAAACTGCCTGCTCACCACCAGCTTTCACCACTGGGTTTCCTGGAAGGAAGGGAGCCAAATGACTTGCAACACAGATTGGGCCCATGCCTGGTCCACCACCACCGTGAGGAATACAGAAGGTTTTGTGAAGATTCAAATGACAAACGTCAGCTCCAATTCTGCCTGGGCTAGTCAATCCCACCTGAGCATTCATATTAGCTCCGTCCATGTAAACCTGTCCACCGTTTTCGTGAATGATTTCGCAGATCTCCTGAATAGCCACTTCAAATACTCCGTGAGTAGATGGGTAAGTCACCAAAAGAGACGACAACTCATTTGCATTAGCTGTTGCTTTTGCTCTCAAGTCTTCGATGTCAATATTTCCTTTTTCGTCACATTTCACTAAAACCACTTTCATTCCAGCCATTACAGCAGAAGCAGGGTTTGTACCGTGAGCGGAAGTAGGGATCAAGGCCACATTTCTGTGGTGATCGCCTCTGCTTTGGTGATAGGCACGAATTACCATTAGTCCAGCAAACTCACCTTGTGCGCCAGAATTTGGCTGAAGTGAAGTATCTGCAAAACCAGTGATTTCATTCAACCAATGTCTCAAGTTTGCAAAAAGCTCCTGGTATCCAGCAGTCTGATCGGTTGGAGCAAATGGGTGCATTTGTCCAAACTCAGGCCAAGTGACAGGGATCATTTCCGCTGTAGCATTAAGCTTCATTGTGCATGAGCCTAGAGAAATCATAGAGTGTACCAATGACAAATCCTTATTCTCCAAACGCTTAATGTAGCGAAGCATCTCGTGCTCACTCTGGAAATCATTGAATACTGGGTGAGTCAAATACTCAGAAGTTCTTACTAATCCTTCTGGCAAATCCAATTCAATTTCTGAAGCCAGAGCCGAAAGATCTGGAGCTTCCACTCCTTTTGCTTTCGCAAAAACCTCAACTACTGAAGCGATATCTTCTAAAGTCTTCGCTTCGTCAAAAGTCAAGAAAACTGTATCGTAATCGTAACGGAAATTCATTTCCGCAGAAAGAGCCAAAGATTGGATTGCATTAAGAGATTTAGCTTCTATGCTTACTTTGATGGTGTCAAAATAATTCTTGGAAGTAACCTCATAGCCTAACTGCTCAAGAGACTTAGCAGTAAGTTTCGCTAGTCCATGAGTTCTAAGTGCAATGTTCTTCAGTCCTTTTGGACCGTGATAAACTGCATAGAAACTAGCCATGACAGCCAATAGTACTTGTGCAGTACAAATATTTGAAGTTGCTTTTTCTCTTTTAATGTGCTGCTCACGTGTTTGTAAAGCCATTCTGTAGGCTTTATTACCTTCGCGATCCTGAGAAACACCGATGATTCTTCCTGGGATCTGACGCTTGTAAGCTTCCTTCGTTGCGAAGAAACCAGCGTGTGGTCCACCGTAACCCATTGGCACACCAAAACGCTGAGAAGAACCGATCACGACATCCGCTCCCATTTCACCCGGGGCAGTCAAAAGCGTCAATGCTAAAAGATCAGCAGCGAAAGCTGTTGTTACATTATTTTCTTTGGCAGCGGCGACGATAGCAGAGTAATCACGTGCTTCACCGTCTGCATCAGGATATTGGAAGAGCACTCCGAATAGATTCTCATCTGTCAAGTCCAAGGAATCAATAGATCCGTATACCAACTCAATTCCTACTGGCTCAGCTCTAGTTTCTAGAACAGCTTTAGTTTGAGGGAATACTTTTTCGTCTACAAAGAATTTCGTGGCGTTCTTTTTTTCTCTAGGTTTCACTGCAAAAAGCATATTCATCGCTTCAGCTGCAGCAGTACCTTCGTCAAGAAGTGAAGCATTCGCAAGTTCCATTCCTGTCAATTCCATTATAACAGTTTGGAAATTGATCAAAGCTTCTAGTCTACCTTGAGCTATTTCAGCTTGGTAAGGAGTATAAGCAGTATACCATCCTGGATTCTCAAGTACATTTCTCAAAATCACCCCTGGCACTAATGTGTCATAGTAACCCAAGCCAATAAATGACTTGAATACTTTGTTTTTAGAAGCAAGTTTTTTGAAATCTTTCAAAAACTCAGATTCCAATTTTGCAGCAGGAAGATCCAACGGGCGATCCAATTGGATAGACTTTGGTACAGTCTGGTTGATTAATTCCTCTAAAGATGAAGCTCCGATTTTCTCCAGCATTGCTGAGATTTCTGCATCTGTCGGGCCATTGTGTCTGCTCTCAAATTTGACAGCATTAGAAAGATTGATCTTCATATAAGAACGTTAAGACGATGAACTATTTGGGTTTGAAATCCTCTAATTTTTCAAGGTGCGAAGGTACAATTTATTGAAAGATAAAGCTTTCATGATCCCCATTATTTCGGGTGAGTTACATCAAAATATATAAGCGGTTTATTGTTGGGTAGAAAAATTCTCTAGTTTAGCGCCTGAAATGCAAATAGATTGAAATTAGCCTATAGTTGCTCTTCTTCGTAATAGAGTGCTTGCAATTGATTTCTTTCTGAATTAAAACCTAACTATAAACTGATGAATAAAAGTCTGTTATTGACGGGCGCAATGGCTTTAGGCCTTGCTCTACCGTCGTTGGCACAGCAACCTGCACAGGTGAAGTATGCCAACACAATCACCGCTGGAGACCTTAAAGAACGTCTTACCTACCTCGCTTCTGACGAAATGAAAGGCAGAGACACAGGTTCTGAAGAGCAAAAAGTTGCTGCTAATTACTTGGCAGATTTCTACAAAAAAATTGGTTTGAGTGGCCCAGTAGCTGGAAGTTACCTTCAGGCTGTTGAGTTAGTTAGCACATCTTTCGGGGAAGTTTCTTTGAAAGTTGGCAAAAACAAACTTGTTAACAATAAAGATTTTGTTTTCATCGGTGATGGAGATATGAAGAAAGCGTCTAAAACTGACCTTGTATTCCTAGGATTAGTTTCTGACGAAAACTTGGCTAAAGTTGACGTAAAAGGGAAGTTGGTTGGTATCTGGGCTGTAGGCGTAAGATCTAATGACCTTCTGACTAAAGTAATGGAAGCTGGAGCAGCGGGTATTGTAATCGTAAGCATGGAAGGTCAAGCAAACTTTGATCGAATTGCTGGCCGTTACCAAAGCTTAGCTGGAAAAGGTAGAGTTGGTTTCGCAAAGGAGATTGAGCAAAAACCAGTATTCATGGTTAGCTCTGATAAAATGGCTGAATTGTTCGGAACTCCTTTGGAGGCTTTGAAAGAAGCAGCGAAAACAAATCCTGAATCTATCAAGTCTCAAAAGGCGACTTACCAGATCGAAAAGAAAGTCGAAGACGTAGAAAGCTCAAATGTAATGGGCTACTTAGAAGGAACTGACAAGAAGGAGGAGCTAGTAGTAATCTCTTCTCACTACGATCACGTAGGTGTGAGCAGCACAGGCGAAGTTTTCAACGGAGCTGATGATGATGGATCAGGAACTGTTTCTGTTACGGAAATTGCTGAGGCATTTGCTGCAGCTGCAAAAGACGGTATCAAGCCAAGAAGATCAATTCTTTTTCTAAATGTAACAGGTGAAGAAAAAGGCCTTTTGGGTTCTGAGTACTACTCTGATCATCCTATCTTCCCATTGGAAAACACAGTAGTGAATTTCAATATTGACATGGTGGGTAGAATTGACTACGAATACCAAGATGCTGAAAACACTGACTTCGTGTATGTAATCGGTTCTGAAATGCTATCTACAGATTTGAAAAAAATCTTAGAATACAACAACATCACTTACTCTGATTTAATCTTGGATTACAGATATGATGCTGAGGACGATCCAAATAGATTCTATTACAGATCAGATCATTACAATTTTGCAAAGCATAATATCCCAGTTGCGTTTTTCTTCAACGGTGTACATGATGATTACCATCAAGTAACTGATACGGTGGACAAAATTGAATTTCCGCTAATGGAAAAGAGAGCAAGACTTATTTTCCACACAGTTTGGGATGTAGCCAACAGAGAAAACAAACCAAGAGTTGATGGGACAAACAATAGACCAGCTAGATAATTAAGCTGGATTCTAAGAATTCAAAAGGCTATTGGAGAAATCCAGTAGCCTTTTTTTGGTATGAGGTGCAAGGCTCAAAGGAATTGTAAATTCAAAAGTGCTGAGATTTACTCGTCTAGATGTCAAGCGGTCAGTATTACAGCTATTTATCGTGCAAGGCTGCAGACTTGAAACAGTTAAGGTGACATAGGCTCGCTGTGCCATCCTCTGTAGACTTTGCTGTAAAACTCTCTTTTCTAAGAATTGATTTCACTTTTCCAATCTTCAAATTTTATAAAAAGGTATCTTTGCCTTCCGAACGCAATCCAAATCTACGTGTACAAATCACTACTCAAACCCCTCTTTTTCCTTAAAAAACCAGAAGACGCTCATCACTTCACGGTGGATCTAACTCGGTTAACTTTCAATCTTCCAGTAATAGGGTCGATAGTTGAATCAACTTTTCATCTGGAAGACAAAAGCTTGGAACGAGAGGTTTTTGGGTTGAAATTCAAAAATCCTGTTGGATTGGCAGCTGGTTTTGACAAAGACGCCAAGGTGATCGACGAAATGGCGATGTTAGGTTTTGGCTTTATTGAGATAGGAACGTTGACTCCCAAACCTCAAGAAGGAAACCCACAACCTAGACTATTTAGATTGCCGCAAGACGAATCTCTGATCAATCGCATGGGGTTCAATAATGGTGGCGTGTTCGAAGCTGTGGAGCGATTGAAAAAGCGAAAGTCAAACGTACTGGTAGGAGGGAATATTGGTAAAAATAAAGTCACTCCAAACGAGAATGCGGTGGACGATTATTTGATTTGTCTGGAGGCGTTACATGATCACGTAGATTATTTCGTAGTAAATGTGAGTTCGCCGAATACACCCAATCTTCGCGACCTTCAGGAAAAGGAACCTCTTAAAGCTCTGCTCCAAGCGGTGAAAAATGCGAATGACCTCAAGCCAACTCCTAAGCCTATACTTCTGAAAATTGCTCCTGATTTGACAGATGGACAACTGGACGATATCATCGAAATCGTGCAGGAAACCAAAATTGATGGTGTAATAGCGACCAACACCACTATAGATCGTTCACAATTGAGCACTTCCAAGGAAGAAGTTGAGTCCATAGGAGCAGGTGGTGTGAGTGGGAAAATTTTAGGAAAAAGAAGTACAGAAGTTATCCGATATCTATCTGAAAAGTCTAACAAGGCTTTCCCAATCATTGGAGTAGGCGGAATCTTTTCTGCTGAAGACGCCATAGAAAAACTCGAAGCTGGAGCCAGCTTGGTTCAAGTCTACTCGGGCATGATTTATGAGGGACCTGGGCTGATCAAAAAGATTAAAAAAGGATTATTGGCTCATTTTTCGCAATAATTTGTCAATCTAAATTCATTAATCTTATCTTAAATCGGATTTGAATCGCATACATGGCCACCAATTCACCTAGGACCAATACTTTTAGAAAAAAAGCAGAACCCACCAAAAAGAAAGGAGTTGGCTTCAAAGCGCCGAGTTTTTCTTTTGGGAAGTTTAATACGACCAAGCTAGTCTTGACATTTGGCATTTTGTTGATGTCAATCGCTTTCTTTTTAATGATCGCTTTTATCAGCTACCTATTGAATGGTCCTGCAGATCAGAGTTTGGTCATGAACAATAGTAGTGAAGCGATTCGGGAAACGGCTCGTGAATCAACCAACTGGCTGGGTTATCTGGGAGCACAGGCTGGAAACTGGATGATCTATCGTTGGTTTGGAGTTGCGGCATTCTTATTTCCTCCATTTCTGTTTTTATTGGGATTCAAGTGGGCGTTCAAAATCTCGCTGGTTTCTCTCACACGTTATACTACTTTCGCGCTTTTCTTCACGTTCTGGCTCGGTTTATTGACTGGCTACATTGTGATTTTGATTCAGGGATATTCCTACTGGAGCTTCCTTTCAGGAGGATTTGGGTATGAATTGGCTAAGCTTTCAGCAGATTTTCTGAGTTGGGGAACATTCATATTATTGGGTGGATCCATGCTTATTTTCGTGATTTTCTTCTTTGATATTGACAAATTAGATTGGTTCAGTAGCAAATCTTCAGATTCAGACATGGACGATGATGAGTTGGAAGTAGACGCGGCCTCTCCAGTGAAAAACCCTTTCAAAGATGAGGATGAGTTGGATGAGGAAGAAGAAATCGATGACGATGGGAGCTCTTGGACGATTAAGGAAGATAATCTCAATGCTCCAATTGAACTCAAACCAGAGTCCAAACCAAAGCCTAAAAAAGAAGAAATTGCATTCGATGTTCCACAATTAAATATCCTCGATCCTGTAGTGGAGCGAGCGCATGAAAAAGTTGTGGAGAGTAATAATTTCTCTGTAGTTAAGCCAATCGGTGAAGAGAAAACTGCGGAAGAGGTTGAGAATTTGGATGCTTATGATCCTACACTCGACCTTCCACATTACAAATACCCTACGCTTGATTTGCTCAATGAATATGACGTTCAGAAAGTAACGGTAAGCCGTCAGGAACTTGAAGACAATAAAAACAAGATTGTAGAGACGCTTGAAAACTTCAAGATCGGAATTCAGGAGATCAAAGCGACCATTGGGCCGACAGTTACACTTTATGAAATCGTCCCTGAACCGGGTGTGAAAATCTCCAAAATCAAAAATTTGGAGGATGATATCGCCTTGAGCTTGGCAGCTTTGGGAATTAGGATTATTGCTCCGATACCAGGAAAAGGAACTATCGGTATAGAGGTTCCTAACAAAAATAGAGAGCTAGTGCCTGCCCGGGCAGTTTTGGGTACAGAGAAATTTATGCGTTCGGACAAGGATTTACCAATTGCATTGGGAAAGACTATTTCCAACGAAGTGTTTGTGGTGGACTTGGCAAAAATGCCTCACTTACTTATGGCAGGTGCTACTGGTCAAGGTAAGTCTGTAGGATTGAATATGATCTTGGCTTCTTTGATTTACAAGAAGCATCCATCTCAATTGAAGTTTGTCCTAATAGATCCAAAAAAGGTAGAATTAACACTTTTCAATAAGATCGAAAGACACTTTTTGGCTAAGCTTCCAGGCGCTGAAGAAGCTATTATTACCGATACCAAAAAGGTGATTTACACGCTGAATTCTCTTTGTATCGAGATGGATAATCGATATAATTTATTGAAAGACGCAGGTACAAGAAACCTGAAAGAATACAACGCGAAATTCGTCGCGCGCAAGCTTAATCCAGACAATGGCCATCGCTTCATGCCATACATTGTATTGGTAATTGACGAATTAGCAGATTTGATGATGACTGCTGGCAAGGAGATCGAAGGTCCAATCGCCCGTCTGGCACAGCTTGCCAGAGCAATTGGTATTCACTTGGTTGTCGCCACCCAAAGACCATCTGTAAATGTAATTACCGGTATTATCAAGGCGAACTTCCCCGCACGTCTTTCTTTCCGTGTGACTTCCAAAATCGATAGCCGAACTATCCTCGATACGGGCGGAGCAGATCAGCTTATTGGTATGGGAGATATGCTCTTATCCCACGGATCAGAGATAACGCGTATCCAATGTGCATTCTTAGATACGCCTGAAGTAGATGCTATTTGTGATTGGGTTGGAGAGCAAAAAGGTTATTCAGATGCTTATTTACTTCCTGAGTTTGAAGGAGAAGATTCTGATAATTCTATCGGAAGTGTTGATTTTTCGGATCTCGATCCACTTTTCAATGATGCAGCAAGACTTCTTGTAATGCATCAGCAAGGAAGTACTTCTTTGATTCAGCGAAAACTTAAGTTGGGCTACAATCGTGCGGGAAGAATCATCGATCAATTGGAAGCTGCTGGTATAGTGGGAGCATTCGAAGGATCAAAAGCTCGGGAAGTGCTCGTTCAAGATGAAGCTAGTTTGGAACGGTTATTGAATAGTTTGTAAAAGCTGTTCAAGTAGTTCAAGCAGCTCCTTTACATGAAAAAATTCGCCCTAGTTTATACTCTTTTTCTAGCCTTACTATTATCATTCGAAGCCAACGCTCAAAAAGATCCAAAAGCAAAAACTGTTTTGGATGCCATGAGCAAAAAGTTTCAAGCAATGAATGGTTTCACGGCTAATTTTGACTTCACTTTCCAAGATGCCTCTGGACCTGGTGATCGCCAAACAGGAGATATCGCGGTGAAAGGTGAGCAGTATAGACTCAAGCTGCCAGATCAGGAAATTTATAATGATGGCAAAACGGTTTGGACTTTTATCCAATCGGATAATTACAAGGAAGTTACCGTAAACGACGCCAATCAAATGGAAGGAGAGCTTACGCCTTCTAATATCTACCGACTTTATGAATCAGGCTATAGCTATAAATTGATAGGAGAAAAGCAATTTCAAGGCAAAATAGCTCATGTTGTCGAATTACTTGCTGAAAAGAACAATGCGCCTTTCGAGCAAGTAAAATTGATGATTGATAAAAGCAGCTCAAATCTTCTAGGCTGGGAAATGTTTGATGGTCAAGGAGGGGTTTTTTCTTACACCTTTAAAAATCTACAGCTTAATGCGAATCTTCCGTCATCCTATTTTGTATTTGATGCTAAGCAATATCCTGGAATTGAAATTATTGATTTAAGATAAGAGATAGATTTTATGAAGTGACCTTAATTTCACAATAAACATGAACCACCTTGAAAGAGGTGGTTTTTTTGGTTTAAGGCCTTAAAAGAATTTGATAACTTGAGCCTAACTAATAGAATTCAAGGGGTTTCTTATCTTTAGGCGATCCTTCAACCGGCCACAATTATGCGAACATTCTTACTTTATTTATCCATTTTTTCGATTGGCATTTTTTCATGTGCCACAAAAGAACAGTTAAAATCTACCAAACAATGGTATAAAGGCAATCTGCACACGCATTCTTACTGGAGCGATGGGGACGATTATCCTGAGATGATTATGGATTGGTATAAGTCACATGACTACGATTTTGTAGTGCTTTCTGATCATAATACATTGGCGGAAGGCGAGAAATGGAAGCTTCTGCCTAAATCTCCTTCGCATGAAGCTGGCTTCGAAAAATACCTAGCCAAATATGGGGAAAGTGGAGTTGAATACAGAAAAGACTCTGTAGGGAGAATTGAAGTAAAGCTGAAAACACTGGCTGAATATGCGCCGATGTTTGAAGAAGAGGGTGAGTTTTTGATTATAAAATCACAGGAGTTGACAGATTCATATGATAAGAAACCTCTTCATATGAACGTCACCAATATCCGAGAAAAAATAGAGCCTCAAGGTGGTAATTCAGTTTCAGAAGTAATGCAGCGGAGTCTTGATAAAGTAAAAGCACAGCGGGACTCTACCGGAGTGCCTATGTTTCTGCATATCAATCATCCGAACTTTATCTGGGCGATAACTCCTGAGGACATTATTGCTTTGGACGGAGAAAGATTCTTCGAAGTGTTTAATGGTCATCCACAGGTTCATAACTACGGGGATTCACTCCGACCAAGCATGGAAGTGTTATGGGACAAAGTTCAGTCGGCTTACCTTCAAGCAAACAAGCCACTGCTTTATGGTCTGGCTGTAGATGATGCTCATAATTACCATGTGTTTGATGAGAACAGTAGCAATCCAGGTAGAGGTTGGGTAATGGTTTTGTCCGAAAGTTTGGAGCCAGCATCTCTGGTGGAGGCTATGGAGCGTGGGGATTTCTATTCCAGCACCGGAGTGACTTTAGAGTCTGTAGATTTCGATGGGAAAACACTCAGTGTCGGGGTACAACCTGAACAAGGAGTTACCTATACAATTCAGTTTTTTGGAACAAAGAAATCAAATCCTGAAGCTAGTGGAGTATTACTGAAAGATGAGCAGGGTCAAAAAGCATCTTATACTTTAGATGCAGATGATATGTATGTACGTGCAAAAATAATTTCTTCCAAACTAAAAGAGAATCCTTATCAGTTGGGCGATACAGAAGTTGCATGGACGCAGCCTGTTTTGAGGGATTAATTTTGCCTAAAAATATTGAACTAACGTTTTTTAGAAGGCTTCTTAAAACCATTTAATTCTTTCAAAATGGACATTTCACTTTTTCTATTTTTTTTTCTCCTTCCTAATTTTCAACCAAAAATAAAAGATGGTGATCAAGAGTAAGGTTAGGAATATTAAGTAAACAATTAGTGGTACACCTTCGATTCTATGTAATCTCCCAGCCCATCCTTTTCCAGGGTTTAATGAATCCATCTCATTGGTTATCCTTCATCAATTTTTCAACGGAAAGGTCTTCATCGATTAACGGCCAGTGAATGCCATAACCAGAAGGAGAGATTTTATAAATTGATCGCTCCATGTCTGAAGCGGCCAAAAGTTTATCGGAAATATCTGCTAATTCAACTGTTATTTCGCGCTCATCTACAGAGAGAACCATCCTGTCTTCGATAAAACTTATATCAGATATGTGATAGCTAACTTTCATATAGTTACTTATTGAAATATGTGTTCCAGGAATCTATAATTAAGTCAAAATTCTTGAAAATTAATTTTCTGATTTCTTTTCTTCCTGTAGTACTCAGATTATACGAGAAGGCTTCCTTAATGTCCACCTTTTCAACAAATACCCAAAATTTACATTCCATGTCTCCTTTTTGAGCATGGATATGAATAGGTTCTGCTCCTTCATTCGAATAGAAGAATAGTCTCCATCCTGAAATGTAAAGAACAGTTGGCATAATCTTATTTAGCAATTCAAGTTTAAATTTCATCCGGCTGCAGATTATTATCTTTGTCAATTATAAACATTATCTCTCTTGCAATCCCGGCCATATTCTTACCTCTTTTCCATTTCGTATTTCGGTGCCCGTTATAAAGGCTGGGCGCCACAACCGAATCAGCAGACTGTCCAGCGGAGGTTGGAGCGAGTCCTTCGGCACGTAATGGGGCATGAGGACTTTTCTCTGATCGGAGCAAGCAGGACTGACGCTGGCGTTTCTTGTATCGGTGGATATGTGCAGGTTTTCCTTCGGGAAAAAGTAGATATGAGCACACTTCTGCCTCAATTCAATGCCCATCTGCCTCAGGATATTCGACTTAATTCCGTGCTGGAGGTTGCCACAGACTTTAATTTGATCCACTCTGTAACTGAAAAAACCTATCGGTACTACTTCACTAATTCTCAGTCTTTTCATCCTTTTGCTTCGGCTTTTATGGTCAATCTGCCTGGTGAATTGAATTGGGAAGCAATGAAGGAAGCTTGTAAACTGTTCACAGGAAGCCATGATTTTAAGGGTTTTTGCAAACCTTCAGAAAATAAGACGGACTATAAGCGTGAAGTTTTATCTGCTGATATTTTTACTTCAAAGGAGTTCTTGGGTCAATTTTTCCCAGAAGAAATCTTTTACTTCGAAATCACGGGAACAGGTTTTCTTCATCATCAAGTACGCATGATGATGTCAGTCGTTTGGCAAATTGGTAGCCAAGAAATGGAGTTAGCTGAGATTACTAGTCGATTTGATTTTCCGGAAAGATTCGAGAAACTACCTCCAGCACCGTCAAATGGGTTGGTGCTTTGGGAGACCTTGTTGACAAACCTTTGAGGGTTTTAAAAGGCTGAAGAACTAAAAAAGAACCTTCTAAATGGCCATTTGAGAGAAGCTGATAACTAAAGGTGAAGCATAAAACTTAAAATATTCTAACGTTGCATCGCTGCGACGTAGCGAGAAAAAAAATCAAAGTTTCAGTTCAAATACATAATCATCCATCACATAGCCATTTCCGATGTCGATGATTTCACTTTTAATGTTGACAAAACCTAGGTATTCGTAGAAGTCTATCGCTCCCTGATTGTACTTATTTACGTTTAGCAGGAGGCTAGATTGTTCATTTCTCAAAGCAATTTCCTTGATCGCGTTGATCAATTTCTTACCAACTCCTTTTCCTTGAGCTGTAGGAAGAATGTAGATTTTATGAATCTTCGTTCTCCCCGGTTCCTGATTGATTTCAATACCTGTAAAGCCCAACTTTTCTCCATCCTCATCTGCGAGAAGAAAAGTATGTCCCAGTTCAACTTGCTCTTTTAGATGAGCAATGTCGTAAAACCAGTTTAGCATGTAATCGATTTGCTCGGAACTAAGGATTGTTCCAAAAGTATCAGGCCAGGTGCGCTTTGCGATGGATTGGACTATTTTCAAGTCTTCTTTCGTTGCTGGGTTTATTTGAATCATAGGCAGTAAAAATAAAACGCCAATTTATCTCGATTGTAGTTAAAAATAGAAGCCGAGCCCCTTTTTATGAGACTCGGCTTCCATGTTTTTTATGAAGTAATTAGACTTTGGTTGGCTCAGGGTGAGTGTATCCCTTTCTATATGGTCTTCTTAATCGCCCTGTCGCCTCTTTGTCACCAATCACTGTCATTGTCTTTGGATCGTATTTCAGCGCTCTACCTCCCAAATCCATGGAGATATTTGCCAAGATGCAGGAGGCGGTAGAAATATGCCCTTCTTCTATGTCAGCAATTGGAAGTGTATCGTTTCCGATAGCTTTCAACCAGTCCTGCATGTGTAGTCGGGTAGCAGGTGCTGCATTAAGTTCTATATCTGGCTCAGTAACATCTTCCGGATATTTTTCACGCTCGAAAAGACAATCAAAATGAATTGGCTTTTCATCCTTATCTAAAGGAGTGTAATCTGCCTGCATGGTGCTCCCTGCCAGCATTCCCTTATCTCCAAAAATCTTAAATGCCCAAGGATAATTTGCATCGTCTGGATTACCCCATGTTCTATGTTGCCAAACAACGTTTAATTCAGGATACTCAAAAATTGCCGATTGGGTGTCTGAAATATTTGACTTGCCGTCTTTTTGCACGTAAATACCTCCTGTGGATGTGATCTGAGTAGGCCATCCCAAATCAAGCATCCAGCGAACGGTGTCAAGCATGTGCACACACATGTCTCCAGTGATGCCATTTCCATATTCTATAAATGTTCTCCACCATCGTCTGTGAGGGATTCCATCATATGGTCTCAAAGGGGCTGGGCCTGTCCACAGATCGTAATTGAAGAATTCAGGCACTGGTTCTACTGGAGGGTTTCCGTTGGCACGCATGTGGAAATAACAGCAAATTTCCACATGAGATATTTTCCCCAACTTTCCTGTATCAATGATCTGCTCTTTTGCATCGATCAGATGTGGGGTACTTTTACGTTGAGTTCCCACTTGTACTTTCTTATTATATTTCCTGGCAGCAGCAATCATGGCTTCTCCTTCAATGACGTCCACCGAAATAGGCTTTTGTACATAGACGTGAGCTCCTGCTTTCAGTGCATCGATGCACATTAGTGCATGCCAGTGATCAGGTGAGCCGATGATTACATACTCTGGCTTTTCTTTGGCCAAAAGTTCCTTGTAATCTTCATAGAGTGCGGGGACTTTTCCAGATTTTTGTCGAGTAGCCACCATATCTCCTGCGGCTTTCAGCATATTTTTATCTGGATCACAAAGACCGACTACTTCTACATCTGCTACTTGGATGAGTCGAAAAAGATCCGATTTTCCATACCAGCCTGCTCCGATTAGAGCCACCTGTAAGGGGCCTTCTCGATCTTTGAAGTCCATGCCTAAAAGGCCGAAACTTGCTAGTGTTGCTAACGCGGAAGAGCCTTTGAGAAAATCTCTTCTATTGAGTGTATTCATTTAGATTGGGTTTGAGGTTTATTGCATCTCTTAAGATACAAAAACAGAAATCCTTAGCAAATGAAATTAGATGAATGGAGCTTGTAGGTAGTCTTTTGAACTATTCAAAATAAATTTTTCAATACAATAGGCTATTGGCTTCGAACAATTTACAAAGAGACGAAATTCTCTTAAAATGAAGTTTGGTTTTTATTCCTTATTTTCAAGCTAACAATGACCATTAAACCTACCTTTTCATGAAATCCAGAAGAATTTTTCTCCAAAAAGCTGGGCTTTCAGCCTTAGCATTAAATATTTCAACATTTAACCCAATTTCTGCAATGCCTAATTTTCTCGATGCTAAAAAAATGGACGAAAAGCCATTACGAGTAGCTATCATGGGTTTAGGGAGCTATGGCACAAGAGTAGCCGAGGCTATTCAAGAAACTAAAAGAACCAAGTTGGTGGGAGTAATCAGTGGCACTCCTTCAAAAGTGGAAGCATGGAAAACCAAGTATGGTATTCCTGCTAAAAACTGCTACAATTATGAAAACTTCGATGCGATCAAGGATAATCCAGACATCGATGCTGTCTATGTAATCACACCAAATGGCTTACACAAGGATCAGGTGATTCGAGTAGCGAAAGCAGGTAAGCATGCGATCTGTGAAAAGCCTATGGCGGTCAATGCGGCAGATGGGCAAGCGATGATAGATGCTTGCAAAGCTGCGGGGGTCCATTTACTAATCGGGTATAGAATGCACTTCGAAGCAAATACATTGGAAGTGATTAAAATGCGAAAGGCTGGTGAGTTTGGAACTCCTTTGTTTTTTCAAGGACTAAGTGGATTTATTATTGGTGATCCTAGTCAATGGAGATTACAAAAGTCACTTTCGGGTGGTGGAGCGATGATGGATATAGGTATTTACTCCATCAATGGAGCTAGATATATGTTGGGAGAAGACCCAATCTGGGTGACTGCTCAAGAGACAAAGAATAATCCTGAGAAATTCAAAGAGGGAATCGATGAGACAATACAGTTTCAAATGGGATTTCCAAGTGGGGCTGTTGCATCCTGTCTTTCTACCTATAGTATGAATAATTTAGATCGTTTTTTCCTCAATGGAACAAAAGGCTGGGCAGAAATGCAGCCATCTACAGGTTATGGGCCTATCAAAGGAAAAACTAATCAAGGCCCATTAGATAAGCCCCACACTACCCATCAAGCTGTGCAGATGGATGAGATGGCAGCGATTATTTTTGACGGAAAAAAGCCCGAAGTTCCAGTGAATGGAGAAGAGGGAGTGAAGGATATGAAGATTATCGATGCTATTTTCAAAGCTGTAAAGACAGGGGAGAAAGTAACATTGAAACTTGCCTAATCCTTAAAGACATACTGGCCTATCTTGCAAATTCATTGATAATACCTCAATTCCTGCAGGATAGGCTATACCTAGCTACTTGATTATCAAGCTCAGGTAGTAATAAAAAAGATTCTATTTTTTGAAAAAAAAGCTGCTTAAAAACTCGCTTTTCTTAAGCGTAGAGATGGTGAGTAGCTTTCACCTGTGCCAGGAAACTGTCAAGGGCCTCATCCAAAATCTGATATATTTCCTCAAATCCTTCTTCTCCGCCATAATAGGGATCAGGAACGGGCATGCCCTGTGTTTCCGTCACAAAATCTCGCATCAAGTAGATTTCTTTGTCAGCGAAGCCGTATCTGGCTTTTAGGTTGTTTAAATTTCTAAGGTTATTGTCATCCATAGCCAGGATATACTCGAAATCTCTAAAATCCGTACGGTTAACTTGTCTGCCACGGTGCTTCAGAGGCAGGTTGTATTTAGCAGCACACTTTATAGTTCGCTCGTCTGGTAATTCTCCAATATGGAAATCAGATGTACCTGCACTGTCACTCTTAAATTGTGCCTGCATTCCTGCAGCCTGCACCTTATGAGTAAAAATAGCTTCAGCTAAAGGTGAACGGCAAATATTACCTAGACAAACAAATAAAACTCTAATCATATTATTTAAACTCTAACTGAACACGCTACTTAAAAAACGAAGGTTTTGAAAGTACTTATTTTTAGGGGAAAATGCACGGCTGAATTTGTCTTTTTTTTCATGAAAATCTCAAAATCAGTGTATTAACGATCTTCCCTAGGTGAATTTTTTGCGAATAAAACTATTTCCCGTCAAATGGCTACTTTTGACAAATGAAATGGATTTATAGAATCGGGATATTTTTTGCCAGGATACTTTTGCTCCTTGGCGGACTGTTCATTCCCAAAATTAGACATTTCTCTTCTAGTAGAAAAAATCTATTTCTGAGACTTGTAGAGTTTAGGTCTAACAATCCTGGTGCTTTGGCGTGGTTTCATGTGGCTTCATTAGGTGAGTATGAGCAAGCTAAGCCTGTGATTGTCGAATTAAAACGTGTGCAACCTAACCAACTAATCGTAGTAAGTTTTTTTAGTCCATCAGGTTTTGATAATGTGATCAAAAAGAGTCAACCCTTTGTGGACTTCATTACTTATTTGCCTCTGGATAGTAAAACTATGGCAGAGAAGTTTTTAAATGTATTGCAGCCAAGTATTGTATTTTTTGTGAAATACGATCTCTGGCATCATCATATAGATGCTATAAAATCAAGAGGAATTCCACTTTTCCTTTTTTCTGCATCCTTTAGACCTGATCAGATTTATTTTAAGCGAGATGGGTTCTTTAGAAAGATTCTTTTTCAATTCGATTATATTTTCACTCAAAATCAAAATACGCTCGACTTACTCCAGGCGATTGACTATTCTACTGCAAGTATAGCTGGGGATACGCGATTTGATAGAGTGGCAGAGACCGCCAGAAATCGTAAAGATTTCCCTGAGCTACTTGATTGGGTAGGTAACTTCCCGACTGTGGTTGCAGGTTCGGTTTGGCAGGAAGATATGGATTTGCTTATTCCGTTGATGAATGCTAATCCTGGGTATCGATGGATTATTGCTCCACATGATTTGAATCCGGAACCGATGAAGCGATGGGCAGACCAGCTATCTTTAACCACAGCTAGGTATTCGAAATGGGATAAGAAGGAGGCAGCTGACGTACTTTTCATAGATAATATTGGAATGCTAAGTTCATTGTATCAATTTGCCAAGGTCGCTTATGTAGGCGGAGCATTTGGCAAAGGGCTACATAATATTTTGGAACCGCTTGGGTTCGGCATACCTGTGATTTTTGGGAAGTTGAAAAACACCTCTAAATTTCCAGAATCGGCAGAAAGTCAGGCGAATGGTTGTGGGTTTGAGGTCAGTGATGTGGAGAGTTTAAAGTTAGTTTTTGAGAAAATGGAGCAGCCAGATTTCTATCTAGACAGTGCGGATTCAGCTCGAAAATGGGTGGAAATGAATATGGGAGCTGCGGCAAAAATCATTAACAAGGTAGAGAAACTAGTGTCAAGAGCATGAATTCGATCATGACGCAAGAGATACATATTAGGATAAGTATAAGCCTTGCTAGATTTCGCCAGATAGCTATCGGTATGATCGCTAAAAAACAATAATTAACAGATGAAAGGAAGAGTTATAAAATCTACCGGAAGTTGGTATTTGGTGCAATCCGACGACGAAGTCGTTGCTTGCCGATTGAAGGGGAAGTTTAAGCAAGATGACCTTAAGCTGACCAATCCTATTGCGGTGGGTGATTGGGTGGAGATGGATAGGGAAGAAAATCAGGAGACGGCAGTGATTTTTGATATTTTGCCTAGAGAAAACTATGTGATACGAAAGTCTACGCGAAAGCAACATTTTTCACATATCATTGCCAGCAATCTTGATCAAGCGATACTGGTTATTACCATGAAAAGCCCAAGAACATCCTTAGGCTTTATTGATAGATTTCTTGTCAGTACAGAGAGTTTTAGGATTCCTGCAATTTTGGTGGTGAACAAAATGGATCAGATGTCTGGTGAGAAGGCGGATGACTGGCTGTTGGATATTCATGAGATCTACGAGCCATTGGGGTATCAGGTGATTGAAGTTTCAGCCTTGAAAGAGGAGAATTTGAAAGATAAATTCAAATCAGTTCTGGCAGGTAAGTCCACGTTAATATCTGGACATTCTGGAGTTGGCAAGTCCACTTTGTTGAATGCTTTAGTTCCTGCTGCCACTCAGCATACCAAGGAGGTTTCGGGCTTTACAGCTAAAGGTGTTCACACGACTACTTTTGCAGAGCTTTTTGCCTTAGAATACGGAGGTGATTTGATAGATACTCCTGGGATTAAGGAGTTTGGGATACTTGATATTGAGGATAATGAGCTTTCACATTATTTTCCTGAAATGAGAAAATACCTAGGACAATGCAAATACAATAATTGTCAACATGTGAATGAGCCAGGCTGTGTCGTGCTGGAGAAAGTGGAGGCCGGATATATTCATCCTTACCGATATGAAAGCTATTTGAATATACTAAATGAGGAAGACGACTATAGATAAGCTGTTCTCTTAATTTTGAATCCAAGTAGAATTGGCCTAATTTTCATTTTTGAAAAACACCATGAGCGAAGTACTCAATCACCAGCAGATAAAGAAGAAAATCACGAGAATGGCCTATGAGATCTACGAAAGGAATCTCAATTCAAAAGCCGTTGTGTTAGCAGGGATTTCTGGAATGGGAGAAATTCTGGCTAATCTTTTAGCAACAGAACTGAAAGCGATTTCCCCTTTAGAAATAGAGCAAGTCAAAATTATTTTGGATAAAGCGCATGTTGCTTCTGAGGAAGTTCAGCTTTCTAATGAAATTGATCTACAAGGGAAAACATTGATCCTTGTGGACGATGTGCTCAATACTGGCAAAACGTTGGTATATGCCATGAAGCCATTTTTGGATGAGGAGCTTTATAAAATGGAAATAGCCGTGCTGGTAAACCGTAGTCATGGACTTTTTCCAATTCGTCCCGATTACACGGGCTTCGAACTTTCTACTACTCTTAATGAACATATCAAAGTAGATTTCTCAGGAGATAATTTCTGCGTTCATCTCCACTAATATTATGTCTGTACACTCATCTGCTAACGTCAAGCGAATTACCACGCACATTCTTCAGGAAATGAAAGATCGTGGTGAGAAGATCTCCATGCTCACAGCCTATGATTATTCTATGGCCAAAATCGTTGATGCGGCTGGGATCGATATCATCTTGGTAGGCGATTCGGCATCCAATGTCATGGCTGGTCATGAGACTACTCTGCCTATCACATTGGATCAAATGATCTACCATGCTTCAGCTGTAGTCCGTGCTGTAAGTAGGTCTTTTGTGGTCGTGGATATTCCTTTTGGGAGTTACCAAGGAAATAGCTCGGAGGCATTGCGCTCCACTATTCGGATCATGAAAGAATCTGGTGCACATGCTGTCAAAGTAGAGGGTGGATCTGAGATTAAAGAATCAGTTGCTAGAATATTAAGTGCGGGTGTTCCGGTAATGGGGCATTTGGGGTTGACTCCTCAGTCAATATATAAGTTTGGAACATATACTGTAAGAGCCAAAGAAGATACAGAAGCCAATAAGCTTTTGGAGGATGCAAAGCTTTTGGAAGAGCTAGGCTGTTTTGCGATAGTGGTGGAGAAAATCCCTGCTGATCTAGCCAAGAAAGTAGCTGAGTCTGTATCCATTCCCATTATAGGTATTGGAGCAGGAGGAGGAGTGGATGGTCAGGTATTAGTGATGCACGATATGCTGGGAATCACTCAAGAATTCAAACCAAGGTTCTTAAGGCAATACGCCGATCTACAAGGAATAATGATGGAGGCCTTCGGCCAATATATCAAAGATGTGAAGAGCAAGGATTTTCCGAATGAGGGAGAGAGTTATTGATCAAATGAATCCAGAGCCTTTCGAGGCTCTTTTTTTTGCCTAAGATATAGGGCAGATGGCGTATGGATTGAGTAGGAGCTACCTCATAGCTTTGAGTAAAATCTTTTTACTATGAAAAATTCCTACTCATTAAAATCAAAAATCTGCTTAAGCCTAGCCCTAATCCTAGCGGCAGTGACTTCAAGTTTTGCTCAAGAACCAGCCTGGAAAGTGACGCTGGACAAAGGTGTAGAATGGACCAGATACACACCAAATAAAATTCTACTCATTGGTAGTTCTGACTGGGGGTTGCATGGTGTAGATGCTACCAATGGAAAGTTATTGTGGTCAAATGAGGATCTCTACAATTCTGCTAAGGCAATAAAAGGTGCGGATGGGAAAAACCAGAAATATACCGAGGCATTGATTCAGGTATTGACCGATGATTCAGATCCTAAAGTGTCAGATTTTGCTGTTATAAAATATACTGACTGGGTATCTGTAAAAAACTTTGTTGTGCTGAATCTTCGTACGGGTGAAGTAGTGACATCTCCAGCCAAAGCAGGTTTTCCAACACAGAAGGTTCTTACTTCCCTTAAGGCAATGGGTTCTGAGACCGCTACTTTTAATTATGAAGGGAGTGCCTACATACCTGAATTGAAGGCTGTGATGGTGTCAGGCACATGGATTGATATCAAAGCTCAAGGAACCCCTTCTTATCAACTCACCAAATTGATTGACTTGGAGTCTGGAAAGGAGTTGTGGGCTAATGACCAGGTGAATGCTAATTTTGAACCTTTGATCACAGAGGATGGTAATCTCTTTTTGCTTGGGGATAATATTGCGTCAAAGGTAGATGCGAAAACAGGAAAGGTGTTATGGTCATATGCTGTAGCAGAAAAGAAAAATACATTCCAGTCATTTGGAGCTAATTTGAATGTGACAGACGGCTATATCTATCAGAAAAAAGGAAGTAATGGATTGCTTACCGCCTTGGATCTTAACTCAGGAAATGTGAAGTGGGAAAAGGAACTTTCCTCAAAAGATGCCCCCATGCTTAGTGCTGAGCATTATGGTGTGATCGCAGCAGATGAGAAGAATTTCACCTTATTTGATTCAGAGTCTGGAGAAGTGAAATGGACGGCTAAAAAGCTAGATGGAGTAGTCGTGGATATGGGAGGAGAACACGGTATAGCTGTTGGTGAGAAGGGGAAATACCTGACCGTATTGGATAAGCACACGGGTGAGGAAAAGTGGTCTGAGAAAATCAAAGGGATTGAAATTGACCAGTTAACAGGTGCGGGGATTATGTATAGAAATGAGGATGGCTCAATTGGATTGTTTGATTTTGATGGGAAACCGATTTGGGACGGTAAAAACATGATTAAAGGCGAGACTGTTTTAAGAGCAAAACCTTCTATGATTGAAGAGATTTTCTATGCAAATGGTAAGATATATAATGTGGATTTGATTACAGGGGAGAAGCGCGTGATCATAGATGATATCAAATTCAAGGAAAAGGAGACTCCAGATCAATTGGAATATACTGGAACTAATTTCGTGTTATCCTCAAGCCAAAATATGTTGGGTTTCGATGATTCAGGCAGAGTGTTGTATCAAGGTCACTGGCCTTCTCCTAAGATATCGCTTGCCGGTAGGATTGCATTGCGTACAGTACAAGTAGCAGCTTTGGCCATGACGGTGGCCTCTTCTGCGGCAGCTGGAGCAAACCACAATACCTACTCTAATGTGAGTTACAACAAGTATGGCGAAGATTATAAGCGTCAAGCGGACTTCTACTCAGGTATCGCAGATGGTATGGCGGCAGCAGCAGGAAAGAGGTTCAAGGCAACAATATCAAGAGGGACAAACTCTTTTATTTTAACCGATGTAGGAGATGGGAATGGATTGGTGAGAGTTGATAAAGTTAGTGGGAAATCAACTGGCGAAATCAAGTTGAATGACAAAGAACCTACTTTTGATTCTGACCCAGAAAACGGAATGATATTCTACAAACCTTCCAAAAAAGAGGTCCATGGATATGTGTTCTAGGTTAGAATAATTTGAGCCATATAAAAGCAAAAAGACCGATCGTGATCGGTCTTTTTGCTTTTATAGATAATAACTAGTTCAATTGGCTAGCTTTATTTTCGCTAATCTTTTCTTTCACTCTTATCATGAAGTCACTTAGCACATTCATGTAATTGATAAAAGCTTCGTAAGGTGATTCATAAGGACTGAAATACGCGTGAATATCTCCGTCAGAGAAGAACTTGGTACACATGTAGTAGAAGTGATCACTGGTCTGTAAGTAGGTCCAATCTCGCTGAATATCATCGTCATCAATACTTTTGACCAATTCTTCCATTTCAAACAACCTGTCAAAGGCTTCATCCTGAAGATCATTTCCTAGCCACGCTGTTAAATCTCGCTCTTCATCTGCCCAAGAAATAGGGATAGGAACATGGATTTTTCCAACTGGCGGGATCTTAGCCGCCACCTCAGATGGAGTGGAAAAAGTGAAGTTAGTCTTGCTGAATACAGCTTCAGGAAGAGCCTTCATGAATTCAAAAATCCCCGTCTCTGCCCACTGATGCTCGCCGAAGGTCTCATAATCCATAAATAGATTAATTGTCTCTTCATCTTCAGGAACATCATTTATCCATTTAACAAACTTGTCTGTAGTAAGCGGATAATCTTCCCAGCCTTTATTTCCAAATCTAAATGCGATATCATCAGAGAGCTGGAAGTTTTTGAGTAATACTTTTAGTTTAGGATCTATGCTATTGCAGTACACATAATTAGGGCTTTTCCATCCCAGAATGTGCTTTGCGCCTTCTGTTAGAATGGCATCAAATCCCATTTCCGCAACCATAGCTCCAATCTGATCTGAATAGATTAGCTCTGTGTTTCTAAATACTTTTGGCTGATACCCATTGAAAAGTTTCTTGATTTTTTCCTGATGTTTTTTCACCATGCTTTGAAACTCATCTTTGCTTTTCAAAGCTGCTAAAGTGTGTGCATAGGTCTCGTTGAGCAATTCGCAATGACCTGTGGCAACAAGTTTCTGAAAGCTTTCCAGAACATCTGGAGCATAAGCTTCAAGTTGGTCCAGATATACACCCGACATGGAGAAACTTACTTTAAAGGCACCATCATACTTGTGTATCATCTCCAACAGCAAAGCATTCATAGGTAGGTAGCATTTTTGAGCTACTTTTCTCATGATACTGCGATTGGAAAAATCGTCCCAATAATGATGATCGTCTCCGATGTCAAAAAAACGATAAGGCTTCAGACGGTATGGCTGATGAACCTGGAAGTAAAAGCATATGGTTCTCATGGTTTCTGCGATAATGTTTTTTGGTACACATTGACAAGTTTTTCAGCCACATGCTCCCATTTTAATTTTTTCAATTCTTCAGTTCCCAGTTCTTTGAACATTTTGGCAATACCATCATAATGTAGCAGTGCGAAAATGGCATCTGCAGTAGAGTCTATGTCCCAAAAGTCAACCTTGATAGCGTTATTTAGGACCTCAGCTACGCCAGACTGCTTAGAGATAATCACTGGTGTGTTGTGTCTTACAGCTTCTAAAGGAGAAATCCCAAAGGGCTCAGATACGGAAGGCATCACGTATACATCTGAGATAGCATACATGTGATCTACATCATCACCTTTTAGAAAGCCGGTGAAATGGAATTTGGTACCCATTCGAAGCTCGGCTACGCGGTCGATCATTCGATTCAATAAATCTCCGTTACCAGCCATTACAAAGCGCACATTAGGATCTCGCTCGATAACTTTTTTGGCTGCTTCCACAAAATATTCAGGGCCTTTCTGAAAGGTGATTCTTCCTAAGAAGGTTACTATTTTTTCTGGAACCTTCTTTTTGTAGCTAGACTTAATTATGCTTGCGTCCAATACTGCATTGTGAAGCACCGTTACCTTGCTAGCAGGTATTCCATATTTCTTGATGATAATATTCTTGGTCAGTTGACTTACTGCGACTATATGGTCTGCAGCATGCATTCCAGCTCTTTCAATGTCATAAACTACCTGATTAACAGATTCGCCTGAGCGATCAAATTCAGTTGCGTGCACGTGAGCAACCAGTGGCTTGCCACTGATTTCTTTTGCTGCTATTCCGGCAGGGAAAGAAAGCCAATCGTGTGCGTGAATGATGTCGTGTTCTTTGGATTTGGCAATGTGTGCTGCTACTAGTGCATAGCGAGAAACTTCCATCATCAAGTCTTTGCCATACTTGCCACTGAATTCAAATTTATTTGAAAATACACTTTCATCTACATCAGTCCTGTCGTGGATAGCGTAGTCTGTGTATTTTTTAAATTCATCTGGACCCAGATATGGGACTAGAAAGCTACTTACTTCTAGGTAAGTGAGGTTTTTCCAGAATTTTTTAAACCGTTTTTCACGGTAATCAATGGTGACGTCACTCGCATTGACAAAATCTGCCAGCGGTTCCTCGTCTCCCCAGAGTTTAGGTACTACAAATATTATGTCTTGATTGTGATGGGCCATTCCTTTGACCAAACCATAGCACGCTGTCCCAAGACCTCCTGAAATATGTGGTGGGAATTCCCACCCAAACATTAGCACCTTCATAAAAAGTCTTTTATATCTTTTTGACCAAATCCATCATTCTAAGCAATTCTGATACGCTCCACGCCTGTGAAATCGCGCCTTTCGGGCGATGCGGTGGATCCCCATCATATATCTCTGCTACTGCTCCCACGCCATATTGCGTCATCACGCCGTCAAAACCTTTTACGATTTTTTGTATAAAATTCGCTCCTGATTTACCATGAAGCCTAATATATCCCTCTACAAAATGCCCAAGCGGCCAAACCCACACTGTACCATTATGGTAAGCTTGATCTCTACTTATTTGATCTCCGAAATAATAGCCTTTGTATGCCGGGTCATCAGGTGATAGCGAACGCATTCCCCTAGTAGTAAGAAGTTTTGCTTTTGCTGTTTCTAGCACCTGATCACATTTATCATCGCTGAGCATCACATAGGGTAGTGATGTGGCAAAAATCATATTTGGACGTATAGACCAATCCTTTTCCTCACCATTTATAAAATCTGCCAAATAGCCATGTTCTTCTGACCAGAATTCCTTTTCGAACGTTGAGCTGATTTTTGCCGCGTGACTTGCGATTTCTTCATCGCCCGTCAATTCATGATAGAAGCATAGGGCATTATACCAAAGTGCCTGAATTTCTACAGGACATCCAGTTCTCGGAGTTACAGGCCCATCTGGGGTGACTGCATCCATCCAAGTAAGTGCTTTGCCTTCTTCGCCGCCGTATACTAGACCATTTTCCTGAACATGGATATTGAAATCGGTGCCTTTTAGGTAGCCATCAATAATCCCTTTCATTTTGCCTAGGTAGCGGTCTTTGATGGTCTTACTGTCTCCTGTGTATTTAATGTATTGCTGCAATGCCCAGAAATACCAGAGGGGTGCATCAATAGAATTCATATTGGTCGTCACACCGCTGCCTACATTAGGGAAAAGTGGGCCTTTAAGATCACGAGACATAGTGTCCATAATGTCTAAAAAGGTCTTAGGATTCCCTGTAGAAAGTGTTAGCCCAGGAGCTGCTACAAACGTATCTCTTCCCCACCACCCAAACCAAGGGTATCCGGCTATAACTCTAGTATCTCCGTCTCGCTGCCGGATAAATTGTCCGGCCGAGTTTTTAAGACAGTTTTCAAAATTATTTCTTGGAGTTCTTCTGGCGATTTCTTTGTCAAAGGCATTTTGACGTGTTTTTGGATCAGCCTCTGTCAGCCCTGCAGAAAAAATGACAGATTCGCCTTTTTCTATATCAAATTCGAAATATCCAGGAACGTACAAGTCTTCCTGATAATCATATCCTCGCTCTCGTTCGATGATATACTCAATATTATAATACCAGTCAGGAGCTGGAACGAAGTCTACTTTCTTGGAAACTTGCAGAAAAAGCGGATCGTAAGCATCGTAAAGGTGGAATACCGCCCCGTTTGATGCTTTCTTATATTTTTTGTTGATGTAAGTATTTGCTTTGGAGAGGTCATGAAATCCTCTAAAAGCTAGGAATGGTGCTATCCTGATTTTTGTAGGAGAATGCGCATCTAAGAGCGTGTAGCGAATCATCAAACGATCACGGTTGGTGTCCAAGATCAATTCCTTCTGCAAGAGCACTCCACCCACCCGATATGTCAATTTTGGAATAGGCTCAGAATCAAAGTCTTCCAGGTATTTGTGGCCTCTTGGAGAGTAATTTCCTGGGAATTTACTAATACCCAAATTGAAGCTCGCCCCGTGCTGAATGACCGTCTCATGGACAGTAGAAAGCATAACGTGGCTTTGAGAGTCGATTTGAGGCTGAGGGACTACTAGCAGTCCATGGTACTTTCTAGTATTACAACCAATAATCGAAGTGCTGGTATAAGCACCAGAGCGGTTAGATCTGATAGTCTCTCTTTCGAGTGAGTAATTCAGATTGATTAGTTGTGTTTTATCGAAATGGATATAACTCATGGGGGAAAAATTCTATGTTGCTAAAAATAGAGTTTTGCACCGACAAGAAAAATGAAATGGAAAAAAATTAAGGTTATGTTTCCATAACCTTTTGTTTTTGTAGAGAAAATCAGGAATGAATCGCTTCTTTTTGGATTTCTTCGAAATTTCTTAGCGATTCTTCAAATTTCATCAAATAGCTTTTTGCCATCCTGATATTGATGGGTTTCACTTGAGGGAATTTTGGCGAAGTTTTGAACAAAGTAAACATCTGAAGTTGGTTTAGTTCTGGCACGATTTATCAAATGCTATGCCAACAGAGGCCTAATAACAGTAAAGCCCCTCGATTGAGGGGCTTTACTTAGGGTGAAAGACCGGGTTCGAACCGGCGACCTCTGGATCCACAAACCAGCGCTCTAACCAACTGAGCTACAATCACCATTTATACGTTTGAACTGGTTTCTTCCAAACGGTCTGCAAAAGTAATAATTTACCTATATCAGCGCAAGATGATTTCTAAAATTTTCTTGAAAATTTAAGTCGCTCACCTTTCTTTTCTTCGTGGAATGCTCCGTTTTCGAACGCTAAATGTCCAGAAACGACTGTGTGTGTGACTTTTGACTGAAAAGTATGACCTTCAAAAGGTGACCATCCACACTTAGATAAAATATTTTCTTTTTCTACTTTCCATGGATTATTTAAGTCTACGAGTACCAAATCAGCATAATATCCTTCTTTTATAAATCCTCGATCCTTGATATGGAACAAAGTTGCTACGTTATGACTCATTTTTAGTGCGATTTTCTCTAAGCTGATTTTGCCTTGATGATAGAAGTCAAGCATGGCAACTAAGCTGTGTTGATTCAGTGGTCCGCCAGAAGGGGCTTTAGTATAAACTTGGGCTTTTTCCTCCAGCGTATGCGGAGCATGATCTGTGGCAACCACGTCAATGGTGCCGTCCAGCATAGCATTGAAAATAGCTTCTCGGTCTTTGGCTGTTTTTACAGCTGGATTCCATTTGATCAGATTTCCTTTGGTGTCATAATCTTCCTCAGAGAACCACATATGGTGGATGCAGGCTTCTGCTGTCACTTTTTTCTCTTCTAGCGGAATAGTATTGGTGAAAAGCTCCAATTCCTTCGCTGTACTGATATGGAGAATGTGGAGGCGCGTTCCATGTTTTTTGGCCATAGCTACAGCACGACTCGAAGCATCATAACAAGCTTCTTCTGACCTGATCTTTGGGTGAAACTTCACAGGGATGTCATCACCATAGATAGCTTTATATTCATCGAAATTTGCTTTGATGATGCTGTCATTTTCGCTGTGTATTGCTATGATTGCTTTACATTCTTTGAAAATTCCTTCCAAAGACTCAATATTATCCACCACCATATTTCCGGTGGAAGAACCTTGGAAAATCTTCAATCCGCACACTTCTTCGAAATTGACCTTCATGATCTCATCCAGATTGCTATTAGTCGCTCCCATGAAAAAGGAATAATTAGCCATCGAAACTTCAGCTGCTCGGGAATATTTCTGCTCGAGTAATTCTAGAGTTGTTGCTTGAGGGATTGTATTCGGCATTTCCATATAGGAAGTAGTACCGCCGGCTACGCCAGCTTTTGCCTCGGTATAGATCTCTGCTTTATGCGTAAGCCCAGGCTCTCTGAAGTGTACTTGATCATCAATTAGGCCAGGGAAAAGATGTTTTCCAGTTCCGTCAATGTGGATATCTGCCTGCTCAGTACTGAGATCTTCCCCCAGTTTTGAAATTCTTCCATTTTCTACTAACACATCGCCAAGACTTATCCGGCCTTCATTGACTATATTTGCACCGGTGATCAGAATACTTTTCATCTTTTCTCCTTTTAGGATTTTACTATTTCAATCAAAATTAACGAATCATGAGCAATGAGGCCTCAACTTTTGAAGCATTTAAGCTAAATCGACAGCTATTAAATGCCGTGGCGGATGCTGGATATGTTCATCCTACGCCTATTCAGGAAAAAGCAATTCCACTTGCGCTTGCTGGCCATGACGTATTAGGGATAGCTCAGACAGGAACAGGAAAGACCGCAGCCTATGTGTTGCCTCTACTTATGAAGGTGAAATACGCGCAAGGCGATCACGCGAGAGCGGTGATTATGGCGCCTACGCGTGAGTTGGTGATGCAGATCGAAGAAGTGGTTGTTCAAATGTCAAAGCATACCGATCTCAGAATGGTGGCTCTTTATGGAGGTTTGGGTCCAAAGACTCAGATTGAAATCCTAGAAAAAGGAGTTGATATCATTGTAACTACTCCAGGGAGATTTCTGGATATCTATAGAAAAGGAAAAATCCTGACTAAAGAAATTAAAACCTTGGTTTTAGATGAAGCTGACAAAATGATGGATATGGGTTTTATGCCTCAGATCCGGTCGATTTTGGAAATCATTCCTATTAAAAGGCAAAACTTATTGTTCTCTGCAACTTTTGGAGAGCGAATCGATCGTTTTGCTGCGGAGTTTCTGGAGTTTCCAGAGCGCGTGGAGGTGACTCCTCAGGCGACTACTGCGGAGACAATTGGTCAGTTGAAATACTTGGTGCCAAATATTAGAACAAAACTAAATCTCCTCGCTCAGTTATTTAAAAATGAGGAGGTTAATAGAGCTATTATTTTTACCAGATCAAGAAGAAATGCAGAAGAGGTTTTTGCGTTTTTGAATAATCGAAACTTCGGTGATGTAAGGGTAATCCATGCGAATAAGGGACAGAATACAAGAATCAATTCCATTGAAGATTTCAAAGGAGGTGATGTTCGAATTCTTGTTGCAACGGATGTTGCTTCCAGAGGCTTGGATGTGACCATGGTGTCGCACGTGATCAACTTCGATGTGCCATTGATCTATGAGGATTATGTGCATAGAATAGGTAGAACTGGTAGAGCTGAGAAAGAAGGAAAGGCGATCAGTTTCGTCAACCCAGCAGAAACTTACCACTTCGATAAGATCGAAGAGATCATCCGAATGAAAGTGGAGGAAGCAGAAATCCCTGCTGAGGTGGATGTGACTGCTACGCCTTTTGAGGAAAAACAAGCTTATGCACGTGAATTGGATCGCTTGCTACAACGGGATAATCCTGATTACAAAGGAGCATTCCATGAGAAGAAAGAATATAAAAAGCCAAATGCACACTTAGAGGCACAGGAAAAAGAGAAGAAGCGTGGAAATAAGAACTCCAAAGCCAAAACCAACAGAAATCAGCTGAAGACTAAGCATCAGAAAAATAAGGGGAAGTAGGTTTAAAGTTTATACTTATCCTTATAAAGCACAAAACCCGATTCATTTCGAATCGGGTTTTTTTATGTCTTGATATTTGAGACTAAATACTCTCTACTTATTCTGTCCCATGTAGTCAACTACAAAGTAACTCAACACGCGCATTCCTAATACAAATCCACCTTCGTCGATGTAGAATCCTGGTGTGTGATGCGATGGAGTTGTCAAGGGATCCCCGCCTTTTTTCATGCCTCCAAGAAAGATAAACACGCCTGGCTTTTCTCTTTGGAAAAAACTGAAATCTTCAGCACCTGTTACTGGATTGAGATAGATTAAATTTTCAGCACCGGCTGCGGCTTCCAATGATGGTAACATTTCCTTTGTCAAATCAGGGTTATTTACGGTGGAAGGATATAGTTTCTCAAGCTTCAAGTCTACGGTAGCTCCTGCGCTTTCAGCAATATTGATCACAATCTCATTGATTCGCTTATGTACAAGCTTTTGTTGCTCATCGCCGAAAGTTCTAACTGTTCCTATCAATTTGACTTCTTCTGGGATAATATTGTGACGGATTCCTCCATGAATGGCTCCTATGGTGACTACGGCTGGGTTTTGGGTGACATTCACACTTCTGGAGAGAATAGTCTGAAGTCCCATGATAATCTGCGAACTGGTTACGATTGGATCTACACTTGACCAAGGATAAGCTCCATGGGCTTGTACACCTTTGACGGTGATTTCCAGATTGTCCACTGCTGCCATGATTGGCCCAGATCTATAGCCAATCTTCCCAACTTCTGTCTGCGAATTGATATGTAATCCGAAAACCGCATCCACATCTTCCATCACACCTTCTTTTACCATAAGCTCAGCTCCGGCCATGTCTGCATCAAAAACACCTTCCTCCGCCGGCTGGAATATGAACTTTACTGTTCCTTCCAGATCATCCTTCATGCTGGCGAGGACTTCGGCTACTCCCATGAGGATTGCGACGTGAGAATCGTGACCACAGGCATGCATCACGCCAGTTTCCTGACCGTTGTAAGTCGCGGTATTCACTGATTTGAAGGGTAATTCATTCCGCTCGGTCACTGGCAATCCGTCCATATCAGCTCGAAGAGCGACAGTTGGACCAGGCTTTCCGCCTTTTAACACACCAACTACACCAGTAACGGCTACATTTTCGGTGACTTCTATTCCAAGTGAGCGAAGGTGATCAGCGATTTTTTTTGCCGTCCGCGTTTCCTGATTTCCTAGCTCAGGATACATGTGAATATCTCGGCGCCACTCAATCACTTTTGATTCGATTGAATTGGCTTTGGTGTCGATAGCTGGACGGAGCTCAGTTTGTGCGACTAGAGTGCCTGTTCCGATCAACAACGGAAAAAGAAGTAAGGGACCTAAAAGTTTTTTCATGGTTCTGGTTTGTCTTGCTGTTATTCAAATTTAGAAAAATGTGCTAATGCTCAAGCTTTTTGGAGGGAATAGAGAGGAAACTCTTAGTGTAAAAGAACTATTTCACCTGAAATACTTTTGTAGTATAAATCATTTGAACAAGAATCTATGCAACTCAATAATCAGATCGCTGTAGTAACTGGCGTGAGTAAAGGAATAGGACTGGAAGTAGTCAAATTGTTAATTGAAAAAGGAACTGTCGTTGTGGGGTGGGGTAGAAATGATCCGGGTTTTCAGCATGAGAACTTTCATTTTTTCACCTGTGATGTTTCAAAAGAGGAGTCAGTAGAAAAAGCTTTTCAAGAGACGACAAGTAAGCTGGGTTCTGATATCAGAATACTAGTAAATAATGCGGGGTTTGGTGTTTCTGGAAAATTCGAAGAAATGTCCTCTGAGGATTGGAAAGCCATGTTTGACACCAATGTCCACGGGATTTTCTACGTGAGCAAGAGATTGGTTCCAGCGATGAAAGCTGCTGATGAAGGACATATTTTAAACATTGCCTCTATCGCTGGACTGAATGGCGTAGCAAATTTTGCAGGATATGTAGGGACAAAACATGCGGTGCGCGGAATATCACATTCCATGTATATGGAGCTTCGGGATTTTGGGATCAAAGTTTCTACCATCTATCCGGGATCTACGCAAACCAATTTCTTCGATGAGATAGAGGGCGCCAATGCCAATGAAAATATGATGCGTCCTCAGGATGTCGCGTTGACCATCGTGCAAACACTGGAAACGCATCCGAATTACTTCGTGGCAGATGTGGAATGTAGGCCGTTGAGACCTAAAGGAAAGAAGTAAGTCTATTATTTCAATGTTAGACTCCTTCGAGCTAGTCGCGTCTTGAAGGAGTTTTCTATTTACTAGTGTCACTTCATTCTAAAGCAGGCGTCAGTGTTTTCGCATGCTTTAGAATTGTTTTGGCTGTGTTAAGTGTTTAATTTGCGCAAGATTTCTCAACAGACCGAAGCAATGAAAAAGACAAATTTAATTATCCTTCTTGTCATCCTTATAGGTGGCGGAACATATCTAGGGTATCTATCGCAGCTGGGCACTACCGCAGAAGCTTCGACTTTGACAGCGCCAAGTGTCCTTCCAGATTTCACATTGAACGATATAAACGGAGAGCCTAAGTCAATTCATCAGTTGGCTGGAAGCAAACCTACACTCTATGTCTATTTCAACTCCACTTGTCATTTGTGCCAAGAAGAACTTGGGTTGATTTCTAAAAGAATAGATGAGTTTAAGGACTATAATCTAATCTTTACGACTGTCGAGCCTGTGGGCGAAATGATTGGCTTTGTAACCGGCTTAGGGATAAAAGACAAAGGCTTTGTTAACTTCCTTTTAGACGCAGAGATGAAAGTTGCTAGTTACTACCAAATAAAAAGTGTCCCATCTATTTTTGTTTATGATGCTAAAAAGCAGTTGGTGGCTGAATACGTAGGGATTACCGACATTGATCTATTGCTAGAGAAATTGGCTTCAGGCAAATAGTTTTTATCAAATTTTATCTGACTTGAACAGCATTTTCAAGTCAGATAAAACTTCCTTGCTCACAATCTCTGGCAAATCTTAGGTAACTAAAGGGAACTGCATTTTTTCCTTACTTTTGATCTGACTAAAAAAGCTACATGTCACTCGAAGTATCCAAACTCACCAAACTGTACGGAAATCAAAAAGCGCTTGATGAAGTATCTTTTTCGGCAACGCCGGGAAGAATTCTTGGTTTTTTGGGGCCAAATGGTGCGGGGAAATCTACCACGATGAAAATCATAACCGGTTTTTTGTCTGCCGATTCGGGCGATGTGAAAGTGATGGGTATGGATGCTCTAAATTCACCCAAGGAAGTTAGCCGCCTGATCGGCTACTTGCCTGAGCACAATCCACTTTACCTCGATATGTATGTACGGGAATTCCTTGAATTCTCTGGTGGATTATACGGGATGTCAGGGCAATTATTGAAATCCAGAACGAAGGAGATGCTGAATCGCACAGGGCTTGAACCTGAGCAGCACAAGAAAATCGGACAGCTTTCCAAAGGTTATCGACAGCGAGTAGGTTTGGCTCGAGCATTGATCCATGATCCCCAAGTGATTATTTTGGATGAGCCTACGACTGGTCTCGACCCAAATCAATTGGTAGAAATCAGAAACCTGATTCAGGAAGTAGCTCGAGACAAAACCCTTATTCTTTCCACGCACATTATGCAGGAAGTAGAGGCTATTTGCCATGATGTAGTCATCATCAACAAAGGGAAAATCCTAGCTTCTGATTCACTTTCAAATTTGAAATCCAACTCTAACGAGACGATACTAATTCTGGAGACCGAAGAGGAGCTGGAGCTAGAGTGGTTTGCTAATTTGGATAAGATAGACTTTGGCGCAAAGGGAGAACGTGAATTACTTGTTTCTACCACTGATCCAGCATCGGCCAGAAAAGTAATAATGCAAGTCATTCATGAGCGTTCATTAAATTTGATCAGCCTCAATCAAAGTAAAAAGAATCTGGAATTAATCTTTCGGGAAATCACCAACGCCTAAACTATGCAAAGCCTTTTTCTGAAAGAAATCAATGCCTTTTTCGGAAGCCTTTTGGGCTATCTGGTGTTAGCATTGTTTCTGGTAGCGCTTGGTTTGATCGTCTGGGTATTTCCAGAAAGCAGCGTGCTCGAATATGGTTTTGCAGATCTAGAAGCATTATTCACTTATACACCTTATGTATTCACCTTCCTTGTGCCAGCGCTTTCTATGCGAGCTATTGCGGATGAGCGCAAGACGGGGACTTGGGAGCTTTTAAGAACGTCCCCGCTTTCTTTGGTTCAGATCATTCTGGCCAAATACTTAGCCTTGCTTTGCCTTGTTCTCGTGGCGCTTTTGCCTACACTACTTTATTTTTATAGCATTATCCAATTGGGAGACCCGATTGGAAATTTAGATCAAGCAGGCTTTTTTGGCTCCTGGATAGGATTAATTATGATCGGAGCGGTATTCGCTGCAGTGGGTTTGTTTGCAAGTGCTCTTACTTCCCAGCAGGTTGTTGCTTTCGTGCTGGGTGTGTTTTTATGCTTCGTTTTGTATTTCGGATTCTCAGCTTTGGGAGATATGCAGCTTGGGAATCTTTCCTATTGGGCATCGGATCTGAGTTTGAGTTTTCATTACATTAATCTGAGCAGAGGAGTGATTGATTCAGCAGATATATTCTTTTTGTTCGGTATGATTTGGTTGTTTTTGGGTGGGGCAGTTTTGGTTTTGAGAAACAAATGAAAAAGTCGGTTCTATATATCGCTAAGCCTTGGTTGCTCCTTTTTGGAGGGATTCTAGTGTTCGTTTTACTAGCGTTATTTTTGAATTTTAGGATTGACCTAACAGAGGAGAATCGCTATTCCTTGCATCCTGCTACGGAAGCAGTGCTCACTGGAATTACTGAACCACTTCATGTGGAGATTCTTTTGATGGGGGAGAATCTTCCAGGCGAAATGCGACGTCTGCAGAAATCAATCGAAGAGACAGTTAGAACCTTCAATTCATACAGTCCTGAAAAGATCACCTATTCTTATTTTGATCCGTTGAGTTTGCCAGAAAGCGAACGAGTAGATTTTATTTTGACCTTATCGGATTATGGGATCAATCCGACAAACTTAGCTGTGCTGAGAAATTCTGGTCAACAAGAGCAGCTGATTTTCCCAGGGATTTTGGTTAGTAATGCCGAATATGAAACAGGTGCTTTAGTACTAAGCGGCGATCGGGGAATGGGGCAGGATCAAATCCTTAATCAATCCATTGAAAACCTGGAATTCGAGTTGAGCAATGCTATTCGTAAGTTGATTTCTCCTGAGTCCTCATCCATCGCGATGATTATGGGCCACGGGGAAATGAGTTCAGATGAAGGCTTTGGGTTGGTAGAAGCATTGGATGGGGATTTTGAATTGTTTAAGGTCCCACTTGAGCAAGCTGAGAAACCAGCAGATTTGGCTGGTTTTAAGATGATTTTTATCCAAGGTCCAAAAGAAAGCTATACTGAGCGCGAGGTTTACTTACTTGATCAGTATGTCATGGGCGGAGGAAACCTAGTGGTGCTACTAGATGGAGTCGCTGTGGAAATAGAGAATGCAGGCGGTCAAGGAACCTTGGCTATGCCGATTGATTTGGGCTTGGATAATCTGCTTTTCCGCTATGGAATCCGTGTCAACAAGGATTTAATTCAGGATTTGAACTTCGGCTATTTCCCTGTGATGGGAGGAAATTTCGGCGATCAGCAACAATTGGTGCCTTTGCCTTGGCCTTTTTATGTACTAGCTGGAAGAGTACAGGATCATGCAATTACCAAAGGCCTTGATGTAATTCAATTTCGTTTTGTGAGCAGTTTGGATACTGTGAAGGCTGATGGTGTCACCAAAACGCCATTAATCTTTAGCTCAGATTTGTCTCGGATTTTGCCAGCTCCAGCTCGAGTAGCTTTTGCAGATATGGATCAGCAGCCTGATGTGAAGCAGTTTGGATTGAAGAACTTACCTCTTGCCTATTTGCTGGAAGGAGAATTTACTTCCTTATATAAAAATAGATTTTTGCCAGATGGCTTTGCCAAAGCTGATTTTAAGGAAAGTGGACAAGGGAAGGTGGTTGTAATAGGAGATGGAGATGTTTTTCAGGCACAAACTAATTTGGAAGATGGAGCTCCTTTAGCTTTGGGAGAGGATCCGTTTAGCCAAACGACCTTTGCGAATAAGCTTTTCCTAAAAAATCTAGTCCAGTATCTTGGAGATCCAGAAGGGATAATTGCTTCCCGTACTCGAACTTTCAAGATTCGTCCATTGAATAAGATGAAAGTAGCACAGCAAAAGACCTTTTGGCAAGGACTGAACGTGTTGGCACCAGTGGTTGTGCTATTGTTTTTAGGTGGTATTGTCTGGTGGATTCGCAGAAATAAATACAGCAAGCCATTGAACTAGCTGATTATTGTACTTCTATTTCATTAATTTTTGAGAGAATCATTTATACGGCGGTTCGAATTAGAATTTATTTATAAATTTACCCCCATTCAAAAGTAAAAATAAATTAAGCCCTACGATATGAAATTTATTGTTTCCTCTTCTGCCTTATTAAAGCAGCTTTCGGCTATCAACGGTGTGGTGACAACCAATCCCGTTGTGCCAATTTTGGAAAATTTTCTTTTTGAGATCAAAGAGAGTCTATTGACCATTACTGCATCTGATTTGCAGACTTCTATGATCACCGAAATCAGCGTGGAGGCCAAAGAAGATGGGAATATCGCGGTGCCTGCAAAGATTTTGATTGAGACATTGAAAAATCTTCCTGAGCAGCCAGTTACTTTCAGCATTGATCATGATACCTATGCAGTAGAAATCAGCTCTGACAACGGTCGCTATAGACTGGCAGGTGAGAATGCTACTGACTTCCCTAAAATACCAACTGTAAGTAATGCTACTTCTGTGGATATGTCCACCGAGGTTCTTGCTTCTGCAGTTTCCAATACAATCTTTGCAACTAGTTCTGATGAGCTTCGTCCAGCTATGACGGGTGTTTACATCAATTTAAGCCCTACCAGCACTACTTTCGTAGCTACAGACGGACATAGATTGGTTCGATACAGAAGAGTTGATATTGCTTCTCAAGAAGCAGCTACTTTGATCATTCCGCGTAAGGCTCTGAACTTGTTGAAGTCAACATTGCCTTCGGAAAATCTTCCGGTGACAGTAGAATTCAATCAGTCAAACGCTTATTTCAACTTCAATAACATAAAGATGATTTGTCGTTTGATCGACGAGCGTTTCCCAGACTACGAAAACGTAATCCCAGCGGAGAATCCTAATATCATGACAATTGATCGTTCAGAATTATTGAGCTCACTTCGTCGTATTGCGATTTATGCGAATAAAACTACGCATCAGGTAAGATTGAAATTGACTGGTAGCGAATTGATGATTTCTGCTGAAGATCTTGATTTCTCTAATGAGGCGAATGAGAGACTTTCATGTGAGCACGATGGAGAGGATATCGAAATCGGATTCAACGCGAAATTCTTGGTAGAAATGCTGAATAACCTTTCTTGCAAGCAAGTAAGCTTGAAGTTCTCTGCTCCTAACCGTGCAGGTTTGATCCTTCCAGCTGAGCAAGACGAAAATGAAGACATCCTGATGCTAGTAATGCCGGTGATGTTGAATAACTACGTATAACAACCACAGACCATAAAACTAAAAGCCCGGAGATTCCTTCGGGTTTTTTTTATTGTCTTTTTTTTAACCGCAGAAGGTTTTTCTGGCGCAAAGTATTCAGGCTTGTGTCCTGTGAATGAAGCCTTGTGATTGCCTTTTCATTAGCCTTATTTAATAGAAGTCTGATGACTTCATTATGGTAGGTCCAAGTCATGAGACTTGAACCAAATAGGGTTTGAAGGAGAAGAGCCTTTGCGGAGCCACTCCGATAGGAGCTAATCTATTCAATCAAAACCTTCGAGGTCTCGAAGACCTCAAAGGTTATAATTAACCTTTTTTGGCATCACGCAAAGACTTCAAATACAATCCTTCTACTCGCTCTCTAGCCCAAGGAGTTTTTCTAAGAAATTTCAAGCTTGAATTGACCGAAGGGTCATGCGTAAAGCAGCGGATAGTTATTCGTTCGCCGAGTTCTTCCCATCCATAGCATTCTACTAGATGCGCAACGATGTCTGCGAGTTTGATTCCGTGAAGAGGGTTATTGGGTTGGGTTTCCAATGGGGAATTTAAAATGGGTGAATTTAAAATTATGAATTGTTTTGAATAACTCGGTCATGAGGTATGAAAGTGAAAGATGAACTTCTTAGAAGTTGCTTAAAATTTACGAAAAAGCTACATCGGTCAACTGACATCGATCATCCTACAATTCCTTATTTCCTTTCAATAAAATCCCAAAGATTACCATACAAATCCTTAAAAACGGATACTGTACCAAAAGCTTCTTCAGAAGGTTCTCTGATGAATTCAACGCCTTTGGCTGTATAGTTATGATAATCTCTGTAGAAGTCGTCAGTATACAAAAACAGAAATACTCTGCCACCAGCTTGAAAGCCTACTTGGTTTCGCTGGAGCTCGTCGGCTGCTTTTGCAAGGAGCAATTGGCAGGAGGAACCTGGAGGAGAAACGCGCACCCAGCGTTTTACATCACTGATATGTGTGTCTTCTATCAGTTCAAAACCTAACTTCTGTGTGTAGTATTCAATAGCCTCGTCGTAGTCTCTAACTAAAATCGCGATTTGTCCAAGTTGTTGTTTCATTGTTGCAAGTAGGAAAATGCTGAAGTAATTTGAAAACCTATTTGCTATTACATGAAGTTTTTTCTGCTGAGGATGATATGTCTTCTTCTATGAAAATGGCCTTCTTCTGTTCAGGATTTGTAATTCGTAGGATTAGGAAGAAAGGTGTATGTTGAAGTTTACAATTCTTTTGATTGAATGTCAAGATTACATCCGGGCTAAATAAAGGGTTTCGAAGAGCAGGGTCTTTTAAAGGGGAATTTATTGTATAGGAATTATATACAAAGAATCCTTTTTCACCTCATAGATCATTGCACCGGTGGTTACTATCCCAAAATCCAACGCTTTCATTTGTTTGTCTAGCAAAAAATTTGGTTTGTCCCTGAAAGAGGATAAATCACTATGAAACCTAGAGACGTAAATATGCAGGATTTCTGGATCATCAATATGAGTAGTGATATAAGCCTTACCCTCTCGAATGCAGGAACCACACCCGTCATTTGGAACGAAAACTAATTGATTATAATCTTCCAAAGGCAGGTCATAAAACTCTGCGAACTTCATGATAGATTCTTCTCGCTTGGTACTGGTGCAAGCGATCAACAGACTAATCAGAAAAATCAAAGGTATGGATAACGAGCTGATCTTCTTTGGAGTCCGGGTGATCGGGATGGTTTCCAAACAGGTGAAGACCTGCTTCCGAAACGAAGTACTGATGCGGGATATACTCATATTCTGGGAGTTCGAATTCATATTTCAAATCAAAATTTTCATCATACACGCTGAGAATAAAATGGGAGGGAGTCGCAACGAACTTCATGGAAGAAACACCTTCAGGAACTCCTGTTCCTGGCCAGGTCATTCGATAAAGCAAATTTTTGAAGGGATCTACTAAAATTCCTAGGTTTTGAGGCTCGGATAAGTATTCTGACATATTTTCCTCCAAAGATTGATTTACCCTTTCCTCATGCAAGAAAAATTTATTGGTAAAATCCGGAATTAAATTAGTCTGTAATTGATAAGACTTGGTGTTACTATTATTTAAATCGAATACATCCAATTGATTGGAGTAAAAAGGTAAGATATAGGAATACTTTCCTTTATGATCTAATAATATCTTAGGTGTATTAAAGTTTTCTCCAAAATTGGATTTGGAAAGTCTATAGGGGCTCTCTTCCACTTTAGAATTATCCAAATTCAGTATTAAGAAAGGATTTTTATTCTTGAGAAAATCCTCATTAATTTCATGGGTATATCTGAAATATACAGTTTGTGGCAAGACTAATTTATTATTCCAAAAATGAAATGTGGAGGTATAACGTGTCCTAGATCTGGTGTCTGTATAATCTGGGCTAAAGTCACTCAGTTTAATACGGTCCACTTTATCTGTATCCATATAATAAATAGATACCCGTCTTCCAGAAGTAGGAAAGGCTATTTTGTTTTGATTGAACACATAAAAGCCCACAATATTACCAACTCCCATTGGCCCCTCTTCTTGATAATGATAATACTCCGAAACCTGTTTAGTTTTTAGGTCGATTTTTGAGATTGTACTTCGGTTTTTATTATGCCATAACAATTCACCATCAACATATTGGAGCGCCATGGTATAGGGATCAATTTCAGGTCCGATGGGGATAGTTACCTCTTCGACATGAAAATCCATAAGCGACTTTTTGGCACTTTCAGGAGTAGTAGTGCATGCATAAAAGAGGGACAAGAGCACTGTTATGGTAATGATTTGAAACGCTGATTTCATAGTAGACAATTCGGAATGCTGTTAATACATGCCGGAAACTTTGGTTTAAGGATTTATAGGCCCATCGTAATCTCTTACCAAAATCGCGATTTGTCCTAGTTGTTGTTTCATTGTTGCAAGTAGGGAAAAGCAAAAGGGATTTGAAACCCTAGAGTCCAAATCAGGAAGTTATTTCTGCCGAGGTTTCTATGTCTTCTACTATGAAAATGGAATTGTTGTTCAAATCATATAAACCAAACTCATGAGTGCCCCAAGGGGTATTTTTGATTAGCTTATCACATTTCACAACCCCTTTTACTACTAAAGATTCAAAATAAGGCTCAATATTTTTGACAAAAATCCTCACTACCGAACCTCCCAAAATAGGATCTGCAGCAGTGTCTGCATGCCACTGTAGATGGATCACAATATCTTCTAATCGCATGCCAGCATACATATGATCTCCAAAGGTTTTGACGAACCCAAAGTTGTGTGAATACCAATCTATGTCTCGAGCTATGTTTTGAGACGGGAGCACTGGCACTGTGCAGAGGAATTCAGTTTTCATTTTGAAATAATTTAAGCTTCAAGAGTTCTTCTTACTGCTTCCAGCTCTTGTCTGATTTCTTTGATGCTTTCCCATTCTCTTCCTGCTTCACCGTGCTCAATTCCTACGTATTCATGGAAATCATGCGCTAAAACAAGCTTCATCATCTTAGGATAATCAAGAGGATGTTCATTACCCTGGTCGTCCCAAACTGTTGGTTTTAGACTGACACCTTTTGCTCTAGGCATCAATTCATCTATCCCACGATAGGAATCATAAGAAATAGCTTTTCCATCTTCATTGGCGATTCTGAAATTCCCAAAATCAGGCAAAGTCCCAGCTCGGCGATGATCGGCTTTATTGATCATCTCAGCAAGCCATTTCCCATTACTGGAGAATCCACCATGATTCTCGATCAAGACATTGATATCAAAGTCATCTGCAAATTCACAAAGCTCATGTAAGCCTGCACTAGCAAGATCACTGGATGTTTTATAATCCTGTTCAGAAGTGCTCCACGGAATAGCCGAGTAGGCATTTACACGGATGGAATGACAGCCTAAGAACTTGGCTGCTTCTACCCATTTTTTGTGATTCTCCACTGTTTGCGTACGCTCCTCTTGAGAAGCTGCACCGAGCATCCCTTCACCGTCGCACATGATTAGAACAGATCTTACTCCTTCACCATCAGCTCGGGTTTTCATTTCCTTCAGATAGGCCATGTCTTTGGCTTTGTCTTTGAAAAATTGGTTTACATATTCTACTGCCTCTATCCCAGCTTTTTTAGTAAGCATAGGGAAGTCCAAGTGATCCATTTTCCCCGCAAACAGTTGCTTATTCAAGGACCATTCGGCAAGCGAGATTTTGAAAAGTGGCGCAGCTTTCTTCATTGAAAAAGCCATTTGAGGCATTCCTAGTCCGATTGCTGCTGTAGCTAATCCAGCTGATTTCAGGAAATTTCTTCTTTTGTTCATGTTGATAATGTAAAAGGAGTTTCTTCTGTTATTTCAGAAACCTTGGGTTTAGTCTTATTTTGAAGACTAAGATTCATTGTTAGTATATGACTTTTTAAGTTACCAAAGCTGAACTTGATTCCAAAGAAACTTACCGAATCCAAACAGCAGAAAATTGGTTAACACCTCTAGGTCAGGGTGATATTTACACACATTTATCTTTTATTGTAAAATCAATAACTTGATTTGCTCAAACTCATCTACCTATGAAGTGTATTCTTTTCATTTGCCTTGGTTCATTTTTGTTTTTTTCCTGTCAAAAGGAGTCTAGTTCGCCCTCGGAAATAGAATATCCAGAGCGACCTAATATTATCTGGATAGTAAATGAGGATATGTCACCGGAGCATTTGGGTGCATATGGAGGTACTGGAGGGAAAACCCCGGTGTTGGACTCTTTGGCAAAAACTGGAGTGCTTTTTACAAATGCCTTTTCTACAGCGGGTGTTTGTGCACCAAGTAGAGCAGCATTGATCACAGGTGCCTATCAGACTTCTATCGGGGCGATGCATATGAGAACAGTCGGCATGTCAAAAGGGAATGAGTCTGCTTATCCGCCAAATCATAAGTCTTATTCAGCGATGATTCCTGAAGGGATGCACGGCTATCCTGAATACCTGCGTATGGCGGGCTATTATACCAGTAACAATGTAAAAGAGGATTTTCAATTTGTCGCACCCGGAACAATGTGGGATGAGAGTAGCAATACAGCTCATTGGAGAAATCGTAAAGATCCGAACCAGCCATTTTTCTCCATTTTCAATTACACGACTACACACGAATCTCAGGTGTGGGCAAGGGAAAATGAGGATTTATTGGTGGATCCAGCAGATGTGACGGTGCCGCCTGTTTATCCTGATGACTCGATTACGCGCAGGACCTTGGCTCGATTTATTACAAATGTGATGCGTTTTGATGCGCAGGTGGGTGAACTCCTACAGCAGTTGAAAGATGATGGGTTGTATGAGAATACAATTATTTTCTATTACTCAGATCATGGGGATGGAATGCCTTATTATAAGCGCGAGTTGTATGATAGAGGTTTGCGAGTTCCTCTTTTCATCAAAGCACCTTTTATAAAACCAGGGACTATAGATGATCAGTTGGTGAGCTTTGTGGACTTTGGACCGACGGTTCTTTCTCTAGCGGGAGTGAAAATTCCCAATAATATGCAGGGGCAGGCATTTATGGGAAATCAAAAATCTGAACCTAGAAAGTACATCTATGCTGCGCGAGATCGCATGGATTCAGAAGTGGATAGAGTGCGGGCAGTAAGTGATGGGCGATACAAATACATCAAGAACTACATGACGGATAAAGCTAACTATCAGAATATCCGTTTTAGATTAAGTAATCCACTGATGGTACATCTACTGGAGCTACACGAAGAAGGGAAGTTGGATGTGAATCAAGAGCGATGGTTTGATGAATCCAAGCCAGAAGAGGAGCTTTATGATACTAAGGCTGATCCATACGAGTTCAATAACCTAGCTGGAAATCCTGACTATGCGGATAAACTGGCTGAGCTTCGAGCGGCGCATCTGAAATGGATAGAGGATTTTGGTGATCTAGGCGCAATTCCAGAAATGGAAATGATAAATCAATGGTGGAAAGGAGCGGATCACGCGCCTATCACTGAGCCTGTAAAAGTTCGCTATGAAGATGGGAAGGTGTTTTTATCTTCAGCTACAAAGGGTGCATCGGTTGGGTTTAGGAAAAATGCTTCAGACGTTTGGTCAGTTTATCAGTTTCCTTTTGAAATGAATGCTGGAGATTCACTTGATGTGATGGCGCATCGAATAGGATTTGAGCCTTCTACGGAATCGATAGTAGTGAAATAGATTTCGAGCACTATCATAATATTTTTTTAAAGCCTTATACAACTTCAGGTTTGCCTCAGCAGAAATGCTACTGGGAAATTTATGTCTAAGCTTGGACACTTTTAATATGCATTAGTCCAATACCTTATTCGCCTCCATTAGAAAATGGATAGCTTATTATTCTCCTGAGCCACAAGTGAATACTTTTCAACTCTCGGGATTAGATAAGCTATGACAGAATCTGCTTTTCAAGAGTTTAAGCCACTCAAGCAATCCGACAGAATTTTATCACTTGATGTAATGCGAGGTATTGTCCTTTGCGGGATTTTACTGATGAATATCAATGGCTATGGACTTTACGAGTCCTATAGTGATCCTACTGTGACAGGGGGCTCGACTGGGCTCAATCTCTATACATGGATGACCACCAATATGCTTTTTGAAGGTACTATGAGGGCCCTATTCTCCCTTCTTTTTGGAGTCGGGATGTTTATGTTTTTAGATCGCTTGCTCAAAAAAGGAGCAGGGATCAAAGCGGCCGATATTTACTTTAGAAGAATTACTTGGCTATTAGTCTTTGGGTTGATCCATGGCTACTTGCTCTTATGGACTGGAGAGATTTTGTATCAATATGCTTTGATGGGTTTCTTGGTCTACTCCTTTAGATCCATGGCTCCCAAATTCTTGATTGCAACTGCTATCGTCTTGTTTTCAATAGGCACATTTTGGCTATATGTAAACTATACCGACACTAAAAAATGGATAGCGGAATTGGAAGAAGTGCAGGTGGTTGAATCCAAAGGAGAAGAACTGACCAAGGAGCTCAAATCTGCTAAAACAAGATGGGAGAAGTATGAGGAAAAAAGGAGTCCTGAGGCTATCCAAGAATACAATGACGAGATGCACAAAGGGTATTTCAAAGTTGTCGCTCATTTAGCTCCTGAAAATTTTGATTCTGATACGCTTTGGCCTTACAAATACGATGTCTGGGACGTGCTGAGTATGATGCTGATAGGGATGGCGCTATTCAAATTGGGAGTATTGACGGGTGAAAAGGCAAATTCGTTCTATCTCGCTATGGCAGGGATTGGTTACACCATTGGGTTGCTCATCAATTACTACGAGTTGAATCTGATCTCGGAAGATAACTTTTCGCTCCTTTCCAAGAGCAAATCAATGATTACCTATTACTGGGGACGGCTTTTTGTCGCCATGGGCCATGTAGGTCTGATTATGCTTTTTTGCAAAGCTCCAATTCTAGGCTGGCTGAAGTCCAGCATAGCGGCTGTCGGCAAGATGGCGCTGACCAATTATTTGATGCATTCGGTCATCTGTATGATCATATTTACCGGAGTAGGTTTTGGAATGTTTGGCAAGCTTCAGCGCTATGAACTACTCTATGTGGTGTTTGGTATTTGGATTTTTCAGCTCATCCTTAGCCCAATCTGGCTTCGCTATTTTCATTACGGTCCAGCCGAATGGCTTTGGAGAAACCTGAGCTATGGCAAAGTCCATGGCTTCCGAAAACTCCCCGTGCAGACACTTTAGATTCAGCTTTACATTTCAACTGATTATCATAAAAATATAACCAGCACATACTTCCCATTGTCTCAGTGAATGAGGAACTAGCTCATTTAGGATCAGGGAAAGCACAATTTCGAATCATTTCTAAAAATTAATAGGATCATGTATCCTCACATTATTACCAATTAAAACTAACGCTGTTTTACATTGATAATGCTCGGAACTTAACGGTTTCGAGCAGTTATCACCTAGTTATTCACGCCTGTGGACATACTCGGAATGCATGGATCAGGCTTCAAGATTGTATTTATCGAGGAGCCTATTTTTTATTTAAAAAGGAAGCGCGAAAAGTAGCTAGAATAATGAGAAGGTATTTTTTTATAAATGTCTTCGTGCAGCCTATTCAAGCGAAGCTATTATTTAACCAAAATCCCACCATCAATCGTATAGGCAGAACCTGTAATCCATGATGCTTCATCGGAAACGAGAAACAAGGCCAGTGAAGCAATATCTTCGGGATTCCCAAGTCGCTTCATCATCGTATTGTTGGCCGTTTGCTGCACGATGGTGTCAGGATGATCAAAGGCTTTGGCTGAATCCCAAATCATAGGTGTATCGACCGGACCGGGGCAAATTGTGTTCACACGGATCGTGGGGCCGTAATCCAATGCCATTTCTTTCACCAAGGCAACCAAGGCTGCTTTGCTAGCGCAATAGGCTGCATGTTTGGGAAAACTTTTAAATGCTGCAATCGAACTGTTTGCGAGAATGACTCCCTTGCCATTTTTCTGCATTTCAGGAATCGCAAACCTACTTAGGTAAAACACGGAGGTCAGATTAGCACTTATGGTTTCATTCCATTCTTCAAAGGAAATGTCCGTCACCGATCCCAATCCTAATTTTCCAGCATTTGTGACGACAATATCCAGCTTTCCGAAATTTTGAACAGCCTCCCTAACCAACGTTTCATTTACTGCTATTTGAGAAATGTCGCCTGCAATGAAAACTGCCTTTCCGCCCTTTTGAATCAGTTTTTTTTCTAACTCCCTACCTCGAAGCTCGTCACGCCCGCTCAAAATTACGGAAGCTCCTTCGCTGACAAAACGTTCGGCCATGGCTTTTCCCATGCCACTGGTAGCACCAGTTATGATGGCTGTTTTTTGGTGCAATCTCATTGTATTGGTTTTAATAGAAATGCGTAAAAGACTCGAGCTGAGGATTTGAATTTAGTCTAAACCTTGTGCAAGTTCTTAATTAAGGTATTATGTCGAGGCAGGGAATTCCTTCTTTTGCATATTTTCCAAAAGGAGGCTTAATCTTGTAATCTTCTATGCCTTTCTTGTAATCGAAATCTTTCATTTGATAATTGGGAGTGTACCGGACTTCATCCCAATACAAGGAACGGGGATCGCTGGCTCTCAAGTCTCCGGTTTCTGTCATCCAGCTTTGCAGGTTTTTCCTCATTTGGTCTTTGACAGTTGCATAGGTTTTGTCTCCAGCCAAATTATGCAGTTGGTAGGGGTCTTTAATTACATCGTAGAGCTCCTCTTGTGGTCTTTTGTCAAATGCTAATTTGAAGTAATCAGGTGACCCTACTTTGGACTTTCCTTCCAAACTCATGATCAGGTACTTGGTGATGGAATTGTCGATATCTCCATATTGACCCACGGATTGGTGAACAGTGGGGTCTCCGGCAGGATTTCGTTCAGGCATCATATTTCTGATATATAGGTATTGATGATCTCTGACAGCTCGCATAGGATAAGAGAGGTCGCCTTTTCTCACATTTGCATGGCGCTCCCGCTCCAAATAAACCTGTTCCCGGTTTTGTTTTTCACCCGCCAACAGAGGCCATAGTGATTGTCCAGACATTCCTTCTGGACTTAATCCTGCCGCTTCTACAAAGCTCGGAGCAAAGTCTACAAAATTCACAAAGTCATCGATGACGGTTCCTTCTTTTACTTTTTGCGGCCATCTGATCACAAGCGGCATCCTAGTGCCGTAGTCGTATAAATTAGCTTTTGCTCGTGGAAAAGGCATACCGTTATCGCTTGTCATGACGATGATTGTATTGTCAAGTTCGCCAGCTTCCTCTAGCATTTTGATCAGTTGACCACTTTCTCTATCGAATCTTTCTATCTCAAAATAGTAGTCTAGAATATCATTTCTGACACATTCCACATCAGGGAAAAAGCCTGGAACTACCACATCGTCCAAGTCCATCCCGGTTTGTATGCCTGTATTAGGGACATATTCACGATGAGGGTCTGTGCTCCCAAACCAGAAGGTGAATGCCTGATCTTTGGGTTTTTCGGCTAGAAAAGATTTGAAATCCTCATAGGTTTTGCCGGATGGATTATGTTCCATTCCCCTAACTTTAAAATCCCCTGGTCCCCAGCCTTTTCGAGTTGATCCTGTGAAGTACCCATCTTTTTCTAACAGGCTGACATACGTAGGGTATTGAGCTGGGAATTCTGACCAGAGATTGCCTCCATCTTCATTCTGGTGAGGATACCTGCCTAATAGAACAGCAGCACGGGAAGGTGAGCAGGAAGGTGAAGCGGTATATGCATTGGTGAATAATGCCCCTTCGGCAGCCAAGCGATCGAATGTTGGGGTGCGCACCACCGGATCTCCATAGACTCCTGCATGTGGGAATGACCAATCATCAGCTATTAAAAAAAGAATATTGGGTTGTTTTACTTGAGATGCTTTAGGTTTTTGAGGACTTGAAAAAAGTGTAAGCAGTAACACTAGAATTGAAAAAGCAGGCATGGCTATAGGGTTTAAGGAAATAAGATAGGCCTCTTCACCAAGTGATGCAAATTCAGCCGGAAAAGGCTTTTATTCAACTGTTGGACTAGTTAATTTTCTGGCAAATAAATATCAAAGGTAGCGCCTTGGTTAGGTGTGCCTTGAGCTGTGATATATCCGTTGTGATTGTCCACGATTTTTTTTACGATAGCCAAACCTATTCCTGTGCCCTGAAATTGATCCTTACCGTGAAGTCTTTGGAATAATTCAAAAATCCTTTCACTATAGATAGACTCAAAACCGATTCCATTATCAGAAATACGAATATGGCAATAGTTTATACTTGGAGATAGTCTTTCTAAATCGAAATCCCTTCCAAGGCCTTTTTCGCTGCTGATACTGATATGTGGCTCCCTGTCTTTGACAGAGAACTTCAGAGAATTGCTGATTAGATTTTGCAATAACTGTCGAAATTGAAAAGGAATAATATTGATTATGCAGAGCTCGTCTGTATTAATTACTGCTTGATGGAAGGCTAGCTCTTCCTTCAAATCCATTTTCACCTCTGTAATTAATTTATTTAGATCAGTTGGTTCGAATTTACGCTCAGCTATAGAAGTTCGGGAGTAGGAGAGGAGGTCAGCAATAAGTGTCTGCATACGCTTCGCAGCATTTTGCATTCTTTTAAAATGCTCCTTGCCATCATCTGTGAGGTTCTCGTATTCATTTTCTAAAAGCAGAGTAGAAAAAGTCTGAATTTTTCGCAGCGGCTCCTGTAAATCATGGCTGGAGATATAAGCAAAAGATTGAAGTTCCTTATTCATATTTGCTAGGTCTTTCACGTGTTGAGCCAGTTCATTCGTTCGCTCTACCACTAGGCGCTCCAGTTCATTGGTGAACTCCTTCTGATCATGAATGTCAGTACTAGAACCTACCCACATCTGGATTTCTCCGTCTTCGTTGAGCTGTGGCTTAGCACGGCTTAGTTGCCATCTGTAGGTGCCGTCATATTTTCTAAACCTATGCTCAAATAAGAAATCTTTTCCGGTGGAAATAGAGCTGATCCAAGCGTTGATATTACCTTCCTTGTCATCAGGATGGACGATAGCAAGCCATCCTTCTTGATGTAGTCTTTCAGGGCTAAATCCTGAGAATTCAAAAACAGATTTGTTGAAATAATTAAGATTTCCTTCAGGATCTGCGGTCCATATATGTTGAGGAAGAGAATCTGCCAATAGTCTGAATTTCTGCTCGCTTTCTTCTAGTTTTTGCCTATTTAAGGTGTCTGAAGTAATGTCTCGAACAGTGCCAAGAACTTTGTGAGGGTTGTTTTCCTCGTCAAAGTGTACCTTGCCTTTCACTTCTATCCAACGGAAACTAGTATCAGGTAGAATTAATCTACTCGTGTACTCTAAGATTCCATTTTCATAGGATCTTTCAAAAGCAGCTTTCCTAATCTCCAGGTCTTTAGGATGAATAGAGCTTACAAAGTGTGTGTGGTCGATATCTTCATTGATAGATAATCCGAAAATCTCATGGAGTTTTTTCGAACCATCCAATTTCTTGGTTTTGATGTTGAATTCATAGGTGCCGAGCTCTGAAGCATCAATGACCATGGTGAGCTTCTCCTCATTTGCTTCGATTTTTTTGTGAGCCATCACTTGGTCCGTGACATCGTGTCCTATGCCTATGATCCCATCTATTATGCCCTCAGTATTGTAAAGGGCTTCATAGCTAAAGTTGATGTAGACGGTTTCAAGTTTGCCATCGCGATAGAGCTTTACCGGTAGTTCAGAAGCTGCAAATCGATTGCCCGTTTTATATACATCGTCTAAAAGTTCCTTAATTCCCTGTTTGGCTAGTTCAGGGATAGCTTCAAGTATTGGTTTTTTCAATACGTCGGCTGCTTCTCTTCCCCAGAGCTGCAATGCATTTGCATTCGCTATATCGGTTACATAGTTTGGCCCTTTAAAAGTTGCAATTGAAGCAGGGGCTTGCTGAATGATGAGTCTCAGCTTTCGCTCGCTTCTTTCTAGTTTTCTTTTTAAAAGTACTTCTTGAGTAGTTTCTGCACAGGTGACTAATACTCCTGCGATGTTGTCGTCGTCATCTCGGGCTGGACTGTAGCTGAACGTCCAATACACATCTTCAATTTTTCCATTGCGATAAATAGGTACAAGAAGATCTTCAAACCAGAGCGATTCTCCATTTTCCAGAACCTTATCCATCAATGGCTTGATAATGTGCCATATCTCAGGCCAAGCTACTTCACCCGACATGCCCAAAATTGTAGGGTGCTTTCCATCTACGCCTAAACTCGGTCTGTAGGAATCGTTGTAAAAACAAGTTAATTCAGGGCCCCACCAAAGGAATTTTGGGAATTTGGATGCGAGCAAAATGTTCAGTGTGGTTCTCAAGCTTTGAGGCCATTTTGCGGGATCTCCCAAAGGTGTATTATTCCAATCTTTTTCCCGAATCAATTGACCCATTTCACCGCCGCCAATAGGGAGTCCGGGAGATGTTGAACGTAAATCTTTCATAGCGTTTCTTACTGCGATTGGATTACAAAATTGTCCTTAGTAGGTTTTGCGGCTTTATTAGCTAATGAACATAGTCCTTTGAAAATCACATCTTTTAATTTAGAATATTCTCCTGGCTTGCGGATATAGTGAAATGCTCCTTGCTCATAGAGAGAGTTTACCACTGGTTCCTCCATGGAGGTAGAGTAAATAATGATAGGTAAATTTCGGAATTTGTCATGGGCCATGATTTCTGAAAGGCATTCGAAACCTGACTTCATCGGCATGTTAAGATCTAAAAATATTACATCCGGTAAATCGGCTTTGGATGTCAAAAGTAGGTTCATTAACTCTACACCGTTTGTGACGGTAGTCAGGTTAGTTTCAATAGATAATTTTGAAAGGGAATCTCTAAAAAAGAATCGATCATCTACATCATCGTCAGCCAACAAGAGTTTTATGGGTCCTACTTTCATTGTTTTTTGGGTAGTATAGTTTGGGGTTTTAGCTGCTCTATATTCAAATATAGTATAAATGAAACTTTTTGTTACTGGTTTTTGAAAGGCGGTAAAAGATGATTTTCTGAAGGGATTTTTAAGATTTTACAGAAAATTAAGGCATAAAATAGATCACTTTACAGAGAGAGAATTCCCTGATGGTAGATGAAATACCGGCATTCCTGATACATTTTCCTTAATCCATTCAGCCATATATTCAGATCCGCCTTCCTCACTTGCCGAGTGACCTATCACTATAAGGCCTAGCTTTTCGCCCATTTCATTTGCATTCCGCACGTATTCGGGAGTTTCCCATTCTGGGCTTTCACCGCAGATTAGCACGTCTGGTTTTTCCTTCATGATCATTTCCATCTGCCTTCTTCCACCAGCCGCTCCTGGCATCAGGAGGATTTTGCTAGTCTTTTGAGAAAGATCACCTACATAGCGAAGGGCTGGTACATTCATCTTTGTTTTTATATGTGTGATCAGATCGCCGAGGGTAGTTTCTGGAAGGTTCAAGACCGCATTTTGCTTGTAATAGCTCTCCCAACCTAATTCCTTCACTACGCCTGCCTGAACTCCATCGATCGCTAGGCTGTGCACATAATCGTGATTTCGCCAGACTGCGATTCCGTGCTCATCAAGAAGCTTCCGCTTGAATTGGTAAACTTTATCATTTTCGAGCCATTCAGTTTCGTCCAAATGGCTATAAAATGTAGGTTCATGGGCAATGATGAAGTTGGCTTTCAGTTCAATGGCTTTTCGGATCACCGTTAAGGTTGCAAACATACTTGTCACAATTCCTGTCACCGTTTGATCTTTAGAACCAGTTTTTAGTGTGTCTACTGTTTTTGGAAAAGGCGCATTAGGAACCTGGGCGATGAATAAGTCCATGATTTCGCCTACAGTGTAATTTTTAGAGGAAGATGGGTACGCTATAAATGGATTGCCTATCAGTCCAGTCCCTATTAGGAGGCTGGATTTTTTGATGAAAGTTCTTCTGGTTGACTTCATTTTAGAATAGGTTTGATTGGGTTCGTTGTGTTTCAAGATAGTGAAAAGCAACAAAAAAAGCCGCTTGCTTGAGGCAAACGGCTAGTTATTATAGGATTAAAATCTATTAGTTCACAGAAATATTGGAGAACCAAATAAGCCTCTGACCAGCTTGATTAGCGTGAGTGGTGGCCAATTTGATTGGGCCAAATTGCTCTACATTTTCCCAGGTAGTAGGTCTGCCTTCTGGACCATTTCCTCTTCGGAATACCCATTCAAGAATCATGTTACTTTCATCCAAATACAGATCATATGCATCGCCAGGAGTGTAGCCATCTGCTGCATTATATAGTATTGTCAGTTTAGTGGAGTTGGTGCCTGCGATAGGAGTCGCAACATTTTCTTCCGTCTCATACTCATAGCCGCTGTCCCAAGCCAGTTGGAATGGGAACATCATCCAATATTTATCATTAATAAAACCTTTGTCAGCTGGAGGAAGTGAGTCTGTAGGCATGTCCAAACTGTAAGTATAGCTAGTGTCTGGAGTAGCATAGTAAACGGTACGATCCTTTATGTTCCATTTCCAATCTCTCGTCATCACATTTACAGAGTCGCGCTGTACATTCCAAGTGTAAGCGATGGAATTGACTTCGTCAAATTTATCATACCCGTAAGCCATCGCTACCTTCATAGGCAAGGTGTCTGGCATGGTTTCTTTAGGTTGGCAAGCCTGCAAAGCGCAGACAACGAATAGTATAAAAGTTAAATTTTTCATGGCTTTTGGTTTTTTATAAAGTTAACAGACTTAGGATTCAGATTATTTTTTCAACCATTTTTTATATTACAGGGCCTTTAATAGTTTGATTAAAGTTCCTTATACATCGATTCAGCCTTACTATACTCTCTTTCTAGTTTTGATCTATATCTAGGCAAATTCTGCTCATTGTCCCTATGCTGGAAGTGGGATTAATTGCACTTTTTTTACCAAAATAACAAACTTATAAAGCATATTCTGCTTCTGGAAAGTTGATCCTAAAAGGCTCTATTTTAACTGCGAAGAGGGGTTTTTGAGAACTTAAGTCAGGGAAATAAGCGGAATCAATTTTTAAGTTTTTTACGCTAGCCAGTTTGCCCCATCCATTGCCTGAGGGTTTGGTGAAATAATCTACCCCATCCCACAACTGATGTAGATCAATGGGTAATAAGCTGGTTGAGATTGGAAATGAAATGCCTCCTGCTTTTACGTCACAGGCGAAAACGATTTTATCTCCATCTGTTACCTGAATGGATTCTTTATCCTCACTTTTATCCCATGATATAGGTAAGGTTTCTTTGGGGATTCCCCAGTTAGCATGTCCATTTTGGGTGCTTACTTCCGTGCTCACGTAGATTTTGGTAATGGTCTGCTTGTTGTAGCGGGTAAATTTCCCTGGTATGAAAAGTAGCTCTTTATAAGGCCCAACGGGAGAGGTATGGTAATTTACCAGCATGAGGTAACCAAGTCCTCCTTTGAATTCTCCTTTTAGATGTTCTGGTAAATTCCCGTGAGCTTGCACCCAATTCTTTGAGAATTTATAAATCACAAGTATTCCCTCCCCCTGCAATTCCCATGGAGCGGGTGCCTGTTTGTACAGTTTCAGGTCAGAGCGAACGATTTGATGATTTTCAGGCATAAGGTGAAGGGCTTACGCTGGTCCAGCCCCCATCGATAATCAACGTTTGTCCGGTAATATGTTTGGCTTCGTCGGAAACCAAAAATGCAGCAGCATTTGCAATATCCTGAACTGCTGCAGGTCTTCCCAGAGGAGTGATTTTCGACCAAGTAGCTTCGTAGTCTGGGTCCATCACTGTTCTATTTGTCACCGTAGCTCCTGGAGCGATAGTGTTTACTCTGATCTTGTAAGGGGCAAGTTCCAGAACCAAGTTTTTGGCTAGCATTTCTAGTGCTGCTTTGCTCATAGCATAGGCAGCAAGGTTTTCATGACTTTGGTGCGCAGTAACTGAGGAAGTGAAAAGCAAAGCGCCTCCGTTTGGTTGATCTTTCATCACTCTGGAAGCTGCTTGGGCTAAGAAAAATGTCCCAGCTTGATTGACACGGGTCACTTCCAGGAAGTCGGCTCTGGAGTATTCTAGAAAAGCGCCGAAAAGAGTAATGCCTGAGTTCGCAACTACAATATCTACTGTGCCGAAATTAGATATAGCCGTTTCTATCAGCTCGTCTATAACTTCCTCAGAACTTGAATCTCCAGGTATAGCAAGTGCGGAAACGCCATGAACATGGCTGATCCGCTTGCATGCTTCTGTGACAAGGCTTTCTTCAAGGTCATTAAGAATTAGATTGACACTTTGCGCAGCGAGTTTCTCAGCGATTGCCAATCCAATTCCTTGTCCTGCTCCTGTGATGATGGCGGTTTTTTGAAGTTTCAAGGGTGTGATTTTTTATTTTCATTAATGTATAAATAAATGAAATAAGTGAGGTGGAATTTGAGATTGAATTAGGTTGAAAGATGTAAAAAGTTTTTTCAGGTCATTCTCAAATAGGCCTCGTCCAATCGGGACGTCTGGTCTGTAGAAAAATGATCAGATTGCCTTTCGCATCCTGTAGGGATGCATAGTGATGTGAGGATTATTCACGATTCATTCCTATGGAATGATAAATCTAATCGGCGTGCTTTTTACAGACGAGTTGCTCCGCTGGAGCAATTAGCGGCAGTATTATGGGTAAACCAGTAAATGAATGGAATTGAAATAATCCGATGAAGATCAAAATTGAATGAGGAGGCTTGAAACTGATCACGTCCCATCGGGACCGTCTGGTCTGTAGAAAGATGATCTATTAGTTCGCATCCTGTAGGGATGCATGGTGCATTAGACTATTCACGATTCATTCCTATGGAATGATAAATCTAATCGGCGTGCTTGCTACAGACGAGTTGCTCCGCTGGAGCAATTGATGGATGGAATTGAAGGGTGTGAGTGTTACAGGGAGATTTTTATGTGAAATCGAAATAAGCAGAGCTTGGCAGAAATGATGTCTAGTTCAAACAGTAGCTAGAAATGGAACTCGTCCCAATCGGGACGACTCGTCTGTAGAAAGTGCGATATGAGATGGGATACACCCTGTAAGGGTGCATCGTGAACAACGTTTCAACGTGTATTTCAATTCATCAGGTTTAAGATTAAATTGATATGCTTATGTAAAATCTAAACATACTTTCTATGGCTAATACCTACACCCAACTCTATGTGCATCTTGTTTTTGCGGTCAAATTCCGAAATGCATCGATACAAAAAAACTGGAATGAAAGACTCCATAAATACCTTACTGGAATTTTTCAAAATAACAAACACAAGATGATCCAAATTAATAGTATGCCTGATCATATTCACATATTTATAGGACTCAATCCTGATCAATCTATCTCATCAATCGTCAGAAACGTAAAGTCCGAATCAACAAAATGGATTAAAAACGAAGGCTTCTGTCCATTTCCTTTTGCTTGGCAAGATGGGTATGGCGCCTTCTCGCATTCTAGAAGTCAACTTTCTAAAGTTATTTCTTACATAGAAAATCAAGAGGCTCATCATGCTAAGAAAGATTTCTTAACGGAATATCGAGACTTGCTTAAAGCCTTTGATATCGATTACAGTGAAGCCTATATTTTTAAGGAGTTAAGGTAATGCAATAAAAAAATCTCCAATTCTGGAGGTTTTTTTATTAATGTGAATCTCGCTTTACTTCTGATCCTGAGCTTCCTTGAAGGAAGTCAAAATCAACTCCATCGTGTGCTTGATTAACTTTGTCAAGGAAAAGATTGACGTACCCACGCTCATAAGGCAAATTAAGTGGCTTGAATAGCGCTCTTCTCTTCTCAAATTCTTCCTCAGAAATCATCAGATTCAACGTTCTTGCTGGCACATTTAGCTCAATCATATCTCCACTTTGCACAAAAGCCAATGGGCCTCCGATAGCTGATTCTGGAGAAACGTGAAGTACGACTGTACCATATCCTGTTCCGCTCATTCTACCGTCAGAAATACGAACCATGTCTTTGATACCTTTCTTAAGGAGTTTTTCGGGTAAACCCATGTTGCCTACTTCCGGCATGCCTGGATATCCTTTTGGCCCTACATTCTTCATTACCATCACGCAGGTTTCGTCGATGTCCAATTCCGGAGTATCAATTCTAGCTTTGTAATCGTCAATATTTTCAAACACAACCGCACGTCCCGTATGCGTCAATAGACTTGGAGTGGCGGCAGATGGTTTGATGACAGCACCATTTGGACAAAGATTCCCTTTCAGGACTGCTATACCAGATTCAGGTTTGATTGGTTTTTCAAATGTCCCAATCAGATTTCTATCGTAGCATTCAGCTTTTTCTATGTTTTCACCAATTGTTTTTCCATTCGCAGTAATCGAATCCCGGTGTAAGTATTTTTCTATTTCCTTCATTACTGCAGGAAGTCCTCCAGCATAGAATAAGTCTTCCACCCAATGCTCGCCAGATGGTTGCACATTGGCAATCAGCGGGATCATTGACGAGAACTTATCAAAATCTGTCAAGTCTATATCTACTCCGATTCTTTTAGCAATAGCCGTTAAATGAAGGATGAAATTGGTAGATCCTCCCAAGGCTGCATTGACCATAATGGAATTTTCAAATGCCTTACGAGTAAGGATTTTACTCATTTTCAGGTCTTCATTCACCATTTCTACGATGCGCATTCCCGTCATATGTGCAAGTACTTTTCTTCTGGAATCAGCGGCAGGAATAGTTGCATTGTCCGGAAGGGAAAGTCCAAGTGACTCGACCATCGCAGCCATCGTAGAGGCAGTTCCCATCGGAGCGCAAGAGCCCACTGAACGAGACATGGCTGCTTCAGCTTCTATCATTTCCTCTTGGGAGATTTTGCCTAGTTTGAAGTCTTCCGCAAAGCGCCAAATGTCAGAAGTACCGATTTTTTTTCCTTTGAATCGACCGACCAACATAGGACCGCCAGAAAGGACCATCGCTGGTAAATCTACGGAAGCAGCTCCCATCACTAAAGAAGGGGTTGTTTTGTCACATCCACACATCAACACTACCCCGTCCATAGGATTAGCGCGGATACTTTCCTCCACATCCATGCTAGCAAGGTTTCGGAAAAGCATAGCTGTGGGTTTCATCGAGCATTCACCTAAAGACATCACGGGGAATTCCAATGGGAAGCCGCCTGCCTCCCAGATTCCACGCTTCAGTGCATCAGCTAGATCTCTAAAGTGAGCATTGCAAGGTGTGAGTTCTGACCAAGTGTTGCAGATTCCAATTACGGGTTTATCTCCTTCAAAAAGATGATGAGGGAATCCCTGGTTTTTCATCCAGGAGCGATATATGAATCCGTCTTTTCCAGTGCGCCCGTACCAATCTTGGCTACGGAGTTTTTTCTTTGTCATATAGGTTGTTTTGGCTAATCGAGCTAGAATTTACCAAAAAATATGAGAAGGAATGGAATGAGAGAATATTGCTGAGGTATTTATTTTGATTACAGTTAAAATCGCCTGTAGTGTAGTATTGTCTATCTACCTGATTAGGTGTGGACTAGGTCAAAAGGGGTGCTGCTTGGGTATTTTAATCTTTAGTCCGGTTTTTTTTGATGAAAAAAGTGCAATTCAAATCAGATATTACTTGAAAAAAAGAGGGCTTTGAATCCAAAGCCCTCTTTATAAATTGATTTCCTGATTCTATGAAATTCTTTCGATCTCTGCACCAAGTGCTCTCAGTCTATCATCAATGTTTTGATAGCCACGATCAATCTGCTCGATATTATCGATGATAGAAGTGCCACTGGCCGAAAGTGCTGCTATTAGCAGTGCCACACCAGCACGAATATCAGGAGATGTCATTCTGATTCCTCTTAGATCTGTTTTTCTATCCAAACCAATTACGGTAGCTCTATGCGGATCACAAAGAATGATCTGAGCGCCCATTTCGATTAGCTTATCCACAAAGAATAAACGGGATTCAAACATTTTCTGGTGAACAAGGATAGTGCCTTTTGCCTGAGTAGCTGTGACCAGAATAATACTAAGTAAATCCGGAGTGAACCCTGGCCAGATCGCATCTGCAACCGTCAGGATAGAGCCGTCAATGAAAGTTTCGATTTCGTAATGCTTCTGTGCAGGAACGAAAATATCATCTCCTCTAAACTCAAGTTGGATTCCCATTCTTCGGAACGTATCAGGAATGATTCCAAGTCTAGGGATTTGACAGTCTTTAATAAGGATTTCGGATTGAGTCATGGCCGCTAGGCCGATGAAAGATCCGATTTCAATCATATCAGGAAGCATCTTGTGTGTGGTGCCTCCAAGTTTTTTCACGCCTTCGATAGTCAGAAGATTTGAGCCTACGCCAGAGATTTTTGCACCCATACGGTTTAGCATGTCGCAAAGCTGCTGAAGGTAAGGTTCGCAAGCTGCGTTGTACACAGTGGTGGTACCTTCGGCCATCACTGCGGCCATCACGATATTTGCCGTTCCAGTTACTGATGCTTCATCTAGCAGCATGTAGCAACCTTTTAGATTTTTTCCATCGATGTGGAAAATCTCATTTTTAGCGTCGTAGTTGAATTTGGCGCCAAGTTTTTGGAAACCAGTAAAGTGGGTATCCATTCTTCGGCGACCAATTTTATCTCCTCCTGGCTTAGAAAGCTTACCTGTGCCGAAACGTGCTAGTAAAGGACCAAGAAGCATAACTGAGCCTCTTAGGGCTGATGCTTTTTTCAAATATTCTTCCGTTGCCATGAAGTCCAAATTGACTTCATCGGCTTGGAAAGTATAAGTCTCTGGACCTTCTTTAGTGACTTTCACGCCCATATCGCTCAATAGCTCGATAAGCTTATTGACGTCTACGATGTTAGGGATTTTGGAAATGGTGATTTTCTCCGATGTAAGGAGAACTGCGCAAAGAATCTGAAGTGCTTCGTTTTTTGCTCCCTGGGGAATTATCTCGCCTTTGAGTTTAATTCCACCATTGACCCGAAATGAACCCATTAATTTCTTCGTTTTTTGTTATGACCACCAGTGTTAGGACGACGCTTATTGCTGTGATTTTGTCGCTTATTTTTATTGTTACTACGCTCTTCCTGAAGAGGCGGTTTGAAATCACGGTGTGTGTTGGATTCAAACAAACCATTTTCTTTTACCTTCTCAAGGTCGATATGCAGTTTGCCTTTGGATAACGTCTTAATGTCGTCCAAGATTATGGCATCGTCAAAGTTTTCTCTGTTCCAGGTGGAATGAAAGCTACGCATCAGCTGACCGATGAAAATAATAGCGGCTTCCTGCTCTTCGTCATCATCCAGTAGGGTAGCTCCTTCGATCAGTTTTTCAATGTTTCTACCGTAGTGCTTGAATCTTACCTCACCTTTTGGATAGCCGATTGGAAGTGGTTTTTTCCCTAATAATTCCTTCTCTGGCATGGGAAAAGGCGCATCGACGTCCAGTTTGAAGTCTGACATGAAGTACAAGTCGTCCCAAATCTTTTGGTCGGTTTCCTGCTTCACAGTAGGATTCAGCTGCTTAATGATCTCTATCACAGTATATGCGCTCTGCGTACGCTTATCACGATCTTCAATCGCCGTGATATGATCAACGAGACGTTGAATGTTTTTGCCGTATTCTTTCAAAATGAGTTTTTGTTTGTCTTGTTCAAAGTGCTCCATAATGCATCCCTATTTTGCGCTAATTAAGGTAATGAAAAAATTACCAAAAGGCAGGGGAGCAGGTGATTAGTCTATAATTCTGAGCTTCGCAAAGCTAAGTAATAATGTTTTCTCACCAAAATGCTCGAATTGAATCGTCGCTTTTCGGTTAATTCCTTCTGTTTCAATCTTTTGAACTTTTCCAAAGCCGAACTTCGGATGCTCTATTAATTGCTCGGCTTTCAGATTGTTCGTATTGGATGGCTTGAAATCAGGACTTGGTGTATGAATTTTCATTGCGGTAGGCATCCTGGATTCCGGCTTCTTTTTGATTCCAATATAACCAGATGATTCCGAGGTTCCCGGTAATCCTTCTCTTCGGAACGCACCGGACATTTCCTTAGAAGATACTTTTTTGCTCACCTTGATGCAGTCAGGAGATACTTCTTCTAAGAACCTGCTAGGCTCACAATTTAGCAATCTTCCGTAACGATATCTAGTAAGTGCATACGTGAAGTAAAGTTTATCCATCGCTCTAGTCGCGGCGACGTAGAACAATCTACGTTCCTCTTCCAGGTCTTCCCGGCTCTGCATCATCATCTGCGAAGGAAAAAGATCCTCTTCCAAACCTACTACAAAAACCTGCTTAAATTCCAGTCCTTTTGAGGAGTGGATAGTCATCAACGTAATGGAGTCAGTCGTGTCTTTGTCCCGATCATTATCAGTAAGCAGCGCAATTTCCTGAAGGAAGGAACCTAAGCTTTTGTCCTCATTTTCTTCATTATCCACATATTCTTTGATCCCGTTGAGCAATTCCTGAACGTTCTCATAGCGGTTCAGTCCTTCTATGGTTTTGTCTTCATAGAGCTCGCGCAAAAGACCACTTTGCTTCGCAATGCTACTTGCTGCTTCGAAAGCATCCTTTCGTTCCACTTCTATCTTGAATGCTTTGATCATCGTCGCAAAATCATCCAACTGACTGGCTGCTCTGCCTCCGATGAAGCTGTGCGCATTCTGCACGACTTCCCATAGCTGCATGTCATGGTCAAAAGCTGCAACCAGAATCTTGTCGACAGAAGTATCGCCGATTCCTCGCTTAGGATAATTGACTATACGTTTAAAAGCTTCTTCGTCCACAGGATTCACAGTGAAGCGCATATAAGCCATGAGGTCCTTGATTTCCTTTCTTTGGTAGAAAGAAAGACCTCCCACGATCTTATAAGTTAGGTTCAACTTGCGAAGGGCTTCCTCCATCGCTCTGGATTGGGAGTTGGTTCTATAGAGAATAGCGAAATCGCTATTGTTGAGCTTTTTGGTGTTTCTCTCTTCGAAAATAGTGGAGGCTACGATTCTGCCTTCTTCGCTGTCTGTACTCGCCTTGATGAGTTCGATTAGATCTCCCTCTCCATTCGAAGTCCAGACGTTTTTCTTGAGTTGTGCTTTATTTTTATCAATGATGGAATTCGCTGCGTCCACGATAGTCTTGGTGGACCGGTAGTTTTGCTCCAGCTTCACCACAAATAGATCCGGGTAGTCCTTCTCGAAATTCAGAATGTTTTGTATATCCGCTCCGCGGAAAGCATAAATACTTTGTGCATCGTCACCTACGACGCAGATGTTTTGATGAACAGCCGCCAGCTTTTTGGTGATGAGGTATTGGGAAAGGTTCGTATCCTGAAACTCATCCACCATCACATAGCGGAAGCGCTGCTGGTATTTGTTCAGCACATCGAGGTGATCGCGAAAAAGCACGTTGGTGTTGAAAAGCAAATCATCAAAATCCATCGCTCCGGCTTTGAAAAGCCTGTCTTGATAGCGCTGGTAGATTTCTCCCATTTTTGGTTTCATTGCAGCTTCATCATCGGCTTTCACATAGGGATCATCTTGGTAGACTTTCCAGGTGATGAGCCGGTTTTTGGCACCAGAAATTCGAGATAGAACGGCGTTGGCTTTATACACTTTGTCGTCCAGTCGCATTTCTTTCACAATGGTGCGAATCAGAGACTTGGAGTCGTCTGAATCATAGATGGTGAAATTGGAAGGATATCCGATTTTAGGAGCTTCGACTCTCAGGATTTTTGCAAAAACAGAGTGAAACGTTCCCATCCAGGTGTTTCTGGCTTCCAGTCCTGCAAGCGTCTCTATACGGTGGCGCATTTCTGCCGCCGCTTTGTTAGTAAAAGTCAGCGATAAAATATTAAAGGCATCTACGCCTTTTTCATAAATCAGATGAGCGATACGGTAGGTAAGCACACGGGTTTTTCCGGATCCGGCGCCAGCGATAATCATCACCGGTCCATCCGTATGTTCCACAGCTAGCCGCTGCTCTGGGTTTAAACTATCGAGGTATTCCATGTTTATTTGTATGCAAGACACTAGACTTAAGTAGTTAGTATCAAGATTTTAGATTCAAGAGCCAAGAATTTAAAATTAATGACGCGACTGGTAAGCTATGAGAAACGGATTATTCTAATTAAAAAGATGAATTCGGTAAATCTTCCAATCCGCCACGGCGGACAAGTTCTTCCAGTTTTTCAATCTTCCCGTCTTCCAATTTTTCAATTCAAAATTTATATTTTCCATCGTTTGTGACTCCATAGATACAAGTCTGGCTGAAGTCGGATGTTGTCTTCAAGCATTTCGCAGAACTTATCGGTTATGCTATGCTCTAGGTGTTTATCAAATGGCGGTTCTGCCAATTTGATCATCTCGTAGCGATAATGCCCTCTTTTGATTTTGGTCATTTTGCCATAGATGATATGTAGGTTCATCTTTTTAGAGAGAAATTCAGCTCCCTCAAAAAAGACCGCGGGTCTGTTTAAGAAGTCCCTTTTGTATCTTTTTTCCGAACTCGGAGGCCGCTGATCCGAACCAAGCAATACCACTCTGGGTGATTTTGCTAAGGTAAGCATGGTCCGTCGAAAACACCTTTTTTCTGTCACAATTCCGCCAAAATGTGTCCGAATAGTATTGATCAAGTTGTTGAAAAAGGGATTGTTCACCTTTAAATAAACAGTTTCTACTGGTGTTTGTATGGCTTGGTTAATGCCGATTACGCCCATTTCCCAATTGAATAAATGACCTGAAACTAGCAACACGGAGGTTCCCGAAGAAGCCGCTTCCTCGAGAAAGTCTGTATTGACTAGCTGAAATCTTTTCTCAAACTCTTGTTCGGAAATGGTGAGAAGTTTTATGGTCTCAGCAAATGAATCTGTGAAATTTCGGTAGAATTTATTCCTGATGCTTTTACATTCAGCATCTGATTTCTCAGGAAAGGCAAATTTAAGATTTTCATCGATTACCTCCTTTCTGTATTTGATCCCAAATCTGGCTACTAAATACAGGATATCAGATAGCAGGTATAAAATAGAGAGCGGAAGACGTGAAATAAGTCTTATTGCAAACATGGTAATCCGGGAAGTTGCTGATGAGTTATGTTAAATCGATAGCAAAATAAGAGAATTCAACTGAATTCTTCCCGGAATCCTAAATCGGATTTACTTCTAACTTTTCATAACATTAGAAATGCCTATGCACATACTGTGAAAGCTAGTGAAGTGTGATTTTAAAGTTTCCATCTTTTGTGACTCCAGAGATATAGGTCAGGTTGCATTCGTATGTTTTTTTCCAGTCTTTTAGCAAACTCAACGGTTACGCTATGTGCAGCAAGATCTTCGTAGGGTGGTCGGGCGAGTTCGGTGAATTCGAAGCGGTAATGACCTCGCTTTAATTTGGTCATTTGGCCGTAAAAAACAGGGAGATTCATTTTTTTGGACAGAACTTCTCCACCTTCGAAAAACAACGCAGGTCTATTCATGAATTCCCGAGTATAGCGACCGTCAGATACAGGAGGTCTTTGATCCGCGGCTAGGTGCACGATTCTTGGCGTATTTCTCATCGTAATCATGCTACGTCTGAAGGCGCTTTTCTCAGTCATTATGCCTCCGAAATGTGTTCTGATCTCCAACATCAACTGATTGAAAAAGCCATTGTTGAGTTTGAGGTATACAGTTTCGGCGGTCACTTTTGTATTCAACGCGACACCGAGAATTGCCATCTCCCAATTGAAAACATGGCCAGCCATCATCAATGCACTTGTTCCATCTTTCACAGGTTTATCTACTAATTCCTGGTTAACTACCTGGAATCTTTCCCGCAATTCTTTTTCGGAAATAGTCAGCATTTTGATGGTCTCGGCGAAGAAAGCATCTGTGAAGTTTCTGTAAAACTTATTTCGAATTTGCTTTCTCTCTGCAGAAGTTTTCTCTGGAAAAGCATAAAGCAGGTTCTCATCGATTACTTTTTTTCTGTACCTAATCACGTAGCGCGCTAATAAATAGAGTATGTCAGAAAAAACGTAAAGTACTGATAAGGGGAGACTGGAGAGGATTTTTAGTGCAAACATCTCGTTGGTAAAGTAAGACTAGTTGGTTTTTTTAAGAAGGCTTTAGAACGCATTGTAAATCGGATGCGTTCGAATTATTCTCATTTTCTAGTTATAAATTGGCCCAATCATTACTTTTGGAGCTTATGTCGGAAGTTCAGCGCAGAAAATATTCTCAGGAAGAGAAAAATGCCATCTTCGATGGGGAGTTTATGCCACACATAGACTCAATGTACAATTTTGGCTACAGGCTCACCTTCGATGAAGATGACGCCAAAGATCTTGTGCAGGATACTTACCTGAAGGCCTATCGGTTTATCAACTCATTTGAGCAAGGCACGAATGCTAAGGCGTGGCTTTTCAGAATTCTGAAAAACAGCTTTATCAATGAGTACAGGAAAAAATCCAAGCAGCCCACGAAGGTAGATTATCAGGAAGTTGAAACTTATTACAACTCGGATGATGTTCACTACCAAAGTACTAGTGATCTCAGGGCAGAATCCGTCAAGGATATGCTCGGTGATGAGATCTCAAATGCACTTAATAGCTTGGCAGTGGATTTTCGTACAGTAATTATCTTGTGCGACTTGGAAGGGTTCACGTACGAGGAGATGGCCAAGATTCTGGATATCCCTATCGGAACAGTGAGGTCTAGATTGCATCGCGCAAGAAATCTTTTGAAAGAGAAGCTTCAAGGATATGCCCAAAATATGGGATACAATACGGATAGTACGGACGAAGAGGATGAATAATTAAAGAATATTACCCATGGAAATGAATGACAACCCATCCGGAGAGAAAAAGATGCAATGCAGTGACGAAAGTAAATGCTTGGAGCTGCTAGAAAGTATTTTGGACGGAGAACTGCAAGATTCTGGCAAGGAAATCTTGAAGGAAAAACTCGCCAAATGCCAGCCGTGCTTTGAGCATTATCACCTAGAGCAGGCCATCCGGGATGTATTGAAAACTAAGTGTACCAAACAAGCTGTACCTACTGAATTGGCTGATTGTATCCGCCAGAAGATTCAGGATATTAAATAGTCATGACACAAGGTAAAGCCATTATTTTTTCTGCCCCATCGGGATCAGGCAAGACTTCTTTAGTGAAGCATTTGATCCAAAATATCCCAGATTTGGGATTTTCTATTTCCGCCTGTACACGTGACAAGCGGGGAAGACATGAGGTTCATGGCACAGATTACTACTTCCTTTCTCAGGAAGAATTCATTAAAAAAATAGACGAGGACGCATTTATAGAGTGGGAGGAAGTCTATGCAGGCAACTTCTACGGTACACTTAAAGAAGAAATTCAACGCATCTGGGATTCCGGAAAGGCTGTAATTTTCGACGTAGATGTGAAAGGTGGATTAGCCTTGAAAAAATACTTCGGTGAGCAAGCAATAGCCATCTTTGTGAAAGTTCCTAGCTTAGAAGTATTAGCAGCTCGATTGAATGATCGTGGGACAGAATCCGAAGAGTCACTTTCCCGGAGATTGTTCAAAGCTGAATTTGAATCTAAGTTTGAGCCACAGTTTGATGTGACGGTAGTCAATGACGAATTCTCAAAGTCCTCAGCAGAGGCTGAGTATTTGGTCAGCGAATTTTTAGCGCGATAGATTTTGAAAATCGGTCTATACTTTGGTTCCTTTAATCCCATTCATATTGGTCATCTGATCATCGCAGACACGCTTCATGACCGTACCGATTTAGATCAGGTCTGGTTTGTGGTCAGCCCGCAGAATCCACTTAAAAAACGCCAGTCTTTGATTCATGAGTTTGATAGACTGCGAATGGTGGAGTTGGCGATCGAGGATAATTATCAGTTTAAGGCTTCGGATGTTGAATTTTCCATGCCCAAGCCAAGCTATACGATCGATACACTCGCTTACCTGACTGACCAATATCCACAGCATCAGTTTTGCTTATTTTTAGGTTCGGATAACCTGACTCAGCTGAAGCGCTGGAAGAACTACCAGACTATTTTGGACAACTATGAGATCTTCGTCTATCCACGACCAGGCGACGCGAATTCTTTTGATCATCCGAATATCAAGCTGATCGACGCCCCACTATTAGACATCTCAGCCACTTTTATCCGCAAATCCATTCTTGCCGGTAAGTCAGTCAAATACCTACTACCCGATGGAGTGGCTGATTATATCAAGGATAAGAAGTTGTATTTGTGATGCTTAGTTATTTTAAACTAAATAAATCGCATCTTAAATACTTATTTCAACTTTGTAAATACAAACATAGTTTTATTTTAAACTAATGTTTGTGATTAAAAAAAGAAAAATAGTAAACTTATACCGAAGTCTTAAGTGAGTCCTAATTCCGGCCGGGATTTTTTTAACAACCTAATTATTCAATTTTATGAAAAAGTTATTATTTGGAATGGCCTTCTTTATGGGAGCCATGATGTTCAGTAGTGGAGATATTCTTGCTGGGGAAGAAGGTGGTGAAACGCCACTTTGTTATCAGCGAATGTATTGGTGCTCTGGGGAGGTGGAAGTTTACAATTGTGAAAACTATCAAACTGGGCATTTATGTTCAGCTGCTTATGTAGCATGTTATAAGTGTACGCTATAATTCGTGAAAAACAGGAGGCTCTAGTTCCTCCTGTTTTTCATTTCTTAACCCTAAAAAGCCAACTATATGTATTTTCGTGTAAGCCTAATTATGGCTGTATTAACTTTTTTTTCCTGCAATAATAATTCTGAGAGGACTGAGGACGAATCTATAATCTATGTCCAATTGGATGATTCTGATCTTTTTGATACAGAAAAATTTGAAATCCTAGCGTTTGTCCCCTTAGAGATGAATCAGTATAATCTGATGGGCTTGGATATACGCGTTCGGCAGAGTAATAATGGAATATACATGATGGATATAGGCATGCGAGATGCTATCCAGCAGTTTTCTTTAGATGGCAATTATGTAGGCGCTGCAGCCTCAGTAGGTGAAGGGCCAAATCAATTGCTTGGATTGCAGGATTTTCAGTTGGATGCACAAGGGGATCTTTTAGTTCTGTCTTCGCTAGGAGATCAGTCCAAGATTCTCAAAATTGATGCATCTGGTCAACTCAGCGAAGTATTCACTACCGAATATTTAGCAGGTTCTTTTTCACTTCCATCAAGTGGTGGCTTTCTTTTGGCAGGAGGTTATAATCTCCCTATCGTCACTAATCGTGTAGTTTTGACAGATGCTTCTGGTAGAATTCAATCTGCCTTTCTGCCAAATGATTACGAGAATGAAATGCTTCCTATGGGGGAGCGAAATTTCTATGAATCTGGTGACAACTTGCTCTATACTGAGATTTTTAATAACCGTATTTATGCCTACACAGCCGAAGGCTTAAATCCAGTAGTGGAAATAGATATGGGAAAGTATTCATTGCCAGATGATTTTTGGAAAGTTGACCTCATGCAAGGTTTTAGTCAGCTGCAAGAGCAAGGGTTTGCGACATTCAAGGCGGTATTCGAAGATGACAGTCATTACTTAGTCAACATCCATATTCAAGGCAATGATGGTTCAATTAAAAAAATCCTTCTTATCAATAAAAAGACTGGGGATTCACTCTATTGGGATGGTTCTTCAGCGGAAGAAGAATTGTACAGTGATCCTATTTCTATGAAAAATGGAGAAATAGTATTTTTAACTTACCATTCTGTATTACAAGATAAGTTGGCGAATAAATTACCTTCTAATCTTACAGAACAGCAATTCGATTATCCCGTCTTAATCACCGCAAAAGTAAGCTATTAATAAAATGAGAAATCTTCCGCTTTGCATTATGTCAGCTATAATCCTACTGAGTTCTTGTCAAAAACACCCGAGCACGATCAAATTTCCAGAAGGATTGGAAGAATTAGAAATTGGAGAGAATTCTAAAAAGCTATGTATAGATTGTCCTAAAAAGTTTGTTGGTTATTTAGATTTGACACAACGCGATCTTTTTTTCTTAAAGATGAATTCCAAAGGCTGGAAGGATTTGATAGTCGACTATCCCGAGCTGGAAGTGATATGGGTATTTGCCGGGCAGAGCGAACATATTGAAAAGACTGAGTTAGTGCGTTTATTAGAGGAAATGGGATATCCTTATTCAGTGATCTACGATAAAGAGAATAAATTTTTTGAATTGAATCAACTGGACAAGATTCCCTATGAAGTAAAGGCTATACAGTCATACTTCGTAGATGGGGATGATGTAATTATAGATGCAGAACCAGGGATTCCTAATTTGTTTAGAAAACAGGTGATCGAGTTTCTTGAGTTGGAGGAAAGGGAGTGAGATTTTTTGTTCGACTTTAGGTGGACTCCTTCCTGATGGGGCATCAGATTATATTCGGGATAAGAAGTTGTATTTGTAACGTTTCAATTGGGTTTAGCTCAATAAATGTTCCTCTAATTTATATTTACCTAGTTTTTGGATGATTATAAAAGTGAAATTTCTATTTTTCATTTAAGCTAAATTTCTTGAAAAAATGCCGTTAATGCCATGGAATAAGATTAGTTGGAAAACTCTAATAAGCATTTCCATTTTTCTATTGGTAATACTTCTTGCCTTGTTGATATTAAGCAGGTAGATTTTTCAGTTAATGCTAAAACTATGGGAATATTCTAAACCAATATCAGCTGGACTATCCGCTATTTGGCTTTGCCGTGGATGAGGAGAACAGAGCCATCTATGGAGTGACCGTATATAGGGAGCCGAATCTGGTGCGGTTTGATTATTGAGGAGTTGCATTACTCCTGTAATTTAAATCGGAGCTGTACTTGTTGTATAAGCCATTCTTAGTCATAGATTTGAAATTAAAATGGTTTAAATTTTGTAAACTTGAATTATGGAAAAAATCATCATTGAAACTGAAGATAAGTCCAAGCTCGACCTTGTAAAGGCTATGCTTGAGGCTATGCATATTGGTTTTGAAGTTGTTTCCAAAGATGTTGTTGTCAAAAACAAGGTTCTTTCCGATATCACAGATGGTTACCTAGAGGCAAGAGACATGGAGGCAGGAAAAGTTGAATATAAATCCTATTCGTCCTTTTCAGAAATGGAAGATGACCTATAGGTTAGTTCCCACAAAAGCTTTTTCAAGAGAACTGAAAAGACTGAAGAAGAAATACCCTTCAATTCTTTCAGACTTAGACAAGATTGCGAAGGAACTGATAATCACGCCCACCTTAGGTGATCAAGTTTACAAAAATTGCTACAAAATCAGAGTTCCAATTTCCAGTATGAATAAAGGTAAATCCGGTTCTGCCAGATTAATTACCTATGTAGTTTATACCAATTCCATCATATTTTTGATAGGCATATTTACCAAAGCTGAAAGGGCTTCAATTTCAGAGAAAGAAATTAGGAGCCTTATAATGGAGCTGGAGGGATAGGTTTATGTTAAAAGGGTTTCTATTCTTTGGCCTTAATCCTTTGGTTTGCATTAGCCATAGAGAATAAAGCCATCTATGGAGTGACCGAAGATCGAGAACCGAATCTAGTGCGGTTTGATTATTAACTTCTTTTCGAAATTTCATTAGGTGACAGGATTTTTGCATGCTATCCCCTTTTTTGCTTTCTTGATAGTTGACCCAGAAGCCTGACTTTTCAACTTCAAACCTGACCTTAATGAAAAAGCATACCTACGGAAGTGGGGTGATCGGCAATTGCGCCTATATCGCCCATGTGGAACTGGACACGAATATCAGCTGGATGTGTCTGCCAAGATTTGATTCTGATTTTATTTTTGGCGGAATGCTGGACCGGGAGAAGGGTGGAGAATTCACCATTCATCCAGAATCCGGAGACTTCAAGTCCAGCCAAGTTTACCTTGAAAATACGAACGTACTCAAGACCACTGTGGTGTCCGGTGAGGATAGTTATGCAGTCACTGACTTTGCTCCACGATTCAAAAACTTTGATCGCTACTACAAGCCGCTTATGCTGATCCGTAAGATCGAAGCAGTATCTGGTTCTCCAAAGATTAAAATATGTTGCAAACCTAGAGCCGATCGGGGGTCTAGAGGTTTGACGGCCAGCATGGGGTCTAATCATATTAGCTTTGAAGGGATAGGTCAAGAGCTTCGATTGTCCACTAATGCTCCGCTTAGCTATGTCATGGATGAAAAAGCATTTCTTTTGACCAAACCGGTGTATTTGGTTCTGACTTTTGGGCGACCTCTTGAAGCAGCTATTGAGACTACTTCAGAGCATTTTCTTCAGGCAACTACAAGCTACTGGCACGAGTGGGTGAAATCTACCAGTATTTACAATTTCCATCAGAAGTTGGTGCTTCGTTCTGCTTTGATTCTGAAAATCCACCAGTATGAGGATACAGGGGCTATCATCGCTGCATCCACGACTAGTTTGCCGGAATCTCCAGGATCTACGCGAAACTGGGATTACCGCTACTGCTGGATTAGGGATAGTTATTATACTTTGACTTGTTTCAATAGTTTAGGCCACTTTGAAGAATTGGAGAAGTACTTCGAATTTATTCATAATCTAAAACCTGGACCAGACGGTCGTTATCAGCCACTTTATTCGATCACAGGTGATTCACTTTTAACAGAAGAGATTTCTGAGCTGGATGGTTATTTGGGTGAGAAGCCAGTTCGCTTTGGCAATCAGGCTTACACTCACATTCAAAATGATCTTTACGGCCAAGTGTTGGTGTCTTTACTGCCACTTTATTCTGATCAGCGATTCACCGAAGAGGAGAGAAGTAGCTCCAAGCCAATGATTATGAATCTGTTGAATAAGATCGAATCTACGATGCATGAAAAGGATGCTGGGTTATGGGAGTTTAGAAATCTGGCACAGCAGCATTGCTATACTTTCTTGTTTCACTGGGCTGGAGCTTGTGCTGCTGCAAAAATAGGGATTCGTCTGAAGGATGATGCGATGTATCACAAAGCGATAGTTCTTCGAGATAAAGCAGTGGTCAAAATAGAGGAATGTTACCTTCCTGACCGCAAGGCATATGGTCAGGCAATTGGCTCGACCTATATGGATGCCTCTACGCTACAGTTGATCACCATGGGTTACTTTGGTGATGACTTGGAGCGAGCAAATGATCACCTCAAAGCAATGGAAGAAGAGTTGTTGGCAAAGGATTTCTTATTCTATCGCTACAAGCATATGGATGACTTCGGTGTGCCGGAGACGACATTCTTGATCTGTGCTTTCTGGTATATTGAGGCCTTGGCCTGTGTAGGGAGATTGGATGAGGCTGTTGAAGGTTTTGAGACTTTGGTGAAATATTGTAATCACTTGCATCTATTCTCGGAAGACGTGGATCAGAAGACAGGAAGTCAGTGGGGAAATTTCCCGCAGGCATATTCACACGTAGGGTTAATGAATGCCGCTTTCCGTATCGGGAAGAAGCTTGATAGACCGAATTTCTTGTAGATTTCCTGCTGATTTCATATAAATTTCCCGCAAATATTCGCGGATAACTAGCGCAGATCTCCGCAGATATTGAGGTCAATGTATTACTAAAACTAGTGTTGTCCTGCTTCTCCAGAAGCAGGACTTTTTTCATTAACCTTTGTGGGGTCCAGCCTTAGCGAAGTCGAAAGGTCTCCTCGAAGTTTTTTTCTTTTAATCAAAACAGGCATAAAGTCAACGACTCGGACTTAGGTGATGAGGTATTTATGTTTAGGGCTGAAAGTCTTAAATACCATAGCCCAGCTCGAAAGGGCTGGGGTTTAAAATGGATTCAATAGCTGAAGCTCTGAAAGAGCGAAATAGAAATTCTATCCATGTTTGGAATATGCGATTTATCTTTTCAATATATTTTTTAGGAAGTAGTACAATACTTGTAGCTTCAAATACTGATTAATCACTCCTGTCTATGAAGTTCCAAAATTATCTCTCCTCCCTGCTTCTAATTATTTTCTCGCTTGCTTTTGTCTCCTGTTCCAAAGACATCTATCGTGAGAATAATAAAGAGCATAAGAAGGCTGTCAGAGATGCCACAGAATCTATCCGAGAGATCCCCAAAACCAAGTCTGAGCTTAACTACGACACGCTCAGCATCACCGATGAGTGGGTTGGGACGACCAATTTTAGTATCAGGAAACCAAACTATGTGGTCATCCATCACACGGCTCAGGATTCATTGAAGCAGACGATTAATACCTTCACAGTTAGTAGAACTCAGGTAAGTTCGCACTATGTAGTAAGCAGAGACGGGGAGATCGTGCAGATGTTGAATGATTACTTGCGCTCTTGGCATGCTGGAAGAGGAAGATGGGGAAATGATACAGATTTGAATTCGGCTTCTATAGGAATTGAATTGGATAACAACGGAACTGAGCCATTCACTACAGCACAAATGGAAAGTTTATTGATTTTGCTGAAGCGACTCAAGTGGAAGTATGGAATTCCTACAGCCAATTTCATCGGGCATTCGGATATCGCTCCATCTAGAAAAGTAGATCCAAGTATTTATTTTCCTTGGAAAATGTTGGCCGAAGAAGGATATGGATTGTGGTATGATGAAGAGGTGGTTTTCCCTGTTCTTTCCCCACATGAGTATACTTCAATTCCTATCGAAAGCACGGACGATTTACCTCAAGAAACGGTAGATCCTATTCTAGCTCTTAGAATTATAGGGTATGATATGAGTGATCCAAATGCAGCGATACGCGCATTCAAACTGCATTTTGTGCAGCATGACATAGAATCGGGATTGACAGAAACGGATAAGAGGATCTTGGATAATCTGTATAAAAAATATTTGTGATTATTAGCCGCGGAACTCGCAGAGGGTGACGCAACGTACGCAATTAGAATTATACGAGATCACCTGGTTCAAGTCTTCAGACTTGGAACTACTGTATTGCAGTTTGGAAACTGAATTGATTTGTGTCCAAGTCATGAAACCTGCCGATAGCAGGAAGGCTTGAAAAATTTCAATAATAAAAAAGGGGCGAAAAATCTTTCACCCCTACAATTATTGCTTTAATCCTGATATCAAGAAGTCAACTTCTGAAGCAATTGTCTTACTTGTTTCACTGATTTGATATTGAAATTGGCTTGTGTGTATGCATAACCTACCCGGATAGAATAGGCGTTTTTAGGCATAGCCTTGAACGTATCTTCATCTGTCCAGTCATCACCGATTGCTAAGATGAAGTCATATTCCATTCCTTTCATCATCGCTGTAGCTGCTCGGCCTTTGTTGATATCAGGTCGTTTGATCTCCAAGACCATGTTGCCTTCCAATACCTGCAGGTTGTGGCCTCTTGCCATGTATTTTAGGTGACTGAAAAGCTCGCGCATTCTGAGATCTCCCAGTCCACTTTCCACTTTTCTATAATGCCAAACTAAGGAATGGTGCTTTTCCTCGATAAATGCTCCCGGAGTTCGGAGAACGTAATACTCCATCACCTTTCGGATGTCATCTTTCCAGCCGTCTTCGACTTCAGCGTATAACTCCCAATCTCCTTTGTCTTCTTTCTTTTTCACCCAAACGCCATGCTCAGCGATCATGTCGATATGCTGACCTTCAAACCATCGACCCAAGGTGTCCTTGTCTCTACCTGAGATGATGACTACCTGAGCAAGTTCACTGAGATCTTTTACGATACCTCTCAATTCATCATCAGGCACTGCTTTTTGAGGGTCAGAATGAAATCCTGTTAGCGTACCGTCGTAGTCAAGGAACAAAATAGCTTTCTTGGCTTTTTTGAAACTTGCTTGAATTTCATTCATCACTTTGGTGTCCACGTCCTTGGAAGTCAGCTCTTCCTGCTTTTTCTTCACATGATCGAGACGATCCATGAATACTTTCACCCATTGGAAAACGTCGTACTTTTTCAGGCTTTCCTGCATGCTGTTCATTCTGGCTATTTGCTCATCCAGCGGCATAGAAAGTGCATTGAATATAGCATCCACTACACCTTGACGGTCATTTGGATTGACAAGAATCGCATCCTGAAGTTCTTTGGAGGCACCAGCCATTTCGGACAGGATTAGAACGCCTGTCTGGTCAGTTTTACTAGCTACAAATTCCTTACACACCAAGTTCATACCGTCACGCAGTGGAGTTACTAACGCGATGTCCGACATGTTGTAAAATGCACTGAGTTCCTCAAATGGAAAACTACGGTAGAAATAATGAACTGGTACCCAGTTTAGCGTAGAGTACTCACTATTGATACGCCCTACCAACAAGTCAATTTCCTCTTTAAGTTCTTTGTAAGACTGCACTTTGTCCCGGCTCGGCACCACGATCATGATCATGGATACTTTTCCGTGCAGTTCCTTATGCTGTTCCAGCAATTGGTTGAAAGCCTGAATACGCTGAGGAATTCCTTTAGAATAATCCAGCCTATCAATTGTGAGTAGTAGCTTCTGATCCTCTACCTGCTTGCCAAATTCCTCTACAAAACTTAGTGTTCTCTTGCTTTTTGCCTGCTTCGCAAATTTGTCATAATCAATCCCCATCGGGAAGGAATCCACATTGATGATTCTGTTTTCAGCCTGGATATAGCCGCTTTCGCTGGATAGGCCGTTGATTCTGCCCACTGCACTGAGGAAGTGACGCATGTCATCATAGGTATGAAAGCCAATCAAATCCGCACCGCACATCCCGGCGAGCAATTCCTTTCTCCAAGGAATCATCCGGATGATCTCGTAAGAAGGGAAGGGGATATGCTGGAAAAATGCAATGGTAGCATTTGGAAGTACTTCGCGTAGCATTTGCGGAAGCAAGAGCAGCTGGTAATCATGAATCCAGATCGTGTCGTCTGGCCCTGCTTTTTTCAAGATGGCATCGCAAAACTTTTGGTTCACACGTACATAAGCTTCCCAGTGCTCAGGGTTGTAGATCATGTATTGGGTGAAATAGTGGAATGCTGGCCACAATGTCTCGTTACTGAATCCCTCGTAAAACTCCTCGACATCTTCTTTGGAAAGAAATACGGGAGCCATTTTAAGGTCATGAAGTTCGAGAATGATTTCTGCGCGTTGCTCTGGGTCGTCTACGGTATTTCCCGGCCATCCAATCCAAATATTATCTCCTTCTTTATAAATAGACCCAAGGCCTGTAGCTAATCCTCCTGCACTTGGTTTGAACTCAAATCGGCCGTTTCGGTGTCTTAAACTAATAGGAAGGCGATTGGAAACGATAATGGTTTTTGACATGAAATAGTTGGTTTAAAAACAAGAAGTGGAAAAATCCAATTCAAAAAGGTGATAAGAAAAGATACTAATTATCTCTTGGAATAAAAACAACAGGACTTGTGTAGAGTTCAGTCTGGACTTAGATTTCATCAGTTAGAAACAAAAAAAAGCACCCGTTTTGGCGGGTGCTTTTGAGCTTACTTGCTTGCTACATTTTTTGGTTTTGTATCCACTTTTGTCCAAATGAATGCTGCCAAATCCCGGCCTTCTGTGATGCCATATTCAATAGCAGGTCGGTAGTGGATTCCACCATAGAACCGGCTCAAAGCTGCTTCCTCGGCAGCCTGAGAGAAGGAGTTGTATTCTCTTATAGGAAGGCCATATGCCACTTCCGAACTGTCTACTATGTGAAACTCATCACCAAATAAGTGAGCCAATGTATAGGCCGAAGCTGCTGAAGCTACACTGTGCCCGCTGGTGTGTTCAGGGAAAGGTGGTGTTTGCAGAAGTGGCACCCATTGCTCATCGATGTGCTGATTGATATATGTCTCAGGACGGATAAGATTGCTTCGGTATTTTTCGTCCCAGCAGGAAATAAAGGCTTCATTCAGTGAGATGCCGGTCATGGCAAAAACCTCTGCGATCCCTTTCCAATCTTTACCGGCCGCTTTAGAGGCTATAGCAGCTATGCTCATCCAATGTCCGCCCGGAGTGATTTTTTTCTCAGCAAACATCACATGGCCTTTGACATTCATTTTATAAGGATTGCAATCCCAGAATAGCGCAATGTCTTTTTGCTCCTGAGTTGCACTTCTATCCATATCATATACTTCCTTGGCAACCTTGAAGAACTCACTTTTAGGATCGGTAGAGAATGGAGGAGGCTGTAGTGGTCTAAACTGTGAAGCTGAATCCAAAACGAACGTCCTGATTTTGTTCCAATGAGGTTCGATTGCTTCCATGTATGCCGGAGGAGTTGGCTGCCAAGTTCCCTCTTCAGAGGTTACGGTGAATTTCGGGAAGGATCGACTCTGGTGATAGTTGTCTTTGGAAGAATAGGCTTTGATCACGTCACCTACTTCTTTGCCGTAGGCTATAGAAGCTTCAAATACATCGTCTGGAATTCCCTTTTCTTTCAAAGTTGCGAATGTAGCATCTCTATGCTCATTCATAAGGTCTTCAGAGAAAATCAAACCTGTTCCCACATAGTAATATGCTGCCAATGAGGCTAGAGGTGGATATACTTTTTCCGAAGGAGTGAAAGTCACTTTCTCTGACCCATTCAACTGCCCCAAGAGAGAGGCGTAATTCGGGTCAACTGAAGCCGCTACTTCGTAGGCCGCAAGGGATGCGTAAGTGTAAATTCTTGCAGCTACAGGGGGAGAGAAAATATCGTGAATGATTACCTGTGTGATCTTATCCTGAGCTTCAGTTATATACTGACCATCTGTAATGGCTTTAGAATAATCGACGGGTTCTGCGCATGAGGATGCAATCAGGAGTATTCCTGAAAAGATCATGAATTTGAGGGTACGCATATTATTGGATTTTATTATTGTGCTTGTGTATCAGAAATCGAGGTAAAGCTTTGTCAAAGCGGATTTCCATTGGTTGCATTTGGGCCTTAAAGCTATTGGAAATTAAGTAAGTATCAAAAGATTTTAATCAAGTTTGATCCAGTATACAGGCCCCGAATTACTCACTCCTACGACAAGTAGTTTGTTGTTTACAGTGATTTTATTGATGTGTCTTATTTCTGATTTGGCTGGAATAGTATGTTGGAATGCTGTCTTTCTCCAGGTTTCATTTTCCCATTTAAAAGCGGTAAAAGCTGAAGCCATATTGGTGCCTAGGTCTACGCGGAATCCGGAGAAATTTCCTCCTAGTAAAACAGATTTCCGCTCCTTATCCCAAAGTATAGATGAAATAGGTGAGAGTTGTGCTTGGTCTGGAAATGGCTCAAAGACAAAGCTCCCATCGGCTTGCTGAAGATAAACGCCAGAACGAAATTCATATACAGCATACTGGGAAGTCTGAGCTAGTATCTCTTCCGGGAATAGATCTGTAGGGCTGGATTGAGTTGCATAGCTCTGATAAGAATTATGCTTTCTCTTGATCCCTGAAATCTGTTTGATTAGATCATCTCTGCTAGCAAAAGGCACGAGACGATCTCCCATGTAATGAAAGATCAAAGGATCTGCCTGCCCATTTTCATCAAAATCCCCGTAATATAACCAAAGCGGTTTCTCCTGACTTGCTTTTAGCTTGCTGTTCAAACCAAGATTTCCTGTCAGAATATCAGGTTTTCCATCCTCATTTACATCAGCGATAGCAAGGCTTTGAATCCAACCCGATGAATAAGCTAGTCCTTCTATAGCTTTTTCTTGAAGTGATTTGCCATTACGATTTTCGAAAACCCTGATTCCCTGCCAATCTCCTGTGAGGATTAATTCCCTGGTTCCGTTACTAGTCAAGTCAGCCCATATTGCTGAACTGATCATTCCTAGGTCTATTTCGACGCCAAACCACTCCTTGGTTTTATCTTCAAATTTCCCATTACCTTGGTTGATGAGCAAGGCACTTTTAGGACTTGTCCCATAATCACCACTGACTACAGAGCTACCTACGAAAATATCCAAATCACCATCGCCATCTACGTCGTGAATAGCGAGCGTTGATGTGTTTTCCCCGATCTTTGGAAGTGACATGGGGCTGAAGATGAAATCTCCTTTTCCATTGCCGAAGAAGATTCGATCAAAGTTGAAAAGCGCTCCGCTTTTATGTTCGTTTCCGCCGCTTCCCACATATAAGTCCAGATTACCATCTCCATTGAGGTCTGCAAACTCGGCGACTATATCTTCTGCTCGAGCAAGTTGCGTGAATAACTCATTTTTCCTTTCTATAAATTTCCCATCGGCAAGCTGAATAAACAATGCTCCGGCTTGATCCTGAGCTCCCCCTACATACAAGTCTTCCAAGCCATCATTATTCACATCTCCGACAGCCAAGGCCGGCCCCATGCTGGCAAAACTTTTCGGGATCAGATATTCCCGCTTAGTTTCTTCGAGCGTGTTTTTCTCCTGATGGGCCCATGGGATTTGCGGAAAAGAAGCTGTTTTATCAGAAGATATATTCGCTTTGGTATATGGCTTTCCTGTTCCTTGAGTCAATTTTATTGAGTGGTTGATCGAGTCATTCAGATAAATTTCATTTACTCCATTTGGCCACACTACAGAAATAGAGTCTATTTCAGTTGCTTTTCCCAAACCAAAAACCAGCGTGGAGGAAGTGCCAGACATGAAACCTCGGCTTCCAGAATACTGCTGAAATAAGGATTTGCCAGCATAGTATATCCCAACTTTTGCTCCCATCGCAAATGTGTTTTCCCCATTCGCGCTAAGGTTGACTCGAAGGAAAGCGTTACCTGACCTCTCACTGTGATTTTGATAGATGAATGCTGGCTGGTTCAGGTTGTTGATGATCAAATCCAAATCCCCATCATTGTCCAGGTCAGCGTAAGTTGAACCATTGGAATAACTAGGTTGATCCAAACCCCAAGTGGTAGCTTGATCAATAAAGGTCAACTCTCCTTGGTTCTGGTAGCTAAGATTTGGTAGTTTGACTGTAGGGAGCATAGCTATTTGCTTTTGGCGGAGCTCACTCATCTTTAAACTTGGCTCGGCCTGCTGACTGTACTGGATAAAGTCCAGATCATTCGGACGCTTTTCTATGCCATTGGTGATGTGAATGTCCGGAAAACCGTCATTGTCCATGTCGAAAATAAGCGGTGACCAGCTCCAGTCTGAAGCGTAAACTCCAGAGAATAAAGCGATCTCGCTGAAGCCATTTGCGCCCTGATTTAGCTGGAGATGATTCCTGACGTACTGATCAGAGTAGCCAAATTTCTTCTTGATTTGATAGACTTCCTGCTTGTCTTCTCCCACAGATTTCATCCAAATCTCAGGGTCATTTGGCAGCATATCCGTAGTGAAAATCTCTGGTAATCCATCTCCATTCAGATCAGCCAAATCATTTCCCATGCTATACCGACTCGTATTGGATATCAGACTGTCCAGAGATTCTATAAAAGTCCCATCGTGCTGGTTCAGATAGAGGTATTCGTTCTCGGTGAAGTCATTGGAAACATAAATGTCTGGCCAGCCATCATCATTGATATCCTCTACTCCAACTCCAAGCCCAAAACCTAAAATGCTTGAATAGATGCCTGAAATTTCTGTAACATCTTCGAAACCGATCTTGCCTTCTGACGCGAGATTTCTATACAATTTGTCACCTAGCACGTCAGGTTGGTTTCTCTGATTTGCTTTGGCAAAAACCTCAGGGGACTTCACAGAGTGATTTAATAAATACATGTCCAAATCCCCATCTCTATCATAATCCAGGAACGCAGCTTGGGTGCTAAACCCAATAAAGTCTACTCCATATAGGGCTGCCTGATCGTCAAATTTCCCAGAACCTTGATTGATATAAAGTCTATTTTGACCGGTTAGTCCTTTGTAATCTCCTACTTGAGAGACGTAGATGTCCAGTAAACCATCTCCATTGATATCTGCCATGGTCACTCCAGTAGACCATCCACCGCCGCCATTTACGCCTGCAGATTCGGTGATGTCTTCAAACTGGAAATTGCCTTTGTTCAGATAAAGTCGATTGGAAACCTGATTACCTGCGAAATACAAATCCACCAAACCATCATTATTGATATCTCCGGCAGCGACTCCACCACCATTATAGAAGTAGAGGTATTCTAGGATGTTTAGCGAATCTGATGAATTCAGGGTGTTTTCAAATTCAATACCTATTTGTTGATTATTCATCAGCTCATAAAGGGTCTCTATTTTTTTCTCTGTACAAGAAAAAATGAAACCTATCCCTATCAGAAACACAACTGAAAATCTCCTCATCTCAACACGCTCAATACTTCCAAATCTCTGCTTTCGCACTGTTTTTCACGACTAAAAGTTTACCGTCACCAAGTGCTGCAAAAGCTCTTACATCACCGTCTAGTTTTAGACCATTTTTAGCATTAGGCCAATAATCAAAGGTGCCATCACCTTTGCCTAAAAGAACATCGCCATAGCTTGCGTCATATTTGCCCACTTCGGGTTTAGCATTAAATAGATTGCCACCAAGGATCAGATCTTCGTTCCCATCTCCATTTAGATCTGCGACTTGGATAGCAAAGACGTAAGATCGCTGAGCCATTCTCGGGAAAGGTTTCCAAGTGAATTTTCCATTTCCTTCATTCATCAATACACCAGATTCTAGACTATTGATTTCATTGATAATAGACATGTCCAGTATTTCTTGAGGGAAAATATCGGAGAGCATCTCATTATTGTAATTACTGTAGCGCATGTACCGTTTTTTTACAGCGGGAATTTGCCTTTCCAGCTCATGCTTAAGAGTGTATGGAACTTGAACATTTCCTTCCTGACGTGTGAAAATCTGCTCAATTGACCCATTTTGGTCAAAGTCATTTAGGTACATTCTGACTGGAGTATTTTCAGAAACTTTGAATCGGGAATTCAATCCGTTATTTCCCAAGATCAGATCTGGAAGGCCATTTCCGTCTAGGTCCGCTATCTCCAATGTTCGGTACCAGCCTTTCAGGTTATTTAATTCTGGCATTTCAATTTTCTGAAGTTTACCGTTAGTATTTCTAAAGAAAATAGGAGCAGTCCATTCACCTACGAGGACAAGGTCATTCGTACCGTCATTATCCCAATCTACCACTTTTGCATCCGTGATCATGCCAATTTCTTTCATCTCAGGAGCAAGTGTGGAGGTTTGGTCAGTGAAGTTTCCTTTGCCATCATTGATCCAAATACTGCTACTCGCAGGAGCTCCATAGACGAATGGCACAAGTCTGCCTCCAATAAATAAATCAGGAGCACCATCATCATTTAGGTCCATCACTTGTACTACGGAACTACTGCCACGATTTGAATTGAAGCCAGTCTGTTCGGTTTTAGTGAGATTTCCTTTACCATCGTTTAGATACAATCTGTCTGTAAGTTCTAAAGCTCCGAGACCAGACTCATTGCCTCCTGAGGCTACTACTAAGTCCAGTTTCCCATCCGAATTTGCATCGAAAAACACCGCGTCTACATCTTCAGAGAGCGCGTCGCCTTGTAGAGATTCTTGCTCAGAAAGCTTGAATTTTCCAGAGCCAGACCCTAGATATAATTTACCTGAGAATCCTTTGGCTCCGCCAAAAAACAAATCCTCAATTCCGTCGCCATTCACATCGCCTTTTGCAAAAGCAGGGCCTTCGGTAGAATACATATGGAAGGTGAGGCGATCTCTGTCGAAATCTACCATAGGATTTTCTTCGTGAGTGAAATCCAGATCTTGCTCATTCCCCAGTTTGAAAAATGCTTCTGTTGGCAGATCAAAGAAACTTTCACCATCCGGTAGTGGATTTGCTTCGCTCCATTTTAGCGTCAGTAATTGATCGGCTTGGATATTTTCGAGCTTGGTGAAAGTGCCGTCAGGCCATAAAATTTGGAGTTGATCAATCAATGTTATTTTCCCTAGTCCAATGGTAAGTTTTGGGTCTACAGAAGATTCAAAGCCTCGGTTTGGCATTTGCTCGGTGTAGAAAATTTGATCTCCGGCAAGGATCTTCAATTGAGCTCCGATGGCTTGGGTATTTTTACCTTTCCCTACTAGTTGGATTTGGAGAGAATGGTTTTCAGGATTTAGTGTTCTTCCTGTGTTTCTAAATAAAGAGGCTGGGTTATTGACGTTGTTGACAACCAAATCTAGGGTCCCATCATTATCCAAATCTCCATATGCACCGCCATTGGAATGAATGGCTTTTCCTAGTCCCCAAGCGTCAGAGACATTTTCAAAATCCAATTCCCCAAGGTTTCTGTAAGCGTAATTTGGCACTGGATTGATCGGGATAGGATCAATTAGCGCTTTATAGTCAACTCCATTTTGAGAGATGATCTTGCTTTTGGTGGCATCATCATCAATGAAATTGAGGTAGTCTAAGTCAGTTATATCCTGATAGATGCCATTGGCGACAAAAATATCACGCTTCCCGTCGTTGTCCATGTCAAAAATCAATGCTCCCCAGCTCCAATCCGTAGCTTCTACATTTGCAAGCCTTCCCATTTCGCTGAAAGTGCCATCTCCGTTATTAATATGGAGCATGTTGCGGGAATACTGATAATGGTACCCGTGGGTTTTGTTGAACTTGAATTTGTCCCAGTTCTCAAAAGTCGTTACCTGTTTCAGCCGTTGCTGTGGTTCTGGAAGCATGTCTGTGACAAAAATATCCAGTAAGCCATCACCGTTGATATCTGCAATGTCTGCGCCCATAGATGCAGCTGAAATGGAACGCATGGAGCTCTCTAATGACTCGGTGAAAGTTCCATCCTGATTGTTGATGTAGAGGTAATCCTTCTCAAAGAAATCATTGGAGATAAATATATCTGGCCATGAATCCTGATTCACATCTCCGATAGTTATGCCTAGACCAAATCCTATCAATGATCCATAGATGCCAGCTTCTTCACTCACATCAGTGAATTGGCCATCATCATTTCTAAAAAGTTTGTCACCTCCCACGGAATCCCGCTTTGGGCGTTCATTTTGCATTTTGTTGAAGCTGCCGATGGCTTGGTAACTATTGTTCAGCAAATAAGTGTCTAGATCGCCGTCTTTGTCGTAATCGAAAAACACGGCATGTGTAGAGTAACCTTTGTCGGCTAATCCGTATGCTTCGGCTTCTTCTCTGAAAGTGCCGTTCCCCTGGTTGATGAACAGCTCATTTTGTTTGTTGTCTCCAGAGATATCTCCAGAGTTGCAGACGTAAATATCTAGAAAGCCATCACCATTGACATCTGCCATGGCTACACCGGTGCTCCAGGCTCTTGTGCCGGCTGTGCCGGAAAGGTCCGTTACATCTTCAAACTTGAAATCTCCCTTGTTAAGATATAGCTTGTTGGGACCAAGATTGGCGGTGAGGTAAATGTCTAATAGTCCATCGTTATTCACATCTCCAAGTGCGACTCCGCCACCATTATAGAAATTTCTATAGGTGAAAATATTGAATTCCTCGTCGAAGGGAAGGTCATTTCTAAAGGATATTCCAGAAGATGCTGGATCAATGGATTGAAATAAAGTAGGAGTTTCCGCTTTTTTTTCTGAGCAGGAAAATGCCAATACTAAAATGAAGAACGCTAGGAATTTATTATTCATGATGGGTTCTCTTCAAGTTGCTTTTGAATTTTCAGATCAACTATCTCTGCTCTTACTGTAGATAGGTTCTTTTTGTAAATTCTAATTCTTCTATTTCCGTCGATTTTCACAAAGGCTACCTGAGAGCCGTCTTCGCTGCTGACTTCTATAAATCCTTCACCGTACCACTGCTCATAAAGAGCCAAAACGTCAGCTCTTAGTATTTCTACTGATAAGTCCTCGTTCCACGGTGCCCAACCTTTGTAGGCGTAATCCACTGGCATTAAGTAAATTTTGTCATCAGAGAATTTAGGGTAGAAGCGCATGGTCGTTTCCTTCTTTGAAGGCATATCGACTATGTATTCTATGGAAAGCTCGGTTGGTCCATTTAGTAAAACACCTTGTTTATTTAGCTCCCAGCAGGTAGCGTAGAATTCCTTCTTTGGCATTCCTAGTTCTAAATCCAAGAATAAATCATTCACAATTTTCCCTGAAGCCAATTCTCTAGATTCCATTTTCTGATAGTCAGATTGACAGGACATCAGGCAAAAGCCTATTGAAACTAATAAAAGGAGGTGTTTGTAATGAGTTAAGTTGATGTTCATTTATCTAATTAATCGGAAATTTTTGTGGCTCCATCTGTATGCAAACATATTTTCACGAGGGCTAATTCAGTTATATCAAAGTAAGCAAGTACTCCGATTATCCTTGAGTAGGCTCTGCAAATCATTTTAGAAAAATGAGTTACAGTGATCAATAAATTACTTTTTCTGATAGGAAGTAAAATCAGGAAACTGTAATTACAAACCTAGGGTAAGTTAATAAGTGAAAGGTGAACTAAGTAAAAAAGGAAGTGCAGATGCTGCACTTCCTTTTGTATTGTGCCTCAAGTAGGGCTTAATAACCTGGGTTTTGTACCAAGTTAGGGTTAGCGTTGATTTGCTGAAGTGGAATAGGGAATAGATTTCTAAATGCTTCAGAAGATCCTTTTTCCCACCATGGCTGACTGAATTTACCGAATCTAATCATATCAGTTCTTCTGCTTGCTTCTGCAAACATTTCAAAACCTCTTTCTGCAAAGATCGCATCTGCAGTGATAGTGGTTAGTGGATCAAGTCCAGCTCTTTTTCTTACTTGATTCAAAGCATCTAAAGCTTCACCCGTTTTACCTTGTCTAAATGCAGCTTCGGCTTTGGTCAAAATGATTTCTCCCAATCTGAATAGGGGATAGTCATTGCTCAATTCCTGACCTGCACCCGGAGCAAATTCAAACTTACCCACTCTTACACCAGCTTGTCTAAATGCATTAGGAGCAAGCATGTTGATTTTAGGAGTGAAGGTCAATGGGTTTCCATCAGGATCGCCAGCTTCTGCAGATAGATCTTCAAGTCTCTTTCCGTCAGAAGAAAACTGTGGGCCTTCAAGGAAACTTTGTTTTCTGACATCTTCGTCATCAAAATTGTTGTAAAATTCTTCCAAAGACGCATATCCATTCCAAGGCTGAGCACTTAGGTCAAATGTATTTTGATTTAAGTAGTGCAAAGTCATCATTGCAAGGTTAAAACCTGCAGCATTGTTCTCATCGTATGGAAGTGTTAGAATGTTTTCTGTAGAACCACTATTTCTTGTCGCGAAATTTGCGAAGAAGTTTGAGCTAAGGGAATATGGTCCGGAAATTACTTCGTTTGCTGCAGCTTCTGCATCTGCCCAACGTGGAGTTCCTGTATATACTTCTGCATTAAGGTAAAGCTTAGCTAGCATTGCCTGCGCAGAGTAGTAGTTCAGAGTAGTTCTAGTATCTTCTTTTGGTAGTAAAGCGATGTTATCCAAAATAGATTTCTCAATAAAATCAAACACCTCTTGGCGAGAATTATTGGTTGGGTTTCCTCCTGTGGACTCTTCGGTGATGATAGGTACATTTCCAAAAGAATCTAATAACCATAGGTAAGGAAGCGCTCTCAAAACTTTCAGTTCAGCTACTAGCAGTTCAACATCAGGAAAGGAAATGATCAGGTTGTTGATCTCTCCAACAGCCGTGAAGCAGTAGTTCCAAGAGTTGTTGAATGCATCTTCGGAAGTACCCCAAGTATGTCTATGCACTCTCAGCCAGATACCGCCATCTTCCCAGTCAGGACCTTTCTGAGGGATCGCCATTTCATCTGAAGCCACCTCGTTGATGGACCAGATGCTATTGTGACCTCCCCAGCTACCTACAATTCTCGAGTAAGCTGAAGCCTTTAATACGTCAATCAATTGTGGGTTATTGCTATTTTTCACATCGTCTGGAGTGACTCCATCAAGCACTTCTTGATCTAGTTCCCAGCATGATCCCAGTAGGAAAATCGCTGGAACCAATAGACAGATTTTACTTATATATTTTAACATGTCTCTGTGTTTAGATTGATTATTTGAAATTAAGAGATAAACCCAAAGTGAATGACCTGGTCTGGAAGTAGGTATTTCTACGCTCAAGTCCAGGAGACAGTGACGTGGTAAAGCCATCGCCATTTTCCGAGTCAGTGATTCTAACTTCAGGATCTACCCCCGTATAATCGGTGATAGTGAATAGATTTTGCGCAGCAAAATATATACGGAATGAATTCAGATTTTTAGAAGGTGTTTTGAAATTGTAACCCAATTCCATGTTGTCCAATCGAATAAAGGACGCATTCTCAATATATGAACTATTGAAAGTTGGAGTAGAAGTCACCACCTGAGTTTTGTCGGTGATTACGGAGTTCCAAGTATTAGATGATGCATCTTGGTTTTCGTAGAAACCTCTGTAGGAATTGTACAGATCATGTCCCCATGCGCCTCTGAAGAAGAAGCTTAGATTCCATCCTCCATATTCAAAGTTGTTAGCAAAGCCGAATTCTCCTTTTGGCAGGCCATTTCCTAGCTTTTCAAACTCATTTGGATCAGTTGTAGAAAGGATATATTTCCCATCTTCAGTTAATCCCTCTAGCACCGGTCCGTAGAAATCTCCTAAGGTTTGTCCTACTCTGTTGTATACGATCGGGTTGTTGTTTTGACCTGGAGATCCTGGAGTAGCAAATCTCAACTCATCAAATCCCAAATCTCCAGCTGAAAGGCTTTCGATAGTAGTTTTATCATAAAGCGTGAAGTTTACACTTGGATGCCATTTGATATTGCCCAGATGAATATCATGAGCGGTGACAGCAAACTCAAAACCTGCTGCTCTTAAATCGGCAAGATTCACCCATGTAGAAGAAGCTGTATTAAATCTTCCTGGATCAAATGGGTTAGGAGCTCCAGTGGCTACTGGTACATTGAAAAGAAGATCAGAAATGTTTCTGATGTAATAATCCATCGCTCCAGTTACTTTGTTGTTCCATATTCCAAAGTCCAAGCCAAAGTTCATTTCTTGTTTGGTTTCCCATTTCAGATCTCTATTTGGATTAGAATTTTGCACGATGCCAACAAAAACATCACTTTGAGTCAATGGATCTCCATCAAGATCTACTCTATTTCCGTTGCCATATACACCTAGCGCCAAAGTTGGAGATGGAGGTAAGTTACCTGTGATTCCAAATGATGCTCTAGGCTTGAATTGACTAAAGATTCCCATGTCGAAGATCTGTGTAAAATCAGAACCTAAACTGACAGCAGGGAATACACCTGTTTGATTGTTTGCACCAAATCCTGAATAGGTCTCCGCTCTCACAGAAGCTGAAAGGAAGAAACGGTTATTCAAATTGAAGTTTGCTCTTCCGAAGATAGAGTTCAGCTGATCTTCATTAGCGTAAGATGCTAAATCTGTACTGTTTCCAAGGCGAATAGAACCTGCGCCTAGGTTATCCCATCCCAAATCGAATAGGTATTGTTTTACTCTAGCGTTGAATCCTTGATTTTTGGTGGATTGCGTAGCGACACCACCTAATAAAGTCATATTCAGGCCATCACTAAGGTCTAGCTCGTAGCGTAAAGTAGATTCAAAGATTTTTTGAACTCTATCATTTGTTCTTCTTTGCGCAGATCCACCAGTACCAAGACCGACATTATAATCTAGTCTAGACCAGAAATCACCTGAAAGTGTATTGCTTCTGTCCTGTGAGTATTGAGCAGAGATGGTCAGATTTCTCAAAATGTCGAATTCAGCTCTGTAAGAAGTTAACGCAGACTTAGTCTCGCTTACAAACTTCTGCTGATTAGCCAATGCTACAGGATTGTAGAAATCAAAAAGATCTCTTTGGAAATAACCTCCAAATCGCTCTACGGCATCTTGGGTGTTTTCGAAGATTGGTGCAGTAGGGTTGTAAAGAGTAGCATATCTGAATGCTGCGTCGTTGATTGACTCTCTGTCAATATTTGTGAAGGATAAGTTCACATTTAATCTTAGTCTATTGTCAAGAGCACCTTGAGAAAGGTTAAGGCGAGTGTTAAGTCGCTTATTAGAAACTCCGTTAACAATACCTTGATTATCGCGGTAGTTAACTGCCGCTAGGTAATTAGTATTGTTGAATCCTCCAGACACGCTTGCATTAGTAGTGTAAGAAAATGCATCATCGATCAATTCATTTCTCCAGTCGGTGGAACTTCCAAAATCAGTACCGCCTCTAGCAACGAATTCCTCTGCAGACAATATTGGGATTAGGTTAGTCGCCTGATCCATCGTGCCAAATGAGTTAAGGGACACACTGACTCTTCCATCTTTTGGATTCTTCTTGGTAGTAGTGATTAGAATTACACCGGAAGATCCTCGAGCTCCATAAATAGCAGCCGCAGAACCATCCTTCAGTACGTCAATAGATTGAATGTCATTAGGATCAACGTTATCCATCGAAGCTCCAATCACACCATCCAAAACAATTAGCGGGGAAGAGTTTGCTCCGAAAGTGGATAGACCTCTTAGACGCACATTGAATCCGGAATTGGGATTTCCTCCTGGGCGAGTGATTGAAAGGCCAGCTACCTTTCCCTGAAGTAATTGCGCAGGATTCGAAACGTTTCCTTTGTTGAAGTCTTCTGGCTTTATAGCGACTACCGCGGAAGTAATTTCTTTTTTGTCTTGAGTTCCGTAACCAATTACTACAGCCTCTTCTAGACTTTGAATATCTTCTTCCAGATTAATGATGAAAGTGGTTTTGTTTCCGATTTCTACTTCTTGCGGGATATACCCGACGAAGGACACGATGAGTATCTGGTCACCTTGCTGTAAGTCAAGGGTAAATTTCCCATCCAAATCTGTAGCAGTACCACGAGTAGTTCCTTTTACAAGTACAGTCGCGCCAGGAACAGATTCTCCAATGGTTGGATCCATGACAGTACCTGTCACGGTTCTAGTTTGAGCATTTGCCACTAGAGTAGCGCAGAAGATAAGCGCTATTGCAAGTAGAAACGTCTTTTGTTTTAGTAAATAGTTTCTCATAGGGTTTGATTGTTTGGTATCCTAGAAAATATATAGCCTTCATATATTTCGAATCTAAAGTGTGGTAATAATTTTAATTTTGCAATTGTTAACATTTTTCCTATTTGAGAATTGAAAAACACGATTTAACAGAATAATGTTTTATTTGATGATTGATTAATAAATACCATGTTTTGATGCTATTTTGCTAATGGAAATCGTTTTCCATTTTCGAATAATCACGAATTTGAGTTTTTTTTAAAAAGTTGAAAAAAATACAAGTTTCGTTTAAGGATAATTTTGAGACTAAAAACACATAATTAAAATTTTTGCGAAAGTATTGTTTTGAGGTAAAAAGTTAGGGTTAGTTTTTTGGGGTTTTGTCCCTGAATTCTATTCTAAAATTGGAGATTTGGGGCATATTGAGTAATCCTAAATCATCTTAAAACATACGCAGCGTAAAGTGCGTTTTTGAAAAGCTGTTTAACTTGATGAGCCAATCGACTTTTATGAAAAAACAAATACAAGTATTACTTATTCTGTTGATTTCTGTTTCTGCATTACTTTTTTCTCATCAAGTAGAGGCTCAAGGAATCAAAGGAAATGTGAAATCTTCAGATGGTGAACCTCTGGCTTTTGCATCGGTTTATATTCGAAATCTCGGTGACGGGGTGCCTACCAATGAAGAAGGGAATTACGAATACAAACTTCCGAAGGGAGTTTATGATGTATTAGTCCAATACCTTGGTTACAAATCTCAGCTCGAAACGATCACTGTGTCAGATGGATGGACTATCAAAGACTTTGTACTTGATCCCCAGGAATACACTTTGGCAGAGGTAGAAGTCAGAGCAGGTGCGGAAGATCCTGCGCTGACTATCATGAGAAAAGCGATAGCAAAGGCAAAGTATCATAGACTTCAGATACAGAAATACAGCATGACCGTTTATTTGAAAGGAACAGGAAAACTGACCGATGCACCTTTCTTCTTACGTAAGACCATTGAAAAAGAAGGTCTCAAGCTCAATGAAGCCTATACTTCTGAATCAGTTTCGAGAATCACTTTTACTCAGCCCAATAAAGTGGAGGAAAAAGTAATTTCTATTCGGACCAACGGTGATAACCAATCTACTTCTCCTGCTCCTTATATTCAAACTACTTTTTATCAAGAGAAAATCAATGGCATCATCTCTCCACTTTCTCGATCCGCTTTTCAGTATTATAAATTCCATTACGAAGGAAGCTTCTTTGACCAGAATGTAATGGTGAGCAAGATCAAGGTCACCCCAAGATCAAGAGGAGAGCAGGTCTTTGAAGGCTTTATCTACATTATCGAGGATTTATGGGCGATTCATAGCCTGAACTTGCAGACCTCTATGTTGGGGTTTCAGATTCAAGCCAAACAACAATATGCGCCAGTAGCTGACAATGTCTGGATGCCGTTGACGCATACGTATGACTTTGGCGGTAAGATTTTCGGCTTTGAAGGGAATTTCAAATACTTGGCTTCTACCCGTGAATATGAAATAGAACTGAATCCAGATCTGGCAGTCGTACCTGAAATTATCGATGAAAAAGTACAGGAAGTCCCTGAAGATGCGGTGGCTTTTAATAAGTCTGTATCTGCCTTGGAACAGCTGGCTAAGGAGGAACCTAAAACTAGAAAAGAATATCGCAAACTTCTGAATGAATATGAGAAGGAGTCACTGAAAGAACTCGAAGAGCCAGATGTAGTTCAGGAAAGTTACTATGAAGTGGATTCTATGGCCAAAAAGTATGACCAAGCTTATTGGGACAGCATTCGTCCCGTTCCACTGACCGAGAGTGAGATTGAGGGATATCAGCGGGATGATAGTTTGGCGACAGTGGAGGTAGCCAAGATGAGTGATGTGGATTCAGTAGCTCAAAAAGCTAAGAGAAAGATGAAACCGCTGGACTTCATGAATGGCGCTTCATATAGCATGGGAAAGGGAGTTTCTATAGGATTCAAGCAAAACTGGACAAAGACTTCTTTCAATACTGTTGAAGGTTTCAAGGTTGGAGTGGGATTGTTTTACAGAAAGCAGTCATCCACCAAATTGGCTGATAGTGTAAGCACACATCGCAAAAGCTTCAATATTGAACCTGAGTTGCGATATGGCTTTTCAAGCAATCGTTTTTATGGAAAAGTTGATTTCCGATGGTCCAGCACCTTGCCTATATCAGGCACAACATTCGGAGTAAGAGGCGGTAGATATATCTATCAATTCAATGGGGGAGAGCCGATCAACGAACAGGTAAATGCGCTATACTCTTTGCTTCTGAGGCAAAATTACATGAAGCTATACGAGCAGGATTTTGCGCAAGCATATTGGGCGCATCGAGTAAATGGAGGTATTACCTATCGAGTTAATATGACTTATGCTCATCGTGCAGAACTTTTTAACACGAATAATTACAGTTTCTACAATAAGGAAGGAAGGGAATATACTTCCAACCAGCCAGAGAATGTAGAGACAAGTCCGGGATCATTTGGAGATCATGATATTCTAAAATTGAATACCGAACTAGAGTGGAGGCCGGGAATAAAATACGGGATCAGAAACGGGCGAAAGTATGCTATAAATGATCGGTCTCCCTTGGTTAAGCTCGCTTATAATAAAGCGTTTGGAGGCGTTAGTGGTGATGGAACAGCGGCAGATTTTGATCACTTGGAGCTAGGGATCCAGCATAACTACACTTTTGGAGTAAGTGGAAAGCTGGATTTCAATCTTTCGGCAGGAGCATTTTTGTCCAATGACCAAGTGTATTTCCCGGATTTTCAGCACTTTGGAGGCAATCGTACGATCTTCTCCAACTTTGGTCCTGCCTCCAATTATCGCTTTATGGATTACTACAAGTACAGCACAAACTCTAAGTACTTCTCAGGTATTGTACATTACCAGTTTAGGAAATTTCTTTTTACTCAATTACCGATGTTGAGATTTTCAGGACTAAGAGAGAATATCTTCTTCAATTATCTAAAAACAGACAATTCACCCCATTATTGGGAAGTTGGCTATTCCTTGGATAATCTATTCCGAATTTTCCGATTGGAAATGGGAGCAGGATTTGAAAACAATAACTTCCTACGTGGGGGAGTGAGGTTTGGGGTTGCTACCTTTATCAATGTGAATATTGATAATTAATTTAAAAAATCAGAGCATTAAAAAACCCGGTATAAAACCGGGTTTTTTAATGATTAGACTTTCATGATGTCTATTTCTTTTTTCGCTAACAGTTCATCTATTTTAACAGAATATTGATCGGTTAGCTTTTGTACAACGTCCTCAGCTCTTTTGATTTCGTCTTCTGCGGCACCATCTTTTTGAAGCTTTTTCAGTTCGTCATTGATGTCCTTGCGTACTGTTCGTAGGGATATTTTTCCTCCGTCACATTCGTGCTTAGCTTGTTTTACCAAGTTAATTCGTCTTTCTTCCGTAAGTGCCGGAATAGTAAGAATGATCACTTCTCCATTGTTTTGCGGAGCCAGACCAAGGTCTGAATTAATGATCGCCTTTTCGATCTCAGAGATCATCGTGCGCTCAAAAGGCTTTATGGAAAGTGTTCGGGCATCAGGTGTGTTTACTGATGATACTTGGCTCAAAGGAGTATTAGCTCCGTAATACTGAACCATAATTCCGTCCAGAAGATTTGGCATTGCCTTTCCAGCACGGATTTTCAAAAGCTCAGCAGAAGTATGATCCACTGCTTTTTGCATCAATTCTTTTGCTTCGTCTAAGTATAATTCGATTTCTTCCATGTTTTTTTAGCTTAAAGAAGTGATCAAAGTTCCTATTTCTTCGCCTTGTACCAATTTGCTTAGGTTTCCAGACAAGTTCATGTCAAATACAATGATTGGCAGGTTGTTTTCCTGACAAAGTGTAAATGCAGTCATATCCATGACGTTTAGGTTCTTTTCATACACTTCGTGAAACGAAATGGTTTTATATTTTGTGGCTGTAGGATCTTTTTCCGGGTCAGCGGTATAGACTCCATCCACTCTTGTTCCTTTCAATACAATATCTGCTTCTACTTCAATAGCTCTCAAACTTGCTGTAGAATCGGTCGTGAAATATGGGTTGCCTATCCCAGCTCCAAAAATCACAATTCGACCTTTTTCCAAGTGTCGAATAGCTCTTCTGCGGATAAAAGGTTCGCAAACACTTTCGATTTTGATACCAGACATTAGACGGGTGTACATTCCGCCTTGCTCCAGTGCACTTTGAAGCGCCATAGCATTAATCAAGGTAGCGAGCATGCCCATGTAGTCACCCTGAACTCTGTCGATTCCGGATGATTCAGCTTGCACTCCTCTGAAAATATTGCCACCGCCGATTACGATTGCAATTTCCACACCCATGTCATGTACCTTCTTGATCTCCTCTGTGTATTGCTGCAATCTAGCTGGGTCAATGCCGTAATTCTTGTCACCCATTAGCGCTTCTCCACTGAGTTTGAGCAGTATTCTCTTGTATTTCATGTGTTTGGTATTGTATTTCAGAGGTTTTTTTTATCGCTATTGTTGCGATTATTTGAGGCGAGTTATTCTCAGGTTGGAGCTAAAAATCTTTAGCAAATTGACTGAAAAAGGATCGAGCGTAGCCCGATTTGCACAAAATAATCCGACAAATATAATTTGTTCATTTCATTATGCTAGGCTTAAAAGCTAAAATTGAATCAAGACTTGATTTTTTTCTACGCTTTGATTGAGAGAAACTTTTACGGCTTTTACTATACCATCGCCTGGTGCTTTGATAATATTCTCCATTTTCATCGCCTCTAAGATCAATACAACATCACCTTTGGCTACTTCATCTCCTGGCTGTACTTTCAGGTCTAATATCAATCCTGGCATCGGCGCTTTAATTTCCTTCAAAGCGTTAGATGCAGTGTTATTCATTCCCATTTGCTCTAACAGGATGTCAAATCTATCCTTGAGTTGCAGGGTTGAAACTTTATCACCAAATCTAATTTGGACGCTTTTCGATTCTTTGTCTATGGAAATCAATTCAGCCTCAAGTGACTTATTTTCATAAATCAGGTGAATTTTCCGATCAGAAACCCACTGAAGATCCCAGTTGATCGTTTTTCCATTTACTTGGATTGTGTCTTCGGCTTTTTCTACCGAATAGCTCTTATTTTGGATGGTAACTGTAAACATTCATGTTAATTTGAAGCCGAATATACAATTTCCCCTAAAACAGAAACCCATTCTTACGCTTTAAATATGAATCAATTGACCCTAAAGAACCTTAGCTATCGATGGATTGTGACGAAACTACCAGCTCTTTTTTTTGTAGTAATTTTGATGGCGTGCAAGACTAATCAAGGGGCTGTGGAGGTTGATGATGGTCTGATCTTGGCTACTGAAACTCATTTAGCCGAAATTGATAGTTCGATGATTAAAGCGCTAATTGCTACAGAGGAACTAGCTATCAAGAGCTATCAGCCATCAGAAAAAAAGGATTTTGACATATTGCACACTGAGTTGGATTTGGCTTTTGATTACCTGAATCAGTCAGTGATAGGCACAGCCATACTTACCATTAAGCCCTTTTTCTACGCCCAAAATGAATTGACCCTAGATGCTCAGGACTTTGAGTTAGGTGAAATATTTTTCTCGCAAAAGGGTGATCTTGAATCCTTGCGTTATCAATACGATGACCAAAAAATTAGAATTCAATTACCTAGACAGTTGACAAGAAAAGACACTTTCCAGATTACATTCGATTATACGGCCTTTCCAGAACGAAATGCGGGAGAGGGAAGTGCTGCTATCACTGATACCAAAGGGCTTTATTTCATAGATCCACTGGATACAGTGGCAGATAAACCGACGATGATCTGGACGCAGGGCGAGACCGCCCATAATTCTAAATGGTTTCCTACGATAGATAGTCCAAATGAGAAATTCACCCAACTGATCAAGCTAACTGTTCTGGATTCCTTGATCAGTATTGGTAATGGGGAATTGATTCGCCAGGAGAATTTGGGTAATGGATTGAGAAAGGATTACTGGGAACTGAAGCTTCCACATTCACCTTATTTGGCAGCTTTTGCTATTGGTGATTTTGGAAAAGTGACTGCACAATGGGAAGATGTTCCGTTGGGCTATTTTGTAGAAAAAGGTTATGAAAAGGGCGCTGAAAAAGTTTTTAAGAATACACCTGAAATGATTGGATTCTTCTCCGAGTTACTAGGCGTGAAGTATCCTTGGCCAAAATATGATCAAATCGTTGTCCGTGACTTTGTGTCGGGTGCGATGGAAAATACTACTGCTTCTATTTTCATGGAGGAATTGAGGCTGACAGAACGAGAAGCTATTGATTCTGAATGGGATTACATTATTGCTCATGAGCTTTTTCACCAGTGGTTTGGCGACTATGTGACCACAGAATCTTGGGCAAATATTACTTTAAATGAGGGGTTTGCTAATTACAGTGAGTTTTTGTGGAATGAATATAAGTATGGGGCAGATGAGGCAAAATTGAAGTTGATAGCTGAGACGGAGAATTACTTTGCGGAGGCAGAAACAAAGCAGGTTGAGTTAGTTCGTTTTGAATATGAAAATGCTGAAGATTTATTCGATTCACACAGTTATTCGAAAGGAGGAGCCATTCTGCATATGCTTCGGGAGTATTTGGGAGCGGAAGCGTTTTACGCAGGACTTAACGATTATCTTGAGGAGCATGCATTTGATAACGTGGAGGTAAATGATCTCCGTATAGCATTTGAAAAAGTGAGTGGAGAAGATTTAAATTGGTTTTTCAATCAATGGTTTCTAGACAAAGGTCATCCAGATATTAATTTCAAGGTGGATTATTCAGATCCTTCGAATGTCCTTATTACGGTTTCGCAGCTTCAGGATTTGAGTACGACACCACTGTATCAATTCCCTCTTGAGGTGAGTTGGTATGAAGGCAGTAAGAGAAATAGTAAGCGCTTTATGATCACTAGGGCTTCTCAGGAGATCGCTCTTGAAAATGGCAGTCCTGTCAACTTGGTATTGATTGATGAAGAAAAGAATTTGTTGGCCAAAAAGTCCATTAAAATGAGTCCAGATCAAATGCGAGAGCAGTTTAGGTCATCAATATTTGGAATAGCTCGGTATGAGGCATTGGATAGTTTAATGGCATGGGAAGCAACTACTGAATTGGAATCTATCCTACCGGCAGCTTTAGAAGATCAGTTTTGGTCCATCCGGGAGTCTGCTTTGTCAATTCTTCAAGGTCGTCCAGAATGGCTTGCAGATACACCAGAGCTAGAAAGAAGAGTTGTGGGTATGGCAGTGAATGATACTAAGAATTCTGTAAGAGCGGGTGCCCTTGATGTGTTGTCTGCATATGGGCCGGATAAGCATTATACTACATTTTTGAATTTAGTAAATGATTCTTCCTATTTAGTGGCTGGATCTGCACTGATGGGCTTGGTGACAGTCACTGATCATAAGATAGACTCTGGTATAATAGAAGGTTTCGCGGCAGAAAATAATTTCAGGATGGTGATTCCTGTAGCTGATTATTACATTACGAACTCTATTTTGGGGAAAGGGAATTGGTTCATTGAAAAGGCTAATTCAATTTCTGGTGAAGGTCTTTATTTTTTCTTGGGGTACTTCAGTGAGTATTTTAGTCGTTTTCCTGAGGAGGGTGAAATGGATGCAGTTACTTTTTTACTGGAAAAAATGGAGAATGACTCCAGAAACTATGTTCGATTGGGAGCTTTTCAGGGATTGTTGAGCTTCACCGAAAAGCCTGAGGTAATGAAGAGAATTAGTGAGGCTGCCGCTCGAGAAGCGGACGCAGAGCTGATAATGTACTATCAATATTTTCTTGAGGCATTAAAAGATGAAAATTAATGCATTGATTTATAATTATTTGGAAATAAATAGATCAAAATATCATGAAATTTGAAAGCCATGTTTTGAATCTTTAATAAAAGCTTCTAGTTTTGCCATCCGTTACGATAGGAAGCCCAGAGAAAAAGGGTTTAAAACGTGACACTAGTTGGGGGAATACCAAAGCGGCCAACTGGGACGGACTGTAAATCCGTTGACTTAAGTCTTCATAGGTTCGAATCCTATTTCCCCCACACCATTGCCAGAATGCGAAATTTTTTATCTAATTTTGCAGGGCGAAAAAATCTAGGTAAAACTGGATTTTAAGTGGAAGTAGCTCTCCGAGATATTAAACCGAAAGGTAGAATGTTTAAAAGTAGAGCAGGCATGAGATGGATTTCATCTCGAAAGATTACAAGCGGGAGTAGCTCAGTTGGTAGAGCGGCAGCCTTCCAAGCTGCAGGTCGCGGGTTCGAGCCTCGTCTCCCGCTCTTTGTTCTTCTAAGATTTATATCTTGGGAGAACATAAGAGTCTTTAAGCCGACGTAGCTCAGGGGTAGAGTACTTCCTTGGTAAGGAAGGGGTCAGGGGTTCAAATCCCCTCGTTGGCTCATTTCGATTTATTAGAAAAAAAATTAAATATATCTTTAAACTTAAACTGAGGATTTTCACGCATGGCAAAAGCACAATTCGACCGTTCCAAGCCGCACGTTAATATCGGTACGATTGGTCACGTAGATCATGGAAAGACCACTTTGACTGCTGCCATCACTACCGTTCTGGCTAGTAAGGGTCTATCTGAATTAAGAGACTTTTCTTCTATCGATAACGCGCCGGAAGAAAAAGAAAGAGGTATCACCATTAACACCTCTCACGTAGAATATCAGACTGAAAAAAGACACTACGCTCACGTAGATTGTCCAGGTCACGCTGATTACGTTAAGAACATGGTAACGGGTGCTGCCCAGATGGACGGCGCTATCCTAGTGGTAGCAGCTACTGACGGACCAATGCCTCAAACTAGAGAGCACATCCTTTTGGCTCGCCAGGTAGGTGTACCTCAACTAGTAGTATTCATGAATAAAGTAGATATGGTTGATGATCCTGAGCTTCTTGAGCTTGTGGAGATGGAGATCAGAGAGCTACTTTCTTTCTATGATTTCGACGGTGATAATATCCCTGTAATCGCAGGTTCTGCACTTGGTGCATTGAATGGCGAAGAAAAGTGGGTTGAGACTGTGATGGAATTAATGAACGCTGTTGATTCTTATATCCCTCTTCCAGCAAGAGCTATGGATAAGGATTTCTTGATGCCTGTAGAGGACGTATTCTCGATCACTGGTCGTGGTACTGTAGCTACTGGTAGAATAGAAAGAGGAGTTGTTAACTCTGGTGAAGGTGTTGATATTATCGGTATGGGTGCTGAAGGCCTTAAGTCTACAGTAACTGGTGTTGAAATGTTCCGCAAAATCCTAGACAGAGGAGAAGCAGGTGATAACGTAGGTCTATTGCTAAGAGGTATTGAAAAATCACAAATCAAACGTGGTATGATTATCTGTAAGCCAGGATCTGTGAAGCCTCACTCTCACTTCAACGCTGAAGTTTACGTTCTTTCTAAAGAAGAAGGTGGACGTCATACTCCTTTCTTCAACAAATATCGTCCACAGTTCTACCTTAGAACTACAGATGTAACTGGAGAGATCATGCTTCCAGAAAACGTTGAGATGGTAATGCCAGGTGATAACGTGACTATTGAAGTAACTTTGCTTAGTGCAGTTGCTCTTGAGAAAGGTCTTCGTTTTGCAATCCGTGAGGGTGGTAGAACAGTAGGAGCTGGTCAGGTTACTGAAATTCTAGACTAATCATCAATCACTGATTGACTATTTATACAATGCGATCTCAAATTATTTTGGGATCGCATTTGTTTCTTAAGCAATCAATACCTAATTTTGCGTTCCCATTAGCGGGGCGTTCATTTACACGGGCATAGTTCAACGGCAGAATAGCGGTCTCCAAAACCGTTGATGGGAGTTCGAATCTCTCTGCCCGTGCCAGTAAGTTAAGTACACTATGAATCTGAAAAACTTTGTTCTAGAATCTTATGATGAAATGGTAAATAAGGTCACATGGCCGAAATTTTCATTTCTTCAAAATAGTGCAGTATTGGTGTTAGTCGCCTCTCTGATCTTTGCCCTATTTATAGGTGTGGTAGATCTAGGATTCGAAAACATCATGACATGGTTTTATGATTTATTCTAATTGAATTGACATTACAGAATGGCTGAACATAAATGGTACGTACTCAGAGTAGTAGCGGGACAGGAGAAGAAAACTAAGACCTATTTGGATAATGAAATTACCAGACAGGATATTGGGGATTTTATTCCAGAAGTCCTTATACCATCAGAGAAGGTATATGAGATGAGAAATGGCAAAAAGCGAGTTCGTGAAAGAAACTTCTTTCCGGGCTATGTTTTAGTTAATGCTGATCTCTCAAATGGTGAGGCTAATCACGTAATTACAAGTATTCCGGGGGTAATCGGTTTCTTGGGATCAAGTTCAGGAGGAGCTTCCAAAACCCCTGAGCCACTTCGTCAATCAGAAATCAATCGTATTTTAGGTAAGGTTGAAGAGATAGACGAGTTCGCAGAGAAACTGGATACACCATTTATAGTCGGAGAGACTGTCAAAGTAATGGACGGTCCTTTCAGTGGGTTTACCGGAACAATAGAGGAGATATTTGAGGAGAAGAAAAAACTTAATGTTATGGTTAAGATCTTCGGCCGAAATACTCCTGTCGAATTAAACTTTATACAAGTAGAAAAACAAGACTAAGCAATGGCTAAGGAAATCACTGGTTATTTAAAACTACAAGTGAAAGGTGGCCAGGCAAACCCGTCGCCTCCAGTAGGTCCAGCTCTTGGTTCCAAGGGTCTGAACATAATGGAGTTTTGTAAGCAATACAATGCACGTACTCAGGAGAAAATGGGTCAAGTGCTACCTGTATTGATTACGATCTACTCAGATAAAACTTTTGACTTCGTAGTTAAAACTCCTCCTGCAGCGAACATGTTGCTTGAGGCTGCGAAACTTAAAAGTGGATCTGCTGAACCAAACCGTAAGAAGGTAGGATCAGTAACCTGGGATCAGGTTAGAGAAATAGCGGCGGTGAAAATGCCTGACCTTAATGCTTTCAAAGTTGAGTCTGCTATGAAAATGGTGGCTGGTACAGCAAGAAGCATGGGAATCACAGTATCTGGTAAAGCCCCTTGGGAAGTATAAATAAAAAACAATGGCTAAGTTAACAAAAAAGCAAAAAGAAGCTCTTTCTAAATACGACCCAAGCCAAGTGTACTCCCTGGAGGCAGCTTCTACTATCGTGAAGGATATTACTATGGCGAAGTTTGACGCATCTGTTGATCTTGACATCCGTCTGGGTGTTGATCCTCGGAAGGCTGATCAAATGGTAAGAGGCGTTGTTGCGCTTCCTCATGGTACAGGCAAAGACATCAAAGTATTGGTGCTTTGTACTCCTGACAAAGTAGCAGAAGCAACCGAAGCAGGTGCAGATTACGCAGGCTTGGACGAATACATAGCTAAAATCGAAGGCGGATGGACTGACATTGATGTCATCATCACGATGCCTAACGTAATGGCGAAAGTAGGTAGATTGGGTAGAGTATTAGGACCAAGAGGTCTTATGCCAAATCCTAAATCAGGAACTGTTACTCTGGATGTAGCTAAGGCAGTAAGAGAAGTAAAAGCGGGTAAAATCGATTTCAAAGTAGATAAATTTGGAATCATTCACGCTGGTATTGGTAAAGCATCCTTCACTGCAGTGCAGATCGAAGAGAATGTTAAAGAACTTATCCTTACCATTTCTAGACTGAAACCTTCATCTTCTAAGGGAACGTATTTCAAGAGTATTCATTTATCCAGTACAATGTCTCCTGGGATTGCAGTGGACAAGGGTAGCATTCAAGGAATTTAATCATGACTAGAGACGAAAAGAAAGTAATAATCGACGGTCTTACTGAGAAATTTAAAGAAAACCCTTTCTTCTATATCACGGACGCTTCAGGTTTCTCTGTTGCACAAGTGAATGCATTCAGAAGAACTTGTTTTGAAAAAGGCGTAGAGTACAAAGTGTACAAAAACACCTTGATCAGCAAGGCACTGGAAAATTTAGATGCCGACTTTAGCGAGTTAGCAGATAATGCATTGAAAGGATTCTCTGGAATAATCTTCTCAAAAGAGACGAGTAACCTTCCGGCAAACGTATTGCTGGACTTCAGAAAAAAAATAGGTAAAAAAGCAACAAAGCCAGCTTTTAAAGGAGCTTCTATCGATTCAGATATCTTTATCGGTGAAGAAAACCTTGAAATGTTGTCCAAGTTGAAGTCAAAGGAGGAATTGCTAGGCGATCTAATCGGCTTGCTACAATCTCCAGCGATGAATCTTATCTCAGCATTGCAAAGTGGCCAGAACAATATTTCTGGTGTGCTTAAGACGCTTGCTGATAGAGAAGAAAAATAGTTCAAAAAAAATAATTCAAACAAATATTAAATTTCAAATACAATGGCAGATCTTACGCAACTTGCAGATCAGTTGGTAAACTTGACTGTAAAAGAGGTTAAAGAATTGACAGATATCCTTAAGGATCAGTATGGCATCGAGCCAGCTGCTGCAGGCGCAGTAGTTGTAGCAGGTGGTGCTGGTGCTGGTGAAGCTGCAGCTGAAGAAGAGAAAACGACTTTTGACGTTATCTTGAAAGCAGCTGGTGGATCAAAACTGGCAGTTGTTAAACTTGTAAAAGAATTGACAGGTCTTGGTCTTAAAGAGGCTAAAGAACTAGTTGACTCTGCTCCTAAAGCATTGAAAGAAGGTGTAGCTAAGGACGAAGCTGAAGGCTTGAAGAAGTCTTTGGAAGAAGCTGGTGCTGAAGTAGAGATCAAATAATTTGCTGAACCGCAACTATTAGGTTGGGGTTCACACCTAAGACCTGACTATTATAGTCAGGTCTTTTCCTGTTTATGCACAGGTTTAAAATTGCATTATTCTAATCGGAAATAGGGTTATTCCGATATCAACATTTCACCATAAACATACACTACCTTGGCTATCAAGAATCAAACCGAAAGGAAAAGTTTCTCCTCCATTAAGGTGGTCAAAAGCTATCCGGATTTTCTCGATATTCAGTTGCAGTCTTTTAAAGACTTTTTCCAACTGGATACACCAGCAGAAAAGCGCCGGGCAGACGGTTTATTTAAAGTATTCGCAGAAAACTTCCCAATCAGTGATTCTAGAGAGAATTTCACTCTTGAATTTATTGATTATGCAGTAGATCCACCGAAATATTCTGTGAGCGAATGCATTGACCGTGGCTTGACCTACTCTGTACCGTTGAAAGCAAAGTTGAGATTACTTTGTCATGACGAGGATAATGAAGATTTCGAAACGATTGAGCAAGAAGTATTCTTAGGTAATCTTCCGTATATGACCGAGAAAGGGTCATTTGTAATTAATGGTGCAGAACGAGTTATTGTTTCCCAACTTCACCGTTCTCCAGGTGTGTTCTTTGCTCAAAGCAAGCACACAAATGGTACGAAACTTTACTCTGCCAGAATTATCCCTTTCAAAGGATCATGGATTGAATTTGCTACAGATATTAATAATGTCATGTATGCATATATCGATCGTAAAAAGAAGTTCCCTGTAACGACTTTGCTAAGATCTATTGGCTATGGCTCTGATAAAGATATTCTCGATCTATTCGGTCTATCTGAAGAAGTCAATGCTACTAAGACAGCAATGAAGAAGGTAGCTGGACGTAAGTTGGCTGCTAGGGTTCTAAGAACTTGGGTAGAAGATTTCGTAGATGAAGATACTGGTGAAGTAGTTTCTATCGATCGAAATGAGGTATTGCTTGAACGTGATACTATTCTTACAGATGAAGACATTGATATGATCTTGGATTCAGGCTCGAAAAGCATCATTCTCCATAGAGAAGATGTGAACGTGGCTGATTACTCTATCATTTATAATACATTACAAAAAGATAACTCTAACTCTGAAAAAGAGGCCGTAGAAGTTATCTACCGTCAGTTGAGAAACACTGAAGCACCTGATGAGTCAACAGCTCGTGAGGTTATTCACAGTTTATTCTTTTCTGACAAGCGTTATGATCTAGGAGAAGTTGGTCGTTATAGAATCAACAAAAAACTAGGTCTAGACATCGATTCTGCTAAAATCGTCCTTACTAAGGAAGATATTATCAATATCGTTAAGTACTTGATTGGACTTATTAACTCTAAGGCTGTTGTCGATGATATTGATCACTTGAGCAATAGACGAGTAAGAACTGTTGGCGAGCAGCTTTACAGCCAATTCGGTGTAGGTTTGGCTAGAATGTCTAGAACTATCCGTGAGAGAATGAACGTTCGTGACAATGAAGACTTTAAACCAGTCGATTTGATCAATGCGCGTACGCTTTCTTCTGTGATCAATTCCTTCTTCGGAACAAACCAGCTTTCTCAATTTATGGATCAAACCAATCCATTGGCGGAGTTAACTCACAAGAGAAGACTTTCAGCTTTGGGTCCAGGGGGTTTATCTAGAGAAAGAGCAGGATTTGAGGTTCGAGATGTTCACTACACGCACTACGGTCGTTTGTGTACTATTGAAACTCCAGAAGGTCCAAACATTGGTTTGATTTCTTCTCTTTGTGTTCACGCCAAAGTGAATTCAATGGGCTTCCTTGAAACCCCATACCGTAAGGTGAAGGACGGAAAAGCAAGTATGAAAGCAGAGGATGTTTTATTCCTTACAGCTGAAGAAGAAGATGACCATAACATTGCACAGGCAAATGCGCCTTTGGATGAAAATGGTAAATTTATCAACGAAAAAGTAAAAGCGAGATTTGAAGGAGATTTCCCTGTATTGGAACCTTCTGAAATCACTTATATGGACGTTGCTCCTAATCAAATTGTATCAGTTGCAGCATCTTTGATTCCTTTCTTGGAGCATGATGATGCCAACCGTGCATTGATGGGATCCAACATGCAGCGCCAAGCAGTTCCTTTGTTGAAAGCCGAAGCACCTATTGTAGGTACTGGCCTTGAAGCAAAAGCTGCTGTAGATTCTAGATCTCTGATCATTGCGGAAGCAAATGGTGTAGTAGATTATGTGGATGCTAAGAAAATCACCATTAAGTACGATCTGACTGATGATGAGTTACTAGTTAATTTCACAGATGAATACAAGTCTTATGATTTGATCAAATTCAGAAGAACTAACCAGGATACAACGATCAACCTTACTCCTTTGGTGCTGAAAGGCCAAAAGGTTAAAAAAGGTCAGGTTTTGGTAGAAGGTTATTCTACTAATAACGGTGAGCTAGCTCTAGGTAAAAACTTGAAAGTGGCATACATGCCTTGGCAAGGGTACAACTTTGAGGATGCTATCGTAATCTCTGAACGAGTGGTAAGAGAAGACGTCTTTACATCTATTCACGTAGAAGAATTCCAGTTGGAAGTTCGTGATACGAAGAGAGGTGAAGAAGAATTGACTTCTGAAATCCCTAACGTCTCTGAAGAAGCAGTCAAAAATCTTGATGAGCATGGTATCATCGCGATTGGAGCTGAAGTAAAAGAAGGTGATATCATCATCGGTAAGATCACTCCGAAAGGAGAAACTGATCCTACTCCTGAAGAGAAATTGCTTAGAGCAATCTTCGGTGATAAAGCTGGTGACGTGAAAGATGCTTCCTTGAAAGCTTCACCTTCCTTGAATGGTGTGGTAATCGAGACTAAGCTATTCGCAAGACCTAAAAAGGATAAAGATATTAGAGCGAAATCTAAAGCGGATGTTGAAAAACTGAAGGGTAGATACTCTAAAGACCTTTTGGGACTAAGAGCACGAATGATCAACAAAATGGTTACTATCCTAGAAGGCAAAACTTCTCAGGGTGTTAAACATAAATTTGGTGATGAGATCATCACTAAAGGTCAGAAGTTCAACTTGAAGAACATTGAAAATAACCTTTTCCCTGCTAAGAATCCTTACAGAGATGAGAGTAACTACAATGTCCCTGAAGAAGCTAACCTTATTTCTGATATCGTTCTTGACGACTGGACAAATGATGCACATATTAATGGGCTAATTGTTCACTTGGTGAAAAACTTTATTAACTCAAGAAATGAGATCGCTGGTACTTTCAAGAGAGAGAGATTTACTCTTGAAGTAGGAGATGAACTTCCTGCTGGTATCGTTCAACTTGCTAAAGTATATATCGCTAAGAAGCGTAAGCTTAAAGTAGGTGATAAGATGGCGGGTCGTCACGGTAACAAAGGTATCGTAGCAAGAATCGTAAGAGACGAGGACATGCCGTTCCTTGAGGATGGAACTCCAATGGATATTGTATTGAATCCACTAGGTGTACCTTCTCGTATGAACATCGGACAGATCTTTGAAACTGTATTGGCTTGGGCTGGACAGGTACTGGATAAGAAATACGCTACACCAATTTTTGATGGTGCTTCTATGGAAGAAGTAGCTCACGAATTGGAATTAGCAGGCTTACCAGCTTACGGTCGTACTTACCTATACGATGGTCTTTCAGGTGTTAAATTCGATCAGCCAATTACAGTAGGTATTGCATACATGCTGAAACTTGGTCACTTGGTTGATGATAAGATGCACGCCCGTTCAATCGGACCATACTCATTGATTACGCAGCAGCCTTTGGGTGGTAAAGCTCAGTTTGGTGGTCAGCGTTTCGGAGAGATGGAAGTTTGGGCACTGGAAGCATTCGGTGCATCACACGTACTTCAGGAGATCCTGACAGTGAAGTCTGATGACGTAATCGGTAGAGCAAAAGCTTATGAAGCAATTGTGAAGGGTGAAAACCTTCCTAAACCTAATATTCCTGAATCATTCAACGTATTGGTTCATGAGTTGAGAGGTTTGGCTCTTGAAATTACCCTAGATTAATAAAGCGAATGGGCTCGCAAGAGCCCTTTACATATCTTTCAAAAAACTATGGCGTTCAGAAAAAATAAAAAACTTAACAATGATTTTTCCAGAGTCACCATTAGTTTGGCTTCCCCAGAATCTATTCTGGATAGCTCAAACGGTGAGGTGACCCAGCCAGAGACGATCAATTATAGAACTTACAAGCCTGAAATGGGTGGTTTGTTCTGTGAGAGAATCTTTGGTCCGGTCAAAGACTGGGAATGTCATTGTGGCAAGTACAAGCGCATCAGGTATAAAGGTATTATCTGTGATCGCTGCGGTGTAGAGGTTACAGAGAAGAAAGTAAGAAGAGAGAGAATGGGGCACATCGAACTGGTTGTACCAGTTGCTCACATTTGGTATTTCAAATCTCTTCCTAATAAAATCGGTTACCTTCTTGGTCTTCCAACTAAGAAGCTTGATCAGATTGTCTATTACGAGCGATATGCGGTAGTTCAAGCAGGTATCAAAGCAGAAGAGGGTGTTCAGTATTTGGACTTCTTGACTGAAGATGAATACCTGGATATCATGGACAAGCTTCCTAAGGAAAACCACATGCTTGACGATGCAGATCCAAATAAATTCATCGCCAAAATGGGTGCTGAAGCTTTGGAAATGTTATTGGCAAGAATTGATTTGGATGATCTTTCTTACGCACTTCGTCACCAAGCTGCTACTGATACTTCTCAGCAGAGAAAAGCAGAAGCACTGAAAAGACTGAAAGTAGTAGAAGCATTCCGTGATGCTAGAACTAGAATCGAAAACCGCCCTGAGTGGATGGTAGTTCGTATGGTTCCAGTGATTCCACCGGAATTGCGTCCATTAGTTCCTTTGGATGGTGGTCGTTTCGCTACTTCCGATTTGAATGACCTTTATAGAAGAGTAATTATCAGAAACAACCGTCTGAAGAGATTGATAGATATCAAAGCTCCAGAGGTAATTTTGAGAAATGAAAAGAGAATGCTTCAGGAAGCTGTCGATTCTCTATTCGATAACTCTAGAAAAGTAAATGCGGTAAGATCCGATGGAAACCGTGCTTTGAAGTCCCTTTCCGATATGTTGAAAGGTAAGCAAGGTCGATTCCGTCAAAACTTACTCGGTAAGCGTGTGGATTACTCCGGTCGTTCTGTGATTGTAGTAGGTCCTGAGTTGAAGCTTCACGAGTGTGGTCTTCCTAAAAATATGGCGGCTGAGCTTTTCAAACCTTTTATCATTAGAAAACTGATAGAAAGAGGTATTGTTAAGACTGTTAAGTCTGCTAAGAAAATTGTGGATCGTAAAGATCCAGTGGTTTGGGATATTTTGGAAAATGTACTTAAAGGACACCCGGTGCTCCTTAACCGTGCTCCTACTCTTCACAGATTAGGTATCCAGGCTTTCCAGCCAAAATTGATAGAAGGAAAAGCTATCCAGCTTCACCCATTGGTATGTACTGCCTTTAACGCCGATTTTGACGGTGATCAGATGGCAGTTCACGTTCCTCTTGGTCATGAGGCAATTTTGGAAGCTTCTACTTTGATGCTTTCTTCTCACAACATTCTTAACCCGGCTAATGGTGCTCCAATTACTGTTCCTTCTCAGGATATGGTGTTGGGTCTATACTATGTGACCAAAGGCAAGAGATCTACTCCAGAAGAGATCGTTGCTGGTGAAGGAATGACTTTCTACAGCGTAGAAGAGGTGATCATCGCAATGAATGAAGAGCAAATCTCCAAGCACGCGAATATCAAGTGTAAAGTACAGCTAAGAACTGAAGATGGAGGTTACAAGGATGAGATCATTGAGACTGTAGCCGGTCGTTTGATATTCAACCAGTTTGTACCAAAAGAAGTAGGTTATGTAAATGAGCTTTTGACCAAGAAAAAACTTCAGCAGATTATTGCTAAGGTGGTTAAAGTTTGTGGAATGGCTCGTACAGCTCAATTCTTGGATGATATCAAAAACCTAGGATTCCAAATGGCCTACAAAGGCGGTTTGTCCATGGGACTTAATGATGTAATTATTCCAGAGGAAAAAGAACCAATGATTGCCAAAGCCAAAGGTGAGGTAGACGAGGTTTGGAATAACTATAGAATGGGTCTGATCACAGACAACGAGCGTTACAACCAAGTAATTGATATCTGGACTCGTACCAACTCTCATTTGACTAATAATCTTATGAAGCAGATGGAAGAGGATAAGCAAGGATTCAATGCAATCTACATGATGATGCACTCAGGAGCCCGTGGTTCTAGAGAACAAATTCGTCAGTTGGGTGGTATGAGAGGTTTGATGGCTAAGCCACAGAAAAACCTTCAAGGTTCTGTGGGTGAAATCATTGAAAACCCAATCCTTTCTAACTTTAAAGAGGGCCTAGATGTATTAGAGTACTTTATCTCTACACACGGTGCACGTAAAGGTCTTGCCGATACTGCATTGAAAACTGCTGATGCTGGTTACCTAACCAGACGTTTAGTAGATGTGGCTCAGGATATGATTATCACTGAAGACGATTGTGGTAGCTTGAGAGGATTGATGGTTCAGCCGTTGAAAGACAATGACGAGATCGTAGAACCTCTTTCTGAAAGAGTGCTTGGACGTGTATCTGTTCATGATATATTCCATCCACTTACAGATGAGTTGATCGTTGAATCAGGCCTTGAGATAAATGATGAGGTTGCTAAGTTGATCGATGAATCTGGAATTGACGAAGTTGAGATCAGATCTGTATTGACTTGTGAAACTCGTAGAGGTGTTTGTGGTAAATGTTACGGTAGAAACCTTACAACTGGCCACATGGTACAGGAAGGTGAATCTGTAGGAGTTATTGCTGCACAGTCTATTGGTGAGCCAGGTACTCAGCTTACACTAAGAACGTTCCACGTAGGTGGTACAGCATCCAACATGGCTGTAGAGGCCAGTGTGATCGCTAAGTTCGATGGTGTAGTTGAATTTGATGACGAATTAAGATTGATCGAGACTACTAACAAAGATGGTGAGCATATCACTGTTGTTATGGGTAGATCTGGTGAAATCAAGATTAATGATCCTAAGACAGGTAAGACCTTTGTGTCTAACCATGCTCCTTATGGTTCGATTATAAATGTGAAGGATGGAGAAAAAGTTACAAAGGGTCAGACTCTATGTAAGTGGGATCCATATAACGCAGTAATTCTTTCTGAATTCGACGGTAAAATTGAATTTGAAGCAATTGTAGAAGGTGTTACTTATAAGGAAGTGTCCGATGATCAGACTGGTTTCCGTGAGAAAGTAATCATTGATACAAAAGATAGAACTAGGAACCCTGCTATTATTGTAAACTATGGTGATGAGTCCAAAGGATATAACATTCCAGTAGGAGCTCACTTGGCAATTGAAGCTGGTGATAAAGTAAGATCTGGTCAGATTTTGGTGAAGATCCCAAGATCTGTAGGTAAGACAAGAGATATTACCGGTGGTCTTCCAAGAGTTACCGAACTATTTGAGGCAAGAAATCCTTCCAATCCGGCTGTAGTTTCTGAAATCGATGGCGTAGTAACTTACGGTGGTATCAAGAGAGGTAACAGAGAAATCATCATCGAATCCAAAGATGGTGTGATCAAGAAGTATATGGTATCCTTGTCTAAGCACATTCTTGTTCAGGAAAATGACTTTATCAGAGCTGGGGAACCACTTTCTGATGGGGCCATCACTCCTAATGATATCTTGTCAATTAAAGGCCCAACCGCTGTTCAAGAGTATTTGGTAAATGAAATCCAAGAAGTATATAGGCTTCAAGGTGTAAAAATCAACGATAAGCACATCGAGGTAATCGTATCTCAGATGATGCAGAAAGTAGAGATCCTTGATGCTGGTGATACTGGATTCCTTCAGAACCAAGTAGTTGATAAGTGGGCTTTCAGAGAAGAGAATGATAATATTCTTGACCGTAAAGTGGTCATGGATGCAGGCGATTCTTCTACTTTAAAGCCAGGAATGATACTTTCAGCAAGAAGGTTGAGAGATGAGAATTCCAGTTTGAAACGTAAAGATCTTAAGTTGGTGCAAGTTCGTGATGCTGAGACTGCGGTCTCTAAGCCTACCCTACAAGGTATCACTGCAGCATCTTTGGGTACTGAATCATTTATCTCTGCTGCGTCCTTCCAGGAGACTACTAAGGTGCTTTCTGAAGCGGCCATTAGAGGTAAGCGAGATGAATTGAAAGGTCTGAAAGAAAACGTTATTGTTGGTCACTTGATTCCTGCCGGTACCGGTCAGAGAAGATTGCAACCAATGATCGTTGGATCTCAGGATGAGTATGACAAACTTTCTGAAAACATGGAGCGTAACGCGAAGAGATCTAGCGAAGCTATCCTGTAATATTCTAGTATATTAATTTAAAAGGCCTGTTTCGCGACAGGCCTTTTTTAATCTGTATCAACTATGCAAGACGACAACGGACAAAAAAAAGGAGATCAACAGATTAATGTTGAGCTTTCGGAGGAAGTGGCTGAAGGTGTTTACTCCAACTTGGCAATGATCGCACATTCTAACTCAGAGTTTGTGATCGATTTCATTCGTTTGATGCCAGGGGTGCCAAAAGCAAAAGTAAAGTCACGGATTATCGTGACTCCGGACCATGCGAAGCGTTTGCTTTCAGCCTTGAAAGACAATATTGAGAAGTATGAAGCAGCATTCGGCAAAATCAACCAATCAGGAGGAGCCCCTCAGTTTCCGATTAGTTTCGGGACACCAGGAGAAGCCTAGCAAAAATATAACTGCTTAGCTTTGTTACTCTTATTACTTTGGTTACCTTTGCAGTCCAAAATTTAACAGTTTACGGGAAAACTAAATTTTATCAGTTAATGCCTACTATTCAACAGTTAGTACGAAAAGGTAGAACTACACTGGAGACCAAATCTAAATCAAGAGCTCTGGACGCATGTCCACAGCGAAGAGGAGTTTGTACCAGAGTATACACTACAACCCCTAAGAAGCCAAACTCTGCAATGAGAAAAGTGGCGAGGGTGAGATTGACAAACGGAAAAGAAGTGAATGCTTACATTCCTGGAGAAGGTCACAATCTACAAGAGCACTCGATCGTCTTGATCAGAGGTGGTCGTGTGAAAGATCTACCAGGTGTGAGATATCACATCATCCGTGGTGCACTAGATACCGCAGGAGTTAAAGACCGTAAGCAAGGTCGCTCTAAGTATGGTGCTAAAAGACCGAAAGCAGGCAAAGGTGCCGCAGCTCCGGCAAAGAAAAAATAATAAAAACATTTAGAAAAAATGAGAAAAGCGAAACCAAAGAAGAGATATATTCTTCCTGATCCAAAGTTCAATGACACCCTAGTAACTAGGTTTGTGAACAATCTAATGGTCGATGGGAAGAAGAGTATTGCTTACAGAATTTTCTACGACGCAGTAGAAAAGGTAGAATCCAAAGTAGGTGAGAATGGTCTTGAGATTTGGAAAAAAGCGCTAGCCAATATTTCTCCATCCGTTGAGGTGAAGAGTCGTAGAGTTGGTGGTGCTACATTCCAGGTTCCAATGGAAGTCAGACCTGACAGAAAGATTGCCTTAGGAATTAAATGGATGATCAGCTACGCCAGAAGAAGAGGTGAGAAGACAATGATGGACAGACTTGCTGGCGAAATTATCGCTGCTTCCAAAGGCGAAGGTGCCGGAGTGAAGAAGAAAGATGATACGCACAGAATGGCAGAGGCCAACAAAGCATTCTCACACTTTAGATTTTAATCAATATGGCTAAAAGAGATTTAACACTTACTAGAAATATTGGTATCGCCGCGCATATTGATGCGGGTAAGACTACGACTACAGAAAGAATACTTTTTTACTCAGGCGTATCTCACAAAATTGGTGAGGTTCACGACGGTGCAGCTACCATGGACTGGATGGCTCAGGAGCAGGAGAGAGGGATTACAATTACTTCTGCTGCAACTACCGTTTTTTGGAATTACAGAGAGAAGAAATACCAGATCAACATCATCGATACTCCCGGTCACGTTGATTTTACTGTAGAGGTAAACAGATCACTTCGTGTTCTCGATGGATTGGTGTTTTTGTTCAGTGCTGTAGATGGGGTAGAGCCTCAGTCTGAGACGAACTGGAGACTTGCGGATAACTACAAAGTTGCTCGTATTGGCTTCGTAAATAAAATGGACCGTGCTGGTGCAAACTTCCTAGAAGTATGTAAGCAGGTAAAAGAAATGCTAGGCAGCTATGCTGTTCCTTTGCAACTCCCAATCGGTGCAGAAGATAAATTCCGCGGTGTAGTTGATTTGATCAACAACAGAGCCATCGTATGGAATGAGGATGATTTCGGGATGACTTTCTCTGAAATTCCTATTCCAGAAGATATGCTTGAAGAAGTGGCGGAATATAGAGAATACTTGCTAGAAGCAGTAGCTGATTATGATGAGACATTAATGGAGAAATTCTTCGAAGATGCTGATTCAATTACTGCTGAAGAGATTCTTGCAGCTTTGAGAAAAGCTACGATTGATATGAAGATTGTACCTATGGTATGTGGATCTTCATTCAAGAACAAAGGAGTTCAGACTATGCTTGATCTAGTAATGGAATTGCTTCCTTCTCCAATGGATAAGGACGATATCATTGCTCATGATATAGACGATGAGGAAGTAGATGTGAGAATCTCTCCTGATGAAACGGAGCCTTTTGCTGGCCTTGCCTTCAAAATTGCTACTGATCCATTTGTAGGTCGTCTTTGCTTTGTAAGAGCATATTCTGGAATTTTGAATTCTGGTTCTTATATATTCAATAGCCGTTCTGGAAATAAGGAGCGTATCTCTAGAGTTTTCCAAATGCATGCTAACAAGCAAAACCAAATCGATGCGCTAAGAGCAGGTGATATTGGTGCAGTGGTAGGCTTTAAAGATATCAAAACTGGAGATACACTTTGCGACGAAAGCCGTAAGGTAGTATTGGAATCAATGGTATTCCCTGAGCCAGTTATTGGGTACGCTATCGAGCCTAAAACTCAAGCTGATGTTGATAAACTAGGTATGGCTATCGCCAAACTAGTAGAAGAAGATCCTACGCTTGTTGTAAATACAGATCACGAAACTGGTCAGACTATCTTGAGAGGTATGGGTGAACTTCACCTAGACATCATCATTGATAGAATGAAGAGAGAGTTCAAGGTTGAAATCAACCAAGGTGCTCCTCAAGTTGCTTACAAAGAGGCTTTATTTGGTTCTATCGAACACAAAGAGGTTTACAAGAAGCAAACAGGTGGTAAAGGTAAATTTGCGGATATCTCATTCGAACTTGGACCTAAGGATCCTGATCCTGAAACTGGTGAGATCAAACCAGGACTTGACTTCGTAAATGGTATCGTAGGTGGTGTGATTCCTAAGGAATTTATCCCTTCTATTCAGAAAGGTTTTAATGAGTCCATGAAGAATGGTCCATTGGCTGGATATCCTATCGAGTCGATGAAAGTAAGATTGTACCATGGTTCATTCCACGACGTCGATTCAGATGCTCTTTCTTTTGAATTGGCAGCTAGAATCGGATTCAGAGAAGCCGCTAAGAGATGTAAGCCAATGTTGCTAGAACCAATCATGTCTGTTGACGTGGTTGCTCCGGATGAATACACTGGTCCTATCACAGGTGACTTGAACAGAAGAAGAGGTTTGATGAGAGGAATGGATACAAAAGGAACGTCTAGCGTAGTTAGAGCTGCAGTACCATTGTCTGAGTTGTTTGGTTACATTACTGACCTTAGAACGATTACCTCTGGTAGAGCGACAGCTTCATTGACATTCTCTCACTACGAGCCAGTGCCTAATAACATTGCCGAAGGTGTAATTGCTACAGTAAAAGGTCAGAAGGACTAAAAAATATTTGCGATGAATCAGAAAATCAGAATAAAACTAAAATCATACGATCACAGCCTGGTGGATAAGTCATCAGAGAAGATTGTAAAGGCAGTGAAAGCCACTGGTGCAGTAGTAGTAGGGCCAATTCCATTGCCTACTAAAAAGGAGAAATTCACAGTATTGAAGTCTCCTCACGTAAGTAAAAAAGCTAGAGATCAGTACCAACTTTGTACATACAAAAGATTGGTTGATATCTACTCTAATTCTTCTAAAACTGTAGATGCTTTGATGAAAATCGAGCTTCCAAGTGGAGTTGATGTAGAGATCAAAGTTTGATCGAACTGGATTAAGATAAAAAAAACCTGCTTTTCGGAGCAGGTTTTTTTTGCTCTAGATTCTAGATAGAGAGGGGATCTGGCTATAAATGCCTGAGTCACAATTGAAATATTTCACATTACATAGAAAATTTAGGATTTCGAATTTGTTGCAGAATTTTATTTCAGTAACTTTGCAGTCCTTTAAAGGAGACCCCGGCAGATAAATGCTTGTGGGGTATTATATTATCTTAATAAAAGATGTCTGGTATAATAGGTAGAAAAGTAGGAATGACTAGCATTTTCAGTGCCGATGGACGTAATGTCGCATGCACGCTAATAGAAGCTGGTCCTTGTGTAGTTACGCAAGTAAAAAACGTTGAAACAGACGGGTACAATGCCGTGCAGTTGGGTTATGGTGAGCGTAAAGAGAAAAATACGCCTAAGCCATTAATCGGTCACTTTAAAAAGGCCGGTACAACTCCAAAGCGCAAAGTTGTTGAGTTCAGAGATTTCCGGGTTGAGTTTGAAGGCCAGGTAAATCTAGGGGCTACTGTGAAGGCTGGTGAAGTGTTTATTGAAGGTGACTTCATAGATGCTATCGGAACTTCAAAAGGTAAAGGATTCCAGGGTGTAGTAAAACGTCATGGTTTTGCTGGTGTGGGTGGACAAACTCACGGTCAGCACAACAGAGGTAGACACCCAGGTTCAATTGGTGCGTGTTCGTGGCCATCCAGAGTATTCAAAGGAATGAGAATGGCTGGTAGAATGGGTGGAGACAGAGTAAAGGTAGTCAACCTTAAAGTGTTGAAGATCTATGCTGACAAAAACCTATTATTGGTTTCTGGTTCTGTACCTGGTCCTAAAAATTCTTTCGTTATTCTAGAGAAGTAAGCCATGGAATTAGCAGTAATTAATCAAAAAGGAGAAGACACAGGTAGAAAAATCAGCTTGTCTGATGAGATCTTCGCAATCGTTCCAAACGATCACGCGATTTACCTTGATGTAAAGCAGTACTTGGCTAACCAAAGACAAGGTACGCACAAGTCTAAAGAGAGAAATGAGATAGCTGGTTCTACTCGTAAGATCAAGAAGCAAAAGGGCACTGGTAGTGCACGTGCTGGATCTATCAAGTCGCCACTATTCCGAGGAGGAGGTAGAGTATTTGGCCCACAGCCAAGAGACTATTCTTTCAAATTGAATAAAAAGGTAAAACAACTAGCCAGAAAATCTGCACTTGCTTATAAAGTGAAAGAGAACAGCTTGTCAGTATTGGAAAGCATCACTTTAGATGCACCAAAGACTAAGAGCTACATGGCATTGCTTAACGGTTTATCTCTTGGAGATAAGAAGACGTTGCTAGTACTTCCTGAGGAAAATACTAACGTATTCTTAGCCAGCAGAAACTTGCCAAAAGCAAAAGTTGTGACTGTAAATGATGTAAATACTTACCAAGTCCTTAACGCTGATCACTTGGTGATCTGTGAAGGTTCTATCAGTAAGTTGGAAACCATTTTATCGAAATAAGACAATGGATATTCTAAAGCAGCCTTTAATTACAGAAAAGATTTCTGCCATGAACGAAAGAGGCGTTTATGGATTCATCGTGGAAAAAACTGCGAAGAAACCAGAAATCAAACACGCTGTAGAGAAAACGTTTGGTGTGAAAGTGGTTTCTATCAGAACCATCAGATATGCTGGAAAGCATAAATCTAGATACACCAAAGCTAAAGTGGTTTCAGGCTTTACCAACGCTTTTAAGAAAGCAATCGTGCAAGTAGCAGATGGTGAAGTGATTGATTTTTACGGAGAAATTTAATTGAATCTATATCATGGCAATTAAAAAGTTGAAGCCTGTAACTCCAGGGACAAGATTCAGAGTAGCTCCAGCATTTGACGAGATTACAGCGTCAAGGCCGGAAAAATCTCTTCTTGCTCCTTTAAAGAAGTCAGGTGGACGAAATAATGAAGGCAAAATGACTGTCCGCAATATTGGCGGTGGTCATAAGAGAAGACTACGTATCGTAGACTTCAAAAGAACTAAGTTTGGTATACCAGCGACAGTGAAAGCTATCGAGTATGATCCAAACAGAACGGCTCGTCTTGCTCTACTATATTACGCAGATGGTGCTAAGGCCTACATTATCGCCCCGGAAGGTTTGTCGGTAGGACAAACAGTGATTTCCGGTGAGCAAGTTGCTCCAGAAGTGGGCAACGCGATGCCAGTGGTTAATATTCCAATGGGTACTATTGTACACTGTGTGGAATTGAAGCCGGGTAAAGGTGCCGCAATGGTAAGAAGTGCTGGAGGTTATGCACAGATCGTAGCCCGTGATGGGAAATACGTAACTGTAAAACTTCCATCTGGTGAGATGAGACTTGTACTAAATACATGTATGGCAACTGTTGGAACTGTTTCCAATGGAGACCACATGAACGTAGTATTGGGTAAAGCCGGTCGTAAAAGATGGCTCGGATCAAGACCTCGTGTAAGAGGTGTTGCGATGAACCCAGTAGATCACCCAATGGGTGGTGGTGAAGGTCGTTCTTCTGGAGGGCATCCTAGATCTAGAAAAGGTCTACTGTCTAAAGGTAAGAAAACAAGATCTCCTAAGAAGTATTCAAACAAGTTCATCGTAAGCAAAAGATCTAAATAATTATGGCACGTTCATTAAAAAAAGGTCCTTATATCGAGCACCATCTTGTGAAGAAAGTGGATGCTCAGAACGAATCAGGAAAGAAATCGGTAATCAAGACTTGGTCAAGAAAATCAATGATTTCTCCAGATTTCGTAGGACATACCTTCGCTGTGCATAATGGGAATAAATTCATTCCAGTATTTGTAACAGACAACATGGTAGGTCATAAGCTAGGTGAATTTGCTCCTACCAGAAATTTCAGAGGCCACATTGCCAAAAAAGATAAAGGAAAGAGATAATCATGGAAGCATTAGCAAAATTAAATAATGTACCTACCTCTCCGCGTAAGATGCGCCTTGTGGCTGACCTTGTCAGAGGCAAGAGAGTAGGAATGGCACTTACCATTTTGAAGTTTACTCCTAATCATGGAGCTATTCGACTTGAGAAGTTGTTGCTTTCCGCTGTAGCCAACTGGCAGGCGAAAAACCCTGATGCCAAATTAGAAGAGGCTGACCTTTTCATCAAGACTTTAATGGTAGATGAAGGTAGAATGCTTAAGAGATTAAGACCAGCTCCTCAAGGTAGAGGCCATAGAATCCGCAAGAGATCAAATCATGTAACCCTAGTAGTTGATTCATTCAACGACCAGTCTGTTACCGCTGATGTAGTAGAAACAAACGAAAAGGCAAATTAAGAACAGACTATGGGACAAAAGATCAACCCAATAGGATTTAGACTTGGTGTAGTCAAAGGCTGGGATTCCAACTGGTATGGTGGGAAAGACTTTGCTGAAAAACTACACGAAGATCAAAAGATCCGTAAGTACGTCCTTGCCAGAATTCCTAAGGGAGGTATTTCTAAAGTGATTATCGAGCGTACGCTTAAGAGAATCACTCTTACGATTCATACTGCCCGTCCAGGTGTTGTTATTGGTAAAGGTGGAGCCGAAGTAGATAAACTGAAAGAAGAGCTTAAGAATATCACTAATAAGGATATTCAAATTAATATCTTCGAGATCAAGCGTCCTGAATTGGATGCGAAATTGGTAGGTGAATCAATCGCTCAGCAGCTTCAAGCAAGAATTTCTTTTAGAAGAGCTATGAAGCAAGCTATTGCAGCATCCATGCGAGTGGGAGCGGAAGGAATCAAAGTTAAACTTTCTGGACGTCTAGGCGGAGCCGAAATGGCCCGTTCTGAAATGTACAAAGAAGGAAGAATTCCTCTTCACACATTGAGAGCAGATATTGATTACGCACTTTCAGAAGCCCTTACGGTTTATGGACTTATCGGAATCAAAGTTTGGATTTTCAAAGGTGAAGTGTACGGTAAGAGAGATCTTTCTCCTAATCAAGGTGCAGCGAATGAGCCAAAAGGTGCTCGTAATGCAGGCCCTAAGAGAAATGATGGTCCAAGACGAAGAAAAAGAAATAACTAATTTTCACCCATAAGTGAGAACTCATGTTACAGCCAAAAAGAACTAAGTATAGGAAAATGCAAAAGGGCCGTGTCAAAGGCATTGCACAAAGAGGGCACACGCTTTCTTTTGGCAACTTTGGCATCAAGTCCCTTGAGCCAGGATGGATAACATCCCGTCAGATCGAGGCAGCTCGTATCGCAATGACGAGAGCAATGAAAAGAGAAGGACAGGTTTGGATCAGAATTTTCCCTGACAAACCTATCACGAAAAAGCCAGCAGAGGTTCGTATGGGTAAAGGTAAAGGTGCTCCAGAATATTGGGTAGCCGTTATCAAACCAGGAACGATCCTTTTCGAAGCTACAGGTATAAACCTGGAAACAGCACAAGCGGCGTTAAGACTTGCACAGCAAAAGCTACCTGTAAGTACTAGATTTGTTGTTCGTAGAGATTACGCTGAATTATAAGCACTATGAAAAATACAGAAATCAATTCACTTTCCGTAAGTGAAATCGCCGAGCGACTTGTCGCTGAGCAGGAGAGTCTAACCAAACTTAGGTTTGCGCACTCGATATCTCCTATAGAGAATCCTAACAGAATCCGCGAGACCAAGCGCTTTATCGCAAGATTAAAGACTGCATTGGCTGCCAAATAACTAGCTAACAAAAAGAATATGGCTACGACAGAGAGAAATCTTCGAAAAGAAAGAGTTGGTAAGGTGGTTAGCAACAAGATGGACAAGTCCATCACTGTAGTGATAGAACGTCGCGTAAAGCACGCTATCTACGGTAAGTTTGTCACCAAAACAACCAAATTTATGGCTCATGACGAGACCAACGAGTGTAACCCAGGTGACCTCGTAAAAATAAGCGAAACTCGTCCGCTGAGTAAGAACAAGCGTTGGAGAGTAGTTGAAATTATTGAAAGGGCTAAGTAATTATGATCCAACAAGAATCAAGACTAAGCGTAGCGGATAATTCTGGTGCCAAAGAGGTGCTAGTGATCCGCGTATTGGGAGGAACAAAAAAGAGATATGCTTCTATCGGCGACAAAGTCGTTGTGACAGTAAAATCTGCTCTTTCTTCCAGCAGCATGAAAAAAGGTACCGTGTCAAGAGCGGTAATTGTGCGTACTCGTAAAGAAATAAGAAGAAAAGACGGTTCTTATATTCGTTTCGAAGATAACGCAGCTGTGTTATTGAACAACAACGACGAGCCAAGAGGCACGCGTATCTTCGGCCCTGTGGCTAGAGAGTTGAGAGAGAAGCAGTTCATGAAAATCGTTTCTTTGGCCCCTGAAGTATTGTAATCATGGAAAGAAAAATGAACAAACAAACTAAGCTGCATATCAAAACTGGTGACACTGTAAAAGTGATCGCAGGTGATGACAAAGGCAAAACAGGGAAAGTACTTTCCGTAGATAAGCAAAAAAGTAGAGCAATCGTTGAGGGTCTTAACATGATCACTAAACACGTGAAGCCTACTGCAGCTAAGCCTCAGGGCGGCATCGATAAGAAAGAAGCTGGAATGCATATTAGTAACCTTAAGCTTGTAGATCCTAAGACTGGTGAAGCCACTAGAACAGGTCGCAAGGAAGGTGAAAATGGTAAATTAGTAAGATACTCTAAGAAAACTGGGGAGGTAATCAATGGCTAATCCAAGAATCAAGCAAAAATATGTGGACGAAATCGTCCCTGCGTTGAAAGAGAAGTTTCAATATGCTTCAGTAATGCAAGTGCCTAAGTTGGAGAAAATTGTTCTCAACAAAGGTATCGGTGCTGCTGTAGCTGATAAAAAACTTGTCGATCAAGGTGTAGAAGAGCTTTCTTTGATCACTGGTCAGAGAGCTGTTTCGACTATCGCAAAAACTTCTGTTTCTAACTTTAAGTTGAGAGAAGGAATGCCTATCGGAGCAAAAGTTACTTTGAGAGGTCAGACAATGTATGAATTCCTAGATCGTTTGATCACAATTGCACTTCCACGTGTAAGAGATTTCAAAGGTATTTCTGATAAAGGTTTTGACGGAAGAGGCAATTACACACTAGGTGTGCAAGAGCAAATCATCTTCCCTGAGATCAGCATTGAGAAAGTCAATAGAATCTCAGGTATGGATATTACATTCGTTACCTCTGCTAAAACAGATGAGGAAAGTCTAGAATTGTTCAAGGCTTTCGGAATGCCTTTCGTTAAAAAAACTAAAGAAGAATAGTCATGGCAAAAGAGTCAATCAAAGCTCGTGAGAGAAAAAGAGAGCGTCTGGTAGCCAAGTATGCTGATAGAAGAGCCGCGCTGAAAGCAGCCGGTGATTATGAAGCTCTTGATAAATTGCCAAAGAACGCATCTCCAGTTAGACTTCACAACAGATGTAAACTAACTGGTCGTCCTAAGGGCTACATGAGAAAGTTCGGTATCAACAGGGTAACCTTCAGAGAAATGGCCTCAGCGGGCAAGATCCCTGGAGTGACTAAGTCCAGCTGGTAAAAAAACGACAGTAGTTTTTATTATAAAAATCAATTCGTAACTTTGCACGCCCAAAACGGGTGTCGCTAGACTATAAAATACAATGACTGATCCAATAGCTGATTATCTGACAAGGTTGAGAAACGCCATTAAGGCGTCTCACCGAATCGTAGAAATTCCTGCTTCTAACATCAAGAAAGAGATTACAAAAGTATTGCACGAAAAAGGATACATTCAGAATTACAAGTTTGAAGAAAACGGTCCTCAGGGATCAATCAAAATTGCTCTGAAATTCAATCCTGTTACTAAGCAAAACGCTATCGTAAGCTTGAAAAGAGTTAGTACGCCAGGTTTGAGAAAATATGTGAAACATACGGAGCTTCCAAGAGTAATCAACGGACTCGGAATAGCAATCGTTTCCACATCTAAAGGTGTGATGACAGACAAAGAAGCCCGCACAGAGGGTGTAGGTGGAGAAGTTCTTTGCTACGTATACTAATTTACTATCATGTCTAGAATAGGTAAAAAACCAATAAATATACCCGGCGGTGTTACTGTAGACGTCACAGCTCATGGAACTGTGACTGTTAAAGGTCCAAAGGGTACACTGACTCAGGATGTGAATCCCGATATTCAAGTGAAAGTAGAAAACAACGAAGTAGTTGTTGCGCGTCCTACCGATTCCAAAAGACACAAGTCTATTCACGGTCTTTACAGATCACTAATCAACAATATGGTGATTGGTGTTTCTGAAGGATACAAGAAAGATCTTGAGCTTGTGGGTGTAGGTTATAAGGCTTCTAACCAAGGTCAGATTCTTGAATTGAATCTTGGTTATTCTCACGGTATCTACTTCCTGTTACCTGAAGAGGTATCATTGAAGACAGAAACTCCTAAAGGTAAAAATCCAATCATTACTTTGGAGTCAATTGATAAAGAATTGATTGGACAAGTGGCAGCGAAAATCAGATCTCTACGTAAGGTTGAACCTTACAAAGGAAAAGGTGTGCGCTTCATTGGTGAACAAGTTAGACGTAAGGCTGGTAAGACTGCCGGTAAAAAATAATAGGTTATGGCATTTAATAAGAATTCCAGAAGACTTAGAATCAAGCAGGGTATCAGAAGAAAAATTTCTGGTACAGATTCCAGACCTCGTTTGTCAGTTTTCAAAAGCAATACTGGCATATATGCGCAGCTTGTTGATGACCTTAAGGGTCAGACTTTAGCCCAAGCTTCTTCCAAAGAATTGGGAGCAAAGGCTAACACTAATGTATCAGTATCCAAAGAAGTAGGTAAAAAACTTGCTGAAAGAGCTGTTGCAAACGGAGTAGACTCCGTAGTATTTGACAGAAATGGCTACTTGTATCATGGGAATGTGAAAGCTTTGGCAGATGGTGCCAGAGAAGGAGGCCTTAAATTTTAATAAGCTATGTCTCAACTAAGAAGAAAGCCTATCAGGGCTACAGATACAGATTTAAAAGAAAAAGTAGTAGCTATCAACCGAGTTGCCAAAGTGGTAAAAGGTGGTAGAAGATTCTCTTTTTCTGCAATTGTTGTAGTAGGAGATGGCCAAGGTGTAGTTGGTTACGGATTGGGTAAAGCCAATGAAGTAACTGATGCTATCACTAAGGGTATCGAAGATGCAAAAAAGAATTTGGTGAAAGTGCCAATCTTGAAAGGGACTATCCCTCACGAGCAAATTGGTAAATTCGGCGGAGGATTTGTTTTGATCAAACCAGCAGCACCAGGTACCGGCGTTATCGCAGGTGGAGCAATGCGTGCAGTTTTGGAGAGTGCTGGCGTTACAGACGTACTTGCTAAATCCAAAGGTTCATCTAATCCTCATAACGTGGTAAAGGCTACTATTGAAGCCTTGGTTCAGCTAAGAGATGCTATCGCTGTTTCACAACAGAGAGGTGTTAAAATGTCTAAAGTTTTTAACGGATAATCATCATGGCTAAAATCAAAATCACGCAAACGAAAAGTACCATCGATAGACCAAAAGATCAAAAAGCAACTATCACTGCTCTAGGTCTAGGTCGTATCAGCAAATCTGTGATCGTAGAGAATACACCACAGATTGCAGGTATGGTAAATAAAGTTAATCACCTTGTAAAAGTGGAGGAAGCTTAATTATGAAACTGCATACATTAACACCAGCTGAAGGATCTACCAAAAATCGTAAGAGAATTGGTAGAGGTACAGGTTCAGGTAGAGGTGGAACTTCTACAAGAGGTCACAAAGGAGCTAAATCAAGATCAGGTTATAAGTCTAAATTAGGTTTTGAAGGTGGTCAAATGCCACTTCAGAGAAGAGTTCCTAAATTTGGATTTAAAAGCTTGAACAGAGTTGAGTTCAAACCAGTTAATTTGGATACATTGCAAGGCCTTGCCGAGCAGTACAATCTTGACGCAATAAACATGGAGACTATGGTTTCTCATGGTATCGCATCTAAGAATGACAAAATCAAAATCCTCGGTGGAGGTGAATTGAAGTCCAAATTAGACGTAACTGCTCACAAATTCTCGGCTACTGCAGTAGCAGCTATCGAGAAAGCGGGTGGAACGGTAAACACAATTTAATTTAATGAAAAAGTTTATTTCGACAGTTAAGAACATTTTCTCTATCGAAGACCTTAGAGTTAGAATCATGAATACGATCGGTTTTCTGATCATATTCAGATTGGGGTCGTTCATAGTTCTTCCAGGTGTTGACCCTTCTCGTTTAGGAGATGCGCCAGAAGGAATCTTTGGATTGATCGATACTTTCCTTGGTGGAGCGTTCAGTAACGCGTCCATCTTCGGTCTGGGCATTATGCCATATATATCTGCTTCCATTGTGTTGCAGTTATTGACTGTCGGAGTACCATATTTTCAGAAAATGCAAAAAGAGGGTGAATCTGGAAGAAAGAGAATCAACCAGATCACTCGAGTTTTGACCATCTTGATCACAATAGCACAAGGTATCGGTTATGTATCCGCTACGATTATGCCTACGGGAGCAGTGATGGTTAGTTCTACTTTATTTATGTTTAGTTCTTTGGTTTTACTTTCCGCAGGTACCATGTTTTGCATGTGGCTTGGAGAGAAGATCACTGAAAAAGGTATAGGTAATGGTATCTCTATGCTAATTATGATCGGTATCATTTCAAGATTCCCAGGTGCTCTTATCGCAGAGGGTCTTGAGAAAGGTACTTCAGGCATGTTGCTACTTCTTATTGAAGCAGCTGTATTGTTCTTCGTAGTAGTTGGGGTAATTGCCTTGACAGAAGCTACAAGAAGAATTCCAGTACAGTATGCGAAACAAGTGGTAGGTGGTAAAGTGTATGGTGGACAGAGACAGTATATACCTATCAAGGTAAATGCTTCTGGTGTTATGCCGATTATCTTTGCTCAGTCTTTGATGTTCGTTCCTGCTCTTATAGCGCAGATCTGGGCTTCGGAGAATGATATTGCCAACTATATTGGTGCTACGTTCAGTGACTTCACATCCTGGCAATACAACTTGCTCTTCGCACTAATGATCATTCTTTTCACATTCTTCTACACTGCTATCACAGTTAACCCTGAGCAGATTGCTGAAGACATGAAGAGAAATGGAGGGTTTGTTCCGGGTATTAAGCCAGGAGCTCCTACTTCGGAATTTATCGACGGAATTATTTCCAAGATTACACTTCCGGGATCAATACTCTTAGCTGCGGTAGCTATACTTCCTGCTCTTGCGATTATATCCGGAGTCGGTGGTGAATTTGCTCAGTTCTATGGTGGTACTTCTCTACTTATTATGGTAGGGGTGATCATGGATACTTTGAGACAGATTGAAAGTTACCTGTTGATGAGACACTACGAAGGCATGATGAAAAGCGGTAATGTGAAGAATAATCCTTCAAATTACCAAGTTGCCTAAGATGATTCAGTACAAGACTTCTGAGGAAGTTAAGTTAATAAAAGAAAGTGCCGATATACTAGCAAGAGCCCACGGGGAAGTAGCGAAACATATCAAGGAAGGGGTAAAGACCTCTTTTCTAGACAAAATTGCTGAGGAGTTTATCAGGGATAATAATGGAGTTCCTTCTTTTAAGGGCTACAATTGTTTTCCTGCTTCACTATGTATTTCTGTTAATGAAACAGTAGTACATGGTTTTCCCAGTGCATATGAATTGAAAGATGGCGATATAATCTCAGTAGATTGTGGAGTCTTTCACCAAGGTTTTCATAGCGATTCCGCTTATACATACCCTATTGGTGAGGTCTCCTCTGCTGTTAAAGCATTATTAAAAGCCACCAAAGATTCACTTTACATTGGAATAGAGCAAGCTGTCTTTGGGAATAGAATTGGTGATGTCGGTAATGCCATCCAGAAGTTTGTAGAAGCAAAGGGCTACACGGTAGTCAGAGAGCTTGTCGGACATGGATTAGGTAGAAATCTTCATGAAGCACCTGAAGTTCCCAATTATGGAAAGAAGGGAAGTGGCCCTTTACTGAAAGATGGAATGGTGATCGCCATTGAGCCCATGATTAATCTTGGAACACGAAATATTGTTCAAGAGCGAGACGGATGGACTATACGCACAGCGGATAGAAAACCTTCAGCACATTATGAGCATACAGTTGCGATATTTGAAGATAGAACAGAGGTATTAACCTCTCATAAATACATAGAAGAGAATTTTAAATTCTAATATGGCCAAACAAACATCAATAGAGCAGGACGGTACCATTAAGGAAGCATTGTCTAATGCGATGTTCAAAGTTGAATTAGAAAATGGACATCAGTTGATCGCCCATATTTCTGGTAAAATGCGAATGAATTATATCAAGATCCTTCCAGGTGATCGAGTGAAATTGGAACTGTCTCCCTATGATTTGAGTAAAGGCAGAATTGTATATCGATATAAATAAGACTGAGATGAAAGTAAGAACATCTATCAAAAAAAGGAGTGCTGACTGCAAGTTGATCCGTAGAAAAGGAGTATTGTATGTCATCAATAAGAAGAATCCTAAGTTTAAACAAAGACAAGGTTAAATTATGGCTAGAATTGCAGGGGTAGATATACCAGACAATAAGCGTGGCGTGATCGGACTTACCTATATCTTCGGAATTGGGAGAAGTGCAGCCAAGGCTATTTTGACTAAAGCCGGCATCTCTTTCGACAAGAAAGCTGGTGAGTGGGATGACGATGAGTCAACTTCCATCCGTAACATTATCGCTGAAGAGTTCAGAACCGAAGGTGTACTGAAGTCAGAGATCCAATTGAACATCAAGCGACTACAGGATATTGGTTGCTACAGAGGTTTGAGACACAGAAAAGGACTTCCAGTTCGTGGTCAGCATACCAAGAACAACGCCAGAACAAGGAAGGGTAAGAGAAAAACAGTTGCTAACAAGAAGAAGGCAACTAAATAAAACCTGATTTAGATTATGGCTCAGAAAAGAAACGATAAAGCAAAAGGTAAAAAAAGAGTAGTAAAGGTTGAAGCTGTAGGACAAGCTCACATCAGAGCATCCTTCAACAACATCATTATCTCTCTTACCAACAATGCAGGTCAAGTAATATCTTGGGCTTCTGCCGGTAAAATGGGTTTCAGAGGTTCAAAGAAAAATACTCCTTACGCTGCACAGATGGCCGCACAGAACTGTGGACAAGTGGCATACGACTTAGGTTTAAGAAAAATCGAAGTTTTTGTTAAAGGTCCAGGATCTGGTCGTGAATCAGCGATCAGAACATTGCAAAATGTAGGATTGGATGTGACTACGATCATCGATGTGACTCCTATGCCGCACAACGGCTGTCGTCCACCTAAGCGTAGAAGAGTTTAATTATAAAATTGTAATACAATGGCTAGATATACAGGTCCTAAAGCAAAGATTGCCAGAAAATTTGGCGAAGCTATAGAAGGACATAGCAAAGCACTTGCAAAGAAAAACTATCCTCCTGGTCAACACGGTAGAGGTAGAAGAAAAAAGCAGTCTGAATATGCGATCCAACTTGCTGAAAAGCAAAAAGCAAAATACATCTACGGTGTATTGGAGAGACAATTCGCTAAGATGTTTGATATTGCTTCCAGGAAAACTGGAATTACCGGTGAAAACCTTCTTCAGCTTCTAGAAGCAAGATTGGATAACACGGTATATAGAATGGGAATCTCCCCTACCAGAAGAGGTGCTAGACAACTAGTTTCTCACAAGCATGTGCTTGTAAACGGTGAGGTAGTTAATATTCCTTCGTTTACCCTTAGGCCAGGTGATGTGGTTTCAGTAAGAGAAAGATCTAAGTCTCTTGAAGCTATCACTAATAGCCTAGCAGGTAGAGGTGCTAATAAATATTCCTGGTTAGAGTGGGATGGCACTTCGTTGACCGGCAAATTCGTCAGTGTTCCGGGCAGAGATGATATTCCTGAGAATATCAAGGAGCAACTCATTGTCGAACTTTACTCTAAGTAATATTTTAATATTTTCAGCTTTTAAAAAAGAACGAGATATATGTCCATACTAGCATTTCAAATGCCCGAAAAAGTGGTAATGGAAAAAGCCGATGACTTTCATGGCTTATTCACTTTCAAACCACTGGAAAAAGGCTATGGAGTTACAATCGGTAACGCCCTGAGAAGAATTTTGCTTTCTTCCTTGGAAGGTTATGCCATCACTGCTATCAAGATTCCTGGTATAGTGCATGAGTTTTCGACCATCGAAGGCGTAGTTGAAGACGTTACAGATATTATTTTGAACCTAAAGCAGGTGCGATTCAAGAAGGTGCATGAGGCATTTGACGGAAAAATCACTGTTGAAATTAAAAATCAATCTGTTTTCACTGCAGGGGACATTGCTAAGTTCACTTCTTCTTTCGAAATCTTGAACCCAGAGTTGGTGATCTGTCATATAGACGAGACCAAAAACTTTGAGATCGAATTGACGATGGAAAAGGGAAGAGGGTATCTACCAGCTGAAGAATCCAAACCAAAAGAGCAGATTTTCGGTACTATCGCTATCGATGCAGTTTTCACTCCTATTAAGAATGTGAAATACAGTGTTGAAAATACGCGTGTAGAGCAGAAAACTGACTTCGAAAAATTGATCATGGAAGTTTCGACTGACGGTTCTATCCACCCGGAAAAAGCCCTTCAGGAATCTGCCAAAATCCTTATCCAACACTTTATGTTGTTCTCTGACCAGACTATGGTTCTTGATTCAACAGGAGTAGCAGAGCCGGAGCCAATTGACGAAGAATTCTTGCACATGAGAAAGCTTCTTAAGACGTCTTTGAGTGACCTTGACCTTTCGGTTAGAGCATTCAACTGTCTTAAAGCTGCTGACGTGAAGACTTTGGGCGACCTTGCCAAGCTTGAAATTTCTGACATGATGAAATTCAGGAACTTCGGTAAGAAATCCCTAGCTGAGCTAGAGCAACTCATTCAGGAAAAAAGTCTAACCTTCGGGATGGATATTTCTAAGTATAAACTTGATGAAGAATAAATAATAATGAGACACGGTAAGAAATTTAACCACCTTGGAAGGAAGGCCGCTCATAGAAAAGCAATGCTTTCTAATATGGCAACTTCGCTGATTCTTCACAAGCGTATCTCAACCACGCTTGCCAAGGCAAAAGAATTGAAGAAGTATTTGGAGCCTCTGGTAACAAGAGCTAAGGAAGATACAACACACAATAGACGTATGGCTTTCGCTTATTTGAAAAATAAGGAAGCTATCATCGAACTATTTGGTGAAGTAATCTCTAAAGTAGCTACTCGTCCAGGCGGATACACTAGAATTATTAAAACTGGTTTCAGATTAGGTGATAACGCAGAAATGTGTATCATCGAATTGGTAGACTTCAACGAATTGATGTTGAAAGACGCTCAGCCTGCTAAGAAAACTACCAGAAGATCTCGTAGAGGTACTGGTAAAGCAGCAGGTGCTGAAGATACTGCAGCTGCGGTTGCACCAGCTAAAGAAGAAGCTCCTGCAAAGGATGCTGAAGAGCCTAAGGCTCCTGAAGCTTCTGCTGATTCAGCGGAAGAAGAAACTGATAACAAATAAGTTGATCAGTGACTTCACGATATTGAAAGGATTGGACATTTGTTCAATCCTTTTTTTATACCCTTTTCATTTATCTTCCTTCCCAATAAATATTTAACTTTGGGCAATTACTTAGCAAAATGATCAAACAAAAAGCGACTTTACTCTTGGCCGACGGAACGGTCTTTCACGGATCCTTAATTGGTAATCCAGGCACTAACGGTGGTGAGATTTGTTTCAACACTGGAATGACCGGATATCAGGAAATTTACACCGATCCATCTTACACTGGACAAATCATTGTAACTACCACTTCTCATATCGGAAACTACGGTGTGATTGATGAAGAAGTAGAATCTGATCATCCTACTATAGGTGGTATTGTAGTCAATACTTTCTCTGATGTTTATTCTAGACTTGATGCTTCAGGTTCTCTTCAAGATTACCTTGTGAAGAATGGTATCACAGGAATTGCAGATATAGATACAAGACAGCTTGTTAGACATCTTCGCTCGAAAGGTGCTATGAATGCAATAATCAGTTCAGAATTCCAAGATGATTTGGATGGTCTTCAAGCAAAACTGGACAAGGTGCCTAATATGGATGGCCTTGAACTTTCTTCTACAGTCTGTACTCAAGAGCCATATTTCTTCGGTGATGAAAACGCATCTATCAAAGTAGCTTGTATGGACTTTGGTATCAAGAAGAATATCTTAAGAAATCTTGCCGATAGAGGGGTGTATTGTAAAGTGTTTCCTGCAAAAACCAAGTTAGCAGAAATGGAAGAGTGGGCACCAAATGCCTACTTTCTATCTAATGGCCCTGGTGATCCTGCTGTAATGGAATATGCTGTACAAACTACACGTGATATCCTGGAAACTGGAAAACCTGTTTTTGGTATTTGTCTAGGCCATCAACTTCTCGCTGAGTCATGTGGTATTTCTACCTATAAAATGCACCATGGACACAGAGGATTGAATCACCCAATCAAAAATTTGGTGACTGGTAAAAGTGAAATCACTTCACAGAATCATGGTTTTAATATCACTCGTGAGGATACCGAGCAAAATCCAGACGTTGAAATCACTCACGTTCATTTGAATGATAATACGGTTGCTGGAATTCGTCTTAAAAACAAGCCTGCATTTTCAGTTCAATATCACCCGGAATCATCTCCAGGTCCTCATGATTCCCGCTACTTGTTTGACGATTTTATTTCTTTAATCAAAAAAAATTAATACCCTTAAACCTTTTAAAACTATGACGTTGATTCAATCAATTCATGCAAGACAAATCCTCGATTCTAGAGGAAACCCTACTATTGAAGTAGATGTATATACTGAAAATGGAGCTTTTGGACGTGCTGCTGTACCAAGTGGTGCATCTACCGGTATCAACGAAGCAGTAGAGCTTCGTGATGGCGACAAGGGCGCTTACATGGGCAAAGGCGTAATGAAAGCTGTTGCAAATGTAAACGACATCATTGCCTCTGAACTTGTAGGCTTTGATGTGTTTGAGCAAAACATGATTGATCAAATCATGATTGAGCTTGATGGCACGCCTAATAAAAGTAAACTAGGAGCAAATGCTATCTTGGGAGTTTCTCTAGCAGTAGCTAAAGCTGCAGCGATGGAGTCTAATCAGCCACTTTACAGATACATCGGTGGTGTGAATGCTAACACACTTCCTGTTCCGATGATGAATATCATCAATGGTGGTTCTCACTCTGATGCACCTATCGCATTCCAGGAGTTTATGATCCGTCCAGTTGGAGCACCAACTTTCTCAGAAGCTATGAGAATGGGTACGGAGATCTTCCACAACCTTAAGAAAATTCTTCATGACAAAGGTCTTAGCACTGCAGTAGGTGATGAAGGTGGATTTGCACCTAATTTCTCTGGAGGAACTGAAGAAGCACTTGGAAGCATTTTGGATGCAATTGAGAAAGCTGGATACAAAGCAGGCGATGATGTAACTATCGCATTGGATTGTGCAGCATCTGAGTTCTATGTAGATGGGAAATATGATTACACCAAATTTGAAGGTGCTACAGGTACCATCAGAAGCAGGGAAGAGCAAGTAGCATACTTAGCTGAACTTACTGAGAAATATCCTATCGATTCTATCGAAGATGGTTGTGCTGAGGAAGATTGGGCAGCTTGGGCTATGTTGACTGCTAAAATTGGTGATAAAATCCAATTGGTAGGTGATGATCTTTTCGTAACTAACGTAAAGTTCTTGAAAAGAGGAATCGAAGAGAAATCTGCAAATTCTATCTTGATCAAAGTAAACCAAATCGGAACATTGACAGAAACGATCAATGCAGTGAATCTTGCCCATAAAGCAGGTTTTACAGCAGTGATGTCACACAGATCAGGTGAAACTGAAGATTCTACTATCGCGGATCTTGCAGTAGCTTTGAATTGTGGACAGATCAAAACTGGTTCAGCTTCTAGATCAGATCGTATGGCTAAATACAATCAATTACTTAGAATAGAGGAGCAATTAGGAGACTCAGCTGTTTTCAACGGCAAGTTCTAATCCGAGCTTTTTAAAAATTATAGTTTTAAAGACAGCTTGCCTCGGTGAGCTGTCTTTTTTTTGCACCATTTTTGTACCTTGAAACGCATTAACAATCCTGTCCTATGAGCAAATACCTTAAGTACACCAAAAGTTTTTATTTTTTGGGACTCGTTTTTTTTATAGCATGGATGATTTTTATCGATTCAAATAATGTGGTCAACCAAATTAAATTGAGTAATAAACTTGGACAACTCGAGGATCAGAAAGAGTTTTATTTGGAGAGAAGGGAGAAAATTAAAATTGAACGCGAGGAGTTGATGAGTAATCCTGAACTCTTAGAGAAGTTTGCCCGTGAAAAGTACTTAATGAAAAAAAATACTGAAGACCTCTATGTCATTGTTAAAAAGTAAATATCTATTCCTTTTTTTGCTTGCATTTGGGTTGTCCCAAACTACTTCTTTTGCTCAGAGAGAAATCTATTCAGACTCAACTGCATTAAAAGATCGCCTGTACTATGGAGGTAATTTTGGGATGCAATTCGGCTCCACTACTTTAATTGAGATTTCACCCATCATCGGAGTGATGATCACTCCTAAGTTTTCATCAGGAGTTGGAGTTACTTATCAGTATTTCAAGTCCAGGTATTATTATGGTGGCCAATCAACATCTTATGGAGGTAGAGTTTTTTCTCGCTACAATATCCTCCCTAATATATTTGCTCATGCAGAATTTGAATCCATAAATTTCGATCATTTAGGTTATGGCAAAACTGAGTACGAGCGGATATGGGCTAATTCCTTGTTTTTAGGAGGCGGTTATTTTGCTCCATTTGGATCTCGGGGTGGGGCTAATTTCACTTTTCTCTACAATGTGCTGCACGACAATCTTCGTTCTCCCTATGGTGAACCATACGTGATCCGTGTTGGTTTTGTGCTTTAAATACCCTACCACATTTACATGGACTCATTTGTTTTAAAATTATACAAAGCTCATCAAGACTGCTCAGAATGTCCTTCGCCTAAGGTAATTCAGCAGTTTTTTGAAGATGTACTTGGATTGCTTTTTCCTGAATACACAGTTGAGAAAATAAATGATAAATCTCAGATAGAAGCCTCTCTAATTCTCTTGAAAGGAGACCTGTCTTCTATACTGGATCGAAACCCTCACTTACATACTGGAATTGGGTCAAAAATAGCAGATGTTTTTTTCGCTAACCTCGAACAGGTTTTTGATTGGATACATCAGGACGTAGATGCCATGTTTGCAGGTGACCCAGCTGCCAAATCCAGAACGGAGATACTTAGGAGTTACCCTGGCTTTTACGCCATCTCAGCTTACAGAATAGCACATTCTCTGCATGGATTAGGAGTGAATTTGATTCCAAGGATGATTACTGAGTTTGCTCATAGTCGTACGGGGATTGATATTCACCCAGGAGCGACCATTGGTCAATACTTCTGCATAGATCACGGAACTGGTGTTGTGATTGGGGAAACGACTATAATCGGTGACCACGTAAAGATATATCAGGGAGTGACGCTGGGGGCATTGAGTGTGGATAAGGCCGATGCAGATAATAAGAGACATCCAACTATAGAGGATGATGTGGTGATTTATTCTGGAGCTACAATTTTAGGAGGAAATACGGTAATAGGGAAAGGCAGTGTGATAGGAGGAAATGTTTGGTTGACCAAAAGCGTGGCGCCTAGAAGTAAAGTCTACTACCAGACACAAATGTACCATGCAGATTCTGCAGTGACAGATATGTATGTTTTCAAAAATGACCAAGATGAAATGAGTCAATAAAATTTTATTCATGGATTTGCAAAATGAATAAAATTCTAGTGCGCGAATTCAATGCGAGTAAATAACGATCAATACTAAACGCATGAAACTATTTGAACTAATAGGTAATACACCTTTAATACAACTCGAGCATATTCCAGTTAATCCAAAAGTTAAGATTTTTTGTAAACTGGAAGGGCAAAATCCAGGTGGAAGTGTGAAAGATCGCGCTGCTTACAATATGCTCAAGACTGCGATGGAACGGGGCGAAATCAAATCCGGAGATAAGCTGGTAGAGGCAACAAGTGGCAACACGGGAATTGCATTAGCTATGGTTGCCAAGGTCCTTGGGTTAGAAATGACCCTAATTATGCCTGATAACTCCACCAAGGAGCGGGTGATTTCAATGGAAGCTTATGGAGCAACAGTGATATTAACACCAGCAGCGAAGACAATTGAATATTCCAGAACCCTGGCTGAGCAGATGAGCAAAGAAGGGTACTTTATGCTTGATCAGTTTGGGAATCCAGATAATTACCTTGCCCATTATAAGACTACCGGTCCAGAAATATGGGAAGATACGGATGGTGAGGTTACCCATTTTGTTTCAGCAATGGGGACTACTGGTACTATTATGGGGGTTTCTAAATATTTGAAAGAAAGAAATCCTGCTATTCAAATTGTAGGTACTCAACCGACAGATGGATCTAGTATCCCAGGAATTAGAAGATGGTCACCAGAGTTTTTGCCTAAAATATTTGATCCAAGCAGAGTAGATCAGGTAATTGACGTGAGCCAAGACCAAGCAACTGAGATGACGAGAAGAATGGCTAGAGAAGAGGGGATTCTTGCCGGAATGAGTAGTGGGGGAGCATTGCATGCAGCAATTGAACTTGCTAAGACTTTAAAAGAAGGTGTTATTGTTTGCATCACCTGCGACCGTGGTGATCGTTATTTGAGCTCTGACCTATTCGGTTGATGAAAAGTCACTAAACAGCTTCTTATTATTTAGTGTCCATTCCTTTCGTGATGGGTATTCTTAGGCATCTATTTCCCCGATTTAGGTATTAATAGACTTTGTTTATTGAGTCAATATTTTTTTAGGTAATAAGATTCAAACTTCAAACCCTCTCTATTGCTCCAAATTCGCGTTTTTTGTCCAGTGTGATAGCTGCTACAATTCAAAATGTAATTCGGCAGTTAGTTTGTTTTATTTAAAGTGTCTCGTAAAGGGAATATTTGAACATAAAACCAACAATAGCATGAACTCAATAGATAGCAATCAAGAAGGAAAACATAAACAAAATTATGTGGGAGCTGACGCAGTCGAAAAAATCCGTGAACTGATCGATAAATCAGGTTCATGTTTTTTTGTTACCTCTACCACATTAAATAATTCACATAAATCTCGTCCCATGTCAGTGCAGAAGACGGATGAGACTGGTAATATCTGGTTTCTAAGTGCAAAAGATAGCATGAAGAATATGGAGATTAAAGTTGATACAGATGTGACACTTTATTTCCAAGGTTCTTCTTATTCAGATTTCTTAGAGCTAAATGGTCACGCCGTAATCACGGATGACAAAGCAAAAATTGAAGAACTTTGGGATCCTACAGTGAAAGCATGGTTTACCGAAGGAAAGGATGACCCTAGAATATCTGTAATCCAATTTATACCTGACAGTGGTTACTATTGGGATAATAAGCATGGTAATACCGTGGCTGGTATCAAGGTTTTGATAAGTGCGATATCAGGCAAAACAATGGATGACTCCATTGAAGGAACTTTAAAAGTGTAATTGGGGACACTTTTGAGTTCATTATGTGATCCAGGAAACTGGATCACATTTTTTTTGGGTCTATACCTGCAAGGACCACCAAAATACAACAAGTCAAAGGTGTTCTAGTGAGTAGCTCCTTCGCTTATAATGAAGTTATACCATTGCGGCTTTCCTCTAAAAGCAGATCCATAATGCTTGTTACTAGAAGTCAGCTTAAAATAAACAAGCACGATAGTTTTTCGCCGAGCCATTTCACCATCATGAGATAACTAGATTCTAAAGAAGATTTTCTTTTTATATAGGAAGTAGCATAAATACCACATCGCACCTAGCGTCAGAAGTGCAGTTATAATGGCCACTGCAGATTCACCCATGCCAAGCGCATGTAAAGTGCCTCCACTAAAAATCTCTATGAAGCCATACAGCCAGCGGTGCCCGAGAATCTCTGCAAAGAGATAAATGAATATCGAATTCATTCCTACCACCACAAAAGGAAACACCCAAGAATTAATCTTTTTGACATCAACTAGCCAATAGGTAAAGGCCAAGGTCAAAATTGCCCAACCCCCAGCAGCAAATGCAAAAGCAGTGGTGCTGATTCGTTTGACAATGGGAGTGATTCCTGCTAAGTCTAATCCATATCCAATAACCAGCCCAGCTAAAGCTGCGATTAACAGGAGTTTGATTTTCTCATTTCCAGACTTGGAAGATAAAAGTAAATTCCCGCAGATAGCTCCCCATATCGTGTGTGCAGCAGTTGGGATGATATTAATAGCCACCCAGCCTCCATTATTGATTTTCCCCATCAGGATTTGATCTATATAGTTTCCGAAGTTTGCTCCATGCTCAAAGGGTGCCTCTGGATTATAGAGGCGGTACAGCATTTCAGTCAAAACAAGTAAACCTAGGGAAACACCTAGTTGTACCTTCCATGATCTATCGAGCAGGAAGTAGGTGATCAAAATGGTAAATGATAATTGCGTTAAGACATTCCAAAGTTCAAAAACGAGTTTGCCTGCATAGACACAATGAAGTCCTGTTCCGAACAGAAATAGGAGTAAACAGCGCTTGAGGATGTGACGAGTTACTTTTCCACGATCACTTGCAACAGCCATTCTTTTGTTAAGCGAAAATGGCATAGCTACCCCAACTATAAACATGAAAAAGGGTTGAATCAAATCCCAGAACCGAAGTCCATGCCAAGGATGATGGGTAAATTGGATGAAAAAATTATGAAGAAATGTTCCTTCAGGATTAGCTTCAAGTAGTGTGTGATACACCGAAGCAGCCTCTGCGACTAATAAAAACATGGTTATTCCGCGGAATACGTCTAAGGAAACAAGACGGTTTTGTCCAGAAAGCTTTAGGTTACTCATTAATTAGGGTTTAAAGTCGGTGGTAATTCTAAGATAGAGAATAGTAGAATGAAATTAACCCTAAACTTGATCAGTGGATTATTGAAAAAGAAAAGGCGCTGTGAATGCGCCTTTTCATGATTGATTTACTAGTCTCTAATCCATTTACTCATTTTTGGAAATTCCGATGACTCGCAAAGTCCCATCCAAACCAAAAGTGGTAATCCTTTGTATTCACCATGTTCATAACTAGCGATAAGCATATCAGCATCTCCTTTATATCCTACAGGATGAAAAACTACTTCTGGTTTAAGATTTAAGTGCTTCAAGGCAGCATAAGACCAGAGCATGACAGCCATTTCATTGTCCTGACCCGGAGATCTATATTCTTTCACGTCTCCTACAATAGTTTCTCGCTCATCCTCTGTCATCAGTGCAATATGTCCTGCCTGATGCAGCAAATCTCCTGGATACAATAGATTTTTGGGGTCATAAAGTAGTACTCCCTTGTTTATCTCAATTCCAGGTAAAACGGTATTGCCTAAAGATTGGGCTTTAGTTTGAATCCCAATTTCATTCAAAAAGTCTAGTATTATTTTGGTATTAGCAGCATCAACTTTTTGTGTTTCGGTTACCTCCTTTGCTTTGATTCCTCCAAATGCTCCAAAACACATGTTTTTGTGTAGAATCTCTACTTTGCTAAAACCTACTTCTTTCATCAAATCCAATTGATAATTCATAGATCGTGGCGAATCTTCTTTAGCTACATAGGCTAGTACTTTTTCTCTGTATTCTTTTCCTCCAATACCCTCTAAATAGTCTCCATAGCGCTCCCAAGTATAATCATTGAGCACTTCAGTGTCTTGGGTGATCAAATCAGAAATCATTAGACATCCTCCAGGTTTTAGAAGAGCAAAGAGCTTTGTAAAAGTCCTTTCCCAATCTTCATCTTCTCGTAAATGATGTAAAACGGCGCCTGCTAGGATGATGTCAAAGCTGGCTTCAGGGAGAAAAACATCACGTATATCTCCTTGGAAAGCTGAGACTTTTCCACTCGTTTCTTCAGAAACACGTTCCACTGCCTTTTCGAGCATTTTCCCACTGAGATCTACCAGTGTGCAGTTGAGTGCTGGTAATTTAGAAAGCATCATAAGTGAATAATTTCCCGCTCCACATCCTACATCCAAAATAGATTTAGCATTTGGGACGATGCGCTTTGCTGCTTCGGTGATTAGCTCCAAGGATATTTTGGCATCTATAGTCGCTACCTGACCGGTGTCAAGATTTGCGAAGCGTTCTACATCATTATCGAATCGTTCACGGATTTCAGTAGTACTGGACTTATTCATGAGATGAAAATGTATGGGATAAAAATGACTGAGTAAAGAATTCTCAGAATACTATAATTATAAATGTTGATCAAAAAGAATCATATTTCCATCGGGGTCTTTGACCATAAAGCTAGCCGGGCCAGTAGTGGTCTGGTCTGCTGGATTTATGATCTCAATGTCACTGTTCTTGAGTTTTTGCTGGATCTCCCTGATATCATTAAAGTCTTTTAAGGCTTGGGCATTGTCGTCCCAACCAGGATTGAATGTAAGTATATTGCCTTCAAACATCCCGTTAAAAAGACCGATCAACGTACTTTCATTTTTCATGATCAAGTAATTACTTTCCATAGATCCACCAAATTGAGAAAAGCCGAGGCTCTCGTAGAATTTCTTAGAGTTATCAAGATCTTTGACACTAAGGCTGACGGAAAACGCTCCTAATTTCATGGCTGTGGGGTTTATGTTTTGCGATGATACCTCGGGTTTGGAAGCGATAAAAGAATTAAAGAAAAAACCCAGACTAAAAGATACTGAAATCGCTGTTGCGAGAAGTGTGGTCTTGTTCATAGCCAAAGGTGTTGAAGTTAATGGATAAATTTTAAGAGGCTGATCATTGTACCTAAGTGTAGGGCTTCATGATAATTGTTGAAAGTGATCGCATCAGAAGCACTAGCCAGATGAAATCCTTTGGAGGTAGTGAACTCGTTGTAGGATTGAAATTTTCCTGATTCATAATCAGCTATAGTCTGATCAATAGGGGAGGTCAAAAGCTGTTTGAATAACTCCACTGTTTCCTGAGTTTCGTCCGACTCAGGTTTAGTCCCTGGCTTGTATTTCTGGAACAATTCATCTGATACATTTAAAGGAAGATCTGATAATCCGTAAACGAGTCGTTGCTGTACCACGATGACGTGCCCTATGTTCCAAATCAGGTTGTTATTGAATCCCGCTGGGATTTTATTCAATTGCTCTAGAGAATTATGTTCTAAGAATTTTGAGTAGATCGCGCGGTTGTTTTTCCAAATGTGGAATGAAGTATTCATGAGTAGTAGTAAGGGATTTGTTTATTGATTTTCTAGTTCGTAGCGTCTAAGTCGATTTTGGGTAGCAGTGAGTTCACTTTTTAGATCGTCTACTTTGCGAAGCAAATTAAAAATCACATCTATACCTTCTGGGTTAACTTCCAGTTCTTGGTGAATTCGGATCATTTTTTCCAGATCCGCTACTTTTTCCTCTGAGATAAAGCGCGTCTGCTCTACAGTATGAATTTCTATTAAACCCAAGCTGTAAAGTGAGTCCACAAATGAAACTTCGATCTCATAATGTGAACAAAGCGTTTCGATTACTATTAATTCTTGCTGTGCCATCTTATCGTAGTTTTTGGAGTTCTTCAAATAAGGCCTTCTCTTCTGTGGTCAGGTTTGTAGGGTTCTTGATCGAATAGGTGAGAGTTAAGTCACCGAATTCACCTTCTTTTTTATAGACAGGAAATCCCTTTCCCTTTAGCCTAACCTTAGTTCCATTTTGAGTTTCTGGAGCGACTTTCAATTTCACTTTTCCGTCAAAAGTATCCGCAATAATATCCCCACCAAGCAGTGCGGTGTATAGATCCACTTCAACAGTGGAATACAAATTGTCTCCTTCTCGAGTGAACTTCGTGTTATTTTTGATCACAAATTTGATATATAAATCACCGTTTGGTCCACCGTTGATTCCCGGTGACCCTTTGCCTTTTATCTTGATGGTTTGCCCATCTTCGATCCCTGCAGCTATGGTTAAGCGAATGTTTTCACCATTGACGGTGAGCACTTTTTTATGCGTCGTATAGGCATCATGAATGTCTAGTTCCAGCTGAGCGTTGAAGTCCTGACCTTTGAATTTAGTACTACGGCCTCCTTGTCGGAAGCCACCGTCTGATCCGCCAAACATGGATTCGAAGAAATCTGAGTAATCTGCTCCTCCGTAACTTTGTCCTCCAAATCCCGCACCTGGGTTTCCTTGGCCACGTTGCTGCCTGCCGGCTCCTCCCGCTTGCTCAAACTGATCAGCATGTTTCCAGTCTTTGCCATACTTATCATACTTTTTACGCTTTTCGGGATCACTGAGCACTTCATTTGCCTCATTCACTTCTGTGAATTTCAGTTCTGCATTTTTGTCGTCAGGGTTCACATCGGGGTGATATTTTCGAGCTTGCTTTCGGTATGCTTTTTTGATATCGGCTTCGCTAGCACTTTTATCTATGCCTAGGACGCTGTAATAATCTATAAATGCCATATTATTAGTGGTATTTATTTAAGGGTTGTAAAAATGGATGTAGAATGACGCGTAAGCCTTATTCATCTTCAATATACTGAGAATGCAAAGGATTGCCTGATGATAAGCGGAATTCAACGCAGTGAATTTTTAAATTCTCTGTATTATCTTTTGAATTTAGAAAGGATAACCTATCGCAAAATTGAATACTAAATTCTGTTTTCTCCAAGATCTGCTTCCGATGTCAAATGTATTTCCCCATCGCTCTCCTTCGTCCAAGTAGGGAACACGCAGCGGCGTAGCCAAATCAAATCGAATCACAAAAAACTGAATATCTACCCTTAGTCCTACTCCGGCACCCACAGCTAATTCACTCCACCAAGAAGAGGTGAATTTACCTCCAGGTAAGGCCTCATTTTCATTCATGAGCCAGACGTTTCCAGCATCCATAAAAAATGCGCCTTTCAGTAAGGATACAATTGGAAATCTATATTCAATGTTTCCCTCGATCCGGATATCACCGGATTGATCAAAGTAGGAATTGACATCAAAGTTTTCAGGGCGATAAGTCCCTGGGCCAATGGAGCGAATTCGAAATGCCCTCACACTATTAGGACCGCCAGAAAAATACTGTTTAATGTAAGGCAAAGACTGTGAGTTACCATAAGGCATGCCCCAACCAGCAAACAGACGAGTTGCTACAGTTTGCTTTTTGTCAATGTTCCAATGATACCTTAGGTCAAGGTCTATTTTTCCATATTGGGCATACTCTAGTCCTAGGAATTTCCCGTCATCGGTACCCGAGATTTTGTCGAGCAGGTGAACAGTATTTCCTGCAAAATCTAGCCCTAATCCTAAGAAATAACCGTGAGTTCGAAATCTGTCGTTTAGCTTGTTGTAGTTGAAAGTGTAATTAATTCCAGCTATGAAATTCTGATCAAAACTGCGCTTCAAAAATGGATTGTCATTTAATATCTGGTCAAATTCGGGCGAAGTTTTACTGAGATTTACCACACTCAGACTTAAAGGATTGATTTCATGGTATGCAAACTGATTTGCGTTCCAGAAGTAGCCATAGTTAGCAGAAATAGACTTCAGTCTATAAAGTCCACCTCTGCTCAGGTATTCCGCACTGATTCCCATCTTTGTTTTGGGTACTGAGTAACTGAATTTTTCTTTAATTGGAACAAAGAAAATAACCCGAGGGAAAATTAAATCCGCACCTAAGCCTAGCTCAAAAGATTGAAGACCTTTTCTGTTTTCTCCTCCAGCAATTTGAAATTCATAACCTGCTCTTCCCGTCAGATTCAATGTTTCTCCACCTTTGAATAAGTTTCGGTTTCTATAAATCAAATTCAAAGCTGGTCCAGCAAAGTTGTTGGATTTGGATACTGCTAGTAGCTCAGCACGTAATGACCTTTTTGTCATTGGAGACAGATAGATACTAGCTTTGAGATGTCCCAAGGAGTCACTGGATTCCAGTTCCTCATAGCGAAGATTTACAAACTTGTAATTTCCTATAGAACTGAGGCGATTGCTTGTAAGTCTTGAGAGCGTAGGGTTATATCTCTGATTATTTTCTATAAGTATATACTCGTTTAGCAATCTTGGCTTGAAGACAAAATTCCCTTGGATAAAGTTTTTGTCATCGTATATGGTTGTATCCAGCTTGTCCCCGTCCTCATCAATGGAGTAATTAGGGAACACGTTGATAGTATCAATTTTATAGGGAATAATGCCTTTGGCAGGGACATTTTTCTTTAGTCTCAAATAGAGCTTGAATAGACGAAGACTATCAGAAATGTTTGTGTCGGCTTCAAAGATCAGGAAGTCATTGTTGAAGTTGTAATAGCCCCTCTCTTTCAGTGTGGAATCGATGCGAGTTCGTTCAGCATTTAGCTTGTTGAGGTCAAATCTACTTCCAGAATCCAGACGGGTTTCACTCATCATTGCAATGATTTCCTTGTCGATTTCCAAACTATCCCGATCTACCACTACTTCTGTTAGGGTGTATGGAGTGGAAATATTTACAGTGTACGCTACTTCGGCAAATTGACCCTTTCGCGTCACCTCCGACATACTATTGCTGTAGAAAAAACCTCTGTTTTCTAGACGGTTTACTATCAAGTCTTCTGTTCTGCTAGGATTTACCTGACTAAAGTAAACAGGCTCTTGTCCGATTTTTTTATTCAGAAAGCGGTTGATGAATCCTGGCTTTTCCTTGGTTCCTTTATAGTGTGCCCATAGTCCTACATACATTCCAAAGATCTTACTGTTTGGCTCTGGTCTGAGCAAGTCTTCTAGCTCTTCCTCTACGTCATCCAGTCCCTTTATATCTTCCTTGGTATTTATTTCCAATGCAGCGCCTTTGTATAGAAACTCACCTTCTGGAATATATTTCTTTACGTTGCAGCTTAGGACTACTGCAAGTAGAAGTATAGTTAAAGTCGATATGAATCCTCTAGTCTTCATTTTTCTTTGATTCTTTGGCTGCCTTTTTCTCGTTTCTTGTCTCAGTTTTTTTCTCTTTTTTTCTCTTTTTTTCCAACTCCTCGATAGGATTAGTTTTGTTCTGATCTTTTGGGGATAAAGGCGCTTTCCATAACTCAGCGAATTCATTGAACTCACGGTTAAATATTAAACCGCCTCCCGTCACTACTAATTGTCCGTCTATGATACTTTGGAATTGATTTTTTCTAAAAGCACGGATTCTCCATCTACCATCCTCTGTCAGCATGTATTCAAAACTAATGTTTGCCAATATGGAATTGGCTTGCTGAGAATTTTGAGAGCTTCCCTCGAGATCGACTTGGCTACCTACCTGAACGATTAATCTATCGTCAAATAAAGTCTGCTGAGCATTAATATTGAGGTCGGTTCGGTTTTGAGCACTTCCGGATTGATAGTCCTGATAACTATCTACATCAAAGCCAACCTGAAAACCACTGTTTCCAAAAAGCCTGTTGGACAAGGCGTTCATTTGATCAGAAAGTATCTGACTCACACTATTCCTAGCAATAGATTCAGCTCCTCCTGTTGATCCATCACTTCCGGAAGATGGGAAGAATCTATTAAGGACTAGGAGGGAGAAAACCTGCTTATTAAGTTCATCTTCTTGCTCATTGATTTGCAATACTCTAGAGTATACATTTCCACCAAATGCCCCTCGTTGATTTTCAGGCATGTCCAGCGTAAAGGAAATTTCAGGTCTAAGCAACTCACCTTTGACATTGAGGTAGACTAGGAATGGCAATTGTTGCTGATACTGAGTCTTAGTCTCATTGTTACTGCCAGTGAGTTGAGAAGACATTAGTTCCGAGGCTCCAGTTTCTACTGTATAGATCGCTTGAATATCCATGCTCGCATCCATAGGATCTCCATTCCAAGTAATTCTACTTCCTTGGTTAATATCAAATTTCTTACTTACCAGATTATAGAGTGACATCTCATAATGTCCATCTGAAATTTCATAATTACCACTAAGTGTAATTCGTCCATTTGGGTTGATGTCCATTTGTAAGTTGGCGTCTCCTGACACCTGTAAGTTGTCTCCTGTCGCAGGATCAATTACGATAGTGAAGAGCGCCTCTGGATCTATATTGAGTAAGGCTCGTATGTCAAAGCCGGAAAAGGCACTTGTAGTTTCTTCAGTCTGTCTAGTCAGGATGTCATCAGGATTTTCTTTGTTGACAAAAAGAACTACGCCTTCTCTCTCTACCAAATCAAGCTGGGATTCGGGAATAATCACGGTCAAATCTGTATTGTTTTTGACACCTAGGCGAGCGTTTACTATTGGTAAAACCAAGTCACCTTTGATGGTAACGTCAGCATCCAGGGATGCTTTTCCATAAATCAGGTCACTTTCTTTATCTGTGGAATTCACAGCCATGAAATTGTCAGCTTTGAGTCTCAGGTCGAAAGAAGGATTGATGAAACTCTCGGTGAAGACTGTGCCGTCAATTGCGAATGTGTTATTCTCTGTATCCCGTAAAGTGAATTGATCAAAATAAACACCATCATTATCCACTCGTATAGTTTCGTTGGAAAGCAGGTATTTGGTGTTCAGTTCTGCAGGGATGAAAGAGGCTTCATTAAACTTAAAATCTCCTTGATAGAGTGGCTCGATAGTAGTCCCATTGGCAGTGACTTTGCCTGAAAGATATCCAGAGCCTTCTAGAATTTGACCTTGGGAAAGTTCAGCAATTTTTTGCATTTCGATTTTGTTCAAATCTAGCGTTATGTCAAATTCCCCGCCTGCCTCATCAGCCACAAATTCCCCGTTTAAGTCTAAGTCTAGTCCAGCATCTTTTATGGTAAGTGCTAAAATATAATTTCCTATACTCTTTGCGGTAGCTTCCAAATTCAGACTTCCCAGCGGTACGCCAAGAACTTTCAGGCTATCGACCTGTAGTTGTCCCATGAGTCCTGTAGCTCCAAAGGGGTTTTCTACCACTAGTTGACCATTCATTAATCCCCCAGCAATGATTTCTTCAGGATTAAACAGACTGGTAAAAGTGGATAGTCTAAATCCTTGAAATAGAAGAGCAATGTTCTCATCTGTAAACCCTTCTGCGTTATTCACCATGGAAAGTGCTTGATTGCCTTTAGAGAATTTAAAGTCTTTGAATTCTAGGCTTTCCCCAGAATATTTGACAAAATTTTTCTCAGGTATTGTCCATTCTTCTCCTTTTAAAATCAGATCTATAGAAGAAACATGGTAGCTGAGTGTATCACCATTGAGCCCAATATCTGAGGATACGTGATAGGTTCGCTCATCTTCTTCGTAGGAGTGGAAGTCAAAATATAATCTTGAATCAGCCAATTGACCAGTAAAGAAAGTTTTGTCCATACTTAACGGGCCTGATGTCAAATCCTGAAAACCTAAATAGAGGCGGAGTTCTTCCCTGTTTGATCTGATTCTCACTCCCAGACTATCCACTTCAGTGCCTGAGTAGTTGATATATGGGAACTCTATAGTGGCAGTCAGAGAATCTATGTTTTGGAAATAATCAGCTTTAATACTTGCTGAGTCAAACTGCTGCAAACCTTGAATGAGAACTTCTGAAAGTAAAGGATCGTCAGAAATTTTCAAATCCATATTCATGACAATATCCCGCTCATCAGTAAAAGCCAAGGTGTCAGACTTGTCCAGGTAATGGCGGAAATGAGCGGTTAGTGCTTCAAATAATTCGGTAGGGTTGGTATTTGTGCGTACGTATCCGTTAACCAGTTTGCTCGCAATGTCCACACTTGTAGAATCGTCTCTAACACTTGCAACAGTAGACATGGTGCCTAGAGGATAATTTCGGTTGTCATAGAGAATTGTCCCGTCCTGTAGCAGCGCATTTAGGTCAAACTCGTCCAGATTTCCTTCGAAATTTGCATCGAGTTTTAGCTGTGCTCGGGAGCTTTTTCCAGAAAGTCCAAGTTCATAAAAATCTGCACCTTTCAAATCTAGATTTAGATCGATTTTAGTATTCACTGAATCTAAATCCAATTTTGTCACTAAGGCAAAGTCCAAAAACTCTGAATCCAAACCAGCTTGTATGTCACCTGCTCCATCGACCAGTTTACCTTCCAGCTTCAGTCCGGAATAGTCAGAACCGTAAAGGCGAAGTCGCTCGAATGTGGAAGATAGTTCAGCATTCAAATTATTAAGATTGGAGCCAGAACCTTTGGCTATGATTTCAAAAGTCAGAGTATCAAGCTCTGGTTGCTTTAAGAGGGTGCCGAGTTGCAGTTGATTTACTTTTAAATTGGCATCAAAGGCAATCTGTCCGTTGTTTTGGTAACCTCCGTTTAGAAGGATGCTTCCCATATCTGTTTCTAAATCCAGATTAGCTAACAGGTCGTCAAGCATGCCATTGGCATTTCCTTTCAAGGTGATTTGTTCAGGGAATTTAATCCCATAATCTTCTTCCTTGATGAATTTCAGAAGAGTTTCACGGTTGGTCTGTAAGTTTAATTTTGGGAAATCAAATACAAGCAGGTCTACATCCATCGGATTTTGAACCTTGCCACGAGCATTGAAAATGCTTTCTCCCCAATTAAGATTCAGACTGGAGATGTTCATCGCTTTCAAGTCCCCATTTGCTGACAAATCCAGTATAATAGGAGCTTTTGCAAGTTCACGAATAAGCGTGTCCTGAGCCAGAGTTGGGTCAAAGAAATAGCCGTCACGTACGTCTATTGTGGATTCGTTTACAGTCAGATCAAACTTGAGCGTCTCGTAATCGTCGATGAGTGATTGGATGGAAGGATAGTCAAGCGAAATCTCTGCATCCAGTTTACTTCGGTTGGTAGTAAGTACGAAATCATCTAGCTGGGCTGAATTGCTTCCTGCTTCAAACCCAAAATGGAGTTCCTTTAGCTCAAAGCCACTGCCTTCATGAAAATGAAATTTCTGAAGTTTTGCGCCGACTTTTTTGTCTTTAAGAAATAAGTTCTCCGCTCCTAAAGTTAAGTTGGAGAGTACAATCACTTCTGGATTAAACTGGCCTTTTCTGACAGCAACCTCTGCGGATTTGTATACTATGTCAGTGGAATCAATTGATATTTTCTCAGCTTCCACGATCCAAACAGGCCATTCAAAAGGGGCAGATTCATTCGTAATTAGGGAGTCACTCTGCGAAGCAACGGAGAAATCATGGAAGAGAATTGTAGACTTCTCCATTGCCAGAGTTCTAAGCTTTACAGTCTGCGTGTGGAGATTTACCTCTGGTAGTTCTGCCAGTAAATTTCCAATATGAACTTGTGCTTCCTGTCGATCAGGGGCATTGATATAATCAGCTGTGACGTTAGTAAGCTGCAGTTCATCCAAGTTTAGGGTTGGCGGAGGAGTTTCCTCTGCTGATTCTTCAGAAGGCGGAAAAGGCTTAGTTTGGTGGTATTTGATCTGAGCGTTTTGAACAGCTACTTTTTTGATGTTGAACTCATATTTTTCCAAATCCAAGCCAGGTATAGTCACGTCCATTTCTCCAAGTAAAATGGACGCATCAATCCCCAATATTTCATCTACATAAGTGATATCAATATTTCGGAGGGAAATTGGAGAAAGTTTGATTTGGAGCGGTTTTGAAGAAGTGGTGTCCATTGCAACTTCTATAGCCCCCTCATTTTGGGTAGTGAAAGCCTCAATAAAAAAGAGGTAATTGAACTTCTCTGATTCGGTAGTACGATTTACACGGGCCACCAATCCATCCCAATCCAATTTGGTAATACTGATATTTCCTGTGGAAAGTAAGGGCGCAAAAGCAACTCCAGCTTCTAGATGTTTGGAGTAAAGTAAGGTGTCACCTTTGGGGTCTTCTAGGTATAAGTCTTCTAGGTAAATATTCCCGGAAAAAGTAACGAAAAGACGTTTTATAGACACTTCAGTGCCTGTTTTTCCAGAAACGTAGGAGGTAGCTTTGTCCACAATTATCCCCTGACCCCAAGGGCTACGGATAAATATGATCAAGGCAATTACGATCACCAGAATAACGGCGATAACAATACCCAGAATCTTCAAAAATTTACCGAAAAAGCGTTTAATGGAATTGAGCGTTTAACTAGTGTTTGTAAATATACTGGTCTTTAAACTACTATTGAGGCAATAAATAAGCCAGTTTAGTTATACTACGTTTACTTTTTAAACCTCAAATATGTCGGTTTGTTTGGGAGGCGTGGATAAGTTTTCTAAAAGTCAATTACCTTATTTTATAGGTGCGCATATATTCCGCCATTTCCTCGGGCGTCATTTTCTTGTCAGACCCGGGCGTAAGTTCGATGGCTTCCTGTATTGCCTTATCTGATCTGTCGATAAATTCTTTTGGTTTATTGCCATCTTTGATCAAGTCAAAAGCATCGTACAAATCACCTTTGGCGGTATATGCTCCATAGCTGAGTCTGTTCCCCTCGATAGAAATTAGCTGATACAATTGCGTGTTAGAAGCTGCGCGATCCATCCATTTGTCAGGCGTGAGATTGTACATTTTGGGACCACTTACAGATACCACATAAACTGGACCTTGGACTGCGGGATCCTGACTTGCTACTCCAGAAGGCAGATTTCTTCCTCTGCCATAGGAGTGGTCATGACCTTGGAGCACTAGATCAACTTTGTATTTGTCAAAAACAGGCTTGAAGGCTTCGCGAAATTCCTGATTGTCGCGCCCAGTGCCTGAGGAGTAAATAGGATGGTGAAAAGTAATGATTGTCCATTTTTGCGTGTTTTCAGAGAGTACTTTTTCTAGCCAATTTTTCTGTGTTTCCATTGACTTTTCATCTGAAACAATCTCTTGCGAGTTGAGTGAAATCATACGTAAATCGGAATAATCAGTGTAATATACTGTCTCTGAGAATTCCTTTGGACCATTTTCTGGAAGGGTAAATTGTTTTTTCCAATGGTAATCCAGAACCAAAGTTTCATCTTCTGCACGATCATATTCGTGATTGCCAGGAGTACTAATACTTGGGATCATAGCATTGATGAATCCGCCTGCATAGTTCCACTCGCCCCATTCCGAGTCAGACTGCGTGCTGTTGATCAAATCACCGGCATGTACCATGAAAGCTGCTTTGGGAAGGTTTGAATATGCCTGTCTGATGATTCTTGACCATTGGGATTTCAGGTTATTTTGGGCATCACCAAAGTAAATGAAGGAAAACGGAGTCCCTTTCTCAGGAGCAGTGGTGAATTGAAACCATTCTGACCAAGTGCCTTCACCTCCTACACGATAAGCATAGGTGGTCGCTGGCTGAAGATGTCGAAAAGTCACCGAGTGATAATTTGCTTGCACGCTATCTACATCGAGCACTTCCATTTTAGCATCAATGGTCTCCACGCTTTCTAAATATATAGGCGTATTTGGAGCAAGGATAACTTGCGCTTTGGAAGTGGCGACCTCTTTTGAAGTTCGCCAGGTGACCGACTGTGTGGTCATGGGATTATCAGACCAACTAAGAACGATTCGATCTGGGAATGCAGAAGGAAGGAATTTTTGGGCGAAAACGTTGGTGGAAAGTGCTAGAAAAAATAGCGTTGCAAAAGTGATTTTATAGTGCGCGTTCATCAAACTGAAGTTTTGTGAATTTAATATAACAAAGTACAGTCTAATAGCGCAGTATAAATTGAAAGTCGTGTTAAGGAATTCTTAAATCTATTTAGAGAGAAGGTGTACGATCTACTCGAGAACTCAAAGCCGACAAAATCAATCCTAGAATAACGGTAGTCAAAGTAGCCGGCCAATTCCAAAATGAAAACTGATTAGCAGAGAACTGGAATGCAAGGCTAGCTAGTCAAACTAAATATCCGTTCCGAGTTCTCATTGATCCAGATTTCACATCATAGCTACTTTTTCTTTCATCAATCAGCGGTCTGAAAAAATCCCAGTATTACCAGAGTAGAATTAAATCTAAAAGAAGTAAAAATGATAAAACATTGGGAGTTCCAATCCATTCCAAGGGAATCGTCACCATCAGAATATTTCCGATCAGGGGTAACTTCATGGGCTTTCAAAGTTGAGAGACTCTTAGGGGTGTCTCAGCGATAGAAGTGGGTTGAATTTTTTTAGTTGCTGGAGCGATGATTCATGCTCCTCCAACTTCCTTTTTTATTTAGAGAAGAGGGAACGAAATGCTGTTGCTTTTCATTTACTTTTGTATTGGATTTTAATACGAAGAGCTGGCTTTTCGTAAAGAAGTATGAAGAAAATTAATTCACTTATTTACCTATTCTATTACCTGCTGCTTTGGGTTATTCTACCCTCTACAGGTTTAGGTGCGCGGGTATTTGCAAGTGAATTAGGTGACCGTGACTATTATAGTATTACTAAGGGAGATGCTACAATTACTGATTTTCAGCATTGTGTCAATCCTGATTGGAATAGAGTAAGCAGGCAGGAGGCCAATGAGGATTGGCTGTCAGGGACGGGGCACTGGCCGGTCCTTTTCTCGTCAGTTTTTAAACCAAAGTTTGGCACTTCTGATGCTGAAGTTGTTAACTCATCTTTTTTGAGTACGCCGATTTTGGGGGCTCTCACAGCCAGCAGAATCATTTTCCCCTTCCATTATTTCTGGTAAAACGGATCGCAATTCAAGTTGACATTGCTACATCCTTCTGGCTTCTTTAAGTCAGCTAGGACTGATTATCCATTTTATCTATCCAACAATAATGAGTGAACTAACATTAATAATCTTATCAGTCGCATTGACTGTAATGGTGTGCCTACCATTAATTCTTAATAGCTTAAAACAAAAGAGTAAAGGCAATCTGCTGAAAGAGAAGCTCAAATCTGAGGCGCAAGTAAGTCATCTTAAGACAGGAGATTTTGAAACCTGGCGCGAAGCTTATTGCATAGGTTTGGATCAGGAAAACAACCATCTTCTATTTCTGAACTCTTTGGAGAATGAGACGCTTGTTCAGAAAATAGACCTGAGTCATATTCGACTTTGCCGCCCAATAAGAAACTTTCGCGAAACGAAAGCAGGCAAGGAGAAACGGCAAATCATCAATAAAGTCAGTTTGGTGCTAGATCAATTTGATGAACATACTAAGCCCCTTACAATTGATCTATATGACGAGGAGAAGAGTGATTATATGATCAACGAGTGGGAGCTAGCTCAGACTTGGTCTCAGAAAATAAATGATCGCAAAAATTAATTTCAAAGGGGAAGCTCAGCTTCCCCTTTCTTTTTTAGTCAGTTTTCAACTCTGCTAATTCTCTTTTAGTAAAATTCCTTATTTTGGTTGTCTAAACCTTTTTTTTACAATGGCATCAGCAAGTGAATTAGCAGCAGGGAGCAAGCTTACCCACCCAAAATTCGGCACAGGAATGATTCTTTCTGTGGACGATACGTTTTACAAAATTTATTTTTATAACAACGAAGAGATCAAAACACTCGCTAGAGACTATGAGGGATTCACGGTAGACGAAGCAAAAGTTCCTGATTTTCCCATGCTCACGATGAAAGATGTGGAGAAAGCGATTCGAGAAGCGCTGATGCAAACAGCCGAAAGAGCACCGATTGTACCGCTGGGTGGAAAATGGATGGGAGGGAACGTGGTATTTGAACCAAATGATGATTCACTGCAAGCCAAAGAAATTCCGATGGCGACCTTCTTTCATAAGATTGTAATGGTGCGCGAGAAACTTCGTGTGTTAGAGCAAAACATCAACAATCATCCAAAATTAGATGATGAAGATCGAGTTGGATTGCAGCAGTATATTACCCGTTGCTACGGTTCGCTTACTACTTTCAACGTACTCTTCGCTTATAAAGAAGATCAGTTTAAGGGAAGTGGGTCCTAAGAATTCGGTATATCTGATATGATACTTTAGATTCTTGCTCGGATCCGACTGAGAGTTTCTATAGTCATATCCAGAAAAGAAGCGATTTGGCCGACGGATGCCCTATGGATCACTTTGGGACGATATTGCATCAGTTCGAGGTATCTTTCCCTAGCTGTTTTGAATTTGTTGAATATCTGTTGCTCTTCGAGTACAATATAATATTGCTCCAAAATCATACGATAGGCTCGTTCCAATTCCGGGAAATCTAGAAAGCAAGATTGAAGACCTTCGTAGGAGATTTTGAAAACCTTGCTTTTCTCCATCGTCTCAATGTTTTCATAGGATGGTTTTCTGGTGATAAAAGAATGCATTGCTGTTACAAATTCCTCATCCAGAGTAAATGAGACAGTGATGTCCCTGTTGTCGCGGATGTAATAGCTCCTTGCAGACCCTTTCGCTACGAAGTAGAGGTACTTACTTACTTGACCTTCTTTTTCCAATAAAAAGCCTTTTTCTACTTCAAACTCTTCCAGATGATTTGCAAAAGCAGCTTTTGCTTCATCACTTGTGGTCGGAAATTTGCTAAATAGGCTTGAGAAATTTTCCATTTGTTAGTTACTAAAAAATTTAGGTTGCTGAACTAGGGTAGCAATCCTTCAATTAGTTTTACCAAGTTAATTTAAAGAGAAGTGAAGTAACAGTTACAATATTCCTGAAAATATCGATTTAAATAAATGTATTAAGATTTGAATTTTAACAATTAAACTCATCAAACAATTTTAACATATGAAAAAGTTACTGGTTTTATTCTTTGCCTTCGGGCTCTTCAGTACTGCAAATGCACAATTTGGAGTAAGAGCAGGCTATAGTAGTGCTAATTTCTCAGATTTCGGTTCTGATGCGATTGGAGGTTTTCATGCAGGAACTTATTATCGAAAGGATTTGGGTCTGATATCCTTAGAATCAGGACTTCAGTTTTCTCAAAAAGGATACATGGTTGACCAAGGGGCAGCTGGAGAAATTACTGAACGTTTAAATTACATCGATCTGCCGGTTCTTCTTCGAGTGAATTTCCTGCCAAGTGTGAACGTTTTTGCAGGACCTCAAGGATCTGCTTTGCTTTCAAGAAAGTATGAAAATGGAGGGGACACTTCAACAAGCACAGAAGCAATTAAGGCATATGATATCTCAGGTGTAGTAGGTGTGGGTGTGAAGTTGCCTTTGAATTTGAATGCTCAGGTGAGTTATGACTTTGGTCTTCAGAGCTTGAATTACTTTGATCAAGATGTTAAAAATAATGTATTGAAATTTTCACTTGGGATAGATCTCTAATTGATTTTCAACATTAGAATGACTAGTAAAGCTCGGTGATTTGCCGGGCTTTTATTTTTTCAATCGATCTGGATTTTCTTCAATAAAAGACTTCCAGCCTGCATTTCTTCCCTTAGTCTGAATTCTTCCGTCGTGAAAATGGTGACAAAGTGCCACAGCCAAAGCATCCGTGGCATCTAGCATTTTTGGGAGCTCAGTTATGGAGAAAAGTGTCTGAAGCATAGCTGCAACTTGCTCTTTGGACGCATTACCGTTTCCTGTTACTGACTGCTTCACTTTTTTAGGAGAATACTCTGTGATAGGAATATCTCTGGCCAAAGCTGCTGCCATCGCAACACCTTGCGCTCGTCCTAGCTTGAGCATGGATTGCACATTCACGCCGAAAAATGGAGCTTCCAAAGCCACACTGTCAGGCATGAATTCTTCCAAAATTCCTGTGATTCGTTCAAAAATTTTCTTAAGTTTTAATTCATGCGTTTCATACTTTTTAAGATGAATTACGCCGTATTGTAGGAGTTTGTACTTTTTGCCTTCTGTCAAAATCACTCCATAACCCATCACGTTGGTACCTGGATCTATGCCTAAAATGATTTTTTCCTTTGGTGCTTTTTCTTGTTCTTTGCTCACCCCCGCAAGTTAGCCCAAAACATGCTAAGTTTTTACCTGATCTGGTCTCTGAGTTACTTCACATTGCTTTGGTGGGTGAGTAGATTTTGGCTAAAAATGGAGGATTTGCCTCTTTTTCAAGCTTTTTCTCCAAGGGTAACACTCCTTATTCCATTTCGAAATGAAAAGGAGAATGCACTTAGTTTGTGTAGAAATATTAATCAACTCGGGTATCCAAGTATTGAAGTTTTGTTACTTGATGATCATTCTGTGGATGGTTCATTACAGCTATTGGAACAGTACTTTAAAGAAAATCAGAACGTTAAAGTTCTACAAAGTCCAAATGACGGCAAGAAGAGCGCTTTAGAATTTGGAGTGAAGATGGCTTCTGGAGAAATTGTTCTGTGCTCAGATGCCGATTGTCATTTTCCTAAAGATTGGGTGGAACACATGGTTTTGCCTTTCCAAGATCCGAAAATCCAATTGGTAGCAGGAGCTGTTATAGTGGAGGTAAAGGGTAGATTTTTGGATGCATTTCAAGCTCTTGATTGGGCAAGTATACTATTAATGACTAAGTACTCTTTTGCGAAGAAGGAGCCACTGATGTGTAGCGGAGCAAATCTGGCCTACAGGAAGACTGCTTTTGAGAAAGTACGTGGATACGAAGGAAATCGAGATTTTGCTTCGGGTGATGATGAGTTTTTACTTAAGAAAATCCACAAAATGTACGGCACAGATGCTTGTACGTATTTGACTTCACCTGATATTTTGGTCACTACAAATCCAGAGTCTACTTGGTCGTCATTGATCAATCAGCGCATACGCTGGGCAAGTAAGTGGAAAGCACATTTTTCTCTTTCACATGCTATGACAGCCGCTTTGCTGTTTATGATTCAAATGATTTGGGTCGGTAGCTTTTATTTGATTTCCCTTGGCGGAAAAGGAATTCTTGCCTTTGGACTAGTTTGGCTGATTAAAGTATTTGCTGAAAAAATCAGCTTAAGTAAGGTCCTGAAAAATTTTAACAGGCTACAGAGAAACCTCTCAATAATTCAAACTTCATTTGTACATCCATTCTATGTTTTACGAGTTGGGATTGGAGCTTTGAATGGAAAGTTTACTTGGAAAGGCAGGGGTAACGGGAGAAGTGTTAATTTAGAATCTGAAAATTAAATCATGAACGACGAGGAATTTGACTTGATGGACGAGCTCTATTTCGTCCAGCCCTACGGATATCTATTAGAAACCCTGGATTGGGAAGAGGAGTTGCTGTTGGCAACTTTGCAATCGCTATTCTCTCAGGGATATATTAAGTGCCTGGATGATCCGGATACAGAACGATTTGGAAAGGTTGATATCATGAAAGAAGGAACGGGCTTATATTTTTTGGCAACAAAAAATGGCTTAATGGCACATAATACACTTTAGAATTGACCACAGAAATACACAAATATCAACGCAAGGAACTGCAGCTGAAATCTCTGCTGGAGATTACCCAGGCAATTAATGAGAATCAGTCTGAGGCGATCTTGCTCAATATTTTCAAGTTTACCTGCTTAGTGCATCTGAATATCAAAGCGCTGATACTCTATGTGGCAAAGGAAGGGGCTTTCGAGAATAAGATTTCACACGGCGTGAAAGGGAATGTTCCTATGCTGATTTCGGCTGATCAGGTGGTGGATGAGAAATCTACCGGTGAGCTTAGGTTAGAGTTGGAGGAAGAATATTCCTTTGAGGAGTTGGAAACCTATTTGCCTGTTTATCATAAAGACAAGATGCTGGCGATTCTCTTTCTGCGTAGAAAGGATCAAAGCTTGGATTTAGATCTGAATTTCACGCAAGCATTGACCAATATTCTGGTAGTGGCTTTGGAGAATAAGCGATTTGCCAGAAAGCAGTTGGAGCAAGAGATTCTGAATAGGGAAGTTGCTATTGCATCTCAGGTACAGCAAATGCTTTTTCCTGCTGAACTGCCTGTGGATAAAGAGATGAAGGCGAAAGTCACTTACCTACCACACAGTATGGTGGGTGGCGATTATTACGATCTGATTCGCAAATCCAAAGATGAGGTCTATTTCTGTGTCGCTGATGTGTCGGGCAAAGGGATCTCAGCGGCTCTGCTGATGTCAAATTTCCAAGCTGCTTTGCGAACGCTTTTGCGAAGCGATGCTGATTTGGAAATGGTAGTGAATCAACTGAATTACACCTTGTATGAAAATACCCACGGTGAACGCTTTATTACTTTCTTTTTGGGGCATTTCAATTTTAAAACTCGGGAACTAACTTATGTGAATGCTGGGCATAATCCACCTTTGCTCTGCCGAGAAGAGACCAAAAAATGTGAAAGTCTTCATGCGGGGACAACTATTCTGGGAGCCTTCGATGAGCTGCCATTCTTGGAGATAGGTAAGCGGGAAAATCTTCAAAAATTCTCTTTACACTTATATACTGATGGATTGACGGAAGCGATGAATCCATTTGAGGAGGAGTATGGGGAGGAGCGATTGGAGAAATTTGTAGATAAGCATATGATTATGGACCCGGATGATTTTCATCGAAAGTTCTTGAAGAAAATTAAGGAATTTTCGAAAGACGTTCCTTTACGGGATGATTTGACCTTGCTTAGTTTAAGATTTCAATAGGATGATTTGGCACACAATTCCTTTTCTTTTACAGCGACTTTTTCCTAAGCGACTTTGGCACAAGGGAAAAGAAGAAAGTAAAATTTATCTCACATTTGATGATGGACCAGTACCTGGTGTTACAGATTATGTGTTGAAAGAACTGGCGAAAAGAAGTCAAAAAGCCACTTTTTTTGTGGTTGGTGATAATATTCGAAAAAACCCCACACTTGCTCAGGAGCTGATTTCTGAAGGTCACAAGTTAGGTAATCATACCTTCAATCATCTGAATGGGTGGAAAACAGAGACTTCTGCTTACCTCGAGAATATAGATTTGTGTGATAAGGTTTTGGAGGACGAGTTGGGCGTGAAGACAAAATTGTTTCGACCTCCTTATGGTTTGATTAAATCCAGTCAGGCATCGGAAGTTTCGAGATTTCATGAAGTGGTGATGTGGAATATGCTTTCAGGCGATTATGATGAAAGGTTGAAACCTGAGTTGGTCTTGAGAAAATCAATACAGCATTCTAAAGCGGGATCTATCGCCGTCTTTCACGATCAATTAAGGACTAAGGAAGTTTTACCGAAGATTTTACCTCAGTACCTGGATCACATTCAGGATATGGGCTGGACGACATCTACCTTGTGATGGTCTGGGTTTGCATAGGAATAGTAGGGCTGATTCTTGTTCAGTTCGTTGTCCTACTTTTTCGTGTAAATTTTTTTTGGAAACAAAATCAGGTTAAATCAAGCTCCGAACTGCCCCTAATTTCCATTCTTGTCGCTGCTCGAAATGAAGAAAAAGATCTGCCTGATCTTCTGAGATCCTTTGAGCACTTGGAATATCCAACAGATAAGGTTCAATTTCTGTTTGCAGATGATCAAAGTACGGATCGTACCGCTCAGATATTGAAAGATTGGTGCAGCAGGGACCCTAATGCCAGTTTTTTGAGTATTAACGCTTCCCAAATTGCCCTATTTAATGAAAATGGTAAGGCAAATGCATTGGCGATTTTAGGTGAAAAAGCGAAGGGGGATTATTACTTTTTTACTGATGCAGACTGCGAAGTGAATCCAGCCTGGTTACGGGAAGGGGTTAATGGGTTTACTGGTAATATAGGTTTGGTGATAGGGATTACGCAGGTGAAAGCGCTGAGTTTGATGGGGAAATTTCAAGAGATTGATTGGTGGCTGACACTAGGCTTTGTCAAAGTAGCAACAGATCTGAATATTCAAACTACTGGCCTGGGGAACAATATGGTGATCAGTAAACTCGCTTACGAACAATCTGGTGGTTTTAAGCAGTTACCTTTTTGTCTTACAGAAGATCTTGAAATCTCACGGGCTATTCAGCGACAGGGGTTTGGGATAGCACATCAAGTATGTCCAGAAATGCTGGCTTTCACTAAGCCAGAGATTAGTTTTTCGAAGCTACTAAATCAGAGAAAGCGTTGGATGAGCGGAGTGATGACTTTACCGATATATTGGAAGTTGATATTGGGACTTCAGTTTGGGTACTTTGTAGGGATTATAGCTTTAATAGCCTTTAACCCCTTAGTGGGTATGAGTTTAGCTTTGATGAAAATTCTTTTGCAAGGCCTATTTCTCATTGGCTTTGCCGACAAAGCGGGCGTGAAAATCAATTGGTTATACTTGCTAGTTTTTGATTTTTATAATTTCAATACTACCGTCCTTACTATTCTTTACTATTTTTGGCCTTCCAAGACGAAATGGAAATCCAGAATATACCCATGCATTACATAGAGACACACGCACATATTTATTCAACCAAATTTGAATCCGACCGGGATCAGGTGATCCAAGATATTAAAGATGCTGGCATAGAGCGGGTTTACATGCCCAATGTGGATGTGTCAACCATAGACGCGATGTTGGCTTGTGAAGAGAAATATCCAGGTTTATGCATTCCGATGATGGGATTGCATCCTTGTGATGTGAAGGAAGATTTTCATGAGCAGTTAGCAATCATGAAGGATTGGTTGGATAAGCGCCAGTTTGCGGCTGTTGGAGAAATTGGTCTGGATTTATATTGGGACAAAAGCTACTTTGAGCAGCAAAAAGAAGCTTTAAAGATTCAGATCGGATGGGCTAAAGAAAAGGATTTGCCGATTGTACTTCATTGCAGAGATTCTATGGACGAAACTATCGCGATAGTAAAGGAGGCCAGTGATGGGAATCTCAAAGGTGTTTTTCACTGCTTCAATGGGAATCTAGCTCAGGCGAAACAGATTATTGACTTGGGCTTTCTGCTTGGAATTGGCGGAGTCGCAACGTTTAAAAATGGTGGATTGGATCAGGTAATTCCTGAAATCAGTATAGATCATTTGGTTTTGGAAACTGACGCACCTTATCTTGCTCCAGTACCATTTAGAGGCAAAAGAAATTCTCCTGCATATTTGCCGCTTATTGCAGAGAAAATCGGAGATTACCTTCAGATATCGAAAGAGGAAGTAGCTCTGAAAACAAAACAAAATGCCCTTAACCTTTTCCGTGAAATAGGATCATGAATTATAAAATAGTAAGATTAAATACAGCGCTTCGTACCAGCAAGACTTCTTCTGTACTTATAATCTATACTGGTGGTACACTTGGGATGGCGTATGACGAAAGCGGTGCCTTGGTGCCGTTTAATTTCGGACAGATTCTGGAGAAAATCCCTATCCTCTATACCATGGATATTGCCATTACGGTGATTTCTTTCCCAGAACCTATTGATTCTTCCAATGTCACTATGAGTCATTGGAAAGATATGGCTTATATAATTAATGAGAATTACGATAGTTATGACGGGTTTGTGGTATTGCATGGAACAGACACCATGGCCTATTCTGCTTCCATGCTTAGCTATATGCTGCAAGGTTTGAACAAGCCGGTGATTTTCACAGGTGCACAGTTGCCGATTTCAGCTATGCGATCAGACGCCCGCGAAAACCTGATGACTTCCTTGGAAATCGCAACAGCAAAGATCAATGGAGAGCCAATTGTACCCGAAGTTTGTGTTTTCTTTAACCATCTACTTTTAAGAGGGAATCGATCCAAAAAGGTGCAGAGTGTGCATTTTGATGCGTTTGAATCTGAGAATTATCCACCTCTTGCTGAGTCAGGGATTGTCATTGATTATAATACTCAGGCAATTCGTCCGCTGGAATCCCATAAGAAATTGGTGAATAGAATGTCACTTGATAATAATGTCTTAATTCTTAAGCTTTTTCCTGGAATCACTCAGAATGTAATTGACTCTATTCTGAGTGTGAAAGGGCTCAAGGCTATAGTCCTAGAAACCTACGGTTCTGGAAATAGCCCAAGTGAGGAGTGGTTTATGAGTTCGCTGCAGAAAGCAATCGCCAAGGGAATAATTATTCTGAATGTGTCTCAATGTAATGGTGGTCGAGTAATCCAAGGTAGATATGAGACCAGTAAAGAGCTCCTCAATGTGGGGGTGATCAGTGGAACAGACATGACTACCGAGGCGGCAGTGACAAAATTGATGTTTCTTCTGGGTCAGGAGAGCAGACATTCAGAGATTATCGCGAAGCTAAAAGTGCCACTGGCAGGAGAGATGAGTGCTTAACAGTAAATTCATCGGCTATTTTCCAGGATAATTTGGAAAGGGCATTAATAATAATTTTCTTTGCACTCCGATTCGGGGTATTGGATCGGAAATCAACCTAGAGAGGTGGCCGAGTGGCTGAAGGCGCACGCTTGGAAAGCGTGTATACTCGTGAGGGTATCGAGGGTTCGAATCCCTTCCTCTCTACATTTAAAAACCCTAACTATCTGAAATATTGATGGTTAGGGTTTTTTATTTTGAATTAGTAACCAATTCACCTGCGATTTCGGTTTGAGTTTTGCGAAAATCATGGATTAGTCTTAAAAATTTGGGGTGTGGTAGAGTCGATTTCCTTTTTTAAACAAGAATTGGAAAAGAAGGACTTTCTCAGCTTGATTTTAGAGGTCTAGAAAAATGCTAGGATGACGGTAGTATCAAATTTACTTTAATTCAACTATTCCGATTGCCGGATTTAATTCTTCAATCCCAGTGTTTTGAAACTCTCCCTCCTTGATGTAATAAAAAATATCATTTTTTAAATCCAAAGGCCTTAAAACTACCGGTTGGTCATCTTCATCCAATACCCCAACTTCAAGATTATAACCCTGGGATTCCTTCTTGCTGTATATAAAAAACTTTTTATCCTTATTTCGAGCATATTCACAAATTATGTAAGAAGAAGAGTGCATAATATTATAGATATCAACTCCTTTATTGCCATTCTCATCAAAATGAGGTTCTTCAAAATCAAGCTTTACAAATGGGATTATCGAACCTCCCTCAAATTTGTAAAGGGTATCTCTCAATATATTTTCTTGTGTAAGTACAGGAGCGTACAAAAATGAACCATCAATAGTATTGCTTAAAAAGTGCTTACTAGTATATCTAATTCCATTAGCTTTTTTAAGTATTGTATTTCTAAAAAGAATACTGTCAGTAATATCGAGCTCACGGTTCAATTCAAACAATATAGTTTGGTTAGAATACCCGCCTTCAACAGGAATCCAATCTCTGCCGAAAATTAGAATTGGCTTTTGATCAACTATTTTTATATAATGAAGAAAATCGGAAAACTTCTTTTCTTTTAAGAATTCATAATTTTTGTCATATACCAAAAGCTTCCGTACTCCCCCTAAATAAATTAAACCTAATTCTTGATCAGTTTCAATCGAATATGCGCTACTATACTCGCCAGGGCCTTCTCCTCTAACTCCTAATTTTCCAATAAAATTACCTTTAGAATCAAAGATCCTTACACTCCCGCTTGTATCAAGAATAAGTAAATTCCCGTTAAAAAGTTTAACGTCTAAAATAGCTGTTAAGTAAGACCCATTATTAGTCTCCATCTGCACTAAATTTACGGACTCTGCTATATCTGATAAGTGTATATCTGAATCAATTGTTCTTGGAACTTCAATCGAATTAATTCCTGATTCTGGAGGTTGAGAACATCCGGTAAAAAGAACGAAAATTGACAGAACTAATAAACACTTCAATTTACTCATTGTTTAAAATTCAAGATTGGTTGTGATCATTCAGTTTTAAACTACTTTAGTAGATGACTGAAACTAATCAAATTTTATTCGTTAGCCTAAAAATTAATGGATATTGAGCTAAAGTGCTAACTCTAAAAACTCCTTAGGTTCTTATTAACAAACAATGCATTTTCTGAAGTGCTAACAATCACTAATCAGTCTTTCTACTTCAATCGTAACTCATCACTAGCCTCCAACCATTCATTTTCACCACATACATCACAGGGTTTTGAGGGGTGGAGATCTGGCTTCATTTCTCCACAGTGCTTGCAGCTGTAAGTGGTGCCCACGTGAAATTCTGTGCAGGGAGTCTCATAAATATCAGGTAAAATAGGTAAGCCGGAAATGACTTCAGCGTCTGGGAAATAAAAAATGCTAAGGTCTCCTGAAGTTTCTAAATAGGCACTTTGCACTTGGCCAAGATGCGATACGCTTTGTTGACGAAGTTGGGAAAAGAGCTCATCATAGGCCAATGATTCTTTACGGAATGAGTTGTAAAGGATTTTGCCATGTTCAATTAATTTCACTGGTTTCCCTTCCACAAACTCTTCAACTTTTTCGAATCTACCGGTAAGATAGGTGATGAGTTTATATAGGCTGATTACGATTACGAATACAAGAATTGCTGGAAGTAAAGCGACATCTTCATAGAACATAGGGTCTCCTGCTGCAGAGCCTAAGGATATGATTATAGCTAATTCGAATACAGAGAGTTGCTTAATTCCTCGCTTACCTGAGAGGCGTAGGATAAAAAGAACTATAAAAAACATAACAGTAGTACGAAGTAGTACTTCTGCAAGAAATGAAAAAGGTATGCCTTCGCCCATAAGCAAGCGATTAGCATCAAACAACTCTACTGATTGTTTTGATTCCATAATTCTAACTAAAAATAAACGATGGCGCCTCCTATCAACTGTCGATTTTGATGATCCTATATTTATAATAGAATCTATTTTGGGTTTACCTGTCAGCCTTACTTAACGCGTATTCGACTTATTAAATAGTAAACTTGTGGTAATCTACAGTCGGTCAAAGGAGGCATCATCGCCTAATTATATCTATTCATCTTCAGATTTTATTTTTCCGGTTTCATCAAAAATCATAGACTGGGTTTTTTCATCCGGTGTCATGAATTTGATCTCGTAATAGGTAATCCCATTTTCGGTGAATTTTCTTTTACTTCTGATTTTATCGACGGAAAGTGCTTTGTCATTTGAAATTACCTCCAGTACCTGCGTGGGTAGCTTCACGGTATCCGCTTGATCTATAGCTCCATCAAGAAGGGTTCCATCTCGCTTCACCATATTAGTGTCACCTTCATGCATTGGACCGCTCATTTCATTTTGAGCTTCTATACTCTCTTCGTACGTGTCTTTTTTATCTTCTCCACAGGACATACACAATAGTGCTATCATTGCAGGGTAAATTACTAGTTGAGTTTTCATAGTTGGTTTAGTTTTCAAGCTCCTCATTAGGGAGGAAAATGTGACTAACCTCATTAACTCAAATTCTAACCCAAATAGATAAGCTTTAACTATTTAGGTTAGAAACATTGCTTTCTGATTTGTGGGTTTTAGAATATAATTTCGATCTCACCCTTTTTATTGAAGTTCGACAATGGAAATACGAGTTATATGGCAGGTTTTATTTGAAAAAGTATTGAACTGTTAGAAAATGAAGATTTAATTATTGGAAGATTAATATTGCTTTTAACTAGTTCAAGTATGTCTGTAAAGTCCTCATTGTGATCTTTTTAGTTCCCAATTTGCGGATTCATTCTAGTGCTATTTTATTGGTCTCAAAACGAGGAAGATCACACTCAGAATAGGCTTGTATAGCGCAGTTTATTGAGGGGTTATTTGCTGTTTGCGACGATATACTATTGGTTTCGCTGTCAAAACTCACTATACGCCTGATCTAGGAGGGTCACAGTACTAAGTAGGATTTAGGGTATGGTCTTTGGAATTTTTTCTTCAGAACAAAACCAACTAGTCATGACTACAAATAGCGAGATATTCAACTCAGATAAGTTGACCAGAATAATAGGAGAGTATCCTACTGATGGGATGAACTCTAGACCCGGCCCATATTTACTGGCTAGTGCTGGTATACATGGGAATGAACCTAGTGGAATACTTGCTTTGCAGCGGGTATTTAAAAAACTAAAAACTAACAAACCTTATTTAAAAGGAAAGCTAATAGGGGTGTCAGGAAATATGGCCGCCTTGAAAAGGGGCGTTAGGTTAATAGATAAGGATTTGAATAGAGTATGTACTCCTGACTATGCCGAACAACTTAAAAGTGGAGAAGTTGCAGATTTTCAGGAAGGGTCGGAGTTTCATGATCTTTCTATACTAGTAGAGGCTATCGAAAATAATAAGAAGCAGGAGGACTTCTTGTTTATGGATCTACATACTACTTCATCCAAAACGGCTCCTTATATCAGTGTAAATAAAAAAGAGGAGAGTTTTAATTTCGCTAAAAAAATGCCTTTGCCTGTAGTGAAAGGAATCGAGAAATATATTCCAGGCCATTTTGATCATTTTTTGACGCTGAAAGGTCATACTGGATTTACGATGGAAGCAGGACAACATGAAGATCCTCAATCAGTAGATTACCATGAGGCAGCGATATGGGTGGTAATGGTGGATAATGGATTGCTTGACAAAAGCGTAATCGACTATGCCTACTATCATCAATTGCTGAAAAATTCCTCGCCAACTCAGGATAATTTTGAAGTTACTTACAGATTGGATCTTAAGGAAGATCAGGAGTTTGAGATGGAACCTGGTTTTGAGAATTTCTCTTTGGTAGAGCAAGGCCAACTTTTGGCAAAACTAGATGGAAAAGAAGTTCTTGCCGAATCCGATTCACGTGTGTTTTTGCCATTGTATCAAAAGCAGGGTTCAGATGGGTTTTTTATTGTAATGCCTGCGGATTGATTTAATATAGATTGGGTAAAAAAATGGGGAAAAGCTACCTAAAGCTTTTCCCCATTTTTTGTGAGCATTCGACTTAAAGATCCAAAGTGGCCAAAAATGCATTTGGAAGGGTACCATCATAGTGTTTTTGATAGGTGATTTTTCGCTCCAAAGCTTCAATCATTGCCGAACAAAAGTCAACACCTTCTAATCTGTGCATTGCATTGATGCCTCCTGGACTATCTAGGTTCAGTTCCATGATTTTATTGCCTACGATGTCGATACCAGCCATAAACATTCCATCTCTTACTAGTTTTGGTCCTACGATTTCGCAAAGTCTACGGATATCATCGGTAATTTCGGCATGAATTGCTTTTCCTCCAGTATGAAGGTTACTTCGGATGTCATTGTTATTTACACGGTTGATAGCAGCTACTTTCCCTTTTACTTCCAGGATTTTCCCGTTCATCATGATGACTCTGATATCTCCATTTTTAGCTGCAGGTAGGTATTCCTGAGCAATGACAAAACCATACCTATTGATGGTTTCCACAATTTGATTCATGTTTTTGTCCGAGTCTACCAGGAATACATCCTTTCCGCCTGAGCCTTGAAGTGGCTTTAGTATGATTTTTTTCTTTTCTTTTTTGTAAAACTCCTTGATCTCATCAGAATCTCGGCTGATGATAGTTCTTGGTCGTACTTCCTCTGGGAAATGCTGGAAATACATTTTGTTGAATGAAGACATAAGTGAGTAGGGGTCGTTGACGACCAAAACTCCTTTTGCCATGGCGATTTGGCCAAAGATCATACCAGCTGTCTGTGCCCAAGCTCGCTCACCAAATTCCTCGCAAGGGTTATTTCGAAGAAATAAAACATCCAAGTCAGCTGAAGAAATAGATACTCTTTCAGCTTCAGGGCTGTGTATCGCCTCCATGTATTTTTCTAAACTCCTGAATTTAGTCTTAGGAGCTTTAATTGCAATCGCACCCATATGACCGTTTTCCAGGTAACTGAGTTGACCGACAGAAATAAGATAGACCTCGTGCTCGCGATGAACCGCGGCCGATGAAATCATTGTGGTGCTATAAGCAGCCGTTTCGGTCTCGATTTGATTTACTACGATTCCAATTTTCATATAGTTAGTGGTTTAGTTAATTGACTAGTTCTGGCAGATCCATTCCAGCTTTGAGCTTTTCTAGGCGATCTTTGGCGTCTGCGGTTTTTAGGTATGAAGGGAAAAGTGGTGAAGGTTTGATTATTCCCCGGATTTTCAGTTCCTGAATTAATGGTATGTGTTTAAATCCAATTTTTCCTACATATAGAGGTTCTAGTTCTCCTCCGTTTTGTAGGTAATCCACCAGTTTGATTAACCCACGCAGATAAATAATATCTTTGGTGCAGCCGCCTCCTTGATAAGTTCTGGCTGTTATTTGAAAAGCCTGTTCGGGCGTCATGCCGTAGTCTGTGGTTAAGGTTCTGTAGGTTTCTTCGAAAGTTTGACCTTCAATTAAAGTTCGTCCTGCAATTACCCTGGCTGCTAAAATCCTGAGACGATTATTGGTTAATCCACCCACTAGGTATTCTGCTAAAACAGCCAATCCTTCTTGCAATTCATCATAATCGGCAAACCCACTGCTCATTTGACCAAACGGCTGCATCTTTCCATTATAGAAAGTGAGGACATGTGTACTGACTTCATGATGCACCAAAGCCTGAATTCTATGCTCAGGAACTTTAAAACTTTCACCTATATACAGTTGCCCTCTTGACACCAACATTCCGACGATGTCATGTTTGACTTCAACTTTGGCGTCCAGCTTAGGGTAGATTTCTCTGTATTTATCGATCTCATTTGTGCAGATTTTGGCAAGATCGTAGCAGTCTAACCACTTGACATCCTCATAGCTGTCGTGTGGAAGTGTTTTTAGAAGGTGCTTTGCAGTCTCGAAAAGATTAACTCCTGGGGAACTGTACAGTCGAATACTGCTGTACATGAAGTTTTTTGTTCCTCGCTCTTTCAGCATGGTGATCTGCTTTTCCAGCTCCTCTCGCTTTTCAGTGTATAAAAATGCGAGAGTAGGGTCTTCAATATCTCGTAGGTTGATAGAGAAAAGTTCCTCTTTCAACCGATCTGGATCAACGGGCAAATTTCTGTAAAGAAATTTAGGATTGATTTTGTGTTGGCTCGATATAAATTCTTCCTTAGCCTGTAGCGTGTTTGTAGGGGAAATAAGCATAAGGAACTGATATTTTGCTTCTATCTCTGAAAGCTTTTTGTCCACTTCCCATACGGCGTTGTCTACAGCAGTACTTCCTAATTTTTGATAATTTTCTATATCAAATGAAGTCTGCACTCGGAGGAATTCAAAAATTGATTTTCTAAGTATCCCGGAAAATGCCCGTTTGAACTCTTTGAAAACTAAGTAATAAAACTCGCTTGAATGTTCATTTTGAAAAAATGGAGGGATTTCCAATCCTAAAAGATAAATCCCTGATTCCTGACATTGTTTAAGAGTAAGGAAGTCAGAAACACCTTCCGGATGTCTGATTGTTGTTTCTTCCAAGATTACATTCAAGCCTGACTGGTTGCTAGAAAACTTTTCCAATCCTTCACGAAGAGCTTTCACCGTATTAGGCGCCTTATCTTTCGCAGCTTTAATCACAAAAGATTTGCTACCAGGCTTACCTACCCAAATTTCCACGATCATCACGCTACCATAATCGTCTGCGATTCCTTTTGCAAGGTCTTTGACCAAAATAGCTACATCGCTATTGTTGTCGGTGGATGAATCTGCAATCAGGTAGGAGCTTTCTGTGACCACTAAACCTGAAATAGGGTTGTTGCCGTCTTCTCGGTGTCTGTATACCAATAAAAAAGGAAGCCTTCTTTCAATTTTAAAACGTATGTTTTTTCCCAAACGCATGTTCAGGGTGTTTCCCGTTTTAAGAGAGTTAGCAATGGCTTCTTTTGTTTTTTTATCGATCATCCTTACTTTTCTTCGTCTTCGTTGCTTTGGCTATATGCATTGTTTTCCTCGTCTTCAGAGCCTATCTTTTCCTGCGCATCATCCAATTCACTTCCTGGCACATCTAGACCTTCGCCTCCGAAATCGACCTTTTCTTTTCTGTGAAGCAACTGTTCATCATCGCCTCCATCATCACTTAGATTGGCGCTCTTTGGCCCAAGAGCCTCGAGATCTTCTTTCGTTACTCTAGCTTCCTCTGCTAATTCCTCGTTGGTTTTTTGAATTGAGTCTTTTGGATTTGTTGGTTTATGATTAGTCATGGTCGTTGATTTTTTAGTGTAGAAGTAAATAGGCAATCTGGATGCCTTTGGGGAATTCCTCTCCTTTAAAAAAGTTAAATCATGCTTAGTTGGTCCTGAGCCAAGGTTATTTACTTTTTTTTAAAAGCTTGAAAACTCAAAAAAATGCCTCCACTAGTTTCCCTGAGAATTGTTATTCCCAGTTTGGGTAGATATTGGAGTGAGGATGAGTTGGGTACTTAGTGTTTCCGTGTTGGTATCTTTTTAAATTTATTCCAGATATTTTCACCCCAGCGACTCAACACCCCTTGTTTATCAGAGCTGTCAATATCTTCTACCCCTAAAGCATATCCTAGTGGTTTGAGTGCATCTGTCGCGTCAAAAATGATTTTTAAAATTCCCGCCAGAGGTATACTTAGAATCATACCCGAAACTCCCCATACAGAACCACCTAAAACAACTACTACAATTGTAATGAGTGGATTGAGATTAACTTTGTCGCCCACCACATACGGCTCTAGTATGTATGATTCTATGAATTGAGCTAGTCCATAAGTAAATGTGACGATCATAAGCGACCAGGTTTCTGCGCCACTAAATGCTGTCATGGAAATAGCTAAAACGTAACCGATTATCACCCCTAGATATGGGATCAATGAGAGCACAGCGGCAATCAAACTGATTAAAATCGCGTTGTCCACACCTGCTATCATTAAGCCAGCGCTGTAAATTATTGCCAGAAAAAGGATAAGCGTAAGCCTTCCTACTAAAAAGTTTACTGAAAGTTGAATGGATTGTCCCATTACTTCCTGTGCTTGACTTCTTTTCTCAGGATCGAAAAACTTAAGGATAGATAGCTTTACCTTTCTACGGTAAAAAAGGAAAAAGAAGAGATATATAAAGGTGAGCATTGCACTTCCCAAAAATCCAAAGAAATCCATGACGATAATGCCAATCTTCTTTTTAGCACCTTGAGTTAGTAATTCGGAGGAATCTGCTTCAGAATTATCAGGTAGCTTATCTGCTTGAGGTTTCTCAGAAGTCGACGACTCAGGATTTTCCTCTGTAGCTCCATAGATCAACTTCATTTGTTCCTGAGTACTTATTCCCGTTTTTTCTCGGATAAATTGTTGTGTAGATTCAAGTTTAGGCTTAAGTGTTTTTTTTGCCTCAGGCCATCTTTCCGAGATATTGCTAATCTGAGCGGATATGACCCAGAAAAAAGCTAAGAAGGAAACAAAGCTTACGACTACGCAAAGGAAGGAAGCGAGTCCTCTGGATATACCTATTATTTCCATCTTCCGCGAAAGAGGTATACAAATCAAGGTGAGAAGGGATGCAAAAGCAATGGGAACCAGAAATGAGGTGGAGATCACAAGTCCTTTGATTAGGAAGTAAGTTCCTAGGATAAGTAATGCCAAACTGAGTAAAATTTCCTTTGCTTTCATGTTATATGTGTTTTAGGTCTCGCGATGGTTTTGGTCTTAAAATTCCTCGGAGGTTCAAGGAATTTGCGATCTGATAAACATTAGCCAATTATTGATTTCTCAAAGCATGAATAAATCTTGCTTTGTCATAATTGCTTCTTCCGTTGACGCCAACTTTTTTTGCTTTGTCGTGTAATTCCTCATTCGTTCGATTCTCATACGCTTTGGCTTTGCCACCTTTTTTGCCCGAGTTGGGGTCATTTGCGATTCTAGCAGCTTTCTCTTGGCTCATTCCTTCACTCCGAAGGGCCTCATATTTCTTGTCATTTTTGATGCTTTGACCATGGGATTTTGTTATCAATACCTGGGTTAAGTAGTTAAATGATTGATTTATAGTTGCTTTAATTGACGGTACTTACTATTCGAATGAGGAGTTGCTGTAGCAATTGGTTCAAAAAAAAAGCCGAAATTCTAATTTCGACTTCTAGGAATAGCTTTTGGATCAGAGATTCCACTCATGCTGGATTCTGCTCACACTAATTATCTGTAATTATGAAATTCAAATTAATTGAAGAATTTAAGGAGTTTGCCGTCAAAGGCAATATGATTGACATTGCGATCGGAGTGATCATCGGCTCTGCTTTTAATAAAGTAGTAGATGTGTTGGTGAAAGAGATCTTTCTTCCTCCGCTTTCATTTCTTACCGATGGGATCAATCTGGAGAATAAGCGAATAATTCTGAGGCATGCGGTCGTAGAGGAGGGAATTACCAAGCCAGAGGAAATTGCAATTGGCTATGGAAAATTAATGGAAGCGAGTGTTGATTTTCTAATCATCGGATTTACTGTGTTTCTCATCGTTAAATTGATGAACACCATTAGAAAAAGAGCAGAGGATCCAGCAGATCAGCGAGAGACAACACCAAAAAATATTGAGTTGCTAAGCCGGATGACTGAACTTATGGAAAAGCAGGTAAAGTTACTGGAGGGGAATAGGGGGGATTTGAAGGAATGAGTAAACCTAAAGGATAGTTTTAAGTTTCAGAGAAAAGAGGAGGGATATTCCTTTGTAAACTTTTGGAATTTTCACTCAGTGAGTTAGCTCAGTCATTTCGCCGTAATTTCCTAAAATCTAGTAAAAAGATTAAATTCATCAAAAAGAACTAAAAATGAGACTAGCAGCTGAAAAACTCAGATTGGTGCAAAAAATACTTACAGTGGATGACGATGAATTGCTGTCCGCACTTTCAGATTTATTTGAGCATATCGAAAATAAAGAAGCTTTAACGGAATTGCAGCGAAAGGAAATTCTTCTAGGTATAAAGCAATTAGAGGAAGGAAAGAAGGTCTCTTTGACCGATTTCTTAGAGAAAGTCTCTTAAGTAAAAGAGGTTTATCTTTCTCTTGTTGCTGAAAGAAGGGTGGAGGAGCTTCTTGATTATCTATTAGAAAAATGGTCTGTTCGAGTACGGGATAAGTTTTTAGATAAGTTATTAAGGTCTTTTGAAAGAATAAGTCAACACTCGGAAAGCTGTCCCGAAATTCCGGAGATTCGTGGAGTCAGAAAATGTGTTGTATCAAAGGAGGCCTCGTTTTTTTATAGGGTGAATTTGAACTCAATTGAAATCATTACCATAATTGACAACCGACAAGAACCTCAAAGTATTTTTTCTGAGGAAGATTTCTACTAGAAGCTAATTTAGATAAATAGCATTTATGCGGATCGATCATCTTCTCCCACAACTTTTAAAACTTCACCCCAAATCGTTCTCCCAATTCCGTCAAATCCTTTACCACCGGATCTAGCAATGGAATTCCATCTTTCATACGAATAGCTTCCAATTCACGCTCTGGATCACCTGGGATCAAGACTTTTTCATTTCCAGGAGTTGGCTTGGCGGCACGGAATCGAGTTATCCAATTATCCATGTGAGCTTTGAATTCATCAGCTGGACGGAAGGCATCTACGCGCATTGCGCCGAAAAAGTGACCAATCCCTTCTCCAACTGGATTAGGATCTGGCTCCAAGAAAGCCACAAATGGCGGAACCCAAGGGCCATAATTGGCGCCGGAAAGAACTGCCGAGAAAATATCTACAATGGAACCCAGTGCATAACCTTTGTGCGAACCATGTTCACGATCACCACCCAATGGAAGTAAAGCTCCTCCATCTTTCACTCCATTTGCAGAAGTCGTCTGATTTCCATCTTTATCCTGCACCCAGCCAGTTGGTGTGTCCATTCCTTTGCGTTGAAGAATTTCCAGTTTTCCATTGGCTGCTGTTGTCGTGGCCATATCAGCGACGAATGGCGGCTGGTCTTTGGCAGGAATTGCAACTGCAATAGGATTGGTTCCCAGAAGTCTCTCCTGAGAAAAAGTCGGAGCTACCAGCGGACTGGCATTCGTCAAAGAAATCCCGATCATATCATGATCCAACGCTTGCATGGCATGGTAGCCAGCGATGCCGTAGTGATTTGAGTTTTTTACAGAAACCCAACCTGTTCCAGCGATCTTGGCTTTTTCGATTGCAACTTTCATCGCATAAGGAGCTACGACCAAGCCTAAACCTCCATCTCCATCTACTACCGCAGTGGAGGGAGTTTCGTGAACTACTCGCACATTTGGCGTAGCATTGATTCTTCCTTTTTCCCATAAACGCACATAACCAGAAAGTCGAGCGACCCCATGACTGTCCACTCCGCGTAGATCTGCAGATAGCAAAACATCCGCCGCCGTTTTAGCCTGATCTTCTGGACAGCCTATTTTGGCAAGCATGCCCAAAGTAAACGTATGGAGTTGTTCGTAGGAATAGGTCATAGGAATAGGGGGTTAAACTGGTGAAAAAACAATCAACCAAATATAAGAAAGGATATTTTTTTCGAATGGATCAATGGATAGTTTGCTCTGGAATAAGTAAGGATGCGATCGCACCTTCTTTTAAAGCATAGTGAGAACAAGTGATGAAATCAATATCTATGTAGCGCAAAATGAACTCAATCAAACTTGATGCGACCACAATCATGTCCACTCGCATGGGGATCATGCCGGGAATCAGCAGACGTTCTTCTTTGTTTTTGCTCAAAATCATACGATGAATCGCTTCATATTCTTCTACTGGAAGTTCGAATACATGGCGTCCGGTAAGTTTGCACTGCAGCATGGATTCGAAATAAATGTCCGTCAGCGTATCAAAAGTCCCTGAAGCTCCAACTAGACCAGTTGGTTTGTAGGTTTGAATAGCTTGGATAAGAGGCTGAAGCTTTTCCTCCAAATAGCTTTCCAGTTTATCTATCTCTTCTGGCAGAATAGGGTCGTGGTAGTGAAAAAGCTCCAGTAGTCGTTGGCCACCGATTTCAAAACTTTGCTTCCAAAGTGACTCTTGGTTATTGCCAATGATGAATTCCACCGAACCACCACCGATGTCCATCATTAGGTCTGTCTGACCGTTTAGTGAGCCAGAAAGTCGAATTCCCTCATAAATCATTTGTGCTTCCTCTGATCCAGAAAGTACTTGTATGTTGATTCCAATGGTTTCTTTGACTGTTCTGACGAAGTCAGGGCCATTTTCGGCATTTCGCACTGCGCTGGTCGCAAAAGCAAAAACCTGATCTATGTGCTCGCCATCGATCAGGTTTTTGAAATGTGTGAGCGTATGAAATGCTCGTTTTATAGCATCTTCTGCTAGGGTATTTTGGTTGATACCGCCTTTACCCAATTTGACAGGGATTTTCTCCTTGTAAATTGTTTTAAAACTTACACCGTCTAATTCTACCAATAACAAATGAAATGTATTGGTCCCCATGTCTATCACCGCCGCCTTTCGGGTATTCATATGCTGCCAATTTTTTCGATGGGCGAATATAGAAAGTTATTTGAAATGAGGACTTTCTACTTAATATTTTATTGCCCAGTTTTAAATAAAGTCTTATCGCCATAGAGTGCACAGAGGTTTGGGGGTACACAGAGTTATCTTTCAGCTTCTACAGTAGCGTTGCTGAAAACACAGTAGAGTTTTTTTGAAAAACTTTCGCTCTTTTATTCCTGCTTTTGCCTGACTACAAGATATCCAAATACGAGATTTATAAGAGAATCTCATTGCTACTTACGCTAGGCCATTTGCAAATGGATTTTTGTTAATACCTTTTCCTACTTACTTTTTACAAAATCCACAAATTGGACACCTCCCTTAAGTTCATTCCTTCTCATTCTTTTCCATAGCTGACAAAGCCTGTTATATTTGAGCAAGTCTAAAAACTATTATATGAGTAAGCAGGATAAACCCAATTATACGTTGCCCGGAAAAGAGGGTAAAATCGATTTACTGAAAGTGAAAAATGCAGAAGCGCTACTTGGTGGAGGGGAAAAGAGAATTGCCTCTCAGCATAAGAAAGGGAAACTCACCGCCCGTGAGCGGGTCGAATTGCTGATGGATGAGGGAACCTTTCAGGAGATCGACAAATTCGTGATGCATCGCGCAAAGGATTTTGGTCTAGACAAGGAGCATTACCTAGGTGATGGAGTGATTACTGGATATGGAGAGGTGAATGGGCGATTGGTTTACATTTTTTCGCAGGACTTTACTGTTTTCGGAGGGTCACTTTCCGAAACTCATGCTGAAAAAATCTGCAAAATCATGGACATGGCCATGAAAAATGGGGCTCCAGTGATTGGATTGAACGATTCTGGTGGAGCGAGAATACAAGAAGGAGTGAATTCTTTGGGCGGATATGCCGATATATTTTATAGAAATACCCTTGCTTCAGGCGTGGTGCCACAGATTTCCGCGATCATGGGGCCTTGTGCAGGTGGTGCGGTTTATTCTCCGGCGATCACAGACTTCATATTAATGGTGGAAAATACCTCCTATATGTTTGTGACTGGACCAAATGTGGTGAAGACAGTAACGCAAGAAAATGTCACGGCCGAGGAACTTGGAGGAGCTTCAGCCCATAGTACTAAAAGTGGTGTCACGCATTTCGCATGTGCAAATGAATTGGAATGCATTCAGCATGTGAAGAAGATCTTGAGCTATATGCCTCAAAACTGCGAGGAAATTGCTCCTGTTTATCCTTATGAAATGCTGGAGGATGAAAGCAGAAAGGAATTGGACAGTTTGATTCCTGAGAATCCAAATCAGCCTTATGATATACGTGATGCGGTAAAGGGTATTGTGGATGAGGATTCGTTTTTGGAAGTTCATGAAAACTTCGCTGATAATATCGTAGTGGGTTTCGCAAGAATAGCTGGTAGAAGTATAGGTGTAGTCGGAAATCAACCCCAGTCTATGGCTGGTGTTTTGGATAATGATGCATCTGTCAAGGCGGCGAGATTTGTTCGTACTTGCGACAGCTTCAATGTTCCGCTCCTAGTTTTGGTGGACGTACCCGGCTTTTTGCCTGGAACAGACCAAGAATGGAATGGCATTATTACGAATGGAGCCAAATTACTATATGCTTTCTCAGAAGCGACTGTGCCGAGAATCACGGTTATTACAAGGAAAGCTTACGGCGGAGCATATGATGTGATGAATTCCAAGCATATCGGAGCCGATTTGAATTTTGCTTGGCCGACAGCTGAAATTGCCGTAATGGGAGCAAAGGGAGCATCGGAGATTATTTTCAAGAAAGAAATTGCTGAAGCAGAAGATCCAGAAGCTAAACTTCAGGAAAAAGTAGATGAGTACACTTCTAAGTTTGCAAATCCATATCGGGCAGCGCACCGAGGCTTTATCGATGAAGTCATTATGCCATCCGAAACGCGAGTCAAACTGATCAAAGCATTTAAAATGCTAGAAAACAAGGTGGATAAGATTCCTAGGAAGAAGCATGGGAATATACCTTTGTAATATATTCAATACTGACTCTACGGGATTTTGCACGTAGCCAAATATTATTTGACAGCTTGTGACAAGTAGTTCCTAAATAGGTCGAATTGGTTTTCCTTGGCTAAAAATACACAAAGCCATGAATATCATTGAGTTTATCCAGCATTTTCCAAACGAGGAGAGTTGTGAATCCTACTTGAAAGCTTACCGTGAGAAGACAGGGATCTATTGTAAAACCTGTAAAAGTAGCCCTAAGCAATACTGGTTTTCAGGAAAAAAATTCTTCGAGTGCAGTCAATGTAGAAGAAGAACTTCTCTAAAAGCCGGTACAGTTATGGAGTC
>NZ_FOKK01000003.1 GCF_900112005.1 Algoriphagus aquimarinus | reverse complement strand
AACAGAAGATATTTTGGTAAACAGCTATTCAATAGACTAATTATAGCTTCTGTTTATCCTTACGTGCAACATTACGAATAGTCATATTCTTTAATCTCACTCCTATCATATTCACATTATTTATCTAATTTTTTCCAATTCCAATAATCATCTTCCCATTCCAGTTCATCTTGCTCAGCTGCATTGTGTTGATCTACCATCGCCAATTGCTGAGGGGTAGCTACATCTTGGATTTCATTGAAAAGAATTCGCTCTTCAAATCGTATATGTTTCTCTAAAGCGATCTGGAGATAATTCAAGAATTCGTAGTCCATATCTTCCTTTGAAAACAGTTTTTTTAACTCAGCGTGTTCTGTTAGGGCTTGTTGAATCAATTCATTTTCATTGCCCAAAATTGGAAACACAAGTTCTTCCTCCTCCGCAAAATGAGATTTTAAATGTGAATTCCAGAACCAAGCAGCATGAGCTTCCATCCTGCTGGTATCTATGCCACGCTTTACACCTGATCTGATTTTCCAACAGAACAATAAGCCATGATGATGATCACGGCTTAAAGGTTGAAGTGCTACGTGTCTTTTAATTGGTAGGTTAGGCATATACTAAGGATTTCTCCAGTTCAATTGCTTTAGGAAATAAAATATTGTTTTCGAGATGTATATGCAAATGCAAATCCTGCTCAAATTCCTTCAATAGTGAGAAGGTAACCATATATGTAGTACAAGCACCTACCGGCGGAGTATAATCATTGGTCAACTCAGCTATTTTTCTAAACCGTTCCCCCTCAGCTTCATGTTCGTGTTTCATCATTTCTACTGGATTTTCTACACTCCCAAAATGACTTGGTGTCAATTCACTTTTTCCAGCTGCTGCTACTACCATTTTTTGAACGAATGGGAACAGAATAAACTCTTCTTTCTTCATGTGCGCAGTGAGTTCTCCTGCCGACCCTAGAAACAACTCTTCTACCTCCAATAGCTCAGGATGCAAATCCCCATGCACTTTCACGATTTTTGCAAGCATGGGCTTAATCTCAGTGATTCTAGATTCTACATAACGATGGTGCTTTTTCTCTATATAAGTGGCCAAAAGGTCAAGCGGCCAAGAGTTAAAGTCAGTGGATGATGCTTCATCTGATGAAGATGCCGCTTTCAATTCTTCGATAAGCTGATCGATATTAACGCTTTTTTTGGCACAGGCCTCTTCGATAGTTCTATTGCCTTGACAGCAAAAGTCAATTTTGTTTTGCTGAAAAACAGTGGCAAAACGGTAATCTTGAGCTACCAATTCGCCGATGATGGAGTTACTTGTAGGAGTCATAATTAGTTTGATTTAAAGTGTTTAATTCCGAATAGTAGGAGAGATGCGACCTTGAAAACCTCCATTGCTACATAATAAAAATGAAGGTTTGATGGAGGTACTGTTTGATCTGTGATGTATAATTCCGCTCGAGCATCTAATGCTGGCAATGTCCATAGGGTTTGAACAATCAGTAGAACAAGAGGTATGGCAAATGCGAGATTTTTTAGCGAAAGCCATTTTTCTTTCACCATAAAACCACTCACTATTATTGCTATTGCAAAAACCCACTCTACTTTGTTCAATGCATCAAAGACCAATCTTCCAATCCCTAATCCCAAGGGTAGTGTGATTCCAGGAGCAGTGAACTTCAACCAGGCTTCCATAAAGCTGATAGCACAAACAAATCCTATCCAGAGAAAGGTGGAGATTAGAGAAATTGGGTTTTTAACACTGGACATATTTCTTGTATGAGGTAGTTTTATATTTAAGATAATTTTGTCTTAAATAGAGTGAAATTTTTTTAGCGCATTAAAATGGACTTACCAGACTTTAATCCTTCTGCTAATTCCAAAATTGTTGTAGAATTAAGCATTTCCTTAAGATCAGCTCTGATTTGGACAAACTTATAATGCATAGGACAAGGCTGTTCATCATCACATTCCTTAAGCCCCAGACCACAACCATTGAAAATAGAATCCCCATCAATGGCTGTGACGATGTCAATCATCTTAATTTGATCCATACGATGTCTGTCGATGTAGAAACCTCCATATGGTCCAGTGATAGATTGAACAATACCCACTTTCACCAAGGCACCTACAATTTTGGCTGTGAAAGCCACTGGCGAATCAATATGCTCCACCACCTCCCCTATCTTCACCCGTCTTTCGAGCATTGACTGTGAGGCTATATAAATAATTGCTTTAATACCGTATTCGGTGGCCTTAGAAAACATTACTTGTCGTTTATTATCCAAATGTAAGTGATCTTTTTTATTTAAGACAATTTTATCTTAAATAAAAAAGATAAACATCACACGATGTAAATCAGCTCAAGATTTCGTTTTACAGACATCTTAGTTAAATAATATCCTTTCTTGTCCAAAATTCTGGAATACATACCGTGATCTTTCCTCATTTTGTTTTTATTTAGTACCATGAAAAGCATTCTAGTCCTTTTTCTGATTTTCACAGCCTCACTGTCCTCCTTTGCTCAAAAGACAGATTTCATTATTCTCAAAAGAGGAGTAAAACAAAAATCTCAAATTCGGTATTACCCTGGTGAAACCATCACCTACAAAAGCACAAAAATTGACTACTTCGTCACGGATGTAATCAAGAGCATAGATAATAATTTCATCTACCTCAGCGAAAATATCCTCTCGCCAGAGAGTATCACAGAAGTGGATATTCGAGATAAAGACCGCAGAAATGGTACTTTAAGGGCGATGAATGTTTTAACCATTGGTGCTGGAGTAATATTACTTGGCGCAGAATCTATCAATAGTATATATCACGAGCAAGAGTTTTCCATTAGTAGCGGTGTAGGACTTGCTTCTGGGATTCTAATCGGAACTGGGCTCGCAATGCTCCCATTACGCTACAAAACATTTAAGAATACAGGCCGAAATAAGATTCAGATAATCCAAATGCGAATGGATTAATGGATGATTACTGGTAAAAACAGATATTTTTTCGGACTTTTGCACCCTAAATTTTAACCTAGACAGATGACTTCAGAACAACTGAAAGACTTGAAAGCCCGCACATCGGCTTTGAGGAGGTATCTTTGACTACGATCGTAAGATTGCCGAAATAGAAGACTTAGAGGCCGTATCGGCCCAGCCAGACTTTTGGAATAATCCAGAGGAGGCAGAAAAAAGCATGAAACAGATTCAAGCCCGTAAAACTTGGACTAGTTCATTCGAATCTCTCAATAAACTCATCGAGGATCTCGAAGTATTGTATGAGTTCTACAGCGCAGACGAGGTTTCTGAAGAAGAAATCAAAGCTGAATACATCAAGGCTGAGGCCGAAGTGCAAGAGCTAGAACTCAAAAAAATGCTCTCTTCGGAAGAAGATCAGCTGAATGCAGTACTAGAAATCAATCCTGGAGCTGGCGGAACAGAAAGTAATGACTGGGCCTCCATTCTCATGAGAATGTATATCATGTGGGGTGAGAAGAACGGCTACAAAGTTCGGGAAGTGGATATGCAACCTGGGGAAGTAGCCGGGATCAAATCCTGTACACTGGAATTTGAAGGACCACTAGCTTATGGATTTTTGAAATCCGAAACGGGTGTTCACCGCTTGGTTCGAATCTCTCCATTTGATTCAGGAGGAAGAAGACACACCTCTTTTGCCTCTGTGTATGCCTATCCTGAAGTGGATGACACGATAGAAATCGAAATCAATCCTGCTGATGTGGAATTGCATACTTCTAGATCCGGTGGTGCAGGTGGCCAGAACGTGAACAAGGTGGAAACCAAAGTTCAATTGACTCACAAGCCTACTGGAATCGTGGTGGTCTGTCAGATCGAACGTTCTCAGCTTGCCAACAGAGAGAAAGCCATGCAAATGCTTAAATCTCGCTTGTTCCAGATGGAATTGGAAAAGAGAAATGCAGAAATCGCAAAGATCGAATCTTCCAAGATGCGAGTAGATTTTGGTTCGCAGATCCGAAATTATGTACTCCATCCCTATAAACTGGTGAAGGATAACCGATCAGGACATGAGACGTCCGATGCACAAGGTGTTCTCGACGGCGGATTGAATAGCTTTATGAAAGCGTTCCTTCTCGCGCAAAGCGAAGAGCAAGTCGCGAAAGATTAAATTACTTAAGGCCAGGTTTTATTCCTGGCCTTTTTCCTTACATAAGCTTTTTATGAAAATACGGGCATCCTTTTTTTCAGCAGATTTTTCGCTACTCTGCCTGAGCTCGTTCTTGTTTTTCTCGTCTTTCAATATGATCATTCCGGAGCTTCCGGAATACCTCACTTCATTAGGTGGAGAAGATTATAAAGGACTTATAATCGCTCTATTTACGCTCTCAGCGGGTCTTTCTAGGCCATTTAGTGGAAAACTAGCAGACAAAATAGGTAGAATCCCAGTGATGATGTTCGGTGCGAGCGTTTGCTTCGTGGTTGGGATGCTATACCCATTACTCAGTTTTGTAGGTGGATTCCTATTCCTACGATTTGCTCATGGATTCTCTACAGGCTTCACTCCTACTGGAGCTTCAGCCTACGTGGCAGACATTGTTCCCTATCAAAAGCGCGGTGAAGCAATGGGCATGTTTTCACTTTTCGGATCTATGGGAATGGCAGCCGGCCCAGCAATCGGTGGATGGCTAGCTACTTTCTTTTCTATCCAGACAGTTTTCTATGTATCAGCTTTCACAGCTATATTTTCTATTCTGATTCTATTAAAGCTCAAAGAAACGCTGCCTAACAAAGAGCGTATTTCCTGGAAAATGTTTCAGTTGAAAAGAGATGAAATTATAGAAAAACGGGTGCTTGTGCCTTCTATGATTCTTTTCCTTTGTTGTTTTTCATTTGGTGTAGTTCTCACCATTATCCCAGATTTCTCTACTCACCTAGGTATAGAGAACAAAGGGCTATTCTTTGGAGTATTTACTCTTTCCTCTTTAGGAATTAGGCTTTTGGCAGGCAAAACATCGGATCGATACGGAAGAATTCCTGTAATGCGAGCTGCCAGCGCCACGTTAGTTTGCGCTATGGTCTTGATTGCATTTGCTGAAAGTAAATTCGCCTTACTGGGATCGGGTGTTCTATTTGGATGTGCAGTAGGAATGTACAGCCCTACCACGGCTGCATGGGTCATAGATCTATCATTGGACAAATTCCGTGGACGTGCACTAGCTACGATGTATATTGCTTTAGAAGCTGGAATAGGCATAGGAGCACTTACTTCAGGATTTCTTTTTGCAAATAATGCAGACAACTTCCGCTTGGTATTCCTAACCAGCGCGGGTTTTGCTGGGCTAGCGTTCATTCTCCTTCTTTTTGTGAAAAGAGAAAATAGAATAGCTGAGACTGCTTAATACCCTAGATGCTTATTTACCCGTGGAATAGAAAAAATCTCCTTCTGGCGACCATTGTAATAAGTAACTTTTTGACCATCAAATAAGGCTCCTTCCTCCAGCATAATTCTCACGTCTTTGTTCCATTCCTTAACAAAAACTACAGCATTCAATTCTATAGCATAGCCAGTATTAGCGTGAAGTGGAAAGTCACCAGCTCCAGGTGTATCGCCTTGATTATCCCACATACCTATAGTTGGGCCTGCGGAATGCCCATAAAAGCCTAAGGGATGTGTATAGATACTTCCACGAATTCCTTCCGAATCCAACACTTTACGTGAAGCTCTGAGGATTTCATTTCCTGTTTTTCCTGCAACAAAATTGGAGGTCAAGATATCCTGAACTCTATTTCCTTGCTTGAATGCATTTTGTAAATAGACTGGAACCTCTGTTTCTCCAGCTTTTAATACATAAGCCATTTCCTGCGTATCGGTATTAAGTCTCAGATAGGTGATTCCAAAATCGACATGAAGCAAATCTCCGGGCATAATTACTGAATTAGGAGACTTAGTCGCGAAGTTTCTGTTTTGCTCATTGTTTGCAGGATCAGGCCGTTGAATATCCACTGATGGATGAAACCAAGTATCCAACTTCATCGCTTTGATTTTCTCTCGATACCACCAGACCAGATCTTCTGTAGTAGTCACTCCAGGAGTAATTACCACTGAGGAAAATCCTTCTGAAATAATATCATGTGCGATTTCCTGAATATGCTTGTAAGTAGCCATTTCAGGCGCTGTTCTAGTTTCTAACCAGCGAACAGCCAATGTTTGAGCTGAAACGACAGTTGCTTGTAGATTCTTAGGTAAATATTCCAAAAAAACTTGATGCTCATTCGTAGTCAATCCATCAGCATGCCCATAATCTTTGGCATAGTTCAAACCAATTTTCTTCGGATTCTTCGATGAAATCAATTCCATCAATGCCTTCCACTGATCGGGCTGTGAATCTGGATCCCATGCCCGTTTAAAGGATTTCCCTACATCATATCTAGCTACAGCATATGTTTCTACTGGTGCATTTGCCGAAGGCTGATACATCACCAGAATAGTCCTCCTTCTAGCTGCCATCCATGTAGCAGGAAGCATAGTCCGGATCACTGGGTCTTCATTGTATTCTCTGGATATTACCACCCACATATCTACTCCAGTTTCAGTCATCAGACTTGGTAGCAAGTTCTGAATACGGAACTCCAACCAACTATCTATCACTTCGGCTTGCTCGCGTTGGGTAAGGACAGCCAAATCTTGTGCAGAACTAAGATTAGAAATTAGAATAAGAGAGAATACGAAGAGTAGCTTTTTGATCATATTAGGATGGATTAGTCCTGAATATAAAACAAAATGCGCAAAGTGATAATAGGATTGGGATTGAGAATACCTAAGCTGTGATAGTCGGCTTATTGGATGCAATCATCCTATTACTCAACTTGTGAAAGCGGTAAAATAGCACGACAGCAGTTATACTGAGACCAATTAATAAACCGTACCAAATACCCTTTTCAGCCATTCCTAATTCAAAAGCTAAGAAGTATCCTAAAGGAAGACCAATAACCCAATATGCAACTAGCGTAATTACTGTTGGGAACTGAACATCTTCCATACCGCGTAACACCCCCAAACCAGCAACCTGAATCCCATCTGAAAGTTGGAACAATCCAGCAATTATTAATAAGGAAGCAGACATAGCAACTACCTCATTATTATCTATATATAGTGTAGGCAGATAAGATCGCATAAGAATAAATATCAAACCTGTAATCGCCATAAAAACCAGAGCCATTCCAAAAACCATCATTCCTGCTTCTCGCATGGTTTTGAAATTATTTCGCCCAATTTGATTACTAACACGTATCATTCCGGCAGTACTCAACCCAGAAACCATCATATAGCTAACTGAGGCCAAATTAATAGCAATTTGATGTGCAGCAAGTGCATTTACTCCTATCCACCCCATCATGATAGCAGCAGCACTAAAAGCACTTACTTCGAAAATATATTGGAAACCTGTAGGGACACCAATTTTCAAGATTCTATTCAGTAATAAAAATCTAAGTTTACCCAAGCCTAACTGAAGGTTGAACACGTCGTATCTTTTAGAACGCATCACATAAAGCCCCATCATGATAGGCATCAGAACTCTGGAGATTAGCGTAGCAATTCCGGCCCCATTCAACCCCATTTCTGGAGCACCTAAATTACCGTAAATCAATACCCAGTTTAGAAACACATTGACTACGTTACAAAATATTGTGACGTACATCGCTTGTTTTGTCTGGGAAATCCCTTCTGCCAGCTGTTTAAAAGACTGGAAAATCATGAAAGGTAAAAGCGATGCGGTAATTATATACAGGTAAGGGATTGTAAGAATCACCACTTCCTCGGGTTGATTTAAAAAATGTAAACCCTGAGACAAACCCACGACTACTACAGTAAGAAGAACAGCTGTGGCAATATTGATCCATAAGCCATGCTGAAACAAATGGCCGATTCTCTTGAACTTACCTTTGCCCTCAGCCACAGAAACTAATGGCGTAATACCCATTGAAATACCCATTCCAAACATGAGTATTACGAAAAATATACTGTTACCCAGGGAAGCTGCTGCCAGTGGCACTGCCCCCATTCGGCCAACCATCATACTATCAGCTACACCAACTAAGACTTGGCCCAATTGGCTCAAGACTACTGGAAAAGCCAGAATGAAAGTTGTTTTAAAATGATCCTTAATAGTCATATTATAAGTTTAGAACCCTAGCAGCCTTGAGTATACCGGCAATACTGATTCCGTCTGTAATTTCTCCTTTCATCACCATTTCTAAAGCTTCGATGAAAGGTAATTTCTTTATTTTGAGAACTTCAGTCTCTTCAAATGCTGTATCTCCTTGAATAAGATCTTCTGCCAAATACACAAATCCCACTTCATCAGTCACTGAATTTGACGTATGAATCTTCATGATTTCAGTCCATTTCTTAGCGGTCAAGCCTGTTTCTTCCTTTAATTCCCGCTTGACACTTTCCAATTTCCCCTCATTCATTGGTCCTCCACCCATGGGAATCTCCCAGGCATATTCATCCAAGGTGTATCGAAATTGTCCAATTAGCCAAGTATTCAAATCTTTGTCAATAGGTATAATCGCCATTGCTCTATTCTTGAAATGTACTTTGCCATAAATCCCTTCGTTGCCTGCAGGATTTATGATATCATGCTGTTCGACTTTAATCCAAGGGTTTTCATATATCGGATTAATCTTGTTTGTTTTCCAGGGATTTTGTTCCATTTGTTCAAAAAAAAAGGGTGACTTACGCCACCCTTTATAAATTAATAAGGCTGTTTAAGCCGGGATTGGCATTACTTTAGAATCCTTGAAAGTAGATAAAATAACCATGGATTGCATGGAATCTACTTCTTTGATTTCTGATACTTTCTCAAGCATCAAATTCTGGTATGAGGTAATATCTTTTGCGATAATCTTTAGGATAAAGTCACCAGTACCTGTGATGTGGTGACATTCAATCACTTCAGGAATTATATTGATTTCACGCATGAAAGCATCAATATTTCCTTTGTTGTGACCGATCAAGCTCACTAACACAAAAGTGCTAACACCTAAACCTATCTTCTCTGGGTCTAGCTTTGCGTGGTAACTCTTTATGATACCGGATTGCTCCAATTTCTTCACTCTCTCCAAAGTAGGAGCAGGCGAAAGTCCAATATCCTTGGACAATTGAGCATTCGTGATTTTGGCATTAGCCTGAAGGATTTCTAGAATCTTCCTATCGATTTTATCGAATTTTATTCTTAAGCTATGATCCATGATCTCTTGCATTTACAAAATTTTATATGGTGCAAAGTTAATATAATTGATGATTGTTTTAAACCATTCATCAGAATTTTAAAGAGGAAATTCAAAATTTTATTAATATTTCCAAGCCTTAATACAAACAATCCTTTCGAAATACCTTGCCTCCTGTGGAAAATTCAAATTATCTCCTGTTAGTTAGGAGGTAGTACGTCACTTTTTAAGTTAAAGTTTATTCTTTTTGATATAATCCCGAGCTTCTTGATGAGCGGGATGTTTTCTCTTCGCATATTTCTTCACTTCTTTGAAGTACTGTTTTGCTAATGGCTTGTTTTTTTCTTCCGTAGCGAACTTCCCTAGTTGCAATAAAGAATGCAGGTAATACCCACTTTCTTGAGATTCAGATTCCTCACCAAAAGACAAAGTCTTGAGGTAATATTTTTTGGATTCTACCCGATCTCCCATGCGCTCATTGAATTGGGCGATGTAGAAGGCAGCATATCTCCCGCTATTTGATTCGTATCCAGTTTGCTTCGCGTCTATTCGGTTCAAAATCTCCTTCGATTGCTGTACTGCTTCTGTCCATCGCCCCACTGCATACAAGTGCCTGGCATACGATCTATGGAAATATGGGTTATTTGGAAATTTACTAATCAAATACTCGGAAATCTGTAATGCTTTTAAAGGCTCTTTCTCCTCAGATGCATATAATCTGAAGAGAAAATACTGTGCTTCAACACGTGTATAGAAGGCATTACTGGCTACTTGCTCCAACTGTTGAAGTCCAAGTTTTTTATTGCCCTTAGGGAAAAGTGCCATGATAGGTTTTAACAGAGGATAATTCTCTGGAATCCATTGAGAAAAATAATTGAAGAGCGCATCGCCCAAAAGCAACTCTGGATTAAACTCTTCTTCACCCCTACTCAAATCCATATATTTCAAGGCATTACGCCCTGCCCAAGCTGCTTTAGTCCAGCTTTTTCTTTCAGAATATAGACGCGCTTGAAAACCGTAACCTGCAGCCAAAAAGAATGCAGCTTCCTTGTTTTCTTCATCTGCGTCAAACATTACCTCAGCTTTTGAGATAGCTCTGTCAAGGTATTTGACAAATGTTGCGTCATACTTCTCGTTAGTCACATCCACTTCTATCCTCCACCAGTAACCCAGTGCCACCAAGAATTCTGGTAATGGATGGTTAGGATATTGAATAGCAAGTACAGCATAATCTCTTTCCGCAGTAGGAAAATCAAAATTATACATACTGTTGATCGCCTTGGTAATTCTAAATTGAAGGCCTTTGTCCAGTAGCAAATACTTGGAAGGCGTGAATATCATAGAATCAGATTCTGCCACCTGAGCTTGGGCCATCCCAAATCCAGCTAACCAAATACTTAAAATCACAGCAACTCTTGCTAACATATATTTCTTTCTATTTAGACTCCAAAATTAGAGGTATTCCCAAACAAAATTTTAGATTTGGGCAAGATTCATCTTAAAAATGGCTAAAACTTTAACTCCAGAAGGACAACGTCTGAAAGAACTAATAGATTTCGATAAGCGAATTTATTTTTTAGTATTAGTATTCTTGTTTTTGCTAATAAGGTATCTCACTAACACTCTGATCCTTGAAGCTATCCCAGATTACGATAATTTGGAAGCAAGAGGTGATTTCATGATTTTTCACATTTTCAATGCGCTAAATTACCTCTGGACTCCTTTTGCCTTACTTTGGAAATTCACCGTCATCTCCTTCCTTTTTTGGCTTGGAGCTTTCCTGATAGGTTACAAAGTACCCTATAAAGAACTCTGGCAATTTGCACTTATTGCCGAAGTCGTTTTTATTTTCCCTGAACTAGTTCGGCTCTTAGTTTACATTTCTCCACAGACAGGCGTCACTTATACTGAAATTGATGAATTCAGAGCACTTTCCATGCTATCCCTCCTTGGGCCTAGTAATGTTGCTCCACAATTTCATTATGCATTAGCCACTCTTAATGTATTTGAAATCATATACGGAATCGTATGGCTCTATGGTTTTCATATGATTAGCCGTAGGCCTTTTGGAGAATGTACTATTGTCGTATTCGTCTCCTACTACATACCTCTGGCTATTTGGCTTACCTGGTATATGATGGTTTATCGAGCTTAACTATTTTGCAAAAAAAAGGATCAGCGCGAACTGACCCCTATTTAAATATTTAGTACAACCTTACTTAGAAGTATTACATCGATATCAGTTCCTTAAATATTATGTAAATCCCCATAACTAAAACAAACCAGCCAAAACCTTTTTTAAGGGCCTTTTCGTTAATTTTTTTGGATAAAGAGCTGCCTATGAAAATTCCTACAATAGATAATCCTGTAAAAATCAGCAACATATGCCAATCTATGGCTTGATTGGAAACATCACCCAAAAATCCAATCAATGATTTGGCTGCAATGATCAAAAGAGAGGTTCCCACGGCCATTTTCATAGGAAGCTTAGCAAGTAAGACTAAGGCTGGAATTATCAAAAAACCTCCTCCAGCACCTACTAGGCCTGTGATTAATCCTACAATGATTCCTTCGACTGCAATTAGAGGGATATTAAATTTTACCTCGTTTTCTTCTTCAGAATCTTTCTTTCCATTTCCCCTAATCATAGAATAAGAAGCTGCAAGCATTATTACGGCAAAAAACACCATGATACCTATGCTTTTGGTCACTTGCATCTCTCCCATTGCAAACAATGGATCAGGCAGGGATGGCACTACAAATTTCCGTGTTAAGAATACAGCTATAAAGGACGGCACTGCGAATACTAAAGCTGTCTTATAATCAACCAGCTGCTTTCTCATATAGGTAAATGAACCTACCAGTGAGGTACTACCTACCACAAATAGCGAATAGGCAGTTGCTAATACAGGATCGATTCCTAAAATGTAGACAAGGACAGGAACAGTCAAGATAGAACCCCCACCGCCAATAAGCCCTAAACTAACTCCAATAATTATTGCCGCTGCATACCCTACTAATGCTATGATTTCCATATTCAATTTTCTCTGATTTGATCTCACAAAAGTACCCGTGATCTCTAAGCTTAGAAGTGACAAATGTTACACTAAATTGTGTTTAGATAAAATGTCGCTAAAAATTTTCGAAATAAATGAGCGGGTGATAAATCAAATTAATTCTGACTACATCTAACAAGTACCTCCTTTATTCCTCTACAATTGACTAAATTAATCTGCGTAAACCAAAGGCTATGAAAATAATTCTCCCTATCGATTTTTCGGACAACTCTCTTAACGCATTAGATTTTGCAATTGCTCTAGCTGGCAAAAGGGATGGTGAAATCATCTTAGTTCATGTGATAGAGGCAGTTTTTGATTTTGCCTCGCAGGCGTCTGTAGCTATGGAAAGTATGCATCGGGATGCTGAGTCTTTGATGCAAAAGACGCTAGAAAAGCACCAAGATTCTATATTGAAGTTTAGCACAATTATCAAAGAAGGAACAGCCTCCATTTCCGTTGCTAGAATTGCCAAAGAAATGGATGCTACTTTGATAGTAATGGGGACACAAGGTGCAAGCGGCATTAAAGTAGCCCTTATAGGCAGCACTACTATCAATCTCATTAAAGAATCGGCTGTTCCTGTACTAGTCGTTCCCGCAGAATCAAATGCTTCGGAAATACGCAAAGTTGCACTGGCCTTAGAATTTGCAACTCATGAAGAGAAATTCATAGACTGGGTAATTGATATGAGCAAAAGATGGGAAAGAGGTTTAGAATTTGTCCATGTACAAACAGCAAATGACTTCGAGGAAGAACCAGGTATCAAAAAATTAGAGAATTTCATAACGACAAATCACCCAGGCTTACCCGTAAAAATTCACACCTTTTATGCAAAAACCCCTGTAGAAGGATTAGATCAGTTTTTAGAAGAAAATGAGAATGTAATCCTAGTCATGTGTCATGAACACAAAAATCTATGGGAGCAAGTCCTCAGCAGAAGTCAAACAATAGAAATGGTTTTCCACTCTAAAGTGCCACTTTTAGTAATGACTTGATTACTTGCTGATCAATTCCTCAAAATCATCCCGTATATAGATTACATTTCTCCCCAGTTCTATCCATTTCTTTTTCTCTAGTTGTTTTAGCAATCGAGACACGACTTCTCGTGATGTTGTCAGTTCATTAGCTATTTCCTGATGTGTTGTATGAAGCTCATTGGTCTTGTGCTGCTTCATTTTAGTAACAATATACTTCATCAGGCGCTCATCCATTCTTTTGAATGCAACAGCATCTAGCGCAACAAGCATCTCCTGAAAACGACTTTGGTATGTGTTTGACACAAAGTCTTTCCATTGTTTAAAATCATTAGAAAACTGGTCTATGACTGTAATTGGAATACCAATAATAGTAGAATCCTCCTCGACTACTGCTTTAATCTCACTTGGCTTGGACGCAGAACAACAAGTCAAAGACAACGCGCAAGTCTCTCCGGCATCTAGGTAATAAAGGAACAACTCTCTTCCTTCATCATCCATTCTTGAAATTTTAATAGATCCATCCAACACGATCGGAACCATCTTCACAAATTGCCCGGGTTCCATCATCACTTTGCCGGCCTTTAAATTCATAATTTGGCCCGTGGCTAATATTTGTTCCAACAATGCAGGATCAGTGAAATTTGGGAGTGCTTCCTGTAGTTCTTCTTTAGTCATATCGTAATAAAGTGAGGCTAAATTTATAGATCAAGAGATTCTCCTTAGGTGATTTATATCACAAGTACACAAAAAAATACTTTCAAAGAAACTAGATAAGGTTTACAACACTGTATTTCCTAGTGATTCCTACCCTGAAAAACAGAGATCATAAGTGCATGAATTTAAAATTTCACAAACAGTAAATGAGCATTCACGCAAGAGATGGTGAGTTTGAAGTACTACGAAAAAGGTGATTACGGCTACAGATAGAATCTGTAAACTCTTTTCTCAAAAAAGTAATAACCATTACCGAAAGTAGCACACAGGTTTGACTAGATATCTGATTTAGCCTTGATGTTGGCTGGAATTTAACCCAGAATCGTTAGAACGATTTCAATAAAAAAGCATGCTTATTCAAAACATGACAAAAATCTTCTTTATTTTTCTTTAGATTCATTCCAAATAGTTCTATTTTTGCGTTCGGTCAAAAGACCAGCACAAATCTATGTTCATAACAGCTGATTCTATACCTGTCACCCGGGCAGCAATTATCCAAGAAATCCTTGATTCTCCCTTGAAAATCAATTTGATGGAACTTGGGTTTTTACCAGGAAAAACAATCATTCTCCAACATTCCGCCCCTTTAGGAGGACCTATGGCTTTCAAACTTGAAGAAACCATACTTGCCTTAAGAAAAACCGAAGCTTCTCTTATAGAAGTCCAATTGCTCTGAATTTCATGCCTGAGTCTACCACTCCTTCCCTAGTCAAATCACCAAAGATTGCCATCATCGGAAACCCGAATGTTGGTAAATCGACCATTTTTAATCAACTCACTGGATTGAGCCAAAAAATCGGCAATTACCCAGGAGTAACCGTGGATAAGAAAACGGGATGGATGAATTACCATGGAAGCAGTTATGAGATCATAGATCTACCAGGCACTTATAGTCTATATCCAAATTCTGAGGACGAAATCATTGCGCATCGCGTTCTAAATGAATTAAGAGAAGAGGAAAGACCTGAGTTTGTATTGATGGTGATTGACTCTTGCCAGCTTTCACGAGGATTATTTTTAGCAACTCAATTGATAGACCTAGGTCTGAACCTCGCTTTAGTGCTTAACATGGCGGACATCGCCACAAGAAAAAATATAGCGATAAAGAGTTTCGAAATATTCAAAGCGCTAGGTGTACCGATTTTGAGCACTGATGCTCGAGGAGAAAAAGGATTGGATCAGATCCGTGAATTAATTCACCAGCAAAACTTCAGTAAGAAATCCTCTTTCATCAATATAGAGGAAGTAGTTCCTACTACCCTACTCTCTGAAGTGAAAGATAAATTTAAGCTTTCAAATGCTTATCAAGCTTATCAAATGCTTCGATTTGGAGAGAAAGACAAAACATTTTCGCTCGATGATCGGAATTGGATAAAAGCTAAACTGGACGAAACTCACTTTGACTTAGATACAGCTCAACTCGAAGAAACAAAAATTCGATACAGAAAGATTACCACCATAGTTGAAAAGGCTGTTGTAAAAACTCCAGATGTAAAGCAGGAATCTGGAATTGATAAAATCTTGCTTCATCCGGTATTTGGATATTTAATTTTCGGAGCGATTCTGCTACTCATCTTCCAAGCCATTTTTGCATGGGCATCTGTTCCGATGGACATGATTGATGGCTTCTTTGCCGAACTTGCTGGATCGGTATCAAATCTTCTACCTGAAGGTCCGCTATCAAGTTTGATTACAGAAGGAATTATCCCTGGTATAGGAGGAGTAGTAATTTTTATCCCTCAGATAGCCATGCTGTTTGGTTTTCTCGCTATTCTTGAAGACACAGGGTATATGTCAAGAGTTGTCTTTTTGATGGACCGTTGGATGCGACCTTTTGGGCTCCATGGCAAAAGTATAGTTCCTCTTGTTTCAGGTGTAGCTTGTGCTATTCCGGGTGTGATGGCTGCTAGGAATATTGGTAATTGGAAGGAAAAAATCATCACCATTATGGTGACTCCACTGATGAGCTGTTCCGCTAGACTTCCAGTCTATGTCATTTTAATAGGTTTGGTTGTCCCAAATGAAAGGATATTTGGGTTTATCAATATGCAGGCTCTGGCCTTACTATCGCTTTATTTATTAGGTGTAGTTGGTGTGTTGCTTACAGCATTACTTTTGAAAAACATCTTAAAAACCGAAGAGAAAAGCTTCTTGATGGTAGAACTTCCTACCTATCGTGCACCACGCTGGTTAGATGTTTTACTGACGATGTATAACAAGTCAAAAACTTTCGTCTTCGAAGCAGGTAAAGTAATACTTGCTATTTCAGTTATTCTTTGGGTATTGGCATCATACGGACCACCTGAGCGCATGGATGCTATTCGAGCAGAAAGCGAAGTAAAGCTAGCTCAAGCTACACCAGATGAAATCCCAGTAATAGAAAATGAAACTTCATCCTTGTTATTAGAAAACTCTTTTATAGGAATCATGGGAAGAGCGATTGAGCCAGCCATCCGTCCCTTAGGATATGATTGGAAAATCGGAATTGCCTTGATTACCTCATTTGCTGCTAGAGAAGTTTTCGTTTCTACGATTGCTACCATTTATAGCATAGGAGCAGATACAGAGGACGAACTTACTATCAGACAGAAGCTAAACCAGCAAATCAATCCTGTCACAGGAGATAAAGTCTATAATACTGCTACTGCTTTTTCACTTATGGTATTCTATGCCTTTGCGATGCAATGCATGAGTACACTTGCTGTAGTCTATAGGGAAACTAAAGGATGGAAATGGCCGTTGATTCAGACAGTATACATGACTGCATTGGCGTACTTTTCGGCACTGCTTGTTTATCAAATTCTATCCTAATATGTGGCAAGAAATTTTAGTTGGAGTAATTGTATTAGCAGCATTAGGCTATTTGGTGAAGAAATATTTCTTCAAATCAAAGTCTGAAGCTGGCTGTGACAAATGCGCCAAACCTTGAATTTTGACTCAAGTAACTTCTTATTAGTAGTTTTTTGATACTTTTAAGCTCATGGGCAAAGTAGCCAAGCAGAGTATTCAAACCACCATTTTTTCGTACCTGGGAGTTGTCATAGGATATGTCAATGTACTTTGGCTTTATCCGTATGCATTGGATGCTTCCCAATTAGGAACTTTCCGTACCATTCAGGATCTGGGCTTGCTGTTTGTTCCCTTTGCTCAGTTAGGCGTAGGGCATGGCATCACACGCTTTTTCCCACAATTAAGATCCAATCAGTCAGCATTTCTGAGCTATGGTTTAGCATTTTCCATGGTAGGTTTTACTTTGGTGAGCACTATCTTCCTTGGTTTCAAAACTCAAATCATAGAGCTTTTTGCTGTCAATTCTCCCGAGGTGATTGACTTTTTCGGAGTCGTTTTACTGATTACATTATTCTCGCTTCTGAGTAGCATACTAGATGCATATAGCAGATCCTATGTAAAAGTAGCTGTCCCTACCCTTATGCGTGAGGTATTCCTAAGACTTCTCACAGGAATTCTGGTAGGAGCTTATTTGCTCAAATGGATTAGCTTTCCACAGGTAATGCAAGGTCTGGTGGCTGTTTATGGGTTTGCCTTCTTAGGTGTTCTAGTCTATTTACTTTGGTTGGGAGTTTTGAAATTTGATTTCAGCTGGAACACATTTCCAAAAGGTTTCCGAACTTCTTTCATACAATTCAGCCTCATTACCTTCTTGGCTACCGCTGCATCAACATTGATCATGAAGATCGATAGTATCATGGTAAGCTCGATGATCAGCCTTGAAGCCAATGCGATCTATACCATTGCCTTCAGTATGGCACTGGTGATAGAACTGCCTAGAAGAGCGATCTCTCAGGTAGTGATGCCAGTCATAGCCGATCATTTTGCTAAAGGAAATCATGAGGAAATCAACAAGCTTTATAAGCAGATATCGAATCGTCAACTCTATATCTGCTTGTTGTTATTTATTGGAATCTGGACCAATTTAGATGCGTTGTATTACTTCATCCCTAATCGTGATATCTATGAAGCAGGCAAATACGTGGTCGTATTGATAGGACTTGGAAAACTCTTCGACGTAGTATTTTCGGTGAATGGAGAGATTCTAATTTTCTCAAAGCATTTCCGCTTCAATCTCATTGCTACTATCGGAATGAGTATTTTGATTATTGGATTGAATTACCTGTTGATCCCTATCTATGGAATCGAAGGAGCTGCCATAGCTTCAGTCGCAGTGATGTTCTTATTCAATCTGGTGAAATATCTATTCCTAAAAATCAAATTAGGCTTTGAGCCATTTTCTTACGAGACGCTGAAGATAATTTTCGTGGGAGTCATTGCCTTTGCTCCCGCATACTACATTCCACTTGACCTCTCTCCAATTACAAATATCATATTGACCAGCTTATTGGTATTTGGACTATACCTATTATTCTCAAGATTGCTGGGAGTAGGCTCTGAGGAATGGGAATGGGTAAAAAATAGAATAAAAAAGTCCGGATCTTAGAGTGTTGCAAACCTCCTACTTGACAAGATTTGAGCTGCCTGTTTACCGCAAACTTCCACTGTTATCCTGATTCTTGCGAATCGAGGTCCCGACAGAATCGGGATGAGGCCTGTTTTTGAGAAGGGCTTAACTCGGTAAATATGTAATTTGTGAAGTTTGAACATGTCGGCGACCCGGACAGTACAAATATACGATTTATTACACGACAGGTTGGCAAATTTGCTGGATGATTCCGATTATGCGTGTCTGAGAAATTGAAAATTTATGAGATACAGTAGCTTACATCGAAATATTATTTCAGATAATTCAATAATTCAAATTACAGAAAGCTATAAACATTAGAATTTTTGAATTATTCAGAATTTTATTTCACTTAAAACCTAAAGTTTTACTCGTTTTACCCTTAAATTTGTATTCCTAAAACCATTGGCGCTTTATGTATTTGATTAAAAAATTGGTCGTTTGCCTGGATCAAACTTCTCTGGATCAAACCCTGATTCAATATGCAGCATTTATTGCTCAGGTAAATCAAACCAAAAAAATCTACTTCGTAAATGTGATAAAGAACCTCAGTATCCCTAAAGAGGTTCTAGAGGAATTTCCGAATCTGGTAGAAAACATGGTCAATGAACGCCAGGAAGCCATGGAATCAATGGTTAAGGAACATTTCCAAAACCCAAAGGGGATTTCTTTAAACTACATAGTAAAGGAAGGGTCACTCTCCAAAAAAATATTAAAACTTGCTGAAGAAAAATCTGCTGACATGATCTTGATAGGCAGAAAGGTACATCTCCCTGGAACTGGAGTGGCTTCTTCGAGACTAGCTAGAAGGGCAAGCTGTTCCTTGCTGATAGTACCTGAAGGCTCGGCAACAAAAATGCAACGATTGTTAGTACCAAGTGACTTTTCTGATTATTCCAAGGATGCATTAGAAGAAGCCATTATGATTGCTGAAAAGCATGGTGGTCTCGAAATTGTATGTCAGAATGTATTCACTGTGCCGTCTGGCTATCATTATACAGGAAAAAGCTACGAGGAATTTACTCAAATCATGCGCATGCATGCCGAGATTAACTACAAAAAATTCATTCGTAAAATTGACACCAAAGGAAACAAAATCACTCCTGTGTATACCCAAGATGTCAATGATGATCCAGTAGAAGAAATTGTAGCTAAGGCAAGGGAAATGGGTGCAGATGGAATTATCATAGGAGCAAAAGGCCGTACAGCTGCCACAGCATTATTTATAGGCAGTATGGCTGAGCGATTGATTCAATACAACGATAGCATTCCGCTCTTGGTAACTAGGCCTAAAGGAAAGAATGCGGGTATACTAGACTACATCCTTGAAATCTAACGATTTCTATTTTTGAGAATAATTTTTTGAGCTGATAATCAACGCTTAATAAGCAATTCAGCATGTTCCACTAAACCATTTTCTATAAATTGGGTCTAAAAGCAGATGAAGAAAAACGGTGATCAGGAAATCCTCCAACTCATCCAAAACCCCAAAACAAGGGAGATGGGTTTCAGGCAGCTCATCCTGACATACCAAAAGCGAGTCTATCATGTCATCAGGAGAATGGTTTTGATACATGAGGATGCGGATGACATCACCCAAAACACCTTCATTAAGGCTCATCATCACATTGACAAATTCCAAGGGCAATCAAGTTTATTCACCTGGCTGTACAGAATAGCGACGAATGAATCCCTTACTTTCCTAGAAAAGAAGAAAAAGCGATATTTCTTCTCTATAGAGGATCACCAGGAAAAAATGGAATCTTATATTGATCAGCCTGGAAATATCGACGGAGATGAAATCCAGCGCTTACTCCAAAAAGCACTACTTACTCTTCCAGATAAACAACGGTTAGTGTTTCACCTGAAATATCAAGAAGAGCTTACATACGAGGAAATGTCTGAAATAACCGGCACTAGTGTGGGGGCTCTAAAGGCCAGTTACCACCATGCTGTAAAAAAAGTTGAATATTCCTTAACACATGAATAAACTATTGACCATCAACCCAGTCTAATCTTATACCATGCAAAAACTTCCAAAAATTCAGGATTTCAAGGCGCCAGAAGGTTATTTCGATAGTCTTCCAGATAAAATAATGGAAGAGATCAAGCCAAACAGGTCTATTCAATGGATTAAATACGCTGCCGCAGCTGCCATTTTGGTAGTAAGTTTGGGAGTCTGGCAATTCAATTCGTCAGATACGCAGTTTGAAACTCTATCCATGGATGAGGAAGTTAATTTCTTCATCGAAAGTCAATATTGGACTGCGGAGGATGTGCTTGCGATGGTAGATAATCCTGAAGAAATATTAGATCAGATCATTGCCGAGGAAATGGTATATGAGATAGATATGGTAGATGAAAAAGATCAACACTGGTACTAACAATTATGAAAAAATATACACTAATAGCACTCATGTTTTTTATGGCGATAGGGATTACTTATGCCCAGCATTCAGATGAAAAATATGACCGTGAAAAACTGGAAGCCGCGAGAGTAGCTTTTATTACAACTAGACTGGATTTAAAGCCAGAGCAGGCACAAAAATTCTGGCCAATATTTAATGTCTACAATGATTTAAGAGAAAAGAATCTCAAAGAAATGTCTGAGCTAGGCAGAACAAAAGACATCAAATTAACCGAAGCTGAAGCAAAATTAAGAGTCAGTAGAAAATTCGAAATTGAAAGAAAAATGATTGTAGATGAGGAGAAGTTTGTCAAAGATCTCTCAAGCGTAATTACCTATAATCAAATCATTCAACTTAATGGATTGTCCAGAGAATTTGCAAGACATATCTACCAAAGGCGAAGAGAAGATGACAAGAAATAAAAAAAGCGGCTTAAAGCCGCTTTTTTTATTTCTTAACCTTTTTTCAGTAGGTCTCTGATTTCTTCAAGTAACACTTCCGATTTAGGCGGTGCTGCTGGAGGAGCTGGAGCTGCCTCTTCTTTCTTTTTCATGCTATTAATCCCCTTCACAGCCATGAAAATCACAAAAGCCACGATGATAAAATCTACTACATTCTGAATAAAAATACCGTAAGTAAGCAATACAGGTCCTAGTTCTTCTCCCGCTGGCCCTATACTATTTTCTTTTAGCACAATTGCTAGATCAGTGAATTCCACCCCACCAAGCAACATCCCTATAGGTGGCATTACAATATCTTTCACAAAGGATGCGACAATCTTACCGAAAGCACCACCTATGATCACAGCAACAGCCAGATCAACTACATTGCCTTTCACAGCAAACTCTTTAAACTCTTTAAGCATTCCCATAAGTATTTGGTTAATGGTTATATTATTTACTGAATATTTTAAAAAAAAAATTCCTATCCAAAACCTACTGCAGTTTGAAAGTCTTTTTAATTAGTAAAAACTGCAATTGATCACCTACTTTACTAAAGAAAAGAGAACTCTACGCCCATTTTTTTCCTTAACATTGCATCCTTAAATACTTTAGAAAATGCAGGCACCAAAAGCCAAAAAGATAGCTCAGCTCTTAGAAACACATGGTCATCAGCGAACCGACAATTATTATTGGATGCGTGAAAGAGAGAATCCTGAGGTCATAGACTACCTAAATGCTGAAAATGAATACCTCAAAACAAATTTAAAATCCACTGAAGAATTTCAAGAGAACTTGTTTCAGGAAATGAAAGGCAGAATTAAGGAAGATGACGAAAGTGTTCCTTACTTCAAGTCTGGCTATTTCTGGTATATCAAATACGAAGCTGGCGGTGAATACCCTTTGTATTGCCGCAAAAAAGGCAATTTAGACGCTTCTGAAGAGATCTTTCTAGATGTTAATATTCTGGCCGAAGGTAAATCTTACTACCAGGTAGGTGGCACAGCCGCTACCCCTGACTTGAAAACACTCGCCTTTGCTGCAGATGAAGTAGGAAGAAGAATCTATGAGATTCATTTCAAAGATCTTGAGACAGGGGAAATCCTATCTGATCATATACCTGCTATCACTGGAAATTTCGCATGGGCAGCTGACAACCAAACGATTTTTTACTCCAAACAAGATCCAGACACACTTCGCTCCTATCAGATCTACTCTCATAAGTTGGGCACGTCTACTGAAACTGACATCCTGATTTATGAAGAAAAAGACGAGGAGTTCTCCTGTGTGGTCCATAAAACTAAATCCGAGAAGTTTATCCTGATTCATTCAGAAAGCACTATTTCTTCCGAAATGAGGTTCTTGGATGCTGCCGCTCCGACTGGTGAATTCACACTTCTACAAGCTAGAATCCCACATTTGGAATATGCAGCAGATCACTACCATGATCATTTTTGGGTCAGAACAAATCATAAAGCTCAAAACTTCAAATTGGTCAAAGCCCCAATCGCTGCTCCTCAAATGGAAAATTGGGAGGACGTAATTCCACATAGGGAAACTGTGTTGTTGGAGGATTTTGATATTTTCTCTGACTTTCTGGTTGTTCAAGAAAGGTCGAATGGGCTTTGTAAAATCAATATCAAACCCTGGGATGGTACCGCTGGACATTCCTTAGAATTTGACGATGAGACCTACACTGCTTGGATCAGTACCAATCCAGAATACGATACACCTATCCTTCGATTTGGATATAATTCTCTTGTAACTCCTGCCAGCACCTTTGATTACCATATGGTTACCAAGGAAAAGACTTTGCTGAAGCAACAAGAAATCGTGGGTGGCTATGATGCCTCAGACTATACTTCGGCTAGAATCTGGGCAAAAGCTTCTGACGGGGTCATGGTACCCATTTCGCTAGTTTACAAAATAGATAAATTCTCTCCCGACGGCTCCAATCCTCTCCTACTCTATTCCTATGGATCCTATGGTTACAGTATGGATGCTTATTTCTCCAGCAGTCGCTTGAGTCTACTGGATAGAGGATTCGTCTTTGCTATAGCTCATATCCGAGGAGGTGAAGACCTAGGAAGAGGATGGTACGAGGATGGAAAAATGCTAAAAAAGCGTAACACCTTCACCGATTACATTTCATGCGCTGAGCACCTGATCTCTGAGAAATACACATCTCCTGAGCATTTGTATGCTATGGGAGGTAGTGCTGGCGGTTTACTAATGGGAGCCGTAATGAATCTAAGACCGGACCTTTTCAATGGACTAATTGCCGCTGTACCATTCGTGGATGTAGTGACTACAATGCTGGATGAAACCATCCCGTTGACTACTGGAGAATTTCAGGAATGGGGAAATCCCAAGGACAAAGAATACTATGAGTATATGCTGTCCTATTCCCCATATGATAATGTGGAAGCCAAAGACTATCCGAATTTACTGATCACTTCGGGGCTCCACGACAGCCAAGTACAATACTGGGAACCTACCAAGTGGGTGGCAAAACTTCGCGAATTGAAAACTGATTCAAAACTTCTATTTCTCCACACCAATATGGAAGCAGGACATGGAGGAGCTTCGGGCCGATTCAATTCCCTTAAAGAAATGGCGTTAGAATACACTTTCTTACTTTATTTGGAAAAATTGATTTGAGCCTAGTAGTATGTAGGCTTTAAATACTATCAGCCAACCGATCAGGGAAAGATTTTTCCCTAACTTTGACACGAACCTATTTACAACACTATACCTAATGAAAATTGCTCTTATAGCCCATGATGGTAAAAAAGCCGACATGGTTCATTTTTTAAGTGGATTCCGTGAAAGACTGCTGCAGGCAGATGTGGATTTAGTCGCTACGGGAACCACTGGTTCTCATATAGAAAAAGCTGGATTTGAAGTCCAAAAACTGCTGTCTGGCCCTTATGGAGGCGATGCACAGATTGCCGCCATGGCAGCACAGAAAGAACTCGCAATGGTAGTTTTCTTCAGAGACCCACTTGACAAGCATCCGCATGAGCCAGATGTTCAAATGCTAATGAGGATTTGTGATGTTCACAATATCCCGTTGGCAACCAATCCGGCTTCGGCCGAACTTATGTTTAAAGCCTTTACTCAAACCTAAAAAATGGAAGCTAAAACCATTAAAAAAATTGGCGTTCTAACTTCTGGAGGAGACTCCCCAGGCATGAACGCTGCAATCCGTGCCGTAGTACGAGCTGGGTTGTATTACGATATAGAAATGTATGGAATCTACCGCGGATACGAGGGTATGATCCAAAATGACATCAAAAAGCTGGAATCCAAGCACATCACCCATGTGCTGGAGCGTGGTGGTACTTTCCTGAAGTCCGCAAGAAGTGCTGAATTCAGAACTCCTGAAGGCAGACAAACGGCTTACGATAATCTCAAAAGCCATGGCATAGACGCCCTTGTGGTCATCGGTGGAGACGGTTCCTTGACTGGAGCGCATTTATTCTACAAGGAATTTGGAGTACCAGCTATAGGACTTCCTGGCACGATTGACAATGATCTTTCTGGCACAGATTCAACCATTGGTTTTGATACTGCTTGCAACACGGCTATTCAAGCTATTGACAAGATCCGTGATACTGCTACTTCTCATGATAGACTTTTCTTTGTGGAAGTAATGGGACGTGATGCAGGATTTATTGCTATCAATGCTGGCATCGGTAGTGCAGCTGCTGCGATTCTTATTCCTGAGAAAAAAATGCCTATCGAGCACTTGGTGGACAAACTAAGAATAAGAACCAAAGCCAAGAAAGCATCCAATATTGTAATCGTGGCAGAAGGAGGAAAAAGCGGTGGAGCTACAGAAATTGCTTCTCTTGTGAAAAAGCACCTCCCATATTACGACATCAAAGTAACGATACTAGGACACTTACAGCGCGGTGGCTCACCTAGCTCTTATGATCGTCTACTGGCTTCCAAACTAGGAGTGGCGGCAGTAGAAGGCTTGCTACAGGGTAAATACGACGTAATGGCTGGTTTGATCAACAATAAAGTGGTCTACACTCCTATCAAGAAGGCTATTGTCGATGACAAATCAGTAGATGAAGATGATTTCCGCGTAGCGAAGATTCTATCTACTTAAATCTTATTCCACCTTTGGGGTTTTCAAATCCCGGAAGGTTTCAATTATTGACCTTTGAGTCCTGATTCATATCGGAGCTCAAAGGTTTTTTTTGGTTTAAAGACGTTTTTGAAATTTGAAGGCATGATAGTATTATAGCAACCTATCAAATAAATAAAATACGTAAACCCAGAATGGGTGACAAAATGTGGTTTATCTCCATTTACTATAAGCCTGAAAGCAAAAGCCGAAGGCTTGACAGTATTATAGTAACTACCAAATGACCAAGGATTCGTAAACCAATAATGGGTGACAGGATAACAACTTCTCCAATTATGGGTTCTGCTCCATTAGACGTCAAATTCTTCTATAATCGTAGCATCCCTTCGGGATTCCGGTAAATTCCAGACTTACCTAAAACCAAAAAAAAAGTCACCCTCACAGGTGACTTTTTGAATTCTTAGCGTAAGAAAATTTAATTTCTATTCACTGCATTAAGCATGTCAAAAGCAAGCTCAAGACGCTTTACGAAGTTCTCTTCGCCTTTACGCAACCAGTTTCTTGGATCGTAATATTTCTTGTTTGGGCTATCAGCGCCATCTGGGCTACCCAGTTGAGTCTGAAGATATGCCTCGTTCTTTTTGTAGTTATTCAAGATACCTTCCCAGAATGCCCATTGCATATCTGTATCGATGTTCATCTTGATAGAACCGTAGCTATTTGCTTCTCTGATTTCCTCTACTGTAGATCCTGATCCACCGTGGAATACAAAGTTCAAAGGCTTACCAGTCAAACCATGCTTCTCTTTGATGAAGTCTTGAGAGTTCTTCAAGATAATTGGCTTCAAACTTACGTTTCCTGGCTTATACACCCCGTGCACGTTACCGAACGCAGCAGCGATAGTGAATAGATCACCGATTTCTTTCAAATGCTCGTATGCATAAGCTACTTCCTCAGGCTGAGTATAAAGCTTAGAAGAATCGATATCTGTGTTATCAACACCATCTTCTTCACCACCTGTTACACCCAATTCGATTTCGATAGCCATTTCAAGCTTTTCGAATTCTTTGAAGTAGCTGCAAGAAATCTCAACGTTTTCTTCTAAAGGCTCTTCAGAAAGATCAAGCATGTGAGAGCTGTACAAAGGTCTTTTGTGTGCAGCATAATATCCTTTACCAGCTTCCAAAAGCCCGTCGATCCAAGGCAATAGTTTCTTAGCTGCATGATCTGTATGCAAAATAACCGGTACGCCGTATGCTTCAGCCATCAAATGCACGTGATGTGCACCCGAGATACCACCCGCAATACTTGCCTGCTGCTTATCGTTAGCTAGAGATTTTCCAGCAAAAAACTGAGCTCCACCATTTGAGAATTGGATGATCACAGGAGAATTCAGCTTCTTTGCTGTCTCCAAAACCGCATTCACAGAATTGGTATTGATCACATTTACAGCCGGCATTGCGAACTCATTCTCTTTTGCGTAAGCATAAAGATCTCTAAGCTCTTCACCGTATTTTACTCCAGGTTTAAATTTCATATCGTATTAGGTTTGTTTATTTCAAGTTAAAGCGCCCGAAAAAGGCCCCGAGTTCTAACATAGAATTCAAAGATATAAATCCCTTACTTATAATTACCCACATCTAATTCTAAAATATCCTTCAAAAAAGCATTTCTATGTACGCAATCGATTTCAAAACATTAGATTTTGAATATTTGTGGAAAATGAAAATATTTTTAGTCAGGCAGCATCTTTATTGAAGGTGAATGCTTTCAATAAAACAACCCGAAGAAGCTTAAATCACATGAGAAATTTCACCCAAAATCCCTCAAAATTTTCTAGCTTCGAGATCAATCAAGTTTATTTCTCATCTACTTTTTTTACTTGTAAAACATGAAACTAGGCCAAGCTACCATTAAGGATATTGCTCGTGAGTTAAACTTATCGGCTTCTACTATCTCTAGAGCCTTAAAAGATTATCATGGAATCAGCGATGAAACGAAGCGAAAGGTAAAGGAAATGGCAGAGAAGTTGAATTACCGACCTAATGCAATTGCCTTATCACTACGTCAAAGTAGATCTTTTACCATCGGAGTAATCATCCCCGAAGTGGTGCATTTTTTCTTTTCTACTGTTATTAGCGGCATTGAGGAAATTGCCAATTCAAGAGGGTATAATGTTATTCTTGCCCAATCAAATGAGAAATTGGCTCGGGAGATCTCAACTATAGAGACTATGCTTTCCAATCAAATTGATGGCGTCTTAGTTAGTTATTCCAAAGAGACCAAGACTTTTGATCACTTCACAAAGCTGCTCGATCATGGATTTCCTATCGTCTTTTTTGACCGTGCTCCCGCTATCCCTGGGGCAATAAATGTAATGGTAGATGATTACCAAGGTTCTTTTGACGCAACAGCTCATCTAATAAGCCAAGGATACAAGAACATAGTACATCTCGCCGGACCAAAAACACTAAAAATCAGCATTGATAGAGAAAAGGGCTATAAAGATGCTTTGTTAAAGAATGGACTCGATGTGAATCCAGCTTATATTATTTCATGTCCTTTGGGGACTTTGGAAGAGAGTAAGGACTTGGTTTCAGAATTACTAATTTCTCTTCCAGACAGACCAGATGCATTTTTTTCCTGTAATGATATAGGTGCAGTTGGAGCTATGATGGCGTGTAGAGATGCAGGTTTGAAAATCCCTTTGGAAGTAGGAATAGTAGGGTTCTCTGATTGGCAATTTTGCTCTATGTTGCAACCTCAACTTTCTTCAGTAGCTCAACCAGGATTTTTGATGGGAGCCAGAGCAACAGAAATACTAATCGACATAATTGAGAAGAAACTAGATCCTAAAACAATGGAGCAATCCTTGATTTTGGAGACAAAACTTATGGAAAGGGGTTCATCCAAAAGATTTTAAGAAAAAATTTCAATTTTTTTTCCAAAAAAGTGCAAACGTTTGAATAGGGCTAATTTCCGTTCTATGGCATTTACCGTTTTTCCTTCAAGTTGAATTCAATGGCTATGATAAACTGAAGTGTTTTTAAGAATCAGTTTTGGTTCTAAATTAGTTGCGCTGCCTAAGCTTAAGAGCAACTCATACATGACCCAAATAACCCACGAATCATCCCAAAACTCATCCTCATCACGCTATCTCTCTATCGGAAAAATAGAAAATTGGTCTAAAACAGATAAGGGTTTTATTGCAAATAGCAAAATAGCGCAACTCAAAATAAGTGTTCTAAGAGAAGGAATTATTAGAGTACAGGCCTCTAGAAATTCATCTTTCGATCCAAATCCTTATTCTGTAGTATTGACTACAGAAAATGTAAAGTTCGAATTTTCAGAACATGAGAATTATCTTGAGTTAAAAACTACTCTAATTCAGTTGCAAGTTAATTTCACGAATGGCATCTGTGCATTTTTTGATTCAGATGGAACACTTCTCAGTAAAGACGACTCACTCGGCATCTCATGGATAGGTTCCGAAGTCACTTGCTACAAGGAACTTCAGCCAAATGAGAAATATATAGGACTTGGTGAAAAAACGGGGAATCTTAATCGAATTGGCAGAGCATATACCAATTGGAATACCGACTATTTTGGCTACGGGATAAATGACGATCCGCTTTACGCCAGTATTCCTTTCTATATGGGATTAGTGGCGGAAAAAGCCTATGGAATATACTTTGACAATACGCATAAAAGCGTGTTCAATTTTGGAGCTTCCACTGACCGTTTCACCTATTTCAATGCCGAAGATGGAGATATGGACTATTATTTTATCCATCAACCCAGTGTAGCTGAAATTATCAGTAGTTACGGAGATTTGACGGGTAAAATGAAAATGCCTCCAAAGTGGGCACTTGGCTACCAACAGTGTAGATATTCCTACTATCCAGATAAAGAGGTATTGACTTTAGCACATACGTTCCGAGACAAAGACATGCCGGCTGATGTGATCTATCTGGATATACATCACATGGAAGATTATAAGGTCTTTACCTTCGATGGAGAAAAATTCTCTGATCCAAAAGGTCTCATTGCAAGGCTCAAAGAAAAAGGTTTTAGAGTAGTGGTAATTTTGGATCCAGGCATCAAAACCCAGGCTGGTTATATTCCTTACGATGAGGGCATAGAACAAGGCCTTTTTGTTAATTATCCAGATGGAAAGGAATACAAAGCTCAAGTTTGGCCTGGCTGGTGTGCTTTTCCTGATTTCACTAATCCCAAAGCCCGTGCTTGGTGGATGGAGAAGCTGGCATTTTACACTGAAGCGGGAGTAGATGGCTTCTGGACTGATATGAATGAGCCAGCATCTTGGGGTCAGTTTACACCTAATTTGATTGAATTTGACTACGAAGGAAATACAGCTTCACATCGCAAGGCAAGAAATATCTACGGAATGCAAATGGCCAAAAGCACACAGGAAGGTTCACTCAAAAACCTCCCCAATCAGCGTCCATTTGTATTGACAAGATCAGGCTTTGCTGGCGTGCAGCGCTACGCTGCGGTATGGACAGGTGACAATGTTTCCACAGAAGAGCACATGTTAGCTGGAGTTCGTTTGGTGAATAGCCTTGGCCTGAGTGGTATCCCTTTTTCAGGATATGATTTAGGAGGTTTTGCTGGAGAAGCGACCAAATCACTCTATGCCCGATGGATGAGCATAGCCGCTTTTTCTCCACTTTTCCGTGCTCATTCTATGATTAATAGCAACGATGCCGAACCTTGGGCATTTGGCGAAGAGGTGGAAGAAATATCTAGAACTTACATGAAGTTGCGCTACCATTTGCTTCCAACTTTGTATAGCAAATTTCGAAAAAGTAGTCAAACAGGTTTGCCGATTGCTTCAAGTCTAGCAATAGATTATTCAAATGACCCACTAGTATTCCTCTCTGCTTACCAAAATCAATACCTATTTTGCGATTCTTTCTTGATAGCACCAGTCGAAAGCTACAAGGAAATCACAAAGGTATATTTACCTAAAGGTGAATGGTATTACTTATTTACTGATCAGCATTACAAGGGGGAACAAGTAATTTATCAGGATTGTCCATTGAACTATCTACCTGTATATGTAAAAGCGGGGAGTATAGTTGCGCTTCAAAATGATGTGCTACATACTGCGGGGGACAATGATGGAGTACTACGCATCCATATCTATGCTGGTGATGAAGCGAGCGAGTACATCCACTATGAAGATGATGGGGTAAGTTTTGATTTTGAATCAGGAGCATATCATGAGCGGATTTTCAGATTTTCTCCTGAGGAAAATAAGCTAATTATTCAGGAAGCTACGGGAAATTATCCAAGTCAATTTGATACGGTAAGAATGTATCTCCATGGTTTCACCACGGAAAACATTAGCTTAGAAGAGGAGATTATCAGTTTGAAACAAGAGAGTTTTGCCTTTCTAGATAAGTTGAGTGAGTTTGATCCTTTGCCAGATCTGAACTACCCCTATTTATCCATTCCTACTTTGAGGTACTTGGACCTGAAAATCCAATCTGAGAAAATGGAAATTGGTGGTTTAAACTAAGCTTTCAAAACCTATCTTTTCTTTAAATCCTCCAAATGGCCAATTATAAAAAGAAGTTAGATTTCTGGCAAATCTGGAACATGAGTTTCGGAATGATTGGAATCCAATTTGGATTTGCTCTTCAGGGAGGCTTTATGTCAAGAATTTTTCAGACTTTGGGAGCTGATAAGGACGCTATACCAATGTTGTGGATCGCTGCTCCATTGACGGGGCTTTTGATTCAGCCAATTGTGGGCTATATGAGTGATCGTACTTGGCATCCCAAATTTGGAAGAAGAAAACCTTTTTTTTTCATCGGCGCCCTACTAAGTTCCATTGCGCTCTTTTTCACTCCCTATTCATCAGCGCTATGGATGGCTGCCGGAGCCCTATGGATTTTAGATGCCTCCATCAATATCAGCATGGAACCTTTCCGTGCTTTGGTAGCTGATAAACTACCTGACAATCAAAGGTCTTATGGCTTTGTAGTTCAAACATTGATCATTGGAACTGGCACTTGGGTGGCTTCCAATCTCCCGTGGTTAATGACTAGAATGGGCGTACCAAATACTGCTGCTGAAGGTGTTGTTCCGGATTCTGTGAAATATGCTTTTGCAATCGGAGCTTTTGTGCTGTTTGCGTCCATTTTGTATACAATTCTAAAAACAGAAGAGTATCCGCCGGAAGACTTAGAAGAATTTGAAGCAGAAAAAGCTAAAACCCGTGGGATTATCATTGGTTTTAAGGAGGTACTAAAAAGCATTGTAACGATGCCAACAGTAATGAAACAGCTCGGAGTCGTTCAGTTTTTCTCCTGGTTTGCCTTCTTTACGATGTGGAGTTTTGCAACTCCCGCAATTACCGAACATGTATTTGGAGCAACTGATCCTAGTTCCGCTGCCTATAATAATGCAGCAGATAGCGTAGGGAATTATTTAGGTACTTATGGATTGGTGTCCATGTTCGCTGCTTTGCTCCTAGCCCTATTCACTAGCAAATACCTCATCAATCGAAAACTACTTCATCTGGTCAGTTTGGTAGCTGGTGGTTGTGGTTTTATACTGATCTATTTCATCACTGCCCCTTGGATGCTTCATATTTGCTTTGCATTAGTAGGTATTTCTTGGGCTAGCATTCTTTCCATGCCTTATGCCATGCTTTCTAGCTCTGTGGACCCCAAGAAGATGGGGATTTATATGGGTATTTTCAACATGTTTATCGTTATTCCACAGATCATAGCCGCGATTGGCGGAGTGAATTTCCTCTACAAATTACTATTCGGAGAAGCTGTAATTAATACTATGTTACTGGCAGGAACCCTATTAATCCTTGCAGGGCTAAGTAATCTTTTAATCACAGACAAAAAGGCTGCACACGACTAAATGAGGTCGTAATTTCTTTGAATGGAAAACTGGTTTGAATTTCAGTTCTTACCTTTGACACTAGTCAAAACATCACTTATGAAAACCCTAAGAATCACCGGAGTTCCTGAGCATTTTAATTTTCCTTGGAAGAAAGTAATAGCAGCTCAACCTTTTGAAAAACAGGGAATCAAACTCCAATGGACAGATGAATCCAGAGGTTCTGGGCAGATGAACAAGGATTTGAGGGAAGACAAAACAGATATTGCGATTGTATTGACGGAAAGCTTTTTGAAGGATTTTGAAGCTGGAAATCCATCAAAAATGATTGGGCTTCATGTCAAATCTCCCCTAACCTGGGGAATTCATATTTCTGGAAACTCATCTGTAAATTCTTTAGATGAAATCATTGAACCAACATTTCTAATCAGTAGAATAGGATCTGGATCACAGTTAATGAGCTATGTCCTAGCTAAACGTGAAGGCTGGAATTCTGAAAAATTGGAATTTAAAATAGTTAACAATCTCCCTGGTGCTTTGGAGGTAATGACTTCCGAAAAACCAGAGATGTTTCTTTGGGAAAAATACACCACTAAACCTTGGGTCGATTCCAAACAAATGAAGCGAATTGGTGAAGTCCCGAGCCCTTGGCCATGCTTTGCTATTATTGCTACAAATAAAGCTTTAGAGGAATTTGGTGAATTAATATTTCAATTGAGAGATCTGGTATACCTAGCTTCAGAGGAACTTCAAAACAGCGATATTGCGATTGAAGATATATCCAGAAATTATGAGTTGAATGAAATCGATGTAAAAGTATGGTTTGAACAGACCGTATGGGCAACCGATTCGGAGATCTCTAAGACTCAATTGAGCGAATCCATGGACATCATGAAAGAACTTGGAATAATTAGCGCCAAAATACCGGTAGAGGAATTCCTTGCTAAGGCTCACCTTTCAATTACTGACTAATATTTTACTGGCAGGAATTCTCACACACACTTTTGTTCCTTCTCCATCTTTGCTTAATATGTTAAGCTCTCCCCCGTTCATTCGGGTAAATTCTTTACAAATCTGAATCCCTAAACCGGAACCCTTTTCCATTTTGGTGCCCAACTTGGAATTGGTGATGACATAATCTGCCGAGAGCAACTCATCTATTTGCTCTTCCAGCATCCCAACTCCTTGATCTTTCACACACCAGGTAATCATATTGTTTTCTATTTCTGCTGAAAGTAGGATCACATCGCCAGGTTTTGAGAATTTCACCGCATTATTCAAAATATTTCTGATCACTACCTCTATTAAATCCCTATCAGCATAAATCTCCAGGTCTTCAGGTAAGCATGAATTATCTACTTTAATTGATTTCTCTTTAAGCTGCGGTTTGATCAGTTTGATATTTGACCTTACCAGTTCGGAGAGGTTGAAGTTGACTTTCTGAAGCTTGAATCCCTCCATCTGTGCAAGTGACCACTTCAGAGTGTTATTTAGCGTGAAGTACACTGAATCAACATCTGTCTTTAAATTTTGAATCAGCTCGTCAAATTCTTCCTGAGTCAAATGTCCTTCTGTCAATAGATCTACGATAGATTTCACTTGGCCTACAGGACCTTTGAGGTCATGTCCCAAAATGGAAAAAAGTCTGTTTTTAGTCTGATTAATCCCCTCAAGTTGTTTTGATTTTGTCCCTAAGTCTTCGTTTTGAAGACGGATATGTTGCTTTTGCAAAATCAAACTTGAGTTGTATTTCCTAATATTCCGATTTAGGTAAAACAGCCATACCAGAAGTGCAAAAATCAGTAAAGACCCAGCGCTCACTATAAATACAATCTTTCGGTTAAAGGCCAAAGTACTCGTCTGATTTTCATACTGAGCAGTAAGTAGCTCAAGTTCGGATTGATTCAAATCGTCCTCGAACATTCCCTGAATCAAGGCTATTCTATCTTTGGTAGATTTATTTTCAAGCGAGTCATTTAATGAAATAAATAGCGATTGCTCCTTGAAGGCTTCTTTAAAATTGCCTGATTGCCTATAATATTCCGCTAAATATTTATGGCTTTTTGAAAGTTCATCAAGGAGATTATTCTGACTGGATAGCTCAACTCCTTCAAGTAGGACTTTCTTTGCTTGTTCAGGTTTTCCATTAAGTAGGTATGCCTCACCTAGCCTATGCAAAAGACTTGCTTTAAAGGAAGTAAGCCCTCTGATTTCAGCATTTTCATATGCTTTTTCAAAAATTCTCTCTGCAGAATCAAGATGGTTATTCTTCAAATAAACATCTCCAATAACCCGGTTTGAAAAAGAAAGCAAATAAGGAGAGCCTGCGTTGTCATTAGTTTCTATAGCTTTCGAAGCATAATACATGGCTGAATCAAGCTCATCTAACTTAATAAAATTGAAAGCAATATTATTGAGACTTCTGATCATCGTGTAGAAATCGTCTGACTTGCTACTTATTTCATAGGCCTTCTTGAATTGAGCAATAGCCATTGAATAGTTTTGTTGCTCATAATACAACGCTCCCATACTGTTTAGCACCCGAGAAGCTTCTTCTAGATTATTAGACTCAATAGAAAGTTCGTAGGCTTCCTTGGAATAGGTGAAAGTCTTTTTCCATTGACCTCTGCGATAGTAAATCCACCCGATATTCTCTTTAGCTATAGCCTCACCGGATTTATCTTTGAGCTTTTGAGCAAGTTTTTCCGCCTCTGTTGCATAGTCAAATGCCACTTGCTGCTCCACTTCTCTAAGATGGGTAGACAATTCATTAAGAATAGTCAATCTTACCTTCCCCTTAGCAGTAGGCAAAATGTTTTTGAGGCTATCTATGTCTGGAATCTGAGCAAAAACTCCTAATGGAGCGCTCAGTATAAAAATCAGAAATATGGATAATTTACGATTCAAACGGCTTATTCTATTTAAGAGTGGTAAAAATAACTAAAAGCATTTAATCACACTCAAAAAAATAGAGAACCGCTGGATATCTATTTTTTGAGCTCCTCCCAATCCCAATCCTTATTCAATTGGGTAATTGCATGGTGCGCTGTCAAATCATATTGACAAGGGACTATAGAAACATAATTATTTGCTATCGCCCACTCATCATTATCCTCTCCTTTATCAAAATTCACAAAATTACCAGCTAGCCACAGATACTTTCGCCCATTAGGATCAAAGCGCTCATCAAACTCTTCCTGCCATTTGGCTTCAGCTTGTCGACAAATTTTAATTCCTTTGATTTCCTCATTTTGTTTCGGAGGGAAATTTACATTTAAAGCAACACCCTTTGGCATTCCATTTACTAGTACTTGTCTAGCGATTTTCTCGACCCATTCTTCCACATGTGAAAAATCAGCATTTGAAGAAAAATCACACAAACTAAACCCAATAGAAGGATAACCTTCCATTGCTCCTTCAATGGCTGCAGACATAGTTCCGGAATAAAGCACTGAAATAGATGTATTGGAACCATGATTAATTCCACTTACGATCAGATCAGGATTTCTATCCTTCATCACATAATGCTTAGCCAGCTTAACGCAATCAGCTGGAGTACCACTTGACTTAAATGCCTTTACATCTTCGAATATATCCTCCTCTTCTAGGCGAAGTGTTTCTCCGATAGTAATGGCATGTCCCATCCCTGATTGAGGACTGTCAGGCGCTACTACGACCACGTCCCCAAGTTTTTTCATGACAGTTACGAGAACACGTATCCCTTTGGATGTGATGCCATCGTCATTTGAGACGAGAATTAAAGGTTTAGACATTTAGTTTTTGTTCAATTCGTTGTAATATGCTGTGATACGAAGGAGATCACCTCTCTTATCATAAGCTAGGCGGTTTTTCCGCATAAAAAGTGAGATCTGATCATCATGCCCTGGCAGCATTTCAAAAAGATCTTTTTTCTTCAAACTGTATTGCTCGATCTTTCCATTCTTCAAAAAGTAATACTTGAAAGCTAATTTATGACCCATCATTGATTGTGGGCCGTAAAATGGATTCATTCCATAACCGCCCATCATTCCATAGGAATTCATCCCTCTTGAGTCGGTGGCCACATATTCCCTACAAAGCAAGGCGATGTTATCGCCTTCGGTAAGGACTTCAAAAAAAATCGGAGTGTCGTAATCGCTATTTAAGGAATAAGGCAAGCTGAAAAACTTACGTACGCCTCCATAAATTTCATCGAACAGCTCAAAGTAAGTGACGTTAATCGCTGAGAACGTATCGATAGTTTTATCCTGAAGCTGAACTACATTGTTTTCTAGATCATACTTGATCTCGCCACCATAGACCTTACCGTCTGTGGTGTATATGTTTCCCTTATGCCAAACCTGCGAAGGAAATTGATTCTGCGCAAAAGATGTGGTCATACCCAGAAGCAATAAACTAAGCGAGAACAGTGCTATTTTCATGGTTTTCATCATGGCTTTATTTACGCAATAACTTAGAGTCAGGTTGAAACTCATTATAGATTATTAACAAATACCAAGGTAAGAACAGCGGGTTATTTCAAAATATTATGCCCCATTTTATCTCTTTTCGTTTGGAGATATTTTTCATTATGAACGTTAGGAGCAATCTCAATAGGAACTTGTTCTACTATTTCAAGACCGTATCCTAACAGTCCAACTCGTTTTTGTGGGTTATTAGAAATGAGACGTAATTTTCTTACTTCTAAATCTCTTAAGATTTGCGCTCCTACCCCATAATCTCTGCTATCAGAAGGTAAACCCAGAGCAAGATTTGCCTGAACCGTGTCCATTCCTTCTTCTTGAAGCTTATAGGCTTTCAATTTATTGATAAGGCCGATACCTCTGCCTTCTTGATTCATGTAAAGAATAACTCCTTTTCCTTCCTTCTGCACCATTTGCATGGCGCCATGAAGTTGAGCTCCACAGTCACATCTGCATGAACCAAAGATATCACCCGTCATACAGGAAGAGTGTACTCTCACCAAAATAGGTTCGTCTTTATCCCATTTACCTTTAATTAGGGCAAGGTGCAATTCTTGTGTATTCGTCTGGCGAAAAGCAATCAACTCAAAATCACCAAATTCAGTAGGTAACTCCACTCCTATTTCTCGCTGAATCAGAGATTCATGCTTCAATCGATAAGCAATCAAGTCTTTGATAGACACCAACTTAAGATTAAATCTTTTGGCAACTTCTACCAAATCAGGAAGTCGAGCCATAGTCCCGTCCTCATTCATGATTTCTACTAAAACTCCAGCAGGAGAAAATCCTGCCAAACGAGCTAAATCAATTGCAGCTTCGGTATGTCCTGCTCTTCTCAGTACTCCGCCTCTTTTGGCTTTCAGAGGAAAAATATGTCCAGGCTTACCCAATTCACTTGGATCAATAGAGTCATCTACTAGAGCTCTGATAGTCTTAGCTCTATCAGCTGTAGAAATCCCAGTAGTACATCCATGTCCGATCAAATCCACAGAAACTGTAAACGGCGTTTCATATGCAGCAGTATTATTCCCTACCATCAACTCCAGCCCTAGTTTCTCACAACGATCTTCTACTAAAGGTGCACAGATCAAACCACGCCCATGAGTAGCCATGAAATTGATGATTTCTGGTGTTACCGGCTCAGCAGCACATACAAAATCACCTTCATTTTCTCTATCCTCATCATCAACTACGATGATAACTTCACCATTTTTGATAGCTTCAATAGCATCTTCTATGGGATCCAGAATATATTTTTCCACGAAATTTGTGTTTGAATTAATTTTTAGAAAGGCAAATTTACACGCTTTCAAATCTTAAACAGGATGAAGCCAAATAAAGTTTGGTTTATCCAATGACTATTCCCAGCTCTTTATCGATCTCGAGCTGTACTTTCTTGAGTTCGAAGTAAATCACCTGAAACTCATGCACTTTATCGTCATCTAGGTGTTCTGCTTCCGCGTTTTTTATTTTCTCTTTCGCCTCTTCCATCAGCTTTTGCACCATTTTTCTTTTTAATCGTAATATGGATTTAAAGCCTGTAAGCGTAAGATCATCTGATTCTGTATTGATAATAATCTGATGTGTGTCAGCCCAGTGATGAGATACTTCATGGCGCACTGTTATTAGATCAATTACCTCTTTTTGTACTTCTTGATCACCTAGCCCTATAAAATATTCAGATGTAGGAATTTCTCCCTGCAACAGATTACTTCTATAGAGAGACAGTATCTTATTATAAATCGGCGTGGTAAACTCTAACTCTTCTGTCTCCGAAAGTAAATATTGACAGAGATGCATTTCTTCATCAACCAATTTTTGCCAACCGTAATTAACTAAAAGTCTGACCATCTCACGTTCTTGAATTCTGAGAATTTCAGAAAATGAAGTAGCAGTCTCATCAGGAATCAGCTCTTCCATTGCCTGCTCGGCAAAAAGATCGTCCTGCTTATTATTGTAATGATCCTTCTGAGATTTGAGAAGCGTTTTATTCAGCTCTGCATGGATGATATCCTCTTCTATCCCCAAAAGCCCGGAAGCTTCCTTGGCATAAACGGATCGAATGATTGGATCCGGGATTTTACCAATACTCTGAACTACTTCGCGAATCACTTCAGCTTTTCGGATTGGATTCTTTACAAACTCCTCTTTGTACAAACCAATCTTAAACCCAATGAAATCACGGCTATTATTTTCCAAGTAATCCTGAAAAGCCTGAGACCCTACTTTACGAGAATAACTATCGGGGTCTTCTCCATCAGGAAAAACTACTGCTTTTACATTCAGTCCACCTTCCAGTAAAAGATCAATACCTCGAAGTGAAGCTTTGATACCTGCAGCATCGCCATCATAAAGCACTGTCACCTGATCAGTGAATCTCTTGATGAGTTTAATCTGACCATCCGTCAGCGAGGTACCCGAAGAAGCAACGACATTTTCTATTCCAGAAAGATGTAAACTGACCACATCAGTGTAGCCTTCGACGAGGTAACAATTATCTTTCTCTCGAATCGCTTTCTTCGCCTGAAACATCCCGTACAGCACATCGCTTTTGTGATATACTGGAGTCTCCGGAGAGTTGATATATTTTGGTTGATTCTTGTCTTTGGTCAGGATTCTCGCACCAAACCCAAGTGGTTTTCCACTGATGTTGTGAATAGGGAAAATCACTCGATTTCTAAAGCGATCATACACGCGAGTGGCATCACCCTCTTTCTGCAGAATCAATCCTGCTTTCAGCAAAATATCCTCCCTAAATCCAGCTGATTTAGCCCCCTGCAGTAAATTATCCCAACCTTCCAGTGCGTACCCTAGATCAAACTTCTCAATAATAGCAGGTGTAAATCCACGCTCCTTGAAATAACTTAACCCAATCGACTTGCCTTCTGGAGTTTGCAGGTTCTTGACAAAAAAGTCTCTGGCAAAACCCAATGCGATCAATAAACTTTCACGTTCATTTTGAGCCTCATTCTGCTCTGGTGTCCTCGTTTCGTCTTCCTCTACTTCGATACCATATCTACCAGCAATATGTTTGATAGCTTCCTGAAAGCCTATACCTTCTATGTCCATCACGAACTGTATAGGATCACCGGCTTTACCACAGCCAAAGCATTTATAGATTTGTTTTGCAGGAGAAATCGAAAATGAAGGCGTTTTTTCTCCATGGAACGGACAGTTGGCCCAGAGATTCTGGCCTTTCTTTTTCATAGGCAAATAATCGCCGAGCACCTCTTCGATGTCCATGCGTTCTTTGACCCTGTCTGTAGTAAGTTTGCTGATGCCCATAGGAAAATGAATGAGGCAAAGTTAAGCGCTCTATCCAAAAAATGAGAACTTTCTGAGGTTTCATCTAGTTCAGAAGTACAATAGATTTAATTCATTCTTTATTTAGAAGTCTTTAAGCTCTAAATTGCGCAAAATTACAACATTCACCACATGCAGTTAACTAAGGATAATATCCTGAAAACACTTTCCCGAGTACAAGACCCCGATCTAAAGAAGGATCTGGTGACTTTGGGAATGATACAAAAGATAGAAATCAACGGTAATAAAGTCAGCTTCCATGTAGTTCTCACTACTCCAGCTTGTCCCCTAAAAGAAGTAATTAAAAATAATTGCTTAGAAGCTTTAGAGGAAGATTTTGGCAAGGAGCCAGAATGGGATTTATTTATGACTTCCGAAGTTACTACGGTAAGAGAGGCAGCGCCTGTTTTGCCTCAAGTAAAAAACATCATTGCAATCGCATCGGGTAAAGGCGGAGTTGGTAAATCCACTACTGCTGTAAACCTTGCCGTTTCTTTAGCTAAAACTGGAGCAAAAGTTGGATTGATCGATGCGGATATTTCAGGCCCATCCATTCCTACCATGTTCAATGTAGAGGCTGAGCAACCTGCAATAAAAAAGGTAGGTGAAAAGAATATCATCATCCCTATCGAGCAATATGGTGTGAAGTTGATGTCAATTGGATTTTTAACGCCAGTGGACAGTGCAGTTGTTTGGAGAGGCCCTATGGCTAGTTCCGCTTTGAAGCAGTTTATTTCTGATGTGGATTGGGGTGAGTTAGATTACTTACTGATTGATTTACCTCCTGGAACTTCCGATATCCATCTAACTATGGTGCAGACAGTTCCTGTCACAGGCGCAGTGATTGTGACTACTCCACAGAAAGTTGCTTTAGCAGATGCTAATAAGGGATTATCGATGTTTCGACAGCCTCAAATTAACGTACCTATCTTAGGTGTTATTGAAAATATGGCTTATTTTACGCCAGAAGAATTACCGGACAATAAGTACTACCTATTTGGTAAAGAAGGGGGACGAAAATTAGCTGAAAAATACGATGTGCCGTTTTTGGGAGAAATTCCGATTGTACAAAGTATTAGAGAAAGCGGAGATTCAGGCTACCCTGCAGTACTTAAAGATGGAATCACACAAGAATCTTACATGAAGCTAGCTGAAGAGATCGCTAGACAAATTGCCATAAGAAATGCTTCTAAGGGTAAGACCGAGGTAGTAGAAATTAAAGCTTAACATTATGCAACCAGAACTTAGAGAACAAATAGAATTTGCACTAGATACAATTCGCCCTTATCTGGAAGCAGATGGAGGCAATGTAAGAATAGTAGAACTAACTGATGACATGGTTCTAAAATTAGAATTATTAGGTTCCTGTGGTACCTGCCCAATGTCTACCATGACACTTAAGGCTGGAGTAGAGGAAGCTATTAAGCGTGCAATTCCAGAAATCGTACGAGTAGAAGCCGTAAACCTAACTGTTGCTTAATTAGATTTTAATGAAAAAAGGTTTCCGGATTTTTGACAAAGCCAGTATGCTCCTACTGGGAGCGCTTTTTGTGTTTTCAACAGGCTTTGCGCAGCAATTCCAAACCTTTGATATCACTGACCAGTCAACTACACATACACATCGAGAGAAATGTGGTCATGAGATCTTGGAACAAAAAATGGAAAAGGAATTGGGCTATTTTGGCACAAAACCTTATTTCGAAAAATGGATCAATGAGAAGATAGAGGACAAAACCAGTCAGCCTCAAATCCTAGCCAAAATCAATGCTGAGCCAATCCTAATACCAGTAGTAGTCCATGTGATACACAACGGCGATCCTGTTGGACTGCGCACCAATGTTCCCGTTTCCCAAATTGTAGAACAGCTTAGAATTCTTAATGAAGATTTTCAAAGGTTAAATGCAGATGCTTCTAATACTCCTACAGCATTTCTACCCTTTGCAGGCCAGACAAACATTGAATTTGTAATTGCAAAGCAGGATCCTTTAGGATTACCAACCGATGGAATCACACGTACAAAAGGATCAAAAACTTCCTATGATCCTAATACAGACGCTACCACTATCGGGCAGCTGATTCAGTGGAATCCTGATGAGTACATGAACATGTATGTAGTCCCTTTGGTGAGCCCATATATAGGATACTCTTCTTTTCCTGTTTCTGATTTACCTGGACTTAATAATGCTCCAACTTCATCTATTACGGATGGAGTAGTGATTGATTATAGGTTTTTTGGCATTGGTGGAAGTGCAATATCAGCATCTTTAGGACGTACAGCCACGCACGAAGTAGGGCATTTCTTTGGCTTAAGACATATCTGGGGTGACGGAGGTTGCGGAGTGGATGATTTCGTAGCAGATACACCTGAGCAGGACAATTCCAATAATACCTGTAGCCCAAATGCTACTCGCTTTAGTTGCAACTCAAATGATATGATCCAAAATTACATGGATTATACTCCTGATGCATGTATGAACTTGTTTACAAAGGGACAGGTAGAGCGATTTAACATAGTATTGGCAAATAGCCCAAGAAGAGTCACTTTAATCAACAACAGAGCCACTCAGGAACCTGTACTTGCAGATAATGATCTTGCAATTTCAAAAGTAATTGAGCCTAGAAACTTCGAATGTGACCCTCAGATCAACCCTTCTATTGAGGTTTTGAATGCAGGCAAAAACACATTGACCTCCGGACGAGTTGAGCTAAGAAGAAATGGAGAAGTCTTAGAATCGAAGAGATTTACCTTCAACATAAACACCGGAGAAAGTGCTGTTTTAAATTTCAAAGAATTTAGTCTAGTGGCAGGCACCAATACAATTGAGTTCAGAATCACTCAGGCCAATGACGCCACTGATAACGTCCCTACGAACAATAGCAGAACTGTCACTCCTATTCTAGAGCAAGCGGTAAATCTTCCTTACACGTCAAATCTGAGTACTTTTCCGTCTCCATGGACAATTACTAACCCAGATCAATTATTGACTTGGGAGAAAAGAAATCTAACGATTTCAGGCACTCCTCAGGATTTGGTTTATATCCGACACTACGAATACGAAGCGCAAGGACAGCTTGACTATTACACCTCACCAATTATAAATCTGACACAATATCCAGATGCACAACTCGTATTTGAATTGGCATATGCACCTTATGATCAGTCTGGATTTGCTGATAGATTAATCGTTGCCTTGTCTCAGGATTGTGGAAACACGTTTGACATCGCTAATGCACCTTATGACAAAAACAGTCTACAGTTGCAAACAACTGCTGTAACTCTAGATGAATTTATCCCATCTAATAATAATCAATTCAGAACAGAGGTAGTAAATCTAAGCAAGTATTCAAGTCAAGGATCAGTTCGTTTAGCTTTCATCACAGAGAATGGATTCGGCAATAATATTTACATCCGAAATATTAGAATAATACCTAATAAAGAATTCGTTTATAAATTGGAAATAGATGATATGCTAGCTCCAAGTCCAATCACTAATGGTACACATGAATCTGAAATAGTTTCTATTACCAATACAGGAAATCTACCTGTATCAAGCTTTGTGTTTTCAAAAACCACTAATGGTGGTTCTAAGCAAACCTTTGTGGCAAGTGGTTCCAATGCTGCGCCAGGTGAGAGCTTTAATCTCACCACAAGCAAATCAACTTCAATTGGTAAAAACAGTCTCAAATTTGTGATTTCGTCACCAAATTTTGACCAAAACGGCAATAACTCTGATAGCTTAACTAGGTACATTATTGAAGATGCAACCACTGTACCAGTGCCGTGGAGACAAAACTTCAATAATAGCAGTGCGCTAAATCCTTGGAAAACCATAAATCCTGAATCAGACAGTGAGGCCTGGAAAATCACTCCTATTTCATCTGGTGAAGGACCTAATAATGTTGCAATGCTGTCTACCAGTGCGTCCGGGCACTCGTATTGGTTAGGCACACCTGTCTTTGATCTTTCAGGAAGCCAACAAGCCAGTATCTTCTTTGATTTAGCTGCCGGACAAGTTGGCACTTCCACTACTTTGAAAATTCTTGCAAGTACAAACGGTGGAACTAATTACACGGAAGTTTGGGCAGCAAGTGGGTCAGAGCTTTCTACAGTAACTGTAGGCGAAGCCAATCCAAATAGTGCTAGTGACTATGTTCGTAAGTTTATAAACCTTAGTGATTTTGCTGGACCCGGAAATACAAACGCTCGCCTTGCTTTCGTAATTGAAGGTGGTAGTGTTTCAGATTCTCCAATTTACTTGGACAACATCGAGCTTTTCCTAAATGCCAATCCTGAACCGGTAATTCCTGCTGTGGGCATGTCAGTACTGTACCCAAATCCTGCTCGTGAAGTATTCAATATTGCGTTCAACTTGCCTGATTTTGAGGATGTAACAATTCAGGTGATCTCAAGTACTGGAGCCTTAATTCAGGAAATTGAATATCCAGGTACACTTAACCAGACTTATTCATTTAGCACTCAACTGTTTTCTAAGGGTGTATTTATTATAAAAATTTCGAGTAATTCGATACGGGAAACTCGAAGACTGATTATTAATTAATCACAAATAAGCCGAAGAAATCCTCTTCGGCTTATTTTTTGCCAGTAGATTTCATCAGTTTTAGAGGAATCCTACGTTGTGAGGATTGAATTTCCCGCTTATCTTTAACTATTAAAATTTCTCAGGTACTTCATTCAGCATCTCTTTTGAAAAAGATCATAATTAACCTTCTAGTAATTTCCGGAATAGCAGTTCTACTGGGTTTCCTTTTTTTGAAAATGTACCTTCCTATGTACACCAATCATGGGGAATCGGTCTCTGTACCTGATTTATCCGGATATACATTCGATGAAAGCATCGACATCTTGGATCGGGCAAGCCTTCAATACGAAGTCTCCCTTGACTCTGGCTTCAATACTGATCTGAAGCCTTTTGCTGTGCTCAAACAAATTCCGGAAGCAAATGCACAGGTAAAAAGTGGTAAAACTGTTTACCTAACTCTAAATGCTAGAAATCCTCCTATGCTTAAAATGCCTAATTTGGTCAACACTCCTCTGAAAAATGTGCAGGAGATTTTGGCTAACATGGGACTTGAGCGTGGCGACATTGTTTACGTTCCAGATATCGGTATCAATGTGGTGCTGGAGCAAAAATACCGCGGTGTCACTGTGCGAGAAGGATTTGAAATACCCAAAGGTGCCAGAATTGACTTGGTAGTGGGTGACGGATTAGGCAATCAGATTCTTGCTGTTCCTGATCTTAAAGGTATGGATGAGGTAGATGCTGAATTCTTGATTTTAGGATCAAGCTTAAGAGTTGGTAATAAATACTATCTTGATACTGATTCTGTGGGAGCAGGAAAAGTCTTGAGACAAACTCCTCCTGCGTCAGTGCAAGTAAAAACCGGCGAATTAATAGATCTGTGGATCGCTAAGAATAATTTTTAAGCTACATGCTCCAAACACACCATATACTTCGAATGACTGGGCTATTCGTAGCCCTTTTCATATCGACTTTGGCTCATGGCCAATTGGTGGAGTTTGGTCCGGTTCAACAGCAAAAAATCAAAAATTACAGTTTAGGAGAACAAAACGCACGAATTTTACAAAATAACGTCATCCCATTTTGGGATGATTTTTCACAAGGTATAGACACCCTTAAGTGGACTCTAAGTGGAGCTTCTTATACTGAAACCATTGGTTTGAATGCACCGTCAATCGGCATGGTGCTGCTTGATGGTGTAGCTGCAAATGGCAATCCATATTCTGTCACACAAACTGATCAGGGAGAAACGGACTATATAACCTCGAAGCCATTTGACTTAAGCTCTCTAAATACATCTAACAGCGAAAGTCTTTATTTAAGCTTCTTTTGGCAGGCTGGAGGAAGAGCAGAGCTTCCAGACGAAAGCGATGAGTTGACTTTACAAATTCTTAATCCTCAAGGAAGTTGGGTGACGATTTGGAGCCAAACAGGTGGAGTAGCTCTAAACAGAACCGCTTTCGCTCAAGAAATCATTAAGATTCTACCAGCTTGGCAACACGCTAATTTCCAGTTTCGCTTCTTTTCCCAAGGAAGACAATCTGGTCCATTTGATAGCTGGCTGATTGACTACATCTATTTAAATGACGGCAGAACAGCCACTACTCTTGATTACAAAGACAGAAGTCTTACCCGCATAAATTACCTTCGAATCGGAGATTATGGCGCCTACCCTTTTGTGCTTCTAGCTGATAACCAAAAAGGTCTTTGGAGTTCTGTCCAAAATGAATTCTACAATCTGGAAAATCGATTTAGAGCGATGGAATATTCTATCGTGCTCAGAGATCCTTCCACAATGACCACCACTCCTATCAACCTCAATACACCTTTCAATCCAGTTCCAAATGCCCTGGAAAGAAGAGTATTTGAAAGCAGAAAATTTGAAGAAATACCTGTTCCGAAGAATGAAACTACCATAGAAATCATTTCTTCAATTACATCCGGTGATGGGCTACTTTACGAAGTAAAATCAGGAGACACCACCTTTTTCTCCAGTGTTAATTATGAGCTGAACGATACGGTAAGGTCTTCCTTTCCACTCTTAGACTATTTTGCCTATGATAATGGTTCCGCTGATTATGCTGCCGGCATCAACCAACGATCTGGCCAATTAGCTGTCAAATACACGACGCCTAAGGAAGTATTCCTCAAAGGAATTTCTATCAATTTCACTAATCCTAGGCAAGCTAATCAAGCTATAGACATCAAAGTTTGGAAGGATCTGGACGCAGATCCTATATTTACAAGAGAGGATTTGATTGCTGTTAAAGAAGCAGGACAAGAATTTCTTTACTACTCTCTCGATACCAATATTAAAGTAGATGGAGACTTCTACATAGGTTTTGCTCAGTACACGAATGATTTCATCCATGTAGGACTGGATAAGGTAAATGATTCTGGAGATAAGTTATTTTATAACGTAGTGGGCGCTTGGGCTCAAAATGAGGAGGTACGCGGCTCATTGATGATCAGACCTCATGTAAGTATAGATGTTCCTTTTGAGGAAGCCTCCATACCAGCTGACCACATTCTGATATATCCAAACCCTGTAGAAACACTACTTAACCTAGAAGGTAGATTTAGCCAAGCAAGAATCTTTGATTCTTTTGGAAGAGAGATTTTTCTTGAGCGTCAACTTTCATCTAAAGGAGAAATTGTTAATTTTATTGGACAGCGTCCAGGCGTCTACGTTCTCAATTTGAGTACAGAAACCGGGATGCATTCATACAGAATTTTAGTTAAATAATAATATGGAAGATATAACTGTAGAAGACCTGAAATCCAGATTGGATAATAATGAAAAATTCGTATTCCTTGACGTTCGTGAAGAATGGGAATATGAAGATGACAACTTGGGAGCAAAAAATATCCCCTTGGCCGATTTACCAACTAGACTTGAGGAGCTAGAAGATTATAAAGACACTGAAATAGTAGTTCATTGTCGTTCTGGCGCCAGAAGCATGAACGCAAAAAAATTCCTGGAGACCAAAGGATTTTCGAAAGTTCGAAATACTACAGGCGGCATCTTAGCTTATAGAAACTTATAAGAAGCTCTTTTTAATGACAGACTCCCTTCGGGGAGTCTTTTTTATGCCATAATCATTTTTTTAAACGCTAGGCGAAAAAAGCCCTGATAATAAACGGGATCGTCAAGTGCCCGACTTCGTATATCCAGATTCAGTCGGAAGAAGTGCCAATTTTCCAATCCTTTTCTCTTAGAATCCCCTTATAATTAGAAGTCCGATCCTTCTGCAAATATGAATGGCTCTGGAGAAAAACATAGAATAAAAACTACAATGGCTAGTATCCCCAGCGCTTTTCTCTTGGTATCCAATTCATGAAAACCAGAAACTTCAGGATGTCTAACGCCCATTATTCTACCTAGCAAAAAGCCGTAAAATAGCCATCCTTGATATCCATGAACTCCTGGTAAAACAAAAGCAACGGCATATTGCAGAGCTGCAATAGACAATACAAGAGTGATCCTATTCTTTAAACTGAGTCCTGATTTAGTAAAGCAAATGAACAGGAACCCTACATACAACGGAATCCATAGCATTAGATCTTCCACGGGCGAATATGGGCTAATCATTCCCATTCCTGCATAGCCAATAAACAGAACGTAAGCTACCAATGAGATCTCTCTGTGACGCTTCGGAAATAGGCCAAAAATCACATGGCCGCCATCCAGCTGTCCAATGGGAAGAAGATTCAAGGCCGTGAAAAATAAGGCGAGAAAGCCAGCAAATAAATACGGGTAGTGAATTACTTCAGACATAGCTGGCATGCGATCAGGATCAGCGAAAACCTCTCCTAGGCCCCAGAATAGTAAGTTATTCCCAAGTTCAAAATCAAGTGCCCCTTCTTCATATCCTTGAAAATCTGGATCAGCATACTCTGGATGCACTGAATAGATGTAATCTGGCTCGGGAAGGGTAGTAAAGCCATAAACTAACACCACCAATGCTACCACAAATCCAGCCAATGGTCCGGCTACACCTATGTCAAAGAACTTCTTTCGGCTGTTGACAAAACCTTTCATCTGAATCACAGCTCCGAAGGTACCAATGGTTGGAATCCCTATAAACCCTAACCAGCCTGGAATAAAAAATGGCAGTGTACACTTCACCTTATGATATATCGCAGTAAAAAAATGTCCCAACTCGTGAATAAGCAAAATCCCTATAAAAGGGATCGAGAAGGCCATGGACATCCAGAAATACTCCCAAGTAAGGAGGCTCTCCCCTTCTCCCAACACTGACTTCCCATATACCCACTCTGCTCCTGCAAGAGTGGTGGAAATAAGAGTGGCGATAAATAAGATTCCGTGACGGAGGTATTCTTTTTTACTATACATTCTTAAAATAATCGAAAATAACTTCAGGGCCCGTCACGTGTACCGCCTGAATACCTACTGCTTTAGCTCCTTCCACATTGGCTATCAAATCATCAAAGAATATTACCCGATCACCAGATGTTCCAAGATCAACAAGCATTTTTTCATAGATCTCAGGAGAAGGCTTAGAAAGTCCCATTTCATGACTTAAAAATACCCAGTCAAAGATTGGATCGAAGTTTTCCAAACTATGGTCTTCCTTCAAAATTCTATTTACAGCATGAATATGTATCAAATTGGTATTGCTCAGCACGCCGACTTGATATTTTTCTCTCAATTTTGAAATTAATTCTAGCCTTTCTGCAGGAATTTTTAGCAACAAATCATTCCATAATTCATCCACTTTATCATCATTCCATTCCTGTTGGAAATAGCCTCTAACCCCGTCTCTAAAAGCCGCAGAATTGATTCTTCCTACCTCATAATCCTTGTGAAAATCAGTTAGATAAAAACCATCTAGCTTATCATAAAACTCCACAGAAATTTCCTGTTTGATACGCTGCAATGCTTTCTGATAATCTATATCAACGATGACATTGCCTAAATCAAAAATCAAAAAGTCTGCATCCGGTGCATTTTTCATTCGAAATATGGGTTGTGTATTTGCATTCAAATATGTAACATTGCACTCCGAAAACCAAGGTTTACGGAGAATTACCAGCCAAAACTGGTAGTTTTAATAGTATCGGGCCTATAGCTCATTCGGTTAGAGCAACTGACTCATAATCAGTAGGTGCTTGGTTCGATTCCAAGTGGGCCCACCTAGTAATCAGACACTTACGATAAATATTTCGTGAGTGTCTTTTTTATTTGCACTAAGAAGGTCAATTATTTTTCTCTGCTATCAAGAATGCCTTGGATGTCGGTCTATTGATGGGTTACAAAAATTAGGGATTTGGTAAGGATATTTGTCCCAAATAAGCGGAGATAACAAAGCTGCTTCAAAAGTCCATCAACTAAGAAAATTGATTAATAGGGGAAATAAGAGAACTCATTTCTTGAATTCTCCAACACCATATTTCCTTATTAAGATGTATCAATCACAAAAGACGTTGAGGGACTCCCTTTCTGAAGAGTTATACAAACAGCCGTCACAAGATAGGATCTGACGCCAAGGCAAGTTATTTGACCAGACCTGATTAAAACCCATTATCCCTTCCAAAAAAATTAACTCTGGAAGTCAATGGGATTGCTAAATGCACTCAGTAACCATATTCATCAAAGAATTGCGCTACGTCCTTAATATCCTGAATTCCCAAAATCCAGCAAACCTCACTCAAATCCGAGAAATCCAAGCCTCCTTTGGCCACTGCCTCATTATTATATCTACCCTCTTTACCATTATACTCTAGTCCAATGGCCATAGCCAACTTCCAGATTTCTGCCAATTTCGGATCGGAAATCTTATCATCCCACTGACTGTACTCTGGCGAGCGAAAGCCTGGACTTCCATTTCCTACCGCATTTCCATCTGGAATTTTGTGATAATCAGTTGTTGATCTTACAAATTGTAAACTTTCTGGAGAAGTAACTTTTTCATTCCAGTCACTATGCTGAACCACGTGAATACGCTGGGAAACGTCTATTTTGGGCATTTCTGCTTGAATTTTTTTCACCAGCTTTTCTGTAAAATCCGACTGCCCTGCCTCAGCTATCCATACGTCACCCTTTTTTTCCAGCGCCTTCTTTACCTTTTTCATCACCTGCTCCACCGCCAATTCCGAATTTGTATGTGCATCTGACCATTTATCCCCAAATGCTAGTTGGAACAAATCATTCGGTGGAACATAAAGTCCTTCCTGAATCCCATAAGTACCAGCAACTGCATGATAATTCACTTTTTCAAATTTCGAATTGGACATAAGCGTTATCAGCGCCGCTGCGGTGTGAATATCATCCACATCAGTTTTGCTATCAAATTGAACCAGTAGCAAATCCCTCCTCATATCAAAGCCAACTTCTTCTGTAGTCTCAGCATGCAAGTTGACCGATTGAAAACAAGCAAAAAAGAATGCTAATACAGTTAAAACTAAGTGGTTTACTTTCATGATATTTTGGGATTTATGTATATCCGCTTTTTTACCCCTAAAGAGCCAAAAGCATACTAAGATTTGGTTAACTCAAGAATTTAGGCTACTTCAGTCACCCCCGCCAGTAGTCGGGCTGGCGCCTTCGGTCTTCTGACCCGGTGAGCAAAGAAATTTTGGTTACTGGCGATATTGCAGATAATCAGATTGGAATTTAAAGGTTTGTCCAAAGATATATTAAAATTTCAATTCTTGAACTTAGAAGGTATTGACCTTAATTTCAATCTCATTATGCCCCGGCTGAAGCCTAATTGCTCCAAAAGCCCTATTGACCTTAGTGCCATTTAGGAATACTTCGACTTCTGAAGAAGGGTTGAGTTCAAATTCTCCCAGCATATTGGCAGGCAACTGAATCGAGTATTTCTGATAATTTTGATTTACTCGGGTATACTTCCCTACGATTTCACCAAGAACAGTTGGCACGGTGATTTGGCTCTCTGTAAGTGAAGAAAGCTGAGGTTTGATGGTAGCTATCCCAAACCCTGGCGTCTTTGGCTGAATACCCCAAAGTCCTCTCGGGATAACATTAGCAGGTACAGCTCCCCAAGCGTGGTTCCAATCTGAATTGGGCTTATGCTTCATATCCCAAGCTTCCAAGGTAATGGTGGAGCCAATTTTTATCATATTCCACCAACTTCTATCATTAGTTGCAGTCAACAACTGTAACGCGTAATCCTCTTCCCCAGCATTGTACAAGCCATCCATTAGGTATTGGGAACCATAAACACTGCAAGCCATCCCTCTGGATTTCACAAATCCCACCACCGAATCCAGGTATTGCTCTGGCACAAGTTCAAAAGCCAAAGCCATCATATTGGAGTGTAGCGATGCATGATCTGTCCCCTCCCCATCTCGGTAAACTCCTTTTGACTTGTCAAAGAGCTTAGCATTTATAGCTTGTTTAGCCTTGATCGCATATAGCTCAAATTGAAGCTGTTCCTCTGGCTTATTCATTACTTTGGCAAACTCCGCCATGATTTCCATATTCCTGTAGAAAAATGCGTTTACCACCGTATTAATCGGCCTAAAAACAAATCCATCACGCTCTCCTTCTGCTGTAGCAAGTTTCCATCCTGTGTCTTTTTGAGCTGGTGGCCAATCCACTATGTCTTTTAGCTTGATTGAAGGGTCTTTGAACCCTAGCTTTTTCATGAATTCTGGAGTATTCTTTTCAGATTCCGAACTAATCAAGCCATCCTCTCTCACCAATTCCACTAACGTCTTATGCTTCAATTCTTCATAATATTTCTCAATCAGCTCTGTACTTCCTGTGTACAAATAATCCGCGTAAAACATCAAAGCTACATGCTGTTGCCACTCGGTAGGCCAAGTAGGATATTGCATGAAATATTCGATTGTTCTTCTCGCAATGGCGTACTCTTGATCAGTGGTATAATGACTAAGTTGATTTAGATACGCATCTGCTTCATAAGGAATTCGCTCTCGATCCCCATCGACATATAGGCCTGCAAATGTGGTAGCCTTAATTGAGTATTTACACAAGTCCCACACTTGATTTAACGTAGTATCTGAGCTGGAAAAATTGCTCGTTTGATCTTCGAAATAATTAAAATATGCTACCTGAGTAACATCCTGCTTCTTTACTTCACTTTTAAAATTAACCAGCTCTGCATAGCGGAAAGGCATCAAAACTGGGATAGAATCCGGCAGAATCACAGCTCCAGACTTGGTGTTCCTTTCATCTGGATTAAGCTGAAGTTTATAATGCTTCTGCTTGGGATCTACCGCTACTTTTATTTCTTGGTATCGAATATGCCCTTGTGGTTTTTGGTTGATTTTACCATCAGTCAATTGCTCTGCCAGCCGCACAATCATAGTGCCTTTCCTATCGGTACTGTAATCAAATTCAAGATTGGCAAAAGCTGCTTTCCCAAAATCTACCAGATAACTAGTAGAGCCTTGCTTTTCTACCTTTTGAGGTGCAATCCGCTCTACTTGAAAAACATTCGGAGTGGTCAACCAGGCTTCCAGATTTCGCTCTGCTATTTGAAATGATTGCGAAGCTGAATAGCGACTGACGCGATTGTTTTCATCCCAAATCCTTACTTTCCAGAAGTACTTCGCACCAGGAGATAAAGGAGCTCGACCTAGCGTCACATCATAAGATGCATTGCCTCGAACTATTCCAGAATTCCAAATGTCTCCGATATTCTGAGAAGCTTTCTCCTCAGAGCTAGAAATCAAAATCTGATAAGCTGATTGAAATTTTGCCAAATCAGGCACTTTCCACCCAAACTCAGGTTGCGCATCGATGATTTTTACCTCAGAGGAGTTCCTTATTGACTCTACGGTTAAGCCAAATGGAGCCTCACTGTATTCATCACTTTTTTCAGCTATGAGCTCATCTAGCTTCTTTCTGAACTTAGGCAAAAGACCAGCATACTTTTTATCTGAAGCAAGATTCCTAGTCTCCTTCGGGTCATTTTTCAAATCATACAGTGCCTCAGCCAGGTGATCGTTGACATAACGGAAATATTTCCAATCCTTCGTCCGCACACCTTCGCTTGGCGGGATTTTATCAAACTCCCACAAATGCTCGATTAAAATCGTATCGCGATCTAAGCTATTGGATCGGCCCTCCACCAATGGCATCAGACTTTTGCCCTGCCAAGTCTCAGGCTGAGCCACCTTAGCCAAGTCAAGAATTGTGGCAGGAACATCAATATTCAATGCCATTTCATCAATGTCCTGATGCTGAGGACTGCGGGGATCGTAAATAATGAGCGGAACCCGGATAGAATTCTCATACATCAGCCACTTGCCAGCCAATTGCCTTTCTCCCATAAAATACCCGTTGTCTCCCATAAGGATGATGACCGTGTTTTTATCCAGCCCCTTGGCTTTTAGCTGCTTCCTGATTTTGGCGATTTCGAGATCAATACCACTTATCATTCGGTAGTAACCTTTGACGCTATGCTGATATTTCTCAGGAGTATCATATCTCCAGGTCCATCTCAAGCGATTAAACCCTGCCTTTACCGGCCCTGGCAACTCTTCAAAATATTTATCCTCAGACAATTCTGCATCTGGAATTGTAGTGTTTTGAAGTAAGGAGTTGGTTTCATTTTGCCAGAAATATTGATCTTCTGCGCCATCGTGAGCATGTGGCGCACTGAAACTCAGCGACAAGGAAAAAGGCTTAGATGTATCTACATTTTCAATAAAATCAAGCGCCTGCTGGCCCGTGTATCTCGTCAAATGAACGGTATCCTCACCTATTTTTTTATAGAAATACCCCCTTTTATCCGTAAACTGATTGTTACGATCATAATCCTCGTACACGTCAAAAAGCTTATCCTTGTCCTCGTAATTCACTCCGAACTTCCCGAAAAAAGCCGTGGTGTAACCAGACTCTTTTAGGATCTTGGGATAAGAATTGTTCATATACACCTCATTGATGGGTCCTGTCTGGAAGTTGTATAGATGGGCTCGCTCCTGAACACCTGTTAGAAAACTAGCCCTACTCCCAGCGCATATAGGTGTAGTCGCAAAGGCATTCTTAAAATAAACTCCTGACTTTGCCAAAGCGTCCATTTCAGGAGTTGTGATTAGGTCATTTCCAGCATATCCAAGTGCGTCCCAACGCTGATCATCTGTCAGGATAAAAATAATATTGGGCGATTGTGTGGTCTGCGAATAAGCAAAACGCACACTCGCTAACAAACAAAATACGACTACACTAATGTTAAGCCTCATAGGTCATTAATCTTTTTAAATTTCTATATCTACCTGTTTAAAACTAGAAAAAAGCTCACAGAAGTGCTTTTAGCCGCTTCATTTACTTCTTATTCTATTTTTACGACACCATTTCAACTCCCAGTCAAAGCTGCTAACATTTCTATTATCATCAGATTTGTAAGGCGTTCAAATCACCCACAGGAGCTCGTCCACATTTCCACATCTTTTTGCTTTCTGCCCCACGAAATAGAAAGGAAATGGTAAGTGGAAAAGGGACCCTATATAGCATTGGTTTTGGGAAGTAATTGCTTCTATACAACCATTTACTATCTAAAACTTGGAGCATCAGCCAGATATCCCTACTCATTTGGCTAAGTTTCGTGATCGTAATAAGGAGGTTATTTTAATGTTTGACAGCTAAAATATATCCATATGTATACACTTCTATCCTGTCCTATACGGTAGTAAACATTGGTCAAAAATGACCTGTGCTACAACTGAATCAATAAGTCATCATCAAAAGCGCTAAGAAGTCGATCAAAAATGAATTGAAACATCAATCTGATCCTTAAAAAATCTATCCCATTTATTGTAATACTATTCTCCCTTGGCTTTATGTGAAGTTATCTTTCTGGAGGAAAATCTCATAATACTTTGATAGTCTGAATTGTTGTAGATATGTGAAAGTCCCCATCTAAGGATTTCCGTTGGCTCCTTTTCAGTATCTGCATATCTGTTCAGTCCAATTGCATGTGGAGCCCCTTTGATGGAGGACATGATTTCAAAATTGATCCCATCTGGAGACCATTGAATTGTATTTTTCTCCGGGCCATCTGTAGTGATCAACGACGCTATTCCTCCATTGTAAGGCCAAACGCAGATTTCGTGGCCGCTATTACTTATTGGATTAAACTCGGATTTGACATAGGGACCCAATGGATTATCAGCGACGGCAACTCCATGCCTAATCTGACGACCTCCAAAAGTGATTTCTTCGCCCATTTGCTCACCCTTATAGTAGAGGTAGAATTTCCCATTGTAGGGAACAATGCATGGGTCATGAACTTTGTGACTGTCAAAATCACCTTTCTTCTCTACGGCAAATCGATCTTGCTCCTCACCTTTCCAGATGCCATTATCAGCCGGGCTAAGGATTGGTTCCACGCTTTTTGTCCAAGGGCCATTCGGCGAATCAGCCCAAGCTAAGCCGATCTGATTTTTAACTCGAACTGTATAAGGCGACTTGACAGTCTGGTAAGACAGGTAGTATTTATCTTCATGCTTCATTATTTCCACTGTGAATACAGATCGATCGTCATAGGCTCCTGCCGCTCCTCTTCCCACAGCCATACCTTCTTCTTTCCAAGTCCACCCATCTTCTGAAGTAGCATACCAGATATCGCACCTGTCCCAGGGAAATACTTTATCCTTCTCTATATCTCCTGCAAATCCATCGGTAGCTCCTACACTCTTGCTATACCAAACGTAGTATTTGCCATTTTCGAAAATCATCGCACTTGGATCGCGACGTACCACTCCTTCTTCATAGGCAAGGTCGCCTTTCAAAGGTTTCAAATCCGAAAACTCCAAAAACCATTCGTTTCCAATATTTGGCCAATTCAAAGCACGCTTTGAAGCAGCACTCAAATGCTCTCCATTCGTAATCCCTAGCTTGTCCAACTGCTCAGCCGTCACTTTAATTTCCTGATCAGAATTGGCTGATTCAGAATGTGTTGACGAATCACAAGATTGCAAAAAGATGATTCCAGCGACTAGAAAAAGATTCCTATTAAAGTTCATATTGTTTATTGATTCTGGGTTTATTGATATATGAACATAAGGGAATTAGAAGTATCTAACAAACTCAAGATTGCATACCTGCTGAATTATTCAGAGAAAAAATATAGTCTAAAATTGAAGGATATAGCAAGATTCACAGATTTCCGGTTCCCGCCAAAGAATAAGATTATCGGCATTGATACGGATAGTCAAACTATTTCCCAGCCACTTCCATCTTTCTGCCCAATCCAATAAAAACTCTTTTTTGTATTTGGAAATAGTCTTGGCCCCTTGCTGATCTTTTATAAACAGTGCAGCTTCTATCGAGTCACTATACCAATTACCTCCCAACTGGTAATCATCAGTTGATGCCTTTCCTGGCCATGGATCAGTACTCACGTAATTTCCTTCCAAAACCTTAATTCAACAATAGCGCTTCTAGTTATACAGGAACCCTTTTCTGATTTTTTGGAAGAATACTTTATCCCATAAATTTCTTCTACTAGGTAATACCCAGGCCAGATCTGATTTTGAACTTCTAGTTCGAACAGGACAGAATCTCTGCCATAAAAAATGATCAAGGCAAATAAAGGACGTTACCATCCTGATCTCTGATCATCTTAAGTCCTTGTACCAAACCGATTTGATGAAACTGTTCTAAGTCAACACAAATGCTATCAACTTCCAAAGGAGTTGTATACGCATAAATTGATTTAGCATCTAACGTAATCGAATCAACTCTTGAGAGCAGCTTTTTGGATAAGAACCCAATACTTCCATCAGCAGTTTGAATCTGAAACCAATCAGAAGTCGCAGCTTTAATAAAAACAGGCGTATTCAATTTCAAGTTAGAAACCACTTCAGACTTTACAGTTGGTTTGCTTCTCATATTTGCCTGAGAAGTATTGACTTGCATCAGCTGAGGCAATTGCTGATCTGCAAGTTCTGGAGCTCTTTCAAAATTATTTTTGATGGCAGGAAAAGGATTAATCGCTCCATTTTGATAAATGCCAAAATGTAAATGCGGAGCGGTGGTCTTGGCATTTCCGGTATTCCCAACCAATCCCAACGTATCGCCTGGATTTACCCGCTGCAAATTACTCACTAGCTGACTATCCAAATGTGCAAAATAAAGATTCCAGTCGCGTTCAGGATCTCTCAACCAAACCTGCTTCCCTCCCAACCCACGATCTCGTACTGCTGTGACCACGCCTGCAACAGGGCTAAGTACCGGGGTACCGCGTGTTGCGAAAATATCCACTCCCTCATGGGATCTGCTTCCTCCATCACGCTCATCACCCCACACGCTTTGAATTGCTTTAATATTTTTGCCCTGCACTGGAAAAACCGCATAAGTTTCAGTGCCACTAATTCTGACTTGAAAGTTGCCTTCTCCAAGTAGTTCAGGCTGAATACGAAGCATATAATATCCTGTTTTATCAGCTTCAAACTGCAACGAATCATTTTGTATCGTATAGGATTCTAGTTCCTTCCCTTCAACTCCTTCTAATAAATCCACAAATAACTGACTGCTGTCATTTGCTTGCCAGTTGACTAGGATAGTAATCGATGCGCCTTGTTCTAACTGAATTTTCCACGCTTTCGCCTCTATGCTTTTGGACCTGAAACTGCCTTGGATGGCAAAGGGGATTTCTAGCTCGGACGCATTTCCTAGAGCCATAGAAGCTGAGTTTTTCCATTCCTCGCCAATTTTAGTTGTGCCAATACCTGAATTCTTAAGTGTATTGAGATACTGGGTTCTTGCTGAACTTGATTTAAAAATTCTCAACGATTTAGTATTGCAAGAGGCAATCAGAATGACCAAACTAACACCTAGGGCGATAATGAGTTTTAATGATTTCATTGGGTAAGTTTAGCGTCTTCCTGAAGTTGGTACCATAACTCAGGGTTTTCAATAATCTGATGAAACAGATTCACGCTAACAAGGCCGAAAACGATATGAGCTAAAAATAAAGCTAGGAAATAATGGAATTGAGAGAGTTGAGGTGGATTGGAATGGACTGAAAGATAAGCTTTCCACACAACTATGGCAATTACTCCGCTGACTGCTCCAATCAGGATGGAGTCTTGCAAGTTAATTTTGAATACACCCCAATTCCATAGCAAGAAATAGCCAAAGGAAAATAGCACTCCTACTCCGAAATGGGCTATGGTACCTACAATGAATGCTTTCTTATTGGGAGAATAATAGTTACGCTCTCCAATGAGCATATTTCCTAGAATATGAATCACCTTAGTAAAATTGCTGCTTACGTAGGAATACAAATACATAAACAGCGTCATGGCTATGGTACCGATAACTCCAGAAAGTACTGTTATTAAGAAATGTCTACTATCCATTCATTTGAATTGAAAAAAGGGCAAAATCAAACTGCTGATTTTGCCCCTAAAGGTTTAAACAGGAATTCTTTTAGCATCTTCTCTTTCCCAGATTCTATGTTGGGAAACAGCATCTATAAACGCCTTTGGATCTTGATTAAACAAAACCCCTTTTGGCTTAGGATTCCTTGAAGCATAGGTCATATCCCAGACTTGTTCGGCGTCGCCATTAATTGCAATAAATTTATAGTGCTTATATGATTCATCTACAAACCTAATTGCGTCCGGGTTTTTATGTAATGTGTCTACACTTTTCACTCCTTCTGGCACAAAAACAGCGTCAAATAAAACAGAGGCCGTCGTCAAGAAACTATGGTCAACTTTAATAGAATTACCATTACTATCGTTGATTGACCCAGAATGAGTGCTTATAATTTTGACATCAGCACCTTCTTGCGTCAAAGCTTTTTTATAACTCTCTAGTGATTTAGCATCTACTCCGTCATCAGCGAGAACAGCAATACTTCGGCCTTTTATGCCTTTGCCAGGCGAGGCCATCAAACTCAATTTCGGAGACTTTTCGATTGATTTCTTAACTTCTTTTGGCTGATAGTCCTTTGGATCTGCATCAGCTGGGAAGCTATGATTTAGAGGATCTTTTGGCTTGTTAATAGCTTTGATACCTAATCCTTCAGCGACATCTTTGGCTAAATCATCATTGATATAACTCAACATTCCCACCATTCTCATTCGAATATCCTCAGTCATTACTTTACCAAGTTCAAAACGTAGTGCTTCCACGATGTGCTCCTGCTCCACTTTAGTCTGACTTTCAAAGAAAAGTTTTGCTTGACTAAAATGATCCAAAAAGCTACTACTACGCGTTCTGATTTTATGCCCATCTATCCTTTCATGATGAGAAGTGAATCCTCCTTCTGCCATCTTAGCTTGAAATGGACATCCACCACCTATGCTATTCGGATGATAGCTGCTTTGTCCTTTATTAATCGTTTGTCGAGAGATACCCCCGCGCTGATTGTTATGCACTGGCGCGATAGATCTGTTAATAGGAATTTCGTGGAAATTAGGACCACCCAGCCTTGACAGCTGTGTATCGGTATAGGAAAACAACCTACCTTGAAGTAGAGGATCATTGGTAAAATCAATACCTGGAACTACATGCCCAGGATGAAAAGCAACTTGCTCAGTCTCTGCGAAGAAATTGTCAGGATTTCTATCCAACACCATTTTACCAATTAGTTTAACCGGCACTAATTCTTCGGGAATCAGCTTGGTTGGATCTAATAAATCAAAATCGAATTTATGTTCGTCTTTTTCTTCTACGATCTGAACACCGAATTCCCACTCTGGAAAATTGCCATTTTCTATAGCGTTCCACAGATCTCTTCTATGAAAATCAGGATCTTGTCCTGAGATTTTTTGAGCTTCATCCCAGGTGACAGAGTAAGTTCCTGCGACAGGCTTCCAGTGGAATTTTACGAAAAACGATTCACCTTGCGCATTTACAAATCTGTAGGTATGGACTCCAAAACCTTCCATCATACTTAAACTTCGAGGAATAGCTCTGTCACTCATAGCCCACATGACCATATGCATACTCTCCGGCATCAGTGAGATAAAATCCCAAAACGTATCATGAGCGGATGCTGCTTGTGGGATTTCATTATGTTGCTCTGGCTTCACAGCATGGATCAAGTCGGGAAATTTCATCGCATCCTGAATAAAAAACACAGGCATATTATTACCCACCAGATCATAAATCCCCTCTTCGGTGTAGAATTTGACAGCAAATCCTCTTACATCTCGCGCCAAATCAGTGGATCCTTTAAAGCCAGCTACCGTACTAAATCTTGTAAAAACAGGAGTTTTCTTACCTTTTTTACCTAAAAATCCAGCCTTAGTAAACTCAGACAAATCTCCATATGATTCAAAGTAACCATGTGCACCCGCTCCTCGTGCATGGACGATTCTTTCAGGAATTCGCTCGTGATCGAAGTGCGTCATTTTCTCACGGAAATGAAAATCCTCCAAAAGTGTCGGCCCCCTCTCTCCCGCAGTCAGAGAATTCTGATCGTCATTGATCTTCAAACCTTGATTAGTCGTCATCGCCTCTCCACTTCCATCTTCTGTGTTCATGTAGAGGTCATCGATTTTTGGATTCTTACCTTTTTCTTCAGCTTTTTCTTTTTCAGTCATAATGAAATGATTTAGTGGTTGTGTGTTCAAATCACACTAAAAACATTCCAAGCAAATCATGCAGGTTTTTCAAAAAACGTACGTTCAGCTGAAATGAGAATTACCAGTATTCACAAGGAACCCAAAACCAGAACAGCAAAAGTAAAAATGGCCTAATTAAGGAAATAGGCGTATATCGGCATTTAACATAGAGAAAAGAGGCTATTAATTTAACTTTTGCTTTCACCTAATCTTTATAAAGAGAAAGCAAAATTTATGAAAACAGTATTTTCTAATTTTTCAAAAGTGAATAAATTATTCCTCATAATGAGGACGAAAATCTATTCTCATAAAGATTTTATAGTTCTCTCATAATACTATCATAGTGAAAAAGAAAAATACTCCAGAACTAAGAGCTGCACACCTAATCGAGCTTAGGCCATTATAATGAGATAGCTACTTTCGCTACTCATCTAGCTTTTCTAGCGCTTTCTCTATACTGATTCCCTTACCAAGAACTTCCTTAAAAAGGTCTGGATATTTTTTCACTCTATCCCTCACAGTGAAAATTGTAAATTCATTTTTATCCAATTTATTATTCACTTCCTTCCACAATAAAGGCGTGGACACCGTAGCTCCAGGCTTCGGACGAACACAGTAAATTGATGCAAGCGTTTGACCAGAGCGGTTCTGAAGGTAGTCTAGATAAATCCTGCCTTTCCTAGCTTTTAGAGACCTTTCCATGGTGGTCAGTTTCGGTAGCTGCTCTTGTATGATAGTACACAACAGCTTGCAAAAATCCCTTCCTTCCTCAAATGTATATTTTGCGCCTAGAGGTATGTAAATATGAAGACCACTGGAACCCGAGGTTTTACAATAGCCTTCAATTTGAATCGTATCTAACAATTGATGAAATGCCTGCGCAACTTCTACTACTTGCTTAAAATCATTTTTTTCAGAAGGATCTAGATCAATCACGATATAGTCAGGCTTATCAAGTGAACTGACTCTTGCATTCCAAGGGTTAATCTCAATGCAACCTAGGTTCGCCATATAGATCAATGTGGCCTCATTTTGACAAAGCATGTAATCGATATCTTTCTCTGAGGACTCAGAATAAATATTAGTAGTATTTATCCAATCCGGATAGCCTTCAGGTGTGTCTTTTTGATAAAATCCATCTTTATCTATTCCATTGGGATGACGATGGAGATTTTGAGGACGATCTTTTAGAAAAGGTAAAATATATTTAGAAACCGCTAGGTAATAGTCAATCAAATCATATTTGGTGATTCCCTCTTTAGGCCAAAGTGGTTTTTCTAAGTTTGTTATATGAACATCAATCCCGTCAATTTTCAATGAATCTTTTAAACTGGCCCTTGATTTCGTTGATGCACCGCTACTCTCAATTGTTAGTTCTTGTGGAAATTTATCCTTTCTTAACCCTTTAAATACCGGTTGACGAAGTCTATTATTTTCTGTCCATTCGGCGAAAATCACTTCAGCCACTAGGATAGGATTAAGCCACTTTGGTTCTCTTCCATTAAGATTAATTTTCTCCAAAAACGGGGATTTAGGCTGCTTAATTTTCTTAAACTGAGAAACTAGCTTCTTTTGCAGAGCTATTGAAAAACCTGTACCGCAGTTACCTATATACTGCAATTCGTTGTTGCGATGCAACCCTAAAATCAAGGATCCAAAAGGTCGATTTTCCGATTGGGTGAAGCCACAGATAATTGTTTCCAAACTTTCCTGCGTTTTGAACTTGACCCAATCTTCTGATCGAGCCCCAGGATAATAGATTGAATCAGCCTTTTTTCCGATGATTCCTTCCAAACCTTTTGCCTTCGCTTCTTCGAAAAAAGCCTTCCCGCCCCCTACTAAATGTTCACTATAACGAACATGAGAAATATCCTCGACCAAAGCCTCCAATAATTCCTTACGTTCTTCCAGCTTGAGGTGAATAATGCTATGGCCATCTAGGTAAAGCAGGTCAAAGACTATATACATCAGATCACCCTTTGGCTCTTCTCCGTAATGCTGAAGCCATTGGAATTTAGATATACCCTCCTTGTCCAAACTTACTACCTCTCCATCAAGTATGGCGTCTTTGGGAAGCTGTTTTAAGCTAGTAATCAAGTCAGGAAAAGTTGCAGAGTAATCTACTCCATTTCGGGAATAGAGAGAAGTACTTCTCGAAGAGTGATTGCAAATCATCCTATACCCATCCCATTTGATCTCGTATAGCCAATTCTTGGAAGTGCTAAACTTGAGATCCTTGCTGCTTGTAGCCAACATGGGCGATACTTGATGTTTAAGGGAAATATTTTTGGAGAGCTTAGATTTTTGGTCTTCTACCGCGTTTTCGTTAAGATGGAGATTGGCATCATATTCCAAATCTGTTGCAAATTCATCCTTCTTTTTGATCAATAGCCAGTTGGGCTGTTTCCCTTCAAATTTCGTCCTCACCAAAGCAAAATTTCCTCTCAACTTGGTTCCAAAAAAAGTCAGCTTCAGATCTCCATCTTTTAACATGCTGAGCTCAGCATTTTTTTTATCCGACATGGGAACGTAGGTCCCTGAATCCCATATGGTCATTTCCCCAGCACCATAATTCCCCTTGGGAATTGTGCCATGGAAGTCCAAGTATTTCAAGGGGTGATCCTCTGTTTGCACAGCCAATCTTTTATCTCCAGGATTCAGTGACGGGCCTTTGGGCACAGCCCAGCTTTTGAGAACTCCATCCATTTCCAACCTGAGATCAAAATGCAAATGGCTTGCATCATGACGCTGCACCACAAACCGAAGTTCCCCAGTCTGTAGAGCCAACTCTCCCAAAGGTTCATTAGTATTCTTAAAATCCCGTTTCTTATTATACTCCTCAAGAGCCATCAGGAAGCTTTTTTACGTTTTTCCAAACTTGCTTTCAGCTGCGCCATCAAATCTTTGGAAGGTGTATTTTCCGGTTCAAATTTCTTGACTACAGCTTTTTTTCCTTTAGACTTTGCCTTGATCACTTTCATCAGCTGTTCATTGTACTGATCTTTATACTTGGATAGATCAAACTTTTCGCTGTACTGCTTAATTAGAGATTCAGCCATTTCCACTTCCTTTTTGGTGGCTTTGGAGCTTGAAATTTTAAGATCCGATGGACTCCTTATTTCATCCGAAAAACGGATTACATGCAGCACTAATGCATCTTTGTAGATTCCGATAAGACAGAGATTTTCCTTCTGACGCATTACGAATGTAGCTAAGCCAAGTTTTTTGGTTTTCTTAAGCGCATCCCGAAGCAGATTATAGGCCTTGCCACCTTCTTTCTGAGGTTCGAGGAAATAAGGTTTTTTGAAAAGCATATCAGCCACATCCACTTCATCCACGAATGCTTCGATTTCCACAATTTTACTCTTTTTCGCATTGGCTTGGTCGAAATCCTCGTCTTCAAGAATGATGTACTTATCATCCATTTTATAGCCTTTCACAATGTCTTTCCATTCCACTTCTTTACCAGACTTCTCGTTGACGCGCTGATAACGAATCCGCTCATGATCTTTAGAATCAAGCATATCTAAATCAATCCTTCTATCCTCAGAAGCTGAATACATTTTGATAGGGATATTTACTAGACCAAAACCTAATGTGCCATTCCAGATTGATTTCATATATTTTTGAGTTAAGAATAAACAGAGTTATCAGATACTAGGTGAGCGCCAATTGTTTTGATATTTCTCAAAATTCACCCGTGTATTTTTTTACACATGATACCTATCATTTTCATGCTAAAAGAAATTCAATCAGCTGAAACGTTAGAAGTCTTGATGACAATATTGGAAATAGAATTTCGCCCAAACACGTGAGGAATTTATTGTTAGTATAAAGAGACCTTATAAACCAGCTCTGACGTGAATTATTGGTTAGAAGTAGTAGATTTTCAAAAACAATAGGATGTTCCCATTCAAAAATCACTCATGAAAAATTTATTGGGTGAAAATGTTCAAAAGAGTATTACGCATAAAACACTGAGGAAATTTATGCCAATTCATTGTAGACATTTCTACATTTCATGATCAAGGATGTTAAAATAATGATATAGAGAGATCGATAATTATTACATTGATTCTGTTGTGTTGATCTCTCCATTTCCTTTGGTTTCAAGTATAGATATATCTCCAGTACTTTCTAAGATTATTAAATGCACCTCATCCAAATTGGAATAACCTTTTAGTCTACATTCATTATAGACTTCCTCTTTGGTCAAGCGCTGCTTCTTTAATTCATTCTCGAGAAAACAACCTTGATAAAAAACTACAACAGGATTACTGGTAATTAGGGACCTAAACCCCTTCACATGCACAGATAGGTAGGTAAATGTGAACTGCATCAAAATAAATAAAGAGAATGCTACTACTCCGTCAGTTAAGGTAATATTCTTATTAAGTGAAATCGATGCTAGACATGAACCCAGCGCAATAGTTACTACGAAGTCAAATGCATTCATTTTGGAGAGGGTTCTTTTTCCAGAAATTCTCAATAAGAATACCATTGCTAAATAACCTAGAATCGTAAGTACTACAGTCCTAAAGGTGCTTTCCCAACTTTCAAAAATAATATTATCCATTAAAAACAATTTATAAGTTCAGCTAGTCATAATCCATCACCATACCATTCTAGTAATGAGGATAAAAAATTTATATCAAATGTCAGATTCTATTCACACTATGTGATATTCATCATTATGTGAATTTTCATCATTATTGATCTTTGAAAAATGATGAGCTGTCTATCTTCTCTGTTGGATATTCTTTCAACATAAGATTTTCGGCTAAGGGAAAAAGGTGAGCACTAGATTCAAAAAAATGCATCATATATCCTGCTGTATTCACAAAGAAGACTACATCTCCTACTTCAGGAAGTTTGTCGAGATTTATCTTTCTCTTCAGCAACACATCTCGCTCTAGACAATAAGCTCCTGTGAAATACACTCCAACTGAATCCTCGTTCTTCGTATCATCATGATAGACAACATAAGGATCCAAAAGAAAATCAGCACTTCCACTGAGCATCTGGGTCATGTTCATTTCAAGTCCAACTAACCAATCACCCGAAGAATCCTTTTTGCGAAAAGCTACTTTTGCTACAGTCATTCCAACTTGATCAAGCATGGATCTACCAGGCTCCATCCGTATCTCCACACCCATTTCTCTAGCCAAATCTCCAACTTTTTCACCCGAAAGGTTTTTATAAGATAATATTCCCCTTAGAAAATCCCCTTTTGAATTAGCATTCCAAAAGGGGTAGGTTTTCAGTTCACCACGGATTAATCCATTCCAGATCTCAATACCCAACCCATTATTTCCGTAGGTGATTGGAGCCGTTTTACGACTAATGGCTTTACGGAGTTGGTAGTGAAAATTGTCCCACTCCGACTCACTTTCTAAATAGTTCATCAATAGTCCTCCTCCAATATCAATAAACTCAGTGGTTAGGCCTTTTTGCTTCAAGAGCTCAGCTAATGACAGACATTGATTAAGCGCATTTCCCCTCTCCTTGATAGAATATCCATTTAAATGAAAATGAAGCCCTCGATAAGTCAGCTGATTGTATCTCTCAGATTGGAGAAAATTTTCATTTATAAATAATTCAAAATCATCTGCATCCAAGCCAAATCTACTATAGAGCTTTTTATCATCTACTGTAAAGCCACTAACCCGGAAACCTACATTTGCACTTTTACCAAGCTCCAAAGCTACTTTTTGAACTAGCTTACATTCATCTTCATTGTCTAAAATCAGTAGACTTCCATTACTCACTGCCAGCTTTATAAGCCCCTTATTTTTGATGGCTGCGGTAACAATTATTTTATCGGGATGAAGACCTAGTTCTAAACACTGGGCATATTCCTGCAAACTGGCTGTATCTATACCCATTCCAATCGCTGCAGCTTTCCGAACGACGCCTTTTGTCTTATTTGCTTTTCGAGCAAAAAACACCTGATAATCCAACTTGAACTCTTCAAACACATCCTGATAAGCCTTATAATTATCCTCCATAGAGTCAGGATTGTGAATATTTATAGGTGAACCATAGTTTACCAATAGTTCATCTATCGTTGGCTTATCCTGCATTAGGCATCTCATCCATGGACTCGTGATAGGACTTAATCTGGGAATTTGCATCATTGCTTTTGTTTAACTGGCTGTAATTACTGAGCTACACTTTTGTTTAGGTATAGATTTTATTTCGTTCGCGATTTGGCAGGCCCAACCACTTACGAAATCATTCCTCTTTCTAGAAAGTGTATCGTTGTCGTAGGTAAGGCCTTCAGTAGGAGTTCCTGTGAAAGTTATGGAGCGATTACTTAGACCATTTGCCTCCACAGGATTACCCTTTTCATCGATCGCCACACAACCTTGAAAATAATCAGGCTGTGAATCCATGCGGTTTACATAAGGCATTACCATATTTCTAGCCAATAGATTACCGTAAAATTCACCGGTGCATTTTTGAAGTTGAACCTTGGGGATTCTGGCATCAACGAGATAATCTACGGTAGCGCTCATATTCAATGTAGAATTTGTCAGTTCTAACCTTTCGTTTTCAACGAGTTCTGAATTCTGAGCAAACGTAAAATCAATGAATCCTGCTTTTGCTATAGCTTCCACCTTTTTCATATTTTGAATAGGTGGACCATATGAAATCCTATTAAAATGACCTGCATAATTCTCTATGAATACCTTTTGAGATGCAGGCGTCAACCCACCGAATTTGTACACCTCATTAAACAATTCACTTAAATGCCTCCACAAGCCTGCAGCAGCTGCTAGAGCACTTACGTTCTCCCCTCTTTCAGCCTCCTCAATGGATATGCACAAATACTCTAAAGAACTGTAATTCAACCCAGTACTGGTAAATGGTTTCCTCAAGAAGCTTTCCAAATCGAAGGGCTGATATAAGGGAAACTCCACATGAAATCTGTCTATTTGCTTATGAATGATTGAGAAATCATTGTCAAACTTGAGATTCCAACCTGCTTCAGAAAATAAGCGAGAATAGTACACAAACATGTATTCCTGCTCGATCAAAGGAAATAATTGCTTAACAAAATCAAATTTCCCGACGCTGGTTTCCAAGTCGTTCAAGGCCTGTTTGGTAAAGAAAACTGGTTCGTAGGGAGGGATTTCCAGCGTATTCCCCCTAGGAATCATGAGAAGTCCTGATTTTGAAAATGGGAAAATCACTGCCGGCTCTAATCCGGAAGCCAGATATCTCAGATCGCCGTTATTTAGCACTTCGAAACTCCCTTTCCGTCCTTCTGTCAGGCCTAAAATTGCATCTACAAAGGTTAATCCCATTCCGCGAATCGCGATACTATCCTGTGATTGGATAGAGGAAAATTTAGAATCTACTGGATAAATGAAATCGATATGATTATTCTTGGAAACCTTGTCTACGTCATTTACGCAAGGATGTCCCGTAGCTATCAATAACTTATTAATCCCGGAAATCTCAATCTCAGTAAAATCAGCATTTCGGAAAATGATAGAGTAATCGTCTAAATCTTTTTGCAGATCGATAACTTCCCCAATGTGTTTATAGATAGAAATATGATCGGGACAAGCCTGAATTAATTGATCAAAACCATCTGCTAAATATCTTCCTACAGTAGCTCTTGAAGCAAATGTACCGGCTCCAGCGTGTGGAAACTCATCTTGATGGAGTTCTAGCCACTCTACAAAAGTCAATGGATCGGAAACAATAGGATCTGGCTTTGCCTCTGGCCACATATTAATATAGCCGTTGACATAGTTCATCAATAAAAAATCGGGCTGGTTTGTATCATAAATACCTCCGGCACCGAAAGAACCTGTCTTGTTGAATAAATGAATCTCAATTGAAATGGGATCTTCTAGCAGATTTAGGTTTGCAAGAATGCGCTCTAATCCATAAAGTCCTTTTGGGCCCAATCCTACTAGAGCTATTTTATATACATCTTGATTGTTATACATAATGGGAAATTAAAATCCTGAATTTCTGGCTATTTGAGATCATACCTGCACTACCTCTTGGCGAAGAATATTTGACATCACCCATTCTTCATTGTAAATGGTCTCTAAATATCTATCTCCCCTATCACATAGAATTAATGCCAGTGAGGCCCCCTTTGGAATAGAAGGAATATATTTGTTCACCGCACTTGTGACAGCTCCAGAGGATCCTCCACATAGCACAGCTTCACTATTCAAAAGATGATGACAGCCGTTCACGCATTCTTCATCATCCACATGAACTACATCATATATAGCATTCCTATCCAAAAATTTAGATTTTCTACCCGCTCCATGCCCGGGAATTTTTCGTGTACCAGCAGGAGCATCAAAAATCACACTTCCAGCAGCATCAACTGCTATCACCTTGGTATTCAATCTATTCTTCCGAATATATTCAGCACACCCCATTAGAGTACCACAGGTACTGGTCGCTGCAAATAGATAATCCGGCGCATGTCCCAGGTCTTTAATAATCTCATGCATTGTCTGTCTATGAGCTATTGGGTTTTGAGGATTACCATATTGATTAGTCCAAAAACTTTGAGGATTAGAAGCGAGTAACTCTTGAACTCTATCCAATCTAGCCTGAAGAAAACCACCCGAATTGGCAGGTTCCGTTACGTAATTGACTTCAGCCCCATAAGCTTGAATGATCTTTACATTCTGCTTATTGACCATAGGATCCACCACGACTATCAGCTTCAATCCAAAATATTTGCAGGTTTGAGCCAAACCAATTGCCATATTTCCTGAGCTTGATTCTATTACCGTGTCGCCCTTTTTGAGCTTTCCGCTTTCCATTGCATGGGTGATCAATTGGTAGGCTGTACGGTCTTTTATACTTCCTGCTGGATTGAAAGATTCCATCTTTCCATAAATCCGCAGTTGGGACGAAGGATACAATCGATGAAATCTTACCAGAGGCGTGTGTCCAACGGTATCCAATATTCTTGAAAAAAGTTGACCTGTCATCTTTAGTTAGGTTTAGTCATTAGTATAGAGTGGGTTATTAAAATCTGACAGAGTTGAAATAAGCCCATAGAAATCCTTGATTGATAGTTCATGAGCTTTGATACAATCATTTTTGTATTCAGTCACAATACCTATAGCTTTTACGATCTATTTTCACTGTAGAAACCAAATAACTAGCCATTTCAAAAAGTAATTGGAATACCTCTCTCTGAGTTAATGGAGGTCGATTATGTAACGAGGGCTGTGGATTAAATTAATTTCTTAGGGAAAAATATTCTCAATGTGTAGAATAGAATCCAAGAATGAGCTTAAGTTAAAGCGGAGCTAATTTCCAGAGATGAAAAGACGGGATTGTAAAAATGATGATGGTTCAAAAGGAGACTTTTGGCTTTTGTCTCGATGAAAAATATAGAAGTAAAAGATAAGGTGGTTACTCCTTATTTATCGATATAGACGAAGTTGTTAAACTCAGGCATGAAGTCTTGCCAATTAATTTTAAGGGTATGTTCGATTGATTTTCTCAGTTCCGTGAAACTACTTGGCTTCGGAACATAGTAATTAGCTCCCAGCTCATGAGCCTTACGTATCACCAAAACGTCATTAGTCGTGGATAACATAATGATAGGAAGCTGAGCGTGTTTCTCGGATTTTCTAATTATTTCCAATAACTCTATGCCATTGAATCCTGGCATATTGATATCCAAAAAAAGTACTGAAGGGCATGGAGGTGGGTTATCGAGGGCATCAAGTAATTGTGTACCGTCGAGATGTGTTATCACTGAATAGGATTCGTCAATTAAACGAATGACTTTTTTAAAAAATTCTAAATCATCCTCATCGTCATCCGTATAAAATATTGTCATTTTCCCGTCCATCATCTATAACCTGTCCTGCAGCGTCCCCATCCAGTGAAACAAATGTAATTAAAATTTAAGTACAGAAATGAAGCCTTAATAACTCATTAAAGAAAGTATTACTTTCTTTTTGATTATCAACAGAGTAACATACTACAGAAATTTTAATTAAGGATCAGTACCGCATGTTTTGAATGGTACTATTTAGCCCAAAACTCTCTATAGCCTTCAATCAATTGAATTAGAACGCTGGGATATAAATATCAAAAGTGGCTCCTTTACCCAATTCACTTGTTGCGCTAATAAAGCCATTATGGTTATCCACTATTTTTTTGACGATGGCCAAACCAATGCCTGTACCTGCATATTCCGCTTTACTATGAAGCCTTTGAAAAACCTCGAATATTTTTTCGCTATACTTCTCATCGAAACCTATTCCATTATCAGAAATCGAGATATGGCTGTATCGTTGGTTTTCCGATAATTGACTTAATCCTGACTCCAGTCCAGTGATCATCTGACAGGTAATAGTAAGCTCAGGGCTTCTTGCCGGATCTGAAAACTTAAGCGAATTGCTGATTAGATTTGAAAGTAATTGCTTGAATTGAAAAGGAATGATTCGTACGGTACAAGATGCATTTATATCAACTAAAGCCCCCTGATGTTGGAGTTCTTCTTTCAGGTTATCTTTTACTTCATTGGCTATCGAATCGAACTTAATATCCTCGAAGATCCTATCCTGACTATTGGTTCGGGAATACGCCAATAAATCCTGAATTAGGGTTTGCATCCTATTCGCAGCATTTTGCATTCGATCAAACATGTCTCTGCCGCTATCAGTCAGATTATCATATTCATCGGTCACCAGTAAGCTTGAGAATGTCTGAATTTTCCGAAGTGGCTCCTGCAAATCATGGCTTGATATATAAGCAAAAGACTGAAGCTCCTTATTCATTTTTTCTAGGTCTATATTCTTTTGGTTTAACTCCCTAGTCCTATCCTTTACTTGATTTTCCAGTTCTTTGGTGAATACCTTATGTTCTTGAATATCTGTACTTGAGCCAACCCACATTTTCACGTTTCCTTGATCATCTCTCTGAGGTTTTGCGCGACTTAATTGCCAGCGATAAGTTCCATCAGCCTTCTTAAACCTATGTTCAAAGTGAAAATTATCTCCAGTTAAAATAGAGTGAGTCCACTTTTCAATGTTTTTCTTTCTGTCATCAGGATGTACCATCTGCAGCCACCCCTCCCCTTGCAACTCATTAAGAAGCATACCGGAAAAATCATAAACCGCATTATTGAAATAATTAAGAACTCCGTTGCTGTCTGAAGTCCAAACCAATTGAGGCATAGAATCAGCTAGAAGCCTAAACTTCTCTTCCCGCTCCAATAAAAGCTTGTGGAAATTCTTCTCCTCTGTAATATCCCGGATAGTACCCACCATTCTCTCCGGCTCATTGGCTTGATCAAAAAACACTTTTCCTTTTACTTCAATCCAATGTCGAGAGCTTTCTTCTAGTACGATTCTACTTTCATAAAATAAGCTACCAGACTGATATGATTCTTCATAGGCTTGCTTTATAGTCTCTAGATCATCTGGGTGAAAAAGAGCAATCAACTCAGCGTTTGATACATTCGCATCTCCTGAGAAGCCAAAAATCTCCTTACACCTATCAGAGATGATGCTATCATCCTTCTTCAAGTCATATTCCCACACACCTAGGTCACTTGCAGTCACCACGATGTTTAATCGCTCTTCATTTTCTTCTACCTTCAGCCTAGCTTCTACCTTATCTGTCACATCATTAACTGTGATCATGATACCAGAAATGACTTCTTCGGTATCAAATAAGGGGGCATATTCAAAGTCCAAATAGAATTTCTTAACACCATCGTCTCCAGACACTAAAGCAACCGCTTCTTTCTCACTATGGGTTTTACCTGAGGTATAAACCATTTTTAAGAGTTCGGGATATTTCTGCTGCTCAAGTTCCGGGAAAGCCTCCAAAATAGAAACTCCTATGACTTCTTCTGCTTTCCGACGCCACACCGTATCTATCATTACTTTATTTGCAGATTCTATGATGAATTTCTCACCCCTCAATATAGTCATTGGGATAGGTGACTGCATGACCATATTTCGGAAATGCTTTTCACTCTCTTCTAGTAAATGCTTGGCTTTAACGGTATTCGTAACCTCGGTGGCAACCGCCATTATTCCACTTATTTCACCATTATCTTCCTTAAGGGGGTGATATACAAAATTGAAATAAGTGAGTTCACTTTTCCCATATCTATTTAAAGTAACAGGAAACTCACTTCCATAAAAAGGATTTCCTGTGGCTTTGATATCTAGAAAAATATGCTCAATGGTATCTTTAACTTCAGGTAACGATTCAAAAAGTGGCTTTCCAATAAATCCTTCCTCGCTCTTATCCACTAAAAGCAGGTAATTAGCATTTGCCATTTCCACGATATAATCATCGCCTCTCAGGATTGTGATTCCCAAAGGTGCTTGCTGAACTGAATCTCTAAATCTTTTTTCGCTCTCCTCTACCTTGAGCTTTGCCAAGTGAATGTCAGTCACTTCCGCAGCTGTATTCATTACGCCATATACTTGCCCGTCCGTATTGTATAAAGGCGTAAAACTATAATTAAAATAGAATGGTTGTAATTGACCTTTAATTTCTAAATCAACACGTTCGTTTTTTGCATGAAAAGGTATTCCAGTAGCAAAAACACGGTACACTTGATTGAAAATTTCTTGATTTTCAAGCTCAGGTAAAATAGCTCTATACGATTTTCCTACCACTTCATTCCCTTTCCCCCAAGCATCCATTATTGACTGATTGGCTAGTGTAATAATCAGATCACTTCCTTCATATACTGCTATTGGAAAAGGAGCATTTTCTACGATAGAACGAATTCTCTGCTCACTTTCTTCGATGTCTTTTCTATCAAGTTCTCGCTGTGACAGCAAATTTTCTTCAATGACTTTCCTATCTGTAATTTCAAGAGCGGTTTTCCACACACCGGAAATCTCTCCTTCTACACTTCTAATTGGGCTATAAGTACAATCGTAAAACTGTTCGTTTAAATCTCCATTTTTATTCACTAAGGAGGAATCAGAAATACGCACAGCAACTCCATTCATTACACTTTTAAAGATAGTAGAGACAGCTGCCCATTCTGCTCCATATGTATCCTGAGCACTTTTGGCAAATGACTGGTATGCCAAAGGATCTCCCAGTGCTTGGAGATAACTGTCATTATAGAGTTGAATTAAATTATCCCCCAAATAAATGCACATAGGCATTGGACTATCCAACACCATTCTAAGCACAGTTACTAAATTTTCTGGCCAATTAGTATAATCGCCTAGGGAAGTGGCAGGCCATTTAGTTTGTTCAAAAAGCGCTTTAACCTTACTATTTCCAGGAAGATGGGCCCAGCTATTCTTAAATGTATTCACGAAAAGATCTTATGTGTTTAACAAATATATCTTGTAAAGACTGACCCTACCTCATCTAAGCAGAGAAAATATTCTCAATTATTTGAAGTGAATTAGTCACTATTTATATGGAATTTTTGCTCAAAAACCCAACGACAAACAGCGGATAATTGTTTATCCTTTTGATTCTAGGGAGAATAAAAGTATGGCTTACTTCCATTTAAATGCAAAATAAGTAGTTGGCTGATCGCTGGTATTTCTAATTCCATGATTAGATTCTGACTCCATAAAATAAAAGTCACCGGCTTTGGCTGTATACTCTTTTCCATCGATGAGCTGTGCCGTTTCGCCTGAAATCATTAAGATAATTTCAGTTTCTACATGGGAATGAGGCTCGTGACTTGGTACTTTTCTATCCAATGTAGTCACATGCATTTCCAGTCGCTCACACATGGCCGTGGATCTATCAAAATAGGAACGAACGCCTCCTACACTCGTAGGTCTGTAAGCAAGTGAATCTGCATTAATCATCAATGATCCTCCAGAGGCAATTCCTCTTTCTACGTTCATCTGTTTTTTAGACCTATATCTAATTACATAATAAGTGAGAGGACTATCACCTGCATTTTGCATGGAGTGCATCTGAAGTGGCATCAATGAAATCACACCATTAGCCCCTAGAATAGAGCTCTCTCCATCGATAGTCACCTTCATAACCCCTTCTTTGACAATTATGAGTTCCTCAATATCCTCGTTAGCATGAGCAGTGCTTGCTTTTGCTCCTACAGCTTGAGTGGTAGCATGCATTTCCAGGTAATCAAAATGAGTAGAAATTCCTTCCAGAATTGCTCTGCCTTGTCTATCTCCATTAGATTTTACTTCAAAATCATTCCAATGGAATACACCAGATTTTATAGGTTGTAATTGTGCAAACGAAGAAAGTGTCATAAGGCAAAAGATGGTAGCGAATATTAATCTCATAATGAAAATTCTAGATGAGTTCTTAGTAAGACAAACAATTGAAAGCGATTAATATAACAATAATTAATTGCCATGTACTCAAGAAAACAAGCCACAATTCAGTTTTTCATAAGTGATATGCACATTGATTTGGAAGCCAATTCAAAATTCAGCTACAACTTCTGTTTGATTCAAAACAAGAAAAAGCCTCACTAGATATGTCTTTGTGAGGCTTATAGGAAAGTTTCTTGGATGTGCTAAAACTCTAAACAATTCCGATTATTTGAAATTGTTTTGTTTATAATAAATTGAATTTCTAAAGAGGTAAATGCTGATTACCAAAGACCTACCTCTAATTCAAGTAATAATTCGGATAAAAAACCGAAAGGAACTTGATGTCACTTTACACTAAAAATTATTGGTTTGTTTTCAAATTTGCAGCAATTCTGACAAAGTCCCACCTGATTTTTTAGTGTCATCGCCTTTCTCATTGCTTCGTTACCGGTATTGAAAGGACCTAGGTAATCCCGATCATAGCTATTTGGAATATGTTCACAATCACGATCGTGCACCTCGTGTAAACCACTTTCGTTTGGATTGGACGCTAAATAGAAGAATTTCATAGAAATGCTTATAGGTTTTTACTTATTCAAAAGTACCACCCAAACTCTCAGGAAAACATACCCTATACAGGGTATTTATTAGATTTTAAATCAAAAATAGCAGTATAAGACATGGAATAACTAAAGTAAATATTGGGTAAGCAACATTTCCCACTCCTCTTCTAAGTTTAATTCTGGGCATGTAGCTCCCGCTCTTCTATACCAGTAATCAGCATTCCATTGATCGCCTTCCTTTCTATGGAGATATGCATGAATTCTAGCAGCATCTTTTCCATCCATACCATCCACCTGGTCATGTGCCTTATCCCAATCACCATTTCCGTCATACCAAAGAGCCTTAAGTACAGGATTGTAGCTTTTGATTTTATCTTCTGATTTCAAAAAATCAGCAATTTCTCTTTCGTCTAGTGCCATTTCAATTATTTTTTCTCCCAAAGAAAAGAAGCTCAGAAATAAAACCTTTACTCTTTCGTGACTTTTTTGTGATACCCTAAGAGCAATTTTGAATCAATCAAAACCTCAAAATCATGAAAAAAGTATTTATTCTCTTTTATGTCGCCTTTTTAGGCCTAGTATCTTGTTCAGATGACAATGATCCTGTTACTATTGACCCAACTCGTCCTACTGGTGCGTTGAATGTATTGCGTAGTGGAAACTTTGTGGATCAAAATTCCGCAGGATCTATGGGAGTTGCTGGAATAGGAACAGACACACAAGGCAAGGAATTCCTACAGTTTAGTTCAGACTTCAACACGGCTCTTGCTACAGGAACGGTCACTGTCTATTTATCCACTTCAGACACCTTCATGGCTGACCCTGGAAATGGAAATCCTAATTTATTGGTGGTAGGACCAGTTAGAATGGCTGGGGAGAATTTCTTCGCTATTCCATCTGGCATAAGTACGGCTAAATATACGCATGTGCTACTATGGTGCGGATCTGTAGGGATACCATTTGGAAATGCTCCACTTCAATAACAAAAAATGCAATTTCAAAACACATTAATAGCAAGACTCAAGGCCGTTGGCCTTGGGTTTATGTGCTTATTTGCGCTGGATGTAACTGCGCAAAGTGGCTGGACTAAAGAGAAAACAGAAGGGTTTTATCAATTGAATTTTCAGTCTCTGAAATCTGACAACTATTTCACACTCGATGGGGAACAATTAGAAACAAACCAGTTTTCTCAGCAATCGCTTGTCTTCTATGGTGAGTATGGTGTGACGGACAAATTCACCATTATCGCCAATTGGCCACTTCAAACTTGGAATAGTTTTGAAACTACCGAAACAGTGAGTGGAATTGGTGATTTGCGTTTAGAGTTTAAGCATGCATTGCTCAAAAAGTATTTCCCACTGAGTATAGCTGTGGCTCCAGAGATCCCAATTGGAAAAGCCAATCACTTTGCAAAAAGTAAAGTCAATGATTTCGAACAAATCAACCTACCCTCAGGTGACGGCGAGTTTAATGTTTGGACTACGTTAGCAACTTCCTTTGCACTTCCTAACATTCCATTTTATGGGAACCTATTTAGTGCCTATAATTTCCGAACTGAATACAAAGGAGTCTCATTCTCAGATCAATTTGCCGTTGGAGCCGAGATCGGCTACCATATCGCGGATTTTGTTTGGGTAAATGCCCGTCTTAATGCACTGAAATCAGTCGATGAAGTAGAAGTGGCGACTGACTTTGTGAGAGGAGATGGTTCCGAATACACAGGCTACAGTTTCGGTGCGAGCGTACCTGTTTACAAGAACATCCATGTGAGTTTGAATTACAGAAATTACACTGACTGGGTGTTTGAGCGTAAAAACATTTATTCCTCAGGCGTACTTGGCGTAGGCGTTTATTATGAACATAAACCTAAGAAACCATGAATACTAGTTTAGCACAATCCTACAGAGAAACAATTCAGGCAACTTTCCCTCTATCCAGAAGCTACTCAAAAGGTCAAGCAATCTATAAGCAAGATCAGGTTTCGGAAGGTTTCTATTTGGTAAAAAAAGGAAGTTTAAAACTTCAAAAAATGCTTCCAAATGGTCTTCAAACTATTCTGAAAATTGCAACGGAGGGAGAAATAATTGGTGAAGGTGATTTTGATTCTTCAGTTGCAAGAAAAAACCTCAGCTATGCAATAGCGCTCGAAGATGGCACCTTAATCCAAAAACTAGATAGCGCTCCTAATCTCCTGCCAGAGATCAAGTCGCATCTGACACAGAAACTAATAGATCGGGCGCTGGAAGCTTCTCAAAGACATGAGCGATTGATTTCCTTAGACGCGGAGCAGCGGATTAAATCTGTTCTAAAAGAACTGGCTCTTAAAATCGGGCATAAATATGGCGACGAAACATTACTCAAAATCAATCTTACTCATGAGGATTTCGCGTTGCTTTCTGACTCCAGCAGACAAACGGTAACCAAAACATTTTCTACCTTGAAGCGACAAGGGACAATCAATTACAGCAGAAATAGAATCCTATTTCGTAATCTCGAAAATTTCAAACCCTAATATCATGAAGCTTACAATCAACTATATACTACTCATAATTCTTGCTATTTCACTTGGTTCCTGTAGCAACTCGGAGGATGCTCTTCCCAAAAATCCAGATGACACCGCTGGATCCCCTGACAAAACTGACATGGTCAAAGTCATGGGAAATGTAGAAGTCCTTAAAACGGGAACATTCACATCTCAAAGCGGCTCAAACACAAAAGGAATGATGGATCTGGTTAAGGATGAAGGAGGAGCCTATTTTGTAAATCTCAGCAATGACTTTAACTCAAGCTTCCACACCGGAACAGTCACTGTTTATCTTTCCAACTCTAAAGAATTGAATCTTTCAGAAAAGACCAGCTATCAACTGGTTGCTGTAGTAAATGAACCAGGCGAGCATTTTTTCAATTTATCAAGTTTTCCCGATGCTAAATTTTCTCACGGAATATTATGGTGCGGAGCAGCTGCTATCCCCTTTGGCTTCGCAGAGTTTAAGTGATTTAGCAAAGTGAATTCCCTACTCAATTAAACCAAAGAAGGCCAGCAATTAATTGCTGGCCTTCTTTGGTTATACCTAAAGTGATGATTTATTTTAAAATAGTATAAGTCACTGTAATATAGATAACTTCAAGTATTTTGAAAATCAGTTCAATAGTTTCTACTTACTGAAAACAGGACCTAATTCACAGCTTTACTTACCACAACTCATACAACTTTTCACTTCTACCTTTTCACATATTACCAATTACAACTTTTACGGTTAACAACTTACCATTTGGAAATTATATGCATTAAAAATCTAATTGGATTAGAACATCAAGCTTCCACTGGCAATTGGAAGATAAACTCAGTGTACGTATCCGAATCTGATTCTATATGTATTTCTGAACCGTGAACCTCTAAGATCCGCTTGACAATCGCTAAACCCAGTCCTGAGCCTTCCACTCCTTCCCTTTCCTTATCTATCATATAATATCGATCGAAGATTGACTCTAAATCTGCCTGTGGAATGCCTCCTCCACTATTTTTGATTTTGACTTCTACTCCACCAGCTACTGAATTTGCTTCTATACTTATTTCACCGTCTTGAGGCGTGTATTTCACCGCATTATCAAGTAGGTTTTGGATCACACGATCGAGCAAGTATAAATCAGCTTTTACCAGAGGAAGTGTTGAAGAAATATTGGTTTCTATGACGATATTTTTTGACCTGGCCAGCAATTCATATTTCAAACTACTATCATGAAGTAATTCTTGAACATTCAGATTTTCCTTCTTCACATGCATCTGTCCGGATTCCAATTTGGATAGATCAAATAGATCGGCTACAAGTTTGGTCAGCTTATCTGTGCTATTACCTATAATCTTCAAGTAGCTCTCTTTCTCTTCTGCTGAAATAGATTCACCTTTCATTTGCAATGTTTCTATATAGCCGTTTATTATTGCCAGAGGATTCCGTAGATCATGCGAGACATTCGCAATCAATTCTCTTCGCAGACTATCGACTTTTTTGAGCTCCTCTATATTATCAAGAATCCTATCCGCCATGTGATTGAATGTCTCCCCCAAAACGGAAAACTCAGAATTAGTCTTGTAATCGGGCACTCGAGCAGTGAGGTCTCCATCTTTGAAACGCTCCACAGTCTTTACAATAGTTCTTAGGTGTCTAGTCAACCAGGCGATCAATACCAATCCAATGAGTAACGCCACTACAAGCGTAATCAAAATAGAATTGAACGTAAGCTGCATCCAATAGCTTCCTAGTACCCCAGAAGAAATGGTTTCATATTTTTCACTTGCCAAAATGATATAAACATACCCAAGTAATTGCTCCTCTTCATAAACTGCTGTCGCAGAAAAAACAGATTGTTCGCCAGGATTTCGGGGATCATCCCCCATCACAAAGCCGTCGCCTTTGGTTTCAATAAATGTCTTTACAGGAGCGAGATCCACACGTTTCAGCTTGACCAACTGATCTAATACCACATAGGACAAGATCTCGCCTGTCGGGTCTAGTAAATAGACCTCGATCCCGGGATTGACAGCCATCATGGAGTGCATAATGGTGCCTAAGGCAGCCTCATTCACTTCACCATTTTCAAAGGGATTGACCTCCTCTATCATGTATTCGGCCACCGTGGCATTCAGTCGCTGAGTGGTCTCCTGAAAATATCGTTGAGCCGTGATAGCCGTAATAAATACATAGGAACAGCCAACGATCAATAAGACCAATATAAAGATGAGTGAAATTCTCAGGAATAGACTTTTCATGGTTTCGGCTTAAAATTCATCATTGAATCTATATCCTACACCCCAAGTGGTTAGAATATAAATTGGGTTGTTAGGATCCGCTTCGATTTTCGCACGAAGGCGGTTGATATGTGCATTGACTGTATGCTCGTACCCTGAGAAATCATAGCCCCAAATCAGCTCTAAAAGCTCGGATCTAGAATAACTTCTTCCTGGACTCTTTGCCATCAACACCAAAAGATCAAATTCTTTGGGCGTCAGATCCACTCGTTTTTGTTGAAGGATTACTTTGCGTTTTTTCTCATCAATTTCCAGAGATTCAAATTTGATCAGCTTGACATCGTTAGCAGCAAGCATTGCAAATTGATCTTGACGTCGCATTATCGCCTTCACTCTGGCAATAAATTCACGGATCTTAAAAGGTTTTGTGATGTAATCATCAGCTCCAGATTCCAAACCAATGACTTTGTCTATCTCTTCCGATTTGGCCGTAATCATGAGTATCGGAGTGAAATTATCCAATGCGCGCAAACGCTGGCAAATAGCAATCCCATCCATTTCGGGAAGCATTATGTCCAGAATAATCAGATCATAAGCATTGGTATTGGCTTCTTCAAACCCCTCCCTACCATTATTTCTTACCTTGATTTCATAGTCCAAATCCTTCAGATGAATCTGTATCAACTGGCTGATATTGGGATCGTCTTCTACTATAAGTACTTTTTTCATCTGAAAAATAAAGTGATTTGGAAAGGTATAATCTAATCATCACGAAACTATCACGATGAGCAATCAAGTAATCATACTACCCTAAAAAGCACGAAAAATCAAATTAAAAACAGAAGTTAAGATACTGATGCAAGGGTTGTGGCAAAGTTGATTTTCCCTATAATCTGGAATTATTTCAGAAAAGATCATCCTTCTAAGTAAGCTGACTTCTATAGAAAACCATAAAATCACAATCCAATTAGCAATATGACTAAATCTCTACCTTGGCTAGATCTGCTATTTTGGATTGTAAAAATGCTAGATTCTCATCCTTGCCCGACTGGTAATATTTAATGGCATATTCAGTATGATAGTGATGGCTTTTCATGAAAACCTCACTATTCCTAAGCCAATTCAAAAGCACAACAGATCTCTCATTCAATTGCTCATTTTCCTTTCTCAATAGCAAGGTTTGATCATAACACTGGTCTGAACTCAAATGATACAGATCAGCATCGCATAGTATAGAGTCCATAAGACTCTTAGGCTTTTGTGGCACCTTCGTAGCGAGTATAGCTTGGCAAATTGCTTCTATCCTATTTTGTGATATCCCAAACTTGGGCAAAAAATCCTGTGCAAAATCAGCCCCTCTTTCTTCATGGTCCAGCGCAACTCCACCCCAATAACCCACATCGTGTAGCCATCCTGCTAGAAACAAATCCTCTAATTGGATTTTACTCATTTGGTAATACAGTCCAATTTCATTGACCTTGGCTACTATAGATAAGGTATGATCTAAATTATGGTAGCAAACCTTAGGGTTTAATCGCTCTGCAAACATTTTTCTAATACTGCATTCAAAATTCTTGAGTTGTAAATCCACAGGCTTATAGGATGGCTATTAAAAATTATACAGAAACTAATTTACTATTTATATTGACTTCCACCGCTTTAAACAATTGAATTTTAGTTATTTAAAATATTCAACACTTAAATCTGAGTGAAATCAAGGTTCAACCGCACGTATTATAGCACCACTAGTTCTAGCCATGGACTTTAAATATTTATACAATTCAGACAATTCTCATTTTGCCATATTTCAATCAATTCTAGAAATTCTAGCGAGAGTCTGACATCAAATTATGATTTCATTACACAATCTTCAATAAATTCTTCAAAAACAGCGATTTAAACCATAATAATCTGCAATTGGTCGGTAAATGAGAAGTTATATATTTGCTCAATTAACAATTTCAAAATTAACAGTACGACATACTTTATGGAACAAGCTTTGATTTATGTAGTCCCCGCGTTGGGACTGGTGGGCCTGATCGTGATGGCCATTAAATCCGCCTGGGTAACCAAGCAGGAAACCGGTGACAAAAACATGATGGAACTTGCCGGCTACATAGCCGACGGGGCTATGGCGTTCTTGAAAGCCGAATGGAAAGTACTTTCCTATTTTGCAGTTATTGCCGTAATTCTTTTGGTATGGTCGGGTATGTCAGTAGAGACATCCAGTCCAGTTATCGCCATTTCCTTTCTTATAGGAGCTGTATTTTCAGCTTTTGCAGGATACATAGGAATGAATATCGCTACCAAAGCGAACGTACGAACTACCCAAGCTGCTCGAACTAGTTTGAAGCATGCTCTTAAAGTGTCATTCACAGGTGGATCCGTAATGGGACTAGGAGTTGCTGGTCTTGCAGTATTAGGACTTGGCTCCCTCTTTATCCTTTTCTATCATTTATATGTACAAAGTGTAGGTGCTGGAGTGAATGGTGTAGAAATGGAAAAAGCGCTCGAGGTACTTGCTGGTTTCTCTTTAGGAGCTGAATCTATCGCACTTTTCGCAAGAGTTGGTGGTGGTATTTACACTAAAGCTGCAGATGTAGGAGCAGATTTAGTTGGAAAAGTAGAAGCAGGAATACCTGAAGATGATGTGAGAAACCCTGCGACTATCGCTGATAATGTGGGTGACAACGTAGGTGACGTAGCTGGTATGGGTGCTGATTTATTCGGTTCGTACGTAGCCACAATCTTAGCGACCATGGTTTTGGGGCGTGAGATTGTTTCTATAGATAATTTTGGAGGAATTGCTCCTATCCTACTTCCAATGGTATTGGCTGGTTTGGGAATCGTATTCTCTATAATGGGAATGTTCTTTGTGACCATTAAAGATGATAAAGGCGATGTACAGCATGCCTTAAATATGGGTAACTGGTCTTCGATTGTTTTCACTGGGATCGCTTCATTCTTCGTAGTGAAATACATGCTTCCAGAGACATTGTCTATCCGCGGTTATGATTTCACCAATATGGATGTGTTCTATGCGATCATTCTTGGACTGGTCGTAGGAACGCTAATGAGTATCATCACGGAATATTATACAGCAATGGGCAAACGTCCAGTGCAATCAATCATCAAGCAGTCAGCAACCGGTCACGCAACGAACATTATTGCCGGTCTAGCGGTAGGAATGGAATCCACTGTGCTTCCTATCCTTGTTTTGGCTGGTGGTATCATGGGTTCTTATGCTTTCGCTGGACTTTACGGAGTAGCAATAGCAGCAGCAGGAATGATGGCAACTACAGCCATGCAACTTGCCATCGATGCTTTCGGCCCTATCGCAGATAATGCGGGTGGTATCGCTGAGATGAGCCAACTTCCTGAAGAAGTAAGAGATCGAACTGATATTCTGGATGCAGTGGGTAATACAACTGCCGCGTCTGGTAAGGGATTCGCTATCGCTTCTGCAGCATTGACTTCTTTAGCTCTCTTCGCAGCATTTGTGGGTGTAGCTGGAATCGATGCAATTGATATTTTCAAAGCACCTGTACTGGCCGCATTATTTGTGGGCGGTATGATTCCATATATTTTCTCTTCCCTAGCTATAGCGGCTGTGGGTAGAGCTGCCATGGACATGGTGAATGAAGTAAGACGTCAGTTCAGAGAAATTCCAGGTATCATGGAATACAAAGCCAAGCCTGAATACGATAAGTGCGTGGAAATCTCAACTAAGGCTTCACTTCGTGAAATGCTTCTTCCGGGAGCTATCGCATTGGTCACTCCTCTTTTGATAGGTTTCGGTTTCCAAGGCGTATTTGAGCAAGTATCATCTGCAGAAATGCTAGGTGGATTACTAGCAGGTGTAACCGTATCGGGTGTGCTCATGGGAATGTTCCAGTCCAATGCCGGTGGTGCTTGGGACAATGCTAAGAAGTCTTTTGAAAAAGGCGTAGAGATCGATGGTGAGATGTACTATAAAAAGTCTGAGCCACACAAAGCTTCTGTGACTGGTGATACCGTAGGTGATCCATTTAAAGACACTTCCGGACCTTCTATGAATATCCTTATCAAGTTGATGTCTATCGTGGCTCTGATCATTGCACCACATATCAGTCAGCGTCCACATACAGGAGCTACGTCTGAAAAAGTGGAGATCAAAAAAGAAATTAAATACGAAGACGGAAAAAAAGTGGTGACTGAAACCATCACAGAAATTAAGAAAGTGAATTAACTGATTTACATTTTTAATCTTACTGAAAGACTGCCTTACACAAGGCAGTCTTTTTTTTTAATCTCATCTACAGCCACTTAGCTCATTATTGCTTGTATTCAAAATATAATACTGCAAAAACACGCAGGAACAAATATTATTTGAATTGAAATAAATTATTGCTATTTCGTTAAAAATCACTGCCTAAAAATTGAAATAACCAATCCATTATTCTTAATTTATGAAACATTGACACTTAGATTAACCAAAATCTGATAGATCATTGCTCTTTTTCACAAATGAAGGTCCGTTTAGTGGCAGATGGGTAAAGTTTTAATAAGTCAAAGCAGTTTTGTGATTTATCCCGATAATCCGAAGTCACCGCACTGACCAATTGCCGTTTATCACTTCAAACAAAGTATAAAGAGTGCAGTAATTTGCCAGATATCAAAATAATAATAGCAAACCAATAAATACATAGTAAACAATTAAACACATGAAGAAAAACTACGCAATGACATTGCTTTTTCTTTTAGGGTTCCTGGCGAGTATTCCACTCTACGCTCAGCAGACTATAAAAGGAAAAGTAACCTCACAGGAAGATGGCATGCCACTTCCAGGAGTAAGTATAGTCGTACAAGGTTCCTCTAAAGGAACTGTGTCTGACTTAGATGGAAATTACTCCATCTCGGTACCAGGATCAGAATCCGTGCTGGTATATTCCTTTATCGGATATGAAACCCAAAGAAAAATTGCAGGTAACACCACTGAAATCAACATCCAACTAGCTGAAGACGTTTCTCAGCTTGGCGAAGTAGTGGTAACCGCCTTAGGCATTACCCGAGATGAAAGATCTATCGGTTATGCTACTCAAGAGGTAAAAGGTGAAAACCTTACCTACACAAAAGAACAAAACGTATTAGGTTCTCTTTCTGGAAAGATTGCTGGTGTACAAGTTACTGGCTCTTCTGGAGCAAGTATGGGTGGTACTCAGAAAATCAAAATCAGAGGAGTCAACTCTATTTCCGGTGGCGGCGAACCTTTAATGGTTGTCGATGGTACACCTATTTCCAACTCAAACTTCTCCGGCTCTTCGGGGCAAGATTACGGTAACCTAGGTCAGGATATCAACCCAGAGGACATCGAGACTATCAACGTATTGAAAGGCCCTGCGGCTTCTGCGCTTTATGGAATCAGAGGTCAGTATGGTGTGATTATGATTACTACCAAAAAAGGTAAAAAAGGTTCCGACGTAAAAGTAGAATTGAACTCTGCAGTTTTCGTAGATAATGTAAGCAACCTGATGCCTTACCAAAACCTATATGGTGGTGGATCTAGCCAAACTTGGAGAACTCTTCCAAATGGTGACAAGTATGTAGACATGTCAGTAGATGAAAGCTGGGGCCCAAAAACAGACGGCACGCTAGTTCGTCAGGTGATGAGTTTTTATCCTCAGGATCCTACTTACGGGCAGTTAACTCCTTTTGTAGCATATCCTGACAACATCAAGGACTACTATGAAACTGGAACAAATGTCAATAACGGCGTAACAATTACAGGTGGTGGAGCTAGCTCTAATTTCAGAGTGAGTTTGAACGACACGCGTATTCAAGGTGTAGAACCTAATACTTCCTTGAAGAGAAATAACGTTGGCGTCAGCTTGGGTGTTGATCTAACCAAAAAACTACGTTTATCAACCAATGTGAATTATGCTGCTAACCAAGGACGCAGACCAGGTCAAGGTTCAGAAGATGGTTCAAGATACTTAGGGCAATGGTTCCAAAGATCAATGGACATGAAAAGACTTAAAGATTACAAGTATGATGATGGTACATTCCTGAACTGGAATTTAAGAAGACCAAGCACTTCCACAGGAGAAGTCACAAATTTCAACCCGCTCTATTGGGCAAACCCTTATTTCTTAGCTAATGAAAACTTTAGCGATGATAATAGAGATCGATTCTTCGGAGATGTAGGGCTTTCCTATCAAATTTCATCTGAATTGAAAGTAAGTGCATTTGTCAGATCAGATATGTACACTCAAAATATCAATTCAAGAGCATCTTTCGGCGGTACAGGAAACCCTGGTTATTCAGTGGGTAAATATCAAAACACAGAGATGAATTATGAGCTTTTAGCTCAGTACAACAAGGTTTGGAACAAATTCTCTCTTGATGCAAACGTCGGTGGAAACATCTATGACAGAGACTACAGTTATCTGTCTATGGCCACGGTAGGTGGACTCTCCTCCCCTGGTTTCTACAACATTAATGCATCAATTGACAGACCAGTAACCTCTTCTTATCAGCAGAACAAGCAGATCAAAAGTGCTTACGCAATGGTTTCTTTGGGATATAACAACACCTATTTCTTAGATGCCTCCCTTAGAAATGATAATTCCAGCACACTACCAGTTGACAACAACTCTTACTGGTACCCTTCACTTTCTACCTCTGTGGTATTTAGCGAATGGATCAAGTCTGATGTAATGACGCTTGGTAAACTTAGATTGAGCTACGCGCAAGCGGGTTCTGATTTGAGTCCATATAGCACCACTTCTTTCTTCAATGTAGGTAGTACTTACACTGGTTCATCCACTGTAAATACACTTTCTGTTCCTGACAATCTGAACAACCCGAACATCAAACCTTCATTTGCACACTCTTATGAAGCTGGGGTTGATTTCAAATTTTATGAAGGAAGAGTAGGATTATCCTTTACCTACTATAACCAGAGAAATGAAAACCAGATCTTAAATCTTGACATTTCAGGGACTAGTGGATATGGTTCTGCGACCATCAATGCAGGTGAAATCGTAAACAGAGGTTTGGAAATAGCACTAACAGCTACTCCGTTCAGGTCAGACAATTTCAACTGGGATATGTCATTCAACATCAGTAGAAATAGAAATGAAGTAGTTGAGCTTTATCCTGGTATCGACGTGTATCAGTACGGCAGCACGACCTACTCATCTACTTCTAGCTACTTGAACTCTTACGTGGGCAAACCTTTCGGTAGCCTAGTAGGTCAAGCGTACCAGAGAGACGAAGCTACTGGCAAAATTCTTTTAGGCAGTAACAACTTGCCACTTTACACAGATGCTACGCACGACTTCGGAACAGTCTTACCTGATTTCAACGGTGGTTTCCAAAACGTTTTGAATTATAAAAACTTTCAGTTGGCAGCGATGATTGACTTCCAAGCAGGTGGTCAATTCTTCTCCAGATCTAAAATGCTGGCAGTAAGAACTGGATTAGACCCGCTTTCTGCAGCCATAAATGACAAAGGCATGAATGTAAGAGATCCTTTAGCTGATGGTGGTGGAGTGAAAGTAGAAGGTATTTCAGCAGAGACCGGTGAAGATGTAACTGCCTATGTAGATGCTAAAGCATACTACGGAGTTGTTGCCCGTAGAATCTACGAAGATTGGCTATATGATGCTTCTTATATCAGATTAAGAGAAGTAAGCTTGAGCTACAACTTCAACAAATCTCAGTTTGCGAATCTTCCTGTAGAAAACGTAAAAGTGGCGCTAGTTGGCAGAAACTTGGGCATGCTATTCCAGAATGCTCCTAAAGGCATCAATCCTGCTGAGCTATCTACTGGATCACAAGCTATCGGCTGGTACGAATCAGGCCAATTGCCAAGTGTACGTTCGTTTGGTTTCAATCTTAACGTAACATTCTAATTACAGAAATCATGCAAAAACTTAATATACTAATCGTTACAGCGCTTCTATTGGTAGGTTGTAATAATTTCGATGAGGACATCAATATCAATCCAAACGTACCGAGTCAAGCATCAGGGACGCAATTAATTGCGAATGCCATGCTGTCTCTATCTGGACTTAGCTCCTCTCCTCAGGGAGAATTTATGTCTCAATACCTTTCGGAGACTCAATATGTAAATGCGTCTTTATACCCACAATCAAGCACTAGTTTCTACTGGTTATATCAGGGTCCATTGATGAATTTGCAGACAGTTCTGAACTCTGCTGATAAACTAAGCGGAACGGAAGGCCCTGTGGCTAATCAGCTAGCAGTAGCTAAAATCCTAAAAGCATACTACGTATGGCATGCAACTGACAGATGGGGAGATGTGCCTATGTCAGATGCGTTGAGAGGAGCAGATAACTTCACACCGAAGTATGATACTCAGGAATCAATTTACACAAGCCTCTTCACTTTATTGGATGAGGCAAGTAGCGCAATAGTACCAGGTAGTGTCTCGAATGACATTATTTACAATGGCGACATGACCAAATGGTCAAAACTTGCGAACACGTTGAAAATGTTGATGGCTTTGCGTCTATCAGAAGTAAACCCTAACCTAGGAAAGGAAAAATTTGCTGCTGCTGTACAAGCAGGAGTAATGACTTCAAATAGCGGCAACCTTATTTTCAAACATCTGGCAGATGCCAATAACCAGAATTACTGGTTCAGTCAACTTAATCAAGGTAGAGAATGGTGGGCAATCAGCTCAACTTTAATGGATAAGATGAAGCCTGTAGGTGATCCTCGATTGATGGTTTACGGCAATGCAAACCGAACTGATGGTGAGTACACTGGGCTAGTGTTTGGTGAAACTGTTAATATTGACACTGAGAAGTACGCGCTACTTGGTGATGCAATTACTGCTCAAGATGCTCCCGTTTATCTGGTGACTTATGCTCAGGTTTTATTTGCGCAAGCTGAAGCAGCCAAACTAGGCTGGATAGCCGGCGGTGATGCAACAGCTGAGGAAAAGTATAACATGGCTATCTCAGCATCCATGAATCAATGGGGAGCTGATACCAGCGAACTAGATGAATTTATGATGCAACCTGAGATTGCTTACAATCCTGCTAAAGCTATTGAGCAAATCGCAACTCAGCGCTGGGTTCACTTGTTTATGCATGGATATGAAGGATGGGCAGAATACCGAAGAACTGGCTACCCTAACAACATGGTAGCACCAGGTGGCGCTGAAGTACCAAAAAGACAGATTTACATCGAAACCGAGCAGTTCAACAACACAGCAAACTACAATGAAGCTGTTCAAAGGCAATTCGGAGGATCCGAAAGTCTTTATGGCAACGTTTGGTGGGATGTTAACTAAATAGATTTTGCTTAAAATTAAATCTCCTGAAATTTCTCAGGAGATTTTTTTTGCTTAAATATGAACACAATGAAAAACACCCTACTCTTTATCCTTCTGATATGCTCCTCCTGCACTGTGCAGCGTATCAACCAGTCCCTAATTAAATCCGATGTCTTCGACAAAGGGCATTTGGGTTTTATGCTAGTTGATCCTGATAAGGACAAAGTGCTGGTAGACATCAACTCAGACAAGTACTTTATACCGGCGTCTAACACCAAACTTTTTACATTTTACACCTCCTACACCATTTTGGGAGACAGTTTGATCAATGGCCTGAATTACTTAGAAAAGGGAGATTCTCTTATTTTCTGGGGCACAGGAGATCCAAGTTTGCTTCATCCAGATTTGAAAAATACTGTCGCCTTGGATTTCCTAAAGAATCAAAACAGAAAACTGTATTTACTAGACAATTTTGATCAAGTGGATGCTTTTGGTTCAGGCTGGTCATGGGATTGGTACAATTCCTACTACGCTGCGGAGCGCTCTGCTTTGCCCGTTTATGGAGATATAGTTCGCTTCGCAAAAAGTGAGGGCGATTCCACTTTTACGGTTTACCCACCACGCTTTGAATCGTCCATGCAACTTACTGAGCCCAGAGGCAGCTCAAGCTCAAGTTTCCGAAGAGAACATCTCGAAAACAAGTTTAGCTACTTCGTAACATCTGAAGCTACCGACAAACGCTTTGAAACTGATGTCCCATTTATTACTTCTGTTGATTTCGCAGCAAAGCTTCTTTCTGAAGAACTAGGAAAAGATGTGACAGTCATCCGAAACCCATCTTACTTCCATCAGCAGCCTAAGAAACTTCTAACGGTAGCAGCTGATAGCATCTATTCACAGATGATGAAGATCTCTGACAATTTCCTCGCTGAACAACTATTGCTACTAGTTTCTGATCAGCTGGACAACAAACTAAGCACTGCAGACGCCATCGCTTATGCTAAGGAAAACTTGCTTTCAGACTTGCCTGACGAGCCTATTTGGGTGGATGGCTCAGGACTTTCCTCGAAGAATATGTTTACTCCACGAAGCATTATTGCATTACTGGGTAAGATTAGAGCTGAAGTTCCTTTGGACAAGATCAAAGCCTATTTTCCTGCAGGGGGTGAATCCGGCACGATACGAAATTGGTATCCTTCAGATCCTGGTCAGCCGCCATACATCTATGCTAAGACAGGAACGCTCTCCATGAGTAATGCACTGAGCGGTTATCTACTTACCAAAAGCGGAAAAATCCTCCACTTCTCCTGCTTGATGAACAATTATGCCATTTCAGGAAATGAGCTAAAAGCTGAGTTGACCAAAGTGCTTTATTACATTCATGATAAGTACTAAATTTCATAGATTAAGAAAATGCTTCGACTACAACACATCCATCACATAGCAATTATCTGCTCTGATTATACTCGTTCAAAAAGATTCTACACTGAAATTCTTGGTCTAGAAATAATAAGAGAAGTCTATCGAAAAGAGCGAGACTCGTACAAACTTGACTTGAGTCTAAAGGATGAGTACGTTATCGAGTTGTTCTCATTTCCATCTCCACCAGATCGTGTTTCCAGACCAGAAGCAGTTGGTCTCAGGCATTTAGCTTTTGCTGTAACTGATCTTGATGCCTGTGTCAAAGAGCTAACAAAGAATCAAATAAAAGCTGAACCTATTAGAATTGATGAATTCACTGGAAAACGCTTCACTTTTATCGCCGATCCAGATGAGCTACCAATTGAATTTTGTGAAGTTTAGGATATAGAAAACATGTCAGAAATCAAAACCAAGGCTACAACTGATTCAGTCGAAGACTTCCTGAATACCATAGAACATCCAGGCCGAAAAGCAGACGGACTAAAACTATTGCAACTTTTCATAGAAGTAACTGGTGAAGAACCAGTCATGTGGGGACCAAGTATAATTGGTTTTGGAAAGTATAATTACAAATACCCGTCGGGAAAAGAAATGGAATGGTTCCCTGTAGGTTTTTCTCCTCGAAAACAATCCATATCCATCTATGTTATGCTAGAAAAGAAGGATTTGGAACCTTTTCTAGCAAAACTTGGTAAACATAAAAAATCGAAAGGTTGTATTTACATCAACAAAATGTCCGATGTTGATGAAGAAATTTTTAGAAAAATGATCCATACATCCATACATTTAATCCAATCTAAAAAACAATAATATGCTACATGTTTTGAATGGTGATTCGCTAGCAGATTCATTTCCAGCCAGTATTTTAGGAAATATTGCTATTGTTCGTGAATGCCTTGTAGATGGTCCAGTGAATGCTGAATCTATCGATGAACTCGCTGTCATTCGCGCTAAATACTTATCTAAAACTTATCCAGAAGCTTCACAGGCCGATTACAATACCCATGTAATTCCAGATCTTGAAAAAATCCTTACTGCCACATCTGCTACTCAAGTGTATCTCTGGTTTGAGAATGATCTGTTTTGTCAGGTGAATTTATGGTTTGTGGTAAACCTCCTGAAACATCATAAAGGTCAACTTTATCTTGTTAGTCCTACTACGGATATTATTGAAGGGTTTGGTGGTATGAATGAACTTCAACTAGAGCAAGCCTATAGGGATGCCCTGCCCCTTACTCCTAACGAAAGACACATTTTGTCCGATATGTGGAAGCTTTATCAAAGACCTGATGTAGCCGAGGCACTTACGCTTTCTAAGCAAGTCAGTCCTGAGCTACCTTTTCTTTATCCTGCTGTCCAAGCATGGAAAGATTCCATTCCTCACGGAGATTATCTTGGCAAGCCAAAAGAAGGACTCAAAGAAATCGCTGCACAATTAGACACCGATGATTTTGGAAAAATCTTCCGGGCATTTCATATCAAATACGCCATATATGGCTATGGAGACCTACAAGTCAAACGACTTTGGGAAGAATTGAAAAGTGAGAAAGTGAAAAAATAAGTAATCAGGAGCTGCTCAAAACAGCTCCTGCTTTCATTTCAATTAATCTAATTCACTAAGCATTTTTTCAGAGGCTTCAATTGTTCCTTTATATTTTTTGTAAACAAATCGGGTGAGTAAGAACATAAACACTACCCCAGCTGGTATATAAAAGATCCAAAATAAAGGATTCTGGATCTTTTCAATCGAACCATTCAGCTCAGTAAGTGGAGGAATAATCGTGATCAAAAGTATTGCACCAAATATCAGCCCGTAGCGCTGTACCTTCCAAAATCGAATCTTGCTTTTATTAAACTTATCCAAAATCGTCGCTGGTGCCTCTAAGTCTATTCGCACACTTCGCATTCCTTTTATGGCCGTCAAACTAGCCGCTGGAAGAGCAATCATAATAAATATACTAATCAGCGCAAAAATCTGATTGTACCATAATTCCAAATTAGAAAACTGAGACAGCAAGTACATGGCATAGCCCACACATATAAATGAACCAAGGATTTCAGGAATTCTGACGGCGTTAAGCTTATTTCTAAATTTCTGCTTGGTGATTTCCATAAGTAGTTTTTTTTGAATTTTATCTTGCTTTTCCACCTGCAGACTGAGATCTGCCCACAGTGATTTCATTTCATCGAGTTCCATCCGTTGTTGATTTAGGATTCATTTCTGATTTTAGTTTTTGCCTGATTCTAGACATTCGAGTTCCTACATTGCTCAATGAGATCCCGGAAATCTCAGCGATTTCTTCGTAGGTTTTTTCTTCCAAAAAGAGAAAGATAATACCACGATCAAGCAGGTTCAGTTTTCTGATCTGTGCATAGAGCAATTGAATTTTCTCCTCTTTTTCTGAATCAATTGATTCAGAAAACTGAATAGTCACCTGATCAAAAGGCAGAGTATTCAATTGCTTTTTGGACTTATTCAAATGGGTAATAGCCGTGTTCATCCCTACTCTATAGAGCCATGTACTCGGTTTGGAAGCTTTTTTGAAGTGATCAAAAGACTTCCACGTCTGGTAAACGATCTCCTGATACAAATCCTCCTGTTCGGCTTTTTCCTTCGCATAAATCGTCGCGATCTTATAGATCAGGCCCTGATTGTTATGGATAAGATTGACGAACTCTTCCTCTTTACTCATTTGATTTCATTTACTCCATTAGTCTATGAACTTTGAGAAAAATCACAGAATTGCTGAAAAATTTTTAGAAAGTAATAAAATACTAGCAGAAGAGCCGTTCATGGAGCACACGAACGTAAACGTACAAAAAAGTCCAGCTTCTGGAGAAACGGAACAACGACTATTGAACTGCTAAAACAATCCTTGGTGCTCTCTGAGTAACTCCCCGTGCACTTTGCGGCAAAAACGCGAAATCCGTCACAAATTCTTAATTTCGGGTATGCAATGGTCTACCGATTTCACTATTCCTGAATCACAATCCCCCATCTCTCATCAGAGCAAAATCCTAAGTATGGGTTCCTGCTTTGCTCAGACGATTGGGCAAAAAATGATTGATGCTAAAATGGATTGCTTAGTCAATCCATTCGGGACAATCTTCCATCCTATGATTCTTGGTGATCTGCTGGATCATGCGATGTTTCAGGACAAGCTGGAAGAAAATGGGATTCTGGAGCGTGCCGGGCTGTTTTTCTATTTGGGAGCCCACTCTGATCTACATGCTGAATCGCCGGAGGAGCTAAAACAGAAATATGCTCATCAACTTGCAGTTGTCAAACAATACCTGGAAACCGGCACACATCTTATTCTGACCATGGGTACAGCTTGGATTTACGAGACAGAAGACTTTGGCAGAGTAGCCAATTGCCACAAACTTCCCCAAAAGCAGTTTCGTAAAAAGATCGTGCCTCTGGAGGAAATGGAATTACACTTTAGCCACATTTTTGGAAATATCTCCAGAGTTTTTCCCAATCTAAAAATCATCCTTACAGTAAGTCCAGTCCGCCATATTAAAGATGGGATTCCTGAAAACCAGCTCAGTAAAAGCTTGCTACGGGTACTCTGTTCGCAGTTGGAAAACCAGTTTTCATTTGTCTCTTATTTTCCAGCATATGAGGTGATGATGGATGAATTGCGTGATTATCGCTTTTACAAAAAAGACCTAATTCACCCTTCTGAAGAAGCAGAGGATTACATCTGGGATAAGTGGAGTAAGTCGCATTTCACTTCAGATACGCAGGAAAAAGTCAATCAAATTCAAAAAGTGAAACAAGAACTTGTCCATCGCCCACTCAATCCAAAAAGTGATGCACACAGGAAATTTCTACAAAATCTTCTCACAAAGCTGGAACGATTAAATGAGGAATTTGATTTTTCAAAAGAAATATCAGACGTTCATAAAAAACTTGAATTTTGATTTATTTACGAATTGCGAAATACGATTGACGAGGAGAAACTCAGTGTTAATATAATTTTACAACCTCAACATTTTCTAACTCAAACCATCGCCTTCCACCTCCAAACTTTACAACCCTTCGACTTCGCTCAGGGTGACAATTTTCAGCTTTTAACCTTTAACTTTTCAAAACTAGAAATGCCAAAACACAGCAATAAACTCTCAGAAAGCCAATCCCCCTACCTCCTTCAGCACGCCCACAATCCTGTCAATTGGATGCCTTGGGGAGCTGAAGCATTGGACAAAGCGACTAGTGAGAACAAACCGATTCTAGTTTCTATAGGATATTCGGCTTGCCACTGGTGCCATGTGATGGAGCGGGAAAGTTTCGAAGATGAGGCTACCGCTGAGATCATGAATGCTCATTTTGTCTGCATCAAAATTGACAGGGAAGAGCGTCCAGACATCGACAATATTTATATGGATGCGGTTCAGGCAATGGGATTGCAAGGAGGTTGGCCCCTGAATGTATTTTTGATGCCAAACCAGAAACCATTCTATGGCGGCACTTATTTCCCAAATCAGCAATGGAAAGGTCTTTTATCAAACATCGCCACTGCCTTTGAGAACAATGAAGATCAACTGGCTGAAAGTGCGGAAGGTTTTGGCAACAGCCTCAATAGAAAGGAAACAGATAAATATGGGATTTCTGCTGGGAATCAGGAGTTGGATCCGGATGAACTTGCAGAGATTGCCACCAAAACAATCGCTCAATTCGATTCAGAATGGGGCGGTATGAATCGCGTCCCGAAATTCCCCATGCCAGCAATTTGGCATTTCATTCTTGACTACGCCGTTCTAAGTAAGAATAATGGGATGTTAGACAAGGTCTTTTTCACATTGAAAAAGATCGGAATGGGCGGGATTTACGATCAGCTGAGAGGTGGATTTGCTCGCTATTCCGTAGATGGAGAATGGTTTGCTCCACACTTCGAAAAGATGCTTTACGACAATGGGCAGCTGCTAGAATTGTATGCAAAAGCATATCAAGTGAGCAAAGATGATTTCTTCAAAGAAAAAGTCATTGAAACTGTCGCTTGGCTGGAAGCTGAAATGCTTAACGGCGAAGGAGGATTCCATGCAGCTCAGGATGCAGATTCTGAAGGAGTGGAAGGCAAGTTCTATGTGTGGACATACGAGGAACTTCAACATATAATTCCAGAGGAACTCCCTTGGCTCAGCAAATTGTACAATCTCAAACCCGGCGGAAACTGGGAGGAAGGAGTAAATATCCTTTTCCAAACAGAAGACGAAAAAGCAATCGCTGAAGAGTTTGGAATGGATTTATCAGATTTCAAATCAAAGCTGGAAAAAGTAAAATCTCAACTTCTCGAAGTGCGAAACCGACGTATTTATCCTGGAAAAGATGATAAAATCTTGAGTGGATGGAATGGTCTGATGAGCGTAGGATTGATTCAGTCTTACTATGCCACTGGCCAGAAAAGCATGCTGGATTTAGCTATTGGAAATCTGGAATTTCTGCAAGAAAAATTAGTAATAGATGGTGTGCTTCACCGAGCGTATAAAAACGGAAGTGCTCACACTCCGGGATTTTTGGAAGACTATGCTGCGGTGATCAGAGCGTCTATGATGGCTTTTGAAGCAAATGGAGATGCTCGCTGGTTGGATTTTGCGAGGTCATTGACTGACTTCTGTATGGCAGAGTTTTACGATGAAAGTGATGGCTTTTTCTATTTCAATAATCCCAAAGCAGAAAAACTGATTGCCAATAAAAAAGAGCTTTTTGATAATGTGATTCCAGCTTCCAATTCTATTATGGCAAGGAATCTTCATCGACTTTCACTTTTCACCTACGAGGAGAAATACTCTGAAATCGCATCAAAAATGCTCGGCGGCATGAAAGAACTTATCCTTAGAGAACCCGGATTTCTGTGCAACTGGGCAAATCTATTTTTGGAAAAGCTAGTCCCAACAGCAGAAATTGCAATTGTCGGAAACGGAGCATCGGACAAGGCTAAGGAATTTCAGCAGAGCTATTCTCCTAATATGATTTTAGCGTATTCAGAAAGTTTGACAGAAAATGCCGCAATTCTCTCGGATAAGACACCCGATCCGCAAGGAAATGCCTTAATTTATGTTTGCTTTGATCATGCCTGCCGCAAACCAGTCGGCACGTATGATGAAGCCATTTCACAACTCCCCTATTTAGCCTGATCCTTGGAAAACCTGTTTGGAGATCAAGATTTGTACCCACCCGAAAGCGGAAATAATTTCGCAGATATCATCCTGCCCGTTCCGATCCCGAGGATGTTTACTTATAGCATTCCACATACCATGCAGCCCGAGATAAATCTTGGCGCTCGTGTGATTGTGCCGTTTGGGAAGAAAAAAGTACTAACTGGAATCATAGGAAAAGTACACAATAAACCTCCGCAGGCGTATCAGGCCAAGCCAATTCTGGAAGTTTTGGATGATACACCTAGCGTCAATCCACTACAAATTCGATTTTGGGTTTGGATGGCAGAATACTATTTCTGTCACATTGGGGAAGTCATGCATGCAGCTTTGCCTTCCGGATTAAGATTGAGCAGCGAAAGCAAAGTTCAGCTCAATCCAAATTACGATCGAGAAACGAGCAAATTTCCATTGGATGATCGTGAGATCATGATCTTAGACGCTTTGGACTCCAAGCCTGAGTTATCCTATGAAGACTGCGAAAAAGTACTTTCGATCAAAAGTATTCACCCAATTCTCAAGAGCCTTGTCAAGAAAGAAGCGATCCTGATTTTTGAGCGTCTTCAAGAAAAATACACCCCAAAAGTAGAGACCAGAGTTCGTTTGACTCCTCCGATTGCTGAAAGTAAAAGTGCATTGCAGGAAGTTTTCGAGGCTTTAGCAGGCAAAGCAAAGCAGGAATCCATTCTATTAAAATACTTGAGAGATGTTCCTTTTCTTCAAAAACCAAAGTCCAACGAAAAAGGATTAGACAAGGCAACTTTGCTGGAAGAGGGAGATTCTGAAAGCTCACTAAAGACGCTGATCAAAAACGGGATTTTCGAATCATTCAAAGTAGTCGTAAACAGGCTTGCTGAAGAAGAGGCAGAATCCGAACCAGCCGTTCTTTCTACTAGCCAGCAATCTGCTTTCGAGGAAATCAAGCATCAATTTGAAAGCAAGCAATCCGTCCTATTACATGGTGTAACCGGCAGCGGTAAGACGGAAATATACATCCAGATGATCATGGAAGTATTGGAAAGTGGTTCTCAGGTTCTGCTTCTTTTACCTGAAATCGCGCTCACTACCCAGATTGTGACGCGCCTGAAAAAAGTGTTTGGAAGCAAAATGGGCGTGTATCATTCCAAGTATTCAGACAACGAGCGCGTGGAAGTTTGGAATGGCGTATTAAGCGGCCGATTCTCCTTTGTGGTTGGCGTGAGATCATCTATTTTCTTGCCTTTTGATAGTTTAGGGTTGATTATAGTAGATGAGGAGCACGAATCTAGCTACAAGCAGTTTGACCCAGCACCAAGATTTCAGGCAAGAGATTCTGCGATTATGCTTGCTTATTTTCATCAGGCAAGAACGCTTTTGGGATCAGCGACTCCTTCATTCGAGTCCTACTTCAATGCTACACAAGGCAAATTTGGTTACGTAGAATTGACTAATCGATTTGGCAATGCCAGCATGCCTCAATTCCACTTGGCGGATTTGGCAGCAGATAAGCGAAAGAACTTACTCAAGCTAGACACCACACGCATTTTGCGCGAGCGAATCCAGGAGGCTCTGGCAAAGCAAGAGCAAGTCTTGATTTTTCAAAACCGTCGAGGGTATTCACCATATATACAATGTGAGGATTGCGGCTGGACAGGGCAATGCGTGCAGTGCGACGTGAGCTTGACTTACCATCAATTCTCCGAAGAACTCCGCTGCCACTATTGCGGGTACAAAGAGAAAACACCTAGCGCCTGCCCTGCTTGTGGGAGTACTCATTTGACTACCATGGGCATGGGAACTGAGCGGATTGAGGAGTCTTTAAGTTTACTTTTTCCTGAAGCCAGAATTGGCAGAATGGATTTGGACACGACCAGAAACAAGCATGGCTATCAGCGCTTACTGGATGAATTTGGATCTGGAAATCTGGATATTCTGGTCGGAACTCAGATGATTACCAAGGGGTTGGATTTTGGAAGAGTAACTGTAGTCGGGATTTGGGATGGAGATCGTATTTTGAATTTCCCTGATTTCCGTGCAGGAGAAAGAGCCTTTCAGCAAATCACCCAAGTCGCAGGTCGAGCAGGACGAAGGGAAGTTCAGGGACAGGTCATCGTGCAAACCAGGGACCCAGAAACACAGATTTATGCTCAGGTGATCAAGGGTGATTATTTTGAGTTTTTCAACCATGAAATTCACGATAGAAAGAAGTTTTATTACCCGCCTTTTGTAAAACTGGTAAAGATCACGACACGTCACACAGACTTTAAAGTCGCAGAAAAAGCTGCGCTAAATTTACATCACGGCATGGCGGAGATTCCTATCAAGAAAATCGTGCTGGGCCCAGAAAAAGGTATCATCGCCAGAATAAAGAATCAGTATCAGTTTGAGAGTTTGATCAAATTAGATCGCTCAGGAAATACTCCGGTAATTTTCAAAGAACACCTCTGGAAAATCACTGAAGAGCTCAAATCAAGACCTGAGTTTCGCTCCGTGAGGTTTGTGGTGGATGTAGATCCTTCTTAAAGTATTGGAAGATTAAAATATTCTAAAATTGAAAAATTATTCAAATTTTAGATTCTTGCCTATCAATAAGTTAAGAACCATATCATATATTCATGCGTATATATTTACAATCATACGCATTGAATCATGAAGAAGAGGCTCAATATCACCATAGAAGAAAATCTGCTGGATAAGATCAAAACTTATGCGGATCAGAATGATACGAGTATTTCAAGTCTAGTAGAAGAGCATTTCGAAGCACTAATCAAACCAAGGCCAAAATTGAAAAATGGAATGAGCTTGGTGGAATACATGAAATCTTTGCCGAAATTTGATATTCCTGACAATTACGATTACAAAGAAGATTATTATAAAGCCAAAGCAAAAAAAATGGGCTATGAAGATCTTTTTTGATGTTAACGTACTTCTTGATATTACTATTAAAAGGACTTCTGATCCAGAGAAATTTTCGGTATTACTAAATCACCTATCAACGGGGAAGATTCAAGGTTTCATTACAACAGGAGTTGTGCAAACATGTGCTTACATTTTGCTGAAGCTTTTAGATTATGAAAAAACAGCTGAAATATTAATTAACATGATTCCTAATTTTGAATTTTTAGAGGGCAAAAAAAGTCATGTTCAGAATGCTTTGGCAATGAATTTTGCTGATATTGAAGATGCTATTTTATATCAAATTGCACATGATCACCACATGGATGCTATCGTCACATCAGACCGTGATTTCCTCAAACTCTCAAAACCTTACCTTCCTGTAATTACTCCTGAGGAATTGATTGATCGTTTGGTGAAGTAAGATTTAAAAATTCAATTCTCTTCAATAAACCCCAGCACATCCTTATATACTCTACCTCCAGTCCATAGAAACTGAGTGATCATTGGAATATGTTTTTTCTTAGGATAAATTTTAACAGTCACATTTTCGATTCCTTTTTCTTCAATACGCTTCATGAATCGTTCTCTACTATCTTGAATGCTAGGATATGTGCGCTCGCCTTCCAAAATCAGCATTGGCGACAAATTATCATTCAAAAAATACATCGAAGAAAATTCCTTCCAAACCGCAGGATCATCCGTAAAAGCATTTAAATACTTTTTGCCTTCTCCCTCACTCGTTTCCTGCAGATACCCATACATATCCAATCCTGCAGCGTCTATGAGAATAGAACCGGCCAACTTCTTTCCATTCTCTGAAGATTTCAATTCATCCTCTTTCACAGCAATCAATGAGGCCAGATGTCCTCCAGCAGAATGCCCCGAAACAAAAATCTGATCAGGATTGCCACCATAACTTTCAATATTGTCCTTGGTCCAATTCACAGCTGCCAAAGCAGAAGCTTGCATTGCTGGAATCTCATAATCAGGGGACAATGGATAATCAGCAACCACAACGATCACATCTCTCCTAGCCAATCTATTTCCAAGAAAGTGATACATCTCCTTGTTACCCGACTTCCAACTTCCTCCGTAGAAAAAAACCAACACAGGTAAGTTATCAGCTTTCTTAGGAGCGTATACATCCAGATTCTTATTGGGCAAATCCTCCTGAGTAGTGGCAGAAATGTAGTTGATGTCTTTGGTTCTGTTTAGGGTTTGAAAAGCACAGGAGCTTATCAAAAAAGTAAAAATAAGGGCTAGGAATATTCGAAGCATAGTTGGTGGTTTTCTTTAGAAACGTAGAAAATCATGAATTCGGATTGCTCTAAAGCTAACGTCATTGCGAGGAGAAACGACGAAGCAATCTCGTTGTGTTACCAAGATTGCTTCGTTCCTGCGTCGCTACCAATGACGAAAAACTGATATATTCTAAAACGAGATTGCTTCGTTCCTAGCAATGACGTAGGCTTCACCATTTCTCTATCTCCTCCCACAAATCCTTCCATTCTGGATTTATAGAATTAATCAAGTCTACCTTCTTTTTTCTACTTCCACCTTTGATTTGCTTTTCCCTTAAAATAGCCTCATCAATTGTGTGAAAAGACTCAAAATAAACAAGTTTCTTCAAGTTGTATTTGAAAGTAAAAGAAGTTGAATTTAGACCACTTTTATGTTCATAGACTCTTCGGGAGAGATTATTGGTTACGCCAGTATATAAAACAGTTTTCCTAGCATTTGTCATGATATAAATGGCATTACCTTTTTCCATAAACATATAAGGTTAAAAAACTAGATTTTATTCCTTGCGAGGAGGAACGACGAAGCAATCTCCTGAAACGGGACGTCATTGCGAGGAGGTACGACGAAGCAATCTTATAGAATCAACTGGATTGCCGCGCTTCGCTCGCAATGACGCTACACCTCCGGTTCCTGCTGACTCAAGCAGTGAAAACTGCCCAAACCCCAGATGATATCTTTGGAATCCACTCCCACGACTTTTCTGTCTGGAAAACAGTCCGAAATAATATCCAGCGCTTGTTGATCTTTTTTATCCCTGAAAGTCGGAACTACAACGGCATGATTAGCAATGTAGAAATTGGCATAAGAAGCAGGAAGTCTCTGATCATCCCAAATCACCGGATCCGGCATGGGAAGTTCTACCACATTCAATTGCTTTCCATTTGCCAAGCGCATCTTGTGCAGTCTCTCCAGATTCTCCTGAAGTAAGGCATGGTTCTCGTCTGATTTATTTTCTTCCACGACAGTCACCACGGTATCCTCATTGACAAAGCGAGTGATGTCATCGATATGTCCGTCGGTGTCATCCCCAATGATACCATCTCCTACCCAAAGGATCTGATTCACTCCGTAAAAATCCTGAAGGAAACGTTCGATCTGATCTTGGTTGAGATGTGGATTTCTATTTTCATTAAGCAAACAAGCTTCTGAAGTCAAAAGCGTTCCTTTTCCATTAAATTCCACCGAACCACCTTCCATGACGATCCCAGGTTTGAAGCAAGGAATACCCAATTCAGCAGCGATTTTGATCGGAATCTGATTATCCAGATCATGAGGAGGATATTTATTTCCCCAGGCATTGTAATCCCATTTCACCAAGACCTTCTTCACATCCGCATCTGGATTGATCAGAAAAGCAGGCCCATGGTCTCTACACCAAGCGTCATTTGTTGGGAAAAAGTGAAAACGGATATTCGCCAATTTCACTCCTGCTTTTTCTAGATGTACCAAAGCAAAAGCCTTCATCGCCTCATCAGCGACATTGATATTGACGATTTCGCCTAGTGCCACATATTTGATAAACTCAGAATACGGAGCGTAAACGCTGTCAAGTTTCCCAGGCCAAGATTCCTCTTTATGAGGCCAACTCAACCAAGTAGCTGTATGTGGGGCAAATTCCGCAGGGAAATAATAGCCTAATTCGGCTGGTGTCTTCTCACCCGAATTGGCTAAAGCAAAGATGTCTGTCATACTCATTATTCTTCGTCCAAGTATCGCTTGGTGATCGGCTGATAAGAATCAATTCTTCGGTCTCTCAAGAAAGGCCAGTGCGTTCTGTATCGGTCAGATCCAGCAAAATCAAGTTCTTCTACATGTACTTGTTCCTCGTCATGAGAAGCTTTGAATAACACTCTTCCAAAAGGATTGGAGACAAAAGAACCGCCCCAGAATTTCATATCACCTTCGATACCAATTCTATTTACAGAAACTACAGGAATACCATTTGCAACAGCATGGGAACGCTGAATCGTCTGCCAAGCGCCGTATTGTTCTTCGTTAGTAAGTCCGTCCTGATCCTTGTGCCAACCGATAGCTGTAGGATACACCAAGAAATCCGCTCCTTTCAATGCCGTGATTCGTGCAGCTTCCGGATACCACTGATCCCAGCAGATCAACACGCCGATCTTACCGAATCTGGTAGGGAATACTTTGTATCCCAAATCACCTGGTGTGAAGTAGAATTTCTCGTAATACCCAGGGTCATCTGGGATATGCATTTTTCTGTATTTGCCCAAATAGGCTCCATCCGCATCCAAAACAGCAGTGGTATTATGGTATAGACCTTCGGCTCTTTTCTCAAAAAGAGAAGCCACGATCACCACACCAAGTTCTTTGGCGAGCTCGCCAAGTGTATCAGTGGATGGGCCAGGAATAGCCTCGGCCAATTTAAAATTTTCGTAATCTTCCACGTCGCAGAAGTACAGAGAGCGGAAAAGCTCCTGCAAAACTACAACCTGTGCGCCCTTGGCAGCAGCGTCACGAACACCAGCGATGGTTTTCGTCATATTTTCGGCTACATCAGAAGAGCAACCCAACTGGACTAAGCCAACTTTTACAGTTTTATTTGCCACAATAGATCATTTTGATGAATGAGGTGTAAAGATACTTTTGTGCCGTCCCAATCCCAAACTGAGTTTATGAAATTCACGAATTGGTGACCTGGATGGAGCACAGTTGAGATAACTAAAAGAGAGTGAAAATGATTCAGTTTGAAAAAGAACTCGGTTAGCACAGATACCCTATTTCAACCAACAGATATAATCAATTGAATATCAAACCTCAACAACGTCTAATTTTCTAAGACCAAAGAAATAAAGACCCTCCAATGGTTTTTATTTTTCAACATAAATGTTGCATATTCGTTCATATGATAAATTATTTTATCATATGACACAACATGGGAAAGACAATTGATAGATACCAGAAATTAAATGAGGTTTTGGGTAGAGAAAATCTAACGGAGAGAGTGGACAGTCCTTTTGACTTCATTACACTTGCGACCAAAGGCATAAATTCTGATGCAGTTATTCACTTCAGTGATTATTTTAATCTCTCCAAAAATTTCACCGCTACCCTATTAAACTTATCAGAACCAACGCTGTATCGATTATTAAGGTCAAAGCAGGACCTAAAAAGGAATAGCTCAGTTCAATTACTTGAGGCTGCGGATTTGTTCTTGTATGGAATCGAAGTTTTTGAAAGCAAAGAAAATTTCTTTAAATGGCTACACCTTCCAAACACCTCCTTGGGAGATATTGAACCTCAGGAATTAATTGAAATTCCTGGTGGAATATCCAAAGTGAGGGACGTTCTAGGAAGAATCGAGCATGGTGTTTACAGTTAATCATGAAGGTCTATCGAATTGCCGGTAAAAAACATGCTAGTGATATTTCTGGATCAGGTGCAGCGATGTTTGGTGGTCGGTGGAATAAAAAAGGCTCGCCTGTTCTCTACACTGGGGAAAGCAAAGCAATAGCGCTGCTCGAAATAGTTATACATACTCCACCAGCCATAGTTCCAGCTTTAGATATCTTGACCCTAGAGATTCCTGATGATTCAATTTATGGAATTGAGATAAAAGATTTGCCAGATAACTGGACAAACTACCCTGCACCATCGATTCTTGCAGAAATAGCGGAAGAATGGATAAGCTCCAATAGATCAATAGCTCTTAAAGTGCCAAGCAGTGTAATTCACAGTTCAAGAAATTACATTCTCAACTGCAGACACCCAGAATATCATAGAGTGAAAGTCATTGAACAGGTAGAGTTTCGGTTTGATCAGAGGTTGATAAAGTAATAAACAGGAATAATATATTGATAATAAGAGAGTATAAAAAACCTGAAAATATAAAATTGGCTCGGAAGAAGAACTGATGAGAAGGGCACATTCAAGACAGCACAGGACAATTCCTGGAGGTGGTTTTCATAACTACTACTCTCCAAATTCCTGTTATGAAAAAATCAAGTTTTTTACTACTACTGATCACCCTATTCTTTCTTGAAGTAAAACCACTGCTTGCTCAAACCCTACCATCAGGAGGTTCTGGCAAAAGTGCTGGGCAGGGGGAAAACCGTGCCGTCGACCCAGATTCGCCGGTAGTGAGTTTTGGACCCACACCCAAACAGGCGTTACTGCTAGGCGAGAAGGCTGCAGGACGTCTTGTGATAATCGATCCCGAAACACTTGAAGTGGTAGCTCGTATTCCGGCAGGAGGAAATCTTCATGAAATCGCAACCGACGGGCGGTATGTGTACATAGGTTCGAATCTGCCTGGAATCACCGTAGTGGATGCGATTGCGCAAAAGCGGATTGAGCCCATTGACATCGGCGCATTTGGAGACCGTCATGCGATTACTTTCGCAGGAACACATCTTTACCTTGGCCATGAGACCAACCGCCTGATCACACGTTATGATCCGGCAACCAAGAAGTTTGACGAGGTTATTGGACTCCCCGGTGGATCACACATGCTCATCGTCACTCCCGATGAACAGCGAATCTTTACTGCAAGCAGCAATGGCAGTGTGATTTCTATTGTCGATCGGATAACAAATGAAAAAGGGCAGAAAAATTTTTCTTTCACTAATTTCCCTGGAGACACCCGCATGGAAGGCATGGCGCTTTCACCCGACGGCAACGAGTTTTGGGCCCTTCACATGCATGCGAAAGAGATATCGATCATCAACATGCTTGAGATGAAACTGGTCAGCACTATTTCGTTTGAAGGCGGTTTGAACAACCGCATTAAGTTTACAAAGGACGGAAAATACGTATTGATGAATGAGCTACAGGGCAACGAACTGCGTGTCTGGGATGTGGCAACACGTAAAGAGGTGAAACGTATTGACGTAGGTGCCGGTGGAGAAGGCATCCTCATCGATCCAGTACGCCCACGGGCATACTATACAGTAAGCGCCGGCAACAAACTCGTAGTGATCGACACTAACACCATGACGGTGATCAAAGAAATAACCGGCCTTCAAAACCCGGATGGTATGGCTTGGTTCAGTTCAAAATAAACTTCACTGTTGTTGAGGAAAGCTGATTTAAATAATAATAATAATAGCTGAAGTTTCCATCCGCTGGCCACGTCGGCTGTAGCATGTTAGGATACACTAGGTCAAAACACCATGGCACTACTTATGGTTAATAGTATCCCTAGTACTAATTCAACATAAAAATTCCCCATTTCGGGATATCAGTATATGGACAACTCCAAAAAAGACAAAATAAAAAAAGTAAAGCAATTCGGCTTTTACAGTAAAGGATTAGTATACGCGCTAATGGGTATTCTAGCTGCAATGGTTGCCTTCGGATTGGGTGGAGACATTAAAGGAAAATCAGGTATTGTTTTATTTCTTCAAGAATTACCTGGCGGAGTAATACTCACAGCAATTTTAGCTTTAGGCTTATTGGCTTATAGCTTATGGCGCTTTTATGAAGCCGCAGTCGATCCCAGTGGCGACGAAGATGAAAAAAGGATTGGTCCTAGACTCCAATATGCCTATTCAGGAATATTTTATGCAATCATTGCCTTTTCATTTGCGAAACCACTTTTTAGTATTGCAGGTTCGTCAGGCGATGATTCTAAAAAAGCAGCACTGAGCCAATTGCTTGAAAAAGAATGGGGAGTTTGGGCTATATGGATTATTGCCGTAGGGATGGCTTTAAATGCAATATGGCAGTGCTATTTAGGATTTAGCGGCAAATACATGAAGCAGATTGATGAAAATCCCAAAAATAAAAATGAATACAACTTGGTTAAACATAGCGGTAGGTATGGTTATTTAGCAAGAGGAGTAGTTTTTGGAATCATTTCTTTTTTTATAATTAGAGTTAGCTTGGCTCACGATGCCAATGCCCTAGAGGGTACAGAAGGTGCTTTGCAATATTTATTAAGTTTACCTTATGGCAACTTTCTTATGGGGGCAGTCGCACTAGGAATGCTGGGTTATGGAATCTTTTGTTTCATGGTTGCGCGCCATTCTGATATTGCTGACTTGGGTTAGGCAACTCTTTCAAGTGATATCAACACGAATGATTTCATTTTAACTACATAATATATTGACAAATAGAATCGAATAGACATGACAATTAAAGTGTCTTACTAAGTATTCAGTAGAACATATTTCGATTAATTTAATTATTTCAAAAAATGGATACATCGGGAAGTAAATTACCCATATATGCAGCGATTGTTGCAAACCTTGCGATAGCCGTAGCTAAATTTATAGCAGCAAGTTTTAGCGGAAGTTCGGCGATGATTTCTGAAGGAATTCACTCTCTAGTAGATACGGGTAACGGGGGATTACTTTTATATGGAATCCATAAAAGCAAAAAACCGGCTGATGACAATCATCCATTTGGTCATGGTAAAGAACTCTATTTCTGGTCATTGATTGTTGCCATACTTATTTTTTCAATCGGTGGTGGAATGTCTTTATACAAAGGGATTTCTCATATATCTAACCCTGTTCCATTAACGGATCCCTTCTGGAGTTACGTCGTATTGGGACTTGCCTTTTTATTTGAAGGATCAGCACTATATTTTGCATTAAAAAATTTCAAAAAACAAAAAAAAAACAGTTATTGGAAAGCTATCAAATTAAGCAAGGATCCCGGGAGCTTTGCTGTAATATTGGAAGATTCAGGTGCGCTCGTAGGTTTAGTAATAGCTGGTCTAGGCTTATTTCTAGGACATTATTTTGAAGACGCACGATATGATGCCTATGCGTCTGTTCTTATCGGTCTTTTACTTGCGGTAATAGCCTTGATATTGGCAATAGAAAGTAAGGGCTTACTTATAGGAGAAGGTGCGAATCAAGAAATATCATCCAGTATTCTAAAAATTGTGCATGCAGATGAGGCGGTAGAAAAGGCTAAAAAACCCTTAACTATGTATTTTGGTCCGCATAATGTTTTTTTAGCTATTGACATTCGATTTAAGAAAAATCAATCTTCACTGGATATTGAGAAAGCGGTATCTAGACTTGAAAAAGAGATTCGACACTTCCATCCTATTGTACAAAGAATCTTTATTGAGACGAGTAGCTTAACAGAGCAAAAAAACACAGAATAGAAAAGTAGTATTATATAGAATCTTATCATCAACTATATACTCTTTGCTTTTGAACTCGGTAAACCAAGTATAGTAAAAACCAGAAAATCGAATTTATATTGGTATTCTAATTCAGCTATTAAGCAAGCGGATTCCTATTCTTCATAAAAACTTCAATACAGGCAGTAAATGTCTCTTCTTCGTAAATCCATCTTCCTGCTTTCTATGGGTTTCCTGCTTTGCTTAGCTGCTAAAGCTCAGGATGAGGCATTACTAAAAGGCAGAGTGTTGGCCGAAAGTTACTGTGGCGCCTGTCATGCTTACCCTTCTCCTTCCCTTTTACCCAAAGCTATCTGGAAGCAGCAAGTTCTTCCACTAATGGCAGCGATGATGGGTTTTAAAGCGGCTCAGGATAGTTTGGGAGTTTACGAGAATAAATCCGCAGCAGAAATTGCCATCAGTAAAAAGTTTGGGGTGTATCCTTCCACCTCTATGATTACTACAGAGGACTTTCAAGCGATTATGGATTTTTACGGAGCTGAAGCTCCAAAAGAGTTAGCTTTCCAACAAGCAAAAGAATCTCCACAACCCTTACATAACTTTATAGCAAAGAAGCTTTTCATAGAAGGTATTCAAAGTCCAAAGACAAGTCTAGTAGCGATCAATGAAGAAAGATCTGAGCTTTTTATCGCAGATGCCACTAGCAATCAAATTTATGTAAAAGTGCAAAGTGATGAGCTTTACACCCTTCCTCAAGCTGCAACCCCGGCGATAAATTTCATTAAAAAAGCTGTTAACGTTTACAATTTCATTTCCATTGGATCCATAGCCCCGAGTGATCTTTCACAAGGTGTGCTTTATGAAATGGACTTGAATTACGACTCTTGGACTCAAGTTCTGGATCAGTTGCCCAGACCTGTTTTTGCAATCTGGGAAGACATAGAAAAGGATGGAAAACCCGATTTCTTGCTTTGCAACTATGGCCATCATGGAGGAAACATCACTATCTATCCAGATGGAAATCTTAGCTCAAAACCGATTCAACTCGGTGGAGTTGGTGCTAGAAAACTAGAAGTTGCTGACTTAAATCACGATGGAAAACTGGATATCGTAGCTCTCTTCTGCCAGGGAAATGAGCGTATCTCCGTTTTTTATAATCAGGGAAATGGTGAATTCGCTGCTGAGAAGATTTTACTGAGATTTTCACCTGTGATGGGTTCCAGCTATTTTGAGCTACAGGATCTGAATGACGATGGAGAATTGGATCTATTGGTCAGCAACGGAGATAATTGGGACTATTCCTCTGTCCCTAAACCTTACCATGGTTATCGTATCTATGAAAACAAGGGCAATGGGAATTTTGAAGAAGCATGGTTTTATCCTCAGTATGGAGCAGTCAAAGTAATGGCTTTGGACTTTGATGAAGACGGAGATTTAGACTTGGCTACGATTGCTTTTTATGATGAACTCGAATATCCAGAGCAGCAATTTATACTTTTTGAAAACACAGGAAATATGACTTTTAAGCCCAAGTACATTCCTGAAGCTGCCTTAGGAAAATGGATGACAATGGATGTGGGAGATCTAGATGCAGACGGAGACATGGACATCGTCTTGGGATCTTACCTCCACACCACGCTGGAGTACACTAAATTGGTAATCCAAGGCATAAACGAACTGCCTAATGTGTTGATTTTAGAAAACGGAAAGTATCAAAAGAAGTAAATATGTATCGCCGTGGTATGTATTGCTGCCACCATTGCCTGTGTCCTCACAGGCCACTTGTGTTTTGATCCGCGAGGAATTGCCTAACAGCAAAGCAGGCACTGACCGAGTTGAAGGATTATCTTCAGCTTTCTGAATGAAACCTACCTCGGACAGTTAAACTTTCTGACTTGAATCTTACATTTTGGATCTTAATACTAGCTACTTCACTATTCACTTTTCAGCGAATTCACAGGATTAGCTGAAGCAGCTTTGAAAGCCTGAACTCCTACCGTGATCACAGCTATTAGAACTAATAAAAAGCCAGATCCTGCAAAGATCCACCAACTTAAACTTGTCTGATAGGCGTAGGTTTTCAGCCAGTTATTGGCGAAATACCATGCCAGTGGAACGGCGATGACGATAGATACCAAGATGAGCTGCACGAAATCCTTAGATACCAAAGTCAGAATGCTAAAAGTGGAAGCTCCCATTACTTTGCGAACGCCTATCTCTTTCTTTCGCTTTTCTGCAGTAAATGCCGCCAAACCAAATAATCCCAGACAACTCAAGAAAATTGCCATTACGCCGAAATACTTTGCTAGTTTGGACACGCGCTGTTCGGAAGCATAAAGTGACTGATAATCCTCATCCATGAATGAATAATCCATAGGCTGAGCGGTTTGCTTTACAAACAGCGCATCAATTCTAGCTATAGTTTCCTGCTGATTTTGAGGCTCAATTCTCACCATAAGTCTTTGTGCAAAACCCGGATCGTACTTCAGGAAAGCAGGTTTAACTGTCTCTTTCAATGACTCGAAATTAAAATCCTTGATCACTCCTACTACCTCTTTGTCCTCTCCCCAGAGATTAACAATCTGTCCAACTGGATCATCAAAACCTATGGTCCGAACTGCGGCTTCATTCAAAATTATCTTCGACTCTTCCTCTCCAAACTCTGGCGAAAACGCTCTACCGCCCACCAATTCAAATCCCATGGTTTCGATCAATCCCATGTTGACTGAAACATTTTCAAATTTCACCTGCTCTTCAGGGTTTTTCCCTTCCCACGTAAGACCAATAGTTGCGCTATTCAAGCCAACCAAAGGATGGCTCAAACTCGAAGCATTCTCGACTCCAGGTGATTTTTTGAGTTCAGCCAGAAACGAGTCTAGCTGATTGGGATTGACACCAGAGGCATTTATCTGTAGAAGCTGGCTTTGATTATAGCCAAGGTTCTGATTTTGAATAAAAGTCATTTGCTTACCGATCACGGAGATTCCTATGATCAACAGGAGAGAAATTGCAAACTGAAAAACAACCAAGCCTTTTCGCGCCAGTAATTCCCCAAAGCTTCCCTTGATATTAGATTTCATCACCTCCACTGGTTTAAACCTAGAAAGGTAAACGGCAGGATATATCCCAGCCAAAAAGCTGGTTAATAGCCAAATACCCAATAAAAGCAGGATCAACTCAGGCTGGAAAGACATGCTGAGTGTTTTGGAAGTCACCTGATTGAAAAATGGTTGCAGGATAAATGTTGCAAGAATGGCCAGAACCAAAGCCATAAATGTCAACAGTAAGGATTCGACCATAAATTGTCCAAAAAGGCCACCGCGGCTTGCTCCCATAGACTTTTTCACCCCTATTTCCTTCAATCGACTAATCGATCTAGCCGTAGTCAGATTCATGAAATTGATGCACGCGATAATCAAGATGAAGATTGCGATAGCTGAAAAAAGCTTCACATAACTGATCCTTCCACCTGCTATTTTTCCATCTTCATAGGTGCCATAGAGATAGGTATCGCCATAAGGCTGCACAAAAGCAGACACATTACTTCCTTCATCTTTTGCTTTGATGAAACCAGCGATTTGCTCATTAAAAGCAGCTACATCCGTATCGGGACGAAGTAGCACATAGGTAGAAGCATTGAAATTACCCCAATGAACACCTTCACCAAGCATCTGTTTGAAGTAAGAAAAGGAAAGGAAATAGTCAGGCTTGTCCACTTCCAAGGAACCGAAATCTTTGTAAACTCCAGTCACTTCCACGTCATTGTGATAGTCAAAAACTTGCCACTTCACAGATTTCCCCAATGCCTCCTTGGGTGAGCCGAAAAGTTTGGTAGCCATAGTCTCTGATATCGCCAAGCTATTGATTCCCGTCATGATCTGGTTTGGATTTCCCTCCACAAAATCAACTGAGAAAATATCAAAATAGGCCTGATCTACATAAAGACCAGCTCCAGTCATCTTGGTATCCCCATTCTCAAAAGCAATTCCCTCGATAAACGAAGATGTGCCTGCGGATAACTCCACTTGAGAAAGCTCAGCCTTCATAGCTTCCGCCATATCTCCCGGAGTAATTCCGATCGTCACAATCCCACCGCTGTTATCATGATTGGTCATCACTGCATAGATGCGATCAATGTTCTCATGATTGCGACTGATGCTCAGCTCATCCTTCACCCACATCATGATCAAAACCACAGTCGTGAGTCCTATCGCCAACCCAAAGAGATTGATAGCGAAGATCTTTTTGAACTTCATAAAACTGCGAAAAGCGAGGGTGAGTTGGTGGCGAAGCATATTATGGATTTTTGATTTACGATTTATGATTTACGAGATCCATTTGAACCTCCGACCTGGATTTTATTACTTCCGTTAATGAGTCTCCCCTACAGTTGTCAGGAGCGAGGATATAAAGAAATTAAAAACGCTTTATCCTTAGTCTTGGCTGGTGTCTTCAAGAGCCTTAGATATTCCAGGCCGTGAAGACACAGCTTGGAGCGAAGTTATTAGGTGTTAGTTGTTGGTTTTGTCATGCGATGCTCGTCATTGGGAGGAACGACACTATCTCTTTAATAGAATGCTTCGTTTCTCGCAGTGACGTTGCTCACTTCGGTCTCCTGTCTCCTGTCTTCGGTCTTATTACACGTGAAACTGCTCCCTGATATTCTCAGTCACCACTTTACCATCGAATAGATTGATGATTCGGTGTGCGTAGTTTGCATCATGGGGAGAGTGAGTTACCATTACGATGGTGGTTCCTTCGTTATTGAGTTCTTCCAAAAGGCGCATTACTTCTTCTCCATTAGTAGAATCCAAGTTACCTGTAGGTTCATCTGCAAGGATCACAGAAGGCTTAGCTACAATCGCTCTTGCAATTGCCACTCGCTGCTGCTGACCACCGGAAAGCTGCTGCGGGAAGTGATTTCTTCTGTGCATGATATTCATGCGAGTAAGCACCTCTTCTACTCTTGTCTTGCGCTCATCAGTCGGGATTTTGAGGTAAAGCAATGGTAGCTCCACATTTTCAAATACAGTTAGTTCGTCGATCAGATTAAAGCTCTGAAATACGAAACCGATGTTTCCTTTTCTGAGGGAAGAACGCTGTCTTTCAGAGAATTTGGCGACTTCATTTTCTAAGAAATGATACTCGCCAGAATCTGGGTTATCCAGCAGACCAAGAATATTCAGCAATGTGGATTTTCCACAACCTGAAGGTCCCATGATAGCGACGAATTCACCTTTTTTGATTTCGATTTGAATACTGTCCAAAGCTGTAGTTTCTACCTCCTCAGTGGAGTAAAGCTTTCGGAGATCGACGGTTTTGATTACGTTCATGTTTTTTGAGTTAGAAGACGGAAGACCGAAGACCGAAGTCGTTGGGTCCTCCACCCTTATTTTATTTATTTTGAGTTAGAAGACGGAAGACCGAAGACCGAAGTCGTTGGGGCCTCCACCCTTATTTTATTTATTTTGAGTTTGAAGACGGGAGACCGGAGACCGAAGTCGTTTGGTCCTCCAACCTTATTTTATTTATTTTGAATTTGAAGACGGTAGAGGATTTGGAAAACACTAGCATCAAGGATACTTCGGTCTGCCGTCTCCTGACTTCCAGCTTATTTAATGGCCTTTTTAAAACCTATAATCATATTCATCAGATTGAAACATTCTGAATAGAGTTTTTCAAACTCTAAATCTTCAATGTACTTTCTTCTTTTTGCCTTGTACAAACAAGTAACTAGCTCAGCTAAAGACCTTAAGGCATAACCTATAAACCTAGCTTGCTCTGGGTTAGACTGACCAATCGAACCTTCGGCAATGTTAAGAGCAATGGAATCGGTAGCTCTTCGGATTTGACTTGTCAAATTGTAAATTTCCTCTTTTGGAAACTTCTTTGATAGGTCATGAATTTCCTCACCCAAATCCATAGCCTTCTGCCAAATGATCAATTTTTCAAACTTGAAACTCATATCCAACCAGTTTAAATTTTGACTACAAACGCTCTTTTTTATTACCCAGCCTCTTCCGTCTCCTTTCTTCCGTCTCCAGTCTTCCGTCTCCGGTCTTCCGTCTCCGGTCTGCGGTCTTCCGTCTCCGGTCTGCGGTCTTCCGTCTTTTCCCTACTTCAAATCCAAAATCTCATTCTTCCCGAAATTCTCATAGCCGGAGATGATTACTTTTTCGCCTTCGACGAGCCCTTCCAGCACTTCGTAAAATTCAGGGTTTTTATTGCCAAGTCTGATATTTCTCTTTTCAGCATTTCCTGAAGAATTGATCACAAACACCCAGTTTCCACCCGTATCCTTGAAGAATCCGCCCGTTGGCAGTAGCAGACTTTGCTCGCTATCACTCAGCTGCAATCTGATTCTCACACTCTGTCCTCTTCTGATTCCCTGTGGGCTTTCACCCGTGAATTTCATATCCACTTCAAATCGACCATTAGTGATGGTTGGATAGATCTTCATGATTTCCAGTTCATGGTCCACGCCACTTAGCGTAAACTTTCCTTTCAAACCACGTCCAATTCTCGGCAAATACAATTCATCTATCGGCACTCGAACCTTGAATTCATCCTGCACATCGATCTGACCATATCGCTCTCCTGAGTTGATCGCCTGACCAACTTCGATTTGCTCCATCGCCAACTGTCCCGCTATTGGCGCTTTAATGACCAGATTATTCAAAATCTGCCCAACACCATTTAACGAAGCATTCATTCTGCTTTCTGACTGGCGAAGCTGCGCCAATTGATATGATCTGGCGATTGAATCACTTTTATAAGACTTATAGGTCAATTCCTTTCTTTTCAGGTTGTACTCATATTGCTCGGCCACTTCTTCGAATTCCCGATCTGAAACCAGTTTCTTCTCGTGAAGCTCCTTGAACCTTTTATACTGAGGTTGAAGCAAACTGATCTGATAATCTATCTCTGCCAGCTGTCCCTGCTGACTCAAATCATTTTGATCCAGAAATAGTCGAGTTTGGCGAAGGTTGTTGATTTGCTCGTAAAGCATGGTTTCTCGCTGCATTACATCCAACTGCAAATTGGAATTGGCCATGATCAAAATCGTATCTCCCACCTCTACTACCGCTCCAGATTCCCGAACGATCTGAGCGACCATCCCACCTTCTATGGCATCGAGGAAGAATGTCTGTGCAGGTTCGATCTGCCCTGACACCAATATATAATCGGTAAACTCCCCTTTTGAAACTGTTGCGATACTTAAGCGATCCTTCTCCACATTCATCGTGGATCTATGATCTGCATATCCGATTTGATAAATAATTCCGGCGACTAAAACGACTCCACCTACTATCCAGGCAATTCTTTTAGGGGTCCAGGTTTTCTTAGCTAATTTTCTATCCATTGTGTGTAAATGCCATTTCCGGGCTATCCCCAGTATGCCAAATGGTATGCCATGCAAAAAATCGCCTTTACAAGCTTCTTTCGTTGATTTATGAAAAATCACAAGCTAGACTCGCGAACATTTTCGTCCGCAAGCGAACAAAATCATTCAAAGTCGAATATATTTTTCCTAACTTATAAACTCGTCCACCGAATCAAAAACATGCTCAACTTGTCCGAAATCAAACGTTTTGAGCCAAAATACCTCACTCCTACTTTTCGGTATGCTTTTGGAACAAGTGGGCACAGCACGACGGATATTTTTCCGATCTAGACCTAATTCTTTTAATCATGAGCGAGCAACGTACTGGCAAGATTCTTATAGTAGATGATAATGAAGACCTATTAAAAGCAGCAAAAATTTTCCTGAAGCGACATTTTTCTCAAGTGGATACAGAGACCAATCCTGACCTGCTTCCTATCCTCACACACAACGAGTCTTACGATGTGATTTTGCTTGACATGAACTTCACTAAGGATGTGAGTTCTGGACAGGAAGGCTTTTACTGGCTGGATCGAATTCTGGAACTTGACCCTTCAGCCGTGGTGGTTTTGATCACCGCCTATGGAGATGTCAATCTCGCCGTGAAAGCGATTAAAGAAGGTGCTACCGATTTTGTGCTGAAACCTTGGGAAAACGAACGCTTACTCGCTACGCTAAATTCTGCCTTACAGCTTCGCAAAAAGAAAATGGAAGTGAATCTGCTTAGGGATCAGAAGCAAACCATGCATCAAGACATGGACGATAAGTTCAAGGACATTATTGGTCAAAGCGAGTCCATGCAGAAGGTTTTCGAAACCATAGAGCGTGTCGCTGTCACTGATGCAAATGTTTTGATTTTAGGCGAAAATGGTACTGGAAAAGAATTGATTGCTCGTGCTATTCACAGACATTCACGAAGGAACAGAGAAGCTTTCGTTGGAGTGGATCTAGGCTCTATCACACAGACGCTTTTTGAATCAGAGCTTTTTGGCCATAAAAAAGGATCATTTACCGATGCAAAAGAAGATCGTGCAGGTAGGTTTGAGCAGGCGCACAAAGGGACACTTTTCTTGGATGAAATAGGAAACCTTCCGATGCCACTTCAATCAAAGCTTTTGGCAGTACTCCAAAATCGCCAAGTAACACGGGTCGGTGCTAATCGGCCGGTAGATGTAAATATCAGGTTGATTTCAGCGACCAATATGCCTATTCATACTATGGTATATGAAAATGGCTTCCGCCAGGATTTGCTTTATCGTATCAACACCATAGAAATTCAGCTTCCACCTCTGCGGGAGCGTATTGAAGATATCCCGCTTTTGGCGGATCACTTCATTGCCTTTTATTCCAAAAAATACAACAAAGACATTCGTAAAGCTTCCGAACCGCTAGTGAAGCGAATGACCAAATACCACTGGCCTGGTAATATCCGTGAACTCCAACATAGTATCGAGCGAGCCGTGATCATGTCTAATCACAATGTGCTACAACCTGAAGATCTCTTTTTGCAAAAAATGGCACAACCAGAGCGTCAAGATGAGTCGGTTAGTTTGGAGCATTTGAATATCGAAGATGTGGAGCGAATATTAATTCGCAAAGCATTACAAAAACACAATGGGCATATCACTAGAGCCGCTGAAGAACTTGGGCTGACTCGATCATCACTTTATCGCAGACTTGAGAAGTATGGTTTATAAGAGCTTTTCTCTTGGCGTTGGGCTAAGAATTTTTGGAATTATTATTAGCCTTTATCTAGGAATTTGGTTGTATTACAGCCAGGACCTTTGGTTGGCGCCCGCTATTCTAGGCATAATTGCACTGATCCAGATTGGAGAAATGATTTATTATGTAAACTCGATCAACCACAAACTTGCCCGTTTTCTTGACTCCATTCGCTACGCTGATTTCTCAAGTTCCTTCACTTCGGACAGCAAAATGGGAAGCTCATTCAGGGAGGTGAATACCTCATTCAATGAGGTGATGGATGTTTTCAAGCAAACCCGTGCCGAAAAGGAAGAACAAATGCTTTTTCTCCAGGTCATCATTCAGCATATCAACACGGGAATTATCTCATTCAATGACCAAGGGAAAATCGGTGTTATCAATAATGCTGCGAAGCATTTGCTTCAGATTCCACAGTTTCGGGACATTACTGATTTGGGAAAGCTATCTCCAAAGCTTCTGGAAGACGTGATGGAAATGAAACCGGGACAGCGAATTTCCAAAAAGGTAAATCCTTCGCTCCATCTGATCATTCAGTCCACTTCTCTCAAGATGGGCGGTCAAAGCTGGACACTACTCTCCCTTCAAAACATCAATGCTGAACTTCAGTCAAACGAACTTGAAGCTTGGCAAAACTTGACTAAAGTGCTTCGTCATGAAATCATGAATTCCATTACACCGATTTCAAGTTTGGTGGAATCACTTCGAACCATTTTGGATGAGGATAGCTACGTACAGCAAGAAGGTTTTTTGATCAAAAGAGATGGCTTTATGGATATGCAGGAAGGTTTGGACACAATTGCCAATAGAAGTAAAGGTCTGGTGAACTTCGTGAATGCATATCGTGATTACACGAATATACCTGCTCCCAAAAAAGTAAAAATACCAGTCAAGCAGCTCTTCGAAAATGTACTGAATTTGATGAAAGAGGATCTAAAATCCGCTGAGGTCAAAATAGAAACTAAGATTCATCCAAACGACTTGGACATCCATTGTGATCCGGATCAGATCACTATGATCTTGATTAATTTAGTGAAAAATGCCTCTGAATCTTTGCAAAATCAGGCAGACCGCACGATATGGCTTTCATCGATTGGACAGGGCGATCTAGGTTTGATGATACAAGTGGAAGATTGTGGACCTGGGATTATCCCTGAAGCTTTAGAGCGGATCTTTGTTCCTTTTTATTCTACCAAAAAGACTGGAAGTGGCATAGGACTCGCAATCTCTAGACAGATTATGAACCTACATAATGGTAGCCTTCAAGTGACTTCCATCCCAAATGAACGCACGGTTTTCACGATGAATTTCAGGTAACTTTTGGGGAGAGCCTTCGACTTCGCTCAGGCTGACAATTAGACTTCGCTACGAATGAAAGATTCTTCCAATGAATCTGAAAGCTTGTCAGTCCGAGCGGAGTCGAGGACCTTACGACTCCCTTGCACCTATTCAAGGCATCACCAAAAGCTATAAGGAACCGTTTTTTCCTTCCACATACAAAAAATACTACGCCACCTTCATTTCATTGTTTATCAAGACTTTGTATCTTATACAAAACTGTATAGGATATGAAGAATAATTTTTTGACCCAAACCCAAGTAGCTTTTCACAATTTAAATGGCTTGGTAAATGGTATCGCCATGGATGGCCGAATTACCATCAGTGAATATGAGGCATTGAAATCCTGGTGCACAACACACGAAGGACTTTGCTCTGAGGAACCTTTCCATTCATTTTTTGAGGAAATCTCTAACAAAGTTAAAACGGGCACAATAGGCTCAGAGGAGATCATCGAACTCAAAGGAATTCTAGAAAAACATGCCTTGAATTTCGAAGAAAAGGATAAAACAAAAGCCGACTTGCATTTTCTCCAAGGAATATGCTACGGCATCATGGCAGATGGAGATATCAACAAATATGAAATCGAAATGCTAAAGAAATGGATGGATAAAAATGAGCATTTGAGCGCAACCTACCCATTCAACGAAATCTATGAGGTTGTAGAAAAAGTAATTGAGATAGGCAAAATTGACACGGAGGAATACAAGAATTTAGTGAAGTATTTTAAAGATTTCCTGAAAATAGAATAGCTGTTTTCACCCCACAAAAGTTGAATATCCGCCATAATAAAGCCTCTGAGATCTATTGATTTCAGAGGCTTTGTTTTATGGGTTTTTCTAAACTAGGACTGCACCTGGAAAAGCAGGTCAGCTTTAATCCCGAACTACTTAAAACTTATACATCGCCGTCAGTCCGAAAGTCGCTGGATTTCCTAAGTGAGAAGGACCAAAGTTGTATGCATAGTCTATATAGGTCGTGTCGAAGATATTTTTTGCCCAAACTGTAAGTTCCATAGTATCTGAAACTACCCCGAACTTTGCATTGGCAATCTGATACGCATCTTGGCTGATGGTATTTTCTAAATTGAAAAACTGCTCTCCGAAATACAACCATTCTCCTCTTAGCATCCAATCAAGGGAATTTGAGTTGAAGAACTGTGGAGTCCATTGCGCAGCGACCATCGAAGTGAATTCAGGAGTAAATATCTGTCTGTTACCAGCATAATCCACTTGTCCTGACTCTCCAGGAAGCATCAAATTATCATAGGTAGCATGGGTATATCCAAAGCTCCAGTCAATGCTCAAATTATTGGTTGGGATAGTATTGATCTCCCACTCTATGCCAGTACTAGTTAAGTCACCCGCATTGTTGGTCACAATAAACGCATCTGGCAAAATCAAAGCAGGGATTTGCACATCTGATATGGTGGAATAGAAAATTGAAACATTTGCCCGAACTCTTCTATTGAAGAAGTAATTTTTACTTCCGATTTCAAAATTGTTTGAGAACTCAGGATCGTATGAAAATAATGGTGGGTTACTTGGATCAGAACCAATCTGAGTCAAGCCTCCAGGTCTAAAACCACGACTATAGCTACCGTAAATTTCATTCGTACTTGCCAGTTGATAAGCCAAAGCAACTTTTGGAGAAATTGCATTGTAACTCGCATTTGCTAAAGTATCTGGTTGTGTCACTAATGGGTCACCTTGTCCGAAGTCTAACTCTTGCGAAACAGTCAACTCCTTTTTCTCATAATCAGATCTCAATCCAGCAGTCAGCTTCAATTTGTCAGTTAAGCTGTAAGTAGCTTGACCAAAGAAAGCTAAACCGTACCCTGAAGCAATGTTTGTATTGATGGTGGTGAAGTTGGAAATCGGTGATCCAATCAGTGCTGCATCGTCTCCAAAATACACTCCTTGCTTAGTCGGAGCATCGGAGGTAAATCCAAAAAATCCAACTTGCCAATTCAGCTTTTGACCTTTTTCAGCAGAAGCAAGTCTGAACTCTTGAGTCCAAACGGAAACAGTGTTCCAATTTTTCCCATAGTCATTCACGATAGAAACTCCATCTATCGGGGAGAAATCTCCATCTATAGGAGTTTTGTAATAGCGGTAGTTATTTTGGTAAGCTGTCTGTGAGGAAAAGTTGAATTTTGGACCGGTGTTTTTAAATACCAAAGAGATGTTTTGACTATTGTCCACCATTTCCGTAGTGGCATTTTGATTGACTTCAAAAGGATTCTCAATGGCAGAATCTGGATCTGGAGCCAAAGAGAAAGGCCCTCTATTTCTTCCAGAATTAGATTTAAAGTTCAAAATCGCCTCCCAGTTTTTCGCGAAAAGATAATTCACATTCCCCGCAAATAAGGTATTCGTCTGCTTATCAAAATCGCTATCGTTATACAGGTTGGTATAATAGCCATCCAATTTATCCGACAAAACAGAGAAACCCACGTATAGCTTTTGCGGCAGCACCATAGTCTTCAGTCCAGCCGCTATTCTGGAAAAGCCAAAGTTCCCAATATCAGTACGGATAAACCCGGAAAGATCATCAGACTTTGGTTTGGTGATCACATTCATCACTCCTCCCATAGCATTTCTACCATAAAGTGTCCCTTGTGGACCTCTGAGCACTTCGATTCTCTCCACATCATTTAGGAGAAAGAAATACGTATCCAAGCCAAATTGATTCACCCCATCTACATAAGTAGCCACTGCTGGCTCATAGGAAGTAGTGGTAATACCACGAATTGAAATCACGTTTCTATTGTCTCCTGGATTCGAAGAGTATAGATTTGGAATGTAACCGCGAAGGTCTTTGGTTTGCCAGAGGTTCATTTCCTCGACCTTGCGGTCATCAATGTTGGAGACGGAAAAAGGTACTTTTTGAAGGGCCGCAGTCTCTTTTTGAGCCGTTACCATTACTTCTCCGAGTTGAGTTTCGGGAATGGTATCATTGGTTTGAGCGAAAGAAATCTGAGTGGCAAAGCTTAGTCCAGCGAAAAGAAATAGCTTCGTCAGAGTCTGGGTATTGAAGATTGACATAAAAGTATAGATAAAGTTGAAGCCTCAAATTTACGGCTCGAAGCATTTATTACATCCTAAATAATAACTATATCCGCTAATAATACACAAGTGGATTTTGGCGGAGCCAGTATCCAACTTACTTCAGAAGATTTGAGTAAAATAGAAACTGCTGCTTCCCAAGTTAAAATTCAGTGTGCACGCTATCCAGAAAAATTGGCGAAAAGAGCCGGGAATTGAGACTTAACAAAAGAAATTCCTTAATGCGGCCGGTTAGTGTATTTTCTTTGCTCATTTAGCCGGATTACAGAAGCCAGCATGCATTTCTCCAAAAGATAAGACTTACAACAACTTCATCCCATCCAATTTCCTGAAAAAATCCTCCCGATAATTCCGGCTGATAGGATAAAGCTCCTTTCCTATCAAAACCTCATTAGCCTGCACTTCATCGATATGCCGCATATTGATGATAAAAGATCGGTGGATACGGACGAATTCTCCCGGCAAGGCATTGGCAATTCCGGTCAGGGAAACCAAAGACATTACTTTTCGGCTTGGTGTTATAAATTTCACATATTCTCTTTGGGCTTCAATCGCCTGGATTTCTGAAAAAAGAAACTTCACGATGCGGGTATCGGTCTTGATAAAAAAGTAATCAGGTTTCTCTGAGGTTTCTTCTGTAGTCACCTGCGCCGAAAGGTATTCTGTAGCCTTTTCGATTGCCTTTGTAAACCGCTCAAAGGAAACCGGCTTCATCAAGTAATCAATCACATCCAGTTCATAGCCTTTGACTGCATATTCCTCATAGGCAGTCACAAAAATAGTGAGTGGCTTTTCCTCCAATTCATTCAGCAAATCCATACCAGTCATCAGCGGCATGCGAATATCGAGCAATAGGATATCAACCTGATTTTCTTTCAAAAACCCCAAGGCTTCCTCCCCGTTTTTGCACACCCCAGCGAGTACCAAATTCGCCATTTTGGATACATAATCGGAGAGCAACTTCCTTGCTGGCGGCTCGTCATCTACAATTAAAACATGGTAGCTCATCCTAATTCAATGGTTAACTTCACTTCAAAGTACGTCGCATGCTGATCCAAGGTCAACTCATGCTTTCCAGGATAGATCAGATTCAATCTCTTTTTCACATTAGAAAGCCCCACTCCACTTTCTTCCTCTGCTGTCTTTCGCGCATCGATCACATCATTTCTACTATAGAAATGTAACCTATCATCTGCATCAATAGTCAGTTTGATATCAATCGTACCATCAATTGTATTTCCATGTTTAAAGGCATTTTCCAGAAAAACCAGAAATATCAGATGGGCAATCCTGTGCCGATCTTTCACACCTTCATAAGTAAAAAATATCTTGGGCTTCTCATCCAATTTCAACCTCCACAGCTCAATAAAATTCTCCATAAAGGTGATTTCCCTGGAAAGTGATACAAACTTTCCCTGATCTTCATAGAGCATATGCCGCATCATCTCGGAGAGTTTCATGATCGCCGGAGCTGTATTATTCTCTTTGAAATATGCCATCGAATAAATGTTATTCAAGGTATTAAAGAGGAAATGTGGGCTGAGCTGTAGCTTCAGAAACTTCAGTTCGGAGGCCAATTGACTGTTACGAAGTTCAATTTCATTTCGCTGAGCTTTGATCAGATTGGCAAAGAACCAGACCACCGTCGTGACCAAATAGAAACCAATGGCCGGAACCGATCTGATAAAATAAGTATAAGCTATAGATTGATGTGACATGCCGAGCATATTGACTCTCAGAAGCACAATGACAATCACCAAAGCAAGTGAAGCGATAACGTAGGAAAGATGCTTGCCTTTAGCATACAACCTGGGCAGGAGCAAATAGTAATTCAGATACGTGATGGCGGAGGAAGTCAACACATCCGAAATGACGATTTTCCAGATTTCCAACGGAGAATCAATCCAGCTGCTCAGCGAGGCAAATAATATAGCTCCATAGCAAAACCAGAAAAGTACATGCAGCGCATAGAATGCCGGACGCGATATGACAGTATTCTTCATTTTCGAAATTTAGAATTTTAAATAACACCAAATCTCAGCGATCATCCAACTGACTGTTGCGCTCTACAGAAGACAGTATTTCTGCAACAAGTGGTAAAAGGTTCCTATACTACCTATATGGAAATTTGTACTTCCATTTTCTATCGAGCAAAGATTTATAAGCGACTAAGAATAAGTTAAACTCCACAATTAAGCACATCGGTCACCGGGCTTCGGTCATCTGTCCTGTAAAGCCAAGAGTATTCTGCTACTGGCATCTTTAGGGATAGACATGCTAACTGATTTTTCATTCGTAGATCAAATCTGTTGACTGGGTGAGAGAACCTTGCTGTCTATTGATTTCCCCCAAACCCTAGGATTTTTTTTCGTCTATTAGTAGTGATGAATTGGGTTAATCCAATTTACAAGCCATTGAAAACTAGCACTTCAAAAGCAAAATAACCATGAAAAAACACTTCTTCATTTTTACCCTCCTATTATTCAGCGTTTCCTTCACTTTTGCCCAATCTTCCACAGAGCAGGAAATCGAAAAGCTTTCCATGGACAAATGGCAATGGATGGCCGATAAGGATGTAGCCAAACTGGAAAAGCTATTCGATGATAAAGCAAAGTTTGTTCACATGAGTGGAAGCTGGAAAAAAGACCGGGAACTGGAAATCATCGAATCCGGAAGCATTTGGTACAAGAAGGCGGATGTACACGATACGGCGATTGAGATCTCTGGAAACACTGCGTTGGTTTGGAATAGAATCACCTTGACTGCTCACGTGAGAGGAAATGATGTGGAAAATGAATTTACCGTGACAGAGGTATATCAAAAGCAGGGCGAAGAATGGAAAATGCTCGCGCTGACCTTCAGTAGTGTGCGTGATACGCATGAGATAGAACATTAATCCCAAAACCAAGCAACCATGAAAAAGACAATCCTAGGAGTATTAATTCTTCTTTTTGCAATCCAGTTCACCTACGCGCAGGAGGAGGCTACCAAACAGGAAATCATTGAGCTCTCCAAGACCAAGTGGCAATGGATGGCAGATAAGGATGCTGATAAACTTGCGGATCTATTTGATGACAAATCGGTTTTCGTGCACATGGGCGGTGCCTGGGGCAAAGACCGGGAAGTTGACATCATTCGGAGCGGTGGTATCTGGTATAAAAAAACCGATGTCCACGAGGTTTCTGTAGAAATCATAGACAATACCGCTATTCTACTTAATAGAATCACACTGATCGCCGAAGTCGGTGGCAATGAAGTCACCAATCCATTTGAAGTCACAGAAGTGTACATCAAAAGGGCTGAGGGATGGAAACTTGGCTCGCTTTCCTTTACCAAACTAATGGGGCATGGGGATCGGTAAGTTAAAGTGAGTGCGACACTCTCTTTGGCACGACAGCCCAGTTAGTGTCGCACTAGCCACAACAATTCAAACTAACCATGAAGTATTTCTTCCTGTTCATCTTCCTCATGAGTTCGCTGAGCTGCAGCAGTCAAACCCAGCCTGAAGTGCAGCTGAGTGAGGTAGCATCGGAAAAAATCCTTATTGTTTACCTCACACGCACCAAAAACACCAAAGCTGTGGCGGAAATAATTCACGGAAAGGTCGGTGGAAAGTTGGTTAGTCTGGAATTAGAAACTCCCTATCCGGAAGATTATGCAGCAATAGTCGCACAGGTAGCTCAGGAAAATGAAACTGGGACTCTGCCTCCCTTAATGACAAAAATTGATCTTACCCAGTATGAAGTGGTCTTTGTAGGTTTTCCTACCTGGGGAATGCAACTGCCACCACCTATGAAAACCTTCCTAAGTGAAAATGATCTGAGTGGAAAGTTTGTCATCCCTTTCAATACCAACGCTGGTTATGGGATAGGTAGCAGCTTTGATAAAGTAAAAGAGCTTTGCCCGGATAGTAAAATTCTGAAAGGCTATTCCACAAAAGGAGGCATAGAGCGGGATGGTATCCTGTTCGTCATGGAGGGTACCAAAGAAGTTGAAGTAAAAAAGGAAGTCAATGACTGGCTGAGCAGCTTGGGTTTTTAAAACCTCAAATTGATGCCAGAAAAAATTAACCAGAACTAAAAACAGGATGATTCGGACAGCAAGTAAATCACCAATAAGAATAAAAACTGATATGTCAGGAAATACTGCCGCAAGCAGGATCAGTGCAGATTTTATGGAACTGTTAGAAAGTCAATTTCCTGTAACAGACCTGCGAAATACAATTAAACTAAGATCAGCTTCGGACTTTGCCCAAAAGCTCAATATCCATGTTAATCATCTTAACAGGAGTGTCAAATCGATTTTCCATAAGGCAACATCGGTGATTATCAGGGAAAGAATTTTGGCAGAATCCAAGCGTCTTCTAAAGCAAAGCGACTGGAATGTATCAGAAATAGCCTATGCCTTGGGTTTTACAGAAGTGACACATTTCAACAACTTCTTTAAAAAGGAAATGGACATGAATCCCTCACAATTTCGAAGATCGACGATTGAAAATATAGATTGATTGGGTTACAAGAGAAAGTCCAGGTCCATGTGGGTCTGGCTTTTCTGGCTTTAGAATAAGGTCTAAACGACCTATTCTATTCAAAAAACCTTTGTTGTAAACCTCAATTAAAGTAAATTTTAAAGGCCTAAGTGGTTGTTATCAAACTCGTTGACCTCAATTCATGAAAACTGCAAGCACCAAAATCAACCGTCGATCATTTCTAAAAGTCTCTGCACTTTCCGGAGGCGGCATGTTGCTTAGTCTCAATTGGTTGGCAGCATGCAATCCCAAGCAGGCAGAAACTCTAACGATGCCAAAGGAGTGGTTTCAGTTCAATGGATTCATCAAAATCGGGGAAAATGGATTGGTCACCATTATGTCACCGAATCCAGAAGGCGGGCAAAATGTGAAGACTTCCATGCCTATGATTGTTGCCGAGGAACTGGATGTGGCTTGGGAAAATGTCATCGTGGAGCAGGCGGATTTGGATACCAAGTATTTCACCAGACAATTCATTGGTGGAAGTCAGGCGATACGCTCAGGATATACTAATCTTAGAACTGCCGGAGCTACTGCCCGTGCTATGCTGGTCGCAGCTGCAGCCCAAAGTTGGAATGTACCCGCATCGGAGATCACGATAAAAGCGGGAACAATTACTCATAAGCAATCTGGAAAATCAGCACATTTTGGAGAGTTTGCCTCCTTGGCTGCCACGATGCCGGTTCCGGAAGAGGTGCAACTGAAAGATAGTAAGGATTTCGGCATTATCGGAACTTCCAAAAAGAACGTAGAAGCCAAAAATATAGTGACTGGCAAACCACTTTTTGGAATAGATACTAAACGCGAGGGAATGCTTATCGCCATGCTCGTCCATCCACCGGCAATCGGTAAAAAACTGAAATCTCTTGATGGCTCAAAAGCCAAAAACATGCCTGGCATCAGGGAGGTTTTTCAGATCAAATCCTTGCAAGATGATTACAAAAGGACATTTTTCGACACTGCTCAATTCACTGATTTAGTAGCTATAGTTGGTGAAAGTACCTGGCAGGTGTTACAGGCAAAAAAAGCAATTCAGGCAGAATGGGAAATTCAGGAAGGCTATGAGGAAAAGCGGGATATGTTTGGCAGAGAGGGAATCAGAGTAGTTCCCAAAGGATTGGAAAGTTCAGCCTCACAGGAGCAGGCTATGATAGAAGCCGCAAAAAATCCTCAAACGCAACGAAAAGATGGTAACCCGGAAGCTGCTTTTGCAAAAGCAACAAAAATTATAGAAAGAAGTTATACAGGGCCATTTTTAGCCCACAACTGTATGGAGCCAATGAACTTTTTTGCCCATGTACAAGGGGAAAAAGTGGAATGTGCCGGACCCTTGCAGAAACCGGAGTTGACCGAGCAGGCACTTTCTTCCCGATTGGGAATTTCTTTAGAAAACATCGATATCAAAATGACCCGACTGGGAGGTGGTTATGGGCGAAGATCTTATGCGCATTGGTTGATAGAAGCAGCTGTAATTTCCCAAAAAATGAATGCACCAATCAAGCTGATTTATACCCGGGAAGACGAGATGACCGGAGGTATTTACCGCTCGAGATATCAGGCGACCTATAAAGCAGCTTTGGATGAAAACAATGAATTGACTGCTTTTCATGTCAACGCGGGTGGACTTCCTGAGAACCCTCTTTATGCAGATCGTTTTCCTGCAGGAGCAGTAGCTAATTATCTGGCAGAAGGCTGGGAAGTGCCTTCCAATATTACTACGGGGTCATTCCGTGCACCGAGATCTAATTTTATGGCTTGCGTGGAGCAATCCTTTTTGGATGAAGTAGCAGAGGCAGCTGGAAAAGATCCTATTGATTTCCGTCTGGAATTACTGGCGAAAGCCAAAGCAAATCCAGTGGGAGAAAGGAATGATTACGACCCAGGCCGGTTTGCGGAAGTAATTAAACTTGCCAAAGAAAAATCTAATTGGGGTCAAGATACGGAAGGAATTTCTAGGGGATTTTCTGCTTACTTCTGTCACAACAGCTATGCGGCCCAAGTTCTGGATTTGAAAATCGTGGATGGCCAGGTTAAAATCGACAAGGTGATTAATGCGATAGATTGCGGATTGGTCGTGAATCCTGATGCAGCCAAAAACCTCTGTGAAGGTGCGGTTATTGACGGAATCGGAACCGCCATGTTTGGGGAACTGACATTTGCGGACGGTGTGGCGAGCAAATCCAATTTTGACTCCTATAGGATGATTAGAATGAAGGAAGCACCAGCTGCCATAGAAACCTACTTTGTGGAAAATGGAGAGGATCCTTCTGGTCTTGGTGAACCTGCCTACCCACCTGTCTTTGCAGCTTTGGCAAATGCCTTATATAAAGCAAACGGAAAAAGGTTCTATGATCAACCTTTTATCAATCAGTTAAATAGCTAGTAAAAATTTAGAACCCTTTTACATTACACCTATCAGCGGCAGAATATGTGTTTCGTTTGAATTTCGTAAGCAACACTCCTTGTAATTAATTAATTTAGAGATAAATACAACACTTATGGCACAGTACAACTTAACTATCAATGGTAAATCTCTCAACGTAGACGTAGATCCTAGCACTCCTATGCTTTGGGTTTTGAGAGATCATCTGGATCTGGTCGGTACCAAATTTGGCTGTGGCATCGCACAATGCGGAGCCTGTACCATTCACCTGGATGGTAATGCAGTGAGATCTTGCCAATTGCCAGTTTCGGCAGCAGAAAATGCTGAAATAACTACCATAGAAGGTATCTCCGAAAAAGGTGATCATCCTGTACAGAAAGCCTGGCTGGAGCATGATGTTCCTCAATGCGGCTATTGCCAAGCAGGTCAGATTATGTCAGCCACTGCACTTTTAAAAAGTAATCCCAGTCCTAGTGATGAGGACATTGATAATGCGATGAACGGTAATATATGCCGCTGTGGAACCTATACTAGAATCAAAGCAGCTATAAAAACTGCCGCTAAATCAGCTTAAATCCCGAGATCATGACATTAATAGATAAAAAGTTTAATAGAAGGTCATTTCTAAAAGTCTCCACGCTCGCAGGAGGCGGAATGATGCTGAGCTTTAGTTGGCTGGCAGGATGTAGGCCCACTCCCGAGCAGGTTCTTACCATGCCTAAGGAATGGTTTGAAATCAACAGTTACATCAAAATCGGTGAAAATGGGGCAGTTACGCTTTTCAATCCAAACCCAGAATTTGGATCGAATGTAAAGACTTCCCTTCCTATGATACTGGCCGAAGAATTGGACGTGGATTGGAAAAACGTATTTGTCGAGCAGGCAGATTTTTATCCTGAGCGATTTGACCGACAGTTCACAGGCGGAAGTCAAGGAATTCGTTCGGGTTGGAAGCCACTTCGAACCGCCGGAGCTACAGCCAGACAATTACTAGTTAATGCTGCTTCACAAACCTGGAATGTGCCAGTAGGAGAAATCACCACCAATGCTGGAATAGTAGAACATAAAGGATCCGGCAAAAAAGCTGGGTATGGTGAGCTGGCTTCTTTGGCAGGAACCTTGGAAGCTCCAGATCCTGAAACAGTCAAATTGAAGGATATTTCTGACTTCAAAATCATAGGCAATTCCAAAAAGAATGTGGATGGAACTAAGATCGTCACTGGCAAGCCTATGTTTGCAATGGACCACAAGGTGGAAGGCATGAAGTATGCTGCTATCGTTCATCCGCCGGCTTTTGGAATGAAAATCAAATCTTTTGACAAAAGTTCGGTGACTTCTATGCCTGGAATTCAGGATGCATTTGAAGTAAAGATTTTCAAAGATGATTATGGCCGTAATTTCTTTGACACCACGACATTCCCGGAGATCATTGCCATAGTCGGCTATTCCACTTGGGAAGTGCTACAGGCCAAGAAAAATCTTAAAGTAGAATGGGAAAAAGCCCCAGACTCAACGTTTCCTATGGCAGGCAGAGGCGGACAAAACATGGATATCAAAGTTCCCGGAGGCTTGGAAAACTCTGCCTCGCATAAAGAAAAAATGGCTGAGTATATCACAAAACCAGGAAATGTGCAGCGAAAAGATGGGGATCCGGAAAGCGCTTTTAAATCTGCTTCTAGGGTGCTAGAGAGAACTTACACAGCACCTTTTTTGGCACACAACACGATGGAACCAATGAATTGCTTTGCCGATGTGAATATAGACAGAGCGGTGATATATGGCCCTACACAGGCGCCCGAGTCAATTATGAATACTTTATCAAGTAGCCTGGGCCTACCTAAAGAAAATATTCAGATAAATCTTGCCAGAATGGGTGGTGGATTTGGAAGAAGAGCCTACAGTCATCATATGACGGAAGCAGCTTTGATTTCTCAAAAAATGCAGGCACCAGTGAAAATGGTCTATACCCGAGAGGATGATATGAGTGCCGGTGTTTACAGACCTACCTATTCTGCCACTTACCGCGCAGCTTTGGATGACGATAACAACCTGTTGGCATTGCATGTGAAAGCTGGAGGAATTCCTGAATCTCCACTTCATGCCAACAGATTTCCTGCCGGAGCTATCGACAATTATTTGGCAGAAAGCTGGCAGATTGAATCCAACATTACTATCGGAGCATTTAGAGCACCTAGATCCAACTTTATCGCTGGAGCAGAACAAAGTTTTCTGGATGAACTGGCTGAGGAAATGGGAAAAGATCCAATTGATTTCCGCCTGGAATTGCTCAAACGTGCTGAAACAAATCCTGTAGGTAAGGACAATGATTACGATCCTAAACGCTATGCAGGAGTGTTGGAATTGGTTAGAGAGAAATCAAATTGGGATAGTGCGAAAGCAGATATTCATCGGGGTGTTTCTGCTTATTTCTGTCACAATTCCTATGTAGCTGAAGTAGTCGAAATCACCATTAAAGACAACCAACCTGTTGTAGAAAATGTATTTGCTGCTGTGGATTGCGGGATTGTCGTCAATCCAGACGCTGCGGCCAATATGGGTGAAGGAGCTATAGTGGATGGGATCGGAAATGCATTCTATGGGGAAATGGCCTTTGAAAATGGAGTGCCTACCAAATCCAACTTTGATACCTACCGCATGATCCGTCATAAGGAAGCTCCAAAGAAAATTGAAGTACACTTTGTCCAAAATAACGAATCACCAACGGGGCTAGGCGAACCACTCTTCCCTCCTGTTTTTGCAGCATTGGGCAATTCGCTGTACAAAGCAACTGGCAAGAGACTATATGATCAGCCTTTCCAGCCGCAGCTTATTGATATGAAAAATCTTAGAATGTAGCTTTCGTTTAAAACCCAATTTATCGACTTGACTATGTTAATTAGCGCTTGATTCTAAGCTTTTGACATAGTCAATTGTTGATTTGGCTACGCCAAAGCTAGATGGAAGTGAAATGTAATCGAGTTGATTACAGGCAATTTTGATCAGCGCCTGATGATGAATGCAGTGCTCTAGATTGTAGCATAGTTCGCGATTATAACTGCTCTGGATCGTTTCAAAATCAGTTTCAACTGCCATTTTTAGAATAATCTCCTTGTCTTCTAATTTGAGATTGGATTGGATCTCTTTTACTTTAGCTAAAGCAAATGCCACATCTGTTTCCAGTCTCTTGTCACGCTTTCTATCATCATAGCAAACTATTCCTGACTCATATTGAGACAACATACAGTCATACAATTCCAGTATATGGCGAACGTGCTGACCTATACTGGAAGTCCTCAAAACAGGAGAGCAATCGGCAAAATCTTCTGATTTCAATTGACTCAAAAAATCTGATAATTCTCCTAAAACTTCCGAATTCAAACTAACTAGCATAGGTACTTTTTAAAAAGGTTAGAATATGATTTTTTAAAATAACACAAAGAATCAAGCAAGCCAAGAAACAGGTGACCGCAAGCGAGAAAAGTGCTCCCCCATCTCCTCTAAACTCAATTCCAATAATAAATAAATGTGTAGAAATTGCTCCTATCATTAAGAACAATCCCAGTATCGCGCCAAAAGCAGTTGTTCTCGGAACCAAAATCAAGATCGCAGTAATCAACTCAGCAATGCCAAGTCCAATTCTTCCATAGGGCTCCACTCCTAGTTCGGTAAATAAAGCGACGGAATCTGGATGCGCTCCAAATTTGAAATATAGCGTCTGCACCAAAATCCCAGATGCTATCAACCGCAAAACCCATATCAGGATTGTCAATTTCTTATTCGATTGAGATGTAGTGGGTTTCATAATAGCAGTTGGTTTGATATGTAAATATCGCGGTTCTACTAATCTCAAATTGTCCGCAAGAATACTTTTAGACAATGAGGATTCACTTTTTCAAATACTGCATTAGGCTTCTCCACGTATCTGTCTCCCGAAATTGACGTCTTCTGCCGACCAAGTTATGCTTCGCCATCATACCCATATTTTGGAAATAGGAGTTGATCGTTTTCAATCCATCTTGGTAGTTTTTCTCTGGAGAGTACATATGAATAGGTTCAGCATTTGCACCATTCACTTCAAGAATAATGATATTTTCTGGATCACAGAGGTCGCTCAGCTCATCTACTTTCACATCCAATCTGCCATAGTTGATCCCTTCTACAGCTTCAAAAATCTGCTCAAAAGAGGCAATCATTTCAGAACTGATATAAGCGCTGTAATCCAGAAAAACTGCTCCTTTGCAGTGATTTCCCATCGGACTCAGCTTTACCACTTCGTTGTGTAAGGGGATATGGTTTGAATCTCCTGCTTGAATTAGATTCTGATAGCGGCTTGCTCGGGGATGGTTTTGTATCAATTCGGAAATGCTGGAAATACCATCACCAATCACCTGAAGGGAGATTTTTCTAGTTAGAGAAGGAATTGAAAACTTTCCAGTCATAGGGTTTTTAAGGAAAAACACGCCGTATTCCTGAGCCTTCTCGATAAACTCCTGAATCAAACATGCCTCAATGGGTTGCTCAGTCAAATAAATCTCAAGCTCGCCTTGATTTTGAATAAGCTTCACTCCCTTTCCTCGCTCTCCAACATCAGGCTTTATAATGAAAGGATAGTTCAGATTTTCGGCATTTATCTTACTCAGAATTACATCAAAATTCTCCTCGGAATGAATCAAACACGTGTTAGGAAGATTGATTTTTGGAAAGTGATTTTGGGCTTCAAATTTGGAATAGTTATACAATCCTCCATTACCCAAGGAAGGATTTACAGCTGCAAAGAAATTGGCTTTCCGAAGTCGAATAGCCCAAGAAACCCCCAACACAAACATTGGGACGTGAAACCACCAAGCGTGTGCAAACTCAAAGGAATTATGCATCCTCGTGGGGTCAGGCATCCTTTCCCAATCTGAACTAGAGGCTTCAAAAGACTCAAGACTTTGTTTGACTTCTACCTCCATACTTTATTTTTCTTTCTTGACGGTCGGCCAGTTTTTATCTGCTTTTTTGATCATCTCAGCCTGATCAGTATTCCAGTCTGCCTGCACTTTCTTGTTGTAATTCAGGTACAATTTATCATCCACTATAGTCCAAGCTTCTGGGGAAATGGGTGCTTTGTAGCCTTCAGCCAATCCGAAAGCGCAATAACCACCATATTGAGGCATGTATTTCGTCGGGTTGGACTTGAATAGCTCTAGACTTTTCTGAGAAGAGAAATACCAATTCGCCCCTGCATAGCTGAACTTAATATCATCCTTACCCATCACAGGTTTGGAATCAGTGAAATACGCCACTGGATCATAGCCCTTTATCGCTTTGTCCTTCTGAGAAAACACCTCAGCTTTCTGCGCATAGGAAGTGAAAATCAACAGAAGCAGCACAATACTGAGGCTCACTCTTTTTAAGTATTTATTCATGCTTATTTAAGTTTAGGATAAAGCTGACTCTCAAGCCAACAACTCCCATTTAAACTCAAAACAGTTCAATCAGGCTGGATTTTCGTGTCGTACACAGGACAAATTGGAGAAAAAAACTTTTCAATAGGTAACCGTTTCTCAAAAAAACTGAATACAGCTTTACTTCAAAAGCTTAGGTTCCAGCCAAAGTAGTGTTAAAGTCAACACAAAAAGTGTAAACCAAAGCCAATCCGAGACCTTCTCCTGAGACGTAAAAATTTCTGAAGTTGTATCCCTTTTAGAATGCGCTTTCAAGAAATCAGCTCTCCACTTTGAAGCTCGCACAGTTTCCCACTCATCTGGAGTATAGCTATAGAATTCTATGCTATCAGCAATTGAAACCCACCCAGAATCCATACTTACAAACTCAGCAGTTTTAGAAAAAGGGTTGACAAGCGATTGCTGCAGGAAGACTGAATCTGATTCAATGTTTACAAAATCCTTGATGAAAACCTCTTGGTTCGACTTAATGTCAGTTCTCATATCAGTAAAAACTGGCTGATTAAGATCTATTACCCCTGATTCCTGCGGAATCATTGCACCTAACATCTTCTGCCAAATCGCTTGGTAGTGCAAACTATCACCAGCCAGTTTGATTGGAAAAGTCTTACCCAATAGACTCACACCCACCTTAGCATTTCCTATTTGCTGAACTGCAAAAGCATTCTCAAAAAGCAGTTTCTGAGCAATCACCGACTCCAATTCGTAAGGTAAAGCTTCCAAATCAGCCTCAACTTCCCGACTCTCCTCTGTTGTAATTCGCTTTGCTTTGAAGTTGGTTTCAAAGGCTTTATTGATCGCAGGAACATCCCTTCCAATATCATCCAAATTAATCACCAAAATGGACGCTCCATTCTCAATTGCATCTTGGGTTGACTTCTTAGTGAGCTGTGCTGGATCGATGATCAGAAACTGAAGGGAATCGGATTCAGAGCTTCCAGAGCTAATAGTTGAGTTTTTCGATACATCTATTCGCTCCTGTACCTTTTCGCCTGAGTTGATCAAGTATTGAGTCAAAACCCTAATTTCGGCATCAGGAAAAGCAAATTGCAAACTGTATTGAATGGGTTTGGCTGGACGAACAAAGAACTTGATGCTTCCATATAGGCTATCATTCACCATCAGGTCCAACTCATTTCTTCCCAGAACTTTCGCTGAAAACTTAAGGGAAAAAGCACCTTCATTTAATTCTGAGATGGTTTCAGCTAGTATTTCACCTTGCTGAGAAATGGAGATTTTCAAGGATTCGCTTGACTCTATCCTGCCATTCACCGTCTGCATTTCTCCTTCTCGCAGTATTCCTTTCCAATCCAGAAAAGAAAGTGCCCCGTCTTCAATGTCTGAAACCCATTGAATATCCCTATCTCCTATTTTCAATAACTCAGCCTCTGAAAAGTCAGATCCAAGCAAATAAACAGGATTTCCCTCACCTTGGAATTTTCTGATATCAACAGATTTCTTGACACTCAAGCTATCTTTCCAAAAGCGTACTTTCTCCTTCGTACTAGCCGTGGAATGGATCAAAACTGCTTCTTCTGGCTTACTCGAAGTCCATATTGGTTGCAAAAGATAACCAAGCAGTAAAAGTGAAAACAACGCATTCAAAGCGATTTTAATCACTTTTCTGGAAGTTTTCAGATCAGCATTAAGTATCCAAAATAGCTGAACACCTAAAATAAGGATAATCGCTGCAGCGAATAGCCATGACCAAGTTCCGGAAATCAAAGGTTCGAAGTGAATCATTGCAACTTGCTCCAAAAGGCTTTTTCTAATTCTTTTTGTTTGAGTGAAGACGCGTTCACACCTTCACTTTGGGCTGTCAGAGGATATAGTTTCTGAAACAATTCCTTCCTTCCCTCCTCAGTAATTTTGCCTGTATTCAACTCTTGAAGTCTTAGCAAAACTGACCAATCCTGAATGCCGGAATAGTTCATGCGTGAAGTCCAGAGTTCGCCAAGTTTCTGCACGGCAGCTTTATCGACGGCAGAAAGCTGAGGCTTTGGAAGCAATCCCAACACCTGTGCAGCTAGTGGCGCCAAGCTCCTAGTCAATGCTATTTGCTCGATTTCGATTTGATTTTTCAATTTATCCAGATCACCTGTCAAGCGCTTTTCTCCTTCCTTGATCGGTGGTGGATCAAATCCTGAACGCTTTACATAAACTCTTGACTTTTGCTGTACAGTCTTCAGATATTCCAACGCCTTTTCCTGAAAGGGTAAAGCCTTTTTCGGTTCAAAAAGCCGTAGATGCAACTCAGATTCCCACATCTGCTCTAAGGCAAGTTTCAAGAGATTCATCGAGGAATTCTCATCAATTTTAGCTTGTGTTGAGGACTGGCTTTTATTTAAAAATGCGCTCATAAGTCCTCCCATTCCATCCTCAAGGTCATTCTCAACCACCTTCTGAGAGCTGCTATCCGATTTACTCGTTTTAGGTTCTATTACTAAATTGACCACACCGGCTTCATGGGCATGATCATGATCGTGACCGGCCAGGAAATCCACCGGTTCAGAACCGTTATTAGCTTCTGAATTCTCCTCACCGAGATATTGACCATAACGCATCCGAAGAAGCTTCTGATCGCTACCTATTAGATTAGAAGCAGAATTGAATTCTTTCTCAGTCTTACTCTTCTGAGTAGCAAGGAGATTTTCAGTATCAATAATAATCTGCCGTTGGCTACGGAAATACTCAGGCATAACATGAATCGCCATCCCTATTATGTCCTCCTCTTGAATCCCTGAAGTATCCACGTAATTGAGAAAATAAGTGTCCGAACGGGAAAAATTAGGTTCGGGAGTACGATTATCCATAGCGGCCCAATAGTAATACAACTCATCACCAGGCCTGAAATCGAATGACTTCAAGTCTAACTTGACACTGAGATCCGCAGATTTAAAATCCTTGTTTGGTATCGCTATTCGATTCTCTCTAAATTTCACATTTTCACCAGAACCTCTTGCCAACGTAGCCACCAGGTAAAGCTCCTTTACTTTGAAATCATCAGATACCTTGGCTTTCACCTGCATGACCTGAGGATCCTTCGTGAAGTGGTATTTATAAAGCTCTTTTTCGCTGGGCTGAATCACCGGAGCAAAATCATCAATTGCTTCCAATGGGAAATAATCAGATTCATAAACCACCTTCTCATTTCTACTTGCACGAAGCGCATAAATGCCAGATCCTATGACCTTATCCTTAAGAATAAATTTCTCTCCAGATTTGGAAAAAGGTAGGCTTTTGCCATTCGAATTAATCAATTCCAAAGTTGCTCCTTCACTATTTTTTATACTTACAATCCACTCTATATCAGATCTTATAATAGTCCTGATCGAAAGTTCTGATTGAGAAATTTTTGGCAAGCCTGTGTATGCTGGAGGAATGATGGAAATTTCTAAGGATTTCAATTCCACAGGTAGATTTGCTATTAAAGTAGCATCAACTTTATCTTCCAACTTAGCCTGAACCTGGGGTGAGTTTTCTTCGGAAAGCTTCAAATGTGAAAGTCCATAAACTCCGGAGATGAAAAGCAACGCTACCAAAAATGGCCAGGTATTTTTGTGCCAAAGCTGGACTTCCCCACCGCGAAAGTTAGCATTCACTCGCTCCCATTGAAGTTGCTCAGCTACATTTTTGCTGGGCTTATCCAAGAGTTCCAAACTGAATTCCAAGTCTGGAAATCTATCATGAAGTACCTGAATAGCTTGCTTTCGCTGAGTTACAAATAATCCCAAATAGTATCCAGCTACGAAGAAAGCTAGGATAGCAAGGACTAGGATAGCTGCGGGAGCAGATGTGAAAATCAAGCCAAATACCACCAGTGATAAACTTATCAATAATGCTTTTAAGCCAATTTGCACACGCAATTGCAACTCAATTTTGGCGATATAGCTTTCGATTGTGCTCATATCCCTTGTTGATTTGCAAAGTAACGTTCAGCTGCAAAACAGAGCAGAAATAGACCTAAAAGGATCACGTTCAGATTAGCTCTCTTGCTTTGGCTTTTCGGACTATCTACCAAAAATCTATGCTCAAGCTGAGTTTGACTCAACTTCACATCTTGCTGCTCTACCCCATAATAAGCTAGAAATCTCTCCAAAATAACTTCAGGCAACTTTCCTGTTTGTACCAATTCAGAATGATCGAAGTCCAGTTGATCTGAAAAAGTGATCAGATTCGATTGCTCAGAGAAAGAGAAAGCATCCGAGATGAAGTAAAGTTTATTACCGCCTTTTTCTATTGGCAGCTCATGATCAAAAACCAGGTTTGCATCTTCCATGCGTTCCTTTTCTAAAAAGTCAAATCCGTAAACATCTTGAATAGCTTCTAGAGATGCCTTGATGAAAAGACGCTCTGAGGAGGAAATTTCACCCATATAGTAAGCGAAATCGCTCTTTCCTATAGTAATCGAAACAGGGCCATTTTGATCGTTTGCGATGGAGTCCAAAACCCCATTTTGATTAACCTCTAGCTTTTTTCCTCCTTCAATGGAAATGTTCTGAGGAGCTGGATTTGCCAGATCAGCTATTCCTAAAAAGAAGGTTGGTTTGATTTTACTTAGATAATTCTTCGACCCTAAGCTGTTTTGAGAGTTGATCAAATACAAATTGAGCTGGGTAGTTTCATCCGCAATTTTATCCAAGGAGGATTGAAGCTTAAGAAACATTCCTTCTGCATTCAACTCATCCAAGCCCTCAATTGCTGTGAGATGCTCATCAGCCCAATATACTTCCTCACCCTTTTCCAATGCCTGCTGAAGCTCAAACTTATACTCCTCGGTGATCAGATTACTTGGCTGTACCAGATGAATAATTCTCTCCTCGGAAACCTTGCTTACCGATGGAATAAAGACCTGACTCAACAGTAACACCAGCAAATCTAGCAGTAGAATTCTAAGTAATAGCACGAAGATATTCTCCAATCGGAAGCCTTTAGCCACAGAACTATCCTGTGTGGCGAGCCAGTGCATCGCTGCCCAATGGATGACTTGCCCTTTCTTTCCTCGCCAGAGATGTATAAGGATAGGGATGCTGATTCCAAGCAATCCCCAGAGCAATATAGGTTGAAGAAACTGCATCACGAAAGGGATCTTTCTGCAAGAAACTTGCTGATTAGGCCGGCGATTGAATCCGTCAATCTTGCTTGAAACAGATGAACTTGAGGTAGAATCAACGATTGCTTAAAACCTGACAAATAATTCTTTATAGAATCGTTATAGGTTTTATCTATCGCCTTTCCATCCAAAATAATTGAGCGATCTGACTCCAAATCATGAAAATGAAAATTACCCTTCAAGTCAAACTTTTCCTCCTGCTTTCCCAGAATCTGAAACAACACAATCTCTTTTTTGGGATGCCTCATTTGCTCCACTATGTCCAGCCATTCGTTATCTTTTTGCAAAAAATCAGACACCAGAATTATCAACTCCCGCTGCTTGCTTTTCAATACAGGAAACTCCTTTTTCAAGACAGGCCAGGTTCCAGCAGCAGTTTCAGTTTCCAAATAATATAAAATGCGTTGAAATGACTTAGGTGATGCGGACACCTTCTGCTCTATCTTTCCATCCTGAAACGTAAAATAGGTCAAGGAGTCTCCTTGCTGATGGGCTAAGTAGGAAAGTGAAGCAATGAGGTTTTTAGCGTAATCAAGACGTTTGATCCCATCCTCCACGTAATTCATCGACCCAGAGAGATCAAGCATCACACGCACATGCAAATGGCTCTCAGTCTGCGATTCTTTGATCATATACTTACCGGATCGGGAAAAGTACTTCCAATCAATCCTCTTGGGATCATCCCCTGGCTCGTAATACCTGTACTGCTCAAACTCAGAACCAACTCCCACGCGTTTGCCTAGGTGCACCCCATGCTTGAGTTGCTCGCTGATGATTTTAGCAGCCAACTTCAGGTTATTGAGTTTGATGATCTCCAGATTACTTGCTTGCATGGATTGGTAATGCTTCAAGGATTTTGGTGATGACAGCATCTGGCTGTATGTTCTCAGCTTCTGCTCTGAAATGTAAGGAAAGCCTATGCCTTAAAACTGGATAAGCTAGCGTCTTGATATCATCAGGTGTGACAGCAAAGCGACCTTTTACCAAGGCTCTCGCTTTGGCACATAGAATCAAAGCCTGACCGGCTCGTGTACCTGCGCCCCACTCTACATAATCTATAACTGACTGTATTCCTGAATTATCAGGCCTTGTAGCTCGAATCAGCTTATTGATGTAAATCAGCAAACTGGAATCAATATGTACCTCTCTAGTCAGCTTCTGAAGTGTTTTGACATCCGTACCCGTGAAGACTACATCTGGTTTTCCTTTGTAAGTCCCTGTAGTTTTTTCCAGGACTTCCAACTCCTCCTGCTCAGATGGATACCCCAATTTGATATACAAAAGAAAGCGATCTAGTTGTGCTTCTGGAAGTGGATAAGTTCCTGATTGCTCAATTGGATTTTGCGTAGCAATAATCAAAAAAGGATCTGGAAGAGGATGATGCTGCCCTCCATAAGTCACTACCTTCTCTTGCATAGCTTCGAGCAAGGCAGCTTGGGTTTTGGAGGGAGTTCTGTTGATCTCATCTGCCAACACCATATTCGCGAAGATCGGCCCTCGATTAAATTGGAAGAACTTCTTACCAGTCGCATGGTCTTCCTCTAGGATTTCTGTCCCTAATATATCCCCAGGCATCAAATCAGGCGTGAATTGAATTCGCTTAAAGTTCATATCCATTCCTTGAGAAAGAGAATTGACCATCAGCGTTTTTGCCAAACCAGGAACACCTTCCAGCAGGCAATGCCCACCAGCTAGTAGTGTGATGATGATTTCTTCGATCACAGATTCCTGACCGACGATGACTTTAGCTATTTCTTTTTTGAGCAAGGGAATTTTACCCACTAGCTCTTTATATGCTGTTAAATCTGTGTTTTCCAAAATCATTGTGTTAATGCATAAACCACTATGTTGACACCAAACTTGGTATTGTCAACCTTTAAGAATCGCTTATTTCTGAAGTCATAATCCCACTCGCAGCCATAATCTTTGTTGCTATAAAGGACTCCTATCCTACCATTTACAACAATTGCTTTCAAGTAATCATGAATCAGGTCATCTCCCCAGCCATTAAGCTCAAATGAAGTGGCCGGAGGGCCATCATCAAATTCAAAGAAGGAAGAATAAATTGGGTGGTTATTGGGTATTTTTTGGAGCGCATCTTCTCCAAAGGTTTTAGCCATTTCGGCTTCGAAGGATTTTGCGAAAAGTCCATCTATGTCATGATTGCAATCATCGGCAAAGACGAAGCCTCCGTTTTCTACATAAGTCTTGAAATTCTGTCGCTCTTCGGACGAAAACTCTACCAACTTATGCCCACTGATATAGCAAAAAGGACTTTTGAAAATCTCCTTACTACTCAGCTCTACTATTTTTTCCTTTTCATCTACAGGAATGGTTGTGTATTCCACCAGTGAATTGAGCAAGTTGATAGGCATACGTTGATCAGTATCCCAATTGCCGGAATTGTATTTGATTCTAGTGAAAAAGAAAGGTTGCATTTCAGTGGTCAGTTTTCAGTATTCAGTGATCAGTGATCACCTCTTTAAGCAATAAGCAGTACCCAGTCAAAGTAAATAATTACTGTAAACTGAATACTGCTCACTGTGAACTGATTTAAACAGCGTCAGATAAGCTAGTGAAGGTAAAGTCTCTGATCTTCATTGGCGGAATCAAGCTTCCTCCTACTCGCTGAGGCTTACCCATAGATTCTATGTTGTTCAACATGATAATCGGGCTCTCATTGAATCTAAAGTTCTTCACCGGGAATTTGATCTGACCATTTTCTATGTAGAAAGTACCATCTCTGGTCAAGCCCGTGAATAGCAGGGTCTGAGGATCTACCGCTCTGATGTACCAGAATCTGGTAACCAGCACGCCTCTTTCAGTGCTTTTGATCATATCGGCAATAGATTCATCGCCACCGGAGAAAATAAATCCGCCGCCACCAAATCCTCCAGCACCTGAAAGCGGTGTTACTCCTTGCTTTTCTGCCCAATAGCGAGAATAAGAAAGGTTTTTCACTACTCCATTTTCTACCCAAGTAGTTTTTTGCTTAGGCAACCCATCTCCATCCCATGGTGATGTAGGAATTTCTGTGTTGAAAGGATCTGAAATGATCGAAACTCGCTCATCGAATAATTTTTCTCCCAGGCGAGTTCCTCCACCCTTTTTACTCATATAGCTTCTTCCTTCGTCTGCACTCCGTGCATCAAAACCTCTTGTCAGCAAGCTCAATAAATCTCCAGCCGCAGTAGGCTCAAGGATAACAGTATATTTTCCCGGCTCTATTGCCTGGGCATTTGCAGATGCTTGCGCTTTCTGCATTGCAATGCTAGTCACCTCTTTTGAATTCAGGAGATTGACATCATTGAAATCTCTAATCGCATAACCAGATCCTGTGCCATCCGTCGTTCTCACTGTAATGGAGAAATCAACTGATGTGCTGGTATTGTAGCCAAATTGGCCTTTGCTATTCCCAGAAGCCACAAAGCCAGAGAAATCTTCCAAATAACCCGCAGCGGTAAGATCACCTGTACTGGTCACTTCTATACTGTCCATGGCCAATTGCGCCCGGAAGTCTGGTGTGATCTTATCTGTCGCCGGACTGAATGTAGCCGTCTCAGGATAAACTTGAGGCCCGAGCATAGGCATGTACTCAGGATTCTCAGGAGCCAACATAGCGATTTCCTCTGCACGTGCTACTACCTTTTTCAGTGAGGCATCATCCAGCTCATTGGTAGATGAAGATCCCACTTTCTTGCCAAATACAGAGTTTACACTTAGACGAATTTCATTCGTCTCTCCACTTGTGTTCACTGTATTTCTAGCATATCTGATATTACCGGTTTTTCCTCCAAAAATGGACACTTCCATCTCGTCCGCTTTGGAATAGGAAAGCACCTTATCTATAATTTTCTTTGCTTCTTCTTTAGTTAATATGGCCATAATTTCCGCGTTGAGGTTAAATGTTTCTTCCCGTATTGATCACGTTCACTCCGTCAAAACGGGTAGTGGAACTGCCATGAGAAACTGCTGATGATTGTGAAGGTTGGCCTTTGCCGTCATTGAACGAGCCGAAAAACTTGTAATCATCTTTGTCGCAAATCTGCGAGCAAGAATTCCAAAACTCTTGAGTATTGGACTGGTAGGCTACATCTTCGAGCATTCCCACGATCTCCCCATTCTTGATTTCGTAAAACAACTGACCTCCAAACTGGAAATTGTAACGCTGCTGATCAATAGAATAAGAACCTCTTCCAAGAATGTAAACTCCTTTTTCAACATTCTTAACCATTTCAGCAGGACTGAGTTTCTCCGTACCTGGTTTCAGAGAAACATTAGGCATACGCTGAAATTGCACAGAACTCCAACTGTCTGCAAAAGCACAACCGTTAGATTCATTTTCACCTAAGATTTTGACTTGGTCACGAATTGCCTGATAGTTTACCAAAACACCGTTTTTGATCAAATCCCACTCTTTACATTTTACTCCCTCATCATCGTATCCTGTATTTCCCAGGGAAAAAGGCTGAGTCTTATCAGCGACGATATTTACTTTATCAGAGCCATATTTGAAATCGCCTGATTTCCATTTGTCCAACGTAGCGAAGCTAGTACCGGCATAATTCGCCTCATAACCCAACACTCTATCCAGTTCAAGCGGATGCCCTACGGATTCATGAATTGTAAGTCCCAGGTGATCTGGATCTAGAACTAAGTCATACTTCCCAGGAATAACTGATTTTGCAGTGATTTTTTCTTTTGAATGCTTGGCTGCACCTATCGCATCCTCTACCATATCGTAGGAATTCTTGTAGCTATTGAAGCCAGCAGGATTCATGATTTTATCCTCAGCAAGACCATCCAGGTATTCATAACCCATACCCATTGGCGCACTAAGTGCCTGTCTACTTCTAAATCCACCCGCCCCTTTGTTCACAGCTGTCACTGAAAACGTCGGCCAGATACGATGGATATCCTGATCAATGTAAGAACCATCAGTGGACGCAAAATACTTCTGCTCGTTAATGATGAAGAGAGAGGAATTGACGAAGGCAACTCCATTATCCATAGCAGAATTGTTCACTTTCAGAAGAAGGTCAATTTTATCCTTTACAGGAACTTCCATTGCATTCTTCTTGATTGGCGTATTCCAAGTCACCTCTCCATGTCCTTTTTCAGGAGCAAGGACTACAGGTTCCTTTTGCAATTTGGAATTTGCTTTGGCGATGGCTACTGCAGTTTCTGCACAGCTTTTGATCCCGTCAGGGGATACATCTGAGGTTGCCGAAAAGCCCCAAGTGCCATTAGCAATCACTCGAATGCCGACACCAAACGTCTCTGAATTTGAGATGTTTTGGACGTTTTTCTCTCTTGTGCTTACATTTTGGCGCAAGTATCTTCCTATTCGAACATCTGTGTAAGTAGCGCCTTTGCCCCTGGCAGCATTCAATGCAATGTCAGCAAGTACTTTTTTAGCCGCTGGATCCATTCCTGGCTCAAGCAATTGCTCAGCCGAGACAGGATTTCCCATCATGACTAGTCCGGATGTGGCAAGGGCTCCAAGCCCCATTCCGGAAAGGTGGATAAAATCTCTTCTTTTCATGTGTTAGTAATTGTCTTTTTGGTCATCCCGATAACTTTCGGGAGAAATCTCGCATGCATTAGTCATTCCACGGTGTGTAGTTTTTCTTCATACCTATCTGCCTCCGGCAGGCTCGATTTCAATTGATCTCCTGGTTAAAGTTTATGGTTTATATTCCTAGTGATATTAATGGGTTTAATAGTTCTATCAAAGTACTGCTATCCTTGGATTAAGAAAAATAAAAATACAGACTCGGTAAAATTTCAGGGTACAACTTGAAAAATACCGTTTGACAATTAGAGATTCATGGATTTTGTACCCTATGCAACAAAATAAGACAATTTTAAAAAGTAATGTTTTGTACGATTTCCCTATTGAAAACTTTCAATAATCAACTATGAGGGTGAAGAATTGAAAAAGTTGATCAAAACTGGCCTGAGAGAGTTTAGTAATGCAGCTATCAAATCAAACACCGTCTACTAGGCCACAATATGGATTACTACATCTCGTAAGGGCGAATGATTATTCGCCCTTACTTGCTTGCGGAAGGCAGGTCATAAAACTTAAACCAGCATAAGACAAAAAAATCACCTCACTATCGTTCGGAAAGTCAAATTGATTCTGGGTTTAGAAACTAGCTTTGTGGGTGGAAGTCGATGCATCCAATGCGTCTGAGTAGTTCCTTTCATTACCAGCAAACTCCCATTTTCTAAAATCTGTGAAATGGTCTCTTTTGTTGCTTTATGTTTGAAAGCAAATTTCCGTTCCGCTCCAAAACTCACCGAAGCGATTGCTCCATTCTTTTTCAGATCCGTTTCTCCGTCGCTATGCCAAGCCATTCCCTCTGATCCATTATGATACAGATTCAGCAAGCAGGAATTGAAGGTTTCCCCCGTCTTCTTTTCTACCAGATCCTTAAGCTCCAGCAATTCCTTAGTCCAAGGCAAGGCTGTTTTTGTAGTATTGGAATAAGTGTATTCAAACCGATTTTCTGCATACCAAGCCACTTTACGCTTGGTTTCAATTCGTTTTCCAAAAATAATCGCCACGTCATTCTTCCATTGAATCTCGTTCAGTAAATAGTCTAGGTAGGTCAAAGCCTTAGCCGTAGGCATAATCTTGCCATAGTAATTCACCGTGCCGTCTTTGGGCAGCAGGTTAAAACTTTCAACTGAATCCTGATTGAATAAATCCATGTTACTGTGTTATCATTCTCTAGTTTGCTGGGCAGCTTCCCAACCTATTATCGCTGACTTCCTTGTATTCCCCCACATGTAGCCACCGAGTTTACCGCTAGACTGAATCACACGATGGCAAGGAATCAGAAAAGCAACAGGATTACTACCGATAGCAGTTCCAATAGCTCGTGAAGCTTTTGGTTTTTCTATTTCGCCTGCGATTGTTCCATAAGTAGTCAGATTTCCCATTGGGATTTTTAGCAGCGCGTCCCAAACTTTCAATTGAAATGGGGTGCCATGCAAGTGCAACTTGATCTGATTGAGTTTGCTCCAATCGTGCTGAAAAATAAACAAGGCTTCCTGTTGAATTTTATCCACAAGCTGATGATAGTTCGCTTTTGGAAAGCGTGCTTTCATAGTTACTTCTCCTTCTTCTTGGTTTGAGAAAAAAGCCAGGTGACAAATACCTTTCGGAGTAGAAGCCACGATGATTTCTCCGAACGGGCTTTCAGCAAAACTGTAATTGATCTGGAGGTTTTCTCCCCCATTCTTGAATTCACCTGGTGTCATCCCTTCAATTCTCACAAAGAGATCGTGAAGCCTTCCCGTCCCAGAAAGTCCGGTTTCTTGCGCCGCTTCAAATAGAGTCGCTTCCTTACCTTGCAACAGCTGCTTGGCATATTCCACGCTGAGGTATTGCATAAACTTCTTGGGACTCACCCCTGCCCAATCGCTAAACATCCGCTGAAAATGAAAAGGACTCAGATGAACCTGTCCCGCAATTTCCTCTAGGGAAGGTTGACTTTTGAAATTGGCTTGGATATATGCAATCGCTTCGGCAATACGTTGGTAATTGATGGACTGGCTCTCGCTCATGATCTAACTGCTAGGTTACCCAAAAGTAGGTTGATTCATAGAATAGCAAAACCCGAATCTTGCGGAGTAAGTGAAAATCAGGTTTTACTCCTACTTCACATACCCCACCTTCAAAATTGAATAGCTAGCTGACTTGGAACTTTGCACATCCACACTAAACCCTACTCTTGGTTAAAAACCCTATTGTGAAATAAAGGAAGCATCGAACTCAGCAGTGTTTTCAATTTGTATTTGCTGCTAAGCCTATATGCTTAGGAATCAAAGGATGATATAAATATCCGGCACTGGATATCTCCTCTTACTCCTAATGCTCTCTGTTCTTATCACAATTTTGTATTTAAGTATTTGCTTAAATAAGTAATAAATGTAACCTTGTGCTATGGGAAACAATTCTTGCATAAGGCAGCAGGCTGATTTTGAACAAATAAATCGTTGTAAAGACACAGTTACTGGATTAAGTGACTCATTTGACCACCTAGCAAATGGACTTTCATTGGCCGGAAATAGTGTCAGACTTAAAATACTTTATTTACTCTTTGAGGAAAAAAGACTTTGCGTCTGTGATTTAAGCGACATTTTGGGAATGAATATTTCCGCTATTTCTCAGCACTTAAGAAAAATGAAAGATCGAAATCTTTTAGAAACTGAGAGAGAAGCCCAAACGATCTTTTACTCTCTGACACCTGAATATGAAAAGTTACTAAATCCATTTTTTGAGATCCTTGACAACAATAAAACCTTAATACCGGGATGAAAAGTGAAAACAAAATAATTGGTGCAGGTATGCTAACTGCAATTACAGCTTCATTATGCTGTATCACTCCAGTATTAGCTCTAATCGCAGGAACCAGTGGAATTGCTTCAACATTTTCTTGGCTAGACCCTCTTAGACCCTATCTGATTGGGCTGACAATTTTAGCTCTTGGTTTTGCTTGGTATCAAAAACTTTTCCCGAAAGAAACAGATACAGAAAAGGAAATTGACTGTGAATGCGCAACCGAGGAGAAAAGGAAATTTATTCAAACCAAAACATTCTTAGGAATAGCGACATTGTTTGCTGCGACTATGATTTCATTTCCTCATTACTCCCACATTTTTTACCCCAAACCGGAGAAAGAAGTAGTAATTGTTAAGGAGTCAAATATTCAAAAAGTTGAATTTAAAATTGACGGAATGACCTGTGCAAGTTGTGCCGAACATGTCCAACACGATGTAAATAAGCTTCCTGGAATAATAGTAGCGACTGCGTCTTACGACAATAAGAATGCAGTTGTAGAATTTGACAATTCTAGAACGTCTCTTGCTGACATACAAAAAGCAATTGATGGGACAGGTTATAAAGTTATTGAGACAAATATTAAGTGAAATGGACGTACTAACGAAATCAATTATTACCTGCCCAAGCTGTGGACATAAAAAGGAAGAAGAAATGCCCACAGATGCTTGTCAATTCTTCTACGAATGTGAAAACTGCAAAAGTGTAATTAAACCAATATCGGGAGACTGCTGCGTTTATTGTAGTTACGGCACAGTTAAGTGCCCTCCCATGCAAGAGAATAAAAGTTGCTGTTCTTAAACTAGTACAGACAGACCAGTCGGTAATTAAATCATTTACCTCTACTTCACCTTCAAGAAGGTATAGCTAGTTGACTCGGAACTCTGCTTAGCCATTCCGATTGTACATCCCAAAGCAAGAAAGTAGACGTCGATTAGTATAAGTTGAACTTTATCAATCTTAAAAAATCGGAGAAATTGCTGCTGCATCAATGCCTTTCGTGGTTATGACTGCGAATAAAGATATAAATGCAGAGCCAATTACCAGGCTTTTAGAGGTGAATTAAGTTTGTGGTAATAAATATAAGAAACCATTAAAATCACCAAAATAATCAATGGAAATATCGTCTGAAACCCTAAACCATCCACAGCATAATGGCTAATGCAGGCAAAAATAAAATCAAAGGTAAAACCCGCATAAGCCCATTCCTTCACACGTTTTGGGAATTTGGGGATCATTAGGATCAGCGAGCCACAAACTTTGAAAACCACGAGAGCATTTCCAAAATACATGGGGTAGCCTAAATGCTGAATACCTTCTTTTGCAAGTTCTGTTTGTGAAGTCAGTGCTGGCATTACTCCCTCGAAAAGGAAAATAAGAGTTGTGGCTGACCAGAAAATGATCGTGTTTCTTTTTGTAACATCCATGTTTTTGAGTTTTATATGCCTCTCAAATATCAATACTCTCCTACTTTTCTACGGGGTAGCATAATGACAAAGTACAGGCGCTTTGCGAACCAGTGAATTGCATATCAAACTACTCATGTTGAATACTGAAAGTACTCAACACGATTCCTTCCGATTTTCTTGATTATTTTTATATCCACCTATGGAAAAGTGTGAGAAGAGATAGGACATGAGCACTAAGACCCTTTACTTTATCTATAGATAACTTTGTAACCTATTCCTGACATGTCAATATCCGACTTGAACAGCTCGAAAAATAAAACTACTAATACTCAAGATAGACGAGCATTTTTACAAAAAAGTGCCTTAGCAGCAATGGCGACGGTTTTGGGCGCAGATATAGTTCACGCTGCCAGTATGCCTAGAGATTATATTCCTGTAGGCTTGCCGGCGGATTTTGACCCAATGAAAGGCAAAAGCAAAGACATGATTATCCGTAATGAAAAGCCTTGGAATGTAGAGCCTATGCCACATCTGTTAGATGATGCTGTAACTCCATTTTCCAATATTTTCATCAGAAATAACGGACTGATGCCAGAAGATGTTGACGCAGCAAACTGGACTTTGACTATTGGTGGTGAATCAGTCACCAAGGAAAAAACATACACGCTCGATGAGCTCAAAAAGAAGTTCAAAGCTTATACTTATCAACTAGTTCTTGAATGTGGTGGGAATGGCCGAGCTGGCTTTTATCCTCCTGCATCTGGAAATCAATGGGAAGAAGGAGCCGTGTATTGTTCAGAATGGACCGGCGTAAGATTGAAAGATGTACTGGCTGATGTGGGCATCAAATCCGATGCTGTCTATGTGGGGTATTATGGAAAAGACAAACATCTAAACGGCGACCCAAACAAAGTGGTGATCTCCCGAGGTGCTCCTATGTCCAAAGTAATGCAAGACGAAACACTACTGGCTTGGGCGCTTAATGGAAAAGATATTCCTCTTCAACATGGATTCCCACTTCGCTTGGTTTGCGGCGGCTGGCCAGCTTCCGTGTCTGGCAAGTGGCTTCATAAACTAGTGGTAAGAAACAAAGTGCATGATGGTGAGAAAATGATGGGTGACGCCTATCGTGTTCCAAAGTATCCAATAGCTCCAGGAGATAAGGTGCCAGAGGAGGATATGAAAATAATAGAGTCCATGCCTGTAAAATCGATCATCACTCACCCAAAATCCGGGGCGATGTTTGACAAATCAAAAAAGTTAACCGTACGAGGACATGCTTGGGCTGGTGAACAGGAAATTAAAGAAATGCAAGTGACCACAGATTTCGGGGCTACCTGGCGAACATGTTCCTTGAAAAAACCTGCAAATCGTCTGGCTTGGCAACAGTGGTCTATAGATCTGGATTTCCCTCAAGCAGGATATTATGAGATCTGGGCAAAAGCAACTGACGATCAAGGAATCTCCCAGCCAATGGTGATGCCGGGCTGGAATCCTAAAGGCTATCTAAATAATGCCTGTCACAGAATCGCGGTGAAAGTAAGCTAATGCACATGAATAATCTTCCAAACAATAATCCCAAGACTTCAGACAAGGAAAACTATCAACTTTTCAATGGATTGATTAAGTCTGTAGCTGGACTGGTAGGAGTCGTAGTTCTACTGGCAGGTCTTGTGCTTTCGTTGGTTTTTCTACCAGAAATCTCTACTCGACTGAATTCTACCAGCGCTGAACTGTCCTCAGCTAGCCCTGAACCATTAGCCGATTTTAGTACTGAGGTAGTAGATGGCAAAGATGTGGAAACGGGACTGATTGCAGGGAATGGACTGGAGCTTGTCAAGGCCAACTGTACCGCCTGTCACTCTAGTGCACTGATTCTTCAAAATCGATTTACCCGTGAAGGCTGGCATTCCAAGATTGTATGGATGCAAGAGACTCAGGGTCTCTGGGATCTTGGCGGAAATGAAGCTATTATTCTGGATTACTTGGCAGAGAATTACGCCCCGGAAGAATCTCATGGACGTAGAATTCCGCTTACTGGAATTGACTGGTATGAGCTGAAGGATTGAGTAATTGAATTCAAATCCTGAATTAAGAATTCTAAATTATTTTCCGCAACCTTCTTTATCAATAGTATAAGTCAGGTTGATAATCTTCCAAATCCCATCTTTCTTGAATAAAGTAAAGACATCCACTCCACAGTGAGAGAAGTCCCCATTAAGTCTAAATTCATAAGGAACCCAAGCCATGGCCATTCCTTCATGGATTTTCACATCCATGCTTAGTCCTGTTTCCAGGTAGGAATTCTTGGATTGAAAAGATTTCAAATCGTCTTTGAAAAACCGCATGCGCTGTTTTGCCGGGCTTACGGTATTGTTTACTGTCCAGATCTGCCCTTCCATAAAAGCCACTTGCTGTAGCAGTACTGTGTCCTGCTTTTCCAAAGATTCGAAAAACTGATTGACCACAGTCCTTACTGCAGCTACTTCCGTCTCTTCAGTTTGCTGTGAAAAACAATCAAAACAGATGGAAAGAGCGAGGATTAAAAATACATTTTTCATGGTTTTATTTAAGTTAATTGGTTGAAGGTGATTCAATATCGTTGTTGTCCAATTTGTCAATCTCCTTCTTCACTTCATCTATCAATTGCTGTTCAGTAGGTAAATAAAGCTGGTATTTACTACCTATGATAGTTTTATTGTTTTCAGGTAATGTGATTTTTACCACTGCATCATTTTTATCCGCACAAAGCAAAATCCCGATGGTTGGATTTTCAAACCCTTGCTTTTCGAAGCGGTCGTAATAATTCACATACATCTGTAACTGTCCAATGTGCTCATGTTTCAGTTTGGTAGTTTTGATTTCAACAATTACAAAGCACTGGAGTAATCGATTGTAAAAAACAAGATCAATAAAGAACTCTTCTCCATCCAAATGGATACGTTTCTGACGAGCGACAAACGAAAATCCATTTCCAATTTCCAAAAGGAAATCTTTCAAATGTGTAATGATTGCCGCTTCAAAATCTTTTTCGTAGTAGGCCGCTTCCCTTTTAAGTCCCAAGAATTCTAATACCATAGGATCTTTTATGATTTCTTTCGCATCAGAAAGTGATTTCTCCTCCCTTGCCACTGCCAACACATCCTTGACATCGTTACTTAAAAGTAAGCGCTCAAAAAGCTGACTATTCACTTGTCTTTCTAACTGCCTTGCTGTCCAACTATTCTTATTTGATTCGGCTAAATAAAACTCTCTTTTATCCTGATTATCGAAGCCTATTATGGTTTTGTAATGCGTCCAACTCAATTGCGTCCGCAGTGCGGACGCAATTGGAAAGGTGCGGTAAAACTGCCTGTATCTCTGCAATTGTCGAATAGAAAACCCGCTACCAAACTGGGGTTGAAAGTTATCGGAAATTGACTTGATTAAGAATCTACCATAATCGGCCCTCTCTTTACCGTTTTGTTCTTCCTCAAAAATGATTTTACCAATTTGCCAATACATGATCACTCGTTCATTATCTACTGCACGAATTGCTTTCGCTTGTGCAGTAGAAATAATGCTCTGAATTTTCAAAAAAAAGTCTCTTCTAATTTCCATTGGATAGATGTTTCAGAAACGATGATTGATCAATACAATATCCAATTTTTCTAAGTATTCTAAAAACTGAATACAATTCGATTTCAAAGTCTCAATTGTGGACACATTGTATGCACAATTGACTCAGCAAAGCAATCAATCATGTCCCATACAGCAGTCCTTAAACTTCTTTCCGCTGCGACAAGGACAAGGGGCATTTCTACCGATGGTTCGCTTCAACTTATTATCGCCGACCTGACTATTGGCCAAATCAGTTTGAAATACCGAGGAAAGTACCTCGTATAATTCCGGATGTTTTTCTTGGAAAAGCTTTGGTCGTTCAAAAAAGTATTCACTCGCAACCGCCAAAAATTCCTGCTTATTAGTCGCTCCGTAAATATTAATATCACTTTTCCCGGCAAGCATTTCTTTGGTGTTCTCAGAGATCAAATGCAGCCATGGTAGTACCGCTTGATTTTTCATAATCATCTGCGGAATGCCATCGATTTCACCGTCTTGCTTGTCAAATAGATGCACAAACTCGTGAATTCCCACATTCATTTTGTCACTCGCATTATCAAAACCCTGATGTAAAGCAGGCTTGGAAAAGATCACCACATGATGCATTACTCCTCCACTTCCCACCATGCCTGAGATATTTCGGTCTTGCTCGCTGAAATCATACTTCTCAGTAAATAAATCTGGATACAAAAGCACTTCATGTAAACTGCTGTACTCCCATTCTGGAAAGGAAAAAACCGGAATAACTGCACTACTGGCAACCAGGAGACGATCTTCATCATCCACGGTAGTTTTGATTCCAGTGATTCTCACTCGTTTCAAAAAGCGTTTCACATCAGCTTCAAAGATCACTTTATCCTCTTCATCAAGTGAAGCATAGAAGTTTACTTCCTTAAATAGATATAGCCTCCATTTTTCTGGAAAGATCTCAGGGACGTTGAATCCACTTTTTATGCTTTTAGGGCGGAAAAGTAAGAATAGTATTAAGGCAATAAATAATCCTACTAAGATTTTAACAAACAAGATTTGAAGTGTTTTAGAGTGAAAGAAACGTGAAATAAGTTTTTATCAGAATTCTTCAAAACTACGGTTTTGCAGATTCCTCCAGTTGAAAAGCGCGGTCATTTTACTATTTAATCATAGCCAATAAGATTGGCTACTTCAAAATTTTAAAGTTAAACACGAGTTTTTTGGTTTGGATAAGAGTTCGCCAGTCAATGAAAAATAGACAAAAAAGCAAAACCAAGGCTAATAGAAGGCTTGCAATAGATTGTAAGGAAAATGCATTCTCCAATAAAGCCTCGGCATTTTCTACGGCATATTCTCCTAGAAATAATGCCAACGTATCACTGGTAAACTTACCGATGAGAAATGCCGGGATAATATATTTCGCCTTCAACTTTGAAATTCCTGCACCAAGAAAAAGTGGCGTGGTAGGTAGTGGCAATAATGAATACGCAAGCACAAAAAGTTGACCTTTCCATTTATTCTCATTCATTTTCTCGCCTAGAAATTGAATGTCACTATTCTTTGAAGTATTCAAATACTTTCCTGCTAGAAATGGAGTATATAAAAGCAGAATATATCTACCCAAAACTGAACCGGCTACTCCTATTACTATTACCCACCATACATTCAGCTGAAAAATGATTTGTAAAAACATCATTATCGTAAATGCTGGTGGAAACGGAAAAGGCACTATATCAAATAAAAGTGCACCAAAAAATACTAAGAGATACTGCCACCACATGCTTTACACATTTTTTTACTGGAAAATTGTATTTATAAATTAAGTCCATACATCGAGAAGTGCTTACTCTACATTCCTCGCAGGGCAATTCAATCTAGCTAATCTGCTTTCATTTTGAGTACAAATTCACTTTTAAGATGTCCATTTGCCATATACTTAATTAATCTTGATCAAAGATAAATGACCAGAAAAAGAGCACTTTTACGAGAAAGCATAGGCTTTAAATTTGATGCGAATTTAGAATGAGGCCATCGGAAATCCTTTTCAAAGAAGTCCTTGTCTTTCCTTGTTCATCTACCTCACAAATCCTATAACTCGGAAATGGATTGCCCCAACTCCCACCGAAGTGCCCTGCCCAGAAGTAGGGCTTTTTTTGATTCCAAATGATACCATCCACATCATGATCATGGCCATGAAAAGTCGCTTTTACATTCGGATAGCTGGCAATGAGATCGAGTACTCCTTGACAATCCACACCATGTCTTGTCCAATCTTTCTGCGAAATATGGATAAAGATGAATACCTGCTTTAGACTTTGGGTTTTAGACAAAGCTGTTTGTAAAAAATCCAGATCTACGCATAGGTAATCTCCAGCCTCATTGGATGAATTGAGAATAATCATTCCGTAATCATCCTTGACCGTAAAAAATGTATTGGAAGCTTGGCCCCAGATTTCAAGCCATCTGGCATCGGATATTTTGTCGTGATTACCTTTCACTACATAGTAATTCAAGGGTAACAATTGATCGTACACTTTCTTCACTTCAGGCATAAAGACTGGATTATCGTGAATCAAATCTCCATTGAAGACGACTAAGTCCACATCAGATTCGCGCTTGATCGCCTGAATTAAGTTTTGGTGAGAAGTCTTAAAATCAGTATCTGCTTGTCCGTAATGACCGTCTGAAGCGGTGATAAATTTAAACACAGGTAAAAATGCTTCCTCCTCCGAAGTTTTGGATAGTGTAACTGGAAAGCCTGCTATTGGCAAGGCCACCAAGCCGCTTCCGAGAAGTGATAAGTTTTTGAGAAAGGGGCGTCTATTCATACTAGGCTAGTTTTCTTGAAAAATACGTTTCTTATTTTTCTGGTACATTATTTCAGTATTATACTTTCACTTACATTCTTACTATTCAATGGTGTGAATAAGCAACAACTGAAGATTTGACTTAGGATTTAAAATAATAATTCATTGTTTATTTCCGCTTTTCTACCTGCAAGGCAATGAAAGCAATATAAACTAACCCTAGATTTTAGAACTATTCGATCCCCGTCTTCTTTCTTCTGTCCAGTAAAGCAAATAAATTACGGACACTGGCATCAGTGAGGTTAATCCTATAACTCATTACCATACCTCTCTGCTGTGGAAATTGAAGGATTGCCTTCTATTGAGCACAATTTCAACCAAGCTAAAACAACTATCAAACCCTTCATCCTATGAAAAAGGAGTCACCAAAAATGACTGCTTTTATATTTTAACCCCTTCAGTTACTTTGTACTTATATACCAACTTCATTGAATAAATGAGAAAAACTACTACTCTTTTCACAGCCTTCTTTATCATGTTAAGCCTAGCAAGCTTTGCGCAAAAGAAGAATAAGAAAAATGCTGAGGCAGCTCCTGCTCCGCAAAGCCAGGTTGCTAAACCTGCTAAAAAAAGTGCTTTCAAAAAGTACATCGAAATTGTAACTGAAGAAGCCATCTCTGACGAAGGACTATTTGTAGTTCATAAGATTGGAGACAAGAATTATTACGAAGTTCCTTTTGACCTTCTAGGCAAGGACATGCTGCTGGTCTCTCGTATTTCCAAAATAGCCGATGGTATTGGAGGTGGATATACTACAGCAGGTTCTAAGTCTAATGAACAAGTGGTTCAATGGACTAGAATGCAGAACAGCATTCTTCTTCGATCGATTTCATTTGATAATGTAGCTGCAGATTCGCTTCCTATCTACCTATCAGTGGAAGCTAATAACTACCATCCGATTTTGGCATCCTTCAAAATCGAAGCTTTCAATTCAGATTCAACAGCTGCACTGATCGAGGTAACTGATTTATTTCTTTCTGATATCCCTGCACTCAGTGGACTTTCTGCATCTCTGAGAAAGCAGTATCAAGTGAGAAATCTCGATAAAGAAAGAAGCTTTATCACCAGAATGGCGAGCTACCCAGAGAACATTGAAGTACGTCACGACATGACTTACAATGCCGCTACTCCCCCTTCCAATTCAAGATCTGGGACTATTTCTATGGAATTAAGTCAGTCTATGTATCTCTTGCCATCGCAACCAATGCAGGCAAGATTGCATGATCAGCGTGTAGGCTGGTTCACGACACGCCAGATTGATTACGGCTCTGAAGCGCTGAAATCAGATGAAAAAACATACATCAGACGATGGAGGTTGGAGCCAAAAGATCCTGAGGCTTATGCAAGAGGAGAATTGGTAGAACCAGTGAAGCCGATAGTTTATTACCTAGACCCGGCAACTCCAGAAAAGTGGAGAAAGTATTTCCGTCAGGGTATTGAAGACTGGCAAGTGGCTTTTGAAGCAGCTGGCTTCAAAAATGCAATCATTGCAAAAGACGCTCCTACTAAAGAGGAAGACCCAGATTGGAGTGCTGAAGACTCACGTTATTCCACCGTTCGATATGTAGCTACTACCGCTCGAAACGCCATGGGGCCAAGTGTATCTGATCCACGATCCGGAGAAATCATAGAAAGTGATATTGTGTGGTTCCACAACCACCTACGCTCGTACCGAAACCGCTACTTACTAGAAACAGGGGCTGCAAACCCTTCTGCGAGAACGTTGAACACACCAGATGAGGAAATCGGTGAAATGATGCGAAGAGTGATTTCTCACGAAATCGGTCATGCCATCGGACTTCCACACAACATGAAGGCTTCTTATGCCTACCCAACCGATTCATTACGCTCAGCTTCTTTCACCCAAAAATGGGGACTTGCTACTACGATCATGGATTACACTCGCTACAATTACGTCGCTCAGCCAGGCGATGAAGGAGTTCGCTGGGTGAGAATGCTCGGACCGTATGACAGCTATGCAGTAAACTGGGGATATCGATACATCCCAAATGCAAAGTCTCCGGAAGCTGAAAAGCCAACGTTGAATAATTGGATTAGAGAAAAAGCTGGGGATCCTATATACCTATTTTCAGGAGGTAATTCCTTTGATCCAAGTGCTCAAACCGAATCTGTAGGCGATGATGCTGTAAAAGCAAGTACTTATGGCTTGGCCAATTTGAAAATCGTAGCGCCAAATCTTGCAAAATGGACAGCAACAGCTGGCGAAGGTTATGGTGATCTTGAAGAAATGTATGGAGAATTGATTGGTGTATGGTCTCGCTTTGCGAATCATGTGGTCACCAACATCGGAGGCGTTTACGAGCAATATAAAACGACCGATCAAGAAGGTGTCACCTATACTCCTACTTCCAAAGCTGAGCAGGTAAACTCAATGAAGTTTTTGAACGAGCATGTTTTCACCACTCCTGATTGGCTACTTCAAAAAGAAATTCTTAACAACATTGAGCCTAGTGGTGCAGTATCTTCTATTGGTAGTTTGCAATCAAGAATTCTGAGCAACGTTCTGAGAAAGGACCGATTGGAGCGCATGATTGACAACGAAGCTTTGAATGGATCAACTGCGTATTCGATGACACAAATGCTAAGTGATTTGAGAAAAGGTATTTGGTCTGAACTTTCTGGTTCGAAAGACATTGATGCATTTCGCAGAAATCTACAGCGTTCGCATGTGGAGCGTCTTGCTTCTCTAATGACTCAGGATGAAAAAAGCCGTTCTGATATCAGTGCTGCTGTTCGAGCAGAATTGAAAACTATCCAAAGCACTGTTCGATCTGCAAGCTCTAGATACAGTTCAGGAATGGTTCAAAATCACCTTCGTGATATTGATGCTCTGGTAGACTCATTACTAGACTCCGAATAAACACACATGTCATTGCCTTTCTACGGAAGGGCAATGACATTTTTTCAATCTCAATACATTTTTTAAAAATTTCGTGAGCCTATTCATCGATATCCTTTCTGAGTCTTACAATCTCATTTTTACCTAATTATGAGATTAGCACATTTCCTCTAGAGGCATCAATTATTTCAATTCTTAGCTCCTGTATCTGAGAATATTCACATTGCTTTTAAAAATATCTCAAGAATTTATTGAAGGATTCCTTTGTGAAAAAATATTTTTAAGTCTTTTATAATCAGGTGATTGGTATAATGTGTAAATTTTCATATACCAAATACATTTTTAATATGAAAAAGATTTTTAAAATTTTAGCATACGCGATTGGAGTTTTCCTAGTGTTTGTAATCTGTGGAATTGCTTTTGTGAATTTCACCTACCCAAAAGTCAGCCCCGCCCTTGAGCTCACGATAGATCATGGACCTGACCGCGTAGCAAGAGGGGCCTATCTTGCAAATCATGTCGTAGTATGTGTGGATTGCCATTCTACCCGTGATTTCTCTCTATTATCTGGACCAATCAAACCTGGTACTATAGGAGAAGGTGGAGAATTATTCGATCACTCCATGGGATTTCCAGGTGTATTTTACTCCAAAAACATCACTCCAACTGGGATTTCAGATTACTCGGATGGGGAGTTATTTCGGCTTATTACTACCGGAGTTACCAATGATGGAAGAGCAATGTTCCCAATCATGCCTTACCCTTATTATGGCAAAATGGATCCAGAAGACATCTATGACATCATAGCTTACATCAGAACTTTAGATCCCATCGAAAGTGAGATCCCTGATTCCAAGGCGGATTTCCCAGTAAGCCTAATTTTAAAAACTATCCCTAAGGATGCTGACCCTCAAACCAAACCAGCAAAAACTGACCAAATAGCCTATGGTGGATACTTGGTAAATGCTGCTTCATGTGGAGAGTGCCATAGTCCTGTCGATGCTCAAGGAACACGACTTCCCGGGAAAGATTATTCTGGAGGCAGGGAGTTTTCATTCCCAGATGGTTCTGTAGTTAGATCTGCCAACCTCACGCCGGATGCCTCCACTGGCATCGGAAGCTGGTCCGAAGATACGTTTGTAGGGAAATTCAAACAATACCTTGATTCTGGCTACCATTTACCTAAAGTGCAGCCTGGAGAATTCAACACCATCATGCCTTGGGTGATGTATGCTGGAATGGAAGAATCGGACTTAAAAGCAATTTATGCATACATCAAAACGCTTACTCCAATCCCAAATCAAGTCGTGAAATTTTCTCCTCCAGTCACTTCAGAGTAAATTTTGGATTGAAAATAATAATCAAACCTACCTTCATACTTAACGTAAAGAAGGTAGGTTTTTCTTTATCATATGAATTACCGACTTTTGCTAATAGTATGAAATCACTCTTCTCATCTTTAATGCTCCTGTTTTTTCTGACGGGTCAAGTCAATTTGACTTTGGCAGCACATTATTGTGGAGAGGAATTGAAAAGTACTGAGGTGACTATAATGCCTGAAAGATCTGATTGCTGCGGAATAGACTTGGTTCAAGTCCCTGAGGCAGATTGCTGTTCAGATGAATATACCTCATCAGATTCAGATGATTTTTTCGGAAAAACACAATTTCAAATCCAACTTTCACCAGAATTTGTGTTGGCTTACGTGCTCACAATTCCAGGTATTCTACTTGAAGACATACAGGTTTCCAAACCTGAGTATCTTTCTCCAGATCGTGCAATTCCCGATCTTACTATTCTCCATCAATCTTTCTTGATTTAAAATCAGCTTGTTTTTTTATTCGCTTTTGGCGAATTGTAATCTATTTACACACAAGCAATTTCTCATGAAATACGCAGACGCATAGTTTCCTCAAGCTTAAAGAGGGTTTGACTAAGAATAATGCGAATTCCATGAGAGCAATGGGATAATCTTAAGTACATGAAATCAACAATTTTATTAGTAGCATGTTTATTTGCGCCAGCACTAGTATTTGCTCAAAACAGCATAAATGGCAAGGTACAATCAGCTTCTAAAGAGCCTCTTATTGGGGCTAGCATCAAACTTCAAGGCAAGGATCAAGGTGTAATCACCAATCTAGATGGATACTTTGAGTTAGAGAATGTGCAAAAAACTGATCGATTGGTAGTGAACTACCTTGGATATGAGCCAGACACATTGGCTCCTGTTTTTGACAAAGCTATGCTAATCACCTTGCATGAAAGTGGTGAGGCAATGGAGGAAGTTACCATTAGGGGAAGATCTCAGTCTGTCGTAGACGAGGCTCCCTTTCTAAACATACTCATCAGCGAAAATGAGCTTCAAAAAGCCGCTTGCTGTAATCTATCAGAGAGTTTTGAAACCAATGCCTCTGTGGATGTATCTTATGCAGATGCTGTCACTGGGACCAAAATGATCCAGATGATGGGACTGGATGGTCGATATGTTTTGATCAGTAGAGAAGGTATTCCGAACATTCGAGGATTAAATTCCAGACTAGGAATAACATTTGTTCCTGGCACTTGGATTCAGTCTATTGATGTGGGAAAAGGGGCCGGAACTGTCATTAATGGTTATGAGTCTATGACTGGCCAGATCAATGTAGATCTTTTCAAACCTGAAAGCATGGACACCTGGTACCTCAATGGCTACCTTAATTCCTTTGGCAGAATGGAAATCAATGCAAATCATCAGGTTCCAATCAGTGAAAAATGGAGTTCTGGTGTGTTATTTCATGCCAGTCAAATGAGCACTGAAATCGACGGGAATGATGATGGATTTATGGATCTACCCAAAGCTAGACAGCTAAATTTCCTCAATCGTTATAAATATGAAGGAGATCGACTGATGGCACAAATAGGTGTAAATCTATTTATGTCTGACAATGCTGGCGGGCAAAAAGGGTTTGGTTTCAATAGTGATCTTTCCACAAGTAGCATGTATGGCTATGAAATGGATACTCGAAAAGCAGAAGTATTTGGTAAGCTAGGTATGATCTATCCCGAAAAACCTACACAAAGCTGGGGATTTCAGTATTCCCTCTCCTATCAGGACTTTAATGGAGGAGCTGGAAGAAGAATTTACCAAGGAATAGAAAAGACTGCTTATGGTAATTTTATTTATCAAAATGTTTTGGGATCAAGCTTTCACCAGTACAAAACAGGGGCAAGTTTTCTTTATGATGATTTTGAAGAAACCTTTAATTCCAATACTCCGACTGGCCTAGATACAGCCATGTATAGAACGGAAAAAGTACCAGGGCTTTTCTTCGAATATAACTTCATTCCAAATGAAAGAATTACAGTAGTTGCAGGAGCCAGAACTGATTTTCACAATCTATTTGGCACCTATTTCACGCCTAGAGTTCATGCCAGATGGGAATTTATTCCAAGCTGGACCGTGAGAGGATCTATTGGAAAAGGCTACCGAACCCCAAATGCCTTGATGGAAAATAGCTCTGTATGGATTTCTGCCAGAGAACTAGTTTTCAATGCAGAACTGAAACCTGAGGTGTCCTGGAATACGGGAGTCAGTATTGCTGGAAGTTTAACTTTGGATGACCGCCCTCTTAGTGTGGTAGCAGATTATTTCTTTACGGATTTCACAAATCAATTGGTATACGATATGGATGTAAGTTCAGAATTACTAGTAGTAAACAATCTATCTAATGGATCTTATGCGAATAGTTTTCAAATAGAAGCTAGCTATCCTATCACCGAACGCCTAGATGCTAAAGCAGCTTACAAGCATTATGAGATGATGATGACCACGAATGGAGTTCTTCAGCAGATTCCCCTTCAGAGTCAAGATCGATTCTTTATGAATGTGGCCTATGCTACGAAGTACGATAAGTGGAAAGCAGATATGACATTGAACTGGAATGGTCCAATGCGTATTCCTAATACCAGCGAAAGTCCAGTGGAATTTCGTCAGCCAAGTGAGTCGCCTGATTTCTTTATGCTAAATGCGCAGGTGAGTCGAGGATTTCGATGGGGAAGCATTTACTTAGGCGGAGAAAATATTTTAAACTTCAAACAATCAAATCCTATCATTGATCCTGAAAATCCTTTTGGCTCGAATTTCGATGCTTCCATGACCTGGGGTCCGATCGCCGGAAGAGTTATTTACACCGGGATCAGATATAAAATCAAATAACCATTCGCAATTATGACTGTAGCTATTATCTCTTGATCTAGTGGACGGAAGACCGAAGACGGGTGACCGATGTAGCCTCAATGGAGAGTTTGCCAAATCTAAAAATGCTTTCATCTCCTTTCTGGTAAAAGCTAAAATACGTATAAAATAAACTAACGAAATAATGAAAAAATTAATCTTAACCTTCTTTATTGCGGCTTTTGCCTTTGCTGCGCAAGCCCAAGTAAAAACAATAGGAATTAAAACATCAGCTATCTGCGAGATGTGTAAGGCAACATTGGAAAAAGATCTCACCTTCGAAAAAGGAGTGAAATCTGTTAATCTAGACTTGGAAACCAAAGTTCTGAATATTGCATACCTAGATTCTAAAACTGATCCAGACAAACTCCGAAAGCGAGTAACCATGGTTGGCTATCATGCAGATTCACTAAAACGCGATCCAAAAGCTTATGCAAAGCTTGACGAATGCTGCAAGGATGGCGCACATGATGATGACGAACTTCCTAAGAAAAAGGACAACTAACTATCCGAAAAGCTTCTCAGAAATGGGAAGCTTTTTTGTTTTTAAATTCACTCAGTTCGCAGGGGTCATAGTTCTAGTTTTAGCATGTCTAGAAACTGGAACGAAGTCAGAATACATAAAAGCCAGTAAGCAATAGTTAAATGGTGCAGAATGATATCACCCTTTCAGGGTTTTCAATCGAGTTTTTGGATCATTACTGGCTACAATATTATCCCCTCTTCGAGGTTCTTTTTTTAAAATAAAAACCAATCCCAAATGGATGACATAAGTATAGAATAAGCAGTTAATAAATTTCGGGAAACCCTACAAGGATGGTATTATTTCTCCCTTACTTTTAGCACGTTTATTTGGTGAAAAAACACTAACCCATCTATTATAAGTATACCAGTATTTCACACGCTGCTACAAAATCATTACGATCACACCAGCACCAAGTCAAACGGTCGGAAGGCATCCAACAGTGGATCTGAAGGATCAAGTTCTGTCACTAAAGTATGAACTGCTGTCATATCGCAGGTCTTATATTTTTGGACTGAATGCAATTTATCTGACACAGTTAAAATTACCGTCTTTTTCGCCGCTCTGATCATGGCCTGCTTCACTTGGATCACTTCCCAATCGAACTCTGTAAGACCAAACTGCGCATCCAGATATCCTGTTCCTAGTATACACATATCCACTCGAAGCTGTGAAAGTGCATTGACCACTGTCCCTCCTATAGCGAATTTAGCATCGTGCAAAAGCTTGCCACCCAAGAAAATAACCTCCACATTCTCATGCTCAAGTAAGGCCATCGCTACATGAAGACTTGGCGTAAACACCGTTAGAACCAATTTCTTTGGAATCAGCTTGGCAACTTCCATATTCGTCGTGCCTCCACTCATGAGTATTACTTGCCCATCGGTGAGCAAGGAAACAGTTTTCTCCCCAATAGAAATTTTCTTTGACTTCAGATAGATATTCCCATCATCCTTTGTGAAGGTCATAAAGCCGAAAGAAGTCGCCCCACCATGTACTTTCTTGAGCTTTTTTTCTTTGTCCAATTCCTTCACATCGCGTCTCACAGTATCTATTGACACATTTAGAGAATCGGATAAATCATTAAGCAAAACTCTATGATGCAAGTGCACCTGATCCAATATATACTTCTGTCTTTCTTCCTTCAGCATGAGATAATATTCTATGAACTCGGGAAACTAACGAAAACAGCAAAAACTTGCAAAAATATTCTTGAATTGAAATTTCTGGCAAAAAATTGCTGGAAATTCTTACCTATCCTGCCATATTCTAGGTAGTTTAGCTGTGAAAAGCAACTTTCAACTCATTGAATTTGAAGATCAAACATACCTGAAAAGCCATGAAAATCAATTCCTTAACTACTATACTTTTGTTTTTCGGAATCAGCCTTTTTTCATTCTTTCAAGTTTCCTGCAGCTCCAAATCCACTTTCAGAATAATCGACAAACCTATTACCTGGAATCAGGAGCGTGAAGCACTTTCACTCAGCTACTTAAAAGACCGACATGGTCTGGATCAAAACACTGCCACCATTGACCCCAGAATGGTAGTGGTTCATTGGACTGCAATCAACACGATAGAAGTCACTTTTGATGTTTTCAATCCAACTACGCTAGCAGGAAGAGCTGATTTGACAGGAGCAAGTAACCTTAATGTTTCGAGTCAGTTTTTAATTGACCGAGACGGCACGATTTTTAGACTATTGCCAGACACTACTTTTGCCAGACATACCATCGGTTTAAATTACCTGGCCATTGGAGTGGAAAACATAGGTGGTGATGACATGCCGTTGACTAAAGAACAACTGAAAGCCAATGAAGAATTGATCAGATACCTGGAAAGAAAATATGAAATTGACTACGTAATTGGTCATCATGAATATCAAAACTTCCAGACAACTGACCTTTGGAAAGAAGCTGATCCAGACTATCGCACCGTCAAAACTGATCCGGGAGAGGCCTTTATGAAGAAACTCCGAAAAAACTTGGCTGACTTAAATTTGAAACCTGTACCAACGCTCTGATTACCCATTTATGAAATCCTTTTCTAGGCATCTCTTTGTTATTTTGGTCTTCGGCCTACTATTCTCCGCCTGTAAATCTCAAAAAAACACTCCAACTTCCGGCAGACCATCTGGGCCGGTGATCACATCACCCAATCCTAATAATGGTGGAAATCTTCCTGTAAAAAACTTACCGATGGCTCCGGTAGCTTTGCAGCCACTCACCTTCCAAATGCCAGAAATGCCCCGTGAATTTCGTGGAGTTTGGATCGCTACAGTAGCGAATATTGATTGGCCTATTTCCTCCACAGATCCTTATGAAAAACAAAAAAGGGATTTCCTGGAACTGTTGGACTATTACAAAAACCTCAATTTCAACGCTGTAATCGTGCAGATCAGAACTGCAGGGGATGCTTTTTACCCAAGTAATCTCGCTCCATGGTCTAAATATCTCACCGGAAAGCAAGGCCAAGCACCAAAAACAGACGAGAATCCACTTTCTTGGATGATCAAGGAATCCCATGCGCGTGGATTAGAATTTCATGCTTGGCTAAATCCTTACCGTGCTACGATGAACCTCACCACAGAGGGACTTAGCCCTGATCACGCCTACAATCTTCACCGAAATTGGATGCTGAAATATGGCACCCAGTATTATTTCAACCCTGGTTTACCTGAAGTTAAAGCACATTTACTTTCTGTGATCAAGGAAATAGTAGACAATTATGACATTGACGCTATACACTTTGATGACTACTTTTATCCATACAAAATTGCCAAACAGGATTTCCCTGATAAATCTACCTACGACAAATACAAGAAGCCGGGCCAGTCTCAAGATGACTGGAGAAGAGAAAATGTAAATCAGTTGATTCTTGCGCTCAACCAGACAATCAAGCAAAGTAAACCTTGGGTGCAGTTTGGGATTTCGCCATTCGGAGTATGGAGAAATCAAAACATGGATCCAAAAGGCTCTCCTACTCGAGCTGGACAGACAAATTATGATGACCTCTATGCAGATGTACTACTTTGGATGAAAAATGGCTGGGTGGATTATATGCTACCACAACTTTATTGGAGTATGGATCACAAGCTTGCTTCTCATAAAGTTCTCAATGACTGGTGGGCAAAAAATCATTATAATACCAATGTCTACATAGGCAACGGACCTTATAAAATCCGTGAAGATTCAGATGTAGCTTGGAACAATCCCCGCGAAATCAATTCACAAATCTCCTACACGCGTACGCTTCCTACTATACAGGGTAATGCCTTTTTCTCGGCCAAATCCATGAAGCTCAAGAATCAGGATGTTGCACAGTTACTGAAAAGCGAACTGTACAATGAGCCTACTTTGCCTCCTGCATTTCAACCGAAAAGCCCATCGATCATAGATACTCCCGTTGTATTTAGCGTAGAAGCTAACTCAGCATTGACTTCGATCCGCATGGCAAATCCACTTGACCCGGCTATTCGCTACGCATTGATTCAAGGGGCAAACGAATTAAATCAACTTGCGAATGCCAAAATTCATCCAGTTTGGGTGGGTGGTCAGCGTGCGCGTACTTTGGAAGTAAAAAGTCTGAATACTAAATACCTCGCCATTCGATGGATTGACCATTATGGGAGAATCGTCCAAACTCAAGTGTACCAAATCCCTTAAATAGCTAAATATGAAAGACATGCTTGTCCGATTGATCGGTTTGCCGGATGCTTCTCTCGAAGAAGCACGACTATTGAAAAAGGAGAAAGTTGTCTTTCGAAGAGCAATTGCACCTGAAAAACACTTAATCAGCAATTGGGTATTGAAGCATTTCGGTGAGTATTGGCAGTCTGAAGTGGAAGTAGCTTTCAGCAGGCAACCTGTAGCATGCTGGCTCGCGCAAAGAGGAAACGATATTCTAGGCTTTGCCTGCTATGAAAGCACAGCCAGAAATTTCTTTGGGCCAACTGGCACGATGGAGTCCGAACGTGGAAAAGGAATTGGGAAAATTCTATTGATAAAATCTCTCGAGTCCATGAGGGAAATGGGTTATGCTTATGCAATCATCGGCGGAGTCGGTCCTGCAGAGTTTTATGAAAAAGCTGTAAATGCTAAAAATATAGATGGGTCAGAAGTTAGTATCTACGAAAATCTGATCCGAAAATCATGAGCAAATCACCCCAAAGAACCCCATGGGTATGGATCCCATCGCTATATATGTCGGAGGGAATTCCATATATAGTCATCATCGTCGTGTCGGTGATCATGTACAAAAAGCTAGGAGTTTCCAATTCTGACATTGGTTTATACACAAGTTTGCTCTATCTACCTTGGGTGATCAAACCGATCTGGAGCCCTATTGTAGATCTTTTTGGCACAAAGAGAAAGTGGTTTCTCAGCATGCAATTGGTCTTATCGCTTGTCTTTATTGGAGTTGGATTGACTACTTCAGGTAGCAACTTTTTCTTTATGACCTTAGCTTTTTTCTGGATGGGAGCTTTTGCTTCTGCTACGAATGATATTGCTTCTGACGGCATGTATTTGATAGCTCTGAAGCCAGAACAGCAATCGTTCTTCGTTGGTTTGAGAGGAACATTCTATAGAATCGGAATGATCACCGGACAAGGTCTGATCGTCATGGTCGCAGGTTATCTCGAAACTACTTTAGGAGACAACAACAAGGCTTGGTCCTATACCATGATCATTGTGGCCCTTTTGATGCTCACTATGACTGCCATTAACTTCTTTTCTACACCAAAAGTAGAGGAAGAATCAAGCGAAAAGACATCCCGTGAAGCGAGCTTTGGAAAGGTATTTAGCACCTTTTTCACCAAGAAAAACATCGGAATCTCATTGGCTTTTGTACTCCTCTATCGATTGGGCGAATCTCAATTGGTAAAAATGGCCTCGCCATTTTTACTGGAAGAAAGACAGACAGGCGGATTGGGTTTAAGCACCTCTGAAGTTGGTTTTATGTACGGAACGATTGGAGTAATCGCATTACTTCTTGGCGGTATTTTGGGTGGAATCGCCATTTCCCGCCATGGACTAGGCAAATGGATGATCCCAATGGCACTTTCCCTTAACCTTCCAAATTTACTTTACATCGCCTTGGCGTACTTTCAGCCCGACAATATTTTCTTCGCAGGTACAGTCGTAGTGATCGAGCAATTCGGCTATGGGTTTGGCTTCGCTGCCTACATGATCTTTCTGATCTACTTAGCCGAAGGGCTTTTCAAAACTTCCCATTACGCATTGGCAACCGGCTTTATGGCTCTGGGAATGATGCTTCCGGGAATGCTTTCGGGCTATATCCAAGAGTGGCTCGGCTACACAGGATTCTTTATCTGGGTGGGAATTGCCATGATTCCTGCGATGGCAATTGCTGCAAGTGTGAAGTATCCGAGGGAGTTTGGGAAGAAAACGGATTGATTTCAGATTTACGAGGCTCTCAGGTACTCCGATCCAATTTCCACTTTCAAACTCTCATTACTTCATTATTCGAAATTCATCATTCATCATTCGTTATTTAAATCTCAAATGGTGAACTCAGAATGTTGAATGTCGAAGTTTGATTACTCCAGTCTAACTTAGTAAACCATGAATTCAATCCAAAAAATAGCCCAATGCTTTTCTCCTGCTGCATTTATACATGATACAGAGGAAAATTACCAAGCCATAGAAAAGCTAATTCAAGAGCAGGAAATAGGTGGATTGACCTTTTTCCATAGTCGCCATTCTGCTGCTGCCAACTTCGAAAAGCGGGCAGAAGTGTTAGATGTAAGTGGGACATTGGAAAAAATGATTGGATTGATCAATCGATATCAGGCAATTTCAAAAACACCTTTGCTCATCAGTATAGACGGGGAATATGGTTTGGCTATGAGGATTGAAAAAACTCCTCAGTATCCATTCGCTATTACGCTAGGAGCGATCGCAGATAAAGCCCCAGAACTTATCGAGGAAGTAGGTTATAGAATGGGTTTGGATATGAAAAAGGCTGGAATCCATCTGAACCTTGCCCCTTGTGCAGATGTAAACACTAACCCAAACAATCCAGTAATTGGTTACAGGTCTTTTGGGACAAATCCGGATAAAGTAGCCAGGCTGTCGCTGGAAATGTATTTAGGAATGAAGAGAGCCGGAATCGGCGCTTGTTTGAAACACTTTCCTGGTCATGGAGACACGCAGACGGACTCACATTTGGGTTTACCTGTGATCCAAAAAACCAAGGAAGAACTGAAAAAAGAAGAACTTATACCATTTCAATATGGCATTGACCACGGTGTAGAAATGATCATGGTTGGGCATTTGGCTGCTCCAGCACTGTCTGGAGGAAAGGAAATCGCTGCAAGCATCTCACGTGATATTACTACAGACTTGCTGAAGACCGAGATGGGATTTGATGGAATCGTCATCTCAGATGCACTGAATATGAAGGCTGTGGCGGACTTATTTCCAGAACCTGGCCTACTCGAATGGGAAGCTTTTCATGCCGGAAATGACATATTGTGCTTTTCGGATCATGTGAAAGAAGGGATTTCAGCCATTTCTAAAAATGCTACAAAGGAAGAAATAGATATCGTTTTCGAAAAAATTTGGGCACTAAAAGATAAGCTGGGAGTGTTTGATTTTAAGAAATTGGAGGTTCCTCAATTTGATTGGAATAGTCATTCAGAACTTCAATCTAGACTTGCAAAAGAATATGTATCGATTGTTTCTGGGAAAACAGATTCTGCGGAGTTGAATAGACTGGCAAATGAAGGGAAGCTTTCACATCAGTTCTTTTTTGGAAATAATGACACAATCTTTTCGAAAAAACTGAATCAGAAATTCGATTTAGATTTAGGCAACACCTCAATCGATAAAGCCGAAAAAGTGATCATTTCAGTTTTCGTTCCGTCGCACAAGCCACTGAATCAATTTGGAATGTATGAAGAGACCTTAGCAGAAATCAAACTACTCGCACAAGCTAAATCCTGTATCCTAGTTCATTTTGGAAATCCACTTGCTTTAAAGCATCTAGGCAATCTAGAGGATTTTGAAGCGGTGATTTGTGGGTATCAGAGTTTTGAGGAAGCTCAGGAAGCGGCCGCAGATTTATTCCTAAAATAAGTCCTGCTTCTGGAGAAGCAGATCAACTCTAATGCGATGCTCTCTGCGTATCCATATAGCTATTTGGACTCTGTGAACTAGGTGTTTCAAAAACAGAAAAAGCCGGCTCTCTTACGAGAAACCGGCTCTAAAGAAATCATCATGCATTTACAGCTGGGTTAATCAGCGACAATTACATTTTGACTTCTTATAGATTTTCTAAATCCACCTCAGCTTTTACTTTGATGGCTTCAGCTTTATGGTCTTTCACTTGATTTAATGTCTTATCAGCATATCCCTTAATTGTAAAGTTCTCGCCGTTATCAATTTCATTTTCAAACATAGACTTAGAATCATCCAAGACCTCGATTTGAATTCTGATAAAAGCTTTGTCAAATGCTACTCCAGATAGGGCTGCGAGTTCGTCGTATTTAGCTTGCATATCTGCATTAATGCCAGCAGAAAGTTCTACATCCTTTCCTTCAACGATACCTTCTAGCTCAGCTTTACTTAGCATATTATCATCTACAAGTGCCCTTGAGTATTCCAAAATGGAATCATCTTCTCCATTAGCCAAGGCTAATTCACCTAAGCTAATCTGAGCATTCACGAAGGCTGAGGAGGACAAAGCGAAATTTTTATCCTGCTGACTTATTGTATCTACGATTGGCTCATCGTCTTCATTTTCGCAAGAAGTCATGCCTACCAGACAAAATGATGAAAGTAGTACAGCTCCAGTGATTTTTGCTTTTCTGCTGTAAGTGTTTGTTGCGGGTTGGTTTACATTACTTGTTCTCATAAGAATTTTAGTTGGTTTAGTGTTCTCCGACTATACTTACAAGTACCATTCCGATGAGGTTTAACGCCAATTAGAGCTATTCCGTCAAATTTCCCTGTGTAATGCTTACGCAGTCTGTTGAATGAAATCCACTTTTAGCTGATCAAGATTTTATCCCATCAAGCTAATTAGAGATGAGAACTTTAATATCTGCACATGTCAGCCATTTAACTTTTTAATGGAAAATGGTAAAATAAATAGCCTATTTCTCCACCCCAAAACTATAAACTATCTCATGTACGTATTTTTCTCCAGGAGATAAGCTTGCAGATGGAAAGTTCTTCTTATTTGGACTATCTGGCCACGCTTCTGGCTCTAAGCAAAATGCGTAATGCGGCTGATAGGTCTTGCCATCGGCGCCAGCAAAATTCCTCACATGGTTAGCCGTATAAAGCTGAACACCCGGAGCAGTGGAATAAACTTCCATCACACGTCCACTTTCAGGATGCTTTACAATCGCTATTTTCTTAAGTTCTGATGAATTCTCTCTTTTGGTGACGTAATTATGATCAAAACCTTCACCCAAAGCATCCAACTGAGCGCCTAGGTTTTTTGGGGTTTGAAAATCAAAAGGAGTTCCCGCAATTAATTTAATTTCTCCAGTAGGAATTTGCCCTGGTCCACCGGGGGTAATAGCATCTGCAAAAATCTGTAGCTCATGATCCCGAATATCACCAGTAATTCCGCTCAGGTTAAAATAAGAGTGATTGGTAAGGCTTACTACAGTTTTCTTATCTGTGGTGGATTCAAATCGAAGTTTCAGTTCATTGCTACTTGTCAATTCCATCCAAAGGGTAGTCTCCAAGTTTCCCGGAAAACCTTCTTCACCATCCTTACTGAAGTAAGTCATTTTCACTCCCACGGAATTGTCAGTCTTATAAACCTCTGGAGTCCATACTTTCACTCCAAAGCCTTTGGAACCTCCATGTAAGGTGTTTTCTCCGTTGTTTTTGGTGATAGCAAAGGTTTCTCCATCCAAAGTAAAGGAGGCTGTCCCAATTCTATTGGCATACCTTCCCACTGCAGCTCCTAGATAAGGCCCGTTTTTGGTGAAGTAATCTGAAATATTTTCAAGTGCCAAAACAACATTTTCAAGCTTTCCTTCTTTGTCTGGAGTAATTATCCTAGAAATGATTCCACCATAATTGGTCATTTCAACCTGCATGGCACCATTGTCAAGGGTATAATGAAGAACATCTTGCCCTTCCCAAGTGTCTACTTTTTCTCCTTTGATAGTTAAGCTAACTTCTTCTTGAATCACTGTTGATTTGGTTTGAGATTGACAGGCAGTGCCTGAAATAAGTATAGCTAATAGTACGATTTTCAGTTTTAGATTCATGGGGGTGGTTTTAAAAATTATAATCTTTTAAGAATTAAAATGCCTGCTAGATGGAGAGTAATAAGGTAGCCCAAGATAATTTAAAGTCCACTCATCCCTTCTGTCTCCTAGATTCTGTTAACAATTTATCGTTTGTGATTTGCCTCTATGCTATCCAATTGTTTTTTCAGCTCGCTCCTATCATAAACATTTCCTTTCATCACTACCATAAATGGCATTCTCAAAGTATTCAGATCTTCCAAAGGGTTTTTCTGTACCAATACAAAATCCGCAGAAGCTCCTTCTTTTATCACTCCCCACTCCCCTTCCTGATCAAAATATCTGGCTGGATTGACTGAACCAGATTTCAATATCTCATAGTTTGACATTCCTGCCTTTGACATCAATTCTATCTCGTGATGAATGGAAAACCCGGGAACATTAAATACTTGTGGAGAATCTGAGGTCATCAACATAGGAACTCCGGCTTGGTGCAAAGTCATAAAAAGCGTATTTCGAAATTCCAGGTAAGGTTTCACATGTGCCTCAGTCAATACTCCAGATTGCTCATAAGGAGTCTTTGCGTTGATCCAACTCTGTACTTGCTCAGCAGACATGTATTTCATTTCTGGAACATTACGATATTCTTCAGCTGGTTTTGATCCAAAATACCGATCAAAAAGCGTCAATGTAGGTGCAATCCATGCTTTTGTTTCCAAGGTCAAATCCACCAAGGCAGGAAGCCTACTCAGATCTGCCTCGTGGACCAAAAGCATGGTAAACGGTCCAGCGATTTTGGAATTCAAAACTCTGGAATAATCTGGAATCAGAGCTTCAATATACCCATCCATATGCTCAATGGATTTATAACCTCCTTTTAAACTAGCTTCCAAACCAACATTCAAAGAGACATGTCCTCCAAAAGGAATTCCGAGTTCTTGGGCTGTTTTAGCTATCGCCCAAAATTCGTCCATCTCCAATCCGGGGTGTAACTTTAGATGATCAAACCCCGCAGCATATTCATCTCTGACCATTTGTGCAGCTTGCTCAGGAGAAGACACTGAACCTCCACTAAATGAGGGGCCAGACAGAAACAAACGTGGCCCATCCAATTCTCCGGCATCTATCTTAGCTTTCAACGGTAAATGTGATGCATGTCCTATCATTCCTCTCACTCGCAAAACTCCATTTGCCAAATACATCCACATAGCCTCCTCCTGAAGTTGTGTGTCACTATTTTGTGCTACTGGAATATGGGAATGAAACTCTGCCAGACCTGGATATACGTATGATCCATTTCCATCTAATACTTGATTGACTTTCAAATCAATTGGCTCGTTCATAGGGGCTATTTTTCGAATCTTGCCATCAACGATCAGTATTGAATGATCTTTAAGAACCTTATCATTTTCCATGGTAATAATATTCACATTGGAAATAAGGTAGCTCTGTGAAAATCCAGGGCTGAAAACAAGTAAGAATAAAAAGACAAAAGAGAAGAGTATCTTTTTCATGTAAGCTATTGAAGACGAGAAGAATTCAATTTCGACTTTAAAGAGCCTTAATGCAATCCTTTGGAAAAAAAATACGGAGAATGACAAGAAGGTGCCATCCGTCTACCTCAATAAAAATTATCTACTAATTATTTGTCACTCCTCATCGGGACTCCCAAATATTTAAGGGCTTCAGCAAGCATCTCCTCAGGTGTTTTACAGATATTAAGTTTCAATCCGTAGTTGGGCTCTTCCCAAGTTGCAAATTGCGAATCCAACATGGATGCCTTCATGTAATGGTTCTTACGTGCAAGCATACGCCTCCAGATCAATTCTCGATCTCCTTTTAGGTGTATCCAAAAGATATTCTCCTGCACTTTTAACAACTCTCGATAGCTTTCTTTCAATGCTGAACATGCTAGAACCGCTCCGTCAGTTTGCTCAGATTTTGTTAAAAGATCTGCCAAAGTTTGAAGCCATGGCAATCTATCTTCATCATTTAAGGGAAATCCAAGGCTCATTTTTTCGATATTCTCTGCTGGATGGAAATTGTCAGCGTCGTAAAATGGTAAACCCAAAGTATCTGCTATGTCGGATCCAACAGTGGTTTTTCCTGTTCCTGAGACTCCTGTTATTACAATTAGCATGTATGCAAGTTAAATGTAAAATATGTTTTTAGTTCTTAATAATCATACAGAAACGAACAAGAAGGAATTGAAGCAAACCAAACTCCCCTACCGAAACGAGCTATATTTTTTTGTAAAGTACTAAAAAATTGAAATTTCTCTTTCGAACTACCCGTCGAAATCAAAATCCAAGACCATATCCTAGGGCCGAAAAATAATATTCATAAAACTTTTATAAAAATTTTGTTAAAGTTCGTTTTATTAAAAAACATTTTTTAGATTTGCTTAAGTGAAGAGTCAAAGTAAATTATGTTCATATTGTACTATTCATCTGAATAAGTAAGTAAATACATGAAGAGCTAAAACAAACTCAACTTATTGATTAACAACTAATTAAAAATAGTTTTTCGTTAAACAGTCCCTATAAATAAACCTATCCGAACAGTATGCTAAGTAAGTATCCGCTTTCAGAAGTCGAAAAAAGTTTTCTTAAAGAATCTGGTGTTGAGAAAATCAGCACTCTAATTCCTTACCTTCAAGTTGACAATTTTCCTAAACTTGGCTTGCTTACGGCTTGCCGATTTTTGGAATGGGCAGCAGCAAATCCAGAAGGTGTAATCAGTTTGCCAACAGGTAAAACTCCTGAATTCTTCATCAAATGGACTCAGTTCCTGCTAGAAAACTGGGACAATAAAAAAGGAAAAGATGTCAGAGAAAAATATGGCTTGGGTGATACCAAAAAGCCAATTTTAAAAGATTTGACATTCGTACAAATCGATGAATTTTATCCGATTTCTTCCAAACAGAACAATAGCTTTTTCGATTATGTAAATAAGTTCTACATCAATGGTTTTGGTCTATCTAAAGAAAAGGCGATCCTAATCAATTCTGATGATATTCCTTTGGCAGATGGTCTTCATTTCAGTAAGGTTTTTCCAGACTTGAAAGTTGATCTTTCCTTAAGATTCCGCGATCCAAAGAACGAGCTGGAAAAATTACAGCAGCAATCTATCTACCTCATAGATCAATGGTGTGGTGAGTACGAGCAAAAAATCAGAGATGCAGGGGGAATAGGTTTCTTCTTAGGAGGAATTGGCCCAGATGGTCACATCGCATTTAATACTAGAGGTTCACATTTGTTCTCTGTTACTAGATTAACAGAAACTAATTTTGAAACTCAAGCGGTAGCTGCCGGAGATCTTGGCGGAATAGAAATTTCTTCAAACCGACTAGTAATCACTATTGGATTAGATACAATTGTATACAATCCAGATGCAGTAGCCATTATCATCGCAGCAGGAGAAGCTAAAGCGGGAATCGTAAGAGATTCTCTTGAAACTCCACTAAATAATGTCTTCCCAGGAACAGTACTTCAAAAACTAAAGAACGGTAGATTCTACGTCACCAAAGGTGCTGGAGTAAAACTTACTGACTCTATAGACGCTTATTACGAAAAAGGCGAATGGACTTGGGAAAAGACGGAGAGATCTGTGATTGACCTGTGTAAAAAACTAGGTAAATACGGTCATAGAATCAAATTATCTGACCTGAAGGCCGATAAATACACCAGATTAATTCCTGATTTGTCTGAAGAGACAGTAAATCAGGTTATGGCAAGTATTGAGAATAAGCTTTCCAAAGGTTTAGAGCAAGAGCGAGACGAAGTTCTACTTCATACTGGCCCGCACCACGACGACATATCATTGGGCATTTTGCCACATATCACAAATCAACTTCACGAGCCTACAAACGAAGCACACTTCTCAGTGTTGACTTCTGGTTTCACTGCCGTGACGAATACGTTTGTAATTGACACTCTACAATCAACCAAGAAACTTTTGGATGATGGTAAGATTCAAATGGTTCACTTTGAGGACTTTTTTGAAGTAGGCTACAATCTTAAAACAGATAAAGACGTTTACCACTACCTGACCAATGTAGCATCTGAAAATGCAGATCAGCGATTGAGAGGTCTTTGTCACCGAGTAGTGAGAGCATTGGTGATCGTGTATGACATCAAGAATAAAACACAACTCAGAGAAACGATCAATGATGTCATCAGCATTCTGAAGAATAGCTACGATGGAGAGAAAAACTCATCCAAAGTACAGAAGCTTAAAGGCATGATTCGTGAGTTTGAAGAGGAACTAGTATGGGCTCACTTCGGAGTACAAGTGAAAAATGTCCATCACCTAAGACTTGGCTTCTATACTGGAGATATTTTCACTGAGCAGCCAGACAAAGATCGCGATGTAGAACCGATCGTGGAAATGTTCAGAAAAGTAAATCCTACAAAGATTAGTTTAACGCTCGATCCGGAAGGTTCGGGACCAGATACTCACTACAAAGTGCTTCAGGCAACTGCCGCTGCTGTGAAAAAGTGGGGAGAAGAAAAGGATATCAGTAAATTGAGAATCATTGGTTACAGAAACGTTTGGTTTAAATTTGAACCGCATGAAGCGAATGTAATCGTTCCTGTTTCTCTTGGAGACATGTCTGTGATGGAGGATTCTTTCGCCAATTGCTACATGAGCCAAGTAAATGCTTCGTTCCCGAGCTATTCACATAATGGTAAATTCAGTACCGTTGCCAAGAGAATCTGGGTGGATCAACTAGATGCAATTCAATTATTGCTTGGTAAAAACTACTTTTACCAGCACGAGCGTGCAAAAGTAAGATCCAGCCATGGACTGATTTTCTTCCGCGACATGAATGTGGAAGAATTCCTAGCTACTGCGAGAGAGCTAGAAAAGTCTATTGAAGGAATGCTTTAAGAGTAAAGATCAAACCGAGCTGTGACTGATAGATAAGCTGATCAGTCACAGCTTTTGTAATAAACCTAACAACCTTATTATTTGTAGCGAATGGAAAAAGCCATTTTAGGATTAGACATAGGAGGCACCGGCATTAAAGGTGGCGTACTAATAAATGGACATCTTGAAGATATTCGATCCATTGCTACTCCTGCAAGAGAAAGTAAGCAGTTCATTCTAGAGACAATCGCTGAATTTATAGAAACTTATACAGCCTATGACTTGGTTGGAATTGGGGTTGGTATACCGGGTCTGGTAGATGTTCGCGAAGGCATAGTTTTAGGGCTTTCAAATATCCCAGCGTTTCAGCATGTGGAATTAAAAAAGTTTTTAACAGAGCGTTTTTCAAAGCCTGTTTTCATAAATAATGATGCGAATTGTTTTGCATCAGGCGTGCATAAGTTCGGCGTAGGTCGCAAGTTCAATCATCTGGTTGGACTTACACTTGGTACTGGCATAGGCGGAGGTATCGTGATCAACGGTCATCTTTATAGTGGCGTTAATTCAGCCGCCGGAGAATGGTGCAGTGCGACTTATCTCGATCATGATTTCGAGCACTATTGCAGCGGTAAGTTTTTTGATAAATACTACCATAGCAAACCAAAGGCCCTTGCCAAATTGGCATTGACTGGAGATCCTGTCGCTATCAAAGCCTTTGAAGAGTATGGTCACCATCTAGGAGAACTTATAAAGCACATCCTATATGCCTTAGCACCAGAAGCAATCATATTGGGTGGATCGATCAGGAAGACCTATCCCCTATTCAAGAAATCACTTTTAAAGTCATTATCTACATTCAATTATCCTACAGTCATTGAAAGACTACAGATTTTACCATCTGAAATGGATGAAACCGCCATTCACGGAGCTGTGGCTCTGGTGGAATTGGAAGATGTAGTAGTTAATAGTTAGATGTAAATTGGTTTGTGGTTAAAAAAGGTGGCTTTCATAAAGCCACTTTTTTTCGTTTATAACCAATATATACATAGCCCGATTTTTCGGAAATATTGGAGCGGGATATAGTGTTTGGATTGAAACTACCACGGTCTAAAATTCATGAAAACTCAGACTTTTATAAATTCAGCAATCTCAGCTTTAATGCTTTCAAAGTGCTTTTTCAAGCTCTCAAAATCTTCATCACTGACCAGCTTTTTGTCAATCAGCGAACTCCCCATACCAACTCCGTAAGCTCCCGCTTGAAAGAATGATTTAATATTATCCTTAGAAACTCCGCCTGTAGGAAGCAATTTAACTTGATCCAAAGGTCCAAGCACATCTTTGATAAACTGTGGGCCTAATTGAGTCGCGGGGAAAAGCTTGACAGCAGAAGCTCCCAAAGACCAGGCTTTATAAATTTCCGAAGGAGAAAATGCACCAGGGAAAATCGGGATGTTTTCGTCTACGGCATGCTCGATGACTGTCTCATCTATGATAGGCGTCACGATAAACTGCGCTCCGGCATCAATTGCCTCCCGGAGGTCGTCCAACTTGCACACCGTTCCAGCGCCGATATTCAGTGAGGGAAATTCACTTCGTAAAGTTGAAATCATTATCGCTGCTCCAGGAGTGTTCATGGTGATCTCCAAAGTAGTAAGTCCAGCATCTTCATAAGCATGAGCTATTTTCAGCACTGCTTCTAGGGACTGCCCGCGTATAATCCCTACAATTGGCGCTTCCTTATAGCGTTTCCAAAAAATTGAAGTTGAAGTTTCCATGTGGTTTTGGGTTGCTTGATAAATGGGTGGTTGATTCTACAAGATAAAAACTGCCAGCTGAAGTTCAAGTAATATATTCAAGGCAGGTAGGAAAGCTAAATTCTCCAGATTAGAGCAAATCCTCTCGATTTTATAGAAAGTCCAGGGCTGCGTCAAAACCTAAAAAGCCCGATCCTTTCTCTGAATCGGGCTTTTGTTTATTTCGGAAATTCAAATTTCAAATTCACTATTTCGTCAGCGGCTTATCTCGCTGCATTTGTACCATATCCACTGGAGGAGGAGTATTGTCTCCCAACAGATGCTGCACGAAATAATCACCCATTTTCCAGAAGAAATACTCAGTCATATCTCCAAAACCGTGACGCTGACCAGGAAGTAGTACTAACTCAAAACGCTTTCCAGCTTTCATCAAAGTGTTTGCCATGCGGATAGTGTTGGCAGGATGCACATTATTGTCTACGTCTCCATGAGAGAGCATCAAATGTCCTTTTAGATTTTTAGCCAAGTCAGGATTCTTATCGATTTGATAGATGAAAGTGGTATCTCCTTTGGCATTGATTTGCTCTTTTACGCCGTGGTGCTTCTCAGACCACCAGCGATTGTACACACTATTGTCATGATTTCCTGCAGAGGAAACAGCCACTTTGAAGAAGTCTGGATAAACCAACATCGCTGCAGTGGACATAAATCCTCCACCTGAATGTCCGTGAATACCAACCTTAGATCTATCAATGAAATCGTATCTGTCTGCCAACTGCTCTACCGCAGCTTTCTTATCCGCCAAACCATAATCTCTCAAATCTCCATAACCATAGTTATGATACCACTTAGAGCGGCCTGGATGTCCACCTCTATTACCGAGCGTGATCACCACAAAACCAAACTGAGCCAACCGGTCAGTTCGGTCTAATCTTGCTGAGAAAGCTTTATCTACAGCTTCCGTCTGAGGGCCAGGATACACATACTCGATGATTGGATACTTGCGCGTAGAGTCAAAATCAAATGGCTTGTAGATTACACCATATAGATCCGTGATTCCATCATCGGCTTTGAAAGTGAAAGGCTCAGGGAATTGATAGCCTGTGGCAAAAAGCTGTGATAAATCAACCGTCTCCAAATCCATCACTTTGTTGCCAGCTTTGTCTTTTAATACGGCAACCGGTGCAGTATTCACTCTGGAGTAATTATTCACAAAGAAGCTTGCGTTATCATTGATCTCGCTGGAGTGGTTGAAATCACCTGAGTTCAATAGCGCAATCGCACCACCATCCAAGCTCACGCTATAAAGGTGTTCGTAATAAGGATCTTCACCTTTCTCACGACCATTTGCTACGAAATACAACTTTCGGCCTTTTTCGTCTATCCTTGCTACCCGATCTGAGTGAAATGCGCCCGAAGTCAATTGACGCTTCAGCGTGCCATCTTTTCCATACAAATAGAAATGTCCCCAGCCGTCTCGCTCAGACCACCAGACGATTTCATTGTCCAAAATCTCAGGTTTCAAAAAGTCAACATAGGTATTGCTACGTTCCTCGATCACCAATTCCTTTGCGTTAGTAGTAAGGTTCCATCTATAGATATCCACCTTTTTCAAATCTCTGGATGCTACTGAGAAGTAAAACTCATCCATGTCGCCTAACCATGTCGCAGGTCGGAAATCATCGTCTCTTGAACTTTCAGTAGCGCTGGTATTATACACATTCAGTGACTGATCTTTATATGTAGCCACAGGAAGACTGGAAAGCTCTTCCGAGTCAAAAGAATAGTGCAACAAATAGGAAATCGGCTGCTCCTTATCGCCTGGCATGGCATACTTATAACTCTCTAGCGTTGGACGTGGACTCTTGGTGCTGTGAATCACCCAAAGGTCTTTCACCTTGCGCTGATCCGTTCTAGTCATCACAAACTGCTTGGAATCTATACTCCAATAAGCACCAACTCTCTGGCGCTTCTCCTTATTTTTCTCAGTCTCCTCGTTGTCTTCTCCCCTTCCACTGAAGCCATATTCGAAATCTTCCTCTCCATCCTCAGTCAACTGATGTTCAACGATGGTACTGTCTTTCTCATCCTTTACTGCCTTCAGGAAGTTTGCCTTATCCATCCAATAGAGATTACTTTTCTTTGCAAAAAGCACCTTGGAAGAATCAGGAGCAATATTCGCCCAAGACATACGTGAAGGATCCTTCACAGCATCCGTGATTTCTGTCAGTTGCTGATTCCCTATGTTATAGTGAAAAACAAAAGTCTTCTTTTCCATAGAATCCTTCTTGCTCTTATCTTTTTCTTTGATCTCAGCCCAGTCCTTTTTCAGCACATCTTCAGTTCCTTTTACCTTGAACTTGATCGTGTTTTCATCTTCGAGAAACTTCAAATCATCCAGCTTCAAATGCTGTCCATCGACTGGATCTTTAGTGATTTTGGTGATTTCCATGGCCAGCTTATCCTTGTCAAAAAGTTGATTTTTGGTTTTTCTAACTGGATCTACCAAATACCAGTTTTTGCCATTGCTAGTTTCGAATTCATACCAAAAGCGATCTGATTTCTTCAACCAATGTGGGTCAACTCGGGTAGAGAAAACCAGTTTTTTCATTTTCTCAGGAGAGAATCGTGCTGCAAGCTCATAATTACCAGAATAAACCTGCTCCTGCGAGTAGCCATTCTGAAAAATCAAAAGAAATGCAAATGCGAGTAACGTGTGCTTCATAGTTGTTCTATTTGGGAAAACGAATCTAGAATAAACTTCACCTTCTGGAATAACCACTAGTATAAAATCACTAGCCCATTACTTCAATTTCATTGAAAATGCTGGCTGATTTTCTCCTTTAGACTGATAGAACGGGATTTTTCACATCAAATTAACACTGGGATTACATTAGCACGTAAAGCCCAATCAATGTTACTAATTTTTTAATAATGTGCTGACACTGAGTTCAATTGGAGGTTATACCTTTCAACCAAAACCAATAGAGTGAAAACCCAATTCAAAACTATCGTCGTTTCAGACGTACATCTGGGCACTAAAGGTTCGAAAGCCAAGGAAATCGCCCGATTCCTCAAGCAGTACAACTGCGAAAACCTCATTCTCAATGGGGATATCATTGACGGCTGGCAACTCAAAAAATCAGGTTCCTGGAAAAGGAAGCACACCCGCTTCTTCAACAGAATTCTGAAAATGATTGAGAACCATAACACCAAGGTCTATTACTTGCGTGGAAATCATGACGACTTTCTGGATCAGATTCTCCCTTTTCAAATGGGAAATCTATCCATCCAGAAAGATATGATCTACGAAAGTCATGGTAAAAAGTACTTCATCACGCACGGTGACGTATTTGACAGCATCACAACCAATCTCCGCTGGATCGCCTATTTGGGCGATATTGGTTACACTTTTTTGCTTTGGCTGAATAGCGTGGTCAATCACTACCGAATCAAACGCGGGCTACCCTATTTCTCGCTTTCGCAGTATGTGAAAGGCAAGGTAAAATCAGCCGTTTCCTACATCGATCAGTATGAGGAAGAGCTTTCCAAAATGGCTAGGGCAAAAGGCTGCGATGGAATCATCTGTGGGCATATTCACAAGCCTGAAAACCGAATAATCGACGGAATAGAATACATGAATTCAGGCGATTGGGTAGAAACGATGAGCGCTTTGGCAGAGGATCATGAAGGCAACTGGCAGTTGATCTATTACAATGAAATCAACTTTAAAGAAGCCAAAGACGACAGCCTAAATCAATTCTTCATAGGCAAAGCAGAAGCTCCGGTAATACCGATGCGTGAGGTTTCATTTGAAGCTCTAAAAGATGATCTAGAACCACCAGCATTTACTTCCATCCTATGAAGTTCATTTTTATAGTCCAGGGTGAAGGTCGCGGGCACATGACCCAAGCCATCGCTTTCTCACACATGCTGCAAAATCAAGGGCATGAATTGACAGGAGTAATCCTAGGTAAAAGCAAGCGCAGAGCTATTCCAGAGTTTTTCACGAGAGAAATCTCAGCTCCGATTCATTTGGTAGAAAGTCCCAATTTCGCTTGTGACAAAGACGAAAAGCAGATTTTGATTGGAAAAACAATTCGTCAAAATATAGTAAAAGCTGCCATTTTCTGGAGAAGTCTCAAGCAAATTCATGAAGTTGTAGAAGCTGAACAGCCCGATATCATTCTGAATTTTTACGATTTATTGGGCGGGATATACAATGGAATTTTTAGACCAAAAGCTCTGTACTGGGTGATAGGTCATCAGTATTTGATTTATCATCCCAACTTCAAATTTGCTCCATCAAAAGGTTTGAACAAGTTCTTTTTCAAGTTCAACACTAGAATGACAGCTATCGGAGCATCTGAAAAACTCGCACTTTCCTTTTATGAATTGGAGTCTACGGATAATATCACTGTAGTCCCTCCACTGCTGAGAGAAGATGTGAAGAAACTCACCCCGACCAAAGGCGACTTTTTCCTCACCTACATGGTCAATGCAGGCTACGGACACGAAGTAATCTGTTTTGCTAAAGCAAATCCTAACTTAAAAATACGCGCTTACTGGGATAAAAAAGATGCTGCAGAAACCGAACAACCTTTGTCAAACCTGAGTTTCCATAGAGTCCATGACAAAAATTTCCTTCGGGATATGGCGGCTTGCAAAGGACTGGTGAGCACTGCTGGATTTGAATCAATTTGCGAAGCGATGTATCTAGGCAAGCCAGTGATGGTCATCCCTGTGAAAGGTCAATACGAGCAGGCGTGCAATGCGCTGGACACGATTCATGCTGGAGCAGGAATAGCCTCAGACAACTTTGATTTTGCCAAACTTGAGCATGTCATTCAATCACGAGAAATATCGGAGAATACTTTCCAAGATTGGGTAAGCACTTGGCCAAAAACATTCAGCCAAATTCTCCCAGAAACAAAAATGACTGAACCAGATTTCATCCTGACTCAGTCATTTTCATAATTTATTAACATGGTTATATGGAATGATGCCAGTAACCAATATTTCTTTGCTCACCGGGCCAGAAGACCGATGACCGAAGCGGCCTAAATTTTAGTGTTAGTCAAAGCTGGTAATGCTTTTGCCTCTTTACTGGTAAAAAAGCGGATATACATATTTGTTATTTCAAACTAGCAGTTATTCAAAGCTCTTTGCTCTGGAGTGAGTTCGGATATGGCTTTGAACACTGTTTTGCCATTTTCTACTACTCGATAATAAGGGAAATTGACCATTTTGACTTGTCTTCTCTCAGGAGCACCCATATTCAGGAATATAATTTGAAGCTCATTGTACATAAGAAACAAATTATTTCGCTCCTCCATGGATAAGGAAGCATCATTTCTGCCTTTATTACGCATTAATTCATATTGGTAAGAGACCTTTTTGTAGGACTCTAAGAGTTCTGCAGGAGTTGGTGGAGGAGGTGGTGGTCCCAATATACTACGCTCTTCAGCAGTGAAATCAATTGCCTTTTTGTAATAAACTTCGCCTTTGGATGTCAATTTATAGTAAGGAACATAAGGTAACACTGCGCGCCTGACCTTTGGCTTGTCATGGAATGCAACCTGGAAGTACATACTTCTGAGTTCAGTATACATTTCAATTAACTTCTCTTGCTCAGCTTTACTTCTCTCTACAAAATGCGGAGCTTGCTTTCGAAGTTTTTCGTAGGCTGCATAGGCATCTATGTATTCTTGAAGATCATTCTGTACCTGGGCTGTTTTCACTGCTGGAGGCCATTTTTCTGAAGTATCTTCTTTCTGTTCGGTCACTGGATACTTTTCTTTTTTTACCCAAGGTTTGCCATGATTTATTCTTTTGTCTTTTGGATAGATATATAGTTTGTTAGCCTCATTGAGAGGTTTCCCAAAATTAGATTTCGAACCATACGTTGTTTCATATGCTTCTAGGGTATATAAACTAACTTGATGCTCCTGCGGGAAACGCTCCGAACGGGCATTTAGATGAACAAAACTGCTAGTGTAATAAACGATATCTGTAGGGCTCATATTCTGTAATTGAGAATTAGGAATAACCTTACCGTCCAACCAAAGGGCAAAATCTTCAGATTTCTTCCAAGATTCAAAATCACTTCTGCTTAGTTGCTTTTTAGCTGGTGTCTTCAAAGGAGGCATCAAAGAAGCTTTTACTGGTTCAGATAGCTCACTATAAGTTTTAGCAATTAATTCTCCCGCTTCATTCTCCACAAAAATTGATGCATTTCTGTAATACTTTTCTTTCTCTTCAATTTGTTCGGCAGTAAGCTTAGGTAATTGATCTTGGCTTTCAATCGTATACTTATCTACTTCACCAAACTTTTTATTTGTACTATCATTTACATTTTGATCATAAGAAACATAATGAATCCTCCGGATATCAACATCTCTTAATAATGCCTGGAAATCACTCAACTCTCCCATAGAAAGTTCTGATTCAGTGATCAAATTAATCTTTACTGCATTTAGGGATTTTTTAGTCTCGCTAATCAACTCCTTAACAGCGTCCAAGTCATAAATCTCATTTTCATATTGAATTACTCCGTCTGGGTTCAGCGTGAAAGTCAAATCAAAATCCATAGGCTCGAGATATTTTTGACTTGCAGTGTTTACATACACTTCACTATCCTGTAAAGTATCATCGGCTTTAGCTGCTACTCTCTCACTGAAAAAGTACACCAACGCTCCTACTACTGGCACCAAGACCAAAAGTTTGATCCAGCCATTTGCACTCATTGATTTTTTCTTCATCATTTCAAATCGTTTTTTGGTTAATGAAAAATTCAAACTACTGACCAATCCATACTTTTGGTTAGAAAGCATCATCGCTAGTAATTGACTCTCGTATTTTTCCAAAGGAGTGCTGCGCAAAGCCACTGCATCTGCAATAAATTCATGATTGAGCTTGATACTTGCCTTTGCCCAATGCAATCCCGGATGAAACCAAAGCGGCACAAGCAATGCCTCAATAAATAGATTGTCCCAACTATGTTTCTCTTCTATATGTGTGCACTCATGTGCAAAAACAGCATCGGTAAATTTCCCATTTTCCAGATCTGCTTCCGCCACGAAAATGTATTTGAGAAAGGAAAAAGGAAGGGAATCTACCTGGAGTAAAACCAGCGTTTGGCCACGATAATTAACTTTAACATTTCGCTGAATCTGATTCACCAGGATTTTGATATTCCTCACAAATCGATACAAGAAAACAAGGGAAATCAAGCCATAAAACCCAAAAAGAAGGTATTCCCAATTAAATTGAGATTCAGGAACCGCCGTAAAAACCTTCTCCAGATTAGAATCCTGACTTGCCGCTTCAAAGTAAACAGGCTCAGAAATCACCTCGGATGGGTCAGCTTCAAAGTAAACAGGCTCAGAATTTACTTCGACTGCAGCGGTTGCTATTTCCACAGGAACTTCAATCGTGTAAAGTGGAATCAGAAAGGACGCAACCACCGAAAACAGCAGGAAGAATCGGTTGAATCTATGCATAGCTTCTCTCTGCAAGAGCAGTCGATGCACAAGAAGCAGAATTAGCAAGCAGGCTATGGATTTGAGTAGATAGGTGATCATTTCTTCTGATTTAACTGGTCATCAATTATACTTTTCAGATGTAGTAACTCCTCTTCGGAGAGTTCTGTCTTTTTAGTAAAAAAAGACGCAAACTGTGCTGGCGAATCATTAAAGAAGTTCTTGATCAAGCCCTTCAGATGCTTGGAAAAGTAATTTTCTTTGGTCACCATCGGATAATACTCCCTCAGCTTCCCACTGGCTTCATACCCCACAAAATCTTTATCCTGCATGCGCTTCAAAAGCGTAGAGATAGTCGTAGAAGCTGGTTTTGGATCAGGATATGATTCTATCAGATCCTTCATAAAAGCTCGCTTCAGCCTCCACAAATGATTCATCAGTTCTTCCTCAGCTCTAGATAGTTTCATCATATTAGAATTAAATTACATCTACAAATGTAGAGCAATTATTGAAATCTACAAGTGTAGATGAAAAATACATGAAATAATTTGTGTTAATACATTTTCCGCATCCTACTTACAATTCGTAGTTTTACGCGGTCAGTAAACAAACCTGACTGAGAATAGACCCAAACTCCCCTATTGTTCATAAATTGAGCAATTGCTTGATTTATTATCAAATCATAAAATAATCACCAATCTATTAAATGAAAGTCCAGTTATAAGGCTATAATTAATAGAAATTGATAATTAAGGACAATCCTCCTTTTAGAAATTACATGTCAGCTGAAAATATAAGATTACAAGAAGATAGGAACTTCACGAAGCATTGGAAGAAATGGGGGCCATACCTCACCGAAAGACAATGGGGAACTGTGCGTGAGGACTATAGCCCGGATGGATCGGCTTGGGAAAATGTCACCCATGACGATGCCAGAAGTAAGTCTTACCGATGGGGTGAAGAAGGAATAGGTGGAATTTCAGATCACAAACAGAAGTTCTGTCTGGCATGGGCATTTTGGAATGGAAAAGATCCATACATAAAAGAACGCTTATACGGCTTGACTGGAAATCAGGGAAATCATGGAGAGGACGTAAAAGAAATTTATTATTACCTAGACTCTACGCCTACTCATAGCTACATGAAGATGCTTTATAAGTATCCTCAAGCCGAATTTCCCTACCAGGAACTTTTAGAAGAAAATATCAAAAGAGGGAAAACTGATGGTGAGTATGAATTGATAGATACAGGGCTATTCGACGAGGACAAGTATTTTGACATCTTCATCGAATATGCCAAACAAGACGTCGAGGACATTATTGCGGTAGCGACAATTCATAACAGAGGACCTGAGGAATCAAAAATATGGGTAATGCCTACTCTTTGGTTTCGTAAAACTTGGTATACTGGGCACGAGCCTTTTATGCCCAAGCTTTCCAAAGCTGGAGACAACAGCATCAAAGCTTTTAATCCAAAGTCTGGTAATTATTCCATCACCTTTGATGGCAATCCTGACTTAAGATTCTGCGATAACGAAACCAATCGCGAACGAATCTATAACATCGGTAATGAGAAGAAATTTCTCAAGGATGCTATTAATGACTTCGTCGTACAAGGCGATACAAAACACCTCAACCCAGCTAATAAAGGGACTAAAGCAGCAGCCATCTATGAGATCACCATTCCAGCTGGTGAAAGCAGGCAGGTTAAACTAAGACTGCAGCACCAGACAGAAGAGAATCCACTTGAAATATGCGATACCTGCCTAGAGCAGCGTAAAAAAGAAGCGGATGAATTCTACGATAACCTCCAAGAAAGAGTAACAGATCCTGATCTAGCAAACATCCAGCGTCAGGCTTATGCCGGAATGATGTGGTCTAAGCAGTTTTACTATTACGATGTAGAACGATGGCTGGAAGGTGATCCTGGCAGGTTTGTCCCTCCAGTAGAAAGAAAAAAAGGCAGAAATAGCAATTGGAGACATTTGCAGAATTATGACATTATCTCCATGCCTGACAAGTGGGAATACCCTTGGTATGCAGCATGGGACCTCGCTTTTCACACCATTCCAATTGCTAGATTAGATCCGGAATTTGCCAAAAACCAACTGATCATCATGCTAAATGAGTGGTATATGCATCCTAACGGACAGATCCCTGCGTACGAATGGAATTTCTCAGATGTAAATCCACCAGTGCATGCCTACGCAGTTCAGCGAGTATACCAAATAGATAAAAAAGCGAATAATGGTGTTGGTGATCACGAGTTCCTAGAAAGATGCCTGCACAAACTGATGCTCAACTTCACCTGGTGGGTCAATCAAAAAGATAGCGATGGCAAAAACATCTTTGAAGGCGGCTTCCTTGGCCTGGATAACATTTCAGTATTTGACAGAAGTCATGCCCAGAAATACCATGGAAAACTAGAGCAAGCAGATGCTACCTCTTGGATGGCTATGTTTTCTCTGAACCTGCTGAGAATCTCTCTAGATCTCTGTGAGTTCAACAAGGTTTATCAATTCACTGCTACCAAATTCTTAGAACATTTTCTCTACATCGCCGGGGCTATGAGTAATATCTCCAACGAGCACATTTCACTGTGGGATGATGAGGATAATTTCTTCTATGACGTATTCCATATCCCTGGAAAGGAGCCAAGAAAAATGAAAGTCCGGTCTATCGTTGGTCTGATTCCACTTTTCGCCGTGGAGCCGATTCGAGAGGATCTTTTTGCAAATCTCCCTGAGTTCAAAAAACGTCTGGATTTTTTCCTTAGAGAAAAACCAAAATTAGCATCATTAGTCTCTAGTTGGATTCAACCTGGCTATGATAAGCGCAGGTTGTTCTCCCTATTGAGAGGGCATAGAATGAAAAGCGTCTTACAGAAAATGTTGGATTCTGATGAATTCCTAAGTGACTATGGCATCAGATCCCTTTCCAAATACCATGAGGAGAATCCATACTCCATGAAAATCGGGGGAGAAACTCTTACTGTGAAATATACTCCAGGTGAGTCGGACACCGTCATGTTCGGAGGCAACTCCAACTGGAGAGGGCCGATTTGGTTCCCAATCAACTTCCTTCTTATAGAGTCACTTAAGAAATTTGACTTCTATTATGGTGGGGATTTCTCCATAGAATACCCGACGGGTTCTGGCAAATACATGACCATGGACATTATCGCAAAAGAGCTCTCTATGCGCTGCATGCGCATTTTCATGAAGGATAAAAATGGAGAGCGCCCGGTATTTGGTAAAAACTCTAAATTCCAGACTGATCCACATTTCAAGGATCACATTCTGTTTTATGAATATTTCCATGGAGACACCGGCCTAGGATTAGGAGCATCTCATCAGACAGGCTGGACGGGATTAGTAGCAGAGATGATTCACAAGTATTACAAAATCAGAGAAGATAAAGATCATGATTCTAAAACCCTTTTTAGAAGCTAATCGAATAGAGGCAGGATGTGATGAGGTCGGTCGGGGATGTCTGGCAGGCCCAGTAGTAGCGGCGGCGGTGATTTTGCCCGCCGACTATTCTAATCCTTGGATCAATGATTCCAAAAAACTAGGCAAAAAGCAACGGGAAGATCTTATCGAAGAGATAAAAGATAAATCACTGGCCTGGCAAATCGCCGAAGCAAGTGTAGCTGAAATTGACAAAATCAACATACTCAACGCTTCTTTTCTAGCTATGACTCGGGCCGTTCAAGGTCTTGGCCTTCTTCCCGAGCATTTGTTGATCGATGGCAATCGTTTTAAATCCGCTTTAACTATTCCATTTACCTGTATAATTAAAGGTGATGGCAAATATGCCAACATCGCTGCGGCATCCATCCTCGCTAAAGTGCATAGAGATAAATTCATGGAAACCCTGGCCGAAGAGTTCCCGCACTACGCATGGGAAAGAAATGCTGGCTATCCTACCAAAGCGCACCGTAGCGGAATAGAAACTCATGGAGCCTGCATTTGGCATAGAACAAGCTTTCGATTGCTAAAGGAGCAAATAATGTTAGAACTTTAACTGCTAACCTTTGCTATGTGCCTTACGAACATTTTGAAAAACACTTGATTTCTAGTGTTGAGTCATCTTAAGGGTAATTCAGCCTTTATCTTGATCAACAAACTCCCTCCTTACTCTTCCATAATCACATCATGTCGGAGAAACTCTATCAGCTATGAAAAACACTTCATTCATTATCCTTGTAGTAGTTGCATTCCTTTTCGGTTGCAATGCCAATAATTCCAACAATACCGGAGGTACGACAGAAACTCACATTGATACGCTAACTACGCATTTGAAGCCCTTTAAAAATGATTTGCCGACGATAGGCTTATTGATATACAATGGAGTACTTATCACAGAAGTGACTGCCTCCTCAGATGTGTTTACGAAGCCAACTGAGAATGGCAAACAACTTTTCAATGTAATCACAATAGCCGAAACCAGCGCTCCAATTGTCTCTGAAGAAGGTTTGAAAATAGTACCTGATTTTACTTTTGATAACGCACCCAAGCTAGATGTGCTTTTTGTACCAAGTGCCTACGATATGTACTCACAAGTGCACAACGACAAAATAGTAACCTTCATTCGAGAAAGAAATAAGGAAACTACTTACACGGTAAGTAATTGTGCTGGTGCGCAATTGATTGGAGCTTCGGGTATTGCAGACGGTAAAAAAATCGTGACTTGGATAGGCGGAGGTGAACAGCTTCAAAAAGACTATCCCAATCTCCTCGTTCAAGACGAAAACACCGTTAGCTACGTAGAAGATGGTAAATTCCTTTCTTCTAACGGAAATCTGGCCAGCTACATATCAGCTTTAGAATTGGTAGAGAAGATGACTAGTGTGGAGCATAGAAAATTTGTAGAGTCTTACCTTTACCTCGATAGACTTCAAAACTGGAAAAAGTAAGTGATTACTAGCCCAGTGTAGTCTATGACTACTCTTTTTATCTACAAAATTCTAGGTTCATTGCGTCAGCTAGCTTTTCAGGATTGCTAACTTTTAAAGTCACACCTTTCCCTTGATATCCTGCCAGTTGCTGATCAAATATTAATTCGTTCCAACTGATAACTAAACTTTAACCTCAAGCTGTGATCTTTAAGAAAGCTTTGTGATATTCGCCCATTAATAAAACACACTATGAACTGGATACTACTTATAATCGGCGGTCTATTTGAGGTAGGATTTGCGTCATGCCTAGGAAAAGCAAAAGAAGCCACGGGAATGGCGGTATATGGCTGGTACGGTGGATTTGTAGTATGCCTAACCATAAGCATGTTATTGCTGATCAAAGCAACCCAAACGCTACCAATAGGCACTGCTTATGCAGTATGGACAGGAATTGGGGCTGTCGGAACGGTATTGGTGGGTATTTTTGTATTCAAAGAATCAGCAGAATTCTGGAGAATTTTCTTCCTCGCAACGCTAATTGGATCCCTCATCGGATTGAAATTCGTTTCTTCCCATTAGAGGAGCAAATGATCATTGGTAAAATTCAATGATCAAGAATAAGTACTTCGTTTCTCTAAGAAGGTAGCACAGCATCCAAGCTATCATCGATGATTTGACTTTTTTTGATTTGCTGCTTGCTTCCCTTGGTTAGTATTTCCTTCAAGTCCATTCCAGCTAACATATTGCCTGTTCCTGTTCCCATGCCCATGATTGTACGCATTGCATCTTGGGTTGTAGTATCTAGAAAAGTAATAAGCTCCTTCGGTACATGATAAATATTACCATTGGTAGGATTTGGAGCTGTAGGAACAAAAATGGTATAGAGATCATCATGAATCTGATCTGTGACAAACCCGGTCATCATAGTACCTGATCTGAAAGGATCTAAGAGTACTACTTCTGAGAAAGGCAGTTTTTTCAGTCCGACAAACTGATACACAGTTTGGTGAATAAGATTATATAGGGGGATTTTTGTTAGGTATTTTTTTTCAAAACTTTTGAAATAGACCTTACCTACTTTGTTTCGAACTAGGACACCAATGATAAAAATAAAAGCGCAGAAAATTGCGAGTGAAAACACATTGACAAGCCAGTGTGGATCGTCAGAACCTGGATCCAAAGCCGCACTCAATGGTGAAACAATCCCAAAAATAAAATTGAAAACAATAGATAGAAGGATAAGAATAATAGTGAGCGGAAGAAGGATTAAAAACCCTTGTAGCAGGCTATCTAAAATAAACCCTCTTGTAGTTTTTTTTTCAATAATTAAAGGGGAGTTGGGCTCAGAGTTCATGGTTCAAGTTGAGATTCCTAAAGTCGCACGAATCCATTTTTTCAGGAATCGTGCGACCGTTGGTTGGTTAGTGGTTAGTGGTTTTTTGATTGTCAAACCAGGTAGTTAGGTTTTTCTCACCAAATGCATAATCAAGGAAATGACAAGCAAAACCAAGAAGATGTAAAAGATGATTTGAGCGATAGAAGCTGCACCAGCTGCTATTCCTCCAAATCCTAAAACGGCTGCAATCAATGCGATTACTAAGAAAATTAAAATCCAGCGTAACATAATTTTTATTGGTTAATGGTTCGATCAAATTAAGTTCAAAACCATACCAATAGCCTAAATCGCCTCGCAAGGCTATTTTTGACTCTAACATCGTGGTTTTAAGGAATTAGCTTGGGGAATACAAGCCCCAAAATCAGCAAATCGATTGCTCAGTAAAAGGAGGAATTAGAGATAACTATTCTCCATTCCAGCTCATTTAATGAACGTGTTAAAAACGTAGGTATAATATCTAATAATTTTAGAAAAGAAAATTATCTAGCTGTTTCTGCGACACTAACTAACGCTCGAAGTTAAAAATTGGAGCATATACTAGCCATTCTAAATACACGAACTGTGACTAGGATGAAATTAAAGAAGAGCTAACAAATACACTTGTGATTTCGGCGAAAACTCTGTGCAAATTGCGGATAAAAAATATTATTTAATTCTTTCGAAAACCAGTTTACCGGATCCAGGATTATTACTGACTGGTTCCAACACCATTCGGGCGTTATCAAATTCTACAATTTTGGCTTTTCTGGTCTCTGCTCCTGTATGAATTATCAACATATTATCGCTGCTGATTTCTACTTTGGCTTCCTTCTGCACTACTTCTTGTTTCACGTAGTCTGTATATTTCAATGTATCTCCGGGGATAAATTCATAGACGGTATTTTCAAGTCTATTTTTAATTTTATACTCGATACCTCCTCGCATAGCTGCATTAGAATTCTTGTATTGAGGTGAATTTCTAAGGTCATCCATAGCCTCAAAGTGAACCAATTGCCAAGTACCAATAAGTTGCTCGAATTTGATTTGGCTGGTTTGAAGCACAAACGCCAATAAAAGAGTGGGGATAATCGAAAGATACATATTCAAAGAAAGGCAATTATTTTGCCACAAAAGGAAAGCCTTTGAAATTTGAAATCAAAAGTTAGCGCTGACTTCTTACTGCACTAATCTAGAATTCAAAAAAGGCAACCATTCCTCTGCTTGTCTTTCTGCATATTCAGATAAAAAATGAGCTAATGTAGGTTTAAACGGCTGCGTTTGTATAGTTAGACCAGCTTGCTCAGGACTTTTGTCGCCCTTCAACACATTGCATCTATGACAGGCTGTTGTCAAGTTCGTCCAGTTGGACTTCCCTCCTTTGGATCGTGGGATCACATGATCAATGGTGAGTTGTCTTCTGCTCCCGCAATACTGGCATTCACCACGATCTCTTCGAAATAGATTAACACGATTAAGAAGTACTCCTCGGAAAGGGATGTTTTTGTAATTATTCAAACAAATCACAGCAGGATATTCGAAACTACGACTTACTGTACGGATCTGCAGAAGTTCATAGACGGATAAGCAATTTGCCTTTTCCAACATTAGCAACACGATGGCTTTTTGTGGAGAGACTACCGCCACGGGAGAATGATCTAAATTCAATACCAATACCCGTTTTTCCATGTGTTAACTAATTATTGATCGAGTTTCTAACTCAATGAGTTTATCCTTACTATTCCGTAAGAAGGCTTCCCATTCACTCAAGTCAGAAACTTTTATTCGATTGTCCATCCAAAATACTTCTTCCGCTCCAAGATACAAGGCATATTTGACTTGCTTTTTCTCTAACTCCCTGAAAATAAATAAATCACCTGGCAAAACGAGTTCGGGATCAATTTTTCCACCAGGAATTTTTCCAGACTTCCACGAATAGCCAGCAATATTAAAAATCAACTCAAATGCCTGATGCTCATCGAGTCCAAAAATACTCCTTCCTCCTGCCTGATAGGGTGAATTGACATACTTAAGTGCAATATCTATCAACTCCTCTCTTTTGGCTTTTACCGAATGACTACGTATCGAGCCTGTAAACCCTAAGTGATCCTGCCAATTAAAAAGCTCCAAGTCGGAGAAATGGAGCCTACTGCCCGGAAGCAAATAAAGGTTGGAGCCAAGATATTCTATAGCTGCGATCGGACTGGTGACAACTTGAAAATCATTATTGAGAAATTTGTAATAGTCGTTCTTCGGGATTTCCTTGAGTGACTGCGTAGTAATCCAGCCCTGGTTTCCCGTGTCTTCATGAAGTATTTTGAACCATTGCTGATCCGAGGTCATTGCTATCGTCTGATAGCATTCGCCAAAAAGTAACTGCGTAACCAGTGCGGAATCAAAAGTGGGTCTGCGATAAAGGGGTAAAATTGTTTGCCTGCAGATCCCAAAAGCGTCAATCAAAGGCCATTCGCTGGATTTCTCTTTTTGCATCTTTTTCTTTCAGGTCCTGTCTTTTATCTTGAGTTTTCTTACCTCGTCCAAGCGCAATTTCCATTTTCGCCATCCCTCGGTCATTGATAAATATACGAACAGGAATGATAGTCAGCCCTTTTTCCTGTGACTTAGTTTCGAGTTTATCAAGTTCTTTCTTATTCAGAAGCAGCTTTCTATCACGTATCGCTACGTGATTGTAGCTAGCTGCCATGGAGTATGGTGATATGTGCATCTGCCGAACGTAAAGCTCTCCGTCCAGAAAAATGCAGAACGCTTCAGTCAACGACACTTTTGCTTCGCGGATAGACTTGATCTCAGTGCCTTTCAGCACCATACCTGCCACATAGGTATCCACGAATTCAAACTGAAAACTTGCCTTTCTATTCTTTATGTTGATGACTTTGTCAAACTTATTATCCTTAGCCATGCTTAGATTTTCATTTTTGCGAGAGGAGTCACATCCATAGATGAGAATTCTCCTTTTAGGTATTTAAAATGCGCTGCCATGGCAATCATGGCGGCGTTGTCTGTACAGTATTCGAATTTTGGAATGTACAGGTTCCAGCCTCTTTCCTTAGCCAGCTTAGTCAACGTATCTCTCAATCCTGAGTTGGCAGATACGCCTCCAGCAATGGCGACCTCTTTCACCCCATACTCCTTCACCGCCAACTTCAATTTGATCAGCAACATTTCCACAAGCGAATATTGTACACTGGCGCAAAGATCAGCTAAATTCTCTTCAATAAATTTCGGGTTTTCCTTCAACTGATCACGAAGAAAATAAAGTACTGCCGTCTTGATCCCGCTAAAGGAATAATTCAACTCCGGCATTCTGGTGATTGGAAATTGAAAAGCTTTAGGATTACCAAGCTTGGCATATTTATCAATAAGCGGACCACCAGGATAAGGTAAGCCTAGCAATTTTGCTGTTTTGTCAAATGCCTCTCCCACCGCATCATCTTGTGTCTCACCGATCACCTCCATAGTCAAAGGATCTTTGACCAAAACTAACTGCGTGTGTCCACCGCTCACTGTCAAGCAAATGAAAGGAAAATTTGGCTTTGGATCCTCAATAAAATGTGCCAAAATGTGCGCATTCATATGATTCACTTCTATCAGTGGAATATTTAAGGAATAGGCAAATGCCTTGGCAAAACTCACTCCTACAAGCAAGGATCCCATTAGACCTGGTCCACGTGTGAAAGCGATTGCTGAAAGTTGAGACTTAGAAATCCCCGAGGTCAAAATAGCCTCCTGAACAACAGGGATAAGGTTTTCCTGATGCGCGCGCGATGCGAGCTCCGGAACTACACCCCCATATTTTTCGTGTACAGATTGTGTGGCGACAATATTATTAAGTACTTTGCCGTCAGCTATTACAGAGGCAGAGGTCTCGTCACACGAGGATTCAATTGCTAGAATAAAGATATCGTTGGTAACCATTGGAAAAGAACGCGAAAGTTACGGATTTTTTGCACAAAGCGTTTCGGATCCTACTATGGATCGTCTTTTCGCTTGTCATGCTACTTATAATAGTAGCTCTTACACTACAGATCACTTGGGTTCAGAATAAAGCAATCGACACTGTAACAGGTATTCTCAATAAAAATTCAACTTTTCATACAGAAATAGGAAAAATTCGAATTACCTGGTGGGATGCGCTAGTCTTAGAGAATGTAGTGATCCGAGATCATCGGGATAGCTTGATGATCGGCGCCAAAAAGATTAATGCTGACTTTGAACTGTTATCGCTGATTCCTCCTGGCATCACCACCATCAATGCCGTCCGGATGGAAAATGCTAAGCTGCACATGCTTACGCATGAAGGGGATTCTGCAATGAATATCAATATCTGGATAGAAGAGTTAGCTGATATGTTCAGTACTAGCGCTACTTCAAGTGGGCCAACTCAGTTCAAAATTAACACTGTTGAACTCAGAAAATCTGAAATATTTCTCGTCAATGTAATCACTGATGCAATCACCAAAGGACTGGATTACAACAAGCTACGATTTTCAGATATAACACTAAATGCAGAAAACTTTTATCTGGAAGGGCCTGAGATTGGAGCTGACATTAAAATGTTGACTGGAACAGAACTGACTTCAGGCTTTGAGATCAAAGAGCTCAAAACGGACATGAAGTACGGGCCTGAATTCTTGGAATTTGATAAGCTCAGCTTGAAATCTGATAACAGTCACATCAAAAATTTCCTTCGATTTGAATATGCCACACCTGCAGCGTTTTCTAATTTCGTAGAAGAGGTTGTCATCATCACCAATATGGATGAAACCAAATTGCACCTGGGAGACTTGAAACTATTCGCTTCTTCTTTGCCAGACATTGATGATGAAATTTACCTTTCAGGAAAAGTATCCGGTCCTGTATCAGATATCCGCTCAGAAGAACTACTGATCAGAATAGGTGAAAAGACAGCGATTTTTGGAGCTTTCAGATTGGATGGCTTGCCGAATATCGATGATACCTACATCAATCTTTCGCTTAAAAACTCAACCATCTTTTCCAGAGACCTTGCTCCTTATCTGCCTAGCAATGTATCTGCACAAATCAACAAATTCAACACCGTCCGCCTAACTGCAGATTTCGCGGGCTATTTACATCGCTTCGATACCAATGGAGAATTTAAAACCTCCATTGGAGACATTGTAGGCCGAGTGAATTTTGATTTAGTAGAAGGTTTGCCTACCACTGTTTCTAATATCACAACAAAAAATCTCGATTTGGGAGTTATTGTGGGAGACAGAGAGTCCTTTCAGAAAGTCAGTCTTAAAGGCCATGTAAACACCAAAGGTAATTCAATAGACAACCTCCTACTCGACGTGGATGCAGATGTCACAAGATTTGGTTTCAATAACTACGACTACACCAACATTAAAACGGATGCAACCTATGGACGGGATCTCTTCAAAGGAAACATCAAAGTCACAGATCCAAATCTGAAGATTGCCGCAAATGGTCTGGTAAATCTCCGAGAATCAACTGACTCAGTGCAGATGAATCTACAGATCGATACAGCTTTTCTAGATCGATTGAATTTCACAGAAAAAGCTACGTTCATCAGTGGAAATCTAATCATTGATACCAAAGGAATTAAGCTTGATGATATTCAAGGCATTGCAAGGTTCAGAAATATTGAAGTCGGCTACCTAGACCGGTACTTACATATTGGTGATTTCAATTTCCAATCTCTTTTTGCTGGAGGCACACGAACCATGTCACTTAATTCTGACTACTTAGTTGCAGCTGCCTCGGGGCAATTTAACCTGGAGCAAATGGGCCGGGATCTAGATATTTTGGTCCAGCAATACATAGCCATTATCTTAAATGAAGAGCAACCGATTGCTGATCTCGAAAGGGATTTCTCTGAAATCTACAACCTCGATCTTAACCTGCGTTTAATTAATATCAATCCTATTGTTCAACTTTTTGAACCAGATCTAAGTCTTTCAAAAAACATGGTTTTGGAAGGTGCTTTCTATCAAACCCAAGAAAATACCATCTTCAACTTCTTCACCAGCATTGACACACTTAAATATAAAAATAACTCAGCCCAGAACATCAATATTGACTTTAACACTTCCAAGCTTATCAATAGCCCGGATATTCTAGCCTCATTCTACGTGTACTCCAAAACACAGGAAATAGGAAAATCCATACAGTTTACCAATTTCGGATTTGAGGCTATCTGGGATAAGGATGAAATGGATATCAACCTGACGCTGGATCAGGACTCTACCCAAAGTGCGGCTAGAATCAATGCTTCAGCTCGTTTTACAGCGCAAAACACTCAACTCGCTTTTGATCCCTCATCTCTAAAAGTTCTTGATCGGGAATGGAAATTTGATTCTCTGAATCTAATCACCATTACCCCTGCCGAAATAGTAGTGGATAGCTTAAAAATCTACAATGAGAGCCAATACATTTCTCTTCAAGGAAAAGTCAGTCGCCAACAAGAAGATCGCTTAAATCTTAAAATCAACAATGTAAATATTGACTTGCTCAATACGCTGTCTCCGCAGGATTTTGATGGCACTGCAAACGGATCTATTTCCTTCGAAAACCTATTTGACAAGGCACTGATTGAAGGAGAATTCACACTTGATCAATTTGCTATCAACAAGTTTCCGATTGGCGATATGAGTGCAAAAGCTAACCTGGATTTGGAAAGGCTAAATATCTCCATGTCCAATGTAAACCAAGGGAAAAAGACGATTGACCTTAATGGCTTTATGCTGGTGGAAAATCAAGAGTTGGACATGAAAGCATCACTAAACGATGCAAGTTTGGTGATACTAGAACCATTTTTATCCAATTACCTCTCTAGCATGGGCGGTACTGTATCAGGTAAAATGGATTTGAAAGGCACCATGGCAGAACCTCAAATTGATGGAACAGGTAAATTAAACAATGGCAGATTTACAGTAAACTATCTCAAGACCACCTATCTTCTAAACGGAAATATACTCTTCAAACCTACACAAGTCAGTTTCCAACAATTAGAACTCAAAGACCTATATGGTCATAATGCTACACTTAGCGGTGGAGTGTTTCATCGAGGTTTTAACGACATTAGATTGGACATAAGAGCCAACCTCAATAATCTGCAGGTGATGAATACCACCGATAATGATAATGAAACTTTCTATGGCACTGCCTTCGTCACAGGAACGGCTTCGGTAATCGGAACAACCAAAAACCTAGATATCAATGCCCGCGCTACTAGTCAGCCAAATACGCAGATTTTCATCCCATTGAATAATAGCAGTACTCAAGCTCAGGAGGATTTCATACATATGATCAACATCCAGGATACGGTAAGAATCAAACAAATCGCAGAGGAAGTGAATAGACTGGAATTGGAGAATGTGCGGATGAATTTCGTGCTAGATATCACTCCTGATGCTTATGCAGAGATCATTATTGACCCAAGAACTGAAGAAGGAATCTCAGGTCGTGGTCGAGGTGTATTGACCATGAACATAGATACTCAGGGCAATTTCACGCTGAATGGTACCTACGAGATCACGGAAGGCAAGTACAACTTCTCACTCTATAACGTGGTGAAAAAGCAATTCAACATCAAGCCTGGCGGACGTATCACCTGGTATGGAGATCCATACGCCGGCATCATGGATATCTCAGCAGAATACACAGAGACAGTATCACTACAACCTCTACTTGCCTCCACGGTAACCTCTCAAACTGAAAGTTCAACTTCCAGCCGACGATATCCAGTGAAAGTATTGTTGAACTTAGATGGGGAACTGCTGTCTCCAGACATTTCTTTTGGCTTTGATTTCACCGAATTCCCAAGCAGCGGGGAAACGCAGACAACTATTTCTTCTTTTCAAAACAAGATCGCAAATGATGAGCAAGAGATGAACCGACAGGTTTTCTCTGTCATCATGACCCGCTCATTTTCTCCAGAAGGACAGTTCTCAGGTGTTTCCAATATCTCCTCAAGTTTGGGACAATTACTATCATCCCAGCTCAATAGCTTCTTGGGTCAGGTGGACAAAAATCTAGAGGTAGATCTCGACGTTGCCACGTTGGATCAAAATGCCCTGGAAACCTTCCAGCTAAGTGTTGCTTATACATTCTTGGATGGTCGTTTGCGTGTATCTAGAGATGGTGGATTCACTGATAATCGTGGCAATGCCGATGCTAATTCCATCATTGGAGATTGGCAGGCGGAATACATGCTTACCGAAGATGGAGTCTATAGAATGCGGGTTTTCAACCGAAACAACTTCAATACGTTCACCTCTCTCTCTCTCTCCAAAAACGTATCAACTTACGGAGTTTCTGTTTCTCAAAATGTATCCTTCAATTCATTTTCAGAGCTTTTCAAGAAAATAACAAGAAAGAAAAAAGAGAAACTGATGATCAATGATCAGGATGATTTCTTGCGCTATCAGTTTGAAAACAAAGAAGAATGGAAACCGATCAAACTGGATAACATCGAAGAACGGCTAGACTCGCTAGATCGGGAAAGAAAGATCAGAATGCTGGAAGAAGGGAAATTTTAAGGATTAATCCCGCAGATAGGCGATGACAAATATCGCTGATCAGCGCTGATTCTTTTATTGAAATTGGTACATAAAATCGGCAATAATCTACGGGAAATCATTACCTCAAATCCGCAAGAAACCATCACATCGCTCAAAAATATTTTAAACAATCCCACTCCTTTCTCGATTACTTCTATAAAATCAAAATGAAGAAAGTCAGCATTTTTTGGTTTCGAAGAGATCTCCGAATAGAAGATAATCACGGCTTATACCAAGCTTTGAAAGAAAATGAAAATGTCCTACCCCTTTTCATTTTCGACAAAAATATACTCGATGAGCTAGATAATAAAGCCGATGCCAGAGTGGAGTTTATCCATTATCAAATCAGACACATTCATCAGGAATTAGAAAAAAAAGGAGCTTCGATTTTAGTCAAATATGGAGATCCGGATGACATTTTCAATGAGCTACTTAGAGAGTATTCTATTGACGCAGTTTACACCAATCGAGATTATGAGCCGTATGCGACCAGTCGCGATGAAAAGGTCGCTAAACTGCTAAATCAGCAGGATATTCGATTGCATCGATATAAAGACCAGATGATCTTCGAGCCAGGAGAGATCTTAAATGGAGCTGGAGAATTCTACAAGGTCTTCACTCCTTTCAGCAAGGTTTGGCTAAGTAAGTTTAATGCTTCCATACCGGAAGAGTTCAAACCCATGCATTGGAAAAATCTAATGCAGACTTCGGCTTTGGAGGTTCCCTCCTTGGAGGAAATCGGTTTTGAAAAAAGTGAAATATCCATTCCTTCTAAAACTGCAGATGAGGAAATCATCTCACACTACAGTCAAACCAGAGATTTCCCGGCCAAGAATGGAACTTCAAGACTAGGAATTCATTTACGCTTTGGCACTATTTCTATAAGAAAGCTTGCGCTAAAAGCCTCCAAACTCAATGCTACTTTTCTCAATGAATTGATCTGGAGGGAATTCTACATGATGATCTTGGCATACAATCCTCAGGTGGTAGATCAGGCTTTCAAGCCAGCTTACGATCGAATTCCCTGGAGAAATAATGAAGAAGAGTTTGCTGCTTGGTGTGAAGGAAAAACTGGATATCCTATCGTAGATGCCGGCATGAGAGAGCTCAATACTACTGGCTACATGCACAATCGCGTGCGTATGGTGGTGGCTTCCTTTCTCACCAAGCATCTCTTGATCGATTGGCGATGGGGTGAAACCTACTTCGCGGAGAAATTACTCGACTACGAATTAGCCTCAAATAATGGTGGCTGGCAATGGGCAGCAGGCACTGGCACAGACGCTCAACCTTACTTTCGGGTATTCAATCCTACCTCCCAGCAAGAGAAGTTTGACAAGAATTGGAAGTACATCAAAAAATGGATTCCTGAAATAAACTCAGATAAGTACCCAAAACCGATAGTAGATCATAAATTTGCAAGGCAACGTGCAATCGACACCTACAAATCAGCCCTGAATCAATGAATATCGGAGACCGAGTAAGACTACTTCACGGAAACGAAGAAGGAATAATCCGCAAAATTTCCTCTAGTGGAAGAATGCAGATAGAAATCGAGGACGGATTCATCATTCCTGCTTTGAAATCAGAATTGGTTTTAATCAATGCAGCTGAAAAGCAACATTTTGGAGATAAGCCAGTGGAAGAGAAAGAAATCGACACGCCTCTTCCCATTTCAGGCCCAAAAGATCAGGGACTTTACCTTGCTTTCGTTCCTATCAACGATCAAAGTCTCAGCCTATATCTGATCAACGACAGCCGTCAGGCTTATTTGGCACATGCATCGGAAGTGTTCGGTACTAATCAGCGCACACTGCTTGCAGCAACACTGAATCCTGGTGAGGCGAAGAAATTTGATGATAGATTGCTGAAGGAAATGGATGAGTGGCCAGCATTTTTACTTCGCTTTATCCCGATTCACAACACTTTGGAGAAAGCAATTCCTGCTTTTGAGCGTCAGCTGAAAATGAAAGCAACTCAGTTTTTTAAGCATCTAAGCAAAGCACCTCGCTTGGATAAAACTGCTTACATTTTTCCCCTAGAGCAAACTACCAAGGAACTCGATATACGTGCGCTCAATCAGGAACTGGATGAAATCAGGCCAAAATCTGAAACTCCAAAAACTCCTAAACCTGCCAGATCTATTGATTTGCATATTGAAAAGCTAGCGACAGATCCCAAAGGAATGAGCAATTCCGAGATGCTTCGTGTGCAACTGGAGTCTTTTGACAGAAATCTGGATCAGGCGATGGCTTCAGGAATGGATGAAATCACATTTATCCATGGCATAGGAAATGGCGTGCTTCGCAAAGAAATTCACAAGCGCCTCAGTCAACTCCAAAATATTAAGTACTTTCAGGATACGCAAAAAGATCAATGGGGCTACGGTGCTACCTTGGTCAGAATCTCCTAATCTATGCAGGCAAAAGTATCCCCTGTCTTTCAGCTTTTTGAATCGCAGCACCAAGAGGCTAAAGCACTGTTTTTGGCTTTGGGAAAGCAGATCAAGTCCAAGAAAGCAATAGAACTTCTAGGGAAAATGGAGTTCCTGGAACTCTATGCAGATTTGATGGCAAAGGTTCACTTTGAAATCGAAGGCTTGAATTTTAATATCTTCTCGGATTTCAAAGAGATGAAGAGAAGCCTGCGGAAAATACATCATTTCAAACTCGCAGAAAAAAGCCTGAATGATCGCGAAGAAGAATTAGGTTTCAAATACGGGGGATATCGAATACATCTGGATAAGTATAAGAAAAAACTTTACACCGATGCCTTTGATCTGATAGTAGGCAGCACACTGAAAAGCTGGGATGAGTTTCATCAAAAAGCCATGACCGCCAGCCGAGGTATTAAACCTCTGGCTATCCATACCGCGGTGAATCAGATCATTCAGGAAGAACTGGAGTTTTTCAATCAAGACCATAAAGGCGCTATGGACAGCAAAGCCTTGAAGGATACTTTTGAAGGTTTGCGAACCATCATCATGTTGGAAAACACCTTGATCCAGATGGGTTTCAACTCTATTTTCATCACTGGAATACATGAGGAAATCGGAATCCTGAAGAACAACCTCAAACCTTGGTACTCCAATCACCTGTCGCTACAGTCTTTGACACATTTCCTAGGCACCAAACAGGAAGTATCTAAGAAGTACCTAGACTGGGTAAAAGAGCTCAAAGCAGAAAAGAAGATTCTTTCTTCCCAAGCCGAGAAACAAGCACATCAGTTGTTTGATAAGATTTTGGGGTGAGTGATGATTGATTCTTACAGATCGTGCCTTTGACACTCTAAAAAAACACGCTTCTTTTAGACCCAGAATTGCATTCTGGGCAAGTATTGGTCTTGCCGTTGGCAAGATATTTACCACTCTACAAGCGAACATCAACTCCCAGCAAGTTCAATTTTTCTCTCATAATATCACCCTCGAATGCCAACGGCATTCCCAGTCCTAACCCCGAATACAGCGCAGCGAAATTCGGGGATTCAAAATCAACAAGCTAACCCAGAGTGCCAACGGAACGATCAGTAATAAAGTGGCCAAAACATGGTTATTAACCTACCATAGAATATCAGATATCGAATCCCTCGAATGCCAACGGCATTCCCAGTCCTAACCCCGAATACAGCGAAGCGAAATTCGGGGATTCAAAATCAACAAGCTAACCCAGAGTGCCAACGGCACGATCAGTAATAAACTGGCAGTGGTCAATCCCAAACATATTTCGGATCATAATCCAACTTATACTCCTCCAAAAACTGGATATATTCTTCTTGGAATGATTGCTTCCGATGATGTTCTTCCTGGTTTTGGATATAGTTTTTAACAATACCAACTTTGGACTGACTGACCGAAAAGGCACCATAACCTTTTTGCCAATGAAATCCTTTTAAGCCAATCTCAGACATTTTATTAGAACTTGATATTTTAATTTTTTGAATCAAATCAGCAATTGTGACAGTCCGTGACAATGTACAAAGCCAATGTAAGTGATCTGGATTAGCATAAATATCTTCTGTAAATGAGCCTAGATTTGCCCCCAATGTGACGATGTAAGCATGAAGAATTGGCTGGGCACCTGGGGTAATAAGTGGTTTTCTATACTTAGTAGAAAAAACTATGTGTAAATACACTTTGGATAGGGACTGTGGCATAGCAGAGAAAAATTAGAATTTGAAATACCGATCGTGCCTTTGGCACTTTAATAAATATAACACCTAATCAACCCAGAATTGCATTCTGGGCAAGTATTGGTCTTGCCGTTGGCAAGATATTTACCACTCTACAAGCAAACATCAAATCCCAGCAAGTTCAATTTTTCTCTCATAATATCACCATTGAATGCCAACGGCATTCCCAACCCCTAATACAGCGAAGCGAAATTTGGAGATCTAAAACCATGAATATTATAACACGTGTAAGAATACAATAGTACACACGTGTAATATTTTCTTGTTAAATTTGTAAAAAACAGCTTATGAATACTAAACTCACCTTAACCATAGAACAGGATGTGATTCAAAAAGCTAAGGATTACGCAAAAGATAAAAACCGTAGCCTTTCTGATATCATTGAAAATTACCTAAAAAGCCTGACTCAGGAGAATAGCGTAGATAATAAACCTAAGCTTACCCCTATCGTCAAATCGTTGAAGGGCTCTTTTAAAATGCCCGAAGACTTGGATTACAAGGAAGAGCTAAAAAAAGTCCTCGAAGAAAAGCATTTGTAAATGGACAAGGTACTGATAGACTCGGATGTTATTCTTGATTTTTTCTTTGACCGAGAACCCTTCGCTCAATTTGCAACAGAGGTTTTTCTTCGCTGTGAGTCAAAGCAACTATTAGGTTACACCACACCTGTCATCATCAGCAATGTCTATTACCTTCTGAGCAAAACCGCCAAGCATGAGGTAATCATAGAAAAGCTAAAACAACTTTTAAGAATTATAGAGATAACAGCTATGGACAAGAAGGTTGTTATGGCTGCTTTAAACTCAGAATTCAAAGATTTTGAAGATGCTTTACAATACTGCGCTGCGCTAAATCAAGGTGATATTCCAATCATCTTGACAAGAAATATGAAAGATTATAAGAAAAGTGAACTGGCAGTATTAACTCCAGAAATGTATCTGAAAAAGTAGATTGAATCGTACTTTATTTAAAAGTTTCAAAGCAGAGAAAAATTAGAATTCGAACTACCGATCGTGCCTTTGGCACTCAAATAAATATAACCCCTAATCAACCCAGAATTGCATTCTGGGCAAGTATTGGTCTTGCCGTTGGCAAGATATTTACCACTCCGCAAGCGAACATCAAGTCCCAGCAAGTCCAATTTTTCTCTCATAATATCACCCTCGAATGCCAACGGCATTCCCAGTCCTAACCCCGAATACAGCGCAGCGAAATTCGGGGATTCAAAATCAACAAGCTAACCCAGAGTGCCAACGGCAGGATCGACATCAACTCAGCTATCGTTTTCAATGAAAACATCTGATTGGTAGACTCTTTTTTTTATTTTCATTTTGGTTACTTTACGAAGTCAAAAACCCTTGTACTAAGCGCCTATTATAGTTTAAAGTAATTTTTAAGTCTGATTGAGCACCTGTAGAGGTATTATAAAACATTACAAAACACCCTTCTCAATACCATGATTTTCACCCCCTTATTCATGAAAAAAGTAGCAAGAAATATACTAATGCTACTTTTCACAATTTTACTTTTCAATTGCTCAAACGACGATAAGGGCAGTTTTTCTACTGACTATTTTAAAATTGAAATCAACCCCAAGGGCTATATCACCAGCATGGTCAATATCTCAAAAAATCCATATCGGGAATTCAGTCCTCTCGAAAAACCATCACCATTACTTCAGCTCTACGATGGCAAAAAGAAAATGTATTATCAACCTGTTGATGCGAAGTTCAATCAAGCAGATCGCTCCATTACACTAAGCTATTCCAACGGTTCAGTTGCTCAAGTCCTCTTATCGACGCAAGAGAAATACCTGAAATTCACCCTAGAGTCTCTTAGTCCACGAAATGAAATCGATGGTATCCAATGGGGACCATACCATACGAATATCACAAACCTATTTGGAGAAATCATAGGAGTTGCACGAGACACAAGTGCGGTAGTCAATTATGCTATTGGTATGCTTGCACTGGATGACAATACGATTGGAGGCACTTCTGAAACTATAGCTGATGCAGCACCTTTTCAGTACATAATTCATTCGCCTGACCCGGAAATCTACCCACTTCCTGACTCCTTGCATGAGGGGCAAATTTTCACCCTTGGCGGAGATGGAATTAGTGATGTAGCCTTTTACGCACATAAAGAGCCCTACTACAGAATCATGTATGGTAACTCTGCCTTAGTCGACGAAAAAGGCCAGATCTCTATTAATTACCACTCCAGAGACAGGACATTTGAGAGAGAAGTTTATTATTCACTTATTCCCAATATGCCAGCCAATACACCAAACCATCTGGAAATTCAACCCTTGGCAGGTGTGGATTTTATAGGTTCTTCTATTGCTTTATGGGGTAGCCCAGACAGTTCCGCCTTACTGGATGTGATTCAGGACATTGTTTTGAAAGAGGGCTTGCCTTATCCAACAATTGATGGCAAATGGGTGAAAGATCCGAGCGCTTTTGTGCCTGATGCGATGACAAATGGAAGCTTGAATGATAGTATCATTTCTTATACATCAAGAATGGGTTTTAAGGCAATCAGTTTGTACGACCAAGGGTTTATAAAGCCCGATCGTGGAAATGAAGGCTACCTAGACGGAAAACAATTTGAGAAAAAGCCCATTCAGTTAACGTCTGGAAACAAATCCCATAAGGAGTTTTCGGAGATGGCAGCAAAACATGGAATCAGCATAGGAAGAACGCCGATAACCAATGCACTAGCTCCCGGAACAAAAGATGCTAGCCCCCTACCAAATGACAGTTTGTGTTATCAGCAGAAACGTTTATTGGTGAACAACATTAGTCAAACTGACACCATTCTTATCGTGGATGACCCAACCCATCTTGAGGAAATCGCCAGTTGGGAAGGACATGCCGAGAACCTCAACATGATAAAAATCGGCAAAGAGCTGATCTATTATCTTGGAGTCTCTCAAGAAAAGCCCTACCGACTTTTGAATGTAAAACGTGGATATTGGGAAACTACAGCAACCGAACATCAATCCAATGACACTATTTATAAGCTCCAGGTTACGCTGAATTATGGCTATGATGGGTTGATTCCCAATATGCAGCTCCAGGATAAAATTGCTGAATACTATGCTGATGTCTGTTTTATAAACGGCTTAGGCTACTATGATTTTGATGGACAAGAATTTCTATTTAACAATGGACACGGCTATTACTCTGCTAAGCGATTTTTCCGCAAAATGTTTGAAAGGGCTGAAGTCCTAGGCATTCCTACTATTCGTTTTACTGGTGCCACCTTATCAGAAGGATCATGGCATTACCAAAGCATCTGGAATGTAGGCGGAGGGAAAAACCTATATGATGTGGAAACGAGGGAATGGGGCAGCACTACAAGCCAGGGGAAAGATCTTCGGGATGTTACCTACGCCAATTTTTTCCCTATAGGGATGGGAGGCAATTTTCCAATAAACGCAAACTCAACAGTAGAGCAGTATGAGCACATACAAGCTATATCTGTTGGACTTGGAACCACATACAGTCTAGTCCTGAACCAAAAAGATGTGGAAAACTGCCCTGAGAAAGATGCCATTTTCAAAACAATAAGAATTTGGGAGGATGCACGTGCCGCTGATGCCTTTCCTCTAAGTGTGAAAAAAATGTTAGCTGACCCAAAGAAAAACTGGAAGTTGAATGAAGGCGAAAAGAAGAATACCTGGGTACTCAACGAGTTAATCGATGGGCTAACAAATAAGACATTTGCTTTGACTGCAAGTGGTAGGAAGTAGACAAATATGAGTTGCACAACCGCCAGAAACCTTTTGCTTACAAAATTCCCCGCAAGATTAATAGACCAGCCTGAATCCACCGAAAACACTAAATATCTCTTAGCTTAGCAAAGCTATAAAACCACTCAAACCTATGGATACCTCACACAAAACCTCCTTTCAGTTTATCAGCGAACCATCGGACATCAATTTCGGTGGCAAAGTACACGGAGGAGTCGTGATGAAATGGATAGATCAGGCTGCTTACACTTGCGCCAGAACATGGTCGGAAAGCTACTGCGTGACTGTCTATGTGGGTGGTATTCGGTTCTACAAACCCATCAATATTGGTGAGGTAATCAAGGTAGATTGCTCTGTGATTTATACAGGAAGTTCTAGTATACACATCATGGTGGAAGTGTATTCCAGAGATTTTTCACATAAGGAATTTGAGAAAAAGACTCACTGCATCATCATTTTCGTATCGGTCGATGAAAATGGATCTCCTAAAAAAGTGAAGCCTTGGGTTCCACAAACGGATCAGGAGAAAAAACTGGAAGAGTATGCTACCCGACTAAAATCCCTCAGAGAGGATATTCACAACGAGATGAAGCCTTTTTTTAATGAATAGTCTTCCAGTGAGAATTAGTGAATCGTAAATGGTGTTAGCTGAAAGTTCTGTGAGTAGTAAATAGCAGGCTTCATTATGTCATAACGGACAATTCGTCTATAGAAAGGAATGGATTTAAGCTTACTTCCTTCAATCGGAACATGTGGTAAATTAAGTTTCCTCCTAGTTTAGAACTTAATGAAAGGTATGTTCAGCTATCAAAAAGAAGTCCTGCTTCTGGAGAAACAGGACTTCCTTCATTGACAAACTTCGTGGTCTTGGTGGTTAGAAAAAGTGCATTATATAAGACCTTCGAGGTTCTAAAAACCTCAAAGGTCACATGCTACCTTATTTATTCTTCACATCTCCACTCATATTCAGGCTATTTCCTTCCTTGATTTTTTGAAGAAATAGATCCTCCACATAGAATTGCCAGTCCGAAAACTTAAGTGCCTGATTGGCTAAATGAGCATGATGATCCTGATCCAAAATATAGTCATCTGGCTTGTTCAGCTCTCGGGTTTTACCATATACTTTCTCCAATTCCACCAACTGAGACTTCCACTCGCCTTCTAAATTCAGAAGCTTTTCTTTGGCAGCTTCTCTTTCCTCAGCCGTTTTGGACAGATCCCACTCTGCAAGTAGTAACAGGGATTTATTTGAAAACTGAGTCACTTTAGCCACTTGCTCATAGACTTCAAGCGTATAGCTGTTTCTAACAGCTACCTTTTTAGAAGCTTCAATTTTATACAAAACGGAATCAACCTTCACCTGATTTTCCTTGGCTTTAGCCAGTTTCTCTTTATTTCTTTCCGTCCATTCTCCAGGAGAATTTGCCTCTGGCAAAGTCAAAACTGCTTCCTGAATTGGATTGTCCATTCTTCTCAGTTGATTTCGATCCTTTTTATCCAGTAAAGCATTTTTCCAAAAGGCTACTGGACCTTCCAAATCATTGATAAATGAAAAGTCAGCTGAGGCCAATTCCGACCCAAAAGTTCGCTGTCTATAAGCAGTATGTAGTTCTTCAGACGTCCTCTTTTGGCCTGACCAGGTGTATTCTGCAAAAATCGCTATGCCTCTTCCATACAATTCGAAATGCGGAGAATCATCATCCCAGAGTGTCAGTAGTAACCCGTCTGCTTTGTTTTCAATGGAAATCAAAGCGAAATCCCGAATGTTAGCCGTATTACTCTCTTCTAGTGGCATAAGATTCCAGCGTGTTTGACCAGCTGTAGCTCCCATCACTTGGAAACCATGATCAGTAAACCATTTCATCGCGCGATTATTCCCAGGCGTCTCAGGCATGCTGTAGTTCCATCGCATGTACACGCAATTTTTCGGGAACAAATCCACATATTTATTCAGGTTAGGCTCGTTCACCGTCCAGATGCTATCTACCTGCGCTTCTGTCAATTTTCTGTTGAAAATTGATCCATATACTCCTGCATTTTGCAGTGGCATATCATCCCAGAAAATAGGTGTCACTCCATGCTCTTCTGCATATGCACTCACTCTATTCAACCAGGTCAACTGCAATTCCAACGCTGATTTTCCGCTTCCTCTTCCAGTTGTATGAACTTCATCCCCTCCTACATGCAGGTATTGTGCATGAGGAAAAGCGGCTAATGCATCCGAGTACAAATCAAATTGAACTTCGTAGGTGCGCTCATCCAGAGGATTAAATGCCCAATCGCTTTCTGGATCATCACGAAGATCTTTGTATTCCTCATGTTTCAAAATAAATGAAGCGTGTCCTAGTCCTTGCACCAAAGGAGAAATTCTGATGTTTCTAGCCATGGCATAATCACTCAGTTTTTTCCATTCTGCAATAGACCAAGCGTCCGAAGAACCCACTTTTGGTTGCTTTTCGAAAGCTAACTTATCTTCAATTTCCAAGATTATACCGTTGATTTTCATGTCCGCCAAGCGATCCATCAGCTCGTAGTAATAGTCCTGCTTTTCCAAATGATGCTTCACATCGAGTTGCACAGAACGGTACTTCAGTGCTGGCTCATCTCTCACAGAGATCAAAGGCAATGCAGCATCTTGATCCAGCGCATCCTGCACGAGCTGCCCAAGCGTAATCACTCCATACCAAAGACCTTCCTTTGTACTAGCCTTGATGGCTATCTGATCTGCAGAAATATCAAGTGTATATGCTTCTGCCTTCAGGTCAGAATTTGCATCTAGACTAAAAGTCAAAGACTTATTCTTAGAACCTTCAAGGGCTTTACCCGATATAAAATCCGCTTTTGCCTGATCCACTAGATCCTCAATATTGGAGGCTAACAAACCAGAAATCCCTGATATTTCTACTGAGGTAGGGCTTGGCAAAATCTTGAAGTCACCTTCCTTCTTGGGTCCTGAGTTGCAGGAAGCAAGTATTAGTAAGGTGATCAGCAAATTGAACGTTGAAAATAATCGCATGCAAAAGAGGTTATTTAGTATAAAGAATTTTGAAATGGCTAAAATACCAAATATTCAACCCTAGTGCAGCCACTCAACAAACAATTCAAAACCTATTATAGCTTCAAGCTTTAATATTCCCTTTTTTTCCCTAATTTTTAGGTTGAAGGATCTAAACGCTACCTGTTTAGAACTCTTTTTTAAAAACCCAACCTAACCCAAAATGCTTACACTTCTGATCATCCTTTTTGCCTTGGCATTGATTCTTATTGCCATCGTCAAATTCGACATACATCCATTTCTAGCTCTTTTCTGTGGTGCCATTCTCTATGGATTACTAGCCGGAATGCCGGGAGAATTGATCTTAAAATCTATTTCAGATGGTTTTGGAGGGGTATTAGGAAGTATTGGCTTACTTATTTTGCTCGGTGTGATGATGGGTACTTTTTTGGAAAAAACAGGAGGAGCCATCGTCATCGCAGAGAAGATCTTATCCTGGATCGGGGAGAAATCTGTGACGTTTGCCATGATGATTTCAGGTTATATACTCTCTATACCGGTATTTGGTGATAGTACATTCATCATGATGAACCCGATCAGCAAGTCCCTTTCGCTGAAAGGAAAAGTACCCTATGCAGCCACTACGATTGCATTGGCGCTAGGAGCAACGGCTTCTCATTCGCTTGTCCCTCCTACTCCAGGACCAATCGCTACAGCAGGAATCTATGAAGCTGACCTTGGCATGATCATTTTCTATGGACTTATTGTGAGTTTGATCACGTTGATTCCCAGCTATATTTTTGTCAAAAAAGTAGTATACAAAATTCCTCTGATGCCCAAAATGGCTGTCAAAACTGAGGAAATCGACAAAAAAGAAAGGCCTTCTGCTTTTGCTTCTTTCCTCCCGATTATCGTTCCATTGATTCTGATCATAGCCGCATCGATTGCAAATTACCCTACTAAACCATTTGGAGAGGGTACTTTTTACACCTTTATCCAATTCGCAGGAAGTCCAGTCATTGCTTTACTTTTAGGTTCTTTTATGGCTTTTACCTTGCCAAAAAAATTCGATGCTAAACTCCTTTCTTCCTCTGGATGGATTGGCGAAGCCATTTTGATCGCAGCGCCGGTGATTCTGATTACTGGTGCAGGTGGTGTTTTTGGGAAAATGCTTCAGAATTCCGGAATAGGCGATTTGGTTAGCACGAGCATGAGTGGTGCCAGCTGGGGTATTTTTCTTCCTTTCCTAATCGCTTTTGCATTGAAAACGGCTCAAGGTTCTTCGACTGTAGCGATGATTACTACGGCATCGATTATCGCTCCGTTACTCGGTTCATTGGGGCTTGACTCGGAAACCATGCGTGTTTTTGCCGTTTTGGCTACAGGTGCTGGCGCAATGGCCATCTCTCATGCCAATGACAGCTTCTTCTGGGCGGTAACTCAACTTTCTGGCTTATCCATTAAGCAAGGAAATCAAACTCACAGTCTAGGTACTCTGATTATGTCAGTGACTGCTATAAGTGTGATTTATTTGATTACGTTAGTGGTGGGGTAATAATTAGGAAAGAGTAGAGATTAAATCCCACAACGAAAGATAAATTCATTCAGAATATATACTGATATAAATGACTGGAGAAACAAGATTAGCGCAACTAGTAAAAGGAATGACCCCAAAACTGAATGAAGGGGAATACATCTTTGCCACAGTAGACAACATAAATGAAATTGACCGAAAGGATACTATTTGCGAATTCAAAGAAAGTGAAGGGACAACGATTATCATGGAACGGCGAAAAGCAGACGCGCTGAATCTATCCTATCAATACGTTTCTTCTTGGATTACCCTGATGATTCACTCCTCACTTGAGGCCGTAGGGTTAACTGCACTTTTTTCAACTGAATTGGCGAAAAATGACATTAGCTGTAATGTCGTAGCTGGATATTATCATGACCACATATTTGTGGATAGTAAAGATTCTGCGAAGGCACTTGAGGTACTAACTCGATTGGCTAACAAACAAATACTATGAAAACGAAATGGAGTAAGTTACACAAGACCCTAAGAATTGGGCTCATTACTTTAATCATAGGGATCAGCCCTTTATTAATTTTGCTGGGGCTCAATGAACTAGGAGTCATAGATGCTGGAAATGCAGTTGGCCCAGGAATTCTTGCCATGTTAACTTTCTATCCTTCCATCATATTGATTATAATAGGTTCAGTTTTGACTTATCGAAATAGAAGAAAAAATATGGTTACGGAGTAAACTGTTTGCTTTAAATAATTTACCCCTCATGAAAAATCTCATTGTCTTACTTTTTATATTTTCATCTGTTACCAACAGTCAGGCCCAAATCCTCAAAAAACCAATCCCCGATAAACTGGTCGTCTTGACCTTCGATGATGCGCCGGCAAGTCATTATTCTATTGTGGCACCTATGCTCAAGGAATTTGGGTTTGGAGGGACTTTCTTCGTTTGTGAGTTTCAACCAAATTATGCTGACAGTACATTATAAATGAATTGGCGACAGATCAAGGCATTGGACAAGATGGGTTTTGAAGTTGCAAATCATACGCATACCCATGCAAATGTGAGTAAACTAACCCAGGGAGAATTCAATAGTCAGCTCACTTACATTGAGGCTAAATGTGACTCACTCGGAATCCCGAAACCTACCAACTTTGCTTATCCTGGCTACGGATTAAACGCTCAGTCTTTAAAAAATTTACAGGAAAAAGAATACGTCTTCGCACGGGCAGGTGGCAGTAGAGCTTATGATCCTTTGAGTGATGATCCTTTGAGTGATCATCCCTTCCTGATCCCTAGTTGGGCGACGGATGAAACTAATAAAGCTGAGATCATGAAGGCCTTTGATCAAGCCAAAGATGGAAAGATTGTCATCTTAACTATTCACGGTGTTCCTGATCTAGAGCACCCCTGGGTGAATACACCTCCCGAACTTTTTAAAGAATACTTACAATATCTTGACACGAATCACTTCACTGTTATTTCCATGAAAGATCTGGAAAGCTACATCGATGTAGAAGCCGCCAAAAGGACCATCACTCCAGATTTTGTTAAGAAAAACAGTAACTGATTTCAGACTAGTAGGATTATAAATCCTCGCTATTATTCCTGCACAATTCATCCCCTCGAACCGTAAATCTCATTTTGCCTTTTTTATTTTCTTGCTCGTAAAAAAAGAAAATGAAAAAATGATGTAAAGAATGATCTTCTTGTGTAAAACCCGAACTGTAAATTAATACAGCTAGGTTCTAACTACCAAAATGGATAAGGATCAGGAGGATAAGGACGAGAAAAATCAATTCGAAGAAATGATTCAAGGCCTAATCGACAATAAGTATGGTTGTAGTAATAACTTCATAGATTTTAATACTGTTACAGGTCTTCGGGACAACCTTCAGCGTGAAAACCAGTCTGGTAACCTGCAAGTTTCGGGAACAGGCAACAAGCAAGATTATAAACAAAATGCGCTAGTAAGAGGTGATAAAATCAAATGGATTGATGAGAAAAGTATCAACCAATTTGAAATGATCTACAATAAAAAAGTAGGCAACTTTATTTCACACTTAAATAAAACATGTTTTACCTCTATCAAGAGTTTTGAAAGCCACTATGCCAATTACGAGCAAAAGAGCTTTTATAAAAGGCACTTGGATCAATTCAAAAATGAAAAAGGCAGGAAATATTCCATTGTACTTTTCTTAAACCAAGACTGGCAAACTGAAGATGGCGGCATGCTTTCTCTGTATCCTGAAGGAAGTGATCAGCAAGATATCTCCCCTATTGGCGGAAGAATGGTATTCTTTCAAAGTGATGAAATGGAACATGAAGTTCATCCCTCCTTTACCAGAGACCGGAGAAGCATAGCTGGATGGCTCAAGGATTAGCTTACCTATTATAATTTGACTATTTCAGAAAAAAAGGTGACCTGTTTCCAGATCACCTTTTTGCTTATCTAAGAAATTTTAATTAAGCCAAATCATAGCGATCAAGCATCATTACCTTATCCCAAGCTGCAACAAAGTCCTTCAAGAATTTCTCCTTGGAATCTGAACTTGCATAAAATTCAGATAAGGCTCTCAGCTCAGAATTTGATCCAAAGATCAAATCAGCTCGAGTTCCTGTCCATTTCACTTGGCCTGTCTTGCGATCTGAACCTAAGAAAGCATGCTGTCCTTTATCTGCAGCTTTCCAAGTAGTACCCATATCTAGGACATTGACAAAGAAGTCATTGGTCAAAGCTCCAGGTGTGGTGGTGAAAACGCCATGCTTGGAGTTGTCATAATTCGTTTCCAAAACTCTCAACCCTCCAACAAGAACTGTCATTTCTGGAGGAGTTAATTTGAGCAATTGAGCGCGATCTACCAACATTTCCTCAGCAGAAGCTTTATGGGTAGGTCTAAAATAATTACGGAAACCGTCCGCTGCTGGCTCCATAGCTGCAAAAGATGCTACATCTGTTTGAGCTTGAGAGGCATCAGCACGTCCTGGAGTGAAAGGCACAGTAATGTCTTTTCCAGCATTTTTAGCAGCTTTTTCTACCCCTGCACATCCTGCCAATACAATTAGATCAGCCAAAGAAATTTGCTTTCCAGAAGCATTGAATTCCTTCTGAATCTCTTCCAATTTCCCAATTACTTTTCCAAGTTGAGAAGGATTGTTTACTGCCCAATATTTCTGTGGAGAAAGACGTACACGAGCGCCATTGGCACCCCCACGCATATCGGATCCACGGAAAGTAGAGGCAGAAGCCCAAGCAGTAGAAACTAATTCAGAAACAGAAAGTCCCGAATTTAAAACTTTTGCTTTTAGAGCAGATACGTCTGAATCATTTACTAATTCATGATTGACCGCTGGAATAGGATCTTGCCAGATCAATTCCTCTGTAGGAACTTCTGGACCCAGATAACGCTGAATTGGACCCATATCTCGGTGAGTCAATTTGAACCAAGCTCTTGAGAAAGCATCAGCAAACTCATTAGGATTCTCGAAGAATCGTCTGGAAATCTTCTCATATGCTGGATCCTCCTTCAAAGCCAAATCGGTAGTTAACATAGCGGGCGCATGTCTTTTTGACGCATCATGTGCATCAGGAACAGTTCCAGCTCCCCCCCCAGCTTTCGGTGTCCACTGATGTGCACCTGCTGGGCTCTTAGTCAACTCCCAGTCAAAGCCGAATAAATTTTCAAAGAAAGTATTATCCCATTTTGTAGGAGTCTGAGTCCAAGTCACCTCAAGACCTGACGTAATCGTATCTTCTGAGTGACCTTTTCCGAAGGAATTTTTCCAACCTAAGCCCATCTCTTCAATACCTGCCCCTTCTGGCTCATGACCTACAAACTCCCCTGGATCTGCTGCACCGTGAGTCTTACCAAAGGTATGACCACCTGCGATCAGCGCCACAGTCTCCTCGTCATTCATTGCCATACGGCCGAAAGTCTCACGGATATCGTGTGCCGCTCCGATCGGATCAGGTTGCCCTTTTGGTCCTTCTGGATTCACATAAATCAATCCCATGTGAGAAGCTCCAAGAGGATTTTCTAATTCTCTTTCTGCACTTCCTGCATATCTATCCTGATCACCAAGCCATTCTCCCTCAGATCCCCAGTAGATATCCTCTTCTGGCTCCCAAACATCTTCTCGACCACCAGCAAAGCCGAATGTTTCTAATCCCATTGTTTCCAAAGAGACATTTCCAGCAAGAATCAATAAATCCGCCCAGGAAAGCTTATTGCCATACTTTTGCTTGATAGGCCAAAGTAAATAACGAGCCTTATCTAGATTGGCATTATCAGGCCAGCTATTTAGCGGTGCAAATCGCTGAGAACCTGATCCTCCACCACCTCGGCCATCAGCGATACGGTAAGTACCTGCACTGTGCCACGCCATCCTGATAAAAAATGGTCCATAATGTCCAAAATCTGCCGGCCACCAATCCTGAGAATCTGTCATTAAATCAGCAAGATCTTTTTTCACAGCCGCTAAATCCAATTTCTTAAACTCTTCTGCGTAGTTAAAATCGGGATCCATAGGATTAGACTTTGAAGAATTCTGACGCAGAATATTCAAATTCAACATATTTGGCCACCAGTCGCGATTCTTAGTTCCACCGCCTGCAGTTTGGTGAATTGCTCCACTAGTAAAAGGGCATTTTGCTTCACTGTCATTTACATCCCATACAGGATCTGTATAGTCATGACCGTTTTCTTTGTTATCCATATGATTAGGGTTTGTGTTTATATTTTATGAAAGCTAATTTACAATAAGCATTGTACATGTAATCAAAAATTCAATTGATAAAAACTATGAGTCTTTTACACATACGATTGTGGATGTCATTTTTGCGGAAAATGACAGACTTTCAAAATACCTAAAATCTTGGAGACTTCGTAATTTGTAGCCTCTGATCACCAAACTTCAATTTGCTTATTTTCTTGAGTTTTCAATAAAAGTTGGTATTTTGAAATCGTTAAATCATGGAGGACTATACTTTTTAACATCTCTATCTTAAACCCATTTTAAATTCAACCCATTATGGTAGCACTTCTCATTATTGCCGGAATCATTTTGTTTCTGAGCATTATTCTAATTGGCATTTTCAATCAATTTGTAAAAAACAAAAACACCGTAAAAGACGGCTGGAGTAATATCGATGTAGCACTTAAAAGACGCTATGATCTAATTCCTAATTTGGTCGAAACAGTAAAAGGCTATGCAAGTCATGAAAAAGAAACGCTTGAGGCAGTGATACAAGCTAGAAATGCAGCGATGGCAGTTCCGTCTGATGACATCAATCAACAAATTCAGGCCGAAAACCAGCTTCAAAAAACCCTACGAAGCATCTTTGCTTTGAGTGAAGCTTATCCCGACTTGAAAGCGAACACCAACTTTCTCCAACTACAGGATAAACTCAACGAGATCGAAGAAAATCTAGAGCGCTCAAGACGCTATTACAACGGAACCGTTCGTGAAAACAACACCTATGGAGAAAGCTTCCCTGCAGTAATTGTCGCTGGCATGTTCAATTATCAGCATTTTGACTATTTCGAAGCTGAACCGGAAAGCCGTGAAAATGTGAAAGTGAGTTTTTCTTAATTGTAGGATAAAACCTCAAACTTTAATTGCGCTCTGCAGGTACATGAGCACTAATATGAAAAAATTCGCATTTCTATTCCTACTATTTTTTACACAGCTTGATACCTATGCACAGGATTTCACCGTCACTTCCTATTCAGTGGATATTACTATCCACGAAGACGGTTACTTTGACGTAATCGAGAAGTACGATATCTTTTTTAAGGATCCGAAGCATGGAATTTATCGGGACATTCGAACTTCATATGACTTACTTACAGAAGAAGGCACACAAGAGACTCGCAAGATTAAACTAAGTAACATCGATGTTCCTGGTTACAAGTTCGATGCTCCTGCTGCATTTGCACAGAAAATGTCCGACAACCTTCAAATCAAAATTGGTGATGCAGACATTTATCTCGAAGGTCCTCAACAGTACGAGATCAAGTATAGGGTCGAGAATGCCTTTCTCCATGAAAAAGAAGCAATCCAGTTCTATTGGAACATCAAGCCAAGTGATTGGTACGCCCCTTTCAATACTATTGAGTTCAAGGTTCATTTACCTGAAGGAGTCACACTAGATGAAGGGGATTATTTTCTCTATTCCGGCGCTATTGGCACCGCTTTATCCTCATCTGATTTTGACACTTCTTATTCTAATGGAGTCTTCTCGGGTTCCACCAAACCAGATGTGATTTCTTTTGACGGAGAAGCAGTTACAGTACTGTTAAAATTGCCTCTGGGAAGTATCAAAGAAATCAAACCCATCTGGCCATTTTGGACAAATTATGGATGGGTAATCATCCTGACCTTAGTTTATATCGCATTTCATGCCATCTGGAAGAAGCATGGTAAGGACGATCATGCCACCACTACAACGAGCTACTACCCGCCAAAAGGAATGGATCCAGCCATGGTAGGCTACTTAATCGATGATTCCGGCGATACGGCAGATTTGATTTCTCTTATTCCATTTTGGGCCGCACGCGGTTATTTGACTATAGAAGAAATTGATGAAAAAGGATGGTTTGCAAAAGATGATACTAGGCTTAAAAAATTGAAAGAGCTAGAAGATGAAGCGCCGATATATCAGCGCCAACTTTTCAATGGGTTATTTGCGTCCAAAAGTGAAGTGCTTGTCAGTAGTCTCAAAGAGAAGTTCTATACCACAATGAGTACTGCGACGAGTGGCTTAAAAGATGCAGCCCAGATTTACTACGTGAACAAATCACGCAGAATAAAGAATTACACCATTATAGGACTAGTCGTATTACTATTCATCCTAGTCCCTAGTTTCCTCTTCTTTTGGGGGATACTAGCTGCAATTTCGGTTGGAGTTTCTCTACTTTTCTTAATGGTCATGAGCCAGTTTTTGATCAAAAAGAACAAAGAAGGCACGATGATACTATCCGAATTGAAAGGCTTTAAGCAGTTTATCAAAGTGGCTGAAGAAAATAAACTCAAAATGTTGCTCAAGGAAGACCCTTCCTATTTTGAATCTACCATGAGCTATGCGTTGGCATTTGGAATGTTTGACAAATGGGCAAAGAAATTTGATTCTCTAAATCTGCAACCACCCACTTGGTATTATTCTTCCACAGGAAGGATGATGTCTATGAATCATTTTTCCAAATCCTTCAACAACTCCATCAAATCCACTCAATCCACTATGGTAAGCTCACCTGCAAGTTCAGGCGGTTCCGGTGGTGGATCATCCGGAGGAGGTTTTGGCGGAGGTGGCGGCGGAAGCTGGTAATTAAAATTTATGACCATCTGCAATGGTGCCAGTAGCCAAAATTTCTATGCTCCCCTGGACAGAAGACCGAAGACAGGTGACCGAAGCGACCTCAATTTAAGTGTTAACCAAAGCCTCTAATGCTTTTGTCTAATACTTGGTAGAAAAGCAGGTTTACATATTTTTATTTAACTAAAGTAATACATGAAAAGATCAATCATTTTTATCCTCTCATTCTTTGTCGTTGACTGTAAAGGCGCAAGATTCAAGAGACCAATACCTGAGTAAAGTTCAAACACTTGACAGCACCATCGAAACACTTTATGGAGTGATTTCTGGCAAAAAAGGTGAAGAGAGAAATTGGGAGCTATTTAAATACCTTTTCCATCCAGATGCTAAGTTGATTCCTACAGGGAAAAATCAAGCTGGTGCAATCGGAGCCACCTTCATAACCCCAGAAGATTACATAGCTAGAGCTGGAAAAATGTTGGTAGACATCGGATTCTTTGAGAAAGAAAGCCACCGAAGTGTTGATACCTTCGGTAATATCACACAGGTTTTCAGTACCTATAATTCCTATAACAATGAGTCTATGGACAAGCCATTTATGCGAGGAATAAACAGTATCCAGCTACTCAATGATGGCAATAGATGGTGGATCATTAATATCTACTGGATGCAGGAATCTCCAGAAAACCCAATTCCAAAGAAGTATTTGTCGAAGAATTAAACATCTATACTTTTTAGCTTGGATAAATTGAAAAGAACAAGTCAGGAGACCTTGCGCTAACTTCACCGATTCACTTGGCAATTTATTAAATCTGAAATCCTATGAAAAACAGTGTATTTATAGCCACCAGCTTGGACGGTTTCATCGCTGGAAAAAATGATGAATTAGACTGGCTATCTACTTTTCCTGAAATAGATCATATCGACACTGGATTCAACGAGTTCACTTCCCGAATCGACGCCCTGCTGATGGGAAGAAATACCTTTGAGGTTGTCGCGGGTTTTGAAGGTGAATGGTTCTACACCAAACCAGTGTTTGTGTGGAGCAATTCCTTGACAGAGATCCCCGAAAAACTCAAAGACAAGGCCTTCCTAGTCAAAGGAAGTATCGCAGAAGTACTTTCGGAAATTCATGATAAAGGCTTTCACGATCTTTATATCGATGGAGGCAAAACCATTCAGAGCTTTCTAAAAGAAGATTTAATTGACGAAATGATCATTACTACAATCCCTGTGTTATTGGGATCAGGCATTCCAATGTTTGCAGAATTACCGAAACGATTGGTATTTGAATGCATCAGATCAACCCGGTTTTTAGACAAAGTCGTACAAAACCATTTCGTCAGATCTAGGTAAAATTACATCGGAAGAATAAGTAATATTTGAGGTTCTATTTATCTAATTAAACTACTGCCTTACTACAGCTTTTTTCTCATTGGTTGATCTTTATTAGTCTGTTTAGTTGCAACTCGTCTTCTTTTTGATCGACACTTTTTAACTAATCCTTATGCTTAATGAGGTCGTTTGAAATTTCTTATACGTCTATAAACTTTGCGCCGTCGCGCCTTTGCGGGATCATTTCCCCACTTACCTCGCTGTCCAGCCACCATCCACAGTCAGCATCGAGCCCACCATGTAGGTTCCGGCATCCGAAGCCAAGTAGATCGCAGCTCCCTGGATTTCTTCCAATCTCCCCCATCTGCCAAGTGCAGTAGCACCCACAATAAACTTTTTCCCCTCTTCTGTATCGGCAATCGGCGAGTTCATTTCCGTCAAAAATGGTCCAGGACAGATCGCATTCACTGTTATATTGAATGGTGCAAATTCCAACCCAAGTGCACGGGTCATCTGAACGACCGCACCTTTGCTAGATGCATACGGAGTTCTATTGGATAGCCCAACCAAACCCAAGGTGCTCGCAAGATTTATAATACTTCCTTTGCCAGCTTCTTTCATATATGGAGTCACAGCCTTACAGCAAAGCCAAGTACCTGTCACATTGATATCCATTACTTTGCTAAATTCCTCCAGTTGCAATTCATCGATCGCACCGCGAATATTGATTCCTGCACTGTTGATCAGGATATCTATACTTCCAAAGGCATCAAAAGCCGCTTTTGCCATAGCTTCTGTCTGATCCTTATTCACTACATCCGCTTCAAAAGCAATTGCTTTCACTCCATATAATTCAGCGATTCTCTTAGCTGATTCCTCACCTTCTTTCAGTGTTCTACTTACTAACATCACATTTGCTCCAGCTGAAGCAAGTCCCTCCGCCATGGCTAAGCCAAGTCCTTTTGAACCACCGGTGACGATGGCTGCTTTTCCGCTTAGGTCAAAAAGTTTGATTCCTGGTAATTTTTCAGACATGATAGTTATGGGTTAATAGGTTAATGGTTAGATATTAATTATTGATTTATATGTATATCCACTTTTCTGCCAGTATAGCATTAAAGGAAGTGGTTAAAGCTAGGATTGAGGCTACTTCGGTCACCGGTCTTCGGTCTTCGGGCCAGCAAACCAAAGAAAATAAGACTAGGTGCATCATTACTGATAATCACATTGATTTTACACATTTTTTTAGAAAACACTTAATCCAATCCTAAAGAATTTCTGCTGTAACTCAAGCAGGAAACAACGTTCTGCTCTTCATAAGCTAATTGCTCTTCTTTAGACATTCCTGTTACATGCGGCAATTCGCCCTTGAATTCATTTTGTTGGATCAAGCGATCCATCCTAGCTACATCCAATCCAGACAAGTGGTCGAAGGTTCTGTAATAGCTTTCGGTCAAAGTTGGGATTTCCAGCGGATCACGAGTGATCATCTCTAAGCTAAAGTTGATGTCTGGATTATGCTTTTTACATAAGGCAACAGCTGATTTCAGATCAACGACTCCCTCGCCCAAGGGCACCTCAGAAAGCAAAAATCCATCGGTATAGCTTTTCACACCCATATCTTTCACATGCGTAGAAAAGGCATAAGGAGCCAAAGTTTCGATAACTTCATTTGGGTTCTCCATGAAAGATAGATTATTACCGAAATCCAAGGTCACTCCCACCCATTCGCTTCCTAGGTTAACAATAATTGCTTCCAGCTCTTTAGCCGTCCAATCCTTATGATTTTCTACCGCCAACTTAATCTTATGTTTTCTTACGACAGGCTCGGCCAGTTCTATGGATTGTAACGCGTTTTTTCTAAACTCCTGAAATTCCTCTTTTGTCTTAAAATTCACGTATCTACGTCCGCTTAAACAGGCAGTTCTAAGTAGGCTTGCACCAGCTTCCTTCGCAGCTAAAACTTCTATTTCAAATTTCGCCAACTCATCTTTTGACTTGGGAAGCGCAATACTTCCTTCCAGATACAAACCAGTTTTTTCGCGTACATCGCGCACTTGTTTTGCAAAATCGGTAGCCCATCCATTCACGACTGTCTGAACCCCTCCTGCTCCTATAGCCTTGCAATGCTGCATCAAACTGAGTGCATTTTCAAAACCGGGATATCTTGAGCTAGGGGTATCAGAATGCCATCTAGCAGCATAGGAATGCACGACTATTCCCATCGGAACATCCTCTAGAAAATCCGGAATACTAGGCATTGGAAAGCTCATCGCCATTGCGCCCAGGCTAGCTGTTTTAATGAAATTTCTTCTGTGTGCATCAAAGCTTGCGATTTTGGCATTCAGGTCTTTCATAGGTCAGGGTTTTGGGGCTTCATCAGGAGGCAAAGCTTCTATATACTCATTCAACTCAGCAGCTTTCCAAGGATACACTCTTCCCTGAGTTGTTAAGCGAGTTTTGCTAATTGTACGTCCAGTAATTGCTGGAGCTTGATTGCCCCACTCATTTCTAATGTAAGTCAAAATCGCTGCAATACTCCCATCATCCATGGTAGAATGAGCTGGCATAACAGGAAGAATATCAGGTGCATCGTAGGTTTTTCCAGCCACATCAATCGGACCTTCCAAACCATGCAGTAAAATCATCGCAAGTCTTCGCTCGTCTCCCAATACCCATTCAGAATCCGCCAAAGGTGGCCCCATTCTAGTAGCTCCTGCTCCATCCGAACCATGACATCCTGCACAAGTGACCAAAAATTTCTGTCTGCCTTGAGCAAACTGCTGCATTCCCTTTTCATCCAATTGACTTTCGGAAATTGCCTTTTCTGAAGGCACAAACCCAGGCCAGGAAAATATTCGCATTAGCATATCCAGACGATTTTCATCTATCGGGAGGTCAGTTCGTTTGAAAAGCGCAGGTTCTGATTTAAGTGCTATTGGTTCTTTACCTTTTAGGTTTGCTGCCTGGATAGACATTGCGGAAATCAATATATTCTCTTTCCAACCAAGTTCTTTAGTATCTGCCAAGGTCAAAAGACCATTGACTTCAGATGCTTTCCCATTTTTCAAAACTGAGGTAGCAAGTGTTTCAAGAAAAATCTCTTTGATCTGATCCTGATTTTCCCAATCCGAAGAGCCCCATAACTTTTGCAAGAAATCATATTCTCTTCCAGCCAAACTGCTCATCATTGCATCCCGAATCAGTGGATCTTCTCCATATTTATTGAAAATGGCAGTAAGCACCTTTTCATCATCACTCGCAGTAAGCACATAGCTACTCAAGGCAAGTTGAAGAGCTTCTGTATGTGTTGCTTCCGTAGCCGCATCCTGCATAGCTCTTGCTAGTTTGGATCCTGTAGCAGAAGATGCTTGCGCAAATGGCTCTAACAGTCTAAGCGCAGTACTTTGTATCAAGCCAGAAGATTGCTCGAAAACTGAAAAAAGAAAATCTTCGGAAAGTATGCCCAGACCTTCCAAGGTCCAAAGTGCATGAAATCGGCCCATCTCGCTAGAATTAGAATCAGAAACGACTTTCATCAATCCTTCCTTCACACTTTTATCATTTCTCTCCACCAACAGTCGCTGAGCCATATCTCTGTACCAGCCATCTTTATCAGAAAGAAATCCGATTAGTTCCTGATTACTTGCTTGAGAAAGTTTAGGCATCACTCTGGTAGCTGCTCCCTCAGGAACAATCCTCCATATCCTACCTAAATGGACTGGCATCAAAAGACCCCGACCAGCTGTTTGCTCGGTGAGATAAGGTGTCAAATATTCGCCGTGCTGAATCAAGCCACGATACATATCTGCTACATATAATGCGCCGTCTGGTCCGGTTGCAAAATCGGATGGCCTAAAACGCTCATCAGTAGATGCCAAAAATTCTTTGCCCGGATTAGGATCGTTGCCAATGACGATATTTCCATTCTCTGACAGGACATTTCTCTTTATCAAATTGCCAGCAGGTTCTGCCACGAAGGCATTTCCATAATACTCCGAAGGAAAAAGTGTACTTCTGAATACCAATGGAGAACATGCTGCGGTGAATTCCATGAGTTTCTGATTCTCATCTAGAACTCCCGGTATATAGCCCCTATTGACTGCCGGCGTAGGACGAATCGGATAAACTCTGCGATCCTGCGCCACTCCATAATCTATTCCTGTGGATGGGCTATGATTGGGATTTCTTGAAAGGTAATTTGGCGGAACTAGATCTGCGTGAAGCTGTGACCAATTGTAATTGTAAAATAACCTACCCTGATCATCCTGACTGATTCCCCACTGTCCACGGAATTCGGTCAATTCTCTGATCCATTCTCCATCTTGATATTTATATCTGATTTTTGACTTGGCATTGTAGTACCAGTTATCCACATTCCTCAGCAAACCATTATCCGAATGCTCAGGATTTCCCGAAGAAGCATAAGTAGAATCAAGAAGAACCTTAGTATCCGCCTTGAGGTCTCCATCCAGATCTTGGGTAACCCAAAGTGCTTTGTTTTCTGCTACCAAAACTCCATCCGCAAAAAATCCAAGGGCACGAGGCATAATCAAGCTGTCCATATAGATGGTGCTTTTGTCCATCACGCCATCACCGTCTAAGTCCTCCAACACGGAGATTCTGCCTATGGGTTTATCCTCTTCAGACCCCAACGTGTCCGTCATAAATCCGCGCATCTCTATCACCCAAAGTCGTGCATCCTCATCGAAAGTGATAAAGACTGGATCCTCCACCATAGGTTCGGCGGCAACCAATTGGATTTTGAGTCCTGATTCTAATTGAAAAGTCTCTAATTCTTCCTGTGCTGATCTTGCTGGTGAAGGGGCTGAGGGGTCTTCCTTGACTGTTTTGGCACAAGAAGCCAGAATCATTACTATGAAAAAGTAAGGAATACTACGGGTAATCGACATACTATAAAACGGAATTTTGGGTTTGAGCAAAGCTCCCTAGGTAAGCAGACCATTTCAGATTTGAAATACTTAAAAAAGGGACTGTACAATTTGAAACATATTCGGCTGATACACAAGCTAGATTTTATGAATGTCTAGATAGATCTATAGAAAACCTTCCTCCTCTCGCTATCATTTTTACTATATTAAAAAAATCTTTAAAACATTTTCCTATGCTTAAAAACAGTTTGCTCGCCGCTATCCTACTTCTTTTTTCATTCTATGTAGTTAAAAAGGAAGTGCTTGAAGTCGCTGCTCCAAGTTCCGTCACACTTATCGAATCCGAACTTTCATGGAATGGAGATTCTTTGCCACACTATCCTCTTTCAAAGCCCAATATTTCAATTCTAAAAATCACTATTCCTGCCCATTCTGAACTCCCACTGCATTTTCACCCTGTGATCAATGCCGGTGTACTGCTCACAGGAGAGCTTTATGTGATCGATGAAGATGGAAATGAGCTCACGCTTAAAGCTGGTGATCCCATCGTAGAAGTGGTGAATAAAAAGCATTTGGGTAGGAATACGGGCGATGTAGATGCTGAAATCATTGTCTTCTACGGTGGAACGCAGGGAATGAAGATTACTGAAAAAGTACAATAGTAATTTCCAAGCCTTAACTTTGCCGAAAATACGCGCACATGAACTTTTCAGATTTAGGACTTTCCAAGCAAATACTCGACGCCATCAAAAAAGCGAATTACGATAGCCCCTATCCTATTCAGATAGCGGCCATCCCCGCGATTTTGCAGAAGAAAGATGTGCTAGGAATCGCACCTACTGGATCTGGTAAGACTGCTTCTTATATTTTACCTATACTCCAAAGGCTTCAGGAAAAAGAAGCTAATAAAGGGCGAATGATTCCGATTTTGGTACTGGTACCTACTCGGGAACTGGCAAGTCAAGTCGCTGAAGTAACTGAGAATTTCGCACGTTTTCTGAATAGACCGGTAAAAGCATTGGCTGTTTTTGGTGGGGTTTCCATCAATCCACAGATGATGAAAATCTATGGGACGGATATTTTGGTAGCCACTCCGGGCCGATTATTGGATTTGCTCTCCAAGAATGCTCTCAATCTAAATCAGGTAGAAATCCTCGTTTTGGATGAAGCAGACAAGGTTTTGAATATGGGATTTAAAGAGGAAGTGGATCTGATCTTAGAAAGACTGCCAAAAAAACGTCAAAACATACTTTTCTCAGCTACAAGTGAAGAATCTGTAGAAGGCTTGATCAACGAGATGCTCCATGAACCAGTTCGTATCTCTGCTGAACCGGATACTGTTTCTCCGGATCTTATCGAACAGTATGCGTACCGTGTTCCGATGGAGCAAAAAGGGCCCTTTCTTCGTTATTTGATTAATTCTGGTGATTGGTCACAGATTTTGGTTTTTGCTTCATCTATCCGTGCAGCAGATAACATCGTCACCAAGTTGGGAAAAAATGGCATTGATGCACTGGCATTTCACGGGGACAAAAGCCAAGGTGCTAGAACGGAAGCTTTGCATACATTTAAATCTGGTAAAACGAGAATTCTTGTAGCAACTGATTTGGCTGCGAGAGGAATTGATATCAAATTTTTACCCTTAGTAATCAATTACGAATTGCCTCGTTCGCCAAAAGATTATGTGCATAGAATCGGTAGAACTGGCCGTGCTGGAGCAACTGGAGAAGCTATTTCTCTAGTATCAGAGGAAGAATTGCATCACTTCAAAATCATCCAAAAGAAGATGAAAAAGCATGTGCAGCTGAGAAGTATTGATGAGATTGAATTTTAAGGATTATGTTTCCCGCAGATTTTCGCGGAAAACTATCGCAGATTTCCGCAGATCTTATATCGTTTTCACTTTGAGTAGAAAATCAAAAAATCCGAGTCTCTCTGCGTGTCTTTTCTGCGTTAATCTGCGGTAAATAAATACACTCATTCAGTCACAGGATAGCTATTCTCTCAAAAGAATATATTTTTAGACTATTGTTACCACCTAACTTTAGTCTGATGCACATTCAACGTTCCCTTTTTACCTTTGTATTTTTCATCTCCTTCAGTTTTAGCTTTGCGCAGCAAAAAACTAAATCTCCCAATGTAATCCTTATCATCACCGATGATCAAGGCTACGGCGATCTGAGGTCCACAGGAAATCCTCATATCAACACCCCAACATTGGATACTTTTGCATCGGAAAGTATACGATTTACCAATTTCTATGTGTCTCCAGTTTGTGCTCCTACACGAGCTAGCCTGATGACAGGAAGATATTCCCTGAGAACAGGAGTTCGTGATACCTACAATGGTGGCGCGATGATGGCTGATTCAGAAATCACGATTGCGGAGCTGTTGAAATCGAAAGATTACGTAACTGGGATTTTTGGCAAATGGCATTTGGGGGACAACTATCCTATGCGTCCAAGTGATCAGGGATTCGATGAATCACTCATTCACCTTTCTGGTGGAATGGGCCAAGTGGGTGATTTCACTACCTATTATCAAGGAGACCGCAGCTATTTTGACCCGGTTCTTTGGCATAACAATGAGCAGGAAAGCTATGAGGGATACTGCTCCGATATTTTCGCAACTGAGGCGATCAACTTCATAGAGAAGAATAAAGACAAAACATTTTTCACCTATTTATCCTTCAACGCCCCCCATACGCCACTTCAGGTTCCTGACGAATATTATCAAAAATACAAGAATATTGATCCTACTGCAGGTTTTGGGAAAGATGGAAAGCCGTTCTACCCGATGACTGAAGCTGACAAAGATGCTGCGAGAAAAGTCTACGCGATGGTAGAAAACATCGATGATAATCTGAAAAAACTTTTCCAAAAATTAGAAGACCTTGGAATCGAAGAAAACACCATTGTTATCTTCATGACTGACAATGGTCCACAGCAGCAGCGCTATGTAGCAGGACTAAATGGTCGAAAAGGCAGCGCTTATCAGGGTGGAATAAGAGCTCCATTTTTCATTCGATATCCTGCAGGGTTCAAAGGAAATAGAGAAATCTCCGCTTTGACTGCACATCTGGATGTACTTCCTACCCTAGCCGATCTATGTGGTTTTGAGGTGCCAAAAGACAGGAAAATAGACGGCCACAGCATGGTACCATTGATTGAAGGGAAAAATTCTGCCGCTACTGATCGTAGTTATTTCGCGTATTGGACTAGGAAGTATCCTGAGCTTTATCAAAATATCTCCATCCAAAAGTCAGGTTGGAAATTGATAGGAAACACAGATTACAACTCAGAGATCACGAAATTCGATTTGTTCAATCTGAATGAAGATCCTTATGAGCAAAACAATTTAGTAGCCACCAACAGCACTAAGGCAAAAGAGCTGAAGTCCGAAATGGACGCCATTTATATCGAACTTATCAATGAGGAAAACCAAAAAAATCCACCAATCATTCAGATTGGCAATGCCGCAGAAAACCCAATATTTCTAAATAGAAATGATGCTGCAGGAGAGAGAGGAATTTGGGCCCAGGAGGATATTTTCGGATACTGGAATGTCAGCGTCGAGCCGGGAGTTTACGACATACGAGTGAAATTCGTGAAACCTGTGCCTCCACAGGGCAAGATGACTATCGAGACTTCCAACTACGCCAATATCGCTTATGACAAATCCACTGATGAGATAGATATTTTGGAAATGAAAGGGGTGCCACTTCAAGCAACCGAAGGACAATTACTTCCATTCTATGAGGTGAAAGGGCAGCGTTATTTTCCATTTTGGATAGAATTGGAGAAAAAGTAATGTGCTTAGCCCCTTCAGATAGCTATCGGATGATGTCAGTCCTTAAAATTACTTTGCTTATCGAGCGGCAAAACCGATGACGGGTGACTGAAGTAGCTTATATGATAATGATAACCAAATCCTATAATGCTTTAGTCTCTTTATTGGTAAATAAGCAGATATACATATAAACAATCCACTATACTCATTTATAAAACTCAAGGATGCCATGAACAAAAACAGGTTAGAAGCTTTCAGCGATGGCGTTTTGGCGATTGTGATCACCATCATGGTATTGGAGATCAAAGTTCCCCATGGAGATCAATGGGCTGATTTACACACGTTGATTCCGGTATTTTTTAGTTATGTCTTGAGTTTTATTTACATCGGGATTTATTGGAACAATCATCATCACATGATGCATGCAGCTTCCAAAATAAGCGGCAAGGTACTCTGGGCAAACCTGCACCTTTTATTTTGGCTATCGATGATTCCTTTCGCTACTGGATGGATGGGAGAAAATAACTTTGGCGCAGCACCAATGGCTCTTTATGGTGTGGTGCTCCTATTGTCAGCCATCGCATACAAAATCCTGCAAACAATTCTTTTGAATTGCCAGGAGCCCAATTCTATGCTCGCCAAAGCGGTAGGAAAAGATAAAAAAGGGTGGATCTCACCCCTACTTTACTTGATTGCAATTGTGGCAACTTGGATTCATCCTATGATAGCAGGAGGAATCTATGTTTTAGTTGCACTGATATGGTTAATCCCAGATTTAAGAATTGAGAAAGTAATGGAATCTGAAAAAACCTGACTTTTTACAAAATCTATTCTTTGGTAATCTTATCTGCAATCAAAACCTTTCACTCTACCCATTTTGCTTTTTGCGAAGAAAACTAGGCAATTAAAGATTCCTCAATACATTCTAGGTAAGGCTAATTATTTCACAAAAAATTAAGCTGATATTTACGAACTCATTAACATTCAAGCCTGTTTACCCCAGATAGTCAGAGCAAAATATTTTTAGAGTGGAAAAGAAATACAGTAAAAAGGAATACTTCAAAATTATCCTAGTATTAGGGGCTTTATGTACTATTAGCCCTTTTTCTATTGACATGTACCTTCCGGGTTTTCCGGAGATGGCAGTGGCACTCAATACTCCAATTTCTAACATTCAGCTTTCGCTTACTGCCTATCTCGTTGGTATTGCCATCGGTCAACTATTTTACGGGCCGCTTTTAGATAAATATGGTCGTAAAAAGCCTCTCTATGCAGGACTAGCTATATATATCTTAGCATCAATAGGCTGTGCTATGTCCCAGTCGGTAGAGAATCTGATTTTCATGCGCTTCCTTCAAGCTATTGGCGGTTGTGCTGGAATGGTATCTGCACAAGCTATAGTTCGTGACATTTTCCCTGTAGAGAAAATTGCGCAAGCCATGTCTTTGCTTGTTTTGGTGATAGCAGTTTCTCCTATGATCGCTCCTACTTTAGGTGGATTTGTGACAGCAGCTTATGATTGGCATTGGGTATTTATTATTCTTGCTGCTTTGACAGCCATTATTTGGATAGCTACCGTCATCGTACTTCCAGCAGGGGCTCTTCCAGATAAGGAGGTTTCCCTAAAGCCAAAAAAGGTATGGAAAAGCTACATTAAGGTTCTTCAGAACCGCCAATTTTTGGTTTACATGCTTGCCGGTGGAATTGCCGGTGCTGCACCATTCGCATACATAGCCAGTTCTGCAGATGTTTTCATGAACATTTATGGTTTGACAGAGCATCAATTCGGTTGGCTTTTCGCAATTCTGGCATTTGCGATGATCGGATCCACTCAGTTGAATCACATTTTGCTTCGTAAATACACGAGTCAGCAGATCATCAATTTCTCCCTTCACTATCAAAGTATAACAGCTCTTTGCTTGATATTGGGGGTATATTTTAATATATTCAATTTGTATTCTCTGATAGGAACGATGTTCATTTTCCTAACAGCCCATGGTTTGAATGGCCCAAATACCACAGCCCTCGCCATGGCACCATTCTCTAAGAATGCCGGATCAGCCTCTGCGATGTTAGGAAGTATGCGAATGGCAATTGGCAGTATAGTCACTGCAATCGTAAGTTTATTTCATGCGAGTTCAGCTTTTCCTATGGCTGCAGGAATGGCAATATGTGCATTTGGAGGCTTTATAATATTGAAGACTGATCAGCATATACCTGGTACTATTAGTAGAAAACAAAAATCCGAGGCATTTGCCTCTTAATACCTATTAAGCCAAAAGCCGGAGTTCTTGATGAATTCCGGCTTTTTTAAACCCTTTAAAAACTAGAAATTCAAATAGGGTTTCGGTTTCCTATTTAGGAAAGCTTTTATTGCCCCGCACTGATAATCGCCTCAATCAAATCTGGATATAATTGAACACCAGAGCTTCGATTAAAGAGAGCAGAACCATAATCCCCACCAAATCCATTATCCCAGTAAAATGGCACTAAGCCATGTTCCTTGGCACTTTTGCTTAGGTGTTTCAAGTAGTATTTTCGGTAAGTATCATTGTCTTCAGCCTTTTTATCTGTAGCAGCATATTCTCCTAGCAGAACTGGAATACCATTATCTACAAATTTGGTTTTAACCTGTTGGAATTGCCCGTCTGCATAAGATTCCCCACCCCACGAAGCCGTCTTGGAAGGATCTGTCGCATGCTCACCCCACTGGGTGATGACTTCATCCTCTTTAAGGGAAAATTCATACGGATCATAATAATGTACTTCCACCATCAAGCGTCTTTCCGTATCATCCGTTGGCATTATAAAGAAATTCACGCCATGATCAATATTGGTATTGAAGGTCTGAACTACAAGATTTCTATAGGTATTCCTGCCACCAGTTGATCTCACAGCATCTACAAAAGTCTGATTAAAGGAATTCTGAGCCTGATAGTATTCTGGCTTGGGAGTGCTGTAATCTCCATCTACCATCACTTCGTTTGTTCCTGCAAACAGTAAATGATCATCGTAATCCCTGAAATTAAGGGCGATCTGAATCCACATTTTCTCCAGTCTATCATTGACATAGTTTTGCTTCGCAAAAGTCGGCTGCATCCAACCCTCGTCCCAGTGAATATTCATGACTACGTACATATCATCGTCTACCACATAGTCCACGACCTCTTGTACCCTAGCCATCCATGCAGGATCAATTTCGAATGTTTCAGCATGGGTGAATTTGCTCCAGGCCACAGGAATTCGTACGGAGTTAAACCCAGCTGATTTGATGACCCCGATAAGCTCTTTGGTAGTTTTTGGATTTCCCCAAGCTGTTTCTCCACCTATTGCCTCCAGTGAATTCCCCAGATTCCACCCAATCCCCATTTCCTTAGCCAATTCCAGATTAGAAATATCTCTCATACCTGTCGCGTGGGAAGGAATATAATACGAAGGAAGTGATGGAGCTTTTGCATCCTGCTTTACAGAAATCAGCTCAACTTTGGCCTCAGAACTTAATTTCACACTTGCTTCTCTTACCTCCGACAAAGTAGTCGATGAAGCTTTTAAGGTAATTTGACTATTTCCTGTGCCTGACGTAGGGGTGACTTCTAGCCAGGATGATGCAGCCTCGATAGTCCAAATAGAATTGCTCGTAATGGAAATAATTTGGCTTCCAGCTTCAAACTGAACAGCATTGGTCGAAACTGCAAAAATGATAGGCTTTGGATCTTCAGTTTCCCCACAAGAGAAAATAGCTAATGCAGCTAAAAGAAATAAGCCTAGAAATCTAAAAGGGATATTCATAGGGTTAGTTTTGCAGTTCTAAAAGTATTCAATCCGTTCCTACCAGAAGGGGTGTATATGTTAGGTAAAAGGGATTCATTTGTTATCTGATATGAGGAAACGAGAAAGAATTCGTTGTTATCAGCCATTTCCATCCAAAATAGAATAATCCCTACTTTTGCCATTCTCTCTTTAGTTCAACCCATGAGCAATTCAAATCTTGCGATCAGAACAGTCATTTTCAGCATGCTGGGAAATGTTGTTTTGGCAGCAATTAAATTTCTAGCAGGCATATTTGGCAATTCCTATGCGCTAATCGCAGACGGAATAGAGTCTGTGGTTGATGTTTTTGCTTCAGTGCTGGTTCTCTTTGGATTGAAATATTCTTCACGACCGGCGGATGAAAACCATCCTTATGGCCATGGAAAAGCTGAGCCTTTGGTGACTTTTTTGGTCGTGGTGTTTTTGGTTATTTCGGCAGGCACTATTGCATGGCAAGCCTATGAGCACATCATTACTCCACATGAATTACCCAAGCCGTTTACGCTTATTGTACTGGCAGTAATTATCATCTGGAAAGAAATCTCTTTTCAAGTAGTAATGTCACGAAGCAAAAAGTTGAAAAGTAGTGCCCTGAAAGCCGAAGCATGGCATCATCGAAGTGATGCTATTACTTCTGTCGCAGCTTTTATAGGTATCACAATTGCAATTTTTGGTGGAGAAGGATTTGAAGTAGCGGATGATTATGCTGCTCTTTTCGCAGTAGTTTTTATACTTTTCAATTGCTATAAAATATTCCGTCCAGCGCTAGGGGAAGTGATGGATGAAAACAATTACGAAGAACTGACCGAGCAAATCCGACAGGTTTCCTTGACAGTTCCCGGTGTAAAAGGCACAGAAAAATGCTTTATTCGTAAGGCCGGAATGGAATATCATGTCGATTTACATGCGCTGGTAGAAGGCCAGCTTACAGTCACTGAAAGTCACGACATTTCACATCAGCTCAAAGACAAACTCTGTGACGTAATCCCAGAACTCGGGAATGTCCTGATCCATATTGAACCTTACTAGATGGAGATCAATCAGATGACAAGAAGAATGATATAACTCCACTTCGATAGCATACATGGCAGTTGAATTTGTTATTTAAAACTAGCCTAGCTTACTTCGTATTCGCGAAAAACATCTCCTTTCACCTTACTCAAGTCAGCAGTTGAAATTAAAGAGAAGAAGAAATCTGGTCAAAGCACTTGACATTCTTGACCAACCCATCCGATTCAACCCATTCCTGTTTAGCCGGACGTTTCTACTTTGGGCTTTGCTGGGCTTGATTGGCGGGGCGATAGCAGGTGTTTATTGGATTGTGCTGGAATTCCTAACTCATAAAATTTCGATTTTTGAAGGCTGGGAAGTCATCCCAGTTATGGCTGTTTGCGGACTTCTAGCTGGACTGGTGATTCATTTTATAGGAGATCCAGGCGAAATACATCTGATAGTCAACAACATTCGCTTCAATAAAGGAAAGCTTGATCCGAAGAACAATCCTTCCATGATTATTTCTTCTCTTCTGTGCGTAGCTTCGGGCGGAAGTCTCGGCCCGGAAGCTCCATTAGTGCAAGTAACCGGCTCTACAGGGACTTGGCTAGGAAAAGTATTTCGTCTTAAAGGCGAAGATTTACGTTCGATGAGCATTGCTGGAATGGCTTCAGGTTTCACTGCTTTGTTTGGCGCCCCCCTGGGAGGCAGTCTTTTTTCATTGGAAATCTTACATCATAAGCATGCAGTAGAATATTACAAGGCCATCATTCCAGCTCTAGTTGCGAGTTGCTTTAGCTATTTGGTCTTTGCTATTATTATACAACTTGGACTGGGAGCCACATGGAAAGTCGCATCTTATGAATACGCCGGTGTATTTGATTTTGGGTATGCTGTATTATTTGCTATGGCTGCTACTGCTATAGGTTGGGCGTTTATTTTCTGTATCAAATTCTTCAAAAATCTCTTCAACAAAAAACCACTTCCTATCTACGTCAAAACACTGATAGGAGGAATTCTTTTAGGCTTGATTTCATACTATTTTCCTATTACAAGATATTTTGGTCATGAGGAAATCAATGAACTACTAGCCGGAGACTTCGCTCTGCAAGCCTTAATAGCCATTTTAATTTTCAAAATTCTCGCAATTTCTATTACCGTTACATCTGGATGGAGAGGCGGTTTTATCATCCCTTTATTTTTTGTCGGAGCGACGCTGGGATTGATAATCCATACAATTTTCCCAGAAACTAACCTCACGCTAACCATCGTAAGCTGCATGGCTGGGATCAATGCATGTGTTACAAGGACGCCTATGAGCACAACAATTTTACTGGCTACACTCACGGGTTTCACCTATTTTATACCTATCCTTTTTGCTAGTTTGACTGGTTATTTCCTTGCCCCAAGGATTCCTTTCATTAGTTCGCAATTGGAAAAAGTGAAAGAATAATAGCTCAACAATAGGTTTCTCCACACTTGTCACGCTTGGTTTGAAGGCTTTCCGCGAAAGAATACCTACTTTATAAGTAATTTCTATTTTGCATTAAAACCCATTCTGGCAATGAATATCCTCGAAAATTTAGCATTCGGCAATGAGCGTCCATCTGTGTGTCCCATACAGCGAACTGATAAAATAAACTATTTCGCCATTGGACTGCTCCATAATCAAATCCTAAAAAAGCACACCGCAAATGTCCCTTCCTTACTGACGGTTCTCAAAGGTGAACTTGAATTTTTTATCAATGGAGAGACTTTGCACCTCAAAGAATTTGACACGTATGACATCCCTGTGATGATAGAACATGAGGTAAAGGGTGTAAAAGAAAAGAATATTTTCACGATTGTTCAGGAGAAGTAAAAACAAGAGTATCTGTTAATCAAATGACAGATAGATCAATCGTGAATACGCAGTAAAGTTTCATGTCTAAAATTGAACAGCTATTTAAATAATTTGTAGCCCTTGTTCTACAAAGGGTTACCCGCTGCTTTACACTAGAAAGACGGAAGTTGTTTTACTGCCTAAAACCTGATAATTAACACATCACCCTAACATCCCAGCTATAAAAAAACCCGCATAAGTGCCCAAGGCATTCCCCAAACTCCCCACTAGCACCCCTGGAATAAGCAAGTCAGGCCGATTTAAACTTTCCGCTGAAGCCAAAGCTGTAGTATTTCCTCCCACATTTGCCTGTGAAGCTACTGCGATGACATCCCAATCAATTTTGAGAAGAGCCCCTAGTCCAAAAATCACCAGGCCGTGAAATAAAACTATTATAGAAACAAAAAGAATCAGAGTTCCTGCCAAATCACCTAATCCAGAAAGTGTACTTAGATCGCAAAGTGTACCTATCGTTGCTAGAAAAAGTAGAATAAGGAAAAATCCAATGGTATGTGTGCCTGATAATTTTTTCACATAGGATATCTGTGCCAAAATCAGAGCCAAAGTAGTGAGTGTTATAATCTCAGGTATCTGAGGAATCGCCTGAGCAATAAATTTGGAAATTGCCATGGCTAAAAATGCTAAACCCAGAATGCTTGCCAAACCTGCGATACTGATTGATTCTTGTGGCTTAATTTTTTGATTTTCATTTGTTATTGGAAGCAGTTTTTTTCTAGGAAAAAAAGTCTGCAAATACTTCGGAAGAATTAATGTAGCTATGATCCATGGAGTTCCGATCAAGTTATCTACCACTGTCGTAGCGGCAAATAAATCTGCATTTTCATTTACATGATAACTCAATGCGACCGCATTGAAATTAATGCTTCCTCCTATATAAGTACCCGTATACATTCCCGCCACAGCATTAGCCATAGGTCCAATTTCCGCCGCTGGCTTTACTAGAACCCAAGCGACTAGCACCCCGACAATTGTCCCCAATCCTCCCAGGCAAAACATGAGCAGAATTGGGCCACCTGCTTTTTTGAGACTTTTTAGATCTACTTCCAGCAATGCTATAAAAATCCCCATTGGAGCCAAATACACGAATACGCCAGTGTAAACAGGATTGCCATTGGTAGCTGTAGGGATAATTCCAGAGTTAGCCGCTATTGCCGTGATCAGTATCACCAAAATAGGTGTACCGATAGTTTTCCATCCTTTGAATTTTGCCAGCCAAAGTGCAAGCAGTACAAATGCACATAGCATACCACTTACATATAGTGGGTCTTGAGTCCAAGTCATTGGGGAAATTAAGTGAAAAAGTCCTGAATAGCCTTAACTACATATTCTATTTCCTGCTCTTTCATCCATGGATTAAGTGGAATAGAAAGCCCTTGGTTACTTAACTTTCTGGCATTAGAAAAATTTCCCGCACTTTGAAAAGGCTTCATATCCGGTAAAATATTCGGATAATGAAGCGCTGTTCCGATTCCTTTTTCCCTCAGAAATAGTTTTAACTCATCTCTACGACTCGTCTGAATCACAAAAAGATGGGCATTGTGATTTTCTTCCAAAATTGATATCGGAAGTTGTAGACCATCGATTCCTGAAAGACCTTCCAAATACATGCTTGCAAAGTTCTTTCTTTGCGTTTGGAACAACTCGAATTTTTCAAAAAAGACATTTAGAAAACCTGCTTGGACAGAATCAATCCGGCTGTTTCTACCTACTAACTCATGTTCATCACGAACTTGCTGACCATGATTAAGTAGTAGTCTCATTCGCTCATTAAGCCTCGCGGAAGTTGTCATGCACATTCCTGCCTCTCCAAGCGCACCGAGATTTTTTGTAGGGTAAAAACTCAGACATCCTATATTCCCAAAAGTCCCTGCGGCTTGGCCGTTTTGAAATGAGCCAAAAGATTGCGCGCCGTCTTCAATCACAAAAAGGTTATGCTTTCTAGCCGTTTCCATCAATGATACCATATCCACCATCTTTCCAAAGAGATGCACTGGAATCACCGCTTTGGTATTTGACGTGATCGCTTTTTCCCAATTTTCTGCCAAAAGCCCGTCTTCATCCGTATCCCAAAAAACTGGCTTCGCCCCTACCATCACCACTACTTCGGCGGTAGAAACCCAGGTCATCGCTGGAACGATTACTTCATCACCCACTCCAATTTCAAGCGCTCGCAAGGCAAGCTCAAGCGCATCAGTTCCATTTGCACAAGCAATTGAAAATGGAGATTTCAGGAAATTAGAAATTTGAGACTCAAAAAGATTCACTTCAGGTCCTCCAGAAAAATTCCCTTGGTCGAGCATTTCGGTAAACTTGGATTTCAAAGCATCTTTCAGCTCCTCATCCATTCTTTTCAAATCAAGAAACGGAATCTGCATCCAATAATTTGGCTAGTTGAATACTTAGATTTCTTCGGGAATATTGTTCAATTCCTCTCGCAGATTCGGCCTTACCACTTCGCTCAAACAACTTTCTCAAGCTAACCTGAATGGCCACATGATCCGAATGAGAGAAAACCTGACCTGCCTCAGCCTCTTTCAAAATCTTGGCAGAATCCCCTTCTGGATCTCCTAAAGCCAGAATAGGCAAAGTCGTCGCCATGTACTCAAATAGCTTCCCAGGAATATTTCCCTTCGCATTTTTGGTGTTGGTAAGGATCAATGCCAACGCATCGGCTTTCTCATAAAACCCAAAAACTTCCTGATGAGACACATAACCAGCAAAATGCACGTGGGCTAAAAGCCAGGAATCCGCAGCTATCTCTTCACGAACCTGATCACTCACTCTGCCTACAAAAGTGAATTTAACCTCTCCTTTTTCCTTAGAAAACTCCTCTCGCATAGCTTTCAGCAAAGGCATGGGATTCCTGATCGAATCTATAATCCCAGTGTAAACAAGGTGCAAACTGTCCCCTTTTTTCTCGCCAACAGAAAAACCCTGAGGAATATCAGTCTCATCAAACCCGTTGGTAATCAGATTGATTTTGCGACGTGCTAATTGTTCCAAATCATCTTGGAATGTCGGAGAAATCGTAGTTACTACGTCTGCTTCATTAAGAACTTCCTGCTCCAGTTTCTTATGCTTATCCCGTACTCGATTCTGCATAGGTAGCTTATCCAAGAACTCCCATTGCGACCAAGGATCGCGAAAATCAGCCAACCAAAAAACACCTGTTTTCCTTTTCAGATCCCTTCCGATCAAATGCATGGAATGTGGCGGACCGGTAGTAATGATTGCCTGAAACTGTCCTTTTTCAATCAATTCAGTTAAGAATTTAACGGAAGGCTTCACCCAGAAAACTCGTGGATCAGGAACCATCAGATTTGCTCTAAGCCAGATCGCGGCTTTTTCTATAAAACTTTGCTCTTTTTGTTCTAGCACTCTTCCTGGATGCGATTCTTTTTTCCCTCGAATTCTATCCAACAACTGATAAGGTTCCCAAATCGGGAATTTCATTACCTCTAACTCATTCGAGATTTCCTTTTCAAGACTTTCATCTTTCAGGTCAAAATCAGGATTCTCTGGTGTAAAAATAACTGGCTCCCACCCAGCTTCAGGTAGGTATTTGGCGAATTTTAGCCAACGCTGCACGCCGGAACCTCCACTCGGCGGCCAATAGTAGGTGATAATTAAAACTCGTTTTTTCATATGTGTACCATGTCCTAAGTACAAAGTACCAAGTAGCTGGCCATAAAATCAAATTTGAGGAAAAACATTAAGTCGCAGTCTCAGTATTCAGTCAGAGTCGTAAACTTGATCATTGAATTTTGAATTTATTTAAACCACATAGCCACATAGGAAGATATAGCCATGTCCTCAGTGCATCAAAACAGATATATTCTAATTTCAAAACCTTAAGCTCTTTCCAATTTTATGGTCAAAAAGTTCAACCACAAAAGGGACAAAAATAAAAACTATGGAAGTCTGAAGACTTCATTTTTGTGGATCCAAGCCCGCCTGGCATCGGACAGGTCTGAAGACTTGAACCAAAACCCACTACTCTTCAAAAAGCAAAAAGGGAGCAGGTCACCCCACTCCCTCTCGAAATTTTAAATTCAAAATTTTAAATTCTCTTACTCTCCCTGTGCAAGAGAATATCCTCTTACGCCATCGAATGAGTAAAGATTTTCAGTTTTGATGAAGTCAAATCCTAATTCTTCAACTTGCTTCAGCAATTCACGAATCTGAGCATGTGAGATGGTAGACTGCTCAGCATTCTGGAACCTACATCTCCAATGATCTGTACAGAAAGACTCACGCATACCGTCAGGGAATACTTTGATTCCACGGTTAGTGATCAAAGTCAACTGAAGTCCATCAGCATTTGCCTGACGAAGTTTCTCGCCTAGCACCTGAGGGTTTCTTCCTGGCTCATCCCAATCAACAAACACATCCACGCCGATTAACTCTTTTTTAGCTTTAACCACAGGCGAAACAAACACATTCATAGGAGTAGTATCCTTGTCAAATGATGCTGGAACCATCGTAGATGGCACTTGACCCAATCGTTCGATTACTGCATTTGCAAATTCCTCAGTACCGGCTTTCTTGGTAGAAAGACCTTCTTGGTAGATATCACCAGTATGGATACCATCTTCCAACGTTTTCATCCAAGCATTGGAGATTTTCTCTGCGATCTCAGGCTGACCGATGTGAACCAACATCATGATCGCACCATTCAGCAATCCGGATGGATTGGCGATGCCCATTCCTGTGATATCCGGAGCTGAACCGTGAATTGCTTCAAACATGGCTACTTCTTCACCTACATTGGCAGAACCTCCAAGTCCTACAGAACCTGTCACCTGAGCAGCAACGTCAGAAATGATATCTCCGTAAAGATTCAGCGTTACGATTACATCAAAAGTCTCCGGTCTATCTGCAATCAGTGCAGTTCCGATATCGATGATTTTGTGATCAACTTTGATCTCTGGGTATTCCTTAGAAATCTCATCAAATGTTCTGTGAAACAATCCATCAGCAATCTTCATGATGTTATCCTTAGTCATACAAGTCACTTTCTTGCGACCGTATTTCTTAGCATACTCAAATGCATATCGGATAATTTTCTCAGAACCTGGCTTAGAGATCAATTTCAAAGACTGGCAAACTTCCTGAGTTTGTCTGTGCTCAATTCCAGCATATAAATCCTCTTCATTTTCTCGGATAATCACCAAGTCAGTCTCAGGAAAATGCGTGTGGATGAAAGGAGAAAATGATTTACAAGGTCTCACATTTGCATACAAACCAAAAGAAGTTCGTGTGGTCACGTTGAGCGATTTAAAACCACCGCCTTGAGGAGTAGTAATAGGTGCCTTCAAGAAGATTTTCGTTTCTCTAAGTGATTCAAAAGCATTCGGCTCCATACCAGAGCTGATTCCTTTAAGATAAACTTGCTCTCCGATTTCGATTACATCGTATTCGAGCTGAGCTCCAGCTGCTTCGAGGATCGCCAAAGTAGCCTTCATGATTTCGGGACCGATCCCGTCACCATAGGCAACCGTAATTTTTCTTTTGGAAGACATATTAATATAGCGGATTAGTTAAAATTCGATTTTGAACAAAAGTAAATAAAAATGTGGAAGCAGGTTTTTGACCTAGGACAAAATCCGCTTTATCTCCACTTAAATTACAAAAGGGGTAATAATCCTTTACCTTAGGTTTATGATTTTATAAGTACGCAGTTTGGGATTGAATACCCTGCTTGTATATTTGTTTTATACTCAACGATGAACTATGGCTGATTTCAAAAATATCCTAACTGATGTGAAAAATGGTGTGCTCCATTTGACCGTCAACAGAGAGGACAAAATGAATGCATTGAATTTTGAGACTTTAGATGAATTAAGGGCGATTTTTGAAGAGGTTTCGGACACAAAGGAAATCAAAGCTGTGATCATCACAGGTTCAGGTGAGAAGGCTTTTATTGCTGGTGCCGATATCAGTGAGATCGCTACCTTGAATGAGGTAAATGCCAGGAAGTTTTCTGAGAATGGTCAGGAAATATTCAGCATGATAGAAAACTGCCATAAACCAGTAATAGCTGTAACTAATGGTTATACACTCGGTGGTGGATGCGAATTAGCGATGGCTTGTCATATGAGAATAGCAACTGCTAACGCGAAATTTGGTCAGCCAGAAGTTAATCTTGGCATCATCCCTGGCTACGGAGGCACTCAGCGACTTACTATTCTAATAGGAAGAGGAAAAGCGAATGAACTCATGATGACAGGCGACATGATCGGAGCTGAAGAAGCAAAGTCATTAGGCCTAGTAAATCATATACTTCCTACAAAAGATGAGGCTCTCGAGAAAGCTGAAGAAATCATCGCTAAAATACTAAGCAAAGCGCCACTCGCTATTGGTATGATCATAGACTGCGTCAATTCGGCCTATGTACCAGACGAAAATGGTTTTCAAACAGAAGCAAACAGCTTTGCCAGATGTGTAAAATCAGGTGATTACAAAGAAGGAACTTCTGCTTTTCTAGAAAAAAGACAGCCGCATTTCAAAGGAGAATAAGTTCCTTTAACTTGAATGAGCAACCTCAAAAAATTAGCTGGACAAACAGCAGTTTACGGACTGAGTAGTATCCTCGGTCGATCAATTAATTTTTTAATGATTATCGTGTACACCGAATACCTCAGCAAAGAGGCTATGGGGTCGTTCACGAGTATCTATGCGTTAATCGGGTTTCTGAATATTGTGTTCACCTACGGGATGGAGACTACTTTCTTCAGATTTACAACTGGCAAAAATCTAGATCCAAAAAAAGTTTACAATAACACACAATCACTGCTGCTTACGAGTACAGTGGTGCTCGGTTCTGGACTTTTCTTGCTTGCACCTTGGCTGGCACAATGGTTAGAATATCCTGGCCAAGCCTATTTATTCAGATGGACTGCGCTAATACTTTCCTTTGACGCGATTCTAGCCATTCCTTTTGCTAAGCTCCGATTAGAAAACAAAGCTTTGATCTTCGCCGGAACGAAGATCTTCAACATCTTCCTGAATATTTTCTTTAATCTCCTTTTGATCGTCGTATTTCCTTACCTGATCTCGAACGGAACGATTTCAGAAGGATTCCTAGGCTACAGATCTGACTGGGGAGTCGAATATATTCTACTTTCTAATCTACTTGCCAATGGTTTGATTATTCCATTCGTTTGGTGGAAAGCAGGTTTTTTCAAATTCCAATTGGAAGGAACTGTCATCAAACCTATGTGGAAATATTCCATTCCACTACTATTCATGGGATTGGCAGGAGTGACCAACGAGTTGCTTTCTAGATTCTTATTCGAATATGTATTACCTCCAAATTTCTACGCTGAACTAACTGCCCGCGAAGCAGGAGGTGTATTCGGAGCCAATTTTAAACTGGCCATATTGATGAACTTGGTGATTCAGGCATTTAAATATGCTGCGGAACCCTTCTTTTTCAAACAATCTGCAGACAAAAACTCACCGTTGCTTTACGCTAAGGTAATGCACGTCTTTATCCTATTTTGCACCCTATTGATGATTGCCATTTCGGTGAATCTAGAGTGGATGGGGCCATTATTTCTAAGAAAACCTGGGTATGGCGAAGGGCTTTTCATTGTCCCTACCCTATTGATGGGATACCTGCTTCTCGGTATATATTTCAATCTTTCGATTTGGTTCAAAATCACCGATCAAACCAAGTACAGTTTCTGGATCACTTTAGTCGGAGCGATTATTAGTATAGCTGTAATTTTCATTTTTGTGCCAATTTTGGGGTATATGGGAGGAGCACTTAGCACCATATTATGTTATTTCGTGATGTGTCTGCTCTGCTATCTATATGGACAAAAATATTACCCTATACCCTATCAAACAGCAAAAGGCATCTTTTACCTTCTGGTTTCATTTGTTATTAGCTACTTGGGTTTTTACTTGGACTTAGGCGAAGCTGTTCTGAATTTCTTTGCAAAAAATAGTCTCATCTTCCTTTATCTTGTAATGATTTTCCTATTGGAAAAAGAGCATATCAAGTCTTACTTACCCAAATCCAAAAAGCTTTAGCCTTAATTTTTACAAACCGGGGATCATTTTTGGGTCAACTAGCGTTAACCAACCTAATAGCCCAAATAATCTACCTAAGTATTTCAATCATACGTACAAACAAAGCCTAATTGCATAAAAGGCATTATGTTTGTGAACTCAAGCTGCAGTCCAAATTTCCCGTGAATTTCAAAAGAACACTCCTTATATTTCTAGTAGTCGTTTTAGGCTTCTCCTCAGGTTTTGCTCAAGACAGACTTTCGAAGAAAGAGCGTACCGCTCAATTAAACGAAAAACAAGGCACCCGATATTTCATCGAAGGTGAAAAAAACCTTGTACTTGATGATTTAGAAAAAGCTTTTTTCTATTTCCAGAAAGCGCTAGAATTCTCACCAGAAGAGCCCGCTATCCACTACAAAATTGCTGAGGTATTGGTGAAAGCAAATCAAGCCGAAAAAGCAATGCCCTTCGCTACCAAAGCGACAGAGTTGGATGGTGATAATAAGTATTACTCTTTGATGCTTGCAGAGATTTACACCAACCTCAAGCAACCACTCAAAGCTGCTGAAATACTGGAAAATCTGACTGCTGATGGCGAAAACAACCAGCAATATAATCTTGACTTGGCTTCTATTTACCTTAATGCCAATGAGCTAGACAAAGCATTGATAGTATTGGATCGTGCAGAAGAATACTATGGTGTCATGGAGCCTATCACCATTCAAAAGCAGAGAATTTATTTGAATAATAACAACCTCAATCAAGCTATCGCTGAAGGCGAAAAGTTGGTAGAATCCAGACCGGGCAATCCAACTTACGTCATGAATGTAGTAGAGATTCTATACAATAATAACCGCGTAGATCAAGCATTGGAATTGGTTTTTAATGAAATCGATAAATACCCAAATCAGCCTGAATTGCAGATGGCTGCCCATAGCCTATTAAAAGACAAAGGTGAGATCAAAGAGTCTAATCATCATCTTTATCTGGCTTTTGCAAGCTCTGACCTTGATCCTGAAGTCAAATCGAAGGCTTTTATCAGTCAATTGAATGACATAAAAACCCAAGAACGAGATGTATTACTGGATAGTTTAGAGGTACTAATGGCTACTTCAAGTCCCGAAAACGCCGATATCTATGCTGCACTTGGACAGCGAAGGATTCAAGATCAAAAAACGAAAGAAGGTATAGATTACTTTAAAAAATCGCTTTTGATAAATCCGAAAAACGCTAGTATGCTTGAGCAAGTGATTCTGGGTTCTTTTGGAGAAGATGCAGATTTCGTTGAGCTTGAAAAATTCACCATTCTTGGCGTCGATGAATATCCTCAAAATCCAGAATTCTGGTTTTATGATGGCGTAGTAAAGTCTGCTCAAAAGAAGGATGAAGAAGCGGTTGTTTCTCTCAAAAAAGCAATCGAGCTAAATTCTAACAAAAATTCTCAATTAGATCAGGTGGCTTTCGGATCTCTTGGAAGTTCACTTTATAATTTGGGAGAGAAGGAAGAAGCTTTTCGGAATTTCGATAAAGCACTGGAGATCAATCCTAATGACGAACAAGTACTAAACAATTATTCTTATTTTCTTTCCTTAGAAAAGAAGAATCTAGAAAAGGCAAAAGCAATGTCTGATAAAGTTGTTAAGAGATTTCCAGACAATGGCACTTTCCTTGATACACATGCATGGGTTCTTTTTCAGATGGAAGATTACGAAGGTGCCAAGAAGTTCATGGATTTAGCCATGAAGTATGAAGAGACGCCAAGTGGAGTGATGCTAGAACATTACGGAGACATTTTATTTCATCTTGGTAAAAAAAATGAGGCCCTTAGTTATTGGAAAAAAGCAGAAGGAAGTTCTGAAGCGTCGGATAAACTTTCACAAAAAATAAAAGAAGGAAAATACCATGAATAAACTTTTTGCAGGAATTGTGTTTGTCATAGGCTTAGGCCTACTTTTCTCCTGCTCCAAAAAGACGATAGTCTATCAGGCAGATGGGAAAATGGAAGATTTTTCTCCCGTCTATACTGATTACGAATACATGAGCGCCAAAGCGAAAGTGGTAATCGAGGAAGAGTCTGGTAAAATCACTCGAGGAAGTATGAATCTACGGTCAAAAAAGGATTCGGTTCTTTGGTTCATGATTTCTCCAGGCATGGGAATGGAAGCAGTGCGAGGTCTAATCACTAAGGAAAAAATCCAAATCAAAGACAGAATTGGAAATGAAGAAGTAAATCTAACCTTCGAAGAATTTGAGTCTATTTACGGACTAAAATTATCTCTTGAAATATTTCAAAATGTACTTTTCGCCAATCCTCCTCATCAGGTAGATTACAAAGACCGGTTGGTTAGAGTTGGGAAATCCTTTGAACTGACACAGGTTCGAGATAAAGTGAGGTATTTCTCTAAAGTTGATGTCAATTATAGAAAAGTCTCTGAGATGGTAAGCAATTCCTTAGATGACCGAGGCTCCTTGCTTGCAAGTTATGCTACATTTCAGGAGGTTGACACCAAGCCATTTCCGTTTGAAGTCCTTTATAAGTTAGCTTATCAACTTCCAGAGGGTGGCCAGAACACTATTATTCATGTGGAATGGACTTCAGTAGATCCTCATTCTGCTCCACTAAGCTTTCCCTTCAAATTTTGAATTGCATGCTCCGCAAATACCTAATTCCATTTAGTCTGTTAATTGGATTACTATTTTTTTCGGCACCTGATCTTGCTGCGCAAACAAAAAAGACACGTGAGCAGCTTGAGAAAGAGAAAGCTGACGTCCAGGCACGATTACTAGAATTTGACAAAATCTTAAAGCAAACAACAGCAACAAAGAAAAACACCATTGGTGAATTGAATGCTGTCACCAGACAATTCCAGACTCAAAACAAACTGGTCAATACACTGGATAGAGAGGTAAAACTGATCAATCAGGAGATCAAAGAAACGGAGACAAAAATAACAAGCTTGGAAAGTCAGCTGAAGGAACTGAAAGCCGAATATGGCCGGATGATTTATAACGCATCAAAGCTAAACAGAGGACTTTCTATCGTTTCTTTTGTATTCAGTTCAGCGAATTTTAACCAGCTTTATTCTCGACTGATGTATTTAAAACAATACACGGACAGTCGTAAGCAACAGGCTGCACAGATCGAAAAATTAAGTCATCAACTAGCCGAAGAGCGAATTCTTTTAGATCAGAAAAAAGCTGATAAAGAAAAAGTTTTGGTAGAAGAACAACAAGAACGCGCGCAGCTCGATAAGATGAAGCGTGAGCAACAAGGTATTGTCAATACACTTTCCAGTAAGGAAAGAGACATCCAGAAGCAAATCGCCGCTACTAAAAAGCAGCAAGATCAATTGAATAAAATGATCAAGCAGGTGATCGAGGATGAGATTAGACGTGCGGAAGCTGCTGCTAAAAAAGATAATAGTACAGCTACGAAGTCTTCTGGAAGTAGTATGCCGATGACACCAGAAGTAGCAGCACTATCTAATTCCTTTGCAGGAAATAAGGGAAGGCTTCCTTGGCCAGTAGAAACAGGCTTTGTGACGCAGGGATATGGAACCTACCCTCATCCAACCTTAAAAGGTATTACTATGGAAAGCGATGGTGTAGATATCCGTACACAGCCTAATTCCAACGTAAGAGCGGTATTCGATGGAACTGTAACCAAAATCACGACTATGCCTGGCTTTGGTGGAACGGTGATAATCAAACATGGTGAATATTATACCATGTATAGCAAGCTGAAAACCATTACTGTAAAATCGGGCCAAACTATAAGCGCAAAAGACGTAATTGGTCAGGTTGCTACAGGCGCAAACGGCGAAGCAGAAGTTCATTTTCAGACTTGGAAAGGACTGACAGTTATGAATCCTTCTAGCTGGCTTACATCCAAGTAGTACTTAATTGCGTATATTCATAAAAAAAGATAGGATGCTTTCCTCCCACAACTTTGTGTAAGCGGATCACAATTATATCTTTGTAAACTCATTTACCCTTAAACACACACCATCATGACTACATTAGGTTTCATTCAAAACATGGGCGGTGGCTCGATCGTATTGATCGTATTGGTCGTCCTTCTATTGTTTGGTGCTAAAAGAATACCTGAATTGGCTCGTGGCCTTGGACGTGGTATCAGAGAATTTAAAGATGCTACAAAGGACATTCAGAACGACCTAGAAGAGGGACTGAAAGACGGCAAGAAAAAGTAATCTCTTAATCCAAGACAATTGGAAAAATTTATCTCATTCGACGACATTAAAAAATCGCTCGAAAAGAAGGAAACGGATTGTCGTACGATAGTCCAATATTACTTATCAAACATTCAGACGAAGGCGCATCTCAACGCCTTCGTCGAAGTTTACGAGCATTCTGCCTTAGAGCAAGCTGATCTTATAGATCAAAAATTAGCTAAAGGAAATGCAGGGAAACTTGCCGGTATGGTCATCGGTATCAAAGATGTTCTTTGTTATACTGGCCATGAGGCTAATGCTTCTTCCAAAATTCTTAAAGGCTTCGAATCTCAATTCACTACTACAGCTATCCAACGATTGCTGGATGAAGATGCTATTATCATCGGTAGACTCAACTGTGATGAATTTGGAATGGGAAGTTCAAATGAGAATTCTGCTCATGGCAAAGTTTTGAATGCTGCAGATGAATCTAGAGTCCCTGGAGGATCTTCTGGAGGATCCGCTGTAGCTGTTCAAGCAAATCTATGTACAGTTTCTTTGGGAACTGATACAGGAGGATCTGTTAGGCAACCTGCTGCGTTCACTGGTGTTATTGGCATGAAGCCAACTTACTCACGTGTATCGCGCTGGGGATTGATCGCCTATGCTTCCTCTTTTGATTGTATAGGAGTATTTTCCCGCACGGTAAAGGATAATGCTGTAGTGATGGAAATCATGGCTGGACACGATGAATACGATAGTACCTCATCGAGAAAGTCTGTTCTTCCTTATAGTGAGCTTTTGCATTTTGAGAAAAAGGCTAAAATTGCCTACCTCAAAGAAACTATTGAATCCCCTGCCCTTCAGCCAGAAATCAAAGCCAACACATTGGCTGTTTTAGAGAAATTGAAATCTGAAGGTCATGAAGTTGAAGAAGTAGAATTCCCTCTACTGGACTACATATTGCCTACTTACTATATTCTTACTACAGCCGAAGCAAGTTCAAACTTGTCTCGATTTGATGGAGTAAAATACGGATACAGAACTCCAAACGCACATAATCTAGAGAGCATGTATAAGCTGACTAGAAGCGAAGGTTTCGGTGAGGAAGTAAAGCGAAGAATCATGCTTGGTACTTTCGTGCTTAGCGCGAGTTACTACGACGCATATTTCACCAAAGCCCAGAAGGTCAGAAGATTAATAAAAGATTTTACAGAGAATCTTTTAAATGATTTTGACTATATTATTATGCCAACTACGCCATCTACAGCGTTTAAGTTTGGTGAACATAGTGGTGATCCAGTAGCTATGTACTTAGAAGATCTCTTCACCGTGCAAGCATCAGTCTCAGGAGTACCAGCTATTTCTCTACCAAATGGAAGAGATGAGCAGGGAATGCCAATTGGATTGCAAGTGATTTGCAACTCCTTCAAAGAAGCAGAGCTTTATGCTTTTAGTAATTATTTAACCGAATTGACATCATAAAACCCATTACTCCAATGAAAAGACCTTTGTACAGAACCATCACACTTGCGCTTATCACATGTTTGATCCCACTGTCCAAGGCCTATTCTCAGGATGATGAGATGGTAGCTGCAGCTCCTCTTCTTGACGAGGAGGTCTTGCCAAATTATCACTACGAGTACATTCCAGATTTCACTTATGAGCAAATTGACCGTCGTGTAAAAGCGATGGATCACGAGATGGCCTTTGAGTTGAATGATAAAGTTTTTTCATTTATCCAGTACTTTACAGTAAGAAACAGAGACTATACTAAGATGGTCTTGGCTCGAAAAGAGCTATTTTTCCCGATGTTTGATGAGATGATGACAAAGCATGATATGCCTTTGGAAATCAAATATCTTTCCATCATCGAATCTGGTCTAGATCCTCAAATACGTTCTCGAGTGGGTGCTATGGGACTTTGGCAGTTTATGCCGGCTACAGGCAGAATGTATGGCATGAATACCAACAATGACATAGACGATAGAATGGATCCAGAGCTTTCTACTGAGGCTGCTGCAAAATACCTGAAATCACTCTATCGAATGTTCGATGATTGGGAAGTCGCTATGGCAGCTTACAATTGTGGGCCTGGCAATGTGAGAAAAGCAATCAGAAAATCCGGTGGTAAAAAAACATTCTGGGGTATCTACAATTATTTACCTAGAGAAACTCGAAGCTATGTCCCTCAGGTACAAGCTATGTTGTACATTTTAAACCATCTTGAGGAACATAATTTTCATCCAGAAGACCCTACATATGTGGTGGAATATGAGAAAATCCGTTTTGACAGGGCGTTAAGTTTAGATAAGCTAGCTGAACTCACCAATCTATGTGTGTCGGATTTGAAAACTCTGAATCCTGCTATTAAGAATAAAAATCTTCCGGAAAGCAACCGGAGTATGGCTCTCCGTATCCCAAAATCCAAGGTTCCCTATATCAAAGAAAACCTAGCTTGGTTGAACGATTCTCTTAACAATGCCCCTACGATATTGCTAGCTTCTAACTTACACCTACAATCCGTTGAAGCCCTTGCTCAGGACATTAGACAAAACGGGACTAGTTACAAAGTACGATCAGGTGATGTTTTAGGATCGATCGCTCAGCGTCATGGTGTGACAGTTACCCAAATTAAATCTTGGAATAATCTATCTTCTAATTTGATCCGTGTAGGTCAGACACTCCATATCAATTCTGGAATGTCAAATACCATAGCTTCCACTCAAACAAACTCTTCAGGCCAGACTACATACACTGTGCAACCAGGGGACTCGTTATGGATCATCTCTAAAAAACATGAAGGTCTGACCGTGGAGCAAATTAAGAGATTGAATAATCTTAATTCCAATAATATTAAGCCTGGTCAAAAACTAATAATTGGATAATTGAGGCCATAATCCAGCTTAGTTTGTTAATTTTTTTTAACTAATGGCATTATTCAATCCGAAATAAGGATATGTGTTGTTATGTCATTAATTTGACATAATCCAAAACCAAACAACCAAAATGAAAACCTTTTCATCCTTGCTTATAACCCTAGTATTGGGCATAGTCCTAACATCTTGCAATTCAGATGGATCTACAGCAGATAGTGCCAAGCCAAAAGCAAGAGGCAACATAGGTGAAATAATTTTAGTAATTGACTCTGTAAAGTGGGCAGGCCCAGTTGGAGACGAGCTAAAAGAGATTTTTGAATCCGACATTCCTGGAATGCTTCGATCAGAAGCTAAATTCAAAGTTAATACTGTGGATCCAAGAGCAATGACGCGCATACTCAAAATGTCAACTAACTTGATTTACGTCACCACTTTTGACGACAAAGGATCTGCTAGTCAAACGATTAACGCTCAATTCTCTAAGGAATCAAAGGAGAAAGCTATGAATGATAGCAATATGTATTCTTTAAGGATTGAAGATGAATATGCGATTGGACAAGAAGTTTTATACTTATTCGGAAATACTGAAGACCAACTTATCGCAAACCTTAAGAAAAACGGAGGCCGTTTACAGAACCTTTTTGAGGTAAGGGAAAGAGGCAGATTGGAAAAAATTCTGCTTGCCAGAAAAAATTCCGCAGCTGCTTTTGAAGCTAAAAAGAATCTTGGAATCGAAATCAATGTGCCTGCTTCTTATCAGGTGGCAAAGTCTGAAGATGATTTTCTTTGGGTGAGACAAATTACTCCAAGTGCAAATAGAGCTGATATTAGCTTATTTTTCTACGAAACAGATTACACCTCAGAAGAGCAAACATTCCCTGCAAACATCCTAGCACTCAGAGACTCTATTACGAGGCAGCACATTTTTGGAGATCCTGAAGACCCTACGTCTTATGTGATATCTGAAAAACAAATCCCTCCAGCTTTCAGAAACATGGTGATTAATGATAATTTTACCACAGAAATGAGAGGTTCCTGGAAAACCAACAACATCAGCATGGGTGGATCCTACTTGAGTTACATTATGGTTGATCAGAAAAAAGGAAAACTTTATTACATTGAAGGATTCGTATTTTATCCTAATGAAATACACAGAGACGCCCTTCGTGAAATAGAGACGATTCTTCTCAACACAAATGTGAGTTGGAGTGAAGACCAGGGGGCTTAAAACCCAAATTATACTAGCTTTTTATGGCAATCAAAATCCGAAAGGAAGACGCACTTAATTATCATACGCAAGGTTCTCCTGGCAAAATAGAAGTAAACCCAACAAAACCACTTTCCAGTCAGATGGATCTTGCTCTTGCCTACTCTCCTGGAGTAGCCGAACCATGCAAGGAAATCGAAGCAGACGTGGAAAATGTTTATAAATACACTGCCAAAGGAAATCTGGTGGGGGTAATTACTAACGGAACAGCAGTGCTTGGATTAGGCGATATCGGGCCAGAAGCTTCCAAACCAGTAATGGAAGGAAAGGGAGTCCTTTTCAAAAAATTTGCTGGGATTGATGTCTTCGATATTGAGATCAATGAAAGAGATCCGAAAAAGCTCATTCAAATTATAAAATCGCTAGAACCTACTTTTGGTGGAATAAATCTAGAAGATATCAAAGCACCTGAATGCTTTGAAATTGAAACTGAACTGAAGAAGGAAATGAAAATTCCTGTCATGCATGATGATCAGCATGGCACAGCTATCATCTCTGGAGCAGCATTGCTAAATGCTCTGGAGATTGTAGAAAAAGATATTTCCAAAATCAAATTGGTGGTAAATGGAGCTGGTGCTGCAGCAATTTCCTGCACACGCTTCTATATATCTCTAGGCATAAAGAGAGAAAATATTGTCCTATGTGACATAGTAGGTATTCTGCGAGCAGACAGAACTGATCTTGATGAGATTAGAAGAGAATTCTGTACCGACAGAGATCTTTACACGCTCACAGATGCTATGAAGGATGCGGATGTATTTTTAGGTCTTTCGGCGGGAAATATAGTAAGTCAGGATCAGCTCAGACTAATGGCGCCAAATCCAATAGTTTTTGCCTTGGCAAATCCTGACCCAGAAATCTCCTATGATCTTGCCGTCGCTACACGCGAGGATCTGATCATGGCTACAGGACGATCTGATCATCCTAATCAAGTGAACAACGTTCTTGGATTCCCATACATTTTCCGTGGAGCCCTAGACGTCAGAGCTACTGCAATCAACGAAGAGATGAAACTGGCGGCTACTCACGCTATAGCTAAACTTGCGAAAGAGCCTGTACCAGATATTGTAAATAAAGCTTACGGTGAAGATAAACTCGGTTTTGGAAGATTGTATCTTATCCCAAAACCACTTGATCCTAGACTGATCACTACCATCGCTCCTGCTGTAGCTAAAGCTGCAATGGACTCTGGTGTGGCTAAGTATCCAATAAAAGATTGGGATTCCTACGAGCTAGAGTTGCAAGAACGCATAGGAATAGACCAGAGACTTATGTCTGTGGTGATAGCGAGAGCCAAAAAAGACCCTAAGCGAGTAGTATTCGCGGAAGCAGATAACAGAAAAATCCTTAAAGCAGCTCAGATTATTAGAGACGAGAAAATCGGTGAGCCAATACTATTGGGTAACCGAGAGAAAATTTTGTCTTTGATCGAAGATAATTCTCTTGATTTAAGCAACGTCACTATTATTGATCCAATGGAGGAGAAAGAGTTGCTGAATAAATTCGCAGATATGCTCTTCCAGAAGCGCCAAAGGAAAGGCATGACAGTAGGCGATGCTGCAAGGCTGGTGACACAAAGAAATTACTTCGGAGCTTTAATGGTAGAATCCGGAGCTGCAGATGCCTTTATTTCCGGTCTTACACGTGATTACCCTAAAACTATCTTACCATCACTTCAGACTATAGGTGTGAAGCCAGGTGTAAATAGAGTGGCAGGTATGTACATCATGAACACTCCAAAAGGCCCATATTTCTTTGCGGATGCTACAGTAAACTTAAATCCTTCCGCTGAGGAACTGGTAGAAATCATTGGATTGACTGCAGATGCCGTAAGATTCTTCAATATGGAACCGAGAATTGCAGTCCTTTCTTATTCCAACTTTGGGTCTGCCAAAGGAGATATTCCTGATAAAATGGCTAGAGCAACTGCTATCGCTCAGAAAAAATATCCAGATTTGGTTATCGAAGGAGAAATGCAAGCAAACGTTGCGATCAACGAAGATATTCAACGGGAGATGTACCCGTTCTCTAGGCTCATTAATAAGAGAGCAAATACATTAATCTTCCCAGACTTAAGTTCAGGCAACATTGCCTATAAACTTCTGGCTGAACTTGGAAACTCTGAAGCAATTGGGCCTATTCTACTAGGAATGAACAAACCTGTTCACATTTTACAACTAGGTAGCTCAATCAGAGAAATTGTAAATATGGTGGCTGTTGCAGTAGTAGACGCTCAATCCACCAATACCTTATGATCGATTATTTAAGTGGAAAACTTGTATTCAAAGACCCTACCTATGTCATCATAGATGTAGGTGGAATTGGGTATCACGTGAAGATTTCACTTCAAACCTACACAGAAATCAAAGATGAGGAGCAGATCAAGCTCCTCACTTTTCTTCATATCAAGGAAGATGCTCACACACTTTTTGGATTCAAACAAGAAGATGAAAAACGTCTTTTTTTATTATTGCTATCAATCAACGGAGTTGGGCCTAGTACGGGCTTAATGATTCTTTCATCGCTAAGTTCAGTAGAAATAGAACAGGCTATTTTATCAGGCGATGTCGCTACTATTCAGCATGTCAAAGGGATAGGTGCTAAAACCGCCCAAAGAATAATTTTAGAATTGAAAGATAAGGTCGGAAAAGCCGGGTCAGATGCTGCTACCGCTTCACTTGGATTCCTAAAATCCAGCAATAAAATACGTGAAGAAGCGTTACAAGCACTTATAACGCTAGGTTTTCCAAAAGCAGCCGCTGAGAAAAATATCGCAACGGTCCTCAAAAAAACCACTGGAGAAATTTCGTTAGAAGATTTAATTAAAGCATCTTTAAAGACATCATAATTTTACTTTGTATTGAACTTTTGGAGTGTACTGACTTTTTGCGGGAGGAGGTTCCTCGGTAGTTGGCCTAAATTATTCATCCTTTTTGGTCTACTACTGGCCTATTCCACTTCTGAGGCTCAACAAACCAATCCTGACAGTGTTCAGTCTCGGATTGATTCTTTGAATCTAAGGAGGCTATCTCCCTCATATTTGCTTTGGCAAAATATGAGGACGAATCCACTATATCCCACACGCAACCCATTCCTACGATCTCAGAATCCCTTTTTCCCAACTTCCCCTATTACTCAAAATATAGAAGTAAAGATAGATTCTACCCTACGCTATAATGTGGTCGATCAGATAGACACAGTACGAGTGGGTAACGAGCAAGAATACGACTTCGAACAATTTTCGCAGATTCAAGAATATAAAGTCAGGCAAAATTACTGGAGAAGTAGAGCACGTGGTGGTGATGGAGAAAGTGCGGTGGAAGGCCGAGGACTGATCCCTCCCTTGACCGTTAGTCCTTCATTTGATAGACTTTTTGGGGGTAGTGAAATAAATATTGTACCGTCTGGTTATGTCAACTTGGACTTCGGGGCTATTTTCCGACGAGTAGACAACCCTACCCTACCAATCAGACAGCAGCAAAACGGCGGTTTCAATTTTGACCAGCAAATTCAAATGGCGGTGAATGGGTCTCTAGGTGAAAAAGTGAAAATTGGCGCCAACTTCGATTCAAACAACTCCTTTGACTTTCAAAATCAAATGAAGCTGGAATTCAATGGATTCGAAGAGGATATTATTCAATCTGTAGAAATCGGTAACGTGAGCATGCCTGTGCAGAACAGGTTGATTCAAGGAGCACAGAACCTTTTTGGAGTAAAGACCCAACTTAAATTTGGGAAGCTAGGTGTCACCGCCGTTGCGTCAACTCAACGAGGTAGAAGAGATAATCTGACTATCGATGCCAACGGTCAAGGAAGGTCATTTGACATACAAGCTTCAAAATATGATGATAACAGACATTTCTTTATTGGTCATTTCTTCCGGGACAATTATGAAAAATGGCTGAGAGGTCTTCCTCAAGTGCTATCAGGCGTGAATGTGACTAGAATTGAGGTCTACATCATGAACAGGGCTGCCAATACCGAAACACTTAGAAATTTCGCCGCGTTCATGGATTTGGGTGAAGGAAGAGTGATCTATAACCCCACTAACCCAAACATTGGCCAAGGAACTCCTTCTGCTCCAGCTGGAAATTCAGCAAACAACCTTTTTTCAAACATTACTAACAACCCTTCTTTCCGTCCATTTGACACAGGATCTCGAGCGATGGAATCAAGCTTGGGGATCAAAAAAGGGGTTGATTTTGAGCAAATCAATGGTGCGAGAAAATTACTGCCGACTGAGTACTTTTTCAATCCTCAACTGGGCTATTTATCCCTTTTCAGAAGACTTCAAAATGATGAAGTTCTTGCGGTATCTTATGAATACACCTATAACGGACAAGTTTATAAAGTTGGAGAGTTAACCGAGGACTACCAAAACAGACAAGAAGATGAGATGATTTTCATGAAGCTTCTTCGTCCTGCCCGAATCAACACCCGAACTCCAACGTGGGATTTGATGATGAAAAACGTCTATAGCCTGAATGCTAATCAGATTACCAGAGACGGCTTTCAGCTTCAGGTTATATACAGAGACGATAGAACTGGACTAGATAACCCTTCACTCCTAGAAGGTGTGGAAGTCAAGGATAAGCCTCTGATAAGGCTCACAGGGCTAGATAACTTAAATCCTCAAAATGACCCTGCGCCTGACGGAAATTTTGACTTTGTCGAAGGACTCACCATCCTCTCCGATCGCGGACTTCTTGTTTTTCCTGTATTGGAACCCTTTGGATCCACGCTGGAGAAGTATTTCCAACCAGGCGAGGTCGTGCTGAAAGAAAAATACGTTTACGACACACTTTACCGAACGACTCAAGCAGATGCGGAGCTCGTTACCAGACTTAATAAATACTTCATAAAAGGTCGACTGACAGCTGGCTCAGCTAGTGAGATCCAATTGCCCGGCCTAAATATTTCTCCGGGTTCTGTAATCGTTCAAGCTGGTAACATTCCACTGACAGAAGGCATAGACTTTACAATAGATTATAATGTAGGCAGGCTCGTAATAATCAATGATGCAATCCTACAATCAGGTAAGCAAATCAATATAAGTTTCGAAAAAGCGGATTTGGTATCCTTCCAGACAAGAAGTTTGCTAGGCACAAGGCTAGACTATCTTTTCAGCGACAAATTCAATATAGGAGGTACTTTCCTTTACTTAAATGAAAGACCAAATGTCACAAGAATTGCCACTGGTAGTGAAACCTTAAGAAATAGCCTTTGGGGATTAGACGGAAATTTCAGTGACGAATCACGCTGGTTAACTAAAATGGCAGATGCTCTCCCATTTACCAGTACCAAGGAAACCTCGCTTGTTAATATTAGTGGGGAATTTGCACATCTTATTCCTGGCACATCTAACCAAGTAAATGGCGAACAAGCTTCATATATTGACGATTTTGAAGCAGCTATCACTCCTTATAATCTTGGAGGAGCCGCTAATCAAAACTGGAAACTGGCTTCCACACCACAAACTATTGACGACAGATTTGACCTGAGTAGTCAAACGGAAGATAATCTTGGAGCAACGTATCGAAGAGCAAGAGTTGCTTGGTACAATATTGACAACATCTTCTATAGAGAAAATGGCCCGGGTGTTCCATCCAATATTTCACGGGAAGATCGTAGAAATCACTACGTAAGACGGGTGGTACCACAGGAGATTTTCCCTCAGCAAGATCGAGATGTGATCGTTACTCCCGAACCACTTTTTGAGCTGGCATATTTCCCTAGCGAACGAGGGATGTATAATTACAATACCAATCTGACTACAGATGGATTACTCCCTACTCCAAAGAAGAACTACGGTGGAGTCACTAGAGCGATTACCACCGAAGTTGATTTTGATAGGACTAACATAGAATACATAGAGTTTTGGCTATTAGATCCATTTATTGGAGGCGAAAATGGCCGTGTATTAGATGGTATTTTCAATCAAAACAATACTACAGGAGGAAAGCTTTTTATCAATCTTGGAGATATCTCCGAAGATGTGATGAAAGACGGTCGACATTCATTCGAAAATGGATTACCTGCGGATGGCGATCCTGCAGAAACAGGCCAAAATGAGTGGGGAAGAATTACGAGAGAGCAATTCCTTTTACCTGCTTTTGACAATTCTGAAACTTCCAGAAAAAATCAGGATGTAGGTCTTGATGGATTGAAAAATGAGGATGAGGCAAACTTTTTCCGTTCAAGATTCTTGGATCGACTGAATGTAAACACCACTGCCAGGAACGAGATTCTCCAAGATGTTTCAAGCGATTTATTCAAGTATTATCTGGACGAAAATTTCGATCAAAACGATGCTAAGATTTTAGAGCGTTACAAGAAGTATAATGGCATGGAAGGCAATACGCCTGTAACTGCCAATCAAAACCTTCCTTATACTCCATCAGGATCAAATACGCCTGATAATGAGGATTTGAACACAGACAATACCATCAACGAGCTGGAGAATTACTATTCCTATGAGATGGATTTGAAACCAGGTAATATGGTCGTAGGCCAAAATTATATAGTAGACAAAACCACTCATAACGAGGCCGGAGAAAATGTGGATTGGTACTTATTCCGTATTCCTGTTCGCCAGCCAGATCGTGTAGAAGGAGATATTACAGGCTTTAAATCTATCCGATGGATCAGAACTTATTTGACTGATTTTGAGCAACCGGTAGTACTAAGGATGGCTAACTTCCGAATGGTAGGTAGCCAATGGAGAGTCTTTCAGGAATCTCTATTCGAGAGAGGCCTTTTCGAAATTCCTGAACCTGATAATTCCAACGTAACTGTAGACGTAGTAAGCATAGAAGAGAATAGTCAAGGAAGTTCTACCGAAAGTCCATATGTTTTGCCGCCTGGCATTTTCAGAGATAGGGACAATACCTCTACTGTGGAGAGAAGACTAAATGAGCAATCACTCCGAGTTTGTGTGGAAGACCTTGCAGCAAAAGATGCCAGAGCTGTATTCAAAAATGTCACCTTGGATTTGGTGCAATTTGAAAGAATAAAAATGTTCTTACATGCTGATAGCGAAGACGCCATGGATGGAGAAATTTCCGCGTTCTTGCGACTAGGAACAGACAATACTGACAACTATTATGAAATAGAAGTTCCGTTAATGATCACTCCAAAAGGCACGAGAGATCCTAATCAGATTTGGCCTGAGGAAAATGAAATAGACATTGCGATCCAAGATATAGTAGGAGTAAAAGTAGAACGTGATAATCAACATGTTCCGCTGAACATTCCTTTTTCTCAACAAATTGGTCGCTATAAAGTAACCGTAGTAGGTCGCCCAGAGCTAAGTCAGTCCCAATCCTCTATGATAGGCGTAAGGAACCCTGGTACAAGCGGTGGCGGCAGTAGAAGCATCTGTATTTGGGCAAATGAGCTCAGAGTTACTGGGTTCACCAAGTCTAATGGTTGGGCTGCAAATGCCCTGATGAATGTGAAAATAGCAGATGTCGCGGTGGTATCTGCTTCCATCAGACACAATTCCATTGGCTTTGGAGGTTTGGAGACCAGACTTTCTCAACGGTCAAGATCTGCAACCACACAATATGACATTTCTACCAACGTAGATATCCATAAGCTATTGCCAGAAGCTTTGGGCGTGAGCATCCCGATGTATTTCTCCATAGAAAATAGCACGACTAAACCAGAATACGACCCACTGAACCCAGATGTTCCTTTCGAAGTAGCCCTTCAGAAATTTGATACTCAGGGTGAAAAAGATGCTTATCGGGAAATTGCTTTGGATCAAGTAAATCGCAAAAACATCAGTTTCAACAATGTCCGGAAAATCAAGACTAATCCGGACGCAAAAAGTAATTTCTATGATATAAGTAATCTCTCATTTTCGTATGCTCTGGGAATAATGAGCCAGACGAATGCGCAAATTCAAGATTACACATACAAGACCTATCGTGGAAATATCACTTATAGTTTTCAGCCCAAACCGCTTACCATAGAACCTTTTAAAAATGCCGGTTTCTTAGATTCTAAGCATTTACAATTGATCAAGGATTTCAATTTAAACTTATCCCCTACGCTAGTTTTAGCTAGGTTGGATGTTGATCGTAAACATTTGAGATCCCAATACAGAAATGATCAATTGGGCACATCCGGAGTAGATCCGCTTTTCCAAAAAAGCTTCTTTATGAACCGCTTTTATTCTGTGAATTGGGATTTAACAAAAAATCTACGTGTGGATTATACTGGAAGTATTATGGCTATAGTGGATGAACCTCAAGGCGATTTAGACACCGAACAAAAATCAGATTCAGTGAAATATAATGCTTGGAGATTCGGACGAAAGACTAATTATAACCATAACATATCTATTAATTATACCTTACCTCTTGACAAATCCCCGCTTACGGACTGGATAAAAGCAGATTATAAATATATAACGACCTATACTTGGTTGACTGGTGCAATAGGACAAAAAGATACGCTAGGTAATTCCATTCAAAACACTAGAGATCAATCACTCAACGGTAAACTAGACCTTATAAAGCTCTATAATAAAAACAAAAAATTAGCTGCTTTAAATGCTCCCAAGCGACCAACCATCCCAGGTAGGACGGGAACGCAAGCGGAAGATACTATTGGCACACCTTTCACCAATAAGGTTTTGAGAATGCTCATGATGGTGAAAGAAGTAACCTTCAATTATGGTAAAATTGAAGGCACTTTCCTCCCGGGCTACATGCCTAATACGGGGCTCCTAGGAATGGATCGAGCTTTTGATAATCCTGGCTTAGCCTTCTTATTAGGCAGCCAAAACGCCGGTATTAGGAATGATTTCGCACTCGCAGGCATCATGGCTCCAAGTAGTGAACTCACTCAGACTTTCAGACAGAGTAGTGTAGTGAATATGAGGTTTGGTAGTTTGATTGAGCCTTTCCAAGATTTTAAGATAACCTTGAATGCTACTAAACGGGAAATTGGCGACTATCAAGAGATATTCAGGAATTCTATGGATAATCCTGGAGTCTATGAATCTATAAGCCCAAACAGACTTGGGGCATACAGCATCACCACGATAATGTTTGGAACTGCTTTTAGCAAGGATGGTTTTGACAATGAATCCCCGCTCTTTACTGAGTTTGAAAATAACCGAACTATCATCAAAAACAGGTTAGACGGTTTAGATGCCGGAGGAGAATATTCGATAAATGGGCAAGACGTATTAATACCTGCATTTTTGGCGGCATACAGAGGAAAGGATGCTTCTACTTTCAACATGAATCCATTCCCTAAAACACCGTTGCCAAACTGGCGATTGGATTATCGGGGACTTTCTAGGCTGAAAGGGCTGAGCGATATCTTTAGCAGTATCAATATCACACATATGTATACTTCTACCTATGATGCGAGCAACTTCTCCAATTCACTGCAATACCAACAAGGCTTGGAATTGTACAACACGTTACAAAATATCCCTAGACCAACACAGGTGAACAGTGAAGGTCAATACATACCTATTTATGTATTGAATCAAGTAGTTCTTACAGAACGGTTTGGCCCACTGATTGGCATTGATATGTTAACAAAGGATAGATTCAATATTGCAGTGCAATACAATAAAGAACGGAATCTGGGCTTAAATTTCTCTAACTCGCAGGTGACAGAGCAAAAAAGCAACGACTTTGGATTGACTTTAGGTTATACAAAAGCAGGAGTGAAAATTCCTTTTAAGTTCCAAGGAAGGCAGTCCGTTTTGAAAAATGACTTGCAGTTCAAACTAGACTCCAAGGTAGTTAGCACCACTCAAATTCAGAGAAAGATCGAAGAGGGAAGCACTGTTACCAGTGGTAATTTGAATATTTCAATTAGACCCACCATCTCTTACTTAATTAATCAAAATCTAAATCTTACCCTATATTTTGACAGAACGATCAATGATCCTAGGGTAACAACCGCCTATAAGCGAACTTCCACAGCTTTTGGTGGTCAACTTCGATTTAATTTAGGCCAATAGATTTTATCCTTACTTGATTCCTATTAATTTTGACTCCCTTATAAATATTTACAAACATGGATTTCCCACAAGAACTAAAGTACACCAAAGACCACGAATGGGTTAAAATTGATGGTGATGTTGCAACTATTGGAATCACTGAATTCGCAGCTGGCGAACTAGGAGATATCGTTTATGTAGAAGTTGAAACAACAGGTGATACCTTAAACACCAACGAGGTTTTTGGCTCTGTAGAAGCAGTGAAAACAGTTTCTGATTTGTTTATGCCTGTTTCAGGAGAAATTTTGGAAGTAAATCCTGAGTTGGAAGATTCCCCAGAATTAGTAAATGAATCTCCATACGAGCAAGGCTGGATGATCAAGGTAAAAATCACTGGTGATTTACCTTCTGATCTACTGTCTGCAGCTGAGTACGCTGAGCTAGTAGGAGAATAAGAATCTATTTTGAGATTAGGACTTGCAATAGCTTGGCTTTTATTTATTGCCATTGCCATGTTGACTCCTGGGAATAACTTCCCCGATGCTTCCTTCAACTTTCAAGACAAACTGATTCACTTTATATGCTTCGGCACTTTAAGTTTTCTTTGGTGTGGAGTTGGTGTAAAAAGAGTATCTGTAAATGGCGTCAATGGGCGAGTTCTTATCAATTTCCTGATTTTCGGTATAGCCGCTGGAATAGCTCTAGAATACGCTCAGCTATTTATTCCTTACCGATCTTTCGAGTATATGGACATGATTGTCAATGAAATAGGCGGAATAGCAGGTTTATTAGCATATTTTAAGATTCCGACCAGCAAGATTGGCTTGGATTAATGCCTATTAATTATTACAATTGTTATTCAGAATAAGAGCAAAATTTAACCTTTATAAACCAAACTTACCATGGAAGCAAAAAAGACTCCCAGCGCTGATCTAACCAGAAAATCAGGAATGTTCCTGAACCTTGGTTTGGCCGTTGCTGTAGGTGCCACTCTTGCTGCCTTCGAATGGAAGTCATTTGACGATGGTTCTTTGAAAGACCTTGGTCAAGTAACTGATAACTTCGAAGAATTGCTAGATATTCCAATCACGGAGCAGCCACCACCACCACCACCACCGCCAATTGAGCAGCCTATCATCCAGGAGATTCCTGATGAGGTTGAAATTGAGGAGAAAATCGAAGTTAACTTCGATGTGGATGTGAAGGAAAAAACAGTAATTAAAGAAATTGTAATTGCTGAAGCTCCAGTTGAGGAAAAAGCAGATGCGATCTTTGATGTGGTAGAAACTCAGCCTGAACCTCCAGGGGGAATGTCAGGATGGAATAAATACCTTTCAAACAATCTTAAATACCCTACTCAAGCGAGAAGAATGGGTACTGAAGGTACTGTAATTGTAGTATTCGTTGTAAACACAGATGGTTCTATTCAAGACGTTGAAGTTTTGAGAGGTATCGGTGGAGGTTGTGATGAAGAAGCGGTAAAAGTAGTAAGTGCCGCTCCTAAATGGACACCAGGTAAACAACGAGGTCGTCCAGTACGTACTCGAATGAGACTTCCGATTAGATTCAAATTGAGCTAATCACCAAGTAATAATAAAGACCCGATATATCGGGTCTTTTTTTTGCCTTCTATTTAACAACTTTTAGCTTAGTTAAATAGTGTTAGACGATTAGTATCAATGAGTTAGGTAGTGTAAATTATTAGAGTAGTTTTTTTCTAACCTCTAATTTTACACTCATGGAACTCAAAAAAAATCCAAAGTCTGATCTTAAAAGATGGTCAGGTACATTGTTTAACTTGGGACTGGCAGTCAGTCTCGGTGCAGTATTAGTAGCTTTCGAATGGAAAGCCAATGAGAAAGTTGTGATACAAGATTTCGCAGGAATGGAAGATGATTGGGACATCCTCGATATCCCTGTCACTGACCAATCTCCCCCTACTCCCCCGCCTCCTGCTCCAATCGAGGTTGTAATAAAGCCCGATGATATCGTAATTGACGACATTGATTTAAAGACTATCGACATCAATACTACTGAAACCTCAGTAATCCCTGTAGTAGAAATGACTGCTCCACCTGTGATCGAAACAGCAGATGTGATCAATGACTTTGTCGAAGTACAAGCTATGTTTAAAGGGGGTATGGACGCGTGGTACGCTTATCTTAAAAAGAACCTGGATTATCCTTCACAAGCCAGGAGAATGGGGACTGAAGGCGTTGTAATCGTTCGCTTCGTCGTCAATACTGATGGCTCTATACAAGACCTCGAGCTATTGAGGACGATAGGTGGGGGATGTGATGAAGAAGCGATGGAAGTCATCGCAAACTCTCCAAACTGGACACCAGGCAGAATCAGTGGAAGAGCGGTAAGGTCTAGAATGACTATGCCAATTCGTTTCAGACTAAACTAATCATAGAGCACTCATAAAAAAAGGGGCTTAAGCCCCTTTTCTATAATACATTTAACGATTGTTCTTTCACTTTTTCCAGCTCATCCTTCATCAGGATTACGTGCTTTTGCATTTCTGCATCATTAGCTTTAGAACCAATAGTATTGATTTCTCTTCCTATCTCCTGACTGATAAAACCAAGTTTTTTTCCTTGGCTGTTTTCTTCATTCACACTTTTTGAAAAGTATTTTAAATGAGTATCAAGTCTTACTATCTCTTCAGTAATATCTAACTTCTCAAAGTAGTAAATCAATTCCTGCTCGAATCGATTAGCATCAAAAGAGTTCTCGTCCAGCCATTCATTGAAATGATTACGAATCTTTTGCTTAATTCTATCTTTTCGGTTTCCCTCTTCCTCTTCAATTCTCTTCAAGCCACTGGCTATTTTATTAATATTTCCTTGCAACTTCTCCTCCAAGGAATTGCCTTCATCCTGTCTAAATGAATCACATTTGTTCAAGGCTATTACCAATACTTTTTTGATTTCCTCCCAATCTGCCTGATCATCTCTTTGCTCTCCGGTCACCTGAGTGATTACACTCGGAGATTGTAAGGCAAGTTTGAATAAGTCTTGAGAATCGTCTTTAACGCTATCAGCAAGCCCTTTATACTTTAAGTAAAAGAGATTAAAAAGATCTTCGTTAATGCTTACAGGCATCTCCGCAGAGCCTTTTGACTGAAAATCAATAGAGATACTCACTTTACCTCTATCCAATATGGATTGAACAAGGTTTCTGATTTCTAGCTCTTTATCATTAAACTGTCTAGGGCTACGAATAGAAAGGTCCAAAAATTTAGAATTGAGCGTTCTCACTTCCACTTGGATCACCATCCGCTCATCCTCAAATCCGGCGTTTCCGAAGCCGGTCATTGATTTGATCATAATAAAATTTGTAGTTAGAAATTGAAGCCCAAAGTTACATAGAACTTTAAGTCTTCTGCTTCATAATTTCGAATTGGTCTTGCCACATCGAATTTGACATAATAATTAAGTAAGACCGTACGTAATCCAGCCCCATAACTTTGTAACCAAGGATTGTTGAAATTATTCAGAACAATAGTAAATGGAGAACCTTGCGTATTGATTACTTCTGTATTTTGATCATTTACTCGCTCCCATGGAGCAGAATCATTCCAGGCTGACCCTATGTCGTAAAAGCCCACCAATTGGAAATTACGGATGAAATTTGAAGTGATATTTCCACGTGTCAAATAAGAGAACACAGGAATTCTAAGCTCAGTGGTGAATGTCACCACATTTCTACCTCGGATTTCATCGTAATCATATCCTCTCAAATCTACAAAGTCAGCAAAGAGAATGTTGGAATTTTCTACCCCTGATGGATTCCTTATCGGAGAAGATTCAGGTCTGTTGGATGGTGGACTATAGAATGCATTGAAGAGCCAATTATCCATTCCACCTACCATATAAGTCTGAGGATTGTTGCCCATAAAAGAACCAGCATACAATCTTGCGGCAAGAACTATATTCTTGTGGATCTTTCTGTATTCTCTCAGGTCAAGATAAAAATTACCGAAAGAACGCTCCTTATTACCTAGTGACTGATATTGAGTATATCCAATTTTTCCTTTGAAACCAGTCTGAGAATATAAGCCTACAGGCTGAGTCCGGTCGTAGACAAACTCTGCCCTTCCTCCAACATAATTAATATTCAGACGATTTTGATCAGGATTTTGGCCATTTATCAAGGAGTCAGAATTAAGATTGAAGTACTGGGTTTTTGCAACAAAAGGAGACAAAGAAACCCTTGCGTTTGCATTTAGCGGGTAGGAAACACCTGCTTCAACTTTGGTCAAGACATATTTCTGAAAGGTGATATCACCTTCAGAGACCCGAACAGTCTTACGATCATATCTTGCCTTGAAGTCAACTCTACTTTTCAAATATTCATATTCAAAGAAAAGATCTCCCCCGGATCGGAAATCCAACGTAGTCAATACGCCGCCTTGGAATACATGATTGTCCAGTAGATCCGTCATTTTCCCTGTAAGTCCTATTCCAAAGCCTCTCAATGGATCTACCACGAACCTTGTATTGATGCTGTTTATGAAAAACTGAGGCTCCATTTGTCTAGGCCCTGTAACTCTCTTTTTCAAACTCTGCTTTCTGAATGTCTCCAGCAAATTCGTTTTAGACGCTGAAGCTGAAGCTACTGAAGAACTAAGATTACTTGGCAAAGTGTCAAATGTGTAATTATCAGTGTTGAGCCCATTTTTAGACTCAAAACTAAGTCGCTTTAAATCAATAGAAGAGGTTGTGTTTTTTGCTACCGTATCAAGTTTTACCGGTTCTTGAGAATTCGGCCTCTGGTTCTGAGACACCTGAGGAAGATTGGCTTTCGTCTCCCTTTCTTCTAATAATCTTCTGGCGGCCAACCTCTCATTCAGGCTTTTGGCTTGCTCCAGCTGAATTCTTGGTGTGCTTGGAGTAAATTGGTCTGAATTAGAGAATCCTTCTAGCACCAGATAGCTCTCCCTACCATCCCTGATAGAATAGGCCATTTTATTCATCCTGCTGTTTACGTCAAATGCCTCTATACTCTTATTATAAGCAGAAATCTGGTTCGACACCTGATTTCCTATACTCATCCTCATCAAGTTATTTATACCACTAAGATCACTCATGTAAACAATCGAATTGCTGTTTACTTTTCGCGGACTAACGTTTTTGCTATTGGAGTTGGTCAGTTGTTTGGTGATGATTGTATCAGTCACCTGCACCATGTAGAGGTTGTAATAATTAGGTAAAGATGCCAATTCAAGATTTTTACCTAACAGGGAATCTGGCAAACTAGTAGCATTGGAAGAGTAAATAATAGTGGAGTCATTCAAAAAGACTGGAGTCAATTCGTCAAATGAATCATTTGTCAACCTTTTGCCGGCACCTCTTGCATTCAATGTATATATATCTGACTTCCCATTTGAAATAGCGGAAAGGACCATGTTTTTTCCAGTGCTATTGAAATCAAGACTTAATATTTGTGTGATGTTCCTTAGGAAAATCTTATCCTGATTTGAGCCATCAAGTGATCTCAATCTCAGCGTAGTAAAACCTCTTTTAAATGAAGCGATAGCAATATTCGCTGAATCTCTCCAAGCAATAATTGGGGAGTAGAAGTTAGCCTCTTGATCCTGCAAGGATGTTCCCCCAGAATATATGGTTTGTTCGCGGCCAGTACTTACCTCTCTTACTTGAACTTTATATTTTCCTTCATTATTGATTACGTAGGCCAAATTCAAGCCATCAGGACTAAACTTTATATCATTTATAGCTCCAATAAATTTCGGAGACGTTTTGGCCACTATAGCACTCTCGTTAGGATTCTTGAAATTGGAGGAAACTTGCTTATTTACATCCAAGTAATACTTTTTCCAATCTTCAGTGAAGGTCTTGTAATTCAACCCAACGGTATTTGCAATACTGTTTTCCTCATTTCTGTTTATTCTAGACAGGTTTAGAATACTAGAAACATACCTTCTTCCATATCTTTCAGCTATGTAATTCCAAACGGACTGTCCGACTAAAGCGGCTTCTCTTTCTTTTAACTTAAGAATTTTTGGATTTTCATCTTCCTTGAAATAGTGACGAACAAAATCATCCATTTCCCTACTCCAACCTTTTGCCAGATATAATGCTATACCCTCCACATACCACTCCGGAAAACTATTTGTCAGATTGGACTGAAACGCATCGGATACAGAAGAACCGTACAGCATTTCTTCAATAATCACCTTTGTAGTACCGTAAATCAAGTCGGCCTTAAACAAATCAACTTCTCCTTTATAAGAAATCTCAGCTAAAAGCCGGTTGAAATTGGTTTGCCCCTGCTCGTTATATTCTTCTTTGTTGAGATTGATATTACTTTGCAAAAGCTCCTCCGGGGAGTTATAAATGTAAATTTTTGGCTTAGTGTAAGCTACATACCCAATCATCTGCGTGAGTCGATCGAACTCGCTTTCCAGATAATCAATGGCCATTTTGGCATTTGCGCCTCCACGGTCATAGTAATACACCTCAAAATTATTTGAGGAATAAAAATACCATTCAAACTGCTGGTGCTGAAGTCTGTTTTTCCCAAAACGCTCTTGATCAAACTGAGCGAGGGCAAAAAATGAATTCAACCATAACCCAGCAAAAACTAAAATTCGGAATAGGTGATATCGCATTCGGTTTGCTGAAAGATGTTTTTAAATATAATTAAAATACCTAGCTATGTCCACTTCAGAATCAATAGCCTTACTATTAAGTAGATGTTCAACCATTTGTTTACTAAAATAAGGAATTAGTGATACGCCTTTGGCTCCAAAACCATTGAATATGTAAACGCCTACCTCGGTAGGATGTTTTCCCAAAAATGGTTTTCTATCTCTAGTAGCAGGTCTAATCCCTGTCTTATGGCTAATAATTCCCTCCACTGGTAGTCTCACCAAATCTGTCAACTTCTCCAAAATCTCAGTTTTCGCGGCATCTGTCGCCCCTACGTCCAAATCGTGTTTCGTATAGGTTGATCCTACTCGATGGATTCCATTTCCCAAATGAACTCTGAAAACTCCTCGGTTGACCACATAATCCGGAGTAAATGCTTGCTGAACTTCCAAAATCTCACCCTTAACAGGAGCAAATGGAAGGAAATTGAAGAACCTAGAATTCATAGCTCCCAAGCCGTTGCAATAAATTACTGCTTTTGCTTTAAGCCCTCTATAAATCCAAAAATCATCCGCACGTGAAAATAAACTCTCGTCGAATTTTTCCAAAATCAATTCCTCTTTAAAATACGAAGTCATCGCATCAAGTAGATTGTTGATATTCAACCAACCAGAGTTGCGAAGCATAACTCCACCATAAGGATCCTTGAGAAACTCAGATTGACTCTCTTGATAGATCTTATCCAGATAGGTTTCAAAACCTGGATCAGCGCTATGCCCCATCCATTCATTGAGCTCTTCTATTGATAGAAAAGGCCTATAAATTGCTTTTTCAGTGAGAAATTTGCTTCCAGTTGCCTGTTCGAGTTCTTGATAAAACGGCTTGATTTCTGGAAAAAGTGAATCAGCCTTCCAAGTTTTCACCATCTTCCTCCCAGTCACTGGATTAAAAAGCCCAGCAGCAATTCTACTCGAGTTATTAGCTTCAGGCTGATCAATTATTCTAATTTTCTTTCCAGCTTGCTTCAGTCTATAAGCCAACGCTGTACCAGCGAGTCCTTGTCCAATCAGCAAAAAATCAATTTCCATAGCCCAAAATAAAGGTTTAATTCCTTATTTTGTTCCTTTACACCGATACATTTCCCATGCTTTATATTAAGTCTTTTACATTCAACCCTTTTCAGGAAAACACCTACTTGTTATATGACGAAAATGGCAATGGAACATTGATAGATCCGGGCTGCTTTGATCTCGCTGAGCGAAAAGAGTTGTTAGATTTCGTGACGGAGAAAAATATACGAGTGACTCAATTACTCAACACACACTGTCATATTGACCATGTCTTGGGAAATGCCTGGGCTAAAAAAACTTTTGGAGTGGAACTCTTAATTCATAAAGAAGAAGAAGCTGTATTGAAAGCGGTGGAAGTATATGCTCCCAACTACGGCTTTGTAGGCTATGAGTCAAGTGAAGCGGACGGATTTCTAAAAGAAGGTGACGAAATCAAAGTGGGCGATGAAGTCTTGAAAATCATCTTTGTACCAGGACATGCGCCGGGTCATGTGGTTTTTCACCACGAAGCTACCCATCAATGCATCGCTGGCGACACGCTTTTCAGAGGGAGTATTGGCCGCACTGACTTACCAGGTGGAGATCATGAACTCCTTTTGAGCAAAATCAAATCGCAACTTTTCACACTTCCTGAGGAAACAGTTATTTACCCAGGGCATGGACCTGAAACAACAATAGCTTTCGAGAAAACACATAACCCATTCGTGGGTAAAAACGCAAGACCTTGAAAATCAAATCACATATCCCAAATGCAATCACACTCCTAAATCTACTTTCAGGAGTAATTGGAATTATTTGGGTAATCAATGGAAACATAGTTTCCGGTGCATATTTCATCATTTTGGCAGCTGTATTTGACTTCTTTGATGGGTTTGCAGCTAGACTACTCAATGTGCAAGGTGAGCTTGGTAAACAGCTAGACTCATTGGCTGACTTGGTTTCTTTTGGAGTACTTCCTGGGCTGATCCTTTTCCAAATGGCCAAAGTTACTACTGAGATTGAATGGCTTCCGTATCTTACTTTGATTGTACCTCTATTGTCTGCAGTTCGTTTAGCCAAGTTCAACCTTGACACAAGACAAAGTGATAAGTTTATTGGCTTACCCACTCCTGCAAACGCCTTGTTTATAAGCACGTTGCCGTACTTCGCCATAAAATGGACTTGGGTGGGCACTTGGGTCACGTCTCCATTTTTTTTGGTTGTGATAGCATGGGTGTTTGCAATATTATTACTCGTTGAACTTCCATTAATCGCTTTGAAATTCAAGTCCTACTCTTTTGCGGACAATAAATTTAGGTATGCACTTCTACTAATTGGTCTTGCACTGATTTTGTTATTTGGATTAGCAGGAATCCCAGTACTCATCTTAGCATACCTTGGTTTGTCCGTGATAGAAAATGGTATGAGTACAGAATGACATCCCCCTGTCAGAAGCTCCTTGTTTATCTATTTGTCAGCTTTTTGTTGATTGGATCTGCTTCTGGCCAAAATTCATTTTTCAAATTTAAAATCACCAAAGAAGGCATCTATAAAATCAGTGCTAGCCAAGCTCAAAAACTAGGTGCAAATTCATTGAGTGAAATTGCGGTTTACGGATACCCAGGCATGCTACCTCAACTTCTGGTAAGTGAGAATTTAAACTTGCAGGAAATTCCAGCATTAGAAAAAGATGGCAATCTGTATTTCTATTTATCATCTCCTAATAGCTATCACTACACAGAGAATGCTATAGAATATCACCCAAATCAATTTTCAGATTCAATCAGTTTTCTAATTGGCACATCGGAAAATGCAAAAAGAATATCAACCATCTCCGCTCATTCGGGTCCTTCCATCCCAGCTGTATTATATCAATGGAATTGGCTAAAGGAAGATGTAAACAACATGCTGAATTCCGGAAGAGCTTGGTATTCAAGAGCTGTAGCACCTGGCGTAACAAGAGGTTATCCCTTACCTCTCTCAACTGAATCAACTGACAAATGGAAAGTTTCTGCAAAGCTAATGGGAGCTTCAAATTCAGAATCAAAGATCAATTTGGCCGTAGATGATATGACCATTTCCGAAAGCCTTATAGGTGGTATTCCCACCAGTACTTATGGCATAAAAGGTCAAGAGATTCGGGTTAGTGAAGAGTTCTCTCCTCTAGGAAATAAAGTAGAAAGACTTAGAATTTCCTTTCAGGCATCAGATCCAAATGCAAGTGGTTATTTTGAATACATAGGAATTGGTGTGCCTCAATCAAGCAAATCATTACATGAAGGCATTTTTTCAATGGATCAGACTTCTTCTATTTCTATAGCTCTATTGGCAGGTTTATCGGCTTGGGAAATAAGTGATTTCTACCAACCACAAGCTCTGGACTTAAGCAAGGGATCAAACGTAACTGGAAAGAAATTCATTGTGTTCGACGAAGCAAAAACGCCAGAAATCGCTGAAATTGAAAAAGCTAATCTTTCTCTGAGAATACAATCCCCCTGGCCGGCCTTACTTATTATAACGCCGCGACTTCTTAGTAATTCTTCAGAGAAACTCGCCCTTCATAAAATAGGAATGGGTATCTATTCCGAGGTGGCATATCTCGATGAAATCTACGATGCCTTTGGCTACGGCAACTCTGACTTAAATGCCATTCGCAATTTCCTGGCATGGCATTATCATCAAGGAGGGAAGCTTAAAAATGTCCTCATTTTAGGGAAAGGAACATTTGATTACAAAGGAATATTAGGAGGCAGACCAAACCTTGTCCCTATTTACACCAGCAGAAACAGTCTAAATCCATTGACGACCTTCAGCTCCGACGATTACTTCTCTTTGCTTGAGTTTGGGCAAGGCGAATGGGAAGAAAGTCGTGACGGTGACGAATTAAATCAAATTGGAGTGGGGAGACTGCCAGTGATCAATCCTCAGGAAGCCAAAATTGTAGTGGACAAAATAATTAATTACGAAAGCAACCCGAAAGCTGGGGATTGGAAACAAACCGTGACTTTTCTTGCTGACGATGGAGATAACAACATTCATTTACGAGATTCGGAAACTCACGCCAAGTTTCTCAGTGACAATCATAAGGAATTCAAGCAGGAGAAATTGTACTTGGATAGGTTTGAACAAGAGAAAATTGGAGAAAGACAATCTTCACCTCAAGGAAAAGCTGCACTGGAAGAAACACTTGAAAGCGGCACGTTGCTCTTAAACTATATAGGTCACGGAAATGAAACTACGCTGACAGCCGAAGAAGTTTTTATGGTCTCTGACATTGCTAATTGGGCTGACCAAGATCAATTGGCGCTCTGGATGACTGCTACCTGCGAATTTGGAAGGCACGACAGTCCATTTGTACGATCCGCAGCAGAAGAACTACTAACAGCTCCCAATAAAGGCGCAATAGGGCTTTTAAGCACCGGAAGACCAGTTTTCAGCAGTGTAAACTTCTCTTTGAATGAAGCATTTATCGAAGAAGTCTTCAGACTGGAAGAAGGGACCCCACAAGATTTGGGAAGCATTTTCAGAAACACTAAAAACAGAAGTCAAAATGGTGCACTTAACAGAAACTTTAGTCTCTTGGCCGATCCGAGCATGAAGTTAGCCAGACCTGAATTTAATATTAGTTTTACCTCCTTCAGAGATCCAGAAAATGAAAATTCTGTAGATACACTTTCCGCTTTGCAGGAAGTGGAATTCGAAGCTCAAGTAATTAATCCAAGCACAGGTGGAGTAGCAAGTAATTACAATGGTTCCTATAGGATAGAGGTGCGGGACAAACCTGTGAAATCAAAAACTCTGGGAAACGAAAGTAGTCCAGTGGAATTTGCAGAGGAGAAAATCCTACTTTTTAAAGGAACAGGGACAATTGCGGCAGGACTGATTAAAGGAAGGTTGAAAATTCCAAAAAACATAGATTTAGAGCTTGGAGAAGGCAAAATCCGCATTCTTGGAATAAGTGAGGATCAAGCTTGGGAAGCATTTGGATTTAAGACCTCAGTAATAGGTGGAAGTGCCAGTAAGCCCTCACTAGACACGGAAGGCCCCGAGATCAAGGCAATTTTTGGAGAAAGAGATGTAGCTCCATTTACATTTTCATCTACATCTATAGCGATGGAAGCTCTATTTTCAGATATAAGTGGCATTAATATTTCAGGCTTTTTACCATCGGAAAATTTGACCGTTCAAATAAATCAAAATGATATAGTAGTATTAAATGAGTTTTTTATATCAGTTGACAACACGTTTACATCTGGAAAAGTGAATTTCAAATTAACAGGATTAAAAGAAGGCAAGAATTTGGTAACTATCAAAGCTTGGGATATCTTAGGTAACCAGAGTGTGTTCAAGCAGGAAATTATAGTGGAAGGAAGTGATAGACTTCGAATTTTAAATCACAAGACTTATCCAAATCCGGCTCATATTGAAAGTCATTTTGAGCTTGAGCATAATCAACCAGGAGAGAATTTGATTCTTACATTGGTGGTTTATCAAACAGACGGCAAGATACTATTTACAGAAAGTGAACGTTTAGTCAAAGCTGACGCTCATATAAGGGATTTGTCTTGGTTTTTTTTACAAAACCAAACCAAATATCCAGCAAAAGGAACTTATATTTACAAATTAACGCTACAGTCGGAAGGTAATAATTCGGTAGCTTCAGTGAGCGGACAAATCGTGATTCAATGAAAAAAATGGCCATTCTAAATAGGAAAAACTTACTCGTTGCAGTTTTTACCCTGGCTACTTTATCCGTGTATGCCCAGAATAGCACTATTATTTCCGGTCAGGATCCTACCCGTAGAGTAATCACCACTGCTGTACCATTTTTGAATTTCGCACCAGACTCCAGACATTCAGGTATGGGTGATGCAGGTGTTGCTACTTCTCCCGATGCAAATTCAGCACATTGGAATGCAGGAAAACTTGCTTTCGTAGAAGACGAAATGGGTTTTTCACTTTCTTACTCTCCATGGCTTGGCAAGTTAGTGAACGACATGTCACTGAGCTATTTAACCGGATACTTCAGAGTTGACGAGGTTTCCGCTTTTGGATTTGATTTGCGCTATTTCAATATGGGCGACATTCAATTGACGGATGGACGAGGAAATTCACTCGGAGAATTCAACCCACGTGATATTGCAATTGGCGGCACATACTCTAGAAAGCTATCCTCCTATTTAGGTTTGGGGATTTCAGCACGTTTTATCTACTCAAACCTTTCTGGTAACATCTCTTCCGTCGGTGGAAGTGAAGCTAAGCCAGGAGTCAGCGTAGGTACAGACGTTGGCCTTTATTATTCAAAGCCAATGTTTGCTGGAGCAAAAGATGCAAATTTCTCTTGGGGACTTAGCATAACTAACATCGGCCCTAAGATTACTTACAACTCTGCTGACGACCTTGACTACATCCCTACTAATCTTAAAGTGGGAGCAGCGTATTCAATCGATCTTGACGACCTAAACACATTAACCTTCGCGTTAGACCTTAACAAACTACTTGTCCCAACTCCACCTATCTACTCTACAAATGAAGATGGGACTTTGGAAACAGATGAGAATGGTAATTTGGTTATCTCACAAGGGAAGGATCCTAATCGTCCATTGATTTCAGGAATGTTCGGTTCTTTTGCTGATGCTCCAGGTGGATTCTCAGAAGAACTACAGGAAGTCATGATTTCTTTTGGAGTAGAATACAATTACGACGATAAGTTTGCACTACGTACAGGCTACTTTTACGAAAACCCAAATAAAGGTGGAAGAAAATACTTCACCATGGGTGTAGGTTTTGATCTGAAAAAACTTGGATTTGACTTCTCCTACTTAGTTCCTCAAAAGCAAAATCACCCACTCGCAGAGACATTAAGGTTTACTTTAATGTACGATATCCCCAATTAAAAATGGTTTTAGACAGGTCAAAAGCTCCGGAATTTAAGGTTCCTGAGGATTTTGAACTATTGCCTCCATCGGAATTCAAACTTTCCAATGGAGCAAAGTTCTTTTATGTTCCTACCCCTGGTTTAAACGCCGTGAAAATTGATGTGATTGGTAAAGGTCAGCGAAACTCCCTCCCACTCGATCATTCATTAGTTTCTTCCTTCACTCTTCAAATGCTACAGGAAGGTACAGCCGAAAAGGATGCTGGTGAACTTGCAGAATTCTTTGATTTTTATGCTTCGGAGGTTCATCCTATTTCCACATACTCTCATGAAGGCCTTGGACTTTTGTCTACCAAAAAACACCTATCTACTGTATTAGATATTTTCAATTCTCTATTTACAGAGGCTACTTTTCCAGAGAATATGCTAGAAAAGAGAAAATCTCAGCGTAAACTCAGTATACTACTTGAGAAAGAAAAAACAGCATCAAGAGCTAGTACAGTTTTCAGAAAGTGTCTTTTTGGTGCGAACCATCCTTATGGAGCAGACCTCGAGGAAAGCCATGTGGATAATGTGACCAGAGATCAGCTGATTTCTTATTACGAAACTATGCTTTGGCAAGACATAGAAATTTTTGTTACCGGGGATTTCGATTCTAAAGAACTTGAAAAACTCTGTTCTCTTTTCGGGAAATTGCCAAATCGAGCCGTCTCTGATTCCATACTATTACCAGGAATAAACACACTTTTGGCTGTAACAGAACCTAAAGAGAAATCTGTTCAAAGCAGTATTAGAATTGGCAGCTGGTCTATTCCAAAAACACATCCAGACTTTATAGCACTCACTGTTTTCAATACAATTCTAGGTGGCTATTTTGGCTCTCGCCTTATCAAAAACATCCGCGAAGACAAAGGTCATACCTATGGAATTTATTCATCATTAGCTGAAATTGGAGATTCTAATTTTTGGGTAATTGCAGCTGATGTTCAAAAGGCCTTTTACCCAGATGTAATCAAAGAAATCTACCACGAAATTGAGTTGTTGACGCGAGTGAAAATCGATGCGGATGAATTGGAAGTAGTGCGGAATTACCTAATCGGTCAGATGCTTAAGCAATTCAGCACTTCATTCGACTTAATTGACAGATTTCAGGCAGTGCATCACTCAGGAATGGATTTCGATTATTACGCCCAAAAACTGGCTTATCTGAAAACATTCACCGCAGATGACATCATTACAGTGGGTCAAAAATACTTTGACAAACCACCATTCATTGAGGTAGTTGTAGGCTGATCAGGTTAGATTGACATAAAGCCAAGAGATATCAAGTCGAACGCGAAGCCACAGTTTAAATAAATTAAACTGAATGCCTTGTATATTCATCTCCTCCGCAAGCTTTACAAACCCTTTAGCAACCTCAAAATTTGCAGACCATAGCGTATGCTTCAACTCAAACAAAATGCGTTCTGCAAGTGCATCATTTTCAATTGAGCTTTTATTCATCTCCTTGATTTTTTCACAAACTCGAAGTGTACTCGGAAGCATTTTCGATTGGTAGCGCTGGTACTGGCTTGCTGACAGAGAATCCCCGTGTTTCCTCTTCAAAACGCCTATATGCTCGGAAAAAACTATAGAGAAATCTCTAGACAATCTTAGCTGAACATCAAAGTCTTCGTAGGCAAGTGAAGCATCATACCCTCCTATTTGTTTGAGAAGATCTGTATTGAAAACCACAGTTGGAGCTGAAATATAACTTCTTCGAATTAGTATTTCATACATCCTATTGGCCTGAGTTACCTCTGCCAACTCCTTATAATCCTCCCGCTTGTAGAAAGTGCTCTGCTCACCATTTTCATCAAGAATCATAGCATCAGAAAAAACAAAAGCGCCAGTTGGTGTCTGTTGTAATTTGGCAATCGAAAGAGACAAATGGTTTTCATACAAAAAGTCATCTCCAGACAGATCAACCACAAACTCACTTTCCACCCGACTTAAAACCTCATTGAACAACTGACAATAGGGTTCGGACTTGCTCTTATAAATCGCAGTAACAGGGAGTTTATCTGTATTATTTTTTACCCATTCCTTGATTATATCTGGAGTCCGATCCTTACTTCCATTATCCACAATGATTAACTCTCTATCCTCGAAATCTTGCAACAATACACTTATCAGCGCCTTTTCCACCCATTTTTCATGATTGAAAGCAATACAAATAATAGTAACTCGATTTGTAAACTTCATGTTAGATTTTCTTTACCCAAATGATCTTATTACAAACATCATTAGAGAATCGTGATTTAAAGAACATCAAACTATGATTTACACCTTCTTCAAGATCTGAGGACCCTAAGTCTATAAAGTTCACTTTCTGCTCCACAGCAAGCTGAAAAAGGGCACTCAGTATAAGCTCTCCTCCATTCTTCACCCTGATTTTTGGATTAATCGCTGAAAGAAAATAATATAGAGAATCACCTGTGAGTTTGACACCAACTGAGTATCCAATTGCTTCACTATTTTTTCTAAGTGTAATTAAGAAATACCTATCTGGATACTCCGAAACTTGCTGAACCATTCTATTGTCATCAATTGCGACTTCATAGCCTTTTTCAAGATTCCAAAATCGTATTTCCTTCAAAAACCCAAAGTTTGAAATAGGTGAATGACTGACGCTCAACCCAGCAATTTTACTCTTAGACTGAAGCTTTACTACCTCTTTTTGAGCTAACTTTTTGATCTTCTTTTTACCTATGAAAAAATGATGACTTAATACTTTCCCTTGTTCAAATCCATTTTTAAATAAAAGGTAATTGATCAAATCAGACTGTGGCTCGTATGGTTTGGGTGACTGCGTCAGAGAAATAGAGCGTATTCCTCTTAGCTTCATTTCCGCTTCAATAGCCATTATAAAAGCTTCCAAAGAAGTCGAGCTCAAACCGTCCTGTATCCAAAATCCACCAAAAGGTGATTGAGGAAGTGAAACTGCTTGTGCATCATTAGAAATTGCAAACGTAATGATTGCCTTAGCTTTATGTTTTTTCTCCCAGATAAAGTCCAAGTGTTCCTGACATCCATCAATTGGGAAGTTGCTTAAAAAATAATCCTTTGCCTCCGTCGAGGCCGATATCACACGAAGCTCGTGGGGATCACTTATTTCTTTCTTGAAGCTTTCCAAAATTATCTAGGTCTCTGATGTAATCATCTTCTGAAAAAGCGCGATCTGACATCCCAAGTAATACTGAGTTGGGTGAAAATCTAGCGACTAACCAATTTAAAGGGGGAATAAAAACTGCTTGCCCAGGTGAATCTATGTCAAAATAATAAACCTCACCTTGTGCAGACTGAATTTCTAGCTGAACACTTCCGGCTACAGCTACGATCACTTGTGACTCTTGCCAATGCGCATGATTCCCTCTCGTCTCACCTTCCTTCACACCTGATATCCAAAAACATCGCTGAATACCATCAGGAAAGAGTTCTAAATTCTCCCAAAAGTGAAGACTTCCAGTTTCGCTGGAGTTGCCAGGAAGTGAAAAAACATAAGGTGCTTGCGCAGTGATTGATTCAGGCATTGGTTAAGATTTCCTCTAGCTAAAATTAAGATAATTCGAACGGATAAACCGTTCCCCATTTGTTAATTTTCTAAATTCGCTTCTCATCCACTTTAGCAAATCCATGTCAGACTTCGGCGACGAGTCAGCATTCGAAGATACATTTTTTACGATTTCCGGAACTAGCGAAGGCCTGTATAAAGACAGAAGCAGCAAGTTTCTCTATTTTTCCTATCCAGTAAAAAATGAAGAAGAAATCAAAAATCACTTGGCTGAGCTTCGAAAAAAATACTATGATGCAAGACACCATTGCTTTGCATGGACGCTAGGAAAGGATGGAGATCACTTTAGAGCCAATGATGACGGAGAGCCCAATCACTCTGCTGGAGACCCGATTTTGGGACAAATCAGATCAAATAACCTTACAGACATCCTAATAGTTGTAGTTCGTTATTTCGGAGGAACTAAGCTCGGAATGAGCGGATTGATTCAAGCCTACAAAACTTCCGCAGCTTTGGCTATCGAGGAGAATGAGATCATCGAAGAGCAGGTGAAAACATCCGTTTCTATTCACTTCCCTTATCCAGTGATGAACGACGTAATGAAACTCATCAAAACTCATGATCTGCATATCCTATCGCAGGAAATGACGCTGGATTGCCAAATGAATTTGGAGTTCAGAAAAGGATTGGAAGAGCTAATCGTCAACTCTCTTGAGGAAATTGAAGGACTGGAATTAGCAGTTATTTAAACAACTCGTCTAGGTAACCTTCGGCTTTTAGCTTTTTGAATATTTCCAAACATCCCCAAGCATCAGTGGCGGCATAGCGTTGTTGCTTGATCGTAAGCTTTTCTGCTTCCCAATTTGAAACTTGCTCGGATTTAGAAATACGCATTCCGAGAACCATCGCACACAGGTTTCGCACACCAATATTGATAAAACCAACTCTTTTCAGCTCGTCATTTAGATCGAAGAAAGAATTTGCATAAAAAGAGTCCGTGAGCTTTGACAATCCTTTGATATCATCATGAACGGCTGCACCAACTTTCACAATACTCTCTTTTTCTAGGATGTTCCGAATGGAATCAGGAAAACCAATTTCATTCAATCTAAATAGAAATGCTTGGGTAGAAGTAGAAAGCTGCAGTAAAGAAACTTGATTGGTCACACCCTTTTGAAAGGCGGGTTTAGTCTCCGTATCAAAGCCGATCACTCGCTGCTGCACAAGAAACTCAGCCACCTCCTCTACATCTTCAAGTTTATCAATTAAAAACATTTCGCCCTCAAACTGTCCCAGCGGAAGAGCGTTTACCTCATCTTTTGTAATCTTAAATGGAATCATACCAATTTTTCTTCTTCTACGTCATCGTAATAAGTGATCCCAATTTTGAAATAGCCATATAGAATGGTCATAAAGGGACTAATAATATTAAAAAAGCAATAAGGTGCGTACGCCAAGGTAGCTACACCCAAAACCGAAGCCTGTGTTGCTCCACACGTGTTCCATGGCACCAGCACCGAAGTTACTGTACCTGAATCTTCCAAGGTTCTACTTAGATTTTCCGGTGCTAAACCTCTTTTCTTATACACATCTGCATACATTCTACCGGGAACTAGGATGGCTAAATACTGATCGGAAGTAGTGATATTGAAGAACACACAAGTTGCAACAGTGGATGCAATCAGGGAGCCTACGCTGTGAACCTTCTGAATTATCGCTTCTGCCAGAACTCTTAGCATTCCACTTTCTTCCATGATTCCGCCGAATACCATTGCAGCTATGATCAACCAAATCGTGTACATCATTCCGGCCATTCCGCTTGTCATGAGCAATTCATTCACGACGTCATTACTTGTAGTAATGCTGATTTCTCCGTAAAGAGACATCATTACTGCTTTGAAACTCTGATAGGCATAAGAAGCATTTTCATTTGCAATCAGGCGAATGATTTCTGGTTGGAAAATCAAGGCAAACAGCCCTCCCAAAAGAGCTCCAGTTAGCAAGGCAGGAATAGCAGGCACTTTTTTAACGATCATTACTATGACCAATATTGGCACAATAAATAACCAACCCGTCACATTGAATTTCTGCAAAATCACATCTGAAATAGCCTGTACGTCATTCACAGAGCCGTTGGTCTCATAATTCAAACCAATCACTATGAAGATAATAAGCGTAATACTGATGGACGGAATAGTAGTCTTCGCCATGTACCGAATGTGAGTGAATAAATCTGTTCCTGCCATGGCCGGAGCAAGATTAGTCGTATCTGATAATGGTGACATTTTATCTCCGAAATATGCTCCGGAAATGATCGCTCCGGCAATAATTCCTTCTTCAAAACCTAAAGCTTTGCCTATACCCAATAGAGCAACGCCCACTGTGGCAACTGTAGTCCAGCTACTTCCTGTAGCTACGGAAACGATAGCACTAACTACACATGCTGCAACCAGGAATATAGCCGGGCTTAAAATCTGAAGACCATAGTAGATCATGGCTGGCACAATACCACTAAGCAACCAAGTACCAGCAAGCGCACCAATAAGGAACAGAATCAAAATACTGGACATCGCAGCACTGATACTTTTAATAACTCCATCTTGGAGCGTCTCCCAATTGAAACCTAATCGAAAGATTGCTACCAAAGCAGCAACCATAGAAGAAAGGATAAGTACGATTTGGTTAGAACCCGAAAGCCCATCTGTGCCAAAAACTTGAATATTCAATACCAAAAGGACAATCAAAAAAACCAGGGGAATCAGTGCGTCAAAAACTTTTGGAGAGCGGGTAAAACCTTGCATTAATTGGGGTTTGGTGAGTTAAGAATCTGAATCTAAGAAAAAAAATTAATTACATCTTGGACAAAAGTGTAGAAAGCTCCTTTCCAACTTGCCAACCTATAGCTACACCCATTCCGCCAAGACGTACCGCAGCAACTGTTTTGTCTCCCACCTGCTGTATTAGCGGAGATTTTATTTTGCCAAAAGCCATAATACCAGTCCATTCAGTATCCCACTCAATACTTTTTCCAGGAAAGATCACTTCTCGTGCAAGTTTGTCTAAATGTGATTTTATTTTTGGATTAACTGTAAAATCAGTGCTTTCCTCACCTTTAAAATCCTTATTCCTAGCTCCACCTAGTAGAAGTCTTCCGTCAACCTGTCGAAAATAAACGTAGCCTTTGTCCATGTGAAAAGTTCCTTTCCATGGTGCCTTGAACTCCAAAGGTTTAGATAGGAGAATCAAACCTCGACCTGGCTGAATATCTGATTCTGGCAATAGCTTCTTCGTGAATGCATTGGTGCAAATAGCAATTTTCTTCGCCTTGAATTCCAGATTTGTTTCTCCGTTACCATCCTCAGCTAATACTAGTCCTTCATCTTTCCTTATTTCGCAAACTGAAACACCTGTTAAAATTCTGACTCCTTCATTCTGAGCGAGTCTCCAAAGTGAATTCATGTACTTCCCAGGGTCCAATTCCCCTTCGAATTTATTTTTCACTACCACTTTAATCTGTTCCGCGAATCCCATTTTCTCCGGACTCTTTACCTGAGAAAAAACATCTTCTTTAAAAACAGACTTGAGAAGTTTATTCACTCCAGTCATTTGATCCACAGCTTTCAATTGGCTTTCCTCTAGAAGTTCGTAGCCATCGGTATGCGCATACCCCAGGTTTTTATCTCCAAATTGCTTCCTAATCGACTTCAAGCCTTTATACCTGCGCTCAACCAAGGCCAACACTTCATCTTGAGTCATGTTCCAGAAATCATCCAAAATCTCGGTCAAACTTCCAAAGCATGCAAAACCAGCGTTTTTGGTACTTGCTCCAGTAGGAAAAACTCCTCGCTCTACCACAAGCACATTTGCCTTGGGGTGTTTTTCCTTGTAATGAATTGCCGTAGATAAGCCCACGAAGCCTGAGCCTACCACGATAAGATCGTACTCAAAAAAGTGTTTTGTCTCCCAATAGCTGAACATTTCGAATTTTAGAAAAAGGAATTAAAATAGATTTAGTATTTTAATTCAATCTAAACGATATAATCCCAAAATACCATGAGAAAAATTGATGCTTTATTCCAAGAATACGGGTTGAGTCATCAAAACATGACAAATAAGCTCATACACTGGTTTTGTGTGCCTGCAATTTTCTTCAGTATCGTGGGCTTGCTTTTTAGTATTCCAGTGGGTCCCTTACCCGATTTGATGCCCTTCCTCGCCAATTTCGCCAATTGGGCCACCGTAGCTTTGGTATTGGTACTCATTTATTACCTCATGCTCTCTACTCCACTTACGTTGGGGATGTTTCTTTTTTCTTCCCTATGCCTTGCCGTCGCTAATTATATAGACTTGACTTTCCCAGGAAAGCTGTGGATGTTTAGCCTTGGTATATTTGTACTGGCTTGGTTCATGCAGTTTTACGGTCATAAGATTGAAGGCAAAAAACCCACATTTCTTAGAGATCTTCAATTTTTGCTAATAGGCCCTGCATGGTTGATGCACTTTATATATAAAAAGTGGGGGTTTTCTTATTGAGCATCATCTTTTGTCACTAGCACGCTATCTTCAATAATCGGCTGATTTTTACTAAACAAATCCTCCAGACGCTTCAGTGAGCTTTGATTTTTAAGCGTGTAGACACTTTCAAGAATTGACTTTTTCTCTCTGGCAGTCAGACGCCAATTTAGAGACGCTCTCTGCATAGTTTCTTGACTGACTGTCAATTCCTCCGCTTGCACTTTCTCAGGCGCGTATTCAAACTCTATTCTTTCCAGATCAAAGGGCATGGATTCTGCCATATAGTTGAAAAGAACTTCGTTTTGTATGGTTTGCACATTGTCCCAATTCGCATAAATATTTTTAAGAGGGGTAAAAACCTTTTCGAAAATTCTCGGAGGAAAACTTGGAGCGATTTCCGTTATTTTCTCAGAATCCCGAATAGTAATCAATACCACACCGCTTGTATTTTCGTTTATCCACGATTGGAATACATACATAAACCGAAGTGCATCCTGAATCCCAAAATTATCAGACAATCCTGTATCCATCGTTTCCATGATTGGCTCCGTAGGAAGTTCGATATTAGGAGTAATGAATGGAAAAGTAGCACTCATGCGCAATGCAGAGAGAAATCGTAGATTTTTTGAGTCATGACCTTCGAAAAATCTTAGGAAGTCTATTGTTTGTTTTTTCTCATCTGACCCCATTTTTCCTAATAGTGAGGTTCCGAAAAATGACATGGAGTGAGGAGAAATCACCAGCTTCCTACCATCATTGGTAATCAAAGTAGTCACAGGCAGCAGAGGTATACTTCCAGTGAATTCAGGTTCTTTATAGGCAGAAATAGGCTTATCCAATATTCCATTTGTGTTCTTATTTAACTGGTCCTCAAAAGCAAACCCTCTATCCTTAAGATATTTATGTCCGTTATACTGGAAATTTTGATTGCGAATCAATAAATCATTCACCAGCAAAGTGAAAATAATAGGGTTCAGATTATCAGCAGATATTTGATCTAGATACTTCGGATCCATAGGGTCTACGGAAGAATCTGTCAGTGACCTAAGGTAAACTTCCCTGAAAAAAGCTTCGCCCAGCACTCCTCCTGAAGCACCTGTAAGAAGTTCAGTATGTTTTAGCACCTCTCCTTGCTCAATTTCATAAATACTCTGCAGAACTTTAACTGTCCAAAGTGCTGCCCGTTGTCCTCCTCCACTAGCGGCAACCATCACTAGTTTTGGTTTACTCTCCTCAGGAAACTTAGACTTCCAATTTTTCAATATTTCCAGAACATTATCTCGATCCTTTTTGACAATCTCTGGAGTCAAAAGTGAATCCATATGAGCCAAACTATAGGTCACTGGAGGCACAGAATAATCTAACCCATAAGCTTCGTGTGGACGATTTAGAAAATTGAAATTGCTGAAATAATTAGCCAGTATTACAAAGGCAAATACGGCAAACGTAGACCACCTTCTCAGCCAAAAACTAACCGCTCCCACCAGCATGATCAGTATCGCAAACAATAAAGTCGCACTCATAGCTGCAGGCAACTGGAGATATTGATTCTCTTTAAAAAAGCCTAGAAACAAGACGAAAAGAATCAGGGCTATTTGAATAATGAACAGATTCAAGTGATTCTGATCGAAGACTCTCAGCAGCTTGGTCCCTTCAAACCTAGAAATATCTGGCCTCACTTTCTCAGGCCTAAGATTGATATTTAGATAGTATAAAACCTTGTAATTTTGGTTTTTAAGATCTTTGTATTGACTGAGGACATTCGCTCTGGTCAATCTGACTTTACGCAATCTTTTATCTACTGTCCCCGCAAATAAGATAAAGAAATCCTTATTCGTAAGAGCAAAATACCCAAATATGAGCGAGTAGGTTATTATACCTCCTCCCAAAAATCCGAGAAAATAATACAATACTACCCAGTCATTGGAGAGATCATTTCCCAATTGAAAACTAACAAATCTGAAAATATATACTAAATAAAAAATCAGAGGAATGAGACCATTATTCACGCAATAATGAATAAATGGCTTATTGACTATAGCTAAAAAGGGAAAATGTCTACCATCCATAATATAGGTGGACATATGAAAACCCATAGTCAAAACAGCAAAGCCCACCCCCATCAGGAAAAAACTTACCCAAGAAACCTGATGCAAATATTCAGGATCAAGAAAAAGATATGGGATACCTAACATTACACCTAAGTATTCTAAAATAACGCCCAACAGGACCGCCCAAATAAGTGTAAGGCCTAAATTTTTTCGTAGGTGAAGTAAAAATAATTGTACAGGAAAGCTGTACCAGATTTTATCCCGCATGTAAAAGGTTTTGCGATAATTTACTGCTTTTCTTTTACTCCCCACAATTAGGGTAGCTTTCAGTCAGTTCAATTTCTAACCTTTTTTCAAGGTCAAATAAATCAACTTGACTATCAGCCACTTACTCTCCATGACAGTAGATTAGGTAATTCTTTGAAGGAAAATACTCTTGTCCTTCTAAGGATAAATTTTACCTTCGAAATTCAAATAGAAAGATATGAGAACCTGGTTTTTGTGCAAAGTCAAGTACGCGAAAGAAAATGAACAAGGATTGCTGAAGAATATTTCTGAGCAATACCTAGTGGATGCGGTATCCTTTACCGAATCAGAAGCAATCCTTTATGATAGGCTAGCTTCTCAGATAAGAGGAGATTTTCAAGTGACCGGAATCAGCAAGAGTAATATTGTAGATGTATTTTTCTACGAGGATGCTGATATATGGCACAAGTGCAAAATCTCCTATATGGTTGCTGATGGAGAAAGCGGAAAGGAAAAAAAGGTTACCCAATACATGATTGTCACAGCAAATGATGTCAAAGAAGCTTACGATAGAATTCAGGAGAGCTTAGGCAATATGTTAGTGAGTTTCAGAGTGCCTGATATTGTAGAAAGCGCAATTGTGGAAGTTTTCCCATATGAAAGAGACGAAGTAGCTGAGCAACTGCCAGAAGGAAACTTCAGACCTGTTTCAGAAGTGACTCAAGACGAAGAGTAGTTTAACTCAAGCATTAAATAAAAAAAGGCCGCATTAGCGGCCTTTTTTGCTTGCTTAAAAGCCGTATTTATACTTTCCCTAATTGTGTGATTTTAAAAATATTTTCCCTCTATCTGCTCTGGAAAATAAAAAGCACAACTATATTTTTCACAGGCTTCATCTCCTGGTTCACCTACTCCTTGCCTTTTTGAAGTTGATCAACAAATGCTCCTACAGTTGAGGTATTTATGGTGCATAAGCTATGCGCTCTAAATATGGCAAGCCATTCATCCTCATCACCAAGACAATCAAGACCTATTAATACCTATTCAAATATATTATTATGCATTTCATACTATTTATTATGTTTTTTAAAGCATTTAACCGCGGGATTCTTTAAATTTGTTTTATGAACAATTACGATCCTATTCAGGCCCTAAGTCATCTAGCGGTTGTATCCGATTATTTTTTGCAAGTCACCTTAGACAAAAATGGCAAGGTCATTTCTTCTGACTCAGGCATAGGTCCGATACCTACTTTTTTCGATAATAAAGAGAAACCAATATATTTTTCGGATTGCTTTGTGCCTTCTAATTGGGGTAAATACGAGAGTCAGCGGATTAAAGCCTGGAGAAATTCTCACCAATCCTTCACCGTAGACCTTCAAAAAATAGTACACCCTCAGGGTGAAATAGTAGACACCAAATGGGAATTCTTTTTTGTCTCTGATGACTTTGGTACATGCCTAGGAATAGGACATCCATATTCACAACCAATGCCTTATAATTTAGGATTAGGTGATTTTTTTGACAGCACAACTAGTGAAGGCAAGCAAATTATTGACAGTATATTAGAAGATAAACTCCTTGGGTTTTGGGAATTTGATCTCACAAATAAAGGCGACAAAATCAGTCAGGGACTAGGCCACATGTTAGGTTATACCCAAGATGAATTATCTGGAACAACCCCTATTTCTTGGCAGAAGCATATTCATCCGGAGGATTTCCCAAACTTGCTTCGGGATCTTGGCAGTCATTTTAAAACTACGGGAAACATCCCTTTTAAAAAGGAATTTCGCATAAATCAAAAAACCAATCAAACCATTTGGGCTTTAGGCTTTGGTAAAACCATAGAATGGTCAAGCACCGGACGTCCTACCAAAATATTGGGATGTATTCTAGATATTTCCGACAGAAAGAAACAAGAAATCTGGTTAAAGGAACATCATTATTTCCTCAAGGAATTGGCTTTTGAGCAGTCCCACACCCTTCGCGCACGAGTGGCAAATATTCTGGGAATTCTAGAGATTCTTGATAGCGAACCTCAAAACAATGAATCCAAAAGACTGGTACAACTCATCAAAAGAGAAACTAAACTTCTTGATCAATCTTTAAAGAAAAGCATCAAAGAATCAGTATCCAAAAACAAATCTATGGAGGATGTAATCTCTTAATAAGCTTTGTAAGATTGGATTTATTTAAAATTCCGATTTTTGCTTTACAAATTTCTGATTTTCCACTTAGCTTTTAGATAGCCCCAAATTACTTTGGGGCTCATTACTTTTTTCCCCTTGAAGCTTCCATCATGTCCCACATTTCATCTGGTATTTGATCCAGATTATTAAATTCCCCTGCTCCTTTCAACCATTCTCCTCCATCAATAGTCATTACCTCTCCATTCACATAAGAAGAATAATCCGACACCAAGTAAGCTGCCAAATTTGCAAGCTCCTGATGCTCCCCCACTCTGCCTACAGGAACTTTCTTAGCAGGATCAAATTTCTTTACCAAATCTCCTGGTAATAATCGACTCCATGCTCCTTCCGTAGGAAATGGACCAGGTGCAATCGCATTCGAGCGAATATCATATTTAGCCCATTCTACGGCTAAAGAACGTGTCATTGCCAACACACCGGCTTTGGCAGCAGCTGATGGAACTACATACCCTGAGCCAGTCCAAGCGTAGGTAGTCACGATATTAAGAAAAGTGCCCGGCTGCTTATTTGCAATCCAGTATTTACCAGCAGTGAGGGTCACTTGTGAGGTGCCTTTCAACACAATATCTAAAACCGTATTGAATGCATTTGTCGATAGTCGTTCGGTTGGGCTAATAAAATTCCCTGCAGCATTGTTAAGAACTACGTGGATTTGCCCCAACTGCTCTGTGGCATCTTTCCACATAGTTTCTACTTGGTCTATCTCACGCACGTCGCAGGCAAGAGGAATTACTTTCCCTCCCTTCGCAGCCATCATTTCCTTGGCAGTTTCCTGAAGTACGTCCAGTTTTCTGGATGTAATTACCAAATTGGCTCCCAACTCCAAAAAATACTCTCCCATCGATTTCCCAAGTCCTGTTCCTCCTCCAGTGATTACGATGTTTTTCCCTTTCAGTGCTCCAGGTTTGAGCATACCTTCTGCTAAAATCATAAATTTGTGGTTTATCGTCGATTTCGAAGATAGTTATTTCGGCTTGGTAATTGAAGCAGGAAAATTAAACCATCTCTGATATTTTCAAAATTCATTCAATGAGAAAAATACTTTTCGGACTTATTGTCCTATTACCAATCCTGATGAGCTGTGAGGAAGATGAATCAAAAGTCATCCAAACTGATCTTGCTTTAGAAGCTGAGCAATTGTTCGAGACTTCTAGCGCACTAAGCGAAAGTGCTGTTTTCGCCCTATTTGGATGGAACAATTATCAAACCTTGGATTCACTTGCATTACCAGGTTGCCCAACAGTCACTATAAATAAAAATCTAAAGCTGGTCACTCTTAATTTCCTATCCAGTACAACTTGTGAATCTTCAAAGAAATACGCAAGAACTGGAGAAATTCAACTGCAATATGACGCGCTCTCGAGCTCTCCTGATAGCAATGTGATTTTAAGTTATAACAACTATAAATCCGGGGCTTATTACTTAGAAGGCTCCATGTTTTTCTCCCAATTCAATTCTACCAATGTACTAGGCTCATTCAATGAATTAATCATCCGATCAGGAGATAATAACATAACCACTCAAGTTTCAGGTGATATGATCCATGTGCTTACCTTGCAAAATGGTAGTCTTACCCAAATCGAATCCACCGGTGAAATGGAAGGAATTAACCCTGTTGGAAGGACACTTGACATCAAAATCACTTCTCCCAAGGTTCAAAAAATGAGCTGCTTTAAACAAAACCTTGTGCAGCATTCTGCAGGTCAAGAAACTTGGTCAGTGGAAAGAGGCAATAATTCTAAAGTTTCCTATTCAGTGAGCTACGAAACTTCTGCTACCTGCACCACCAGTGTTTTCGCTATTCTTCCAGATGGCAGAAAACTCTTGCTTAATCCAAGCGAATAGATAACAAAAAAAACCCCGATTTCCATCGGGGCTTCATATTGACTCTTTAGTCTATTAATATCTGTAATAGTCAGGCTTGAATGGCCCTTCTACAGTTACTCCGATATATTCCGCTTGCTCCTGAGAAAGCTCTTCAAGCACAACTCCTAATTTAGAAAGGTGCAAAGCAGCTACTTTTTCATCCAAATGCTTAGGCAGAACATAAACACCTGGCTTATACTGATCCGTATTATTCCAAAGCTCTAATTGTGCCAAAGTCTGGTTCGTAAATGAGTTGGACATTACGAATGATGGGTGACCTGTAGCACAACCTAAGTTTACTAGACGGCCTTCTGCCAAAACGATGATTTCATTTCCGTCTACATTATAAAGATCGACCTGAGGCTTAATCTCTATTTTAGTATTACCATAAGTCCCGTTCAACCAAGCCATATCGATTTCATTATCGAAGTGACCGATGTTACAAACGATAGTCTTATCTCTCATCAGTCTGAAATGCTCCTCAGTGATAATGTTCTTGTTTCCAGTTGCTGTAACTATGATATCAGCTTCTTTCACAGCATCTACCATTTTCTTTACTGCATATCCGTCCATTGCCGCTTGAAGTGCACAGATCGGGTCGATTTCAGTAACGATTACTCTTGCTCCAGCACCGCTCAAAGAGGCTGCAGAACCTTTCCCTACATCACCATAACCGCCAACAACAGCTACTTTACCAGCCATCATCACGTCAGTTGCTCTTCTGATCGCATCTACTAATGATTCTTTGCAACCATACTTGTTATCAAATTTTGACTTCGTTACTGAGTCATTTACATTGATAGCTGGCATAGGAAGTGTACCATTCTTCATTCTCTCATAAAGTCTGTGAACACCAGTAGTAGTCTCTTCAGAAAGACCTTTGATCGCTCCAACAAGCTCAGGATACTGATCCAAGACCATGTTAGTCAAATCTCCACCATCATCCAAGATCATGTTTAGAGGCTGACGATCTTCTCCGAAGAACAATGTCTGCTCAATACACCAGTCAAAATCCTCCTCATTCAAACCTTTCCATGCATACACAGAAATACCGGCAGCAGCAATAGCAGCAGCAGCGTGATCCTGCGTAGAAAAAATATTACAAGATGACCAAGTCACCTCTGCTCCAAGAGCAACCAAAGTCTCAATCAAAACTGCAGTTTGGATAGTCATGTGAAGACAACCTGCGATTCTAGCTCCTTTCAAAGGCTGAGCATCTCCATATTCCTCACGAAGTGACATCAAACCTGGCATTTCAGCTTCCGCCAATTTAATTTCTTTTCTTCCCCACTCTGCCAAGGAAATGTCTTTTACCTTGTATTGAACGTACTTTTCAGATGTAGTTTCTGACATAATATTGATAGTTAACGTATTTTTTCACTAAAACCTCTGCAAAGGTACCGCATAAAATTTGGAATCTAAAATAGAGGCCTACTATAGAAAAGAGATCTCTTTTAATCCAAAAATGGCTATTTCACCATCTTTCAATTCCACCTGAAGTTTCCCGTCTGCATTTATTCCAACTATTTTACCTGAGAATTGTTTCCCTTCGGCGGAATAATTTGCCCATGAATCCATTCTATATAAATGCATCAGGTATTCTGCCTTTATCTCATTCCACTTTCCTTTTTTCAACTGAATATAGCCCTGCTCCAGTTGAGTGATTAATAGACGAAATATCTCTTCGAGTTCAAATTGACTTCCTGTAATAGTGCTAATCGAGGCAGCATTTGCGGATTCAAATTCACGCTGATTAATATTCAACCCAATTCCAACAACGGCATATTCCCATTCTTTACCTGAAAAAGTATTTTCAATTAAGATCCCTCCAACCTTTCCAAACCCAGGCACGATTAAATCATTCGGCCATTTCACTTCTAAATGTGGCACATAGTCCTGCAGCAAGCGCCGGATACTATTCGAGACAGCCATATTCAAATAAAACTGCTCAGATAGATCCATGAAATCTGGCCGAAGCACCAGCGAAAAAATTAAGTTCTTCCCTGCATGAGATTGCCATAAATTGCCTCGTTGCCCCTTCCCTTTGGTCTGATGATCACAAATTATTACGCTACCTTCATCAGCCTGCCTTTGCCTGACCAAATTCAATGCGATGTCATTAGTCGAATGACACTCTGGCAGGAAATGAACATCTTTCCCTAAAAAAATCGTATTGGCAAGAATTTTATACATAAATTTTGAGTTGGTCGAATAAGTATGTTTTTTATCTTCGGCATTGTAAAATTAAATGAATAATATGACAGCAGAAGAGCTGAGCAAAGTAATCATCAAAGGAATGGAGGAGAAAAAAGCTTCTGACATTGTGTTGATGGATCTTAGAGATGTGAAAAATACTGTAACAGATTTTTTTGTTATTTGCTCAGGCAACTCTGACACTCAACTCGATGCTATCGCGGATTCTATTGAAGAAGAAGTGATAAAAATCGGTCAAGGAAACCCCTGGAAAAGTGAAGGAAAAAGTAGTCGACAATGGATTTTGGTTGACTATGTGAACGTTGTAGCACATATTTTCCTTAAAGACAAGAGAGCATTTTATGGATTGGAAGAGCTATGGGGCGATGCTAAAGTTACCCAAGTAGGTTAATCCCTGCAAACTTTCATCTCCCTCTTCCGTTTTACCTTAAGTTTATAGAATTACCCTAACAAGAAATGAGCGACACAAAAAATAAAACTAAAAAATTCACCCCAAAGACACCTCAAAAGCCCAATTTTCAGCTTTACCTGATTATTGCTGCAGTAGCTGTCCTACTTGGACTTACTTATATCCAAAACAGGAACTCGGTGGTTGACATCACTCAAAAGAGATTTGAGGACATGTATTTGGTGGGAGATGTTTCTAAAGTGACCATGGTCAAAAACATGGAACGAGTGGACATTACACTAAAATCTTCTGCTTTATCTACTGATAAATACAAGACAGAATTGGAATCCAATTCTTCATTTTTCAATCCCGCAGGACCTCACTATTCTTTTCAGGTAGCTTCTATTGAGAAATTTGCAAATGATTTCGATACTTTGAAGGAACAAGTTCCACAAGAGGATCGCATAGAATTATCGGTTGCAACGGAAGAAAACTGGGGTAGCTACTTCAGCAGCTTTGGCTTCTTGATCTTACTATTTGTTCTTTTCTGGTTTATGATGAGAAGAATGTCTGGACCATCTGGGCCAGGTGGACAGATATTCAATGTGGGCAAATCTAAAGCTCAGTTGTTCGATGCTGAAAACAAAGTCAAAATCACTTTTGACAATGTTGCTGGACTTGACGAAGCAAAAGAAGAAGTTCAGGAAATCGTTGAATTCCTACAGAACCCAGGGAAATTCACCAAACTAGGCGGTAAAATACCTAAAGGTGCGTTGCTCGTAGGCCCTCCAGGTACAGGTAAAACCTTGCTTGCAAAAGCTGTTGCAGGAGAAGCGGGCGTTCCATTCTTTACTCTTTCAGGTTCTGATTTCGTAGAGATGTTCGTAGGTGTAGGTGCTGCTAGAGTTCGTGACTTATTTAAGCAAGCCAAAGAGAAAGCGCCGTGTATCATCTTTATCGATGAGATAGACGCAATCGGTAGATCTAGAGGTAAAGGCCAGATGCCAGGTTCCAATGACGAAAGAGAGAATACGCTTAACTCTCTATTGGTAGAAATGGATGGATTCGGAACTGACACAGGTGTAATTGTAGTTGCTGCAACTAACAGACCTGATGTGCTTGATAGCGCGTTACTAAGACCGGGACGTTTTGACAGACAGATATCAATCGACAAACCAGACATCAATGGTCGTGAGGCTATTTTCAAAGTTCACTTGAAGCCAATCAAAACGGCTGATGATGTAGATCCTAAGAAGTGTGCTGCTCAGACTCCAGGTTTCGCTGGTGCTGAAATCGCAAACGTATGTAATGAAGCCGCTTTGATCGCAGCTAGAAGAAATAAGAATGCAGTAGATATGCAGGATTTCCAGGACGCAGTCGATAGAGTAATCGGTGGTTTGGAAAAGAAAAATAAAATCATCTCTCCAGAGGAAAAGAAAATCGTTGCATTCCACGAAGCAGGTCACGCAGTAGCTGGCTGGTTCTTGGAGCATGCGGACCCTTTGGTCAAAGTAAGTATCGTTCCTCGTGGAGTGGCAGCGTTGGGCTATGCTCAATACCTTCCAAAAGAGCAGTTCTTGTATCAAACGGAGCAGTTGATGGACGAAATGTGTATGACTCTAGGTGGTCGTGCTGCTGAAGAAATCATCTTCAAGAAAATTTCTACCGGAGCATTGAGCGATTTGGAGCGAGTGACAAAACTTGCCTACTCTATCGTATCTGTCTATGGTATGAACGACAAAATTGGTAACGTTTCATTCTACGATTCTAAAGCGGACGGGTATAAAATGACCAAACCTTACTCTGAATCTACCGCTGAGGTGATTGATGAGGAAGTGAGAAAACTGATTCAGTCGGCTTATGACAGAACCAAAGAATTGCTGACTCACCGCATTAAAGAATTGGAAATATTAGCTAAAGAGTTATTGGAAAAAGAGATCCTATTCCAAGCTGATTTGGAGCGTTTGATTGGTAAAAGACCTTTTGAAAAGGAAACTACTTACCAAGCTTTCACCAATAAAAAGGATAAGCCTAAAGTACCTGACTTGATTTCCTCAGAAGGTGAAGATGAAAATCCTGAATCATCAGATCCACTGATTGATCCGATTCCGGAGCCAAATTCTGATAATAGAATTTTATAATAAAAGCCCCGACTAGCTCGGGGCTTTTTTGTTTTAGTATCCGCAAGTTTATCTTTGGCCATGCAATCAAACCCTTTGGACTTTCCGCTGAAAGGAAAAAAACTCTATTTCGCATCTGACTTTCATCTTGGAGCGCCAAATGATGTGGAAAGCAAGATCCGTGAAAAAAGAATAATTCGGTGGCTTGATTCAATTGCAGATGATGCCGCTGCCATCTTTTTGGTTGGTGATATCTTCGACTTTTGGTTTGAGTATGGTCAGGTAATTCCAAAAGGTTTTATTCTATTTATTTCTAAAATAAGTCAACTCAGAGATCGTGGTATTCCTATCATTTTTTTCACTGGAAATCATGATTTATGGATGAAAGATTACTTCACCATTGAGCTCGGAATCCCAGTATACACCCATCCAATAGAGCTGAAAGTTGAAGGAAAATCAATATTAGTTGGCCATGGAGACGGTCTAGGTCCTGGAGACAATTCTTATAAGTTTCTGAAGAAAGTGTTTACAAACCCAATAGCTCAATGGCTTTTCCGTTGGTTTCATCCCGATCTAGGAATGAAACTCGCCAAATCTTGGTCAGGACATAGCCGCATTACCAATATCGAAAAAGATGAAAGCCACTTTCTTGGCGACGACGAATGGCTTTGGACGTATTGCAAGGAATTGGAGGAAAAGAAACACCACGATTACTATATTTTCGGGCATAGACACCTGCCATTGGAACTTGAAGTTGGATCAAACTCTACCTATTACAACCTTGGAGAGTGGGTTTCTCAAAACACCTACCTTGAATTTGATGCTCACGGAACAAAGCTCATTACCTTCAAAGGATGAAATCGCTAGGGCTGCTTATTTATTTGTTTCTGCCACTTGTAGCTTCTGCACAAACGCCGCCAAAGCTTGGTGCCCCACTTGCAGAAATATCACTTGAAACTCTTGACCTGATTTCTTTTGACACCAAGGATCAATTATTCGCCAGCAATACTTCTGGTGACATTTATCTTTACAGCCAGGAAGGAAAGCAGCTCAACCTATTTTCTCCAGCCCGTCAAGGGAGATTAAATCAATTAGAAGCTAGCTGGACAGTGAATATTTTCAGCTTTTCGGCAGACCTCCAAGAGTATAGAATCCTAGATAGATTTCTGAATCCTTTGGCAGAAAAAGGATTTTCTCCAACTGAAATCAATTTAGCCAAGGCTGCGACACTCGGAAATAATAATGTCATCTGGGTTTGGGATGAATCTGATCTGAACTTGAAGTCATTAGATTACCTACGAAATCTGATTATTCAATCTCAACCGCTCAATTTAATTTTAGCATCCGAAGATCTAAATATCTCAGAAATCCGTGAATTCAAAAACAGGCTATTTATCAATGTGCCTACTACAGGAATTTTCATTTTTGATAATCAAGGTAACCTAATGCGAAAAGTAGCAGTCATAGGAATCAACAAATTATGCTACTACAAGGACCATCTGCTATGGTTAGAAGCGGGAAAGCTAATGGCTGTATCTCTATCTACCAATGAAACTCTTACTCTGGCTCAGTTGGATAACTCAGAAGCCTCTTACCTTCAAATCGGACAAGAAAGGCTTGCTATTGTCTCCAAGGATACAATTAGTCTATATCACCTACCGAGCTGGCTAAAAACCATACAATAAGAAGGCGTCATGAAATTCACAGGGAAAACAGGGGAATACTTTGAGGCACAAGAAATCAATGATCACAACTGCCTGCATTTGAAGGAAACTCAGCCAGAAACTTTGCGCCTTCTATGGTTCACCTCCGATCACAACCGAATCAAAATAGACAGAATACCCTATACTTTCAACAAGAACGACATAGTAACGCTCACGCAGTTTCATCAACTAGAATACGAGCATATCAACACCGTTAATCTACTAAGATTCAACCGACCATTTTATTGCATACTAGATCATGATAGCGAAGTAGGCTGTAAGGGTATTCTATATTATGGCGCTGCCAAACTCCCTATTATCTCAGCTTTTGGGATGGAACTTGAGGTTCTTCAAACAGCATGGAAGATGGCCAGCCTCGAATTTGAGATGGAAGACAATCTACAGCAGGAAATGCTTCAAATGATGCTGAAACGTATTCTTATCCTTTGTGCCAGAATATATAAAAACCAACCTCAGCACGAAGAACTCAGCAAATCCCAACATGATCTGGTAAGGGAGTTCAATTTCTTGGTAGAATCTCATTTTCGAGAGAAACACAGCGTGGCAGAATATGCCGATATGCTTTATAAATCTCCAAAAACAATTACTAACACTTTTAAGAAAATAGGGCAAAAATCACCCTTAAAATTTATCCAAGAGCGGATACTGTTGGAAGCACGAAGGATGATATACTATACTGAAAAGGACGTTTCTGAGATTGGCTATGAACTGGGCTTTCAAGACATTCAAAGCTTTAGCCGTTTTTTCAAGAACAATGAAGGATGTTCACCCAGAGAGTATAGAGATATGGTCCATTGATCCTATTTTTTCACTGAAATCACACTCAAAAAGACTGTTCGGGAAATATTGCCAAGTACTAAGGAATTGCAGCCTAACTCATCACCCTCCACTTCCCTCATCTTTGTATTGTAATTAATACTAACAATAAAAGACGAACAAAATGAGTACTACAACAGCACAGTTCAGCATACCAACAAGAGACGAAGTTTCCGAAAGCAACCAAGCTATTTTTGACCAACTCAAAAAACAAATGGGCATGGTGCCAAACCTATACGCCTACTATGCGAAAAATGAAACCGCACTCCCTGACTATTTAGCTTTACAAGGAAGAAAGTCAACATTAAAAGCAAAAGAAAGAGAAGTAATTAATCTTGTAACCAGCCAAATCAATGGATGTCGCTATTGCCAATCAGCACATACCGTATTAGGCAAAATGAATGGATTCACGGAGGAGCAAGTGTTAGAAATCAGAAGCGGAGTAGCAAGCTTTGATAGCAAAATAGACGCGTTGGCAAAATTCACAGCCATAGTTGTTGAACAAAGAGGACAAGCCAGCAACGATGCAAAGGCTGATTTCTTTAATGCAGGTTATACCGAAGCAAACCTCATAGATGTTGTCATGGTGATTGGCGACAAAATCATTAGCAATTACATTCACAATCTAGCTGGTTTTGCAATTGATTTCCCTGTTGCTCCAGAACTTTAAGCAAAATATAAGGTGGTGAATTTTAAATTCATCACCTTTTTTCAAGCTTGAAATTGGTTTTAAGAAAAATAGGCTACTTCACATATGATTTAAAACATATTAAAAACACTACTGAAGGTATTAGTGCAAAAGAAAAAAACAGGTGAAGCTAATAGCTACACCTGTTTAAATACAAGGTTATATTAGAAAATTACATAGAGCAACTATCTCTAAATCTATCTTCTTTTCCGTGTTTGTTTAGCTTCTAGTTTTTGTTGGATTTTTTCCTGCTTTTTAGCTTTTAAGTCAACACTTGGCGATTTTAAATCTTTACCTCTTGCCATGATATTTATACCTTTTTATAGTTATAATTAGAAATATATAAAACGACAATCCTCTTTTCTGAAAATTTCATACACGAGCACAAGTGTATAGACTTAAAGTTCTACACATCAAGTAATTAATGAAATTTAAAGGATCTTTTTAGCATGCTCGCAAATGCTAATTAATACAGAAAGATGAGCTGGGATTTACGGATATTCAGCAATAGCTTATGCTTGAACGCAGAAAAATCAAGCTTACAGATAGCATCCAAAAGAGATGCAATAAAAATAAATAGGGCGATATGTGAACTTTTCAATATCATTTCTACTCAATCTAAAAACAGTTACTAACTGCCCTTTCATTTAGATTAACATCAAACATAGCCCCGATTATCTACTATTCCAAATTGGAAAAATATATTGGGCATAAAAAAAACAGTTCTGAAAAATCAGAACTGTCTTCACTCTAAGTAGAGTATTGAATATTAATTGACTTTCACCAACTCAATATCAAAGATCAAGTCTTTACCAGCCAACTGATGGTTTGCATCAAGAGTGACTTTCTCATCGTCAATGGCTACCACCTTTACAGGCATTGGCTGACCATTTCCACCTTGAAGCATCAGATCAAGTCCAACTTCAGGTTTGATGTCCGCAGGTACCTGCGTCTTTGGCACTTCAATCATCATGTCATCTCTTCGCTCACCGTACGCTTCCGCAGCAGGGATAGTCACGGTAACCTTGTCACCCAATGTCATGCCATCAACAGCTGTATCGAAGCCCTTGATCATATTTCCGTCGCCTAAGGTAAATCCTAGCGGTTCGCGATTTGCTGAAGTATCAAATACGCTTCCATCTTCTAATTTACCGGTATAATGCACTTGAACTGCATCTCCTTTTTTAGCTTGCATAGTCTTTTGTTTTAGTAAAGTACAAAGGTACAAAAATCTCTTAGGGTAGAAAACCGAACCCGATTGTCCGATTTCAGAGTAAAACCGTACAATACCGAACACTTTTATCTCTAAAACCCATTATATGGGCTTATATTAGGGTTGGCATCATTTTCCCCTTAAGAACACCAAACAATTCACCATGGAAACTCAAGATTTAGGCAAGATTCTTATCATTGATGATAATGAAGACTTACTCTTTGCCGCCAAAATGCTTCTTAAAAAGCATGCTAAAGAAGTCATGATAGAAAAGGATCCTCGACGAATCCCTTTTCTGGTTAATAACAATAATTACGATGTAATCCTTCTAGACATGAATTTCCGGGAGGACACCACTTCAGGCAAGGAAGGTTTTCACTGGCTGAAGCAAATCAAAGAAATTGACCCAAAAGCTGTAGTGATCCTGATCACGGCATTCGGTGATGTGGAAATGGCTGTGCAAGCATTAAAGGAAGGTGCTACTGATTTTATTCTGAAGCCTTGGCAAAATGAGAAGTTGATCGCTACACTTTCCGCTGCTATCAAACTGAAGGAAAGCTATAATGAAGTCGATAAGCTGCAAAAGAAGCAAAAGCAGATGCAGACGGACATGAAGAAGCCGTACACGGACATTATCGGCCAGTCTGCTTCTATGAAAAACATTTTCTCTATCATCGATAAAGTAGCTCAAACCGACGCTAACGTGTTGATTTTGGGTGAAAATGGAACAGGAAAAGAACTTATTGCGCGCGCGATTCATGACCGCTCACTTCGAAAAGATGACATTTTTGTTGGGGTAGATATGGGTTCTATTACAGAAAGTTTATTTGAATCTGAGCTTTTCGGACATAAAAGAGGTGCATTCACCGATGCAAAAGATGATCGTGCAGGTAGGTTTGAAATAGCTGACAAAGGCTCCTTGTTTCTGGATGAAATCGGAAACCTGTCCCTTCCACTACAGTCAAAACTCCTTACTGTTCTTCAAAGAAGAGAAGTCACCAGAATAGGTACCAACAAAGCCATTCCAGTAGATATACGTTTGATCTGTGCTACCAATATGCCATTGCATGAAAGTATCGCTGACAATACCTTCCGTCAAGATTTACTATATAGAATCAACACGGTGGAGATTTTCCTACCACCACTTCGCGAAAGACAGGATGACATTCCAACCTTAGCTAATCACTTCCTAAAAAGCTATAGTCAAAAATATCGTAAAACCTTCACTGGATTCACTTCTGCTGGTATGGAATTGCTTCAGAGATATGGCTGGCCAGGAAACATCCGTGAGCTGCAGCATGCTATCGAGCGTGCAATCATTATGGCTGAAGGTGATGAACTGGATTCCAGAGATTTCTTCTTTCTTTCTGCCAAACCAGCTTCGGACAAAGCGCCAGTTTCAGTGACGCTTAACCTCGATGATATGGAGCGTACTACGATCCAACGAGCAATAGACAAAAACGGAGGAAACATCTCAAAAGCAGCGAAGGAGCTTGGATTGACACGAGCTTCCTTGTACAGAAGGCTGGAAAAATATGGACTATAAAGTTGGTTTACTTGGGAGAATCGCCTTTTTAGCGGCCTCTCTTTTTCTTCTTGCATACGCTATTATCGATAGTTGGGGAGTTTTCATGATTTCCCTTTTTCTCATTTTAGTCGTATTTCAGATCATCTATTTGCTTCGCTATTCCGAAGGCTCATTTAATAAAGTGCGCGTTTTTCTGGACAACATCAAGCAGGACAAATACTCCCAACTCTATCCTGTCAAATTTGACGGAACAGAAACGGATGATCTACATATAGAATTCAATGCTATTCTAGCCAAACTAAAGGAAGATCAAGCCGAGAAAGAAGCAAATTACCAGTACTTCCGTTCGGTCTTTAAGCACCTGAGTATAGGTCTGATCACCTTCGGTGAAAATGGAGGAATTCAGATTGTGAATACTGCTGCTAAGCGAATTCTCGATGTAGATGAACTGAAAAATATCGGTGAAATCGAGGGTATTAATAAGGAATTGCACCTAGCAATCAACAACCTACGAACAGGTGGATCTGAGTTGATCAAGATCGCGCATCCTGACGGGATCATGCAGATTTCTGTCTATGTGATTGAATTATTGATGCGTGGGGAAAAGTTTAAACTCGTTTCCCTTCAGAACATTCAATCAGAATTGGAAGAAAAGGAAATGGAAGCTTGGCAGAACCTTGTCAAAATCCTTACGCATGAAATTATGAATTCAATCGCGCCTATTTCTTCGTTGGCAGGAACGATCCAAGGGGAAATGGAAAGCAAAATAGACAACGTGGAACAAATCACTCCTGCGGAAATGGAAGACTATCTGATGGGAATAAGCACGATTGAAAAGCGTAGTCAAGGTCTGATCAGCTTTGTGTCTGACTTCAGAAGTTTGGCTCATATTCCAGCACCAAAGTTCAGCAGTATTGCTATCGCAAAGCTTTTCCATCAGCTGGAAGTTTTACTACAAAACCAACTGGACACCTTTCAGATCGAACTGATCAAAGAGATCAATCCAAAAGAGTTAATCCTATTTGGCGACCAAACTCAGATAGAGCAAGTCATGATTAATCTTACCCAAAACGCCATTCAGGCGGTAGAAGATTCTGAAGTGAAACGGATAATTCTAAAGGCATTTATCGATGAGGCTGGAAAAATAATTCTGGAAGTGGCAGATACCGGAAAAGGAATTGAAGAGGAAGCACTCTCCAAGATTTTCATCCCATTCTTCACCACCAAATCCAAAGGCTCTGGAATCGGCTTAAGTCTTTCTAAGCAGATCATGCGTCGCCACAAAGGCAATATTCAGGTTCGCTCTATCCAGGGTGAAGGGACTACGTTTAAGTTGATATTTAACGGGTAATTTAAAATTCAGAAAGCTTGAGGACCTGGCATTGTGGTCTGTGAACACACAGACCACGGAACTTAGATTTTCCCCATCTTCTTAATAACTCCATGAACCAGCGAAACTTATTTTTATTCGGATTCATACTGATCAAGTTCATCCTTCAATACCTGCTGATAGGTTCGGGTTACGATCTCCATCGGGACGAATACCTGCATCTAGACCAAGCTCATCATTTGGCTTGGGGATATATCTCAGTTCCTCCTGTGACTTCCTGGTTTTCTTACCTGATATATCTTCTTGGTTATACAGAATTCTGGGTCAAGTTCTTCCCTGCGCTCTTTGGAGCACTGACTATTATGCTGGTTTGGAAGGCAACAGAAAGACTTGGTGGCAGTTTATATGCTCAGTCTTTGGCAGCAATTTGTCTGATATTTTCTTCTTTGGCTCGGCTGAATATCTTATTCCAGCCCAATTCCTTTGATATTCTAGCTTGGACTTTTGTGTTCTTCGCCTTGCTATACTTTATCCAAACTGGCAAAAACAAATGGCTATACTTGCTGGGAATCGGTATAGGTTTTGGCTTTTTGAACAAGTACAACATCGCCTTTCAAGTACTGGGATTATTGCCCGCTTTATTGCTGACTTCAGAGCGGAAGATTTTCAAAAATCCACACTTCTATGCTGCATTTGGGTTAGCTTTTTTTATTGCGCTACCGAACCTGATATGGCAGTTGCAAAATGATTTCCCTGTGCTCTGGCATATGCGCATGCTGAGCCAATATCAGTTGGTGAATGTAAACCGATTTGATTTTCTGAATGATCAGTTTTTCTTCTTTTTCGGATCATTTTTCGTTCTCTGTCTAGCGCTGATTTCGTATTTCACTTATCCCTCTTTTCGCAAGTACCAAGTTTTCTTTTGGACGACATTTTTCACTTTGGCGATCTTCACTTACCTCAAAGCCAAAAGCTATTACGCCATCGGCCTCTACCCTATTCACTTTGCATTTGGAGCGATTTATCTTTCTCACTTGCTTCGCAAAAGCTGGGGAAAATACCTGAAGCCAGTGGCTATGATTATTCCTGTATTCCTATTTATCCTAGCCATTCCTATAGCATTTCCGATAGGTAATCCAGAATACCTTAAAGGAGTACAATCCCGACATCCTGATCTGATGGAAAACCGCTGGGAAGATGGTGAAATCCATGACTTGCCTCAGGATTTTGCAGATATGCTAGGCTGGAAAGAGCTGGCAGGAAAAGTGGATTTGGCCTATTCCAAAGCACCTGCTGATGAGTACACGGTGATTATTTGTGACAACTACGGACAGGCCGGAGCGATTAACTTTTACGCCAAAACCAAGGGATTACGAGCATTTACGATGAATGCCGACTATGTCAATTGGATAGATCTAAGTCGTAAAATAAATAATGTAATTCTTGTCAGAGATTCCGCAGACCGTATCAGCGAAAGAGAAATATCCTTCTTCGAAAAATCAGAAGAAATAGGAACTATCACCGATGCCAATGCTAGAGAATTCGGCACAGTCATCCAACTACTTCTAGGCACCAAAACCGATATCAATGCGATTTTGGCAGCTGAGATAGAAGAAAAACGGGCTGAGCTAAGAGAGTAAAAATCTTAAGAACTACCAACGAGAATAAACCAACGCAATCCTAAATGAACAAGACATCTTTTTTCAAATCAACCCTTAAACAAGGGATAATCATGGGCCTTGCCTTTTGTCTTTACACGACCTTAATGTGGTTGACAAAATTAGACACCACCTATCTGAGCATTGGGCAATACGTTGACATGGCCATCATACTACTTCCTATAGTTATGATCTTTTGGGCAATCAAACAGGAAACCAACTCTTATCAGGTTTCAATCATTCAAAGAATTGGAATTGCCATTTTCGTCAGCGCAATCTCTTACCTTATTTACAATCCTTTTTTATATACCTATCATCATTTCATCAATCCAGATTGGTTTGGCGCAGTGCTGAATTTGAAGGAGGTAGAACTGACCGCAGTAAATGTCCCACAAGAGGAGATTACCGCAACATTAGAGAACATGAAAACTTCGTCTGTCGCTCAAGCGGATCTATTTAGGCTTTCATCCCTGATCCCTTCGGTCGTTGTTATTCCTACGCTAGTCGCGTTGCTGTCTTTGATTTTTATAAAGAATAAGGTAAAAGGATAAAATATTTTGTGTGGACACAGCCAACTGCGATGGAATTAAAAGTCCAATAAGCCAGTTTTTGCTCTTCACTTTTGTTCCTTTGCATTCAGAAGTACATCACCCACTTCGTTCTTATCAAAGCTCAATTTCCCAGTACAACTCCCATTCATGAATAGGTTCAAACAAATAGAAGCTGAAATTCTAGCAGCATCAAACATCCTTATTACTGCCCACAAATCTGCCGATGGTGACTCTGTCGGTTCTTCTTTGGGGCTATTGCATTTTATAGAAAAGCTAGGAAAAAAGGCAACCATCTGTCATCCTGATAAAGCTCCAGATTTTTTGGATTTCCTTGAGCTCTCTTCCATCATCGTGATGGATCAGGAACCTGAGAAAGTAACGGCAGCATTTCAAAATGCGGATCTCATTTTTTCTCTAGATTATAATGCAACAGACCGTGTAGGAAAAGGAATGCAACCCTTGCTGGAATCTGCAACCTGTACCAAAATCATGATCGATCATCATCTAGATCCTCAGAACTTCGCCTCCATTACAGTATCCGATACCTCCGCATCCTCAACGGCTGAATTGATCGTAGAATTGATCGAGCAATCTGGAAACGTCGCTCTATTGGATGAAAAAATCGGGAATCCCTTATACCTAGGAATTCTGACTGATACAGGAAGTTTTCGCTTCAACTCCGTCAAGCCTAGAACTCACGAGGTGCTAGCAAAATTGCTTGCTACAGGAGTAAAACATCACCTGATCCATGAATTACTGAATGATACGAATACTGCATCGCGTCTACGTCTTCAGGGATTTGCGATGAGCCAAAAAATGGAGATCATGGAGCAAAACGCTGTGGCTATCATTTCTCTTACTAAGGAAGAACTGGAAAAATATCAGTACAAAAAAGGAGATACAGATAGTCTAGCCAACCTTGCGCTATCTATCAAAGGGATAAAAGCCGCCATGGTCTTTTCGGAACGGGATGGCATTATCAAGATTTCCTTCCGTTCCAAAGGAAAAGATAATCCAGTAAATGGTTTGGCTGCGAATCATTTCGATGGAGGTGGACACGCAAATGCATCTGGAGGAATGAGTGCACTCTCCATGCCTGAAACTTTGGATAAAATCAAAGGCCTAGTTCCTGAGTATTTTCCTGTAGTGTAATTAAGTTCTCAAAGTTTGATTGGAATTAAACCAAGAATTTAAGAACAGTAGAAAACCCATGGAGATTTTGAAAATCTCAAAGGTTATCAAAACGTTGCGCCGCCGCGCCGTTGCGAGAGATTAGATCATAAAAAAACTCCGTGTGAAATCAATCACACGGAGTTTTAAGTATCAGACTTAATCGTTTATGGATTAGTCTTTCAAAGTTACTGTTCTAGTTACGTCATTGAATCCACCTGGGATCAAAGTTCCGTCTGCATCCAACAATTCCAATTTGATAGTCACCTCACCTTTTGCAAGGCCTTTGATTACATAAGGAGCCCATTCTGCGATCATGAATTCCTGACCGTTGATGGTTGCTCTTACTTTATTTCCAGTTTCAGAAAGTGTGGTGTTTAGCAAGAAGAAATCAAGTAATAAGTTCTCAGTATCTGCTCCGCTATACTCACCTTTTGGACGGCTATAGATCATAGTAGGCTTTGAGAAATCTACATTCTTATCGTCGCTTGCCTTACCAACAACTATTTTTTTGGCTATGAAAGATTTGTCATTCTTCACCGACTCATGGTATGATCTACTAAGAAACGCTACCAAGTAGTGTGTTCCTTCTGGCATCTCACGCTTGAATTCAGACTCGTAGTGAGCAGAATAAGGCTCATTATCTAAGATAAAGTGGATGTGCTGACCTTTGTCAGAATTAGCCAAGTTCTCAGCCATACCCGTACGCTCAGTCACTTCTCCCAACTTGTAGTCTTTCACATCGAATGCGAAATCCACTTCACCTGCTTTCGCAATTGTTGTGCTAGTTGGTTTTTTTAAAGTTAAAGTTGAAGTCAAATAGGCAGGAGAATCAGTGAATTTCTCAATCGAAATCTCCGCCGGAGCAACGATCTCCATCTCTGCTACTTCTTCATTCTCTATTTTTTTTGGTTGGCAACTTACCGCTATCAATAATGCCGCAGCAGCTGTACCTAATATTTTAACATTCATAATTTTCAGTTTTTGATGATTGTGATTTTCATTAGTAGTCTCAAATGCCATTCCATCGCTACTCAGAATAAAATGCTTCTACAAAGTTATTGATATCAGAATGGAATGCACCTTTTACTGCTATTGATTTCCTTTCAAAATGCATCTAGATAGGTCTAGAAACTAGCTTTTGGGTGATATCCATCTTTTTCTTAAGCTGAGCCCTAAGTAGCTATTAGTGCAATTGAAGAACAATAAAAATTGCAAAAGATTGAATCCACAAATTGCATTGTGCCTAATCTCCCTGAAATGGGGAAATGCTCCCCCTGTAAATTGAGATTCACCAATAATTCTTCCAAATCATATTATGTATTTTTCCTCAAAAGAACTTTCACCAAATTCAGCTGAGAATAAGTAAATAGAAACTCTCTGTTTCCCCCAATTTTATAGAAATTAAAAAAAATATTTCGAGCAAACAGAATATAATTATCACCAAAAGCGATCGTAACCATATGCTCCTACCCCGATTACAAGTCACCAAAAACAAATCAATTATCTCTTCTGAAATCACGGCCTTCCAAAAAGCTTTTTACGATGAGGAAATGCTGGAGGAATATAAAGAGAATGGAGAGGAAGATATCTACTTGGAGATGTATGATCATGCACACGCTGCTGTAATCAACTACGATTTCTACAGCAAAATAATTGGATTTGAGCATAAGATCATTTATAGTTACACTAACAGGCTAACAGAGCAAATCAAAGTGCTTCTTGAGTTTTCTGGAGTAACATCTTGTTATGTGCTTTCTCATATCAAACTGGAACTTTGTGGGGATAAAAAAGATGATTACAAGCCTTTGGCTCTGGCCTATGAGAAGCTGGAAAAAATAGTGGGAGCGGATACCTATTCAGAAGCTTTTCATGTGAACATGGAAGAGCTTGATGATTTGATAGAGATTTTCTTCTGGACTGTGCGGTGTGATCCAAATAACCCTGAGTATATTTTCTTTTTTGATGAAGCGGAGAACCTAAGATTCAATATCTGCAAATATGGAAACATCCACCTTACCGAATTCAACCAAGAAAAACTCAGCGATAAGGTATTGGAATCCTTAGGCTGGACTGTGATCACTGGCCCGGAATACGATCAGTTCACAGAAGAAGGTGGAATAGAAGGTAGACGGATCAGTTTGTGAAAGGCATCGAAGTAGACACCATGGCTTGGTGAGTAATCCGGAAAGAAACAGATCATTGCAGAGGAATACGGTTAGGAAAAAGGACTACAACAACACCTTCATAATTTCAAAAACCTCCTGAGGAAATATTCAGTCCCGCTGCATTTCCTTAATTTCTCCTATTAGCTCAGCCAAACGATTCCTAAGGAGATCTGGCTCCATGACCACCACCATATCTCCCAGTGCGATTATCCAGCGCACAAAGCCCTCGATGGAAGAGTTCATAAAAGTCATCACGGTCTTGTTCCCTACTCTTTCCTCAGACACAAATCCATTATTGTATTTCGAATTGACGAGGTATTTCAGAGAACCATCAGGCACTTCCAGAATGATTTGATGTAGTTTTTGTTCGCTGGCTATTTTGTCCAAATAAGACTGCAAGGAAGGGTGCTTAGAGGTGGAACAGGAAATATCTGTCACCTGAAGTTTACTAAAGCGATCCAGTCGAAAGGTACGGTAATCACCTCTCAGGCGGCAAAAGGCCATCATATACCATTGTTCATAAGAATGAAACAATCCTATTGGCTCAAGATCTCTTACTGACATCTGCTCTGGATCAAAAGTGACGTAGGTGGTTGACAGTACTTTTTTCTCCGAAATAGCCTGAAGAATGGCTTGAAAAGCCTTGCTGGATCTGTTCATAATTTTCGAAGAACTCGACTTCAAAACTTGGATCGTATCCTGCACTTCTGCCAATAAATCCTTTTCGGAGGACTTCAGCACAGCCTTAATCTTAATCAGCGCTTCCTTAAAAAACTTACTACTTTGATCATCAAGAGATTTTTCCACCAACTTCTCAGCAACTAAAAGAGCCAATGCCTCCTCCCTACTAAACATGATGGGTGGAAGTCTATAGCCTTCCATCAGAGAATATCCCTGTCCTGCCTCTCCGATAATTGGAACGCCCGACTCTTCCAGAGATCTCACATCTCTATAGATAGTCCGCAAACTCACCTCAAAACGAGCCGCAAGTTCGGAGGCCCGCACAGTTCGCTTGGATTGGAGATGAGTAAGTATGGCTGTGAGTCGGTCTATTCTGTTCATAAAAAATGCATAATCCAGATTGAAAGTAAAGAAAGTGGAAAAAAGTCAGAAAACCTTTCAAATCCCATAACCCTACTGACATAGGGCTGACACTATGCGGTTGTTTATTTGAGTATTCTTAAACAAAACATACCCACAATGGAAACGACAACATCATCAACAGGCGCTCAACTCATCAACAAAGATCAATTGCTCACCCACTGGCTAGGACACCGCAAAGTCACCCGCAGAACGCTGGAAGCTTTTCCTGAGAAAGAACTTTTCGAATTCAGCATAGGTGGAATGCGGACTTTTGCGCAGCTGATGAAAGAAATGCTGGCTATGGATAGTGCGACAGCTAGAGGTCTGGCTACTTCTACCTGGGAAGCCCTGGATGAGGAAAAAGCTGAACTGACTACAAAAACTGAACTTTTGGCTAGTTGGGATAAATCCACAGAAGAAATACAACAGTTTTGGAAGGATATTACGATGGAAGAATTCCAGAAGCAGATCAAAGCCTTTGGACAATATGATGGCACAGGTTACAGCATCTTATTCTACATCATTGACAATGAAATTCACCACAGAGGACAGGGTTTTGTCTATCTGCGCGCTTTAGGCATCACTCCTCCAAACTTCTGGGAGCAGTATTAAAACTTTGGTTTAAGCGGTCTGTGTCCTCACAGGCCGCCACAAGTAGGTCTTTGAGGACAGAGACTTCTGTTACAAATTCTTAACCCTTTATAAATAAGCAGCTTATTTAAATCTTCATTCTTTCTGTAGCGAATAAAACTTATCATGCGTCTTGGTTCTGATTTAAAACAAAAACCAACAAATACATATGATGAGTATAAAATCATTTGCGACTAAGAATCTTAGATCTCTAGCTTCCCTAGCTTTACTTGCAGGTACTATGGGCCTGACAAGCTGTATGGATGACAATGACCCCATTGAATATCCTGCCGCAGGTTACATATCTATTTACAATGGCGCACCGAGTAATGCAGGAGTAATTGTCTACGCCGACCAAAATCAAGTGAACAATTCCCCATTGAGGTACTCAGAAGTATTGCCGTACAAAAACTTCTATCCAGGAGATAGACTCTTCAAATTTTCAGAAGCAAACTCTGTGACTTCCCTTTTAGAAAAGGAATTTGAGATCAAAGTAGATTCCGTTTACTCTCTGTTTATGGTAGAGAATTCGGGAGCACTGGATGCTGTTTTGGTAGATGATGACTGGTCGGAACCAACTGCTGCTGAAGCGCAAATTAGAATGGTAAACCTCTCGCCAGATTCAGGAACTGTATCTCTTATGATCGACGAAGTGGCAACTGCTTTATTCTCTGATTTGACATTTAAGGGAAATTCAGAGTTTAAAAGCCTAGCTACCAAAGTTTATAATTTGAAAGTAGTTTCCAGCACTGGAGAAACTATTGCTTCTGCTAATAACCTAGAACTTAAAGGAAACAGAGTGTACACTCTTGTATTAAGAGGATATGAGCTGACCACTGACACTTCCAAAAAGCTTGATTTACAATTATTGACCAACTATATAGATTACTAAGTAATCTAAGTACCACAGTTCAAAATCCCGCTCTATCTAGATCGGGATTTTTTTTGATGCTTTTGACTTCACTTAGCGGCGTATAGAGAATCTTTCAGAAGATTGCTAGCTACACCGGCGCAAAGAATCTCCTTGAAGGTTTTAAAACCGATTTGTACAACTGACGCAATTATGATAGTAACACACTAATTCCTTTTACTAACTGAATACAGATAAAAGGATGAAATTTTCAAAGCTCCAAAACGGCTTTCACTGCATCATAAGCATTTACAAATCCATGTCCACTTTGGTAATCAAACCCCTTATCACCTATATCTTCAGCTGTCTCTAGCAGAATTTCTTTGATTTTCCATGGCAGTAAATCTGGATTTGCCGAAAACATTAAGGACACGATGCCAGCCATATGTGGGCTAGAAAGTGAATTCCCATTAGCAAAATTCGCTAAGTTACCCTCTGGATCTATACAGGGTATCTCGAAGTTTAATGTCGCAAAATCCGGCTTTTCTACCGTACCATCTTTGTAGTAATCAGTATTCCATTCCACTGGCCCCTGACTACTGAAGATAGGCCGTTTCCCATCCTGCCCCACTCCTGCAACTCCTAAAACCACATTTGGAATATCCTCTGGGGTACGCATCTGAACAGGAATTGGAGCTTCACTTTCCCCTGCTGCAAAATTTCCCGCACCTGAAATAAACACAACACCACACAAAGTGCCTTGTTCTAGTACCTTTCTCCAATGCGTTCGGAATTCACCAAGATTTGGCTGAGAGAAACTCATGCTATAAGTATCAGCACCTTGCTCTATCGCCCACTCTACCGCTTGTTCAAAATTCGAACTTCCAATTACAGGCGCCCATTGAGAATCCGGAGAAATCCCCACAGACCGCTTAGTATTTGTTTCAAAGGTCCCAGAAATCAGCGCAGCACACATATTACCGTGAATGTTGGTGCCTCTTCGAATAGTAGGTTCGTTTAGATTGGCAAGCTCAGCATCAAAATTATAACCATGATAATCATCTATGAAGCCATTATTATCATCATCCAAACCATTACCAGGAATCTCTCCATCGTTCGTATAAATAGTCTCTGCCAAAGCTGGGACATCTAACTTAAACCCAGAATCATGAACCACATTTAGTGTTCCTTTTCCTGTGATCCCAAACTCATTCCATACTTCTGGAGCACGGATTTTTTCAATATTCCAAGGATATGATTCTACACTTTTGACATCAAAGCGAGAAGCAGGTTTGGTTTCTATAAACTCAGGCCCCATATCTTCCCCTTTAGAATAGGAAGAAGGTCTTTTGATAAATATTTTGTCTACCCCTTCTAAAGTTTTAATAGTATTGAACCCTGCTGTTGTAACAGTACAGGTGAAGCCGTTAATAATCCAATGCTGTGTTACTGCCAATATCTGTTCAGAATATTCTGGAGCGTTTAACTGATTCTTAACTTTATCAAAAGATGAATTGCTCAAGGTCTTCAATGATAGCATCACTTCTTTCCTTAATTCTCCCCGCTTTCTATCGTTGAACTCTTCCGCTTTTTTCAGAAAAGAGTCCGCATTCTCTAAATATTGATCTTCAAACCAAACGACAATGGTTTGTAAGCTGTCAGTCGCAGTATATGCAGGGTCAACCCACACAGTATTCTCATCATTTACAGTACACTTTGTAATGCTAGAAGCCCACAAAGCGGTAATGACAACTATTATTGAGATTTTCATAGTTTCTAATATAGTAATTAAAGAGAAATAGGCTTTTGAAGTAGATAAAATGGATGGTATAGAACCTAGTATCGTATAATTTTCGGCAACCAAACCAGTCTACAAATTAAAAAAAATGCAGATAATCGAGGACTGAAAATAGGCAACAGACCACAGAACTTTTTCTAGAACTACTGTCTATCGAGACAAGTCCAGTTTCTGAAGAATCTGGGCAACTCTCTGTCTATACCCAACACCAAAAAAGCCTTCCCGAGATCCAGAAAGGCTTTTTGAGTAATTAAAACTTAACTAATATTCAGGAAATGGTTCAAACAGCGAGGTAATACCTTCCCTTCTATTCGGATCTGTAGGATAATTATTGCTCACTGTGACTGCGACTGATCACTGAAAACTGAACATTTTCGCCCCTACTTCCCTCCAAAATTCATCTTGAAGCTAGCGCCAAATAAACCATAAGTATCTCCATAGCCAGAGACCTGCTTCAGCTGGTAATTGTAGAATGGCATAACCACATAGTTGGCGCCTTTGGTCTCCAAGACTCGTAGATTGACTCCAAAATTCAGCGCGGCAAAAGGATAGAATTTACCACTGTTAGATTCTAGCATAGAGCTTTCTGTCACTGATTGCTGACGAAGGGAGACCGAAGAACTACCCAATGCATCATTTGCATAAAAAGCAGATTGGCGCTCCGTGGTATTTTCTTGACTAGCTGTTTGATTTAATGCGTAATAGTTTGAAAAACCAGCCTGTATGGAAACGGAGTTATTTCTGGTTACAGGATATTTCACGAAGACAGGCACTTCTACCTGCATCTGACGTACTTCCAGTTTTTGTACCTGCGGATAGGTATTGCCTAAAGACATCACCGTGCTTTCCTGTTCATTATTTTGGTTGAGGTAGTTCAGACCAAGACCAGAGCCTAAGGTAAGCTTGCCCGGAAGATCTATATTTACCAGCATTCCCAATCCAATCGATTGAGCTGTAGCTACTTGATTATCGCTTTGGATCGCTCCGAAACCTGGAGAAAGCCCCATCCCTAGCCCTACCGATGCTTTATCTTTTTCAATTATAGGAAAGTCATTTTCTGCTACAAACTTCTCCTTTTCTACAGCTTTCACGGGCTCTTCAACTTTTGCCAAAGCCAACGTCTCCTCTGGAGCCTTCAACTCTTCTAGCTTTTCCACTTGCTCCACTTTGGTTATAAGTGTCTGCTGTTGTGAGCTTTGTTTTTCAGGTACTTGAGCTACAGCTTTTTCATTGGAAATTATTGGTACCGTAGGTACCACGTTTTCCGTTTTCACGGGCTTTTCTATAGCCTTTTTTACAGGCTGAGGAACAGTAGCTAAAGCTTTTGTATCAGTAGGATTTGTCTCAGACTTTTGGACTTTCGGAGCTTCCTCCGATGCTTTAGAGCTCGAATCATTTGTTTCTGGAGCTAGCCTTTCTTGAATTTCAACAGCTGAATTTTCAGCAACTGCTTCAGTTTCCCTGGTAATTATTTCCTCTACTCCATTTTCAGAAGGTTTCTCAGCATTTTCTGTCAGCTGATTTTCAGGAGAACTTGGCGTATTCTTTTCAGGGGTATCCACAGTATTAAGCCCCACTGCGATGAGCAGTAGAGACGCAGCGATTCCAGATGCCCAATAGGCAATAGCCCTACGTTTGCGCTGTGCGCGTTTTTTCTGAAACACTTCCCATGCACCCAGTTCGTAGGGTACGGAGGCTTCGACTAACTTCTTTTTAAGGGAAGCAGCGATTTCCTCATCTAGCTTATCTTCCTTCATATTCTTTCAAGTGTAATGATACTAATTGGCGAAGTTGAGACTTTGCTCTAGCCAGATAAACTCTGGAGGAGCTTTCCGTCAGGCCCAGCTTTTCGCCAACTTCTTTATGACTATAGCCTTCGATCTCATAGAGATTGAACACCATTTTGTGATCGTCCTGTAATAGATTGATTAGGTTTACTATATCCTGAAATGCTAGATCCTGCAGCGCATTCACTTCATGGAATATGCCAGTTTCCTCTGACACGTCGGTTTGATTTTGAAACTTCTTCTGCTTACGGAAATAGTCTATCGCGGTGTTTACAGTGATGCGGCGAAGCCAAGCCTTTACAGACTGGAAGTCTTCGAATTTCTTGATCGAACCAAAAAACTTCATAAATGAGTCGTTGGTGATCTCATCGGCTAGAGCTTTATCTTTGGAATAAGACAGACTGATCCCCATGACATAGCCATAGTATTTTTTATAGAATACCTCTTCGTACTTAGCCGATTTTCGTTTGCAACCTTCGATCAGCTCTTGGTCAGTCCAATTCAATTCAAACCTATTAATCTATAATTAACGACATTCCTTTTGGAGTCGCGATTTCACTTCTCAGCTATTCATTTACTCAGTCCCTCAGAGGATATTACTATTGAATTTCCCCCCTTAATTACCTTGTTTATTGCACGTTCCTCTAGTTGAACTGGGGAACTCATGCAGTCAGCAATTCCATCAAGATTCTGAGGATTGCGAGGATTTGCAGCAAAATTAGATGCTTCTATCGGGAATCCCTTGTTGATCAAATCATTCTCTGGGCCCGCGTTTAATGCGCTGCTCGCAAATATCAAAACCAAATAGATCCTTAGAAGTGTCTTCATCTTTCTTTATTACCCTGACGGAGTTCTTCCTCGAGACGCTACAGGGGAAGAGAAATATTTTTGAAAGGGCAATTAGAAATGGGTGAATTTAAAATTTAATGTGATTATCCGCAATGATGCCAGTTGCCTTAGATTCTTTGTTTATCTGGTCGGAAGACCGATGACCGAAGACCGAAGTGACCTCAATTATAAATTTGAACAAATTCTAGATTGCTTTTCCCTCTTTACTGGTAGAAAAGCGGATATACATAAAATTTAAAATGGGAAAACAGATGCAAATAGTTATCGGTTGCTAGTTGCTTGTTTTTCAATGCTAATGATCAATGTTCAGATTCAGTGGGCAATTATCAAGTTGACGACTAGTGGGATTTACAATTGTCGCAATGTCTCCTTTTGCTAAACACTGGTGCACGCTTCGGTAAAAAACCCGAATTCACAAAACATGACGAAAGTCAGACCCAGCACTGAGACCTGGCAGGCAAAGGGGCTGTCATTGGGCCTAATTTTACTTTTTCAAATAAGTGCAAATTTCATCTTAGGTATATATGAATTCTCAATCATTAACACACACATTCCACATCCCAGTTATGGGATTAGGATATACTGTAGACACTCCGATCAAAGTGGCCAAATATGGCATTTCAAGTGTGATCTCCATTATGGATGATCATCTGCTCGAAGACATGCGAAAAATCTACTCGAAGAAATTTGTGCGTGAATTCATTCCTATCTCAGACACTGAAGAGGATTATCGGGCAAAGCGAATCACTGCCTACCTGGATTTGACTCAGTCTCTCGTGGAAGAGCAATTCAATAAATTAATCAATGCCGACTGGCAAACCAATACCGAATTCAGAAAGTACTTGGACCTTTTGCCTCAAAATACTATGCTATTAGACTTGCTGGCAAAGATGGTAACAGCTTCGGATTCTGAGAAATTTCAACTCAAAGAAGAATTGAAATCCAAGCTGAGCATAGGCGCTGTCGACGTGAATATCATGACGAAGGTGGACAAGATAAACATCGATAAAGCAGGCAATGAATTACCACGAGAATACTCAGATGCCTTGTCTGCATTGAGAGGTTTTGCCAAGAGCAAAGCCAATGGATCGGTAGTATTTTCTGCAGGAATGAACCCGGCTCTGTACGGATATGCAGAGCAATTTTCAGAATTTTACCCAAATCAATTCGGAGAGATTTCGAAAGGAATCATCCTAAAAGTAAGTGACTATAGATCTGCTTTGATCCAAGGGAAATTCTTGGCAAAGAAGGGACTTTGGGTTTCCGAATTCAGAATAGAATCTGGTCTGAACTGTGGCGGCCATGCATTTGCAACGGATGGCTTTCTGATCGGACCGATTTTGGAAGAGTTCAAAAACAACAGAAATGAGCTGTTTCAAACACTTTTTGACACTTGTCAAAGTGCCTTGGAAGGCAAGGAAATATTCAAACTTTCAAACTCACCAACTTTCAAGATCACCTACCAAGGTGGAATAGGAACGGCAAGCGAGGATAGCTTTCTACGCGAGTACTATGAACTCGACGGAACTGGTTGGGGAAGTCCTTTTCTTCTAGTGCCCGAAGCAACCTCTGTGGATGGCGACACTTTAGACCGACTCTTCCAAGCAAAAAAATCTGACTTCTACCTGAGCCATGCCTCTCCACTCGGAGTACCTTTTAACAATCTCCGAACTTCCTCAGGCGAGGAACAGCGAGTAGTAAGAATTGAGAAGAACAGAGCTGGAAGTCCTTGCTACAAGAAGTTTCTGATGAATAATACCGAGTTCACAGACAAGCCGATTTGCACAGCTTCCAGACAATATCAAGACCTTAAAGCAAAGCAATTCGAGGCTGGAGAAATAGAAGCGGAAGAAATGGAAAAAGTAGAAGCTAAAGACTGCCTTTGCGAAGGACTGAGCGCTCCCGCAATTTTGGCAGCAGGTGAAACTCCGCGACGTAATCTCAATGCAGTTACCATTTGTCCTGGACCGAATCTGGCTTACTTCAAAGGTACTTTTTCACTCAAAGAAATGGCAGATCATATCTATGGCAAGCTTTCGCTAAAAGTGGATATAGACAGACCGCATGTTTTTGTGAAGGAATTGCAACTATATGTGACTTACTTGAAAAAGGAATTTGACACCAAAGTCACTGAGAAAGTAGCCAAGAAGGAAGCTTACTTGGAAAAATTCAGAATTAACCTGATTCAAGGAGTAGAATACTACCAAGAGTTGATAGATAAAGTAGAGGTAGATTCCAGTGCAATCCTTGAAAAAATGGCAGATCAGTTCGCTAAAATCAAATGCGAAATCGAACAGTTAAGTAAGCCTGTAGAAGCTAGCATGACCTAAGAGACGATCTATGTTATAATTGTAACCCAAGTAACTAAAAAGCGCTGAAAGCTACTCCAACCACCTATCGGCTAACTTGCGATCTCGTAAGGGAAATGCTTTCAGCTCACTTTTTAGAACCAAAAGGTTTAAGATAAAAATCAAAGCCCGCAGCCAAGTGCTATCTGTGAGCATTGCGTATTTGGATAGCCTAGGAAGCATTCTCCAATCTCCCAAAAGCGCATCTTTCATGGCTTTGAAGCTTTTATAACCTTTAAAAGAAGTTACAATCGCCAATACTTTTAATGCGCTTATTGTGGCAAGCTGATTTCTTGCCTCCTGCAATTGACGCATATCATCGACTGTGATTTCCCCATTGATCACATAGCTTATCAACCCTTTTTCCTGAGAATAATTAACCTCCATATTTCTATTAACCTCAGGTGGAATAAAGTGTTTAGGTAGCGATTTGGGTATCCTACCTTCCCTTTTCTTATTCCGCTTTGAGAATCGTAGCCGGATTTGCCTTCACTATTTTCAAAATCTGAGATCCAACCGTCCCTGCGACGACAAGCAATAGAATCAAAAGACCTAAGCCTATTGGAATCAAACCTACCCCTGAGTGGAAAGCAAAGAAGGTATTTAGAAAAGCTGAAACAAGAACTATCGATATTCCTCCACCAAGCACCGAAGCAACTCCCCAAATAATCAAATATCTCTTCGCCAACTTCATGGACAGATCTCCCGCATCGGCGCCAAACACTTTTCTCACGCAGAAATCTTTGATACGGGAATTCATATTCAAAGACACCAATCCAAAGAGTCCGAGAGCCGCCAGAACCACTGCTAGTATCGCAGAAAACAACAGAATATTACTTACTCCGTTCACGTCACTGAATTCACGGTCAAATACTTCAGTTTGTAATTTTCCCTCAAATAGTCCTCTGGGAATAGCTTCATGCCAGATTTTCTTCACTGACTCCATAGAAGAATAAGCTGTTCCAGAAGTCATTTTCAGCGTGAGGTAGTTGAACGTAGTATCTGGAGAAGCCCGGATCACCATAGGATCAATAAAACTTTGGAAGAATATGGTATGAAAATCCTCCACCACACCTACCACGTCATAGCTTGCACTATCTAAGATAATTTTTTCAGTTAGGGGAAAAATCAGTCCTAGTTCATCTAAGAAAGTCTGATTTACGAGAACTGATTCCTGCGTATCAGAGATCAGTTCTGTGTTGAACATTCTGCCTTGCTTCAGTTTCAAATCCAATAATTCAGGATAATTAGCCTCTGCATTCAAAAGGCTGATTTCATACTTTTCCTCATGAAAAACAAGCTCTTCTTCACGTATCCAATTCCCCACATAATCTTGACTTCCACTGACTTCGATCACAGAAGCCAGTGCTGACAATTTGTTTTTAAGCGGCAAGTAGTCCTGAGAACTTGGAACATTTACAATAATCTTATCTGAGCTATCATATCCCCAATCGCGATTTGCATTGATGTGATTGGTCTGCACAAAAGCAACTCCCGCTACAATACTGATGATAGCAAGCGTAAACTGGAAAGTTAGCAAAACACTAGTAAAGACACTTTTGCTCCCCATTTGCTGATTCCCTTTCAGGATATTGATTGGCTTAAATGAGGTGATATAAATCGCTGGGTACAGTCCAGAAACTAACGTAATAAATAGCAGCATAGCACCTAAAAACATCCAGACTAAATGATCATTTAGCAGATCAATTTTGATGTTTTTCGAGGCTATTTCATTGAAGCCTGGAAGGAAAATAAAAGCGGCTAATAAGAGTCCCAATACGATAGCCATGAAGCAGACCATGAGATTTTCACTGAGAAACTGAGCGATCAGTTGCCCCTTATTGCTACCAATCACCTTACGAACACCTATTTCTTTGAGACGTCTGGAAGCCATCAAAATAGAAATATTGATGTAATTGAACACTGCCAAAATCAAAATAAAAATCCCGATTGCTGATAGTAAAATCTGGGGTGCAACTGCCAAGAAACTAACCACACCTCTTTCTACATTCTCAGAATTCTTCACCAAGTCGTTGAAAGATTCAAGCTGAAGACTCAGGTATGGATTTTCAGGATTGATCTTATTCTGAGCACTTACAATTTCTGCAAGTCCCGTGGATAAACTACCAGCATCCACATCTTTTTCCAGCTGAATGAATGTCCATAATTCTGACGCCCAGGCATCCTTTAGAGGTAGAGCATGATTTTCATTTGAATGAGTTGACATGTTCACTAGCAAGTCAAAGTTGAACATTTCCATATCATTGAATGACTTGAAAACCCCTCCCACTTTGTAGAGCTTTTCTTCCCCATTAGTAATCAGCGCGATGTCCTGTCCAATAGGATGGGTATTACCAAAGAGCTTTGTAGAAAGCTCCTCAGTCAAAATAACCTGTTCCGGTTCATTCAATGCGCCGGGGTAACCATAAAGCATGGAATAGGTAAACATCTCCATATAACCTGGATCCACATATTGAGCGCGTTGGAAATAGCTCTCATTTTTGTGAATAAGAACAGGGAAATCAGTCAGAATTCGCGTTTGAGCTTTGATATTCGGCAATTCATCGCTAATCAATTCCGAAATCGGCTCGGCTACAGTGCCATAGGTAGTCTTTCCGTTTTCACCTTCGGCCGTATAAGTAATCTGGTAAATCTCATCTTTATTCTCCTGATGCATGCCTTTGAACCAAACTTGCTCAATAAATAGATAAGCCACCAAGCAGCAACCCACAGCAGCTGCTAACCCAAAGATTGAGATGAAGGTCGTTCCTTTTTGCTTGACAAGATTTCTCCAGCCAATTTTCATATAGTTCTTAAACATAGCTCCTTGGTTATAGGTCTGATAAGAAGGTTTTGATCGTCTGATATTGCCCCATCTGAAAAAACTGAGTACATGGATGAGAAATCGGAATCTTGCGTAGCGTATGCCTCGCTCCTCCAAATTCATATAAAAAAGCTCATATGCATCTCCCTGTATCTGCTCCAATCGACTGGGACTGCAGTAGAATTCCAGAAACCGATCTGGCCATTTGGGTGGATGATGCTTGAGTTTAGTGTCCATGAGAAAAATCTAAAGCCAAGGGAGGAAGTTGGTCGAAGAGTTTATTTCTGACATTCTTGACTTCTTCTATAGCAGCTCTGCCCGTAGCCGATATTGAGAACAAGCGCTTTCGTCTACCTCCTCTTTCTTCAGTCGCACCTCCCATGTAGGATTTCAAAAAGCCCTTTTCTTCCAGTCGGTTCAAAACAGTATGAATCGCTGAGATATTGACTTTTCTGCCGGTTTGGTTTTTTATCTCTTCCAGTATAGCGACTCCGTAAGCCTCCTGATCCAAGATCCCCACAGTCAGTAGAATCAACTCTTCCAATTCACCTAAATTATAGCCCTTCATAAACGTCTTCTATTATATTTACAAAAGTAAATGTAATAGATTACTTTCATATTTGTAGATGATATGTGAATAAAAATATTGCACGCAATTTTTACTTAGATCTCAAACCTGAATTGAGTCATCAGAAAACATGGTGGGTAGGAGTATTTCGCTCCTTCAGAGCTTGTACAATTGAATAATCTTTTTCAACCCAGCCCTATCGGACTGGGCTAGGGTATTTTGGGCTTTCAGCCCTTTTCCTTTATAAAAAGCTTAAATATTTTCTTCAAGGAAGATCCGAAGGATTGAAACAATTCATAACCCTCGGCAAAGCCGGGGGCAGAGAAAATATTAGTAAAATCAAGCCCCGAAGGGGTGCAACCATTAAGTCCTACTCAACCATTCGTTTTACTTGAACGATAACAATACTAATTATTTTACGCTATCTGCATAATCCTCCGTGTCCACCGCGGTTAAAAATTTTCAAAAGAACTACTTTTCCTGAGTTAGAATCTGCTTCTCTTCATCCAAAACTACTTTCAAATCGGCATAACTCAGCTCCTGAACTGGAATCCCTTGATCAATTGCCAAGGAAGCTGCAGCAGCGGCTGACTGTCCCAAAATCATAAAAACAGGTTCCATTCGGATCGAGCCAAAAGCTGTATGTGAACTGGAAACGCACACAGGAACAATCAGATTAGTGCATTCTTCTTTCTTTGGCACTAGCGTACCGTAGGAAATTGAATAGGGATTCTCTGGGTGAACCCCGATATCACCTTCATTCTGCACAAAACCTTCTGCAGTCACAAATCGCTGCGCATTATGTGAATCCAAGGAATATGAACCCATTCCAACTGGCTCAGGAACAGTTTTGGCACCAAGCACATCGTGCTCAGTCATCACATAAGCTCCGATCATTCGTCTGGCTTCACGCACATAGATTTGATGTGGCCAATTGCCATTGTCTGTAAACTCATCCTTCGCCAATCCCCATTGCGCCATTTCTTCACGAACTTCAGCCGGCACTTTAGGATCATTTGCTAAATAGTACATCAAACCTTTTTGATAGTCAATATGCTCTTGAAGGATATCCTTTCTCTCTTCATAGCTTGCTTCTGGGTATGCATAGTTCTTTCCTATGTAATCCGTCGAGAAAGGTCCGTGATTATTTGTATCAGTTTTGAGATTTGGAATAGGATCATATTTCTCAAAAGTATCATCCCGTCCAGCTGCATAGACCCGAGCAAGAAGTTCATAGCGAGCGGGGTCGTAGTTCTCTGGCTTCGCAAAAGGCACACGATTATCAGGATGGCGACTTAGTGCCATTCTGTAATTGTAAGCCTGCAGTCTCTTATCTCCTTCCCCATTCTCTCCAGGAGGATTAGTCGATATCTCAGGAAGCAATCCGCTAGCAGGATCATCAGCGATCACATAAGGGCTAATATTCACATTGAAATAATGCTTGTGCTGAAAGACACCCACTTGCACTCCGTTCCACTTTTCACCGTAGGTCGCATTCGATTCCCTTCCCACATGATAGCTTACTCCAGCGGCAGCCAGCAGATCTCCTTCATAAGTCGCATCTATAAATACTTTTCCAGAATAGGTTTTGCCTGATAGCGTTTTGATCTGAGTGATTTTGCCATTCTCTTTGGTTACACCGGATTCTCTATCCAACCATTCATTTCGGTGAATTTCCAACTCATTTTCTTTGGAAAAACCCTCAAAAACCTGCTCCGCCACATGGGGTTCAAAAATCCACATGGTTCTATTCTCCCCATCCATCGCTGGAGTGCCTTGACCCTTATTTCCATACTCATCCTTTTTCTGCCATTTCCAAGCCGAGTCCGTCTGGTAATGCATATATACGCGATGATAAAACTCACGAGCCAAACCTCCAATCACAGACTTATTCCCTGTATCGGTATAGCCCAAACCACCGGAAGACAATCCTCCTAAATGGGTATCCGGAGAAACGATAATGACTGTTTTACCCATTTTCTTTGCCTGCACAGCCGCTGTAATAGCCGCTGAAGTTCCGCCGTAAATAATCAGATCTGCTTCGTAGTCAGAAGCATTTTTTTGGGGTTGGCAAGAGAATAATAACAGTAGGACAACTAGGCTGGATAAAAATTTCATAGTGAATAACTTATTTCGGGTGAGTGAATTTTGACAGTACGGATGTTCGCCTCTCAAAATAATGTATTTTATCTAGGTCTGCTAACACAATCCAATTCAGAAGTCTAGTCAGATCATTTCACCAATTGGTAATCCATCCCTGCTCTTGTTTCAAATTCAACTTCCTTGGCATCATTACCAGTATTTTCTCCCAATTGAGTTCCGCTAGCATCCAAGATTTTCATCCCCGCTGGAAGTAGCACTTTACAGTCCAGACCTTTTAAGGAATGAATATTCGCAGCAGCTATTCTGCCTTTTGCCCAACTGAAATCAACAACAAATGCGCCTCTAGCGTGCATTCCTTTTACTGATCCCTTCTGCCAGCTTTCACTGCTAGGAAGAGCTGGAATCAATCGGATGACTTCATCTTGACCATGGCTTTGAAATAGCATTTCTACAATACCTGCGGTGCCACCAAAATTCCCATCAATTTGAAATGGAGGATGCGCACAAAATAAATTGGAATAGGTTCCCCCATCTCCCCAAACGATTTTAGAACCGTCTCCACCAATTGGCTGAAGTAATTTTTTCAACAGCAATAAGGCATGATCACCGTCACCTAGTCTTGCCCAAAAATTAATCTTCCAAGCTCTACTCCAACCTGTAGCATCGTCTCCTCTATCCTTGAGTGTCTCTGTCACCGCAGATGTCAAGTCAGGTGTTGCCCATGGCGTGATTTCATCATAAGGATGTAGGCCGTACAAGTGAGAAATATGTCTGTGATGCGGATCAGTCTCCTTCCAGTCATGTAGCCATTCGTTTAGATCTCCAGCTGCCCCGATCTTATTTGGAGCCAATCTCGCTCTTTTCTCTGCCAGTATAGCTGTGAAGTCCTGATCAATCCCTAAAATCTCAGCTGCCTCAATAGTATTTCCAAAAAGCTCCCTACCTATCTGCATGTCCATCGTCGGCCCCATAGCGGTATGCCCACGGTAACCATCCGGTTTGATATAAGAATTCTCGGGTGAGTTGGATGGTGCTGTCACCAAATAATGGTTCTCAGGCTCCTCAATGAGTATAGATGATAAAAACTCAGATGCTCCTTTCAACACTGGATAATAGGCCTTCAGGAAAGCTGTGTCCTGAGTAAATCGAAAATGCTCCCACAAATGCTCTGTCATCCAGGATCCCCCAGACATTGTAGATCCCCAACCCGCACCTTCACCTGGAGAGGTATAATACCAAGGATTACTAATCACATGAGCCACCCAACCAGGAGCATCATAATATGCTTTTGCTGTCTTCTCACCACTCTCCACCAAATTGGCAGTAAATCGATGCATAGGCTCAGCTAAATCTCCTAAGCCTAAGGGTTCGGCCAACCAGTAATTCATTTGAATATTGATATCCAAATGATAATCTCCATTCCAAGGAGCCTGATATTCTGGCGCCCAGATCCCTTGCAAATTTGCTGGTAACTGCCCCGGCTGTGAAGAGGAGATCAGGAGATATTTCCCATAGTTATAATAGAGCACCGGAAGCTGCGCATCCTCATTTCCTTCCGCATATCGCTGTAGTCGCTCGGGAGTAGAAAGTTTAGAAACTCCTTTGTCTTGACTTGTCAATTGAAAGCTATTCCTATTAAAGTATTCCTGATAGGATTGAATATGGTTTGCTCTGGCTGTAGCGATTTTAAAGTCAGAAATCGTTTTGGAAACCTCCTTTACTGGATCTCCTATAGGCTCAGCAGGTGAATCAATGTTATAATCCGTCGTAGCGGCAATAATCAAATAGCAAACATCGGCCCCATCTACTTCTAGCTGCTTCCCCGTATTCTTGATAGTCCCTCCTTCTTGAACCACCTTGAGCATAGCCGCATATTTCATCCCAGCAAGATCTTTATTTGGCAATTGCCCAGTCATAAGTAAAATATCATCTCCGGCTGAAGAAAAAGCTACGTTTTCCTTTCTATCCAATCCAATAGCAAAACTCAATTGTGCTGCCTTGGATGCAGAAAGTTTGATGACCATTACATCATCAGCAATACTGGAAAAGGCTTCCTGTGTAAAAGTGACACCGTTTCTCTTCCATGTGGTAGTAGCAATAGCATCCTGCAAATCCAATACTCTGGAGTAATTCTCATATCCTTGAAGTGTATCCGCCCAGCTGATCAATAGATCTCCAAGTGTCTGATAACTTCCATAGTGCTCATTGGCTCCGATGCCTTCTCCCGAACCCACTCCTTTACTGACAAAATGCTCTTGAAGTAAAGCCTCGGCCTCCTTATTATTCCCATTTAACAGAAGCGTTTGAATCTTACTTAAGTACTGATGCGCGTTTTCTCGATCTGCATCCTGTACCCCTCCTGACCAAAGTGTTTTCTCGTTTAGAATAATTCTGTCTTGATTTGGGTTCCCAAATATCATCCCCCCCAAATGCCCATTGCCAATGGGTAATGATTCCAGATGGTTGACTGCTGGCTTTTTGAAATACAAGGATTTATCTGTCGATTGTGCCTGACTAAACTGACATCCTAGAATACTGAAAAGAACTAAAAAACAGGACTTTTGAAAAAAACTACTTATCATAATACTACTGAGTTGTTACTAATTATAATCATACTACATACTGATCTATTTCTTTAGACCTTTAATGCTGGTCTTGAATTTAATCTACTATAGTCGAGATATCGAAGATTTCCTCATAATCTTTATGAGAGAAAAGCTAAACCCAAAGGTTCACCGAATCTCTCTGAGAGTTATTCAGAGAAAAGACAAGGTCTGATATTGCCTTCTTTTTTGCTTGCAATACGTCTGTAATTGCCGTTGAAGTTCCTATGTAGCTAAGCAAATCAGCCTCATAGTCAGATGTGTTTTTGGATTGTCAAGAAAAGAATAATACAAGGGCAACAAGTCTGGACAAATATTTACTCGTGAATAACTTATCTTGGGAGTAAGGATTTTGACATTTCCTGAATTCAACTTTCTGAATACTATGATTTATTCAAGCCTATAATAAAACTTCTAACACATGCCCCTTCATACCATTCTCGGTGCCAATGGCAATATTGCCAAAATCGTTTCTGCAGAGCTATCTAAGTCAGACGTACTAGTTCGCCAGTTCAGTCGCAAACCTCAAAAAGTGAATGAAACTGATGAACTATTCTCTGGAGATTTGTTGGATGCAGCCGCCTTGTCCGAGGCCGTAAAAGGATCTGAAGTTGTTTATTTATTGGCTGGCATACAGTATAAGTCCTCAACCTGGAAGCGAGACTGGCCAAAGATCATGAAGAACACATTAGGTGCCTGCATCGCCCATGGAGCCAACTTGGTTTTCTTTGACAACATGTATGCTTGTGATCCTACCCATATCGGGCATCTCACCGAGGAGACTCCTTTGAAGCCAGAAAGTCGAAAAGGGAAAGTGAGAAAACAGATTTTGGATATGCTTTGGGTAAATGTGAAAACTGGTAAGCTCAAAGCTTTGGTCGCTCGTGCACCTGACTTCTACGGTCCTGAAGCCAGCAATTCTTTTTTAAACGAATTGGTAATTAAGCGAATGAAATCAGGAAAAGGTGCACAATGGCTCTATTCAGGAGACAAAAAGCATTCATTCATTTACATTCCTGATGCTGGGAAAGCTACAGCATTTCTGGCGCTACAAGATGATGCATGGAATCAAACTTGGAATCTCCCTACTGATTCTTCTTACCCTACGGGAAAAGAAATCGTAGAAATGGTCAATAATCAACTTAACACTAAGCTCAAAATACAAGTCATGCCCGCCTGGCTGGTAAGTACCTTAGGTATTTTCATGTCTGTGATGAAAGAAATCGTTGAGCTTCGCTATCAGTCGGATTCTGACTATTGCTTTGACTCTTCCAAGATCCAAAAAGAATATGGGCTCAAGCCTACTTTGATGAAGGAAGGGCTGAGCGTTTGTCTGAAAAGCTGAGCTTATTATAGACTGGTACTACTTGGGTATTTATTTCCGAAAGGAGATTTCTGTTGAAAGGAATGAAGACACATCATATGACTTCCTGTTTTTTCCAAATCATAGCATTTAGAAAGTCACTTGCTCGATTTTCAGAGTCGTAGATTACAAACTAATTTTCAGCTAGAAACCACAACTAAAAGATTTTAATCTATACCCGAATCAACTCATGTACACGGTCACGGAGCGTCGGGACCACTTCCTCCTCAAACCAAGGATTTCTGCGTTGCCACATGCGATTGCGCGGAGAAGGATGAACTAAAGGAATATACACTGGCGAATACTCTTCAAAAGCCATGACGGTCTCTGTAAGTGTCCTCTTTCTAGTCGCTCCCAAATAGTACTTCTGGGCATATTGCCCAATCAACAGGGTCAACTGAACCACAGGCATCTGAGCTCTCATTCTCTCATGCCAAGTAGGAGCGCACTCTGGCCTTGGCGGCATATCTCCCCCTTTTCCCCTACCCGGATAGCAAAAACCCATAGGCATAATCCCAAAAATCTCCGGCTCGTAAAACACATCTCTATCTACTCCTAACCATCGTCTCAATTCATCCCCGCTTGGGTCATTCCATGGAATACCTGTTTTGTGAACCTTAGTTCCGGGAGCTTGACCTATCACCAGAATCTTACTTGTAGGACGTATAGAAAATACTGGACGGGGGCCTAGCGGCAGGAATGATTCACATAATCGACAAGCCTTCGCTTCAGTTATTAATTTCTCAAAACTATCCATCAGCCGACATTTTAGTGATTTAATACTCTTTTCGAACGAAAAAAAGAAGGAAATAAAAATCAGAATCTTATTTATACTGAAATTATGGTAAATTAATAAGCTATTCTCCTGAACTACAATCCATTAATTTAAACATGTTGGTGTTAATTTTAGTTAAATCCACCTAACCCCTCCAGTTCGTACATAGTAAAATATCTTTCAACCACTCATTCCCAAATGCCATGAAAAATACTTACTTACTTTTCACCCTCCTTATTTTTATCTGTGTGGGATGCTTTTCTTCCAAAGATTATGTCACCGACTACGACTACAATTACCAAGCTTCTTTCAAAAAGTATAAAACCTTTGCCTTCGTAGTTCCTACTGAAAAGGACACAAGCATGATATCTCCAGTATTGAGCGCTACTATAGGTGCTAGATTAGGTTCTCAAGGATTCAGAGAACAAGATAATAAGCCAGACTTATTGGTGAGTTATAAAATCTTCATGGATTCTATTCGCTATCGTGGGTATGTACAGCCGGAGTTTGACTATTGGCTGAAGCGCGTAGGAACGGTACCTGAGAAAGAAAGTGGCGAACTAGATAAGGAGCAGGAAAAAGACGAGACTTATAATCAAGTAAGATATACTCAAAACCAAGGAATGCTCGTGATCTACGTGATAGATAGTAAAAGAGGAAATACAATTTGGCAAGGATACACTGCTGCTAACTTTGATTCAGATTCTCCAAACTTTCAATCTGACGTCACTCGGGCTGCCTATAGGGTTATGAATGAATTTAAAGTCATCAACCGACTCATGGAATGATGTCTACTTGTTTCTGAGTAATATATTAATCAACCTGTGTAGGTATTCCACAGTTTTTCTAAGAAGTCCCAAATAGATATTGGGACTTCTTTTTTTTGTACAAAATGCATCCATTGGCTCAAAATGCGTGTTTCGAACTCATTTTAAGCAGAATAATATCGGTTTTCAGTTGTGGCAATAGCTTTGAAATAGTAGATGGAAAGACAAAGAAATCAACTATGAAAAAATCACTTATTGTAACCGGACTACTGAGTGCTACTATAATGGTATCATGTGTGTCGAAAAAAAAATACACTGAATTAGAAGGCAATCTTTACAGCACTCAATCCCAACTTGCCGCTACTGAGCAAGAGAAAGCTGAGCTCGAGGAGAAAATGCAGATCATCGAGAATAGAGTTGCAGAATACAATTCTAGAATCAACTCACTTCGCGATACCAATGATGCATTGACCATGCAGAATGACGGAATGCTAAGTATAGAAGGCGCCACGGTAATGTCCAAAAACTCTAAGGAGAAAATGAAGCAAACCTTAGCGAATGTGGATCCAACTTTATTGGCTCAAGCGCAGACGTTGGAAGATTCAGTAAATCTTGCCGTTGAATACAACCTTAAGAAAAATATTACTTCTACAACTGAAGCAGGACAAGAAGATGAAATCAATATCAGTATAGACCAGACAGTCGTAATGATTTCGGTTTCTGATGCATTACTTTTTAATACAGGTAGCTACAGAATAAATTCAAAAGCTGATCCTTTACTACAGAAGCTTGCAGAGCTGATCAATGCTGAACCAAGTCTTCAAGTAATGGTGGAAGGACATACAGATCCAAGAACAATCTCAACAGGAGTAGTTCAGGATAACTGGGATCTTTCTGTGAAAAGAGCAACAAGTATTATCAGAAAGCTTCAAGAGCAATATAACGTGGCACCAGAGAAAATGATTGCTGCAGGTAGAGCGAGTTATATGCCACTTGTGGACAATGACACTCCTGAAAACATGGCTATCAACAGAAGAACAAGAATCGTTTTGATCCCAGATTTGGACATGTTCTTCGCGATGCTATAAGCAAATAACAACCAACTATTTTAACCACCACAACCGAAAAGCAGGCTCCAGAGCCTGCTTTTTTTATGTTTTTACCGCAGTGGACACAGAGTTTTTCGCAGAGAACGCTAAACTATGTCCTGCTACTCCAGAAGCTGGACTATATTTTTTCTCACATTTTCGGAACAATCACGACTCGTTCCGCAGGAACGATTAAATGAATTGCGACTTCCTAGCTACAAACCAATTGCCCCCATGGGGCAAGTTTTCAGCGTAAATTCAACCTTCCGTAGGAAGGTCTGGTCTGTAGAAAATGTATAAATAGTTAGTGCTTTTCGTTCCGTAGGAACGACTGGTGGATTCAGACAAGAAATCTTCTAATCCTGCTTTGCCTTGAATCTAGCTTCTTGAATCTAATGTCTAACGTCTTAATTTTCCTATCTACTCCAACACCTCCAACGTACCCAACGCATGCTGCATCAATACTTCTTGGAAGAACAAGGTGTAAATAGCCTGAGCTTGATCAGCCTGAGCGCTAACCAGTTGCTGATTGGATGTAGCCAAGTCAACGAAATTGGAAATCCCTAGACGGAAACGCTCGCTGATTGCATTTTGTGCTTCTTTAGCTGCCATTACCTGTATGCCTGTGTTTCCCTCCTTTTTCACTGCGGCCATATAGTTTAGATAAGCCAGTTTCACGTCTTGGTAGATTTTTCTGTTGACCGATTCCTTTTGCAAAATCTGATTTTTATAGGCCACTCTACTTCTACTTACATCCAGTCTGTTTTGAAAATTATTGAAAATTGGAATTGCTAAACTAAGTCCAAGTGTGTTTTGAGGGTAAACCTTCCACAGTTGATCCTGTAGATTTCTATCATCCAAAGAAGTAAAGAAGGTATTGTAATTGTAAAAAGCTCCAATTCTCGGGTAATACATGGCTTTAATCGCTTGCATATCCTTCTTGTAAGATGTCTCGAGAAGTTGCTGCTGAGTGCCATCAGCTCGGTTCGCCTGTGCTATGTCATACAACTCCGGCATGCTCATTCCTTCAAATCTTGATTCATCAGACCTAGGATCTACAGCCTCCAAAACGGGCACTACTCCTGCTTCCAGTTGCAAATACTCTGACAAATCCCAGATATCATTTTGGTATTGCAGCTCTGCATCTACGAGCACTGATTCCAATCTAGCGACTTCAGATTGCTGGTTGTATTTATCCGACATGGTTCTCAAACCCGCTTCCAAAAAACCTTCGATTTGCCGTAATAACTCTTGCTGATTCTCCAGGTTCTCCTTAGAAATTCTAACTATCTCCTGATCCAAAAGCACTTGGAGATATCTCCTGGCCACATCAAACATCACTTGCTGTGCTGCTCTATCCAAACCTTTGCCTCCTGCTTCGTATGCCAACTTTGATGACTGAGTATCCAAAATTCTCCTGCCAGCATTGAAAATAGGCATACTCATATTTAGCCCTGCATTGACAACCTCATTGGTCACATTAGTCACGACTATTTCTCCTTCTATTTGCTGAAACTGCTGTCCGGACTGCTGAGAAAACGAGGTGTTGATATTTGCATTTGGCAGATGAGAAAGAAGAGCTGATTGCTTCTGCAGCTTTAGCACTTCCATAGTGTTCGCCTGAATTTGGTAAGCGACATTGGATGCCAAAGCCAAATCCACCGCTTGACGAAAGTTAATTCTCACCGTATCCTGAGCCTGAACAGCACCTGTTAACAGCAATGTCCCGATAGCTATCGGGATAAATAGGGTTATAAACTTTTTATACATGTATAATCGCTTCATCTTTTTCTATTTTTCCATCCAGCATATCGATTAATCGAGTGCCGTAATCCGCATTTTCCCGTGCATGGGTAGCTTGAATAATTGTAGTTCCTTCGCGGTGCAATTCCTGAAAAATTTCCATGATTTCCTTAGCCTGACCAGAGTGCAAATTCCCAGTAGGCTCATCTGCTAGAAGTACGCGCGGCTTACCCGCTACAGCCCTTGCTATACCTACCAACTGCTGCTGCCCCCCAGAAAGTTGAGCTGGAAAAAGATCTTTTTTCGCAACCATATTAAATCGATCAAGAAGATCAGCAATAATGCTTTTACGCTCATTGGAAGATACTTTTCTATACAAAAGTGGGGTTTCGATATTCTCGTATACCGTCAACTCATCGATCAAATGGTAAGCTTGGAAAATGTATCCAAACTCACTTTTGTGAAGTGCCGAACGCTCCCGATCTTTCATTGATTTAATGCTTCTGTCACCAAAGAGGTAATTTCCATCATACTCCTCATCCAGTAAACCAAGGATGTTTAGGAGAGTAGACTTTCCTGCGCCGCTTGGCCCCATGAGCGTGATGAATTCCCCTTCATTAATCGTAAGATCTATTCCTTTGAGGATAAATACACGCTGAAATCGTGATTCAATGTATTTATCCAGGTTTTTTAATTCTATCATTTTAAATTGAAATATTTGAAAATTGAAAAATTGGAATACTATCCATTTCTAATTATTCATTCTAAATTTTAAATTCTATTCACTCTTCAATGTCTTCGCTGGATTCAGTCTGAACACTTTCCAACTTCTATATCCTATAGTCAAACCTGCTAATAATAAGACCAGCATAACTGCTAAAATATAAGGCATAGGCGAGAATTCAACTTTATTAGCAAAGGACTGAAGCCAAGTATCAGAGAACCAAAGTCCGAATCCAATGGCCAAAACAGAAGCTACTAAGAGCAACTTGAAGAAATCCGAAGCAAGTACAGACACTACATCTTTTTGCGTAGCTCCAAGTACTTTCCGAATACTGATTTCACGGGTTCTGCGAAGCGCGACGTAGGACACCAATCCAAATAACCCCATGCAGGCTATTAAGACGGCTATGCCTGAAAACAGCGTAAAGATCACCCCCACTCGCTCTTCAGAGCGATAAAGCTGAGCATATTCCTGATCTATAAATCTGTAATTAAATGGTCGCTCTGGCACAAACTTTTTCCATACTTCTTCCAAAGAAGCAAGTGTAGCACTAGGGTTTCCAGAAGGTATTTTTACTAACATCACGTTAGCATTTCCCTGGTCTCTAAATATCCCAAGCGGGCCAATATCCTCGTGCATGGAGTTGAAATAGAAATCGCCTACCACTGCTTTAATTCTCGCATCCGAGAAACCGAAATTCACAATTTTTCCTATCGCCTCTTCTGGTTCCCAGCCCATTTCCTTGATTGCTGACTCATTCAAAATGATAGGGATTATGGCTTTACTTTCATTGGCCTCAGCTCTGGAAATATCATTTTCATTGAGATCAGTACCCGCAAGAATTGCTAGGTTTAATGTTTTTACAATGTCTTCATCTGTAGAATATCCCGTGATCATAAACTCACGCTGATTGTCACCACCTGGAAAAATCTTATATCCTGCCTGGATATGTATAGGCATATCTCCGGCCAGCGATATAGAACTTGCCGCGCCGCTTCTAAGCATTTCAGACTTCATGGTCTCAGCCACATTTCGCATGCTGTAGTGATAAGTCAACGCAACTACCTGCTCACGGTCGTATCCCAAGCTTACATTTTGCATGTGATCCAGTTGATTTTTCACAATAAAAGTAGCGATCAGCAAACCTATGGAAACAAAGAACTGGAAAACTACCAAGGATTTTCTCACCCATGCGCCCCCACCCATTTTCGTCTTATTTGCCAATGCTTTGATAGGCTCCATTCCTGACAAAATCAAGGAAGGATACATACCGGCAAGCAAACCTACAATCGCAATCAGACCCACCATAAAACCAATACCGATGGGGTTCATCAAAGAATTAGTACTTAATGGTACGCCACCGATCTGTGAGAATTTAGGTAAAATCAAATACAGACACAGCACACTCAACACAGTAGCGCCAAACGTGAGTAACATGGATTCTGATACGAATTGACCAAATAACTGTCCTCGACCAGCACCCATTGCTTTGCGAAGCCCTACTTCCTTATTGCGCTCGGTGGCTTCTGCCGTAGCCAAATTCACATAATTGATGATACCAATTGCGATAAGCAACAAAGCTACTATGCCGAAAATATATAGGTATCGAATGTCCGTTCCAGGCTTGATACTGCTGAGGGATTGATCACCCAAATGTATGTTACTGACAGGTTGCAAGTGAAAAGAGGTCTTATAACCATATTCAGCTAGCTCCTTTCCAAGGTACTTTTCCTTGATCTGCTCCACTTTTGACTCAAAAGCACTCACATCCGTCCCTGCCTTAAGTTTCACATAAGTATAGTAGTTGCTAGGTGACCATTCAGGATTTTTTCCATGTCTATGAGACTTGAATGATGCCAAAAAGTCAAATTCCATATGACTATTGCTCGGGAAATCTTCCATCACCCCTGACACAGTAAAATCCGTTCCTTCCACTTTCAGTATTTTCCCCGATGCTGATCCGGCATCACCGAAATAGCGTTCCGCAGTACTTCTGGTTAGTACGATTTGATTTGGCTCCGCCAAAACATGAGCAGGACTACCCGACAAAAGCTCAAAATCAAAGACTTTGAAATAGTTTTCATCTGCATATGCAAAGGATTTCTCCTCTTGATTTCCCTCACCAGCATCGATAAGTACAGAAGAGAAAATACTAATATCAAAAACCAACGTCCCAGTCTCCACTTCTGGAATTTCCTCGATCAGCGTAGGGATCAAACTGGATGGTGTGGAAGCGACTAACTGACTTTCGCCCTGAGAAACAAATTCCTGATTGAATTTGTAAATCCTATCGTAATCAGCATACATTTTATCGTAGCTCCACTCATGCTGTATATACAGGCAAATCGCCAAAAAACTCACAATAGCTATCGTCAACCCAATCAGGTTGATGCCAGTGTACAACTTGCGCTTGCGCAAATTTCGAAAGGATATTTTAAGGTAGTTTTTCCACATGAGCAAAAGATTGAAATATTAGAAAATTGAAAAATTTCGGATCGACTTAATCTTTATCTCTAATCTCCATTCTCAATTCTTCTTTAGTCATTTCCACTTTTATGCCATAAAAAAATGCCTCTGAATTAACTCCAGAGGCATTTTCACATATATATCAGGTTTGCTTTCTCGAACATTTTTGTTCGCCAGCGCACAAAATAAATAATCAATACTCAATTCTCAGTGATCAATATTCAAGTTTCAATAATCAGACTCTTATTTCTTGGATCTTGTTTCTTAACTCTTGATTCTAAAATCTTATGTCTTGATTCTTACGTCTTGCTACTTAAATCTTGATACTAGAACTTACGATACTTCCCTTTAAGGAATTTGTTCGCTTTCTTCTCAGCAAACTTGGCTTTTTTGCTATCCCAGTGTAGCGTCTCGTTAGGGAATCTACCGGCGATCACGCCAAGCAAGATAGTTTCTGTCAATCTAGAAGCGTAAGAGAAAGGAGCTGTTGTTTCACCTTTGCCTAGACAGGCATCTACAAACTGGTGGTAATGCTTGTTACTTTCAGCTGCATAATCCTTCACAGGTTTGCCTAAGTTGAATGATTCGATGTCCATTTCCACGTATTTTCCATCCACGATTTTGCGTGGTAACTGCTGGAAGTGTGGCAACAATAATCTGCCTTTTTCACCCATAAACATTGCTCCTTGATCTGGCAACTTATCACCATTTGGAAGCATCAAATCTTCATGCGCTTCTGGAGCTCCGATGCCATCATACCATACCCATTTCAATGATTCAGCAGTCTGCTTTGTGCCTGGAAATTCATAGGTCACTACATTGTTTGCAGGAAATCCAAAGCCCGTAGGCTCACGACACTCGTTGATGATCGTACGAGGAACGTCAAGTTCCAAAGCATTGTATGGCGTGTCAAAAATATGCACTCCCATATCTCCTAGGGTACCACAACCGTAATCCATCACTTTTCTCCAGTTACCTGGGTGGTAAAAACCTTCTTTGTAAGGACGCTCAGGCGCAGTTCCTTGCCATAAATTCCAGTCTAGCGTAGCAGGAACCGGATCAGATCCAGCTGGTTCAGGCCCATCATAACCCCAGTCTTTTGGAGACCAAGCACGAACAGTATGAACTTTACCGATGATTCCAGATTGAATAAGCAGGGTAGCTAATTTGTAATCATAGAAAGAGTGAACCTGGATACCCATCTGAGTTACCAAATTCTTTTTCGCAGCCAATTGGCTCATTTCTCTAGCTTCACTCACATGGTGAGTCAAAGGCTTCTGGCAATAAACTGGCTTGTTCATTTCCATAGCCATGATCGATGCTGGTGCATGCGTATGATCTGGTGTAGAAACTACCACAGCATCAATTTGATCGCCCATTTCTTTGAGCAATTCTCTATAATCAGCATAGACTTTAGCATTTGGATGAAGTGCTTTAGCTTTCGCCAAATTTACACTATCCACGTCACAAAGCGCTGTAACGTCTACAGATGCATGAGAGGAAATCGCGTCCAAATCAGCCATTCCCATACCGCCAAGACCGATATGTGCTGTTCTTAGGCGTTCGCCAGCCTTCAATCTAGCTAAAAGAGAAGGAGCCAAAGCAGCACCTAAAATTCCTAAACCACTCTTTTTGACAAAGTCTCTACGATCAATACTTTCTATTTTCTTACTCATTTTTTATTGAAGTTATTACTTGGTTGCTGTTAATTCTTTGATGCTGATATTCTTAAAACGGACGACATCACCATGACCCAAGAAGCCAATGTGCCCAGAACTACGCTGTAATCCTGGATGATCCTTGTGATCTAATGTACCGTTTTTACTTGCTTCTAGGTAGTCTCCATCCACGATAGTCTCGCCATTTAGAATGATTTTGATGTGCGGATGGTTGACGATCACTTCCTGAGTATTCCACTCGCCCACAGGCTTCAGAAACCCACGCTTTGCAGGAATCACGCCATAAACTGAACCGTGATACTGATACTCCTGTAAGTCTGCAAATTTATCCGCCGTGTTATCTAAGATTTGAAGCTCTTTACCTACATAGGCCGCATCACCTTCCAGTGGAGCATGGATACCTAGACCATTGTTGGCTCCAGGAGTCAATTGAAACTCAAATCGAAGAGCAAAGTCTCCATATTCCTTTTCAGTGAAGAGATTTCCTCCACCAGTTCCTTTTGGGTCAATGACGATCATCCCGTCCTCAGCTCTATAGGAAGTCTTATTACCTACCCAGCCGTCTAGGTTTTCACCATTGAAAAGTGCTACGAAGCCTTTACCGGCATTACTTTTTTGAGAACCGCATGAGGATAAGCCCATTGAAAAAGCAAAAAGTACTAAAAGAAAAACAGAATTTGATTTGGACATAAGACAATACTTAAAACGTTTGATGTGGTTAATTCTTAAAACTGGACTGCAATTTAACGTTTCATGTCAATTTTGGGATAAAAAACTTAATTAAAAATTTTATTTACTTCTAGGGTTATTTATTGATTTTTTCGGAAAAGATAGAAACGATTTATTGGTAAGGGCGAATAATTATTCGCCCTTACATTCCTCGATTCGTGAAGACACAAACCGAATTACAAATTGGTGAATAATTAATCAGCAGTAGATCAATACAGATTCTGATTAGTTCGACCCATTCTGGGTCGAGGGGTCACTTGGGTACTCTTTTACAATGGGTTGCACCCATGGCTATTCATAAGTTTGATCCTTTCAGGATCTCTAAGCGTTCGACTTTAGATTTTAAATCTTTAACTCCCCTCGTTTTGGCGAACTGGCAACTCATCACTTGACATTCCCGTGGCCAAAACCCAAAAACTTTGCCTTATCAATTTACCCCCCGGTTGAAACCGGGGGCTATAACATAATCCGCACCGACGGTGCTCGTTACTTTAAAAAATTTGTTTCAAAACATTGCGCCATGGCGCCGCCGCGAGAGAATTGCATATTCAAAACCTTCGGGGTTCAAACAAAACCCCAAAGGTTAATCATTTCCATTGCGCCTTTGAGCCTCCCGATAGCTATCGGGAGCGGGAGCTATTCTGATGCTATTGATTTTTTAAACGTTGCGCCGTTGCGCCGCCGCGAGAATCCTCCCCTACTCGCTCTTCAGCACCTTAGCCGGATTTGTTTGCGAAGCGACATAGGAATGAATACCCACGATCAGCAAGCAAATCGCCATCACTCCCAAACCGGCTGCTGCAAATATTAAATAAGGCATTTCCACTCGGGTATTGAATCCATTGAGCCAGTCATTGAGGAAGTAGTACGCTGGAAATACTGCGATCAGGAATGAAACTCCCACCAAAATCATGTACTCTCTAGAGATCAAAAATAGGATCTGCTGTAAGGTTGCTCCCAAGACTTTTCTAATGCTGATCTCTTTAGTTCGCTGAGCAATGGTGAAACTGGAAAGTCCAAATAATCCCAAACAGGAAATCAAAATCGCCAACCCACAAGCAAAGCCCAGCACGTTTTTAATTTTCACGTCTTCCCGATAAAACTTGTCAATTTGGGCATCCAGAAAGTTAAAAGATGCCGTTTCATAAGGGTAAATGTCCAGATAAATCTGCTCCAATCGTTCCTTAGCTACTGCCAAATTTTGATCGGAATTAAGCTTCACATTCACCGACTGAAAATAGGTTGGGTTATAGGTAAATAGCAATGGACGAATTTTCTCCCGGAGCGTTCTTGAGTGAAAATCTGCAACCACTCCTATAATTCTTACCTGCTCTTGGCTATAGGAAACCTCCGTCCCAACCGCTTCCTCTATCGAAGAAAAGCCAGCTTCCTTCACAAATTGCTCGTTTACCAAGATCTCATCTGCTCTATCTATACCGTCTGAACCTGCCAATAGAGGGATGCCATTCACTTTTACAAAAGCGGAATCTACATTCATCACTTGTATATAAAGTTGCTTCTCCGTCGTGTCCACAGGCACCATGACATCTGAAGTCCAAAGGCTCGTGGTTGACACCAGACTACCACTCAGGCTGGCACTTTTCACCATTGCTTCTTGGTTGAAGCGATCCTGAAGTTGCAGCATTTTATCTGGATCTGACATGAAAGGCAGTGAAGCGAACATCACAGCTTCCTTATCAAAACCCAAAGGCTGGCTAGTCACGTAGTTGAGCTGATAGTTAAGCACCATTACTAAAATGATGAAAGCAATGGAAGAGGACAGTTGCATTACTGTAAGATTTTTTCGCAGAAATACGCCCACAGAGAATTTCCCAGTTCTGATCATTTCTCCTTTCAAAGCACGCTGAGGATCGTAATTGGAAAGAATCAGTGCTGGATAAATCCCTGAGATCATCGAGATCAACACAGGAAATCCTGCATAGAAAAGGATATTATAAGGAGAGAAATAATCAATAGTAAAATTCTTTGGCAAATAGGTAGCAAACAGCAATTTGATACCTTCTACAAATGCCATAGCTAGAATAGTGCTGAATATCACGATCAAAAATGTCTCTGCGAGAAACTGAGTGATCAATTGAAAACGGGTACCACCGATGGTTTTTCTGATTCCAACTTCCTTGGATCGACCAATAGCCTGAGCAGTTTCCAAGTTGACAAAATTCAATACTGCAAGCACCAGAATAATCAGTCCTATAAAAATCAGGCCCTTCAAGAATACTTTGGAAACGCTGGTACTACCATAGTTTGGTGTGAAATGCATTTCTGAAAGTGGTTCGGCGAAAAAGCTTGTATTATACTCCCCATTTTCTTCAGCCTCCATATTTTTCGCAATCAATGGCTTGAATGCTTCATCCACAGATTCAGGAGATACTCCTTGAGCGAGTTTGACAAAAAGCTGGCTACTAGAATTCACCGAAGTCCAATCGTGCAGACCAAACCACTCGATCTGCTCTTCTGTTCGGATAGTGCTGTAGGATATAAAGTCATTGAAGATAAAGTCCGTGTTATCTGTATATCCCGCCACTACTCCAGTCACTTTGGCATAGATAGAATCCGAATCCACAAACATCAATTCCTGCCCCAGCACGTCTGAAGCTTCTGAACCTGGGAAGTACTTATGTAAACTTTCTTCAGAGATCACCAGTGATTCAGGCTGAATCAAGGCCGTTTCCGGATTTCCGGCAAGCCATTTTCTAGGGAATATTTTAAAGAAACCAGGATCAGCAAAAGTGACTTCATTAGACCTACCAAACACCTTGTTGGTATTGGGCAAAGCCACCAAAGTCTCATACATAGTATAAAGCCTGCCTTTTCCTTCGATTCCTGAGATCTCATCCTGAATCACCTCACCTAGTGGTCCTGGAGTTCCAGAATTTGGAAAACTTCCACCATCTCCCCAATCCGTGAGGGTATTAATACGATAAATTCTCTCCTTATCCGGATGAAACTGATCAAAACTGTAAGAATGCGTCACCACATTGAATATTAAAAAGCATATCGCCACACCTATAGAAAGACCCAAAATATGAATAAACGAACGCATCTTATTTCTAAGGATGTTTCTCCAGGCGATTTTGAAGTAGTTTTTTAGCATTTTATTCAAATTGAAAAATTGAAATATTTTAAGTACTTGTCCGCCGTGGCGGATTGGAAGATAATTCTATCCGTCATTGCGACCGAGGGATGAGTGAAGCAATCTGTTGCGTATAAGAGATTGCTTCCTTCCTCGCAATGACTCTACATCGGGCATCCAGCATCACTCATCCTTCAGCGTTTTCACAGGATTCATTTGCGTAGCGCGATAAGACTGAGCAGACACTATCAGTAAAGTGAATACAATTCCAGCAACTCCCAAAACAGCGAAATTGAGCCAGGAAGGCCAGGATTTTATGGCAAACTGTGCAATCCAAGTTTGCATCAAATACAAACTCAGTGGCAAGCCGACCAGTACTCCTGCGACTGTAATCATCAGGAATTCCTTATTAAACATCCAGGAAATACTGAAGCTGGAAGCACCCAACACCTTGCGTATCCCGATTTCCTTCGTACGACCAGCTATGCTCAAAGCGGCCATAGCAAATAGTCCCATCGCGGCAATAAGAATTGCAATTCCAGCAGCCATAAATACCATTTTACCTAAGCGCTCATCTGACTTATATTGATCCTCAACTGTCTGGTCCATAAAACTGAAACTAAACGCTTCCAATGGATAAACCCGCTCCCATTCACTTTCAAGCATATTCCTGAAAGCCTCAAAGTCAGTTCCATTACCCTTCACCAACACTTTGGGATTGGTGGTAGAACTAATCATCAGCATATTAATACCGCTAAAGAATGTCTCAGGACTTTTTGCCAAAACCACTGGCTCAATTTCTTTATATAAGGAGTTGTGATGAAAGTCTTTGACCACACCTATTATCTGGTGCGGATTAAAACGTGTATTTGGCATCATTTCTCCCAGCGGATCATCCCACTTCATAGCCTTGGCAAAGGTCTCATTGATGATAAATGAACTGCTATCTGATCCTGGGTCAGGATTGAAGTCCCTGCCTGCAGCCATCTCCAATCCCATGGCTTTGATATAATCACCCCCAACGAAATTTACCCTAAAATTAAACTGCTCATCATCATTAGTAGGAAATCCTGCGTCCCAAAAAGAATTATCACCATAAGTTGCAATAGAAATCCCGACAGATTGCACCTCAGATCGACCTAGCAATGCCTGTCTGTAGAGTTCAGCTTCCTGAAAACTTTCTGTGATAGATTTCACGAAACTTGTACTTGGCACATCTGGCACATCTACGATCACTACCATTTCCTGATCAAAGCCGAGATCATAGGTTCGAATTGCTTTCATCTGATTCACCATTATCAAGGTAGAGGCGATCAAAAGGAACGAAATGAAAAACTGAAATGCTACCAATCCTTTCCTCAGCGCTTGCTTACCAAATCGTATTGACAAATTGCCTTTGAGCACCTGAATTGGCCTTAGGCTAGACATAAAAAATGCTGGGTAGGCCCCTGCCATAGCAGTAATCAGAATCACTAATCCAACTAGTATGAAGATTTGAATTGGACCATAAATCAACACCAATTCCTTCTCGAAAAGGTTATTAAAAGTAGGGACAAGAACCTCAGCCAAAATTAAACCCAACACCAAAGCTGAGATAGTGGTCAGAAAAGCCTCTGTCAAAAACTGAAACACCAATTGCCCAAACTCTGCACCCATGGTTTTTCGTACGCCCACTTCTTTGGCTCTAGTAGTGGATCGACCGATAGCCATGGTAGTGAAATTGATACAAGCAATCAACAATATCAGAAAGGCAATGCCTGCCAAAATCCAAAGCAGCGTAGGACGGGTGGATTCTACCATTCCTGAATTTGGATTATCTGTCAAGTGCATCTCAGCAATAGGCTGAAGGGTAAATAAATAATTTCCCTCTTTGTATTTCTCACCTAGCACCTTCTTCATCATACTTTCCACTCCAGCTTCCACGGATGCCTTATCGGATGGTGAATTTAATTTGACATAGGTATCTCCGTATACTTGAAACCAATTGTTTTGACCTTCCTCTGTTATACTAAAGTCCAGATTTTGATCGTTCATAAGAATTTCAAATTGCATACTGGAATTAGCAGGGAGATTTTCCAAAAGGCCCGTTACCTGATATTCCTCGTAGTTATCTCCCATTTTCATCCGGATAGATTTCCCAATAGGATTGGCATCTCCAAAGTATTTCTTGGAAACTTCCTCCGTGATCACCACTGCAAACTTGTCCTGTAGAACTTGTTCTTTGGTTCCCTGAAGAAGATTGAAACTGAAAATCTCAAGAAAATCTGGGCCTACCATCAGGTATTTTTGATTTTGGGTAGTCTCTTCATCTAGATATGCCTGAGCTGAACCACCAATCATGCGGGTTGTGTAAGCGACTTGAGAAAATTCACTTTCGAAAGTCGGCGCAGTTATTATTGGTGTAGAAAAGGAAGTTTGATCCTCACCATCTTCGAATTGATGGCGCTCGACTCGGAAAATCTGATCGCTTTCAGTATGAAAATCATCAAAGCTGACTTCGAACTGGACAAAAAAGAAAATAAGAATACTTACACCCAAGCCTAAAGTAAGGCCGACTAGGTTGATACCGGTATGTAACTTGTTTTTGGATAGATTACGAATGGCAATTTTCAGATAGTTTTTCCACATAGCTTAATTTTTTCAAAGGGTGATTGATGTTGTTTGTATGTGTGTGTTGAGTCTATCTAGAGCGGATATATCATTAGTTTCAATTCTCTTATTGAACCTTAGCCAATCGACGTACCAATTTCTCTATTATGCTTCTTAGAAAAGCTTTCCACTTCCATGCCATTCAAAAAGCCCTTAAATGAGGTAAATCACCACGTTTTAATCTATTTTAGAAAATCCTATCGGACGTTTTTGTCCGCTAGTGGGCGAAAGTATAGCTAGTATGCTGTGGGCATTTCCAATAGGCATCGGAATCAGTCGCAATCTTTTGAATTCTTTTTCTCAAAGTTTTAATAGAAAAACCCGAAGTAGAGTTAGAAAAAATGAAGCTTGAAGGTGGACTGCCTGAATAATTCCTTGGAGTCCTAAAATCCACTTTCTTGAAGCCTTACTACATGGACTCCAGAAACATCGTGGTAACTTGATTTTTAATAAATTGTCGGGGAGTAACTTACCACCTCCCAAATAACCAGAATCATGTCACAAAACCCGAAAAGAATTTTTTATCTAATAGTGGGAATAGGATTACTATGTCTTCAATCCTGCAAACCAGAATCGAAAGAAATAAGCAAGCCAAACATTGTCCTTATTCTGACTGATGACCAAGGATGGGGAGATCTAGGAATCAATGGAAATTCCCAAGTGAATACTCCCAACATTGATCAATTGGCAATTAAAGGCGTTCAATTCAGCAGGTTTTATGTGGATCCAGTTTGCTCTCCTACCCGGGCGGAGATTTTGACTGGCAGGTATCACCCTCGGGGAGGAGTATATTCTACCTCAAGAGGTGGTGAACGTCTGGATCTTGACGAAAAAACAATTGCCGAAATCTTCCAATCAAATGGATACAATACTGCTGCCTTTGGCAAATGGCACAATGGCTCGCAGCCTCCTTACCATCCCAATAACAGAGGATTCGATGAATTCTATGGCTTCGCTTCAGGACATTGGGGAAATTATTTCAGTCCTATGCTGGAGAGAAATGGAGAAGTGGTAAAAGGTGATGGATTTATTATTGACGATTTAACCAATAATGCGCTAGACTATATAGAAAAAAACACGGATAAACCCTTCTTCGTTTATCTGGCATACAATACCCCTCATAGTCCTATGCAGGTGCCTGATATCTGGTGGGACAAATACAAGGATGCTTCCATCGATTCCACACATCAAAATGGCAGTAAGGAAAAGATAGATAAGACACGAGCTGCCTATGCTTTGTGTGAAAATATAGACTGGAATGTTGGAAGAGTGGTGGACAAATTGGACAGCCTAAAACTCCTGGAAAATACGATAGTAATCTACATGTCTGACAATGGACCGAATGGCTGGAGATGGAATGACGGGCTTAAAGGGATCAAGGGAAGCACAGATGAAGGCGGAGTTCGTTCTCCTTTTATCCTGTATTGGAAGAATCAATTGAAACCTCAAATCATCTCGCAGATTGCCAGTGCAATTGATATTTTGCCTTCCCTGATGGATTTGGTGGGTATTACCTCAGCATTTGACAAACCGGTTGACGGTATTAGCTTGAAGCCTCTATTAACAGAAACAAACCCAGCTTGGAAGGATCGATATGTTTATAGTCATTGGAATGGAAAGGTCAGTGTCCGAAATCAACAATACCTGCTTGACAGTGACAACCAACTATTTGACCTAAACTCAGATCCAGGACAGCGTCAGCCTATTGCACAACCTTCGGAAGCTATTCTTTCTGAATTGACCAAAGCAAAAAATGAATGGATCAGAAATGTGCTATCAGAACTCGACCGTGACCGTGAAGAAATATTCCCGGTGGGCTATGAAGGAAGTAAATTCACTCTACTTCCGGCTAGAGATGGTATTCCGCATGGAGGTATTAAGCGATCTAGCATACATCCAAACTCCTCTTTTTTCACCAACTGGACTTCCACTTCGGATAGTGTCACTTGGGATACGGATATTCTGACTTCGGGCAAATACAAGGCGACGGTCTATTACACTAGCAAAGCTTCGGCTGTAGGTTCCACCTTAGTATTGAAACAAGGGGAAAATGAAATTAGCACTGGAATCAATGAAGCTCATGACTCTGATTTCCTAGCTGTGGAATATGATCGCTCTCCTAGAGACGAGTCTTATGAAAAAGATTACAAACCCTTGGAAATAGGCATAATTCAATTGGACAAAGGACATCATCCGCTAACGATGAAAGCTTCAGAAATTAAAGGTTCGGAATTTATAGAAGTTCGGATGCTTGTATTGGAGAAAATGAACTAATGGAAGTCTAGAAAAAATAATCCCTAGTAAGCAATGACCAAAACACTTTACGAGTTAACAAAAGAAGACTGGAATAGCCTTTTCCCAATTGAGATGGTAGATCATAATCCCAGCTGGAAATCAGTTTTTGAAAAGGAAAAAGAAGCTATTCTATCATCGGCAGGGTCTGATGCAATACTTAGAGTTGAGCACTTTGGGAGTTCATCCATACCAAGTATCAAATCGAAGCCATACATCGATATGCTTATAGAGATTCCTACAGAATTACTCTTTGATGAAGGCCTGATTGCAAAATTTGAAACCCTGGGTTATTCTTACTTCAAGGTGCCAAAAAGAGATCATATTCCTGCTTACATGTCTTTTGGAAAGGGCTATAGATTTGATGGGATAAAGGAGCAGATTTTCCATATCCATATGTGCCCATTAGAGAATATCATGTGGGAGCAACTCCTATTTCGGGACTATTTGAATGAAAATGAAGACCGCGCTAAGGAGTATGAAGCACTGAAAGTTGAGCTAGCAGCAAAGTTTAGAAATGACCGTGGAGCTTATGTTTTGGGGAAAAACGACTTTATAAAAGAGACTTTGGAGATGATTAAAAGCCAAGAATAATTGGTTCAAACCTGCTTAGTAACACCTTTTTCAACACAAAGAAACAAAGAGCATAAAGATTTGAAATGAGAATTAATCCGTGGTGAACGGAGGTCATTTCTATGATTTTCTATGTGTCTATGTGGTCATTTTTTTTTCGCCACATAGAATCATAGATTTTCATAGCATTGAAATGGTAAGATGACGCTTCAATAAGAACTTCATTTCCTTTGTTCTCTTTGTGACTTTTGTGGTAAACACCTTTTTCAACACAAAGAAACAAAGAGCATAAAGATTAAAATGAGAATTAATCCGTTGTGAAAGGAGAACATTTCTATGTTTTTCTATGCTTCTATGTGGTCATTTTTTTTCGCCACATAGAAGCATAGATTTTCATAGCATTGAAATGGTAAGATGTCGCTACAATAGGAACTTCATTTCCTTTGTTCTCTTTGTGACTTTTGTGGTAAACACCTTTTTTAACCTAAAGAAACAAAGAGCATAAAAATTGAAAGGAGAATTAATCCGTGGTGAACGGAGGACATTTCTATGTTTTTCTATGCTGCTATGTGGTCATTTTTTTTTCGCCACATTGACACATAGATTTTCATAGCATTGATATGGTAAGATGACGCTACAATAGGAACTTCATTTCTTGTGTTCTCTTTGTGACTTTTGTGGTAAACACCTTTTCCCACGTAAATAAACTAAGAGCATAAAGATTTGAAATGAGAATTAATCCGTTATGAACGGAGGACATTTCTATGTTTTTCTATGTGTCTATGTGGTCATTTTTTTTTCGCCACATTGACACATAGATTTTCATAGTTTTTACACTCCCTAACTGGTTTCAAACCCACCTAGCATCAGACTTCTCTCCTGACCTTAACATACTTATTTAATTGAACTCCATGTAAACCCTAGACTAATCAGAAGCTGTTTTTAACATAAACCACTCACAAAATTAAATTTTTATAACTCAATCTGTAGCGTATCATAGTTCGGCTTCGTCTGAAGAATACATACATTTATATCTTTAAACTCGAAATATATGAAACCCCTCTACTCGGCCTCCTCCCTACTTTTCTTGCTGTCGGTTTTAGTATTTTCTTCCTGTGTAGATGAGGTAAATAGTTCCTACACTTATCACACTATGATGCCAATTTATTTGGAAATGAGTGACGTCAGGGCTAGAATTATCACCACTGAGCCTGCCCAACCCTTGGACAATCCTGGTAAAATCTACATTTATGAAGATTATCTTTTCATCAATGAACCCACCAAAGGGATACATATCCTGAACAATGAGAATCCTGCTAAACCAATCAATTTAAGTTTCATTCCCATAGCTGGAAACGTGGATATGGCGGTAAATGGCAGAATTCTCTACGCTGATAATTACGTCGACCTACTGGCATTTGACCTTAGTAATATCAACGACATTAAGCTAGTCAAACGAGTGGAAGATGTCTTCACACATATGTACACCCACGCCACTGGAGAGATTATAACCTTCCGTGACACCGTAATCACAACCGAAAATCCTACTTGGGGATTTGAGGATGGTGGCGGATGGCTTATGAATTCAAGCATGAGTTTTTCATCCAATTATTCAGCTGCTGCCCAAAGTTACGGGACAGGCGGTTCTATGGCCAGATTCACACTTGCAAATCTCCATTTGTATGCTGTGGACGAGTCTACCATGCGAATTTTTGATGTCGAAAATCCGTCTGATCCTACCTTCCTAAAACCCATTGATTTAGGCTGGGGAATAGAAACCATTTTCCCTTTTGAGGACAAGCTTTTTATAGGATCCAATGTTGGAATGCATATTTACGATGCCAGTACACCGAGTTCTCCTACCCGTATGGCCGTGTATGAACATGTACAAGCTTGCGATCCAGTGGTGGTAAATTCTGACTATGCTTTTGTGACGCTAAGGAATGGCACTTCTTGCTGGAATGGAGCTAATCAGCTTCAGGTCATCGACATCAAAGACCTCTACCAACCTAAGCTCAAAAAATCATATCCTATGTTGAATCCACATGGTTTGGGCTTAGCCGGAGACTTCCTTTATATCACTGAAGGTAATCATGGACTGAAAAGTTTCAACGTCTCTGATGTGATGAATATTGATCAAAACCAACTCGAGTTTTTGACCAGTGAAAAGTCCGTTGACCTAATCCCTGGCCCCAAATCTCTGATTGTAATCGGCCCTGATGGGGTTTGCCAATTTGATTATAGCAACCCAGCCAAACTGAAAAAACTCAGCTGTATTCAAGTCAAAAACCCAGTGAAATTTTATTGATAGGATGATAGCTCAAAAAACTAAACTCCTACTACTCGGCTTTTTGCTCTGCTCTGCCGCATCTATGGCTCAGAAAAAACTATATTTTGGCCAAACCGAAATCGGCTTTTTGTACGGACGCGGTGCCGATCAATGGGACGGAAACCATGAAAGGCGTATTGATATCAGTTTCATGACTTTCAATGGAGCGCATATAACCAAAAATCAAGTTGTAGGCTTTTCCCTGGGATTAGATCAATACGATGAAATTTCCATCATCCCTATTGCTTTGGGATGGAGGGGATTTCTGGGGAAAGAGGGCAAACCAAAAATTTTTGGAGGACTGGATTTGGGAGGAGGTTCAGCAATACTAGAGAAAAAAGTAAGTAATGAATGGAGCAAAAGTTGGTATGAGGGCGAATTGATGTTCAGTCCATCTGTGGGTTTTAGCTTTCCTGCCAGGGAAGGTAAAACCGCGCTTTCCTTAAGTTTCGCTTATAAACGACAACAATTCTCTCAATTTTATGGGGTTTTATCGCGCTCAGGATCACAACCAATCGCCACGGATTTACTCCCACCTGGATATAATTCTTTAACAGAAAACAACTACCTGTTTCGAAGCTTTGTATTCCGTGCAGGCCTTATTTTTTAACTCTTATTCTCCTGCACTAAGCCATTAAACAAATTTGAGGAGAACTTACTGAACGTATACCCTGAAATTTATTTACCTCCCACAAATCTCCTTATAAGGACAATACCCACATTTTTTCAAATCATCGGTTTGGTCGAAAGGAATTTCTGGATTGTAGATATCCTCCAAAAGTGATTTTAATCCAACCTTGTATTCATCCTCAAACTGCCTGTAATCATTTACTTCGACACCCTGTTTTGCTCTGGGAAGTTTGATTTGCAGGTAAGGATTGAAATCATCGCCAAACATCTCCCGAAGATTAAAGATTGTAGGTTTTAAAGGCAGGGTATTTTCAGGAACAGTGGCCTGATAGATCAAACCATAAAACATGGTTTGCATCGCGGCTTTATTCCTCGATTTATGCTCCCGATCAAACAGTGATTCCACATCAGGAAAGGTCTTATTGTCCTGACCTGATTTGTAATCGATCAGCCTCACCGAGCCATTGTGCTCATCCACTCGGTCAATAATTCCCTTTAGTGACACTGTTTGAGCTCCAGCTGCAGTTTCAATCTTCAAGCCTGCTGTATATTTTCTCTCCTTCTCTAGAGAAATCAACTTGAATGGAGCCGAAGCCTCATCGATTTTCAAAATTTGATGCAAGTATTTCTGAAGCACATCACGCGCGATAGCCATTTGTCCATTGAGTTTAGTGTCGGCTTCACCCTCCAAATGATAAAACTGACGGATGGCTTTTTCAATAGCCGGAAATACCCAAGCCTTATTCAACTCCTCGAAATCTGACTTCTCCAGCAAAGTTCTATTCTTACGCTTCGCAAAATCCTGATACAAAATTTCCATGCTCAAGTGAGCAAGATTCCCAAAAACAGCCGCATCGATTTCCTCGCTTACCTCCTGCTTTTCCTGAATATTGGCGAGATACTGAAGGTAGAATTTCAACCTACAATCCAAGAATACACTTATGGCAGAAGGCGAAAAGGAAGTCTTCGATTGACCATGCTCATCGATCAGATACTTATCCAACAAGCCTAGAACTTCTGCATCCTTTTGAATGGTAATGGATTCGGGAGATTTCTGATCGATTGGTATAAATACCACCTCCTCCTCCATCTCTCTTCCAAGCTCCACTCCCATTTGCTGCATGTAGCGGCTCTTTTCACCTGCTTTTCCTTGATCCGAAGCCGTAGTATAAATCATGTGAACTTCCTCCGCACTGTGCAACAACCTATAGAAGGTATAAGCATAGATAGAGTCATTCTGCTCCTGCACTGGCAGGCCAAAGGCTTTGCGAATATTGAAAGGAATCATGGAATTCAGCCCTGCGGAAGGCGGAAAACTATCCTCATTCATATTGCAAATGATCACTCGCTTGAAGTCAAGATTTCGGGATTCCAGCACACCCATGATTTGCAAACCTTGAAGTGGTTCGCCCTCAAAAGGCAATTTAACTTCTCTGAAAACTTGGCGGAAAAGTCGGATGAAAAACTCCCGATTAATCGTAAGAATATCCTGTCCTGCAAAAATCTCACGCAATCTGGTCAGCTGCTTGAAGCATTGATACAAATAAGAACGCTGCAGAGGCTCATCTTTCAATCGCTCAGCCAGAGCTTCCATCAGCTTAGCCAGATAGGAAAATAGGGAGTCGTTCTCCAACTTCTGGAAGATCAACTGATACAGCTCACCACCTTTATGTAGCTTTTCTGCGGAAACATGAATCTGGTTCAAAAGCTGCATTTCTGCCATCAACTCCTCGGCAAAGCCTGGATTGACGCTTTTTAGGTAGATTGAACTCAATAGGTTCTTGACCGCAGTGTGGTAAAACAACAGCTTACCATCTTCTTCTTTGATGTATCGCTGCATCTCCAATACTGCTTCCAAAAAGGAATAAACAGGCGCATTTTTCACTGGATACCCCATGGTCACATTCACCTTATCCACTTGCTCCGGTAGTGTATGTAGCACAGGAAAGAGCATCTGTTCATCTGGCAAAATCACAACTGTCTCCTCCCAAGCTTCACCAGCTGGAATTTTCTCCAAAATAGAACCTACCAAATTCGCCTGATTGGTCTTCAGAGGTGTTGCATAGGTCTTGATGCGAGCCTTGCGATCATCAATCTGCGTAGGAATATGTTCTGGAAAAGTGGGCCCAAAGATCTTGTCTTTCTGATAATCACGGAAAAACAAACCAGCCTCTTGCACTTTATCGTCTAAATAATACCCATCAATATCCCAGTAAATCTTAGCGCCAAAAACGGTAATGTAATGCTTGATCAAAGCCTCCTCAGTTCCCGTGAAGGCATTGAAACCAACAAAATGATGCACTTTCTCAGGACGAGGAATATTATCCAGCGATTCTGCTACTTTTCTATACAGCATCCCAGAATAGGCCAAGCCAGATACGGCAAGTGAAGCTTGGAAACTTGTATAAAGTGGACTGAGCAATTGCCAGAACTTCAAAAATTTCTCCTGATGATCCCTATCCTGATTCACAAATGATGACCAAAATTGCCGAATCAATGCGATCTGACTCTCGGTCAGAAAACTCAAGTCTGACTCCAATTCCTTGATTTCAGACAAATGATGGTAAAGTTTACCTGCATTCGCCATGAACTGATCCACATCATTGAAATCTTTAAGGATCATTTCTCCCCAGAAATAATAACGATCAAAAGTCTCGGCCTCTGGGCTGAGGTCCTGATACACTCGATACAATTCAAATATCAAGGTCAAATCATCAGCAGGTCGATTTCCTGCCAGGTCATAGAATATCTCTTCGATAGTTTTCACCTCGGGCATCCAAGTCGGTTCGCTGATCAAACTTCCCAGATGCTGGGTAAAAAACAATCCCGCTCTCCTATTCGGCAAAACGATGGTAACTTTTTGCAGATCAACTCCGCTTTCGAGGATCTCTTTTGCTGTATTTCTTAAAAAACTATGCATAGACTTCCTCGATTACTCCTGTTTCTAAATAACATAAATAGCCTTTCGTTTGCTTCTGAGATAGTGTTGCCACCAATGACATGTATTCTCTCACTTGATTCGCGTAGCGACTTTGAGCCTCACCCGTTTTAAAATCCACGATTACTGCTTCGTCTTCATTTAGAATAATCCGATCTGGCCGTTTCTGCTTTCCTCCAGGAAGAAGAATTCCCTGCTCAGCCAATAAAATGCCTTTGCTGCCGAACCATGAAGCAAAAAGCGAATCTGTGAATAGATGATCTAATTGTCGTTCTACCAGCTGCTTTTCTTCCTCGTTCAATCTTCCTTCAAAATAAAATGACTGCAAATTCTGTAGCGCAGAAGCTTTGTCGGCAGACAATTCCAAGATCTCATGCACGATCAAGCCAAACTTCTGCTTCTTCCGCTGCTCCATGCCTTCCATCGAAAAATCAACTGCATATTTCTTGAGTGTGAGCACTTCAGCCCAATTTTTATATGCCCAGCGAAGTTCTGGAGATTTCTTAGGATGCAGGGTTTTCACCTGGCTTTCAGGCCAATCACCAAACTCAAATACTTTTGACTCTGAGTCATAATGAGAAATCAAGCTCAAGTTAGATTCTGGATCGTTATGGGATTGTACCAATTTCTGAAGCTGAATTTCCATCGTATTCTGTGATCCGATTTTTTCCTTGTAGGGAATAAAACCAAAAAAGACATCCTCAGCTCTTGTCAGCGCCACATACAGCATATTTAAGCTGTCTAGATAAGCCATGGTCGCTTCCTCAGCATAAGTTGCACTGAAGTCAGAATTGGCTAAATCCCCGCTTAGCGTCAGCGGAATGATAGCAGAAAGCCCTTTCTCTCGGTCTTCAAATGGAGACCAAACCACATTGCCTTTGCTGATATCAAAGATAGTCCACTTCAGAAATGGCATCACCACCACTTTAAACTGCAGGCCTTTTGACTTGTGAATCGTCAGAATCCGCATGGCATTATGACCATCTGGAATTTTGACAGTTCGCTTCGTCTGATTGATTTCCCACCATTCCAAGAAACCGCTCAGATCTGCCCGATTGTTCGCAGTGAAGTCATAAACTGCTTCTTTGAATCCTGAGATATAAGCCTTCTCAAGTCCCAACTCCATCAGTCCAAGAACTTTGATCAACTCCTCCAAAGCCTCCATCAGAGGCAGCTGAAGCATCAAAATTTCCTTTTCTTTGAATTGCTTAACCTGCTCCTCCAAAAAGGCTGGCATTTTATCCAAAGCAAACAATTCGTGATCAACCGGAGCATCCATTAGCACAGCCAGGTAATACCACATGGTTTTATACTGAACTTTATCGGCTGGATTGTGCAAGTAATTGAAGCCAGAAACAAGCGCTTTCACCGAAGCTGCCTTGTTTAGATACATAGACTCATCCGAAAGCACATCGAAGCTGTAAGAGCTCTCTGGGTGCTCCGCAGCATAGCTCATCATGCAATCCGCTATCGCCTCGCCCTCAGATTTCCTTCTAACGAGAAAAGCGATATCCTCCAGCTCATATCCATGATCCTGCAATTCCATAACCAAGTCAGGCAATTTTGATAGAACAACCTCGTCGAAATTACCCTCCTCTTCTTCATCTTTAGGATCGATGAATTCCAGTTTGACCTTTCCCTTGAATGCGGACTTTTCCTTTTTCGGGGAAATCTTCTGAAAGGAATCTGAATAAGCCTGGGTTAGAATCCGTGGATCTTCCACACCATAACTTGAGCTTAAAACCTGCTCCATTGCATGAGGCAGAGCTTTAAAAACCGCGTTGTTGAAATTGATAATATTGGGAAGGCTACGGAAATTTGTGTCCAAATTCTCCAATTGTATGCTGTTCTTTCCTATTTCATCCTCCACCTGCGAAAGCAACAATTTCATCTCTCCACCGCGCCAGCGATAGATCGATTGCTTCACATCGCCTACCAGCAAGTTGGTCTGACCTTGACCAAGCGAGTTTTCTAGCAAGGGTTTGAAACTATCCCATTGAAACCCCGAGGTATCTTGAAACTCGTCAATCAGGTAGTTTTTATATTGATTCCCTACTTTTTCATAGATGAAAGGTGTATCATTTCCTTTGGTGATTTCCTTTAGAAATTCATTCGCATCAGAGATAAGTAGAATATTTTCCTCGTCTTTGATCAGCGTAAGTTCGTCTAGGAGATTCCTGAAAACCCCATAAACGTAACTATTTTTGGCAATGGCTTGCAGCGTATTCCACTTACCTGTCAATGCCAGAATCTGATGCAAGATTTGATTTAAGCCTTGATCGTAAGCAGATAGAATAGCATCGGTTTGCTTACTCGTTTTGGTATGCCAGCTTTCGGGGTTATCAATTTTGGCTAGTGTCGCCGGGGTAAGCTCAGGAAGTGGATTAGTTCGATCTCCAAGCTTGTCAAGTACTTTGATAAATCCTCTATTAAAGTCTGTCCATTCCAACCCATTTGAAATGCGAATTGAATCAGCTTGGCTTCCTAGTTCCTTTGAAATTTTGACAATCTCATTTTTACGCTCTCGGACAAAAGATTGTAGTAAAGTGATGTTTTCCTTATCCTTCAGAAACTCCTTAATTTCAGGAGAGTATTTCTTAAAATCTTCCTGAAAAATCTGCTGACCAAGACCACGGATATTGCGTCTTATGTCCCAGGATTTTCCATTTTGGATTTGCTCATAGGCATAATCCACCAGCCACTTGTGTAGAAATTCATCCTCCATTACCAGCATCACTACCCGATCTACTACGCGCTCCAGCACTGCCAATTGATCCAATTCCACATCAAATTTGGCATTCAAATCTATCTCTCTCGCAAAAGCTCTCACCACTTTTTGGAAGAAACTATCGATGGTGCTGACGGAGAATCTTCCATAATCATGAAGAATTGCAGTGAGCGTCTGCTGAGCCAATAGTTTTAGACCTGCTTCATCAACACCGAGCGAATTCATCAATTCGCAATCCATTTTTTCATCCGGATTCACTTGATTTCGAAGCCTTTTCAGCTCCTCCACAATCCGCTCCTTCATTTCTTGAGTAGCTTTATTGGTAAAGGTTACCGCCAAAATCGATTTAAAAGCATGAGGACTTTGCAGTGCAAGTTTGAGATACTCCAGCGTCAGCGTGTAGGTCTTGCCCGAGCCAGCAGAGGATTTGTAAATGATGAAAGGTTTCTGATCCATAGGTAAAAAGTATTGGAACTAAGATAAGGAGGCATCTTAGTTTCGTAGCAAAATTATTTTAGTATTGACGAAAATTGTCGGAATAACTTCCTTCTACTTTACATTGACACAAAATAATTCTACCGAAAAAAAGCATGAATTATAAATTCATCTCAATTAATTTAACTACTTGATTTATATTCATATTAAGTTGTTTTGTTTAACGTTGGAAAATTCATCATTTTTCTCATTTAATCACCATCCAAATCCTCATACAGAATGTCCGATCCTCACTATAGAATCCCAGCAAAAACGCGCATTGGTCATATTCATTTGAAAGTAACAGACCTTCAAAAGTCCTTAGATTTCTATCAAACGTTGCTTGGCTTTGAACTAGTCACCATGTACGGCCAAGATGCCGCATTTATTTCCGCAGGAGGATATCATCATCATATCGGTCTGAATACCTGGCAGAGCAAAGGAGGAAAACCAGCACCGAAGAATACGGCAGGACTGTTTCATACTGCTATAGTTTTACCCACAAGACGGGATCTAGCGGTTCTATTGAAAAGACTAATGGATGCCAACTACCCTTTGACCGGTGCTGCGGATCATGGGGTTTCAGAAGCCTTGTACCTAGATGATCCAGATGAAAATGGAGTCGAACTATATTGGGATAGGCCTAAAGAAGAATGGCCATTAAATCCTGATGGTAGCATTAACATGTACACCAGACAACTGGACATCAATGGATTGATGGCAGAGATATAATCTATTAATTTAAGATTCAGGAATACGCATTTCTATCCAATTCACAATCAGGTTCATCACCTCTTCTCGATCCAAGTCATTGATTAATTCATGGTAGGCACCTGGGAAAATCTTTAGGGTTTTATCCGATGATTTAGCTTTCTCGAAAAGCAATTCAGATCCTTTGGGATTGGTCAGTCCATCATCAGTCCCATGCATTAGCAAAAATGGAAGGGAAAAATTGGAAGCATTTTCTTGAATAAAACGCATCATTTGAAGCAACTCATATCCTGTTCTTGCCGGAATAGCTTCCGTGTATACTAAGGGATCATTCAGGTATTTTTCCACTTCAGCAGGAATTCTGGATATTTTTTGGGCATCAAGTTGTAATGCTTTCAATCTCGGAAAATACTTACTCACAAGACTAGAAACTGCAATCAAAAGAATAGATGTGCCTTCTGCTGGTTTTATCGCGGGGGAACTCATGATCATTCCTGCAGTTTCTGGCTGATATTTCAATGCGTAAGCAGCTACTAATCCACCACCCATACTATGCCCATAAATAAACACTGGAACTCCAGGAACGTAGCTTTTCACCTTCCCATATAAGGCATCAATATCTTTCAGGTAATCTTCATAAGATTCAAAATAAGCAGTTGGCTTACCGGCTGCTGATTTCCCGTGCCCCCTCCCATCAAAAGTAAAAATAGAAACACCTGCAGCATTCAGCTTTTCTACCAAAGGCAAATACCTAGAACTATGCTCTCCTAGTCCATGAACAAGGAGCAACGACGCCTTTGGCGAATCAACCATCCAAGCTTGGAGGTATAACTCTTGGTTATCATGAGTTTTATAGGAAGTTTCTAGATGATTCATGAGAATGCGTTTTCGAGTTTGAAATGATAAGTTGCACAGAAAATCGAAAGCTGAAAAACAGATCGCAGTTTATCCTGACATAATGCTCATATCATTAGGAAAACTTAACGAACTATTAACATCAATGCGATCACATTTTCATAAATTGGTCTTGTTAAAAAAGGTAGGATTTCTACTCATTTTTCAAACCAACTAATTTCAAGAATGTGAAGTTGAGCATCATGACACCGTCAGACTCTGAGTTGATTATTAGTCAATGCAAGATTCCATATTACCTTGAAAAATAAATTATAAACACATGAAAAAGATATTATTTCTCACAGGAGATTTTGCAGAAGATTACGAAACAATGGTACCAGTACAGATGCTGGAAATGGTGGGCTATGAAGTTCATTCAGTTTGCCCTGGAAAGAAAAAAGGAGAAACCATCAAAACCGCCATTCATGATTTTGAAGGGGATCTCACTTACACCGAAAAGCCAGGTCACAACTTTATGCTGAGCTATTCTTTTGACCAAATAGATGTGGACGACTACGTAGGATTGGCAATTGCCGGTGGTCGCGCGCCAGAATACCTTAGGTTAAACCAGAAACTTCTGGAGATTGTGAGGCACTTCTTTGACACGAACAAGCCAGTAGCTGCAGTTTGCCATGGAATACAGATACTAACAGCAGCAGGAGTAGTGAAAGGCAGGAAACTGACGGCTTACCCTGCTGTAGGCCCAGAAGTGACCATCGCAGGTGGTGATTACCAAAACATTCCTGCTACCGACGCTTATGTTGACGGCAACTTGGTTACCTCTCCCGCTTGGCCAGGCCATCCAGCTTGGATCCGTGAGTTCCTGAAAATATTGGGAACAAAAATCACACTTTGATAGCTAATCAATTCGTACTAGTGAAAGCCCTTTTGGAAAATTCTGAAAGGGCTTTTTCTTGAATTTTAGAATATGAAAATGTTAATTTTAGAAAAAGACCCAAGTTAAACTCCAACATTAACCATCCAAGCTCATGTTTAAAAATCAATTACGATTACTTTTTATTGCATTCCTGTTTCTTGCTAATGGGGCTTTAGCCCAAACACTGCATCACGAAAAAACTAAACTTTCAACAGAACGATTAGAGCGGTACGATTCCTACCTCCAAAACGAAGTAGATCAAGGAAGAATAGCAGGAGCGGTGAGTTTGATCTTTAGCAATGGGGAAAAAGCACACGAAAAAACAATCGGATATTCAAATATTGAATCTAAGTCAGCGATGAAGCTGGATCAGATTTTCTATATACAATCAATGACAAAGCCAATTATCACGACGGCTTTTATGATGCTATACGAAGAAGGTTATTTCCTATTGAATGATCCACTTTCCAAATACATTCCGGAATTTAAGGATGCGATGGTGGCTAAAGATGCTAAACTGGGTACAGCCGGTGGTTTGGAGCCAGTAGCCTCCCCTATAAGAATTCATCAGTTAATGAGTCATACTGCTGGACTATCCCATGGCTTAGGTCAGTCTGAGGTCGATAAGGAAGTAATTAAGGGAATTTATTACACCGCTCATGCTGATATCGAGTCCCGAGTAAAGACCTATGCAGGTCTTCCTCTCTATGCGCAGCCAGGGGAGCGATGGTATTATTCTGCGGCACCTGATATTTTGGCTCGATTGATCGAAGTGTTTTCGGGAATGACTGTAGAAGAATTTTTACAAAAAAGGCTATTAGACCCACTTGGAATGCCCGACACCAGGTATAATCTGAATGAAGAGCAAGCTAGTCGAATGGCAACGCTACACAGCTATGACGAAACAGGGAAATTGATTGTCGCTCCTCGACAAACTCCAACAACTGGAAATAAAATTTTTGCGGGTGCAAATGGCCTATTCAGCACTGCACAAGACTACGCAAGATTTGCACTGATGATGAGCAATGGAGGAGAATTGGATGGCAAAAGATACTTGAGTCCAAAAACGGTAGAAATCATGACGATCAATCAGATTGGCGACATCAAAAGAGAAGCTGGTCATGGGTTTGGATTCGGGTTTGGAGTGATGACTGACTTAGCAGACGCAAAATCTTTGGGTTCAGAAGGCACATACTATTGGAGTGGCGCCTATTGTACTTACTTCTTTATTGATCCCAAGGAAAATTTGATCTCGATCCTCATGACTCAAACAGCCCCTTTCAGCGGATTCTATGAGCAAAAAATGCGTCAACTGGTTTATCAAGCCATAGAATAGCAGTAAGTTCTAAGAGCCAAGAGTCAAGATAAACTTCTAGCAAAAGAGTACTAATTTCTTCATGCTAAAGAAAAAATCTTGATTCTTTGCTCTTAATTATTGACTCTAAGCACTTTAGACTTTTTACTGCAGGCATTCAAATCCTACTCATTAATCCTGCTTTCCAGCAACCACCATTTTGATAGTGTTGTAATCATATTTTCCTTCGAAATGTATACGAAGCGCCTGCAAGTTCCTGATGTTTTCAATCTGAGCGCTGATCTCAGAGATAACCTCCATAGGTAAGCAGTCTTCCAACTCAATTCTTCCTTCTGCAATTCCCTTTGCCAGATGGCTTTTGATAGTAGATTCTGCCAATCCTCTAGCGACTACTATATCACCAATGCTTTTTCCTGCATTGATCATCCCAAAGGTGGTCTCATAAGTCTCTCCAACTTTCCGTTTTAGATTTGCCTTACCAGCCTTTTTCCTACCTGTCTTGTTACTGGCGAATTTTGGGTTATCAGCAGCTGCCTGTCTAGCAGCTTCTGCCAACCGAAGTCGAAGATTGATCTTATCCTGCTCCAGATCATTCATTTTGCCGGGAATCTCCCCATCTAAAATCGACAAAATCAATTGGCTTACTTTATTAATATCCCCATACTTTCTAAGCAGGCTGACTTCTAATTCTTCCAAGCTATTTGCATAGGTTTTTGTTCTGGAAAAGCGTTCCACCTCTGCTCTATGCACCAGTATTTTTTCTAAAGCTTCTTTCAAAAAATTCTTAAAGTAAGAAGACCCTTTATCCAATCGCTCCATCAGCTTTTCTTTGTCATTCTGCTGCAAAAGAAAGCGAAGTTGATTGCTAAATTTAGCTGCAGTTCCTACTTCTTTTTTTATCAACGCCGCAATCTCGCCCACTGCTTTTTGCATCTCTGGATCTTCAAACTCAAGCGTACTATCATTCTTTCTCTGGAAACTAGTAATCTCCTGAAGCAAACTTGCCAAATCGAAGGTCTCTCCAGACAAAAGCGAAAGGTATCGCTGCTGATAAGCTCCTAGCAATTCATCCAATTTCGAATGCTTTTTGGCACTCTCTACGAAAGACTGAACCTGTGAATCAGATTGAAGTGCATTGTTTTGAATTCTTGTTCGCAAGACCAAGCCCTCCAAACTTCTAAGACGGCTCAACGCCACATAGACCTGACCTGGAGCAAAAGCATTCCCCACATCTATTATGGCTTGATCAAAAGTCAAACCCTGACTTTTATGAACTGTCACAGCCCAGGCAGTTTTGATAGGATATTGACTGAATGTCCCTATCACTTCCTCCTCTAGCTCCTTCGTATCTGGATTGATGATGTACTTTTTATTCTCCCAAATCTCCTTTCTCAACTGGTAAACAAACCGCTTGCCTTCAAGCAATACTTTGATTTGATCCTCTTCCAGCTCCTCTACTGTCGCCAGTTTACCATTGAAGTAATCCTGATTTCCCGAGCTATCATTCTTGATAAACATCACCTGCGCTCCAACCCGAAGCTCAAGTGATTTGGGTAAGGGGTAGATGTTCTCAGGAAAATCATTTTCTATGTCCGCCTCGTAAAACTTCGATTCACCTTTCAGCGCCATCAGTCGATCCCGATTAATCTGATCAGCTTTGTAGTTGTGAGTCGTGATCGTGATGCAGTCTTTGATTTCTGCGATCTCGTCTTGGGTTTTATAATGCTTATTCAAAAGCGTAATATCGTCGGCAGTTACCACATTCTCTCGGAGGTGATTAAGGACTTGAATAAAGTCTTCATCCTGCTGACGGAAAATCTTATCCAGCTCCAGATAAACTAAACCTGAATCCTGCAAAACCCGGGCTTCAAAAAAGTGCATGCTTGGGTAAAATTTGCTGAGCACCTGCCACTCATTATCACGTACTATGGGAGGCAATTGGAAAAGATCACCAATCATCAATACCTGCACTCCGCCAAATGGTGTATTAAAGTTTCGCTTGACCGTTCGCAACCTGTAATCTATCGCATCCAGCACATCAGCTCGAAGCATACTGACCTCATCGATCACCAATAGCTCTATAGATTTCAACACATTCTTTCTGAGTGCATTCAGCGGATGTTTTCTGATCAAAGTATGCTGCGTAAAGCAACCGTATTGATCTGAGAAATTACCCTCTGGCTCATTCACAGGTAGGAAAAATCCAAGCGGGAACAAGAACTGTGAGTGGATGGTAACTCCGCCAGCATTCAGCGCAGCTATGCCTGTAGGCGCCACAATCACATGATTTTTATGTGTTTGCAAGGCCAGATTTTTCAGAAAAGTGGTCTTGCCTGTTCCTGCTTTTCCAGTCAAAAAAATCGGTGCTCCGGTATTGTTGACAAACTTAGCGGCCAGCTCTAGTTTATCAGTACTTTGATTTTCCATTCAGCGAAACTACTATTTTTAAAAATGATTAAAATGGAGTTAGAAATCTTATACTTTCTATTCCTATCTCTAATTTCATTTAATAAATCCAAAATCTCAAACTACTCCTATGTATATCCATCCATTAAACCGCTGGAAAGATGATGCTGAGATAGCCACTTTTCTTCAAAAAAATGCTTTTGCAACACTAGTTTCCCAACTAGACGAAAAGCCTTGGGCAACACACTTGCCCTTTGTCTTGGATCAGAATAAAGATGGAAAAGCAATCCTTTCTGGGCATATAGCGAAGGCAAACCCACAATGGAAAAACCTGGTGGATGATCAGGAAGTACTAGTCATTTTCCAGGGCCCACATGCGTACATTTCTTCTTCTTGGTATAATCACGAAAATGTACCCACATGGAATTATCTAGCAGTTCATGTCTATGGAAAGGTAAACCTTATAGAAGGAGAAGAGCTTATGGACCATTTGAAAAAACTGGTAAACATCTATGAAGATGGACGTCCAAACCGAGTGAGCGTGGAGACGATGAGTGCAGACTATGTATCCAAGCAAGTAAAAGCCTTGGTGGGTTTTGAGATATTGATAACTGATATGCATGGCAGCAGGAAGCTCTCGCAAAATCGAGACGAGGCAAATCATCAGAATATTGTGAAAAAGCTAGAGGAGAGTACATTCCCTTTTGATAAAGAAATAGCTAAAGAAATGAGGATAGATAGATCAGATTCGTAAAAATCTAAAGCTCCTTCCCTTCGACATTGTTCGGAATTCGACTTTTCGATTGTAAAGAAAGTGAGTGGGTAAACATTCCTTAAATAGGCTTAAGTCCCGAGGCTTGAACCATCAGGATCTTTTCAAAAGTAGATCCCTCTTAATGATAAATAGCTTTTTCTTTGATTTAAAGAGTCGTACCTAACGACACTGCTGCTCTTAATAATTTTCTTCTACCCATAGTATATCACTACGGCACAACTTCCAGTTAACCACCAATAGACACTTGCGTTCTCTGCGAAATCCCGGCGCCACTGTGGCTAAAAGAACATCCAGTAACTTACTCTAACTGCAAATCCATCTGCGGATTTCATTACCCAGATCGTCCTTTCCCAACACATAAAAAACCTTAAAAAAATAGCTTAACCGCTTAAAACCCCATTTTTTGGGGCATGGCATAGCCTTGGTTTAATAATTAAAACAACACTGTAATACACTTAACCAACTTAACCATGAATACCGAATATCATTTTCCAATCAGTAGCTCAACAGCTTCAAATTGCACCGTAAAAACAATAAGAGATGAATCAGTAGGAACTATTAAGGACATTATGCTTGACACCGAAACAGGTGAAGTAGCCTACATTGTTCTATCAGTTGATACAGGATTTCTAAATCTTGGAAATAAACTACTAGCTCTTCCTTGGGAGGCTTTTGATTTTCACGGTCACCAACGTGATGTAATCATCGTAAAGGTCGAAAAAGAAAAGCTAGAGAATGCTCCAGGTTTTGATGACGACAACTGGCCAGTAGGACCTCAACATGAATTCATCAATAGTGTCCATACTTACTATGGATTTGAAAGAAGAAGAGCGTTAATAGAATAGGCGTGGCGCTTGGATTCTAAGTGAGGCTCTCCATTTATGGAGAGCTTTTTTTTATTCTATAGACTCCACAATCTAGCAAGAAAGCATCGCAATGATACTGGCGAGTTGCTTCAAATCTCCTCGCTACTGGTGACTAAGACTGAAAACTCATAAAGTAATGATCACCTTCTTTTCCCTCCATCCGACGGATCTTGTTCCTTCATCAATACTTGCATCAAATCTCCTGGTACTATTTCTAACAAACCTTCTCTCAACGATTCCCAGATTAGGTTGAAAGTGCCGCGGTATATATTTCGCTCTGTTTGAAACTGGGCAGTTTTATAATTTCTATTTTCTGGTAGATTATTACTAGATGTCAGAATATTGGCAAGAGTGGATTTGAGCTTCAATTTCTTTGCATCCTCGTCCCTTAATTCCAACTTTAGATCTTGGTAGTGGAATTTCATAAAATTCGATGAGGAATACCGAGAAGCATCCATGGTGATTTCTAACTTTTCCATCGTACCAGAATTTATATTCACAGACACCAAATCACCCAGAATCCCATTCAATGATGGTAATTTGAAAGGTGCTACACTTGCCACCAAATGAAATCTCTCCTTCATGGTATCGTTGCTATAAGGCACTCTCACGTCCATACGCATGGGTGCAAAGCCATTAAGAATAGCTTCTCCATGAATTATCATTTCGCCAGATTGAAGGGAATCAAGTGATACAGCATTTGTCACCAAAGCAGAAAGTTTTTCAAAATTCAAACTCGCAGGTGCGGACTTTCCTTCAGAAATCTGAGAGTAAGTTATTTTGGAATTTAATATCCGTATAGTATCCAGTTCAATGGGAAATGGAATTTGCTCCACCATTCTTTCGAACATTGGCTTCTCAGGTTCATCCTTAGGTCTAGGCTTATTTTTATTCCGCACATCGTGCAAATACAAGCTATCTATCGTCAATAACCCTGCAACGACCGACCAATTACCATAGATATTACTTTGAGCATTTATCTGCTCAATACGTAAATGCTTGACATCGATTTCTATAAAATCCTTTTGGATTTTCGATCGCTTGGATGCTTCCAAGTTTGAATCATCGTATTTTAAATGAAGGTCAAAGAAATCAAATGCTTCTTGTTTTGAGTCATAATCCAGCGAGCCAAGAGTGAATGTCTGATCACTAGAAATATTAATTTGCAGATTTTTTAAGCTCGATTTAATACTCTCTAACTTGAATGGAATCGCATAATTCATTCGCATAGAATCCGTTTCAAGATTAATAGCTGAAATGTGAAATTGCTCAAAGCTTCCAAACTTTCTCGCGGTATCTAATTGCGTGTAAAATTCGCCTGAGCCATTATTTAGCACAAAATTATGAATGACACCTCGCGACACTAAGTCACCAAATAGCCCCTGGAATGCTTTGGACATATCTGCTGGCTGCTTGGAAATGGAGTCATTTCTAATCAAAATGAATTTAGGATCATCCAATCTCAATTCATTTACTTCCGCTACTTTTCCAAAAATAAAGCCTAGCATATTTACCCCTCCAAGCCTCAACGATTTCATGGTACCCGTAATGGTGGTGGCCATACCCTCTTTCAAAGGATTTAGGGAAATCTCCTGCAATTCTATGCTTCCACTGAAAAGTCTTACATCTACATCTTTAAATATAATATCATAGGCTCGATCCTCATTGGCATTCACTCTTTCGGGAAGGGTTTTTACAAGCCATTGTTCAAGCAAAAATATCGAAACTATGCTCAGCAGAATAAGAGTTCCAAGAACCCAGAGAATTTTTTTCAAGCTATTATTTATTAAAACTTAATGACTTAAGCTAAGGTGTATTTAACGGGTGAAATGAAATAGGTTGATGTCAAAAAGATACAAATAAATCACAATTAAATCGTTTCTTCTATTACCTCAACTAGATATTCCTATGACAGCTCAAATCCACCACAAAAATAAAAAGAGGATAGAGCACCTTCAATTTCATTCTCCTGAATCTTTAAAATCATTAACTTCCAATCTGATTCAATAGTTTTACTTCTCCAGCAAGCAATTTTATTTTAGAAGCAGTAAAAAACCCAATCAGGTAATCGACCCAACATGAAAATCACATCTTTAGTAGTTATCACTTTTTTACTCTGCTCACCATGGAGTGTGTTTGCTCAAGAAAAGAATCCAGAATTCAAGATTTTGACCTATAACGTTTACCATGGTGAACACCCGGACACTATTTGTAAACCAAACTTAGAGGAAATCGCAAATTTGATTATTCTTCTTCAGCCTGAAGTAGTAGCGCTGCAGGAAATGGATAGCATGACTACTCGCCTAGAATCTGTATATGGGCAAAAGTTAAATTGGATAGCTGAGCTAGGAAAAAAGACTGGCTATAGAAGTTACTTTGCCAAGGCTATGGATTACGCCGAAGGAGGATATGGCGAAGGAGTACTGGTGAAAAAAGCATTAAACTATACTACTCAGGCTTTACCAACACCTGCTGGTGGTGAGCCAAGAGCTGCTGCTTGGGTGAAAATAGAATTGAAAAACAGACAGGAACTATACTTTGGTGCTACGCATCTTTGTCACGAATTTCCTGAAAATAGACTCGCACAATTACAAGCTATTACCGCCTATGCGGACTCTCTTCCAAAACCGGCATTTTGGGTTGGTGATTTGAATTTTGATCCTACCTCAGATGAATATAAAAGTATAAGTTCCAAATGGAGCGATGCAGGATTTGTAGCGCAAGATGATTCTCCAACCTATGTTTCCGAAGAAGGAAAACGAATAGATTACGTCTGGTATGACTCAGAACGTTTTGAGCTTGTTAATTATCAAGTAATTGATGTTCCATTTTCAGATCATTACCCAGTTTTGGTCACACTACGATTAATAAACCCCTAAATTGAAATGAAATCGAGCATGATAACAATGCCATAAAGTGGTATGATTTTTACCATGCTAGATTCCTCCCGATAGCTATCGGGATGACCTTTAAAATCAAAAAATAAACAGATGAAAAAGACAGTACTAATAGGAATCCTATGCCTTGCAGGCTTAGGTTTTGCCTTCAACTATGCCAATGAGGATGCTAAAAAACTGAAGTGGCAAACACTTTTTAACGGTAAAAACATCGATGATTGGTCAGTGAAGATCCGTACCCATGACTTGAATGATAATTTCGCAAATACTTTCCGCGTAGAAGATGGTCTGATGAAAGTGCGCTATGATGGGTATGATCAGTTTGATCAGCAATACGGTCATATTTTCTACAATAAGCCTTTTTCTAATTACCTGCTTCAAGTAGAATATAGATTTGTCGGTGAGCAAGCGAACGGTGGTGAAGGATGGGCTACGAGGAATTCTGGAGCGATGCTTCATTCTCAGGACCCCAAGACCATGTTAAAAGAGCAAAATTTCCCAATTTCTATAGAAGCTCAATTCCTAGGAGGAAATGGAAAGGACAAAAGAAGTACTTGTAATCTATGTACTCCAGGCACAAACGTGGAGAAGGACGGAAAGCTATTTACTCCTCACTGTGTAAACTCCACCTCTGAAACCTATCATGGTGATCAGTGGGTGACTGCCAATTTCATTGTCCTAGGAAATGGAGATGTGCATCATCTTGTGGGACAAGACACTGTTTTGAGCTATTCTAAAGCTCAAATAGGTGGCGGAAGTGTAGATCCAGTAGACCCAAAAGTGAAAGTGGATGGTCAGATGCTAACTGGCGGGTGGATTTCCTTACAAAGTGAAAGCCATCCAATCGATTTCAGAACTGTTCGCTTGATTGATCTAACCGAATATTTGGGTGATCAGAAAAAACTTGAGCAAGTTGTAAAGGAAGGTTTAGCTGCCAAGCCTGCACATTCCAAGTAAAAAAAAACACTAACAAGAAAGCCCGCCAATCAATCGATTAGCGGGCTTTTCATATTTTTATTCGAGTCTAATTAGCAGTAATTGCTTCTTGCATTAAACTCTCACTCCTGTATTTCCACCACCAGCAAGGGTAATGTTCACCGGGGCGTTTGTTTTCCAGTTTCCACCAGTAAAATCAGGTACATCTATAGAATTAGATCTATTAGCTACTGACCATTCACTAAGTGGAGAAACACAGCTCCAAAGCGCTGCATCATAAACATCCTGATCTAGAGGAAGCCCATTTCTCAGGCAATCGATCAATCTCCAATCCATCATAAAGTCCATGCCACCATGGCCTCCTACTTTCTTAGCTAGCTCTCCTACTTTCTGAATGATTTCTGGAGTGTACTTAGTTTCCAAATCCTTGAACTCCTCATCTTTCAACCAGCCATGTCCTTTAGATACTTTTGCTTCAGGATATTTCTGTGCATAGCCTTCTGTACCACTGACTACATGAAGTCGGGAATATGGACGAGGTGAAGATACATCATGCTGAATCATGATGGTTTTACCATTCTTCGTCTTAACCATAGAAGTATTCATGTTTCCACGGAAGTTTTTCTGCGCATACGATGCAAAGAAATTATCTTTCTCAGCTAATTTCATAGCTTCAGCATGCATAGAGAAATCATTGGTAGACGTAGACGTTAAGAAATCCATCTGGTCACCTCTGTTAATATTCAAAATCTGACAAATAGGCCCTAGTCCGTGAGTAGCATACAAATTACCATCACGATAATTTTCTTTGAGCCTCCACATATCCTGGTAACCGCCATCTTTCTTGAAGTTTAAAGCAAGCAAATCATGGATATAAGCGCCTTCCACATGAAGAACCTCTCCGAAGTATCCTTCACGAGCCATTTTCAAAGTCATCAACTCAAAGAAATCATAGCAGCAATTCTCCAATTGCATACAGTGTTTTTTGGTACGCTCAGAAGTCTCCACCAATTGCCAACACTCTTCAAGTGTACGAGCTATTGGAACTTCACAAGCAGCATGCTTGCCAGCTTCCATGGCATAAACGGCCATAGGAGTATGCCATTCCCATGGCGTAGCGATATAAATCAAATCCAGATCATCACGATCCATCATTTCTTTCCAAGAATATGCATTTCCAGAATAAACATCTGGCTTATGTGGAGTGTCTTTCAATTGGGCTTTTGCTTTTTCTACTCTTTCAGGTAGCAAATCACAAAGTGCCTTAATCTCTACATTTTCAATTTTACTCAATCGATCAACAGCACCTGGCCCTCTCATTCCAAGTCCAACGATACCAACACGGACAGTATCAATTTTAGGAGCAGCAAAACCACTCATATTAAAAGACTGGATTCGATTTACACCCTTTTTAGCTTGTAAAGGTCGATTCTCAAATTCATTGGCGAGGGTACTGCCCGCTCCAAAAAGTCCCAATCCTACCAAACCGGTGGATTTAAGGAACTCTCTTCTCTGGTTATTTTTCATATACTTAATTGTTTTTCAAGGGTCATATGAAATCATGCATCACGAATATTCCTACTAATTAAGTATGAATTAGGTCTTGAATGATTTCAAATTACTTTGTTCTATTGACTTAGCTAATTAATAAAAAAATAAAGGAAGTATGGTCACCTTACAAAGAAAAAACCGAAAGCTTTTGGCCTTCGGTTATCTCTAACTAATATTTGGGACTACCTACTTTTATGTTACGTGCAAGGATTACAAATCAGTAACCGAAATATTAAGCAAAAAACTAAGAGTGAATTGGGTTTTTTCCGCAAACTCTAAGGAAGGACTGTTTGGATTCTTCATTGCAAAAATACGGCGTTGCTATTCTTTATAATATGACATAGATCAAATAATCTATTAAAGATTCTAACTGTCTGTAAATCCCGCTCAGTAAAGTTTAATTCTGAAAAGCTTACGGAAGTAATCAAAAACAACTATTGCACAACATTGATTACCAGTTAGATAAATAGACATTAACCAATATAAATCTTATATTAATGGAAGAGTATTGTTTCGCGAAAGCCATCTCACCTTTTTAAAATTATAGTGAGAGCGCTCATCATTCATTTAATAAAGTCAAATGAAGTTTTTCAAACCCCTCATTTTTAGCATTCTAATGAGTGCATTTGGTGGCGCTGCCGTAGCCCAAGAAAATGCTAAACCTAATAAAAATGATACAATCACATTAGCGCAAGCTTACATGAACCTGTATTTAACGGAAACCTACTTTGACACTATCCCTGTAGAAAGAATAAAAAAAATCATCGCCTTCGAGAATGACGAAATCAAATCAATTCAGGATGACTCTTTTATCCGTATAAATTCCACGCTCTACAATTTCACAAATGCATTATTTTATCAAAATCAATCGAAGCTTTTAAACCTCAACAAAGGTGAAATCAGCAGAGGTTTATTACGAAGATTGAAAAGTATTCTGGGCCGAGCCATTAACTATTACAATTCCTCGAAAATTGATGATTACCAAACTTTTCATAATGAAAAGAATCAGCTCTATGAAATGATCAAATTTGATTCTGAATCAAATCTCCTGTTGAAAACTGAAATCAGGAGCCTAAAAAATGAGTACAACTCTCTGTTTAACGAGGATATATACCCTGATTTTCAGCGGATTTTTTTAGCGGCAAAAAACGCAAATAGATTCTACATGGATTCCCTAACCTATTTTGCCGGAATTTATGATATGACGCTAAGTATGGAAATCCGAAACAACACTCCAGATTTCCACCCTTTTTCTTTTGGAGATCCCAATTTTATAAAGCTTGAATATATCACCGGTTCACGTTTGGATATTCTTTCTAGATACATTCAGTTAAAGCAGCTTGCATCAAGAAGTACTCGGGTTCCTCGAAATTTCAGTAAAACAGTTTTGTTTGATTCCTTTGACGATTTCAAGAGTCGAGTAAAAAAAGATGATGATAAATTCATCAGGGAAGAGTTAAACCCTAAGGTCATTGATGAGCTATTCAGAGAGTTAACAAGTAAGTTTTCTCGAAATAAGGATTTGGATGGAATTGCACCAATCAGTTCTCCAATTGCAATGATTCAACAGCCACCTGCGGATCTTAAGAATCATTTCTTTCCAAACCCAGCTCCACTGGCCTCAGCAAAACATATCATTACAAATTACAAATCTACTTTGACTAGTCTAGGCCAGGTAGATACATTTCTAAGGACTGGTTTCACCAATGCCGGATACAAAGATCAGCTCCATTACTATTATGACATGGATGGATTTGCTGTGACCACAAGTTTGGAGAAATTCAATATCAATGGCTCCCCTGTTTCTGCAGACAGTCGCTTCTCCGAAAACCTCGGTGGTGACGGGAAATTCTCATACTATGAAATATTCAAGTCCATGTTTTTCAAGGTGGAATCCGAATTTAGGATGTTTGCATTCATCGTCGCATCTAAGCCTGCCACCATGAGCAATGATGTGATGACTGCAGGTTTTGCAGAGCAAATTCTAAAAAACAGCTTTGACACCCTTCCTGCTGAATTGAAAAATAAAAGTCTCCCTACTAAGGTTCTTTCCATATTAGTATACCACTTCCATCAAAATGATATAGGTGAAGTACCTGACCTGGATCTCAGCGGGAAGCTAACAGTGCAAGATCATTTGAAAAATGCTGGATTAACTCCAATTATTCACTAAGAATTATTAAGAAGGTTTTCTATGTAATTTTTAAAGGGAAAATTTATAGGTATAGTGTCACCAGTCTGTAAAACCACATCAATCTTCATAGTTGGACAAACTCCCCAACCCAGATAACCAATTGAAAATGAGGATGTAGGATCTTTAGAGACTCTAACACGATCATAAAAACCCTGACAAAAATTATAACGAACTTCCATTATCTCTTCTTTTCTAAAAGACGGGACATCGAGCCAAAATGTGAAATTATTATTCCTTTTATTATCGGTATAAGTATTGGATGGGCTGAAAGAAGCTTTAATCTCTATTAAACTATCAAGAGGAAAGGTCCTTTCTTTATACAGTATCTTGCTGAGAGCAGAATCACTTAGATTTTCATATTTCTCTCCTCTTCCTTTCATTACTAACCTTAACAATTCTTGGGTCCTATCTAGCTTCAATTGATCATCAAGCTTCTCTTGCAAACTACTAATCTCTTTTTGTTTGGACTCTATAGATTTAAAAAGAACAAAAGCAGCGCTAATCAGAAGAATAGACATAATTATAGCTATCCATTTTCTTTTTTCGCGCCGCTTCTTAGAATATTCTAAAAGCTTATTCTTTAATGCTAACTCCTTTTGTTCTTGAATGAATTTTTCACTTTTCTCAATCCAATTTTGCTCCTCAGGGTTTGTTTTAAACTTACATAAATACGGCTCGATATAGATGAGTTGCTTCTCTGTAAAAAACTCTCTTGCCTCCTCTTTTACTCCTACCTGACTTTTGACCAAGCGCTTGATTTCCAGCAAAGCAGTTTCTTCTACACTCCTTTTTTCTGCAATCGGCTTGGCTAGGGAATCATGAGAGATCTCGAACGTATCCGTATTTTCATTGTAGCGCAGCAGTCTGTTATTGGAAAAAGCTTCTACCACATCGTTTACCATTTGTTGATCTAAATCTGGCAGACGATCATATAATTCTTTTTTAGTGATCGGATCTTTCGTTCCTTCCAAGGTGGCAAAAGGCGAAAGTATTTTCCAGGTAAGCTCAGGTTTTAGACTAGGGTATTTGCCTTTCAATTCTTTAGAAATATCAGCAACCTGCTCTTCCAGAAAATTGCTCAGGATATCGCCAATCTCTCCCATTTCATTCACGTTGTCCAAAGTAAACTCAGCAGGCGATTCACGCTTTTTGTCACCCGTGATATTCAGGTAAAGCTTGTCCAGAAATACCTGCAAAAATGGCAACTGTATCGTGAGTGATTTCTTATCACCTTTGATCTTGTGAAAGATACTTTCGGCCACCGCATCCTCCTCGCCTTTCTTGATCGAAATAAGTGAATTCTCCAATGTGGCAGCTCCTTTAATAACCTGCTTTACTTTTTCAAGATTCATCGGTTCTACCCGCAGCTTTTTGCGAAGCAACTGTGGAATAGCTCGCTCAAAATCAGCTAAATACCCCAAATATTCTTCACGAATTGAAAAAATCAATTTGACTGGCTGACCTGACTGAAGAATTCCTATGATAGTTTCTATAAAAATCTGCTGCTCGGAAATAGAACCAAGAATAAAAAGCTCTTCAAATTGGTCAAAGATCAAATAAACAGGTCTGAAGGATTTCTGATAGACAGCCCTGATGGATTTACTTATTGGTGTTAATTCCTGGTCTGCCTTATAGGATTCAACTTCCCACTCGTCTTGATACTTTGTTTCATCAAAACCTTTCTCAATCTTCCCACCCGCTTTCTCCAATGCTAACTCTAAGGAAGTATTGATATCAGCACCTCTTCGGATCATTAAATCGTGCCAATCGTGCTGCTGAAACTTACCTGCTAGCCCACAATTGATCAAACTGGTTTTCCCTGTCCCAGACGCTCCGTAAACAAGTACAGTTGCCGACTGAAACACCATTTCATACAAGGCGTTGATCTCCTCGTCTCTTCCAAAGAATACACCTCTATCTTCTCTCTGATAGGAATCAAGAAATTTGAAAGGATACTTTTTCATAGGGAATATTTATTTAGACCAAAAAATTAAAATGAATCTTCTTCGACTTCGTATTCAATACCGGTTAAGGTCTTTTTAGCCTCATAAAACAAGCTGTAAACCTTATCGAAATTCATATCTATTCGATTAGCTTTTTTAGAAAGCCACGAGTTAAGGCTATTTAAGCTGGATTCATCGGGCTTGGGATTTGACGTTTTACAGATGACCTGTTTGTTGCCATCTTCTATGAAATCATAGTTAAGATTTTGATCATCAAAGGTATTCGCGTGAGAGTAAAAACATATTTTGGATCCACCATCCAGCTTCAGACCATTGAAATCAATGATAAAAGGATCCAGATTTATGTTTTTTCGATAGTTATCCTTGAAAATAATCACCGCATGGGAAATAACGGGTGAGGACTCTCTACGCACATTACTTTGGCTATCGTCGTTGGCCAGTCTTTCTCCTATTAGCAAGGTGTAATTGTGCAAATACAAACCTTCCTGATCATTCCGCTGCTGATTAAAATCTATCTCATTGATAGAAATCATACGGTATTGTGCCAAGAAACTTAAACTTTCTAACACAATAGCCACATTTTTCTCAGCGGTTTGGCAGTCTTCGAGTTGAAAAGTAGAACCTTTCAACAGCGTCGATAAGTCATTCAATTGTGAGCAAGCAGTGAGAAACTCGCTTCCTTCTTGAAGTTTTGGAAGCAATTCCAAGGATTCAGAAATGAGAAAATCCAATTTATTCACTGAATATATTTCTAATAAATGCTTGAGTAATTCGGCAAACCCTAGTACATCTTCTTCAGCAGCATTCCTAAAGAACTTGATTAACACTTCTTTTTGAGAGGAGGAAAATTCAACCTTTTTCACTACCTGATGATCCCAAAGCGCGGAAATCAAGGAATAGCAAATGAGTTGCAATCCCCTTTTTGCTGTGGTTTGACTATTCTCCAGATAACGCATCATTTTGCTTTCAGAAAAAGTCAGCGAACCAATAGCCATCAACTTTCGAATCTGACTCCCAATTACCCCAACATACTCGCTGATAATGATTCGTTTGGCAGTTTTTACCAAATCTTCATTTTCAGCCCAGTCACTATTGGCCGCCAAAAAACCTGCTGCTTTCTTATTATAACTGCTTATGGCCAGGAGTACTCTACTCGTCAGTTCCTCATTAAAAGTGTTCTCAATTACTTCGGCCACGTGTTCACTCTTGCTTTCCTTTGAATTGCCAACGAGCTCAGATTCTAAATTCGCTTCGTATTCAGGCATAATCATATCCAACTGTCTCCCATACTTCAACAGCAGATCATCAGCGGAAGTGTACTCGGTAAAAAAATGTCCTAGTTTTCCAAGTTTCTCTTTCAAAGCAAATAAGGAATCCATGTCCTCCTTAACAATAGAGCCTACTTTAATGTCTGCATTCTTGAAATACGTCCAAATGCGCGGTTTACCTTGAGCTTTAAAAATTTCATACGCTGTGTAAAATTCCTCTGCTGTGTATTTTCCAACTTTGGTATAAAACAGGCAGATAACCATATCACTTTGCCTAATGGCCTCATTGTATTCATCCTGAAGACGAGTAGTCGAAATCGAATCCTTAAAATATTCCCATTGCTCTAATTTTAAGTAGATTCCTTTATCAACCAATCGATCATTTTCAAGACCAATAAAAAGCTTAAACTTTTCTCTATCCTCTTTCAGTTCACTAGATGAAGCAATAAAAATTCGAATCGTTTTCATAGGCTAAATAATTTGGAACCAATAAATCTGATGAGTTTCAATACACAACTCAACAGACATTTATTCAAAAAACTAGAGTTTTCAGTGTATAATCACCTGATTAGAATAGTCTTAAGTTATGGATTCTAGCTTGCAGAATTCATTCTGCCGAAAAATATTTCTGCATAACCTCTTCAGCCATTTTTCCCTGTGGGGTAAAATCCGGATCCCTATGTTTTCCATCCGGATACCATTTCCAGAAAAATACGCCAGCCATCCAGCTCTTTTGCCAAGCTGTTTCAAAAAATGCCTCATAGCAAAGCGCTTGCATTTCCTCAGAAAGCTCAGTCTCTTTACGCTCATTTGGCCAAACCCAAGGCTCCACGGCAGCATCCACCGTATTACAATAGCCAATCTCGGTGAACATAACAGGCTTCTGGTACTTTCTCACCACCTTTTCAATGTTCGCCAAGTTCTTTTTCCAGCCAGATTTGAGATCAGAAAGACTTGGATCTTCTTTGGTCGAAAGTGGAAAATAAGCCTGAACTCCTATGTAGTCCAGTGCGTCCCAAAACTTCACATGCTCATATTCGGTGAAATTAGCAGCATAGATCAATTTTCCAGAATAGACTTTTCTCACTTCTGCGATCACATTTCTCCAATCATCCTCACGCTTTGAGGTCAATTCCAACTCAGTACCCACGCAAAGCATGGGTATCTGATGCTCCTCGGCCATTTTAGCATAAGCCAAAATAAAGCCCTCATAATTATCAAACCATGTCTTCCAATCTTCCTCCGTCTTCATCTCAATCTCTCCTGGCCAGCTCCCGCGAACCCAGAGGTGAGGCTTCAGCATATTCATGATGCCATGGCGGGCGGAAGAATCAAAAGTAGCTTTGATCCCATTGGAGGATTCTCCCCACCACTTACTGTCATTTTTTACTTCCCAGCGGATTTCAGGATTGTTTTTCTCTGTCTGCCAGCCAAAAGGTGTTTGTGAAAGCGCATCAGCACCAGTAGCTTTCAAGGCTTCCAATTCTGGCCCCAAAAGTGGCGAGCGACTTCCCACCCAGCATACGCCTTTCCATTTCTCTGTGGCGGTGACCAAGTCTGGTTCTATTGGAAAAACTGCATACACACTCAGCGCTAGAAGTACTAGCACTGAACTCAGCAAATAATTTCTAGACCAGCCCTTTTTCATTTCGCCAACATAGTTTGAATTACGATTTCTTCTTGGAGTGTTTTATGAACTGGGCACTTGTTGGAAATCTCTAATAACCTTTGTCTTTGCTCAGCATCGAGATCTCCTTCGATTTCTATGATTCGAGTAAACTGGCTGACTTTAGCAGAAGAATTCTCAGGATTTTCACTATCCGCCAAATGCACTTTCTCATGATTAAGATATACAAAAACTTGCTCTAAAGGCCACTTCTTACGTTCGGCATACATTTTCAGAGTCATTGCTGTACAGCTTCCAAGTGAAGCCATTAGCAAATCGTATGGATTTGGTCCAAGATCAGCGCCACCTACCTCGGTTGGTTCATCTGCGATCAAATGATGGTTTGGCGTCATCACCTCTGTGGTGTATTTTTCTCCAGAAAGTCGCACGAAAACCTGATTTCCTCTCGTGTCATTCACCGGCTTTTCTTCATCTACTACCACATAGCGCTTACTCCAGCTCCCGATCACCTCAGCGATGTACTCGCTGTCTTTAGGGTTAGAAACTAAATGGGTTGCGCCATCAAGCGAAATAAAACTTTTAGGATGCATAGCTGCATTGTAAATCTCTGCTGCATTTTCAACACCCACAATTTCATCCTGAGGAGAATGCATAATAAGGAGAGATTTCCTTAGCTTTTTCAAAAAAGTTGCCAAAGGTTTTTGCTCCAAATCATCTACAAAACTCTTACTAATATTAAATGGTCGCCCACCGATGGTAACCTTAGCACTACCATTTTTCTCTATCTCATCTATACTATCCGTGAATAGATGTCTAATGTGACCTGGAAATGCCGGAGCGCCAATCGTCACCACAGCCTTCACTTCCTTCATCTCAGCAGCCGCATATAAAACGGCTGCACCGCCTAGCGAATGACCAATGAGCATTTTAGGAGTCTGATATTCTTTCGTTAGAAAATCTGCCGCATCCAACAAATCACTCACGTTACCACTGAAAGATGACTCTGCAAATTCTCCCTCACTCATCCCAAGTCCTGTAAAATCAAAACTTAGAACAGCAATACCATTTTGCGACAAAGCGGTGCAAATACGGGTGACAGCTGAGAAGTTTTTGGAGCAAGTGAAGCAATGCGCAAACAGAGCGAAAAAACTTGGCTTTTGATCCGCTGGCAGATACAAATGCGCTGCAAGCTCCAAGCCACTTCTATTTTTAAATTTCAGTCGTTTTGGATTCATGTTGGGCTATTTATTCAATGATTTCACGGTGATATTCTCCAGGTTTATCTCTGAAAGTAACTCTAATTCTCCAGCTTCGTAAAGCTCCTGCATCTTTTCTACAGGCAGAGATTCATCAGCTGGTTTGAGATTTAGGTAGTTTTGAAAGCGGATTCCACCGACTTCCTGCACAGCACTCACTTCACGCATGCGCACTCCTCCACCATCAGTATGATAACTGTAAGCCATAAAATCAATGATAGAATCGTCGGCACCTATCCAATACAAAAACACGTCATCAAAGTCATCTCCACCACCCTCTTCAGCAAAAGTCACTTTGATCAAATCGTATTTTTCACCGTTAATCTCCGTTTCTCCTAAAGAAGTCTTGAATACTGAAGGGTCATTTAGTCCATAAGGGAGAAAAGCAAAATAAGCCACAGAATTCACCGAGCGGGAATATTTCCCAGTCCATTCTTCTGAAAGTGTATCGATCTTCGCGCCATTCACAGTTCTCACAAAACCTTCATTATTCAGTAGATCTTTTACATTCCCTGTGGAATCCGAAAATTCACGAATGTACTCGAAGCGATCTGCTGTTTTGTAAATGGTGTAGTGGATTTTTCTAAAGTCAAATTCAACTTTCGAATTATTATAAATATCACCTCCATGTGCCTCAATAGCTTTGTCAACGATTTTCTCGGCTTCAGTTCGCGAGTTACACGAAGCAAAAACTGTCAATCCACATAGGAATACGAAGAGGTATTGTAATCTCATAAATACTAAGTTTTAATAAGTTTAATCATGTTGAAGCTAGGCTCCATCTATTCAAATGTCACTTGATAATCAGAATATAAATATTCTGCCTGCAAAAACAGCTGTTTACCTGCATCATCAATTCTAAAACTCTTACGCTCTTTTGCCAAAATCAAACCCATTGACTCGTCATAAGAAACAGTTTCGATCAGGCTTTTATGATCCTTCGCATGGAGTTCATTGGCGGCAACTTTGGCGGATTTTGGATCCAAATAAAACCACCAAACATCCGTATCAGGACCATAATTAACACGGATTGACTCAACTGATCTACCATCTTCAAGTGTCATTTCGCCTTCATAAGTCAAATCAACATTCTCTTCGATTAGTTTCCATGGCTGTGCAAAAGCTAAATATGCAGCTTCAATTTCAGCTCTTTTCGCTTTCAAAAAGCCCTCATTCTCAATGGTATTTTCGCCCATTTGATAGCTTGTCCTACTTCCGTTGAAATTGACAACATGAAGAATACTGTCCTTTGTCCAAGTTAATTTTGCTTCGAAATAAGGTTTCAAGCGAAATTCTACCCACTGCTCAGATTCGCTTTCGATCTCTCCACTCTCATACATCAAGCGTGTCCACTTTTTGAATTTGATGTTGGAAACCTTATCCCAATTCTTAGAAAGCTGATGCGCTTCGATTGACTTTTCGATGAGTTCCTGAGCCTGCTTCTCTGGACTTGGAGAGCATGAGAAAAATAAAAGAGATAGGAGAAAAGAGAGTAGAGATTTAATGTTCATTTGGCTAAAAGCGGATTTGAATTTGTACTAAAATAGTCCCAGTAAATAGCTAGAGCTAGCATGGAATACTCTAAGAAAAGGAAAATTGAGCTTTCTTGATAATTAGGGTCGCCATAGGCTTGGTACGAAAATATGACTGCAAAAGTCCAAATCAGGAAGGCTTTTTTATCAGTAAATAAACTTAAGCCAAACGCTGGGATCAGATACCATGGATGAACTACTGGCTGTAACATCAAATAGAATAAGTAAATCAACACCCAAAGATCTATAAGCTGTAACAGATTTTGAGGTTTCCTTTTCCATGAAAAATATAGAATTCCAATCAAGCTGATTCCGCTGAGAATCGGCGTCAATTCCCCGATAACATTATACCCTTTCACCCAAAAACCAACTTCCCGAAGTAGGTAATAAATCGAGGCGTTGAATTCAAATTTCCCCTGGTAAAGTTTTAAGCTTTGGAGAAAATGGATCCAGGAATCATCTATCAAAAGCCAGGCAAAACTCGCTATAATAGCAATGGCCGATCCTATCCAAAAAGCTTTGGATTTTCTGGTTTTGAAAAAGGAAAAGAAAGTAGGAATCAACATCAAAGGCAGCAGCTTCATGCCAATTGAAAATCCCCAAAATCCTCCTGAAAGTGTGTTTTTGTTCTTACTTAACGCATAAACAGAAGCTAGCAAAAATAGCAGTACCAAGCCTTCAAAATGAAGATTCCCGGTGATTTCCATGATCACCAGTGGATTCAACCAATACAGAATAAGCTTCTTTGAGGAAAGCTGAAAATGCTCGAAGAGCTTCAATAAAAGAAAGAAAATACCTATTTCTCCTAGAATCAGGATAACTCGCAATATCAGGATCCCGCTCTTTGTGTCTAGATTTTCACCCCAAGCAGCGACATAGAATATCGCTTGATTCAACGGTGGATAAACCGAAAAGTAAGCGGGTGAATTCATCAGCTCAAATAGATTCTCCAAATAAGGACTTGTGCTTTCTGGATGATTTTGAAGCCAATCTTGAGGAGTTTCCAAATAGGGATTTTGGCCCATCTTCACCAATTCACCATCCCATAGAAATCGTGGATAATCGTCCGACCATTTGGGGATGGAGAGCAACAAGGAAAGCCGGATAAGCAAACCTCCGATAAAGACCCACTTCCATTTTGGATGATTGCTTAAAAAATAAATAGCCAACATACCTCCAAAAAGAGAAGCGTAGACAATGAATGTCAACCAGAAATTTTCTCTCGGAATATAATAGGCCAAGCAGAAGAACCCAACTGCAATTAGCAGGCAGATTACAGGAATTAAAAGCCGCTTAAGCGATTTGCTCAAAGCCCTAAACTTTTGCGAATAGCCTCATCCTGAAGTCCCTTTTTACGCCAGTAATCTAACATTTGCACACTTTTTCGCACTGCTGAAGTCACTTCCTCGGTACCATCTTTCTTGGTTTGAGTTTCTTGCCATGACATGATTTCATATGGAAAAGCATCGACATATTTAATCAACAATTTTCTACCGATTTCCTCATAGATCACCTCAACTTCCGCCTGATTCGAACCCGTCTTTCTTTTGGAAATCACGGCGCTTTCAGCATCTAGAGGAAGGTGTGAGAAGCGGTTAAAAATCAAACTAGGGATTAATTTCTTGTGACCTGTAGGCACGAGGTCAGGATTTAATCGGATCAAGTTGAAAATCTCATCCTCAGCCATCGCACTGATGGATAATTCCTGATCACCTTCGGACTCGAAATAGGAGAACAGATTGGCTTGGTACTTATTGTTTTTCCAGTTGAGCTGCGCAAAAGACTGACCACACCATTCGGTCATAGAAGCAGTGATTTTCGGGGAATTCAGATCTTCATACACGGGTGTAAATACTGACAACATCGTGTGATAAGGATATACACCCGTAACAAAATCACGTGTCATATTCATCTTCATCACCTTTATCGCTCCCTTTCCTGCAGCAGAAGGATCATCGACCTTCACTTGCTTGCGCTTAGAGAAATCCTCCGTCACAAAAATCATTACAGCCTTTCCTTCACGTACTTCGCCATAGCGCATTTGCTTCAGCTCAAACACATTGATCTCAGCTCTGTCCTGATACCAATGCGAAGCGAATTGCTTCTCGTCGATGGCTTTTCTGCCTGTGGAATTGCAGGATGAGATGAAGAGTAAAAACAATCCAAAAATGAATAAATTTTTCATAAGTCTAAAATTACTAAAATACCTTCTAAGGTCTATTGCCAAATACTCACCTGTTTTATAAACTAAAAAAACGACTAGTGTCTTAGGACACAGTGTTTCTTTTTCTTTCTTCTTTAATTTCCACAAGAGCTTTAATCGCCTCTGGAACTAAATCTTGTTGGAGTTTGGCTTCAATTTCCTTATCTGACAATCGCTCAAACTTTGCTGTAAATTGGTTCTGAAAATTCTTTCTTGATAGTTCTTTTTCTTCCTCCGTTTGCATAAAAACCTCTTGGTAGAATCTATGCAGCTTCTCACGTTTTCTAACCAGTAAAGCTGTCAACAAAACAAAAGATATAATTTGAATCCCTAGATTCATCGAATCCTGAGAGCCAAATCTAAATACCATTCTCACGGAAAATGAAAAAGACACAAGATTAAATAGTCCTAGAAGTAATAGTACGAACACACTTTTAAATGATTTTTCAGGTCTTAATGAAGCAATGGCTGTTACTATTATCAATCCTATTAAACCGAGATAATCGGAAGTATAAATAACAAAATCATTTAAAATGGAAATTAAACAGGTAGTTATGAGGATTATCCACAGAATTACTATGATTACTATCTCAGTCTTTTTGAAATTTTCCATTCTTGCATTAAACAAATTTATACTCGCTTCTCAAGTCTAATCTCACCAATACTTAAAAATCGTATAGATAATCTTATACCCAGCTCCAAACACTCCTTTTACTGTTCCACTGACTTTGGATACTCCTATACGCTTGCGGTAATTTACTGGTACTTCCGTATAACGGAGTCCGGCTTTATGAGCTTTGATCTGCATCTCTATAGTCCAGCCAAAGTTCTGATCGATCATATTCAAGTCAAGCAACTTTGACCAAATAATCGCCCGAAATGGTCCCAAATCAGAGAATTTGGCGCCTTGCATGTATTTCATCATCGTGGTTGCCAGCCAATTTCCAAATACCTGCGGAAAAGTCATCGAGCCAGATTCCCGCTCTCCCAATGCTCTGGAGCCTATGACCATATCTGCTTTTTGATCCAAAATCGGCTGAATCAAATCAAGTAAATCTTCTGGATAATCGCTGTAATCACCGTCTAGAAAGACTACAATATCTGGTTGAATTTCCTGTTTTTTGATCCAATCCATCGCTGTCAAACAAGCTTTCCCATAGCCTTTCTGAGGCTCGAAAACCACTTTTGCACCAGCTGCTTCTGCTACTTTTCCAGTGGTATCAGTAGAGTTATTATTCGCAACTACGATATTCCTCACAATTGCCGGAACGTCTCCGATCACCTTCGGAATGGACTTTTCCTCGTTGTATGCGGGGATGATTACGTCAATAATTGGAGGATTATGCATCAGAACTTATTTACCTAAACTGTAGGCTTTGAAAGAGGAAAAGAAAACTAGACCATACCCTACGGCGAGCATTAGGTGAAAAGGTAACATCTCGAACGTGCCCCAATAAATATGAAGACCTACCATGCCTGAAAAAACCAGCATCAAGATTCCTTCCATCCAAGTTGTAGCCGGGATTTTGTATTTGATATAGTTATTGGATTCCAAGCCTGTACCTCCTTCCAAATTAAACTTCGGAGTACGGATAAAGGGTGATTTTTTACCTGAAAGGCCTTCCCAAACTGCTTGCGCATTATGCAACGCCAAGCCCATAGAAACTGAAAGGAATAGAGGCAACATATAAATCGCTTGAAATAGACTTCTCCAGAAACTTCGCTTTTCATAGAAATAGGCAACCAAATACACTCCAGCGATGATCACAAAACCTATCATAAACAGGCCAGCAACTTTGAATAGACTGTCTGAAATCAAACCTTGAACTCCTGCCCACCACACACCAATACTGCTTAAACTCACCAAAAGAATAGCAATGAAAAGGCTGCTATTGAACAAATGAGCCATCGCGTGGATCTTAATCCCGAAAGGCAAATCTTCGCCCAAAACTGCTTTTGCGTGCTTTCCAGCACACTCGGCACCTCCTTTTGTCCAGCGAAACTGCTGAGACTTTACTGCCGACATAATAGGTGGTAGCTCAGCTGGGGATTCAATTTCTGGTCTGTAGACAAATTCCCATCCTTTGCGCTGCGCGCGATAACTAAGATCCAAATCCTCTGTAAGCGTATCGTCTTGCCAGTCTCCCGCATCGATGATACAGGACTTGCGCCAAATGCCGCCAGTCCCATTGAAATTGATAAATGCATGCTGGCTATTTCTACCGATTTGCTCGATCAGAAAATGTGCATCCAAAGCAAATGCCTGCAAGCGCGTTAATAGGGAATAGTTTTTATTCAAATGTGTCCATCGCGTCTGCACCATTCCGACTTTTTCTGAAGAGAAATAAGGAATTGTTTTAAGCAAAAATTCAGGATCAGGGACAAAATCCGCATCGAAAATCGCTATAAATTCTCCGCTTACTCTCGCAAGTCCCTCCTTCAAAGCTCCAGCCTTAAAGCCAGTTCGATCTGTCCGATGAATGTATTTGAAATTGATGTCTGGAAACTCCTGAATTTTCTTCTGAATCAACTCAGCAGTCTGATCAGTACTATCATCCAACACTTGGATTTCCAGCAAATCAGCAGGATAATTTATTTTGGCGACAGCCGCTATCAACCGATCCACTACATACAACTCATTGAAAACAGGAAGCTGAATCGTGACCTTAGGCCAATTTTCTGGCACAGGATGAGCCACTTTTCCCAGGTACTTTTTTGAGCGAAGAAAGCTCAAAAGTAAATGCCCTTGAGCAAGGCTGTAAAGGAAAATAAACAGCATTCCCAGGGCATAAATCCCTATCAAAATATATAAGAGAATCATTTAAGCATTTATCTTGATGGAATCATTTCCAATAATTATTGGCATTTCGTTGATTCGATTTTCGGTTGATCCATTTTCTAATTTCAATACTCCACGTGGGCAAACTGATGAACAAACTCCGCACCCTACACAGCTAGATCGAACAATTTCCTGTCCACGCTGAGCATACCAGCGAACGTCAATTCCCATCTCGCAATGCGTAGAGCAATTGCCACAGGAAATACATTGCCCGCCGTTTGTGGTGATTCTGAATCGTGATTTGAAACGCTGAACTAAGCCTAAATAAGCAGCCAAAGGACAACCAAATCTACACCAAACACGGTTGCCCATGAATGGATAAAAACCTGTTCCGATCACGCCTGCGAATACCGAACCAATCGCAAAACCATAAATCGAATGTAATTGGTTCGTGACATTTCCCAAAAGTGCAAAACCAGAAAAATAATTAACAATGGTCAAAGCCGTCATCACCACCGCCAAAACCAAAACGCTATGAATGATTACTCGCTCGTATTTCCATGCTTTCACTGACTTATCAGAAAGCTGACGATAGGGATCTCCAAGCGTTTCTGCCAAACCACCACACCCGCAAACCCAAGAGCAGTACCACCGTTTCCCAAAGAAATAGGTGAAAGTCGGCACGCCAATGACAATGAGCAATATCCCCCAAATCAACATAAACATCCCTACTCCGCCCGAACTCAAGAAGGTATCGATCTGGTAATCGTAGAAGAAATCGTAATCCAGAGGCCAGATATTTTTGAAATCAAAGTAAGGCTGATTCAGCAATACCAAAATCTCTGGAATCAAAAATGCAAAAGCCGTCTGGAAGAACATCACCGATGCCGTGCGAAGTTGCTGATATTTATTTCCTCTATATTTTCTAAACATCCTCACTCCCATCACGGTGATGGCAAGTGTGTAAATCGTCCCGTAGAGAAACCACTGGCTTGCAGGATTGCCACTCAGAAGCATACTGAGGGGAGTTACCATCCATATTTGATTGACGATATAGGCTGGAAACCAATACAAAATGATGTAGAAAAGAATCAAATACGCTCCAGTGATCATCCCCATCCAGCCACGATTTTTCATAGCAGAATGGAAAATCCCATTGTTTTTGATTCCTTCTGGTTCGCCACGATATTTTGGCAGATTGTACATCAATCCTCCCAAAACTGCCAGACCAATAGACAAACCAAAGAAAAGCCATGGACTATCGCGAACGGGACTGCTTAGAGAGGTTTGCGCTAGCGGTAAACTATAATCGTCCCAGATCACTTCATCCCACTTGGATTCTGCTTTAAGGGCTTCGTTATACTCATTGAAATTCACTTTGTAGGCAGAAAGAAATGAGAAATTGGAAGAGTAAGTCTCACCATACATTGGTGCTAAAACCTCAGCCATTTTCTCTTGGTGAATATCCTTTGTACTGGATAAAACCAATTCCTCGGTAAGTGTGTAATTGCCTAAAAAAGGCATTGCCGTAAAAACAGCCAAGCCTATCAAAAAGAGCAGAATACCTATACTTTGAATAATTTTCATGTGTATATAATTTGATTTTTATAGGACATCCCGATAGCTATCGGGAGGAATCTCACATGGTTATTCATCATTCCTACATTTGACATAATCATCATGTTCGATTTCATACGCTTGCTCCGAATAGTTTTTGGATAAATGTCTTCTTGGAAACTTTGACGTCTCCTCCGAATTGGCTTTTAAAAGCCTTTTGTATTTCTATGTAATAAGGCGCGAAAAACTCAGGATCGAAATCGGCCTTATCAAGTTTGGAAATGACTTTAGCTCCATCCCAAGCTTCACGGATTGCCTGATCGAAAAACTCATGTCTGAGACGGAAACCAAAATTATTCACGCCTAAAATCTTCCCTTGTAAATCCATTAGCATTCGGAAAGAGATTTTCCCTCCAGCATGCTCCCAATAAAAGGATTTGACTTTTTCAGCATCCCATCTAGCGGGGACAGTACCGTAGGTTTGATATTCTATATCCAAGAACTTGGCTGAGTTAAACCAAATACCCGGTTTGTAAGTGACTTTTTTGCCTGCCAGAATATATCCCAAGGTTTCACCGTGCATTCTTCCTGTGTACCAAACTTGCTCCACTGGCTTGCGGTCGGCTGCTGGCACTTCATGAAATTCCGCACAATCACCTATGGAATAAACATTGGGGATATTGGTCTGAAAACCAAAATCAACTTTTACTCCTCGATTGATATCCAATTCTGTATTTCTAAGAAAATCTATGCTAGGAGTTACTCCTGCAGTAAGCCCTACAAATTGACATTCAATTTCTTCACCGGATTTGGTCCGGATAGCTTTTACGCGGGCATTCGGATCAGAGATGATTTCATCTAATTCTTCATTCAACCGAAGATCAATATGATGCTCTCGCATATGCCGACTGACTAATTCAGATTCTTCTTTCGGTAGTACATTGCTCCAAAAGCCAGATTCTCGCACCAGAAAGGTTACCGGAATCTTCTTATAAGCAAGCATTTCTGCCATCTCAATCCCAATCAAACCTCCACCTACGATCACTGCTCGCTTTACTCCGGACGCAGTATTCTCCTCCATGAGCTCCAAATCCTGTTTGGAATACAATCCTTGTACACCTTGAAGATCCTCACCTGGCCAGCCAAACTTATTTGGTTTAGAACCGGTGGCAATCACAAGCTCATCGTAGAGCATGTTTTCACCAGACTGGAAAAGAAGATTTTTGGATGTAAAGTTGATTGATTTCACCCAAGCTTCCTTCAGTTCTATTCTGTTTTTCTCCCAAAACCAATTCTCATAAGGCTGAGTATGCTCGAATTTCATATGCCCCATGAATACATACATAAGGGCTGTTCTAGAGAAAAAGTAAGTCGATTCACCTGAAATCACAGTTATCTTAACAGTATCATCCAGCTTACGAAGCTGTCGGGCACAGGTAATTCCTGCTATTCCATTGCCGATGATGACTACATGGCGATTTGAACTCATTGGATTTGGTTTTGATGGGGGCACAATTGGGAATTTACCAAAAACTTGGTTCTATTCGTTCAGATTCCAATCATAATCCATAAATGAAACCTTAGCATCTGACTTGATTTTGACTTTGCTGTACTTATTCAAAAAGTCAATCAAACTCCCATTTTTAGTAAAATCACCTTTAAACCAGGAGAAGATGGAAGAGATTTGAACTGACTCAGGGGAGATTTTATTTCTCGAAGAATTGATAAAACTTTTAGCAACCTTATCTAATTGGGAATCGATTGTTTTGGCTTCGAACGCTTCATTTAGCAATGGTGGACAGGAAACAGAAGCGCAATTAATCGCAAAGTGGATTCTAGGTTCTTCAAATTCCTTTCGCAAAATCGAATGCTCGATCTCATCCAAACTGGACTCCTGACCTCCTATTTTGAAAAATTTGTAGTGCCACACATCCTTAATCATCGGGATTTTCAATTTTGGCCCCAGATCCTTGATGCTTTCCACAGGGTAATTATTGACGATCAATGTTACGGTAAAGGCATTATAGGCATTAATCCAGTAAGCAAGTTGCTCGTCCTTTGACCAAGTTTTACGATCAGGGGCATTTTCACTGAGGCTCTTCACATACGCTTCTAGCTTCGCCTTCTCTTTGATAAAACCTTTGTAATTCACTTTTCCGTCAGCACTCACATTTGCTTTGAGCAATTCATTCCAAGTTTTGTGACTCGGCGGCGTGGTTTCAGCCATGCCAGGCACTGAACTTTGACAGCTCAAAAGAATTATGCTGAAGAAAAGAGCAATATGGATTTTTAGATTTTTCATAGGGAATGTGTTTAGGATGATTTACGATCCGATTCAAAATAAGGATGTAGAGAATTGAGAAATGGTCGGATAGAAGACCAAAAACAGTGATTTAATAAACTTTTTCTCCTTTAGTCATCCAAATACCCCAAGATTTTGAATAGGTATGCACTTTCTGCGTAGTAGAATCTCCATGAAAAATTGGTTTTTCCTCGTTTGCCCATTCAATCAAGCCACCGTACAAATTATAAACCTCCTTGAATCCCGCATCTTTTAGTTTTTTACCAATCTCCTGAGATCGTGCTCCTACCGTACAATACACGAGAACGGGTTTATTTTTATCCAGAGAAGCTACATTTTGAAGAGTAAAAGTATCGTATCCCACCCAAGCGGCATCTTTGAGATGACTAACCTCAAACTCCTCTTTTTCACGTGTATCCAACACTTGATAAGTACTCAACTCACTTATTTGAGCGGGCTTTAAGACAGGGAATTTAGAATCGTAAAGCGTGGTGAGTAAGACTTTATAGGCAATTGATTGAGCCTTAACAGTAGTAGAAAAAATGCAAAGTACAGGAACTAGTAAAAGCGCAAGTAGGTATTTAGAGAGGTAAGACTTCATATCGCTTTAACCCAAATACAAGTTGCGATGTTCAACTTAGGCGTAAAAATCTGAAAGCTTCACTAGCCCTTCTTTATCCAAGATCACGATTTTCTTGCCTTTCAGTTCGATGAGTTTATCTTTTTTGAATTCGGATAACAATCGGATAACAGATTCAGTCGCAGTTCCGATCAAGCTAGCAATCTCCTCCCTGCTTAGTACCAAGTCAATCTGCTGATGACCTGCACCATCGAGTCCATAAGAATTTGCAAGTTGGAGAAGCAAATACGCCAATCGCTCCCGTATACTCTTTTGCGAAGCATCTACTAACTTCTCTTCCATCACTCCAATCTCATGACTGAGTGCTTTGGTGAGTTTTTTGAAAAATGGCCCACTGCTAATTATGGTTTTAAGAAATGACTCTTTCGGAATAAAGCAGATTTTGGCATCCTCTATCACCATTGCAGAATTAGTGTAATTCTCCTCACCAAGTAAGGCCGTATAGCCCAATAACCCACCTTTTGACTCCAAATGAATAATTTGTTCCTTACCATTTGAGGCAGTTTTGAACACCTTTATAACACCAGAATTCACACAAAAAACTCCAAGAGGCTTGGCTCCTTCATAATAAAGCATTTGCCCTTTTCGGTGCGAAATCATGTTCTTGTTGTCAGAAATATTGCATGCCTGCTCTTCTGTAAGTTCAGAAAACATAGAAAATTTCCGACTGGTACAAAGGTCACAAGGATGGATGGAAGAGGTTTTAGACATACTCGAACAAATTATTTTGAGGTTGCTAACAAATGTAAATTTACAACACTGGATTTAAAGAGGAGGTTCGGGAAAACTTTTCTCCTGAGTAAACTTCTCCGCAACAGAGTCAAAGCTTAGACAAATATGCTGTAACCCATTGCTAATTAACAAATAAGGAGTTTTCAATTCCTTATGATACATACATGCTTGCTCTATCGTCTTTTGAGTCAATTTTACTTTAGGAGCCTTGCACTCAATAAGTAAATACGGATTCCCATTTTTGTCCCAAACTACCAAATCAGTGCGTTTGAGCAGTTTGTTGTAAACTAACCCTTTTTCCAATGCCAATAGCCCTTTTGGGAATTTAAGCTTAGTGATCAGGAAGTTGATCCAGTGCTGACGAACCCATTCTTCGGGTGTCAATACGAGTTGTTTTTTGCGTAGTGAATCAAATATCCACATTTTCCCCTCCTTCTCCATAAGCTGGGGCTCGAAATGAGGAAGATTTAATTGAGGCAATTGGATTTGATCCAGCTTTGAATCCATAGGTCAAAGATGGGGAAAATTGGGGAGTTGGTAAAAATGATTCCTTTCACCTATTGAAAATCTAGGTAAGGGGCAATTTTATCTATCCATTCCTGTTTGAATATTCTGATTTTCATAAAATCATCTGGAGCCATAAATGAGCCATGTTGCTTGCGATAGGCAATCAGAACTTTTGCTTCCGCATAAGTTATATAAGGATGCTTTGCCAATTCATCTGCTTCAATCTGATTGATTTTTAATTTTTTAAAAATGGCTGGAGAAAAATCGAAGTATTCCCATATTGCATCTATAGTCTCAGGTTTCAATCCATAAACTTCAGTGAGCTGACTTTTGTGATGAAGCCCGCCAAGATTTTCTCTAAACTTTACGATCCTACTTGCCGTACTTTGACCAATCCCTGGTACTATTTGTAATATGACTAAATCTGCTTCAGAAAAGGGGATTCTGTTGAGATTTTCGAGCTGCTTCGAGCTGGACTTTTTTACAATAGTATCCTGAGGATTGAACACAGGAAAAGGTGAATTCACAAGAATAATCCCAGAAGCTTCAAGACTGTCTATTGTTGCTAAGTATTGAATATGAAAATTCTCAGCTTTTGCATTTCGGATTTCTTTCAAAACACCTTTGAAGGTAATAAGAAGGAGCAAAACAGGAATTAGCAACACAAATCCACGTGATTCTTTACTGGAGAATCCCAGATAAATTTTCAGCCAATAAAAAAATCTAGCTCTCATAGTATTTCAAAAAAAATGATAGTCCCTATCTATAAGACATAAGTTAATAGTATTAGAATCAGAAATCAATACTCACTAGTATTGCAGTAATATTGAAGATAGTTATTTAGAAAGATTACAAATTAACAGATACCTGCCCAAAATGGCACTTCCCGTGTCTTTGTCTGTTAAATTTGCAGTCCAAGCTTAAGCATGATGCAAGTCAAATTTAGAGCACTCAGTTTATCACATAAAAATGCCCCCGTTCAAATCCGAGAAATTATTTCTCTGGACGAGAAGGCTGTACATGGTATCTTACTGAAAATCAAAGACTTTTTTAGCCTAAATGATGCCTTAATACTTTCTACCTGCAATAGAACTGAGGTATATTACAGCCACGATCAAGACATTAGCACGGAGATAATTAAGTTGATTGGTCTCGAAAAAGGACTGACGGATATCGTTAATTATCTGGAGTATTTTGAAATTTTCAATGATGACAGAGCCGCAATCCGACATTTGTTCAGAGTATCTATGGGATTGGAAGCTCAGGTAGTAGGTGATATTCAAATCTCCAACCAGGTGAAAAGAGCTTATCAAGCGTCTGCTGATTTGAATATGACTGGGCCATTCTTACATAGATTGATGCACACGGTCTTTTTCACCAATAAGCGAATCGTGCAGGAAACTGCCTTCAGAGATGGAGCAGCCTCCTTGTCTTATGCAGCTATTGAATTGATTGAAAGCTTGACTTCAAATACATTCGAGCCTAGAATATTGCTGATAGGAGTTGGCGAGATCGGTGAGGATGTAGCTAAGAACATGGTTCACCTCCCTACTGCAAAAGTCAAAATCACAAATAGAACTCAAGGCAAAGCAGACACTATTGCTGCTGAAATGGGCTTTGAAGTGGTTCCGTTTGAGAATTGCTTGGAAGCAATGGAAGAAGCAGACGTGATTGTTTGTTCTATTCAGCGTTCTGAACCTTTCATCACGAAGGAATTGGTGAAAAAATTCCAGATCAATAGCTATAAATTACTTGTTGATCTATCTGTACCTAGAAGTATAGAAACTTCAGTTGAAGATGTTCCTGGTGTCGTTCTTTATAACGTAGACAACATTCGCAGTAAAGCTTCTGAAACATTAGAAAAGCGTTTAGCGTCTGTCCCAAAGGTGGAAGAAATAATAGAGGAAAGCATCAAAGAGTTTTTCGATTGGAAAAAGGAAATGATTGCCTCCCCCACTATAAACAAACTCAAGCAGTCTTTGGAACAAATCCGCCAGGAAGAAATGGCACGATTTGCAAAAAATGCTGATAAAAAAGAATATGCGGTGATCGACAAAATCACTAAGAGCATGATGCAAAAAATACTCAAAGTTCCAGTGGTACAACTTCGAGCAGCTTGCCAACGTGATCAAGCAGAGGAAATGATCCAAATCATTTCGGACTTGTTTGATCTGGAAAAAGTAAAAACAGAGTAGTAAGCACTACAAACTCTAATAAAAATGACCAAAGGATTGAATCAAACCTTTGGTCATTTTACCTTTAAGACCATCCCGCATAACCAATAGTTAAATGAATAAAAATTTTACGCTACTCGTAAGTCTCATTCTCACATTCTTAATCACTAAGACTACTCAAGCTCAATCTTGGGAAGTTTATGACACTAAGATCCAACTTCAGTCACGATTGATTTACGACGAGATTGATCTCCTAAGTGAGACCGTGAGAATTGGTAAGGCTGGAAACGAACTCTCATTATTGTCAAGTGATTTGAGACCTGCGGTTTCTCTAGTGGGTACGGAAATTTATCAATACCTAGAGCCTTGGATAATTGTGAAAGGCCCAAAGGGAATAGGCGCGTTTCACGAATATGGACAGCAGGTATTGCCTTTAGAATATGACAAAATCGACACCTATTTCAATATGCTTTTGGCAAGCAAAGGCAATGAATACTGGCTGTTCCAAAGAGGATTTAATAAAACGACCTACTTGGGTGAATTGGATGAAGCAAAAATCACAAATACTGGTTTAATAATCATCCGTAAAGGCACCGAGTATTCTATGCCTTTATCTCCAAATCCGGACAAAACTTTCGAGCTCCTTTCCGATAACAATGGTGAGTTTGTTTTAGCAAAGGAAGCATCAGGTTTCGGCTTGATTAATAGAGAAGGCAACTATGTGATGGATCCCATTATCGAGACGATGCAACACACACATGGCAATTTTTACTACGGATTCAACCAAGATCAGTATTTGTTGATTGAGGGTAATGATATCAAATCAAATATCCGCTACAATTCTTTTCACAAGATTACTTTCGAGAATGATATCATGCTAGAATACATCCACGGCAAACTTCGCCGCGTGATGGAAGACGATGGTATTTTGCTTGATGACGTGGGTATGACGGCTGTCAACAAAATCGGCCAAGACTTGTACAATGTTCATTTTCGGGATGCGAGAATTGGCTTATTAGGCAAAAAAGGATGGTTAGTAAAACCTATGCTTGAGGTAGATGAAATAAAATTCGGTAATGAAGGGCTTTTTCCTGCTAAATCGAAAGGTGCTTTTGGTTTTGTAAATGCATCTGGAGCCTGGGTGATCAAACCTCAGTATGCAGAGACAACCTTATTTTCAGAGAAAATGGCCGCTTACAGAACAACTCAGAATTGGGGATTAATTCGCTCATCCGGTGAGCTAGTTTCTGATGCATCATGGGAGGAAATAAAGCCATTTCAGAAGGGTTTAGCCATCGCGAAAGCGAATGGCAAATATTTCCTTTTAAACACCTTCGGAGCAGCTCTTAATACCGAAGGCTTTGATAATATCTACCGGACCACCGATGGATATTTCATGGTAGAAAAGTCAGGTAAATCAGGACTACTCGACAGTGAGGCAAATGAAGTTATTCCTGCAGAATTCGAAAAGCTAAGAAGAGAAAGAAAGAATTTTGTGATCGTACAAAAGGATGGCCTTACAGGCGTAATCAACGAAGCTGGAGAAGTAATCCTTCCTTTGGCTTACGAAAAAATCCTTGTCGATTGGGCAAATGAGCAGATTTTTACAAAAAATAAATATGTACCTACGGTGATTCAACTCAGTGAAGAACCCGGAAAGAAAAACAAAAAAGGGGCCTAAGCCCCTTTTTCTATTTTTTCTCGTTTTTACCCTTTGACGAGTCGTTCGAGTCTGAATCGGAATTAGCAATTGATTCTCGCATGGAAGTATCGGATTGGATGTTTTCCATTCTATAGTAATCCATCACACCAAGCTTACCTGTTCTGAATGCTTCTGCAATAGCCTTTGGAATTTCTGCTTCAGCTTCAATAACCTTAGCTCTCATTTCCACATTTCTAGCTTTCATCTCCTGCTCAAGAGCGACAGCCATTGCACGTCTTTCTTCAGCTCTTGCTTCAGCTACTTTCAAATCTGCAGAAGCCTGATCGATTTGTAGTTTCGCACCAATGTTAGTTCCCACATCAATGTCAGCGATATCAATAGATAAGATTTCAAATGCTGTTCCAGCATCCAAACCTCTTTGAAGAACCAGCTTCGAGATTTTATCAGGGTTTTCAAGTACACTCTTATGAGTAGCTGCCGAACCGATGGAAGTAACGATGCCCTCACCTACTCTAGCAAGAATAGTTTCTTCACCAGCACCACCAACCAACTGAGCAATATTGGCTCGCACAGTTACTCTAGCTTTAGCGATCAACTGAATACCATCCGCAGCCACTGCAGCGACATTAGGAGTATTGATCACTTTTGGATTTACAGAAATCTGTACTGCTTCAAATACATCTCTACCAGCCAAATCAATCGCGGTAGCTTGTTTGAAGGTCAGATTAATATTCGCTTTATCAGCAGAAATAAGCGCTCTGATCACATTAGGAATGTTACCTCCAGCCATGTAGTGAGTTTCCAAATCATTTGTAGTCAATTCTACCCCAGCCTTTGTAGCGGTGATCAATGAATTAACAATAATACTTGGTGGCACTTTTCTAATTCTCATCCCGATGAGCTCTCCTATCCCAACTTTCACATTGGAAAATTGAGCCGTGATCCAGAGGTTGACCGGAACAAAGTACAAGAAGATGAAAAGTAGGACGATTCCTGCGACCGCAGCCACTAGGATGAACATTGAACTGTTCGGATCTAAATTCTCCATATTATTTTACTAAAATTTTATTGTTTTCGATTTTGATAATAGTGACGTCAGTTTCCACAGCAATAAAACCATTTTCTGATTTCACCTCATATACTACATCACCAAAGCTAGCTTTTCCAATTGGTTTTAGGTCTGAAATAGTTTTGCCTGGCATCCCTATTTGCAATGCATCAGTACGTCCATCAAAAGCTCCACCCTGCATGGAAGACTTAAGAGAGAAACGATTCCAAAGACCCGATTTAAAACCATAGACTATTGCTACAAGATTCAGAATAACTGCAATAGATGTAATCCACCAAGCAACTTCAGCGTCAAAGCTCAAAAATGCATAGACTACGCCTGCCAAACTCACCGCAAGGCCAAAGACTCCTACTACAGTAGTTCCAGGGACAAATAGAACCTCGGCGAGTAAAAGAACAAGGCCAATAATAAGTAGGCTGGATAGAACGATGATTGTCATTGACTTTTCATAAAAAGAATAGATGTCTAAAATACAAGTTTCCTAGGTATCCCTTGTCAATGACTAGTCCTGAATAGGCGTTACAGTTTTAAAGGATAATTTAGATAGCATCGGGTTTCGACACGGTGCTATTTTTCTTTTTGTAGGTTCTAATCTTTATGCTGTCTTGCAGGTGCATTTTGGTTGGTGTTTCCATCCGACAACTCCAATGTGGTCTTTCATTATTGTAAATATAAATAGACTCTTTTATCAGTTTGTCCATCAGTTCTAAATCATGGATTATGATCCCCAGAATAAATTCATGTTTCAGTATTCCGTTGACTCTTTCTGCCACCGCATTTTGGTATGGATCATAGCTTTCTGT